>NZ_JASCTH010000034.1:35286-108698 GCF_030009775.1 Actinoplanes sandaracinus | reverse complement strand
GGGGCCCCCCCGCCCCCCCGGCCGTGCCGCGGCGGCCGGAGTGTCCCGCACCGCCACGCAGGTGCAGCGCCCGCTGCCGATGCGGGCGCCGGTCCGGCAGGTGTTCCGGCTGGGCAACGCCGGCGGGGCGGCGGATCTGGCGGCCCTGGCGGCCTGCGGCCTGATCGTCGCGGCGCTGGCCCTCGCCGCGCCGATCGTGACCGGCAAGGTCCTGGGCGCCCTCGCCGCGCGAGTGTCCCTGTCGGGCCTGGCCTGGTCGGCGCTGCTGCTGGTGGCCTGCGGCGGGGTGTCCGCCCTGGTCGGCGTCGCCACCAACCTGCGCATGCTCCGGGGCGAGGGACGCGTCGAGTACGGCGTACAACTGGTTCTCTGGGATCGGCTGCTGCGCCTGCCGGTCCGGTTCTTCCGCGGCGTCAGCAGCGGCGAACTCGCCAACACGCTGCTCGGTGTCTCGTTCGCGCGGGAGGCCCTGTCCGGGGTGGTCCTGCTGCTGCTGACCTCGTCCCTGACCGCCGCCACGATGCTGACGCTGATCTGGGTGCTGAGCGCCCCGCTCGGTCTGGCCTCGACCGGCCTGGCCCTCGCCGGGCTGCTGCTGGTCGGCGTCCTGGGCCGGGTCGTCATGGTGCGGCAGCGGCGGGCGTTGCCGGCCGAGCATCAGGCGGTGTCGACCGCTCACCAGCTGATCAGCGGAATCGCGAAGATCAAACTCGCGGGGGCCGAGGACCGGGCGTTCGCCCGCTGGTTCGAGCAGGCGGCGTACGCGCGAGGCACCCTCAACCAGGTCCGGCGGGTACAGGCCGTGCTCCGTGCGGTGGCCACCGTGCTGCCGATCGTGGGCCAGCTGCTGCTCTTCACCATCCTCACCGGGCCGCTCGCCGACCGCCTGGCGCCGGACGACTTCTTCGCCCTCAACGTGGCCTTCATCATGCTGGTGGGCGCGCTGCTGGTGATCGTGTCGGGGAGCGTCGAGCTGCTCGCCGTGCTGCCCCGCCTCGCCGAACTGAAGCTGGTCGTGGCGGGCGAGCCGGAGCGGACGCCGGACCGCGCCGATCCCGGCGACCTGCGCGGCGAGATCACCCTCCAGCAGGTCAGTTTCGGGTACGGCCCGGACGGCCCCCCGGTGATCGACGACGTGACCGTCCGGGTGCCGGCCGGTTCGTTCGTCGCGATCGTCGGCCCGAGCGGCTGCGGCAAGTCCACCCTGTTGCGGCTCCTGCTGGGCTTCGAGTCACCGTCGCAGGGCGCCGTTCACTACGACCATCAGGATCTCGCGGAACTCGACCTGCAGGCGGTCCGCCGGCAGTGCGGGGTGGTCCTGCAGGACGGGCAGCTCTTCGCCGGGACGCTCCGGGACAACATCTGCGGCGCCGCGTCCTACAGCCTCGACCGGGTTCTGGAGGCGGCCCGCCTGGCCGGCCTCGACGAGGACATCGGCCGGCTGCCGATGGGGGTGGCGACCATGGTTCCGCACGGCGGGGGCACGCTCTCGGTGGGTCAGCGGCAACGGGTCCTGATCGCCCGCGCGCTGATCCACCGGCCGCGGATGCTCTTCTTCGACGAGGCGACCAGCGCGCTGGACAACCGCACCCAGGAGCGGGTGACCGAGAGCACCCGGCAGCTCAGCGCCACCCGTCTGGTGATCGCGCACCGGCTCTCCACCGTGCGGCACGCCGACCTGATCATCGTGATGGACCGGGGGAAGGTGGTCCAGCAGGGCACGTTCGGCGCCCTGATGGCCGACCGGAACGGGCTGTTCCACCAACTGGCCCGGCGCCAGCTGGTGACCACGGCGGACGACGAGTGATCAGCCGAGGTCGATCGCCGCGGCGGTCTCCACCAGCATGACGGTCGCCTGGCCGGAACGGCGGCCCACGATGTCGACCACCGACGTCGGGCCGCGGTTCTCCGCCACCACCCGGAAGGCCTCGCTGATCAGGTCGATCAGGCCCTGCGCGAGCAGTTCCGCCGAGTCGCTCCACTCGTCCCAGGTGGCGGCGCGCGGCCGGGCCGGATCGCCGGGAAGGGACAGGATCCGGTCTCCCGTCGACCGCAGCAACTCGTCGACCGGGCGGCCGATCCGGTCCAGCACCTCCACCAGCACCTGCATGGTGTGCCGGGCCGGCAGCCCGGACCGGTGCAGTTCGAGAGCCGCCCGCAGCGCCCTCGGGCGGACCATCTGCACCGCCCCGTTCTCCTTCCACGCGACCACGCCGTGCCGGGTGAGCGCGTCGACGAGCGCCGGTGACTCCACGGCCAGCCGCTGCATCAGGGGCGCGAGGCCGTCTCCGGGTGACAGGGTGCCCCGTACCCCCAGCATCGCCTCGATCGAGGTGAGGTTGAACCCCTGCCGTTGCAGCGACAGGATGGTCTCCAGCCGGCGCAGGTGATGCTCCTGGTAGATCACGGTGCGGCCGCGCCGCACCGGCGGGGCGAGGATCCGGCGGGCCTGATGGGCCCGGATGTTCCGCGCCGACATGCCGACCTGGCGGCTCAGCTCCTCGATGGTGTACTCCTGCTGTACCGCCGGCCCCTCCGTGCGCTGGGCGATCATGCCGTACCCCCGTCTCCGCCCCTGCCGGGCATGGCACCATCGTCATGCCGTCCGGGGGGCGCCCACATCGGGGCCGGCTACGTACTTTCTTCGCCACGAACCGGGTAGCTTTTTCCGGGCACGTGCCCGGAGAGCTTTCCTCCGGGCACGAGCCCGGGGAGACCGGGACGCTTTCCCCGTTCCGGTCTCCCGTCTTCCACCCGATTCGTCAGCCGCGGCCCGGCTTGGCGTTCTTGTTCACGTGAACGCCCTTGGCGAACTCGACGACGTCGGACTTGCTCCAGCCCAGGTCGTCCCAGACCTGCACGTGCATGCGCGGGCCGCTGGGCTGGTCGACGAACAGCCACCAGCCGGTGGTCTGGCCCTCAGCCTTGGTGAGCACGCCCGGATTGCCTGCGACGTCGACCTTCTCGCCCTTCGGGGTGTTCTTGTCGTCGACCGACTGGAGCATGACGACGACCTTGCCCTCGAAGCTGTTGATGTTCTTGTCCTTGGCGTCCTTCGGGGCGAGCGTGAGGACGTACTCGTCGACGCCCTGGATCTCCCAGCCGTCCGGCACCTTGTCCACCGTGTAGCCCTTCGGCTGCTCGCCGGTGTAGGCGACCAGCTTGACGCCCGGCGCCGCTGCGGCGCTGGCGGTGGCGGCGGTGGTGGTCTGAGCGAGCGGGGCGGTGCCGGCCGGCACGGCTCCGCCGTTGGTGGCGAACGCGACGGCCGCGGCGAGGGCGGCGATCGCGAACGCGGAGCCACTGCCGGCCTGGAGGAGCCGGCGGCGGCGCAGTGCCTTCTGCCCGCGGGCCATGTCGGCGGCGACCTGCGCGGGGGTCGGTTCAGCGGCCGGGCCGGCGATCCGCGCCAGCCCGTCGTGAAGATTCATCATGTCAGTCTCTCCTGGTCACAGAAGTGCGAGCGAGGGATTCGGGCCGAGAACCGTGCGGAGTCTGTCGAGCGCCCGCGCGGTCTGGCTCTTCACCGTCCCCTCGGAGCACCCGAGGGCGTCGGCGGTGTCGGCGATGTCGAGGTCGTAGAAGTAGCGGAACACCAGCGCCGCCCGCATCCTCGGTGGCAGCTCCCGCAGGGCCACGCGCAGCCCGCCGGAGAGGTCACCCTCGATGTGTGACACGGCCGCCCGGTCGGGGACCTCGGCCATCGGCCGTTCACTGCGCCGCCACCACCGCCGCCGCTCGTCGGTCAGCGCGTTCACCAGCACCCGCCGGACGTAACCGTCCGGGTTGTCGGCTCGCTGGAACGCCGGCCAGGCGACGTACAGTTTCGTCAGGGTGGACTGCACAAGGTCCTCGGCCAAGTGGGCGTCGCCCGCCGTGAGCAGAGTCGCGGTCCGCACCAGCGCGGCCCTCCGGCTGACCACGAACTGATGGAATTGCTCATCACGCTCGTTCTTCACACGAGCCCCTCCTTCGCTCTCACGCCCCCTTGACGACTCCGACCTCCCCTGAGGTTGCATGACGTCCGGCGCGATTCCGTCGCCTCCGGTTGGCGGCATGTTTTCCGGCGACCTGGTTACGCTGGCGGGAGCCCTTGAGCACCGGAGGTAACCGTGCCGCTCTTTCCCCATCCGAGTCATCCGCCCGAGTGGCAGCCGCCACACCTGCCCTCCGACGGGCCGGGACTACCGGGCTGGCTGGAGGAGCGGCTCTTCGACCAGCGGATCGTGATGCTGCGCGGCCAGCTCACCGCCGAGACCGCCACCGGGATCGCGGCCGCCCTGCTCACCCTCGACTCGGCCGGCCCGGAGGTGGTCCACCTGCACGTGTCCAGTCCGGGCGGGTCGCTGAGCGCCGCCCTCTCCGTGGTCGACGTGCTGGACGCGCTGACCGCGCCGGTGCACGCCCTGGTGACGTCGGAGGCGGGCGGGGCGACGCTGGCGGTGCTCGCGGCGGCGGATCAGCGGGCGGCGTACCGGCACGCCCGTTTCAAGCTCACCGAACCGCGCGCCGCCGGGGTCACCGGCACCGCCGACGAGGTCGCGGCCGCTGCCGGGCAGCATCTGCGGGAGCTGGAGGAGGTGATGGTCCGGCTCGCCGAGATCACCGGGAGACCGCGCAGCCGGATCGAGGACGACCTGTCCGCCGGGCGGGTCCTGAGCGCGGCGGAAGCCCTGGAGTACGGGCTGATCGACGAGGTGGTGGCTCCGAAAAAGAACGGGCCCCGGTAAGAACCGGGGCCCGTTCAGCAGAACTCGGTGATCAGGAAGCGACCTTGACGCCCATGGAGCGGGCGGTGCCGGCAACGATCTTGATCGCGGCGTCCATGTCGTTCGCGTTGAGGTCGGGCAGCTTGCGCTCCGCGATCTCCTTGACCTGGTCGGCGCTGAGCGTGCCGACGGTCGTGGTCAGCGGGTTGGCGGCGCCGGACTGAATGCCCAGAGACTTCCGGATGAGGAAGCTGGTCGGCGGCGTCTTGTAAGCCAGCGTGTGGCTGCGGTCCTCGTAGACCGACACGATGACCGGGATGATCTCGCCCCGGTTCTTCGACGTGGCCTCGTCATACTCGACCTTGACGGCACGCATGTTGGCGCCGGTCGGGCCGAGCATCTTACCGAGGTCGACCATCGCGGCGTTACCCGCCTCGAGCGCGAGGGTTACCTCATGGGTCTTCTTCTTGGGAGGCATCGGGTAAGGCTCCTTAGGGTGAGCTGCACAAGCCGAGAATGCAGCTCGCCAGCTTCAACGACACACGACAACCCCGAGACAGTACTCGAACGCCGTGGCGTAAACCAAACCGAGGTCCCGGGGAACTCTGCCAGTGTATCCCGCGATTTAGTCAGTACTTGTCGCAGGGGCAGTCAGCCATCAGCGAGCGCACCGAGTCGACGTAGGCCGGGTTGGGCAGCGCCTTCCTCGCGGCGCCGTCATCGACCGTGCCGTACCCCGCGTTGTAGGCCGAGACGACCACGTTGAGCAGGCACCAGGAGGAGTGGCTCTTGCACTTCGACGGGCTCAGGTCGTAGCTGCCCTTGAAGTAGGCGTCCCCGAAATACTTGGTCAGCCAGGCCAGATAGTTGGCGCCGGCGTACGCGTTGTCCTGGGGGTCGCCGTTCGCGTTGTAATCCAGGCCGAACCGCTGATTGATGTGCGCCAGGGTGTCCGGCATGACCTGCATCAGCCCGAAGCCGCCGTCACAGTTCCTGATCGCGCTCTGCCAGCCGCTCTCCTGCCACGAGACCGCCCGGACCAGGGAGAAGTTGAGCTTCAGCTTCGGCGCCTCGGTGCGCCAGTAGACCCGGGCCGACGCCTTCTTCAACGCCGCCTTGGCCTTGCCCTTGGAGACGTTCTTGCCGACGTACTCGGCACAGTCCGGCTTCTGACTCCAGTCCTCCTCGGTCGGACTGGGCGACGGCGACGTCGACTTCGTCGCCTTCTTCGTGGTCGCCACCGGCTCCGGTGTCGCCTCTTCGGTCACTTCTTCGGCAGTCGGCTCAGGTTCGGCCGAGGTGGGCGCGACCGACACCGGCAGTGGTGCGGCCACGTTCTCCTTCTCGCCCGCTCCGGCCTGCCCGCAGGCCGCGAGCACCACCAGAGTCACCAGCGCGACCGCCACATGAACGCGTCTTCT
The DNA here is from genome assembly GCF_030009775.1 of Actinoplanes sandaracinus. Lineage (GTDB taxonomy): Bacteria > Actinomycetota > Actinomycetes > Mycobacteriales > Micromonosporaceae > Actinoplanes > Actinoplanes sandaracinus. Next base: position 102,568 of record NZ_JASCTH010000034.1, on the reverse strand, counting down.
CATCAATGCGAACCTCCCCCGTGAGACATCGATGGGGAACGCTAACAGCAGTCAAAAGATCTTCAGGGCCCCAAAAACCGGTCAAAAGAGCACAAGATTCGGGACTTGACCCCGTGTCATCAACGGCAACCTGAGCCGGGAACAATGGAGGGCATGCAGACCCGCACCGACCTACGCAACGTCGCCATCATCGCTCACGTCGACCATGGCAAAACCACCCTGGTCGACGCCATGCTGCGCCAGGGCAGCCAGTCCCACGCGCGCGGCGAGATGGCCGACCGCGCCATGGACTCCATGGACCTGGAGCGGGAAAAGGGCATCACCATTCTCGCCAAGAACACGGCGATCAGCTACCGACCCGCCGACGGCGAACCCGTAACCATCAACATCATCGACACCCCAGGTCACGCCGACTTCGGCGGTGAGGTCGAGCGCGGCCTCACCATGGTCGACGGTGTCGCGCTGCTCGTCGACGCGTCCGAGGGCCCGCTCCCGCAGACCCGCTTCGTGCTCCGCAAGGCGCTCGCCGCCAAGCTCCCGATCATTCTGATCATCAACAAGGTCGACCGGCCCGACGCCCGGATCAAAGAGGTCGTCGACGAGACCTACGAGCTCTTCCTCGACCTCGACGCCGACGAGCACCAGATCGAGTTCCCGATCGTCTACGCCTGCGCCCGCGACGGCATCGCCTCGCTGACCCAGCCCAAGGACGGCACCGTCCCCGAGGACAGCACCGACCTCGAAGTGCTGTTCAGCACCATCCTCGACACGATCCCGGCCCCGAAGTTCACCGAGGGCGCCCCGCTCCAGGCGCACGTCGTCAACCTCGACGCCTCGCCGTTCCTCGGCCGTCTCGCGCTCTGCCGCGTGCACGAGGGCACCATCCGCAAGGGCCAGACGGTCGCCTGGTGCAAGACCGACGGCACCATCAGCAACGTGCGCATCTCCGAGCTGCTCGTCACCGAGGGCCTGGAGCGCAAGCCCGCCGAGAGCGCCGGTCCCGGCGACATCATCGCCCTCGCCGGCATCCCCGAGATCATGATCGGTGAGACCCTCGCCGACGCGGAGAACCCGGTCCCGCTGCCGCTGATCACCGTCGACGAGCCCGCCATCTCGATGGTCCTCGGCACCAACACCTCGCCGCTGGTCGGCAAGGTCAAGGGCGCCAAGGTCACCGCGCGCATGGTCAAGGACCGCCTCGACAAGGAACTGATCGGCAACGTCTCGCTGCGGATCCTCCCGACCGACCGCCCCGATGCCTGGGAGGTCCAGGGCCGTGGTGAGCTCGCCCTCGCCATTCTGGTCGAGCAGATGCGCCGCGAAGGCTACGAGCTGACCGTCGGCAAGCCGCAGGTGGTCACCAAGGTCGTTGACGGCAAGGTGCACGAGCCGGTCGAGCGGGTCACCATCGACGCCCCCGACGAGTACATGGGCGCCATCACCACGCTGCTCTCCACCCGCAAGGGCCGGATGGAAGAGTTGATCAACCACGGCACCGGCTGGCTGCGCATGGAGTGGCTGGTTCCGGCGCGGGGTCTGATCGGCTTCCGCACCGAGTTCCTCACCGAGACCCGCGGCACCGGCATCATGCACCACCTCTACGAGCGCCACGAGCCCTGGTTCGGCGAGCTCCGCACCCGCCAGAACGGCTCCCTCGTCGCCGACCGCGCCGGCGCGGTCACCGGCTTCGCGATGATCAACCTGCAGGAGCGCGGCCAGCTCTTCGTCGAACCGGGCACCGAGGTCTACGAGGGCATGATCGTCGGCGAGAACTCTCGCGAGGACGACATGGACGTCAACATCACCAAGGAGAAGAAGCTCACCAACATGCGGGCGGCGAGCGCCGACAACACCGAGAAGGTGATCCCGCCGCGCAAGCTGTCCCTGGAGCAGTGCCTCGAGTTCTGCCGCGAGGACGAGTGCGTCGAGGTCACCTCGACGGCCGTCCGGATTCGCAAGGTCGAGCTGGACCAGACCGCTCGTGGCCGGGCTGCCGCTCGCCGCAAGCACCAGTAAGCCGGTTCGCCATCAGGCCCGCCCCTTCGCCGGGGCGGGCCTTTTGCTTCCGGTTCTCGCTTCGGTACGTGTCCCTGTTCCGGGCTCTGCTCCGGGCCCTCCCTGTTCCGGGCTCTGCTCCGGGCCTTCGCTCGGGCTCCGCCCCGGGTTCCCTGTTCCCGGCCTTCGCTCGGGGCTTCGCTCGGGGTGAGACGGGTTTGGGGCGGTCAGGCCGCCGCCGCGACCGCGGGAGACCGGCGGCGGCCGGCGGCGTCGCGCTTCACCGTGTACATCTGGGCGTCGGCACGGGCCAGCAGAGCGTCCGCGTCGGTCGGCCCGTGCCCGAGGGCGACGCCGATGCTCGCGCCGATGCGCACCTCATGCTCGGCGAGGTGGAAGGGCATCGCCATGTCCTGCATGAGCCGGTGGGCCCGCTCATGCACTGACGCCGTATTGGTGACGCCGGTGAGGAAGGCAGCGAACTCGTCCCCGCCGAGCCGGGCCAGCACGTCTGACGCGCGCAGACCAGCGCCGAGCCGCTGGGCGGCGGCGACGAGCAGGGCGTCCCCGGTGGCATGGCCGTAGGTGTCATTGACCGCTTTGAAGCCGTCCAAATCGATGAAGAGCACCGCCACGGCTTCGGCCGCGGTGGCTTTCGGCGACGCCTCGGCGAGCAGACGCAGCAACTCCGCACGGTTGGGCAGTCCGGTCAGCGCGTCGTGGGACGCCGCGTAGGCCAGCCGGTCCTGGTGCGCACGCCGGTCGCTGACGTCGCGCTGGTTCGACACGATGCCCTGGACCGCCGGGTCACCGAACGCGTTGTGCAGCGTGACCTCGTGCCAGCGCCAGGTGCCGTCGTGGTGGCGGGTGCGCACCTCCAGCCGCGCCCGGCTGTCGGCGCCGGTGGACGTGAGGCCGGCCAGGGCGGCGCGGGCCTCAGGCTGGTCGTCCGGGTGGAACAGGTCGAGGTAGCTGGTGTTCAGGAGGTCAGCGGCGTTGCGTCCGCTCACCTGCAGCACGGCGTCGCTGATGTGGGTGAGCCGGCCGTCGGCGTCGATGACGGAGACCACGTCCGAGGAGTTCCGGACGAGCGCGCGATAGCGTTCCTCCGCCCGCTGCACGGCCATCGCGGCCTGCTCACCCCGGGCGGCGCTGAGACCCAGGTTGCTCAGGCCGAAGACGGCGATGGTCAGGTTCAGCGCGGCGGCGACGTGCGAGTACGCGGGCGACACGACGGACTCGACGACGCCCACATGGATGATCGTCTCGCTGATGACGGTCACGATCGCCGTGATGAACGCTGCCGGGCGCCAGGTGCGGGAACCGGTCCAGCCGATGTGTATCACGGCGATCAGCATGGCGCAGGCCGGCAGGAGGAAGCCCCAGCCCGCCAGGAGCAGCGTGGTCGCCATCAAGGTCATGGCGTAGACCAGCCGCAGCACCGGCCGGGTGTGCAGGTGGCCCCCGCCCAGCAGGCGCTGCCACCTCTCGTCACCGCTGGCGCCGAAGAGCGTGCCCAGGGCCGCGACCAGCACCGGCGATCCGAGAACGGCGCCGTGCCGATGTCCCCAGGCCATCAACGCGTACATCAGGGCGAAGAAGAGAGGCATGCCGAGCAGCAGCGGCATGGCGTTCGTCGTGGTGCGAGCACCCAGCCCTCGCTGTCGCTCTTCAACCGTCACCGGCATGCCACGCCCCCGTCCACCTCGCCGTCTCCATGAGATCGGGGGCGCGCCGCGGAACCTTAGCCATGCGGTGTTGTGATGTCGCTACCAGTCGTGATCCACGAGAACGACGCCGGACGCAGCAGGCGTAGGCGACATGTCGCCTACGCCTGCTTGTCGGGCACCGGAGTGCGGAGTGTCAGCGCGGGGTGGTCTGGAGCTCTCGCTTCTTGTCCCGGGAGGTCTTCATCAGGCTGGCCACCGTGGCAACGGCCAGAGTGCCGAGGATCACCAGCAGGGAGAGCCAGATCGGGATCTCGGGAGCCCAGTGGAAACCATTGCCGCCGTTGATGAAGGACAGGCTGTTGGTGTGCAGGGCCTCGAGGACCAGCTTGACGCCGATGAAGGCGAGCACCACGGCCAGGCCGACGTTCAGATAGACCAGGCGCTCCAGCAGACCACCGAGCAGGAAGAAGAGCTGGCGCAAACCCATCAGCGCGAAGACGTTCGCGGTGAAGACGAGGTACGGCTCCTTGGTGATGCCGAAGATCGCCGGGATCGAGTCGAGCGCGAAGATCAGGTCGGTGGTGCCGATCGCGATCATCACGATCAGCATCGGGGTGAAGAGCCGCTTACCGGTGGCCGAGATCGTGCTGAACCGGCCGTCACCGAAGTCGGACGAGAGCGGCAGCGCCCGCTTCGCCCAGCGGATCAGGATGTTCTCCTTGAAATCGTCGCCGTCGTCCTCACCCTTCACCAGCGTGAACGCGGTGTAGATCAGGAAGACGCCGAAGATGTAGAACACCCAGGAGAACTGCGTGATGAGGGCGGCGCCGGCAGCGATGAAGATGCCGCGCATGACGAGCGCCAGCACGATACCGATCAGCAGCACCTTCTGTTGAAGATGCCGTGGCACCGCGAAGCGGGCCATGATGATCACGAAGACGAAGAGATTGTCGACGCTCAGCGAATACTCGGTGAGCCAGCCGGTGTAGAACTCACCAGCCGCCTGACCACCAGCGGTAAGCCACACCCCGATGCCGAAGACCAGGGCGAGGCCGACATAGAAGGCGACCCAGCTCCCCGCTTCCTTCATGCTGGGCTCGTGTGGCCGCCGGCCGATGATGAGCAGATCGACAGCGAGAACTGCGATGAGCGCGACCAGGGTGGCGATCCATACCCAAGCAGAAACGTTCAACTAGGACCTCCGGCAGACACGGGTCGTCGCCACACTCACTCATGACCGAATGAGAGCAGCGACGTGCGACTGTCGGAGGTCTCTTCCGCCACAGATCCAGAAGTCTGTGACCACCGGCCCCGGGTTCGCCTCGAGAGGCGTTCCGTGTTGACGAGACCGGAGCGGGGGAATACTCCCCTCCCACAGGAGTCATTGTTGCGCATCCTTGGCGCGAACGGCACACCGGGAGGACCAGGAGTGGTAAGGCTCGCCGTTTAAACGCCCCATCCAGGCAGAAACGGCTTCTTTCGCCCGAACTCGCCACTCCGAAGCACCGCCTCGGTTCCGCCGATTTTCTTAGCGTACGCCTTGACCAGCGACAATCTGGGCATTCGGCGTTCCCGCAACCTTTGAGGCATCCTAGTATGCTGACCATCTGGTGCGTATGGGACGCTTGCCCACATGGTTCTCGAAGTCACGCTCATCGACGTCCTCCCCGGCCGGGAGGGCGACTTCGTCAACGCCTACCAGATGGCCCGCCCCGTGGTCGCGGGCGCGCCGGGCTGCCGGTCGCTCCGCCTGCAGCGGGCTGTCGAGTCCTCCACACGCTTCGTTCTGCTGATCGAGTGGGACAGCGTCGAGGCCCACGAGCGCAACTTCCGCCGCACCGACCGTTTCGCGCAGTGGCGTGCCCTGATCGGCGGGTCGCTGGCCCAGCCGCCGCTCGCCGAATACTTCACCGACATCGCCACCGGCCACCACCGCGACCTCGACCGCGACTTCTTCACCGCCTGACGGCCGGGTAGGTCACCGCAGGCTCGGCGCCTGGTCGTCGGCGCCGGCTCCAGGCCTCCCGCATGTCGGCGGTGACGGGTCAGTCGATCGTCGGGTCGCCCTTGGTGAGGCAGTAGACGCCGCCGGCCGGGTCGGTCATCGTGGTCCAGTGCGGCCACTCGCCGACGAACGAAGCCCCGAGCCTCTCGTGCCAAGCCCGGGTCGCCGGGATGTTCGAGGCGGAGACGTCGAGGTGAGCCGAAGCCTCCCGTTCCTCGTCGAGTTGCTGGAGGAGGATCCGGATCGGCACCGGCCACGCCGGCTGAAGACGCGAGAACACCGGCAGGCCACTGCTGTCCAGCGGCCACCCGGTCAACCCGCTCCAGAACCTCACCTCGGCTTCGAACCGGGACGGCGGCAGGTCGAGGCAGACCTGGTGCGCCCGGCTGAGCCCGCCGTCCGGTCCGGCGAACGGCCGGGGCCGCCGCTTCTGCCCCTTCCACGGCGCCACGCAGAACGCCACCCCGGCCGGCGACACGAGGGTCTGCCAGAACCCGTGATCGGCGATCACCGAAGCCCCCGCCGTGGTGGCCCGCTCAGCGAAGACCAACACATCGTCGACCGAGAAGTCGAGGTGCACCCCGCCGGGCCCGTCGAGGACTCCCTGCACCTCGAGCCAGTCGTCACTGAGTTCGCTGTGCAGCCCGACGAACCCGGGTTCCGGCTGAGGCAGGCCGACGGTCCCGGTCACCGCGCTCCAGAACTCCACGGCGATGTCCAGCTTGCGCGCCGGCCGATCAAGAAAGGCATGAACCCACCGAATCATCGGTCCTCCCCCACCACCGAACTCGCAGGCCGCCCCGATCCGCCGTCCACCACCGTCCCGAAGGAGCCGTCGGGAGCCAGCGCCGTCTCACCATCGGCCGACCCCCGAACGCCCCCGGCGGCCGGCGTGGACGAACCTCCGGCCGGTCCCGGAACGCTGTCGGGGATGTGGGCGGAGGACGCGTCGGTTACCCGGGCGGGGCGGGCGTCTGCGGAAAACCGGTACCGGGCGCGCTGTCCCCTGCCCTCGAACCCGAGGCGGCGGTAGAGGAGCGCGGCCGGATTGTCGACGTTGACGCAGAGCCAGGCCTCACCGGAACCGTCCTCCATCATCCGCCGCAAGGACTGTCTGATCAGCGCACCCGCGAGGCCGGTCCGCCGAGCCGCCGGGACCACGCCGACCTGGACGATCCAGCCCTCGGCGGCGGTGACGAATCCCACGTCGCCCGCCTCGGGCATCGAGGCGAGCAGCGACCAGTCGGCCCGGAACTCGTCGTCCTCGGCGTTGTCCTCGATCCACTGCTCCGCGGACGGATCCGGGAATCCGGGCCGTTCCCGGAACGCGGCCACATAGACGGCATAGAACCTCTTCGCCGTGGCCTCCGCCCACTCGACCACTTCGGTGCCCGCTGCCCACTCCGGCTCCGGCACGTCCGCCGTCGTCAGATCGATCCGCATGACGTCCTCGGCGAAGACCTGCCGCAGCCCGCGGGATGCGAACAACTCCTCAGCCGCCGACGTGAGGCCTTCGGTCTCCACCGTCACGAGAGCCGGCGCTCCGTCAGCACTCCCGCCCGCCGCCGCGTCGATCTCGGCCGTGGCGGAGCGTCCCGCCGGGGTCTCCACCGAGGCCAGCGCGGTGTCGAGCAACCGCGAACCGATGCCGCGCCCACGGACCGCCGGATCCACCAGCCCGGTGATCACCGGGCCGTCCGGTCCTTGGCGCACCGCGACGGCCGCCACCAATCCCTTCGCGTTTCGGCCGGGAGCATCGGCGTCGCGCACCACGAAGGTCACCGTGCCCGGACGGAACCACCGCCCCCGAAGGAAGCCCGGCTCCATCGCCAGCGGCATCCCGCCGTCCACTGCCCAGCAGCGCTGGGCCAGCTCGACCAGCTCGCCTTCGCCGAGCTCGCCCCACCCCTCGACCAGTCGCCCCGGATCAGCAGGGGCGGACGGCCCGGCGTGATCAGACGGCCCGGCGTGATCAGACGGCCCGCCCTGAGCAGACAGCCCGCCCTGAGCGGGAGACCCGCCGTGAACGGAGGGCCCGCCCTGAGCGGAAGGCTCACGCCGGGTGGACGGCAGAGACGGAACCGTCTGCGCAACCAGCCCGGCGGCCGGCTCCCCGGCGGCGGGTTCGGCCAGCTCAGCAGGGGTGCCGTCATCGTCGACGACGTCGTGAACCGGTGTCATGCCGCCAGCCTAATCAGCCCGATAGCCAGTGGACGACCGCTTATTTCACCCCTGCCATGTCCATGCCGCGCAGCTCCTTCTTCAGCTCGCGGATCTCGTCGCGGATCCGGGCGGCCAGCTCGAACTGCAGCTCGCGGGCCGCTCCCAGCATCTGGTCGTTGAGGTCCTGGATGAGCTGGGCGAGCTCGGCCCGGGCCATGCCGGCACGGGCCGGGGTGGCCGCGGCCTTGCTGCCCCGGGAACGGGTCTCGGGCACGGAAGCCTTGCCGCGGGACATCTGCCGGCCACCGCCGCCGACCGTCGGCGCGCCGACAGCCTCGTCGGTGTCCTCGGCTTCCTTGTAGATGTCGTCGAGGATGTCGTGGATCTTCTTGCGGAGGGCCTGCGGCTGGATGCCGTGGGCCTCGTTGTGTGCGATCTGCTTGGCACGGCGGCGGTCGGTCTCCTCGATGGCGGCCCGCATCGACGGCGTGATCTTGTCCGCGTACATGTGGACTTCGCCGGAGACGTTTCGCGCGGCCCGGCCGATGGTCTGGATCAGCGACCGGCCGCTGCGCAGGAAGCCCTCCTTGTCGGCGTCGAGGATGGCGACCAGCGACACCTCGGGCAGGTCGAGACCCTCTCGGAGCAGATTGATGCCGACGAGGACGTCGTAGTCGCCCTTGCGCAGCTCCTTGAGCAGTTCGACACGGCGCAGGGTGTCCACCTCGGAGTGCAGGTAGCGGACCCGGATGCCGTTCTCCAGGAGGTAGTCGGTGAGGTCCTCGGCCATCTTCTTGGTGAGGGTGGTGACGAGGACGCGCTCGTCCTTCTCGGTGCGCAGCTTGATCTCGTGCATCAGGTCGTCGATCTGACCCTTGGTGGGTTTCACCACCACGTGCGGGTCGACCAGGCCGGTCGGGCGGATGACCTGCTCGACGAACTCGCCCTGCGCCTGCTCCATCTCCCAGTTGCCGGGGGTGGCGGAGAGGAACACCATCTGGCCGACGCGCTCCAGGAACTCGTCGAAGCGCAACGGGCGGTTGTCGGCGGCGCTGGGCAGGCGGAACCCGTGCTCGATGAGGATCCGCTTCCTCGACGCGTCGCCCTCATACATCCCGCCGATCTGGGGGATGGTGACGTGCGACTCGTCGATCACGGTGACGAAGTCGTCGGGGAAGTAGTCGAGCAAGGTGTATGCCGGCTCGCCGGGACTGCGCCCGTCCATGTGCATCGAGTAGTTCTCGATGCCGTTGCAGAAGCCGACCTGCCGCATCATCTCGATGTCATAGGTGGTGCGCATGCGCAGTCGCTGTGCTTCGAGCAGCTTGCCCTGCCGCTCGAACTCGGCGAGCCGGTCGGCCAGCTCGGCCTCGATGTCGCCGATCGCCCGCTCCATGCGCTCCGGGCCCGCGATGTAGTGCGAGGCCGGGAAGATGATCAGCTCGTCGACCTCGCGGATCACATCGCCGGTGAGCGGGTGGAGGTAGTAGAGCTTTTCCACCTCGTCGCCGAAGAGCTCGATCCGGATGGCCAGTTCCTCGTAGGCCGGGATGATCTCCAGGGTGTCGCCGCGCACCCGGAACGTGCCTCGCTGGAAGGCCATGTCGTTGCGGGTGTACTGAATGTCGACCAGCCGGCGCAGGAGCTTGTCGCGGTCGATCTCCTCACCGACCTTGACCCGGGCGGCGCGCTCGACGTATTCCTGCGGGGTGCCGAGGCCGTAGATGGCGCTGACGGTGGCGACCACGATGGTGTCGCGCCGGGTCAGCAGCGACATGGTGGCCGAGTGGCGCAGCCGCTCCACCTCCTCGTTGACCGAGGAGTCCTTCTCGATGTAGGTGTCGGTCTGGGCGATGTACGCCTCGGGCTGGTAGTAGTCGTAGTAACTGACGAAATACTCCACCGCGTTGTTCGGCAGGAGCTCGCGGAACTCCTTGGCGAGCTGGGCGCAGAGCGTCTTGTTGGGCGCGAGCACCAGAGCCGGCCGCTGGAGCCGCTCGATGAGCCAGGCCGTGGTGGCGCTCTTGCCCGTGCCGGTGGCACCGAGCAGGACGGTGTTGCGATCGCCGCGGCGGACTCGCCGCTCCAGATCGTCGATCGCGGCGGGCTGGTCACCCGCGGGCTGATAGTCGCTGATGACCTCGAACCGGCCGTCGAGTCGTGGGATGTCGAGCGCCATGCCACCACCGTACGTCGGGGGTATGACAAGAATCCGTGCCGCCCGTGCCGATGGTGCACATTCGGCTCGGCGGCGGCACTGTCCGGCCTTGACCCCGCCGCCTAGGCTGGCCGGGTAGGCCGCTCGCGGCGGCCGTCGGCGCCGGGCCCGCACGGTCCGCGCCGCGCTGTGGTCGATGCGCCCCGGACGCCCCGGCGCGCGCACCCGCGGTGGGTCGCACTTCGCGACCCGGCCGCCGCGAGGGCTCTCCCACCCCACACCGGCCCGATGAGGACGCCCACACCAGCCCCGATGAGGACGCTGCGGGCGGCTACAGCGCCGGCGGCTGCCAGCCCGTCGACACGGCCCAGTCGTCCGCGGCCCGCGCCTCCGCCTCGAACCACGGCTCCTTCGCTTCCGCGTAACCCGCCCGGTCCTCGTGGCTCAGCGCGAGCCGCGTCTTCGCCGCCGCGTAGGCATCCCGCGCCTCCGGCACGGCGCACAGGTGGTCGCGCATCAGCAGGGCGAACCGCCAGCCGGGCGAGCCGGCCACGCGGACGTGCAGGTTGACCCGGTACCCGGGGTCGGCGCAGCCGTGCAGCCGCTTCGGCCAGGTGCGGCCGGGCGTGCCGTGCGCGTTGTCCGCCCACTCCCCCGGCCGCGACGGGAAGCCCAGCTCACCGAGCCGTCCGGCGAGGGCGTCCGCCTCGGCGAGGGTCCGCACGCCGAGCATCAGGTCGATGATGTCCTTGGACGGCAGGCCGGGCACCGCGGTCGATCCGATGTGGTGCACGTGGACGCGATCGCCGAGCCCGTGCCGGATCCGGGCGATGAGCCGGGCCGCCGCCCGCGGCCACTCCGGATCGAACGGCACGATCCGCAAGGCCGGGCCCTTCGCCACGGAACACCCGGACCGGAGATTGCGCTCGAACACGGTCAGCCGGTCCCGCCACAGCTCGTCCACCCGGGCGTGCAGGCGCTCCAGGTCGTCCCCGTTCTCCAGGACCACGTCCGCGGCGGCCCGGCGACGCTCGTCATCGGTCTGCGCGTCGATCCGCGCGACGGCCTCCGCCGCCGACATGCCACGCAGCCGGGTGAGGCGTTCGAGACGCACCTCGCGGTCCGCCATCACCACGATCACCAGGTGGTACGACGCCGCGAGCCCCGCCTCGACCAGGAGCGGCACGTCGTTGACCACGATCGCGTCCGGCGCCGCCGAGTGCGTCAGTTCGACGGTCCGCGCTCGCACCCGAGGGTGAATGATCTTCTCCAGGCGGCGGCGCGCCACCTCGTCGCCGAAGACCTTCGCGCCCAGCGCCGGGCGGTCGAGCTCGCCGTCAGGGGTGAGCACGCCGGTCCCGAAGGCCTCGACGATCTCGGCCAGGCCGGCCGTCCCGGGCTCGACCACCTCCCGGGAGAGCACATCGGCATCGATGATCACCGCCCCGCGCTCAGCGAGGCGGCGGGCGACCGCACTCTTACCGGCACCGATTCCACCCGTGAGACCGACTCTCAGCATGGGGTCAAGTATCGGAGATGGTCTTGATCCATCGCGCCGGGGAGTCGGGCAACTGCGGAAAAGGGCGAAAGGCCGCCCCGACCTGAGTCGGGACGGCCTTTCTGGGTAGTACCTACCGGCTGACTGACGTCAGGCTCAGCCCTTGCCGCCGGCCAGCTTCTCGCGCAGAGCGGCGAGAGCCTCGTCGGTGGCCAGGGTGCCCGCCGGCTCCTCGGACGAGCGCGCCGGGGCGGACGAGCTCGAAGAGGAGGAGGTGGAGGTCGACGACGAGCTGGTCACGCCACCGGCCGGAACCGGGTTGAGCGCGGCCTCGGCGTCGGCCTCGCGGGACGCGTGAACCTGCTTGGTGTGGGCCTCCCAGCGCTCGCGGGCGTCGGCGTACTGCTTCTCCCACGTCTCGCGCTGCTTGTCGAAGCCCTCGAGCCACTCGCCCGTCTCGGGGTCGAAGCCCTCCGGGTAGATGTAGTTGCCCTCGTTGTCGTACGTGGCGGCCATGCCGTACAGCGTCGGGTCGAAGTGCTCCTCGCCCTCGACGAAGTTCTCGTTGGCCTGCTTGAGCGACAGCGAGATCCGGCGACGCTCGAGGTCGATGTCGATGACCTTGACGAGGACGTCCGAACCGACCTGGACGACCTGCTCGGGCAGCTCGACGTGACGCTCGGCCAGCTCGGAGATGTGCACCAGGCCCTCGATGCCGTCGTCGACGCGGACGAACGCGCCGAACGGAACGAGCTTGGTGACCTTGCCCGGCACGATCTGGTTGATCGCGTGGGTCCGGGCGAACTGACGCCACGGGTCTTCCTGGGTCGCCTTCAGCGACAGCGAGACGCGCTCGCGGTCCAGGTCGACGTCGAGCACCTCGACCTCGACCTCCTGGCCGACCTCGACGACCTCGGAGGGGTGGTCGATGTGCTTCCAGGAGAGCTCGGAGACGTGCACCAGGCCGTCAACGCCACCCAGGTCAACGAAGGCACCGAAGTTGACGATGGAGGACACGACGCCCTTGCGGACCTGGCCCTTCTGCAGCTTGTTGAGGAACTCGGTGCGAACCTCGGACTGCGTCTGCTCGAGCCAGGCGCGGCGGGACAGAACCACGTTGTTGCGGTTCTTGTCCAGCTCGATGATCTTCGCCTCGAGCTCGCGGCCGACGTACGGCTGCAGGTCGCGGACACGACGCATCTCGACCAGCGAAGCAGGCAGGAAGCCACGGAGGCCGATGTCGAGGATGAGGCCACCCTTGACAACCTCGATGACGGAGCCGCGAACGACGCCGTCGTCCTCCTTGATCTTCTCGATGGTGCCCCACGCGCGCTCGTACTGCGCACGCTTCTTCGAGAGGATCAGACGACCTTCCTTGTCCTCCTTGGTGAGGACGAGGGCTTCGATGTGGTCTCCGACCGACACCACTTCCGCGGGGTCCACGTCATGCTTGATCGACAACTCGCGCGAGGGGATGACGCCCTCGGTCTTGTAGCCGATGTCGAGCAGGACCTCGTCCCGATCGACCTTGACGACGGTGCCTTCGACAATGTCGCCGTCGTTGAAGTACTTGATGGTCTCGTCGATGGCCGCGAGGAATGCTTCCTCGGATCCGAGATCGTCGACGGTGACCTTGTTGGCGCTCGAGGTGGCCTCGATGCTGCTCGTCATGTGGACAGTTGCTCCGAACGGATGGATTCGTGGTGTCTCTCGCGCTCCACGGAACTGCCGTCGGGAACGACACGAGCGAGCGAGACGACCACCCGAATGGGCAGTCTGATCAATGCAGCCGATCATGCCGAGACCGACGACCACGGAACCTGCTCCCTGCCGAGGCACACGATCCGCGAGCGCATCGACTAGCTTACCGTGCGCATTACCACAGGTTGCAAGCCCTCCTCAGTACCGCGGCACATTGTTGGTCGGGAACCCGTCAGCATGCCCCTTATGAGCCGAATCGGGACGGTGGACACGCCTGCCGTACCGTTGCCGCGTGACTACGTCCCACTCGTCCGAGCCCCTCCCGGACCCCCACGTCACCGAAGCCGAGGCGCGCCACGCCAACCGCTCCTGGTGGGATCTCGACGCCGACGACTACCAGGACGAACACGGCGCCTTCCTGGGTGACACCGACTTCGTCTGGTGCCCCGAGCGGCTGCGGGAGGCCGACGCGCGCCTGCTCGGGCCCGTACAGGGGAAGAAGATCCTGGAGCTGGGAGCGGGCGCCGCGGCAGCGAGCCGGTGGTTGCGCCGCGAAGGCGCCCTGCCGGTCGCCCTCGACCTCTCCGCGGGCATGTTGCGGCACGCCCGGGAGGCCGAGGACCGCAGCGGGGTACGCGTTCCGCTCGTCCAGGCCGACGCGCTGGCCCTCCCGTTCCCGGCGGACACGTTCGACATCGTCTGCACGGCGTTCGGCGCCATTCCGTTCGTGGCGGACTCGGCGGCCGCGATGCGCGAGGTGGCCCGGGTGCTGCGGCCCGGCGGAAGCTGGGTGTTCTCGGTCACTCACCCGATGCGCTGGGTCTTCCTGGACGAGCCGGACGAGCACGGCCTCCTGGCCCGGAACTCGTACTTCGACCGCTCCCCCTACGTCGAACGGGACGACGACGGCGCCGTCAGCTACCTGGAACAGCACCGGACCCTCGGCGACCGGGTGCGCGAGCTGGTGGCGGCCGGGTTCGTGCTGCGGGACCTGGTCGAGCCGGAGTGGCCGGACGGCCATGAGCAGGTGTGGGGTCAGTGGAGCCCGTTGCGGGGCCGGCTCTTCCCGGGGACCGCGATCTTCGTCTGCGATCTCCCGAAGCTCTGAACCGACCGTTTTCCTGCGGGAACACCGGGTATGCGACAGGCATGGCCGATACCGATGAAAGCCTGAAAAAGGGTGACAAGGTCAGCTGGCGCAGTCACGGGGAGACCGTTCACGGCACCGTCCAGCAGAAGATCACCGAGAGGACCGAGGCCGCCGGGCGAACCGTGGCCGCATCGCCGGACGAACCGCAGTACAGGGTCGAGAGCGACCGGACCGGGCGTCAGGCGGTGCACAAGCCGGAGGCGCTGCGCCAGGACTGACACCGGTGGCCACTCCGAGTTCCGCGACGGATGTCGACCCGGTTACCCACGGCGCCTCCCCCGGACGGCGAGATTCACGGCCTGACGGCGTTCATCGAGCGGAGGGCTTCACCGGGCAGTAGCGACCTCACCAGGCGGCAGGGACTCACCGGCGATAGAACTTCCCGGGCGGCGGGAACTCACCGGGCCGCGGGACCTCGCGGGCCGGCGTCGAGAACCTCCGCCAGGCGGGTGAGCTCGCCAGGCAGAGCCCGGTAGTAGACCCAGGTGCCGCGGCGGGCGCCGCGCACCAGGCCGGCCTCCCGCAGGATGCGCAGGTGGTGCGAGATGGTGGGGCCGGTCAGGGGGAATGCCTCGCCCAGCTCGCAGACGCAGATCTCGCCCTCCGGCGCCGAGGCGATCATCGAGAGCAGGCGCAGCCGCACCGGATCACCCAGGGCCTTGAAGGCGCCGGCGAGATCGCTCGCCCGATCGGAGTCGAGCGGGCCGTGCGTGAGCGCCGCAATGGCGGCCGGCCCGGCCGCTGCCGCCGCAGACGCGTCGTCCGTGGCGCTGGGACGAACCTCAATCGAGATCGATCGGCTCGGCATCGGCCCAGGGTGCCAGACCGGCGCAACCAATGGTGACGATGCCACCCGCACGGGTGCACGGGTACCCGCGCCGTCACCCGACCGAGCGGAAACGGGTCAGGCGGGATCCGCCCGGACCGATGCGGAAACGACCCAGCCGAGCCCAGCCGAGGCCGAGCCCGCCGAGATGGAGCCCGCCGAGGTGGAGCCCAGCACGGCACAACCGCGCACGGCACAACCGACGCTGGGCCATAGACCCTGCCGAACAGGCCCAACGTCGCCCGACCACAGCGGGCCACGGCCGGGACCACGTCACACGACCCAGCCGAACAGGCCCCAACGCCACCCGACCGCGGCGTGCCGCGATCGGGGCGGACGTCACATCCGGCCCGGGCTCGGTGGGGTCAGTGGTCGGCGCCGTTCCAGTCGCGGCCGGCGCCGATCGAGACCTCCAAGGGGACCGAGAGCGGATAGGCGCCGCCCATCTCGCGGCGGACCAGTTCCTCCAGGGAATCGCGCTCGCCGGGGGCCACCTCGAAGACCAGCTCGTCGTGAACCTGCAGGAGCGCGCGGGAGGTCAGGCCGGTGTCTTTCAGCGCCTCGTCGACCCGCAGCATCGCGATCTTGATGATGTCGGCGGCGGAGCCCTGGATGGGGGCGTTCAGTGCCATCCGCTCGGCCATCTCGCGGCGCTGACGGTTGTCACTGCTCAGGTCGGGCAGGTAGCGGCGGCGACCGAGGATGGTGGCGGTGTAGCCGTCCTTGCCGGCCCGCTGCACCACGGCCTGCAGGTAGTCGCGCACGCCACCGAAGCGTTCGAAGTACTCCGTCATCAGGGTGCGCGCCTCCTCGGTGGAGATGCTCAGCTGATTGGAGAGGCCGAAGGCGCTCAACCCGTACGCCAAGCCGTAGTTCATCGCCTTGATCTTGCGCCGCTGGTCGAGGCTGACCTCGTCGAGACCGACGTGGAAGACCGACGAGGCGGTGGCGGCGTGGAAGTCGGCGCCGGAGTTGAAGGCGGCGATCAGGGCGTCGTCACCGGAGAGGTGCGCCATGATCCGCATCTCGATCTGGCTGTAGTCGGCCGTCATCAGCTGGTCGAAGCCGGGGCCGACGACGAAGGCACGGCGGATGCGGCGCCCCTCCTCGGTGCGGATCGGGATGTTCTGCAGGTTGGGGTCGGTCGAGGAGAGCCGGCCGGTGGCCGCGACGGTCTGGTTGAAGGTGGTGTGGATGCGCCCGTCGTCGGAGACCGACTTGAGCAGCCCGTCGACGGTCGATTTCAGCTTGGCCACGTCACGGTGGCGCAGCAGGTGGGCCAGGAGCGGGTCGCCGGTCTGAGCGAACAGGTTCGTCAGGGCGTCGGCGTCGGTGGTGTAACCCGATTTGATCTTCTTGGTCTTGGGCAGGTTGCGCTCGACGAAGAGGACCTCCTGGAGCTGCTTGGGCGAGCCGAGGTTGAACTCGCGGCCGACGACCTCGTGGGCGGCCTGCTGGGCGGCCTTCACCTCGGCGGCGAAGTGCGACTCCAGCTCGGACAGGTAGTCGGTGTCGGCGGCGATGCCCCGCTGCTCCATCTCGGCGAGCACCACGGACAGCGGCTGCTCCACGTCGGCGAGCAGGCGCACCGACTCGCCGCCGTCCCGCGACAGCTCGGCGGTGAGGACCTCGGCCAAGTCGAGGGTCGCCCGGGCGCGCAGCATCACGCCCTGCTCGACGGCGTTGTCGGGGCCGTCGACGCCGTCGAAGGCGAGGGCGAGCTGGCCGTCGCCCTCGGACTCCTCCACCCGCAGCTCACGCTTGAGGTAGCGCAGCGCGAGGTCGGTGAGGTCGTAGGCCCGCTGGTCGGGCTTGGCGAGGTAGGCGGCGAGGGCGGTGTCGGTGGTGACGCCGGCGAGCTGCCAGCCGTGCGCGTGGAAGGCGAGCAGGGCGGGTTTCGCGTCGTGGAGCACCTTGGGCCGGGACGGCTCGGCGAGCCAGGCCGCGACGGCGCGCTCGTCGTCCTCGTCGAGGGTGGTGGGGTCGAACCAGGCGGCGGGGCCGCCGGCGGTCGCGACGGCGACGCCGGTGAGCCCACCGGTGCCGCGGCCGAAGGTGCCGGTGACGGCGACGCCGACCGGGTCGGTGCCGGCGTGCTCGCGCAGCCAGGCGGCGACGCCGCCGGTGCGCAGGACCTGCCCGTCGAGGTCGAAACCCGCCTCGGCCTCGGGCTCGACGGCCTCGAGGTAGGAGTAGAGACGCTCCCGGAGGATCCGGAACTCCAGCGCGTCGAAGACCCGGTGCACGGCTTCCCGGTCCCACCCCTGCCAGCGCACGTCCTCGGGACGCAGCGGCAGCTCCAGGTCGCAGACCAGCGCGTTGAGCTCGTAGTTGCGCATCACCTCGGCCAGGTGGGCACGCAGGCTGTCACCGACCTTGCCCTTGATCTTGTCGACGTTGGCGATGATGCCGTCGAGGTCGCCGTACTCCTTGATCCACTTGGCGGCGGTCTTGTCGCCGACGCCGGGCACACCGGTCAGGTTGTCGCTGGACTCACCGACCAGGGCGGCCTTCGCGCGGTACAGCTCCGGGCGGACGAAATATTTCGCCTCGATCGCGTCAGGGGTCATCCGCCAGACGTCCGAGACGCCGCGCACCGGGTAGATGATCGTGGTGTGCTCGCCGGCGAGCTGGAACGCGTCGCGGTCGCCGGTGGAGATCAGCACCTCCATGCCGGCCGCGCGGCCCTGGGTGGCCAGCGTGCCGATGACGTCGTCCGCCTCGTAGCCGGGTTTCTCCAGCACCGGGATGCGCAACGCCTCCAGCACCTCCTTGATCAGGCTGACCTGACCCTGGAACGGCTGCGGGGTCTCGGCTCGGCCGGCCTTGTAGTCCGCGTATTTCTCGGTGCGGAAGGAGACCCGGGAGACGTCGAAGGCGACCGCGATGTGGGTCGGCTTCTCGTCGCGCAGCATGTTGATGAGCATGGACGTGAAGCCGAACACGGCGTTGGTGGGCTGCCCGGTGTGGGTGCTGAAGTTTTCCACCGGCAGCGCGAAGAAGGCCCGGTAGGCCAGCGAATGGCCGTCGAGCAGCAGCAGGCGGGGGGTCTCGGCGTCGTCGCTCACGTCCCAGGACTCTAGTCGCCGGGTCTGACATTCCCGACCGCGCCGCCCGGGTGCGAGGCCCGCCGGCGAGGCGTCCGAGGCTTGCGGAAAGTTACGGATAGGCAACTGTCCTGTTGCAACCGGCCCTATCACCTAGCCTCAGGGACCCAGGCTCATTAGGTTGCCACCATCAGCGTCATGGCAGTGGGGGCCACCCATGCACCCACCGCGCTGGACAAAGGAGATTCGATGATCCGCCGCAACTTCGCATGGCGCAGTGCCGCCGTGCTGGGTGCCGCTTGCCTTGCCCTGGGCGCGTGCTCTAACAATGGTGACACCCCGGCCACCGGCTCCACCTCGGCCCCCGCGGCCGCGGGCGACGGTGTGCTCAAGGTGGGCACCCTGCTGCCGCAGACCGGTTCGCTCGCGTTCCTCGGCCCGCCCGAGTTCGCCGGCGTCGACCTGGCCGTCAAGGAGATCAACGCGGCCGGCGGCGTCCTTGGCAAGGACGTCGTGGTCAGTGACACCGACTCCGGTGACACCTCCACCGACATCGCCAGCCAGTCGGTGAACAAGCTGCTCGCCGAGAAGGTCGACGTCATCATCGGCGCCGCCTCCTCGTCGGTGTCCCTCTCCGTGATCGACAAGATCACCGGCGCGGGCGTGGTGCAGATCTCGCCGGCGAACACGTCGGACAAGTTCACCACCTACAACGACAAGGGCCTCTACTTCCGGACCGCGCCGCCGGACACCCTCCAGGGCCGCGTCCTCGGTGACCTGGTGGTCGCCGACGGCAACGCGACGGTCGGCCTCCTGGTCCTCCAGGACGCGTACGGCACCGGTCTCGCCAAGAGCGTCCGCAGCGCGGTCGAGAGCGGTGGCGGCCAGATCGTCGCCGAGGAGGTCTACGACCCCAAGGCCGCCGACTTCTCGGCCGAGATCGGCAAGCTCAAGCAGGCGAACCCGGCGGCGATCGTCCTGATCGGCTTCGACGAGACCAAGAAGATCGTCCCCAAGCTGGTCGAGGTGGGCCTCACCGCCAAGACCAAGAAGTGGTACTTCGTCGACGGCAACCTGTCGAACTACGGCAAGGAGTTCCCGAACGGGACCTTCGAGGGCTCGAAGGGCACCCTGCCGGGCGCCAAGGCGAGCGAGGCGTTCCAGAAGAAGCTGCTCGAGGTCGACCCGGCCCTGAAGGACTTCTCCTACTCCGCCGAGTCGTACGACGCGACCATCCTGACGGCCCTGGCCGCCGAGGCCGCCAAGAGCGACTCTCCGGCCAGCTACTCCAAGCAGCTCGCCGCGGTGAGCAAGGGTGGCGAGAAGTGCACCACCTACCAGGCCTGCAAGGACGCCCTCACGGCTGGTAAGGACATCGACTACGACGGCATGAGCGGCCCGATCGAGTGGAACGAGGCCGGCGACCCGGCCGAGGCCACCATCGGTATCTACCAGTACGGCCCCGACAACACCTACAAGAACCTGACCTACTCGACCGGCAAGATCTGATCGAGAGCGTCACCGCGAGGGCTCGGCCGACTGGCCGGGCCCTCGCCCTTTTCCCGGTAGAGATCCTCCGGCCCCGCACCCTCCCACCCGGCCGGACCGCAAGCCCGGCAGAGCCCCGCTGAGAGCTCGCACGGAGCACCGCCGCGAGGACGCTCCCGCCGACGGGAACGGCGGCAGGAACGGCAACAGCCCGGTCCCCACGGCGACACGGCGGGCGGGGCGGCGGGGGCGACAGCCCGATCCCCCACGGCGCCACCGTGAGGCGGAGCGGCGAGGCAGCGGGGCGGCGGCGACAGACCCGCGGAGATGACGACAGGCACACGAGAAAGGCCCCGGAACCAGGTTCGGTTCCGGGGCCTTTCTCGTACGGGGCTCAGGCGCGCGCGAGCGTCCCGAGGTAGAGCTCGATGACCTTCGGGTCGTGCATCAGGTCACGGCCGGACGCGGTGTAGGCGTTGCGGCCCTGGTCCAGCACGTACCCCCGGTCGCAGATCTGAAGGCACCGGCGGGCGTTCTGCTCCACCATGATGACGGTGACGCCGGTGTCGTTGATCTGCTTGGTCCGGAAGAAGACCTCGTCCTGCATGGCCGGAGACAGACCCGCCGACGGCTCGTCGAGCAGCAGGACGCTGGGCTCCATCATGAGGGCCCGGCCCATCGCGACCATCTGCCGCTCACCGCCGGAGAGCGATCCGGCCCGCTGCTTGCGCCGCGTGCCGAGAGCGGGGAACAGACTCGCCACGAAGTCGAAGCGCTCCTTGAACTTCTTCGGCCGCAGGAACACGCCCATCTCGAGGTTCTCTTCGATGGTCAGGGTGCCGAAGACGTTGTTGGTCTGCGGGACGAACCCGATCCCCTTGGCGACGAGCTTGTTGGCCTTCAGGTTGGTGATGGCCTCGCCCCGGAGCGTGACCTCGCCGGAGCGGATGTTCACCAGACCGAAGAGGGCCTTGAGCAGGGTCGACTTGCCGGCGCCGTTCGGGCCGATGATGCCGACCAGTTCGCCCTCACGGGCGTACAGGTCACAGTTGTTGAGGATGTTGACGCCCGGGAGGTAGCCGGCGATCAGGTCGTCGGCACGGACCAGGGCGCCCTCGGCCGCGCTCAGGTGCTCGGAGCGGTCCTGGACCTCGTTGCTGGAGCCACTACTCATCGGTCTTGCCTCCCTCGGCGGGTGGGGTTGCCGGGACGCCTGTCTCGGCGGCCACCTCGGCAGGGTCGTGCGCCGTTCCGTCGTGGTGCGCGCCCAGGTAGGCGTCGATGACGCGCGGGTCCGCCATGACCGTGTCCGGCGTGCCCTCGGCGATCACCTCACCCTGGCCCATGACGATCACCCAGTCGCTGATGTCACGGACCATGTCCATGTCGTGCTCGACGAAGAGAACGGTCATGCCGTCCTCACGCAGGCTCTTGACGTGGCCCAGCAGCGACTGGGTGAGGGCCGGGTTCACACCGGCCATCGGCTCGTCGAGCATGACCATGTCGGGCTGCACCATCAGGGCCCGCGCCATCTCCAGGAGCTTGCGCTGACCGCCGGAGAGGCTGCCGGCGAAGTCCTCGCGCTTGGCGTCGAGCTTGAACCGGGCCAGGAGCTCGTCGGCGCGCTCGGTGATCTCCTGTTCCTGCTGCTTCCACAGGGCCGGGATCAGCGAGGTCCAGAAGGACTCGCCCTTCTGGCCGGTGCCGCCGAGCCGCATGTTGTCGATGACCGACAGCCGGGACAGCGCCTTGGTGAGCTGGAAGGTGCGCACCATGCCCTGCCGGGCGACCTTGTGCGGCGGCACACCGGCGAGCGGCTTGCCGTTGAAGTTCCAGTTGCCCTCGTTCGGCTTGTCGAAGCCGGTCAGCAGGTTGAAGAACGTCGTCTTGCCGGCGCCGTTGGGCCCGATCAGCGCGGTGATCGCGCCACGCTGGATCTCGATGTGGTCGACCTGCACCGCGGTGAGGCCACCGAAGCGGCGGATGACCTTGTCGGCGACCAGGATCGGGTCCGGCTTCTTGGCGCCGGGCTCGTGCGGGACGTCCTTGAGCGCCTCACGCGCCCGGGCCACGCCGGGAAGGACGCTAGCGTCATCGGCCATCGAGCATGACCTCCTTCTTGTCGCCGAAGATGCCCTGCGGACGGAAGATCAGCAAGAGGACGAGGCCGAGACCCACGAAGATGTACCCGACCGCACCCGCCTGGTTCTTGTTCATCAGCCAACTCGGGATGAGGCCCGCGTCGATCGCCGACGGCAGGAAGGCGTTGATGAACGTGAGCAGGAACCAGAAGATCATCGAGCCGACGACCGGGCCGAAGACACGGGCCGCGCCGCCGAGGATCACGATCGTGTACATGTAGAACGTGAACTCGGTGCCGTAGGTGTCCGGCTGCACGGCGGCGTTGCGGAGCGCGATGACGAAACCGCCCAGCGATCCGAGGACGCCACCGAGGATCAGCGACTGCATCTTGTAGGAGACGACGTTCTTCCCGAGGCTGCGGACCGCGTCCTCGTCCTCCCGGATCGCCTTGATGACCCGGCCCCACGGGCTGCGCATCGCCAGGAACACGATGAGCAGAGCGATGGCGACGAGCACCCAGCCGACCGTCATGATCCACAGCTCGCGCTCGTCGAAGCTGATCAGCGTGCTGATCTCGACCGCCCCGCTGTACGGGTTCATGGCGTAGAAGTCGTCCGAGAAGGCCTGGAGGCCGTCGGAGCCACCGGTCCACTCGCTGAGCGAGACCGACCGGAAGAGCAGTCGGACGATCTCCGCGGCGGCGATCGTCACGATCGCCAGGTAGTCGGCGCGCAGTCGCAGCGTCGGAATGCCGAGCAGCAGCGCCAGGATGACGGCGCCACCCAGGCCGGCCAGGATGCCGACCCAGAACGGCAGGCCGAACGTGGCGACGATCATCGCCAGGCCGTAGGCCGCGACACCGAGGAACGCGGACTGACCGAAGTTCAGCAGGCCCGTGTAGCCGAAATGCACGTTCAGGCCGATCGCCGCCAGTGCGTACGCGATCATCGTTGCGTTGATCAGCGACTCCAGGGAGACGCCGAGAATGATGTCCCAGTTCATCAGGCCTCCCTCAGCCGATCCGCTCGCGGCGGCCCAGGATGCCCTGTGGCCGGACCAGGATGATCACGATCAGCACCACCAGGGCGCCGACGTTCTTGAGCTCGGTCGGGATCCACAGCGTCGAGAGCTGCGTGGCGAGACCCACGACGAGACTGCCCAGGAGGGCGCCGAAGGCGGTGCCGAGACCGCCGAGCGTGACCGCGGCGAACACCAGGAGCAGGATCTGGAAGCCCATCTGGTAGTTCACACCCTGGAAGACACCGAGCATGACACCGCTCAGCGCGGCCAGCGCGCCACCGATCGTCCACACCAGGCGGATGATCGAGTCGACGCTGATGCCGGAGGCCGCGGCGAGGGACGGGTTGGTCGAGACCGCCCGCGTCGCCTTGCCGAGCCGGGTCATGACCAGCGCGAGCGAGACACCGATCAGTACGACGATCGCCACGGCGTCCATGATCAGGTTCTTCGGGGCCACCGAGATCAGACCCAGGTCCATGCCGGGCTGGGCGACGTACGCCGAGTACTGCCTGGTGTCGCCGGCGAAGAAGAACAGGTAGAGGTAGCGCAGGATCAGGGCCAGACCGATCGAGATGATCATCATGCCGATCAGGCCGGTCCGGCGGTTACGCAGCCAGCCCCAGAACAGCCGGTCCTGGAAGTAGCCGAACGCGCCACCGAGCACCACGGCGGCGACCGCGGCGAGTTCCAGCGGAAGGCCGACGGTGACGTTGAGGAAGAAACAGCCCACCGCGCCGAAGGTGATCAACTCACCGTGGGCGAAGTTGGTCAGGCCCATGGTGCCGAAGATCAGCGAGAGACCCAGGGCCGCCAGCGCGATGATCAGGCCGAAATGGATACCGGTATAGATCAGGTCGAGGATCCGGCTGAGTTGGGAGTTCCCCTCGTCCTCCGGTGTCGCCGCGCCCGGGCCCGTCGCGGCCGCCCCGCCGAGCGGGAACAACACGTTCCGCGCCGCGCCCTCGAAGACCGTCAACGTCAGACTTGATCGCCCGGTGGTGACGGTAACGCCCTGGGGCAGCGTCGCGGTATCGAGATCGACCTTGTAGGTGCCGGCCGCCTTGAGCGGTACCACCCACTTGCCGTCCGGTCCGGACGTCGCCTCCCCGGCCGATGTGCCGCCCTGGTCGAACACCTTGATCGCCACGCCCGCAACAGGCTGGTTGGCATTGATCAAGGTGCCCTGCAACGCCTCGCCCTCGGCCAAGGCGCTTGTGGCGCCGAAACCCAGGGAAGTGAACAGGAAACCGAGAACGGCCGTGAAGATAATCACGGCTCTACGCAACGATGCTCCTTGTGTCTAGCAGCAGAAATCCCCGCCAGATGAATCGCGGAAGGACTGGCGGATCATAGCTTGCCAAGCACTGGAGCAGCCGGTCGTAACAAAGCCGTTACGGAGCCTCAACCTTTCGTCAAGTGCCAATACAAGACCGGTGGCAGTGAGCTGTACCACCGGCCTGGATGGTCCCGTCTAACCGGCTTGAGGTGCCGCCGAAGGGCCGCTGGCGGGGCCGCCCGACGACTCCTGGAGGATGCGGTCCGCCACCTCACGCATCGTCATCCGGTTGTCCATCGCCGCGCGCTGGATCCACTTGAACGCCTGCGGCTCGGTCATCGAATACTTCGTCATCAGCTCGCCCTTGGCGCGCTCCACCGACTTACGCGTCTCCAGACGCTCGGTCAGGCCGGCGACCTCGGACTCCAGGACGGCGATCTCCGAGTACCGGGAGAGGGCGATCTCGATCGCCGGCACCAGATCGGATTTCTGGAAGGGTTTGACCAGGTAGGCCATCGCACCGGCGGCCCGGGCCCGCTCGACCAGGTCGCGCTGACTGAAAGCGGTCAGGATCACCACCGGCGCGATCCGGCCGCCGGCGATCCGCTCCGCGGCCGCCAGACCATCCATGATCGGCATCTTGATGTCCAGGATCACCAGGTCAGGCTTGAGGTCCTCGGCCAGCCGGACGGCGGTCTCGCCGTCACCGGCCTCGCCGACGACGTCGTAGCCCTCCTCAACCAGCATCTCGGCCAGGTCCAGCCGGATCAGGGCCTCGTCCTCGGCGATGAGCACCCGCTTGCGCTCCACACCACCCTGCGTGTCGGCCACGGAAACCCCTACCCCCAGAACGTCGATGACGCGACACCCCGGCATGTGGGGTACCGCCGCCCTAAGCCTAGTAGGTAGGCTGTCGGAGTCTCATCCTGGCGTGACCAACTCACGCCCTGTTGAGGCGTGCCACCATCTGATGGTTCTGGTTACCATCTGAGGGTGAAGCCCCTGTATTCCAACCGGCAGAGAAAGTGGTCTCAAACACCATACAGTGTGGGTTCGAATCCCACCGGGGGCACAAAATTCCAAGGAGTGGACCAGCGGTCCTGATCAGGGCCGACCTCCTCTGACACCGATCTATGTAACGTGGTGGCGGCCCATGTGGGCACCAGCGGGCCATTGATCGAGCGGTCGCCGCTAATCATTCACCCGGCGTCGTGATCTCTGAATCCGGCTTCCCATTACCGGACAATCAAACACACGCCGATGACCGGCGGGTTACCGAGTGAAAAGGCTTCGGTAAAGGAACTCCGGCACCGGCAATCTGAGCGAACGCCGGGCCCGGGCCAGCCCAGGGTGCTGTCATGGCAGGGACAGCATCAGCGGGAGGCCTCATGTTGTGGTCCGGTACTTCGCCCTCGACCGTCGCACGCGGGGGCATGTGGGGCTTCCTGCTGTTCTCGGGGGCGGCGTGGCTGACCATCGCCTGGGCGGTGCTGCGGCTGGAACCGGCCGACGTCTCCGCGGTGGCGGGGCCGGTCGTGCTCTTCGGAGCGGTCTGCGAACTGCTGCGCGCCTTCGCCGGAACCCGGACCTGGTGGCTGAACGCCGGCCTGGCCGCGCTGTTCACCGCCACCGGGGTCCTGCTGCTGACCGACCAGGACTCGTCGTTCACCACGCCGGCCGCGCTGATCGGCTGGTATCTGATGGTGCGCGGCGCCGTCGACGTCGCGGTCGGCATCATGACCCGGGGAGCGGACCGCACCTGGAGCCTGCTGGTGACGGTCGGCGTGCTGGAGACCGCGCTCGGATTCTTCTCGGCCAGCCCGTTCTCCCGGGCGGCGGACCTGGTGCTGGTGGTGCTCGGCGCGCTCGGGGTGCTGCGTGCGGTGGCCGACCTGGTCACCGCGCTGCGGCTGCGTGAGGTCGCCGGCCCCCGCAAGGACGTGCTGGAACTACCGCCCGAGCGGGCCGCCGGGGTGGCCGGCTACACGGCCGGGATGACCGATTTCGAGAGCGCCCCGGCGAAGTCGAAGGCCCGGCACCGGGCCCGCCCCGGCGCCTCGGCCGACGCACCGGGCTCGCCGGCGGTCGTGGAGAGCTTCCACGACCATGTGGTGCGCACCACCGCGGACCTCGACGCGATGCTGGCCCAGGCCGGGATCACCGGTCCGCGAGCCGGCGCCGCCCCCGCCGAACCCCACCTGGACCTGCCGCCCGTGCCGGACACCCCGGAAGGCGTGGAAGCCGTGGCGGAACGGCCCGCCGGCGGAAGCGTGATCAGATGAGACGTCGTCCCCGGCCCCGCCGGCGGTGGATCTGTCGTCCGGCCGGTCGCCAGGCCGGGATCCGCGCCGGCGGGGTCTCAGCCACCGATCCGGCGGAGCAGACCCTCCTGCACGGCGCTGGCGATGTGGCGGCCGTCACGCGTGAACATGCGCCCGCTGGCGAGCCCGCGGGATCCGCTCGCGGACGGGCTGGTGCTGTCGTAGAGGAACCACTCGTCGGCCCGGAACGGCCGGTGGAACCAGAGAGCGTGGTCGAGGCTCGCCCCGATGACACCGCCGGGACCCCACACCTCGCCGTGGGTGGAGAGCACCGCGTCGAGCAGTGACATGTCGGAGGCGTAGGTCAGCGCGCAGGCGTGGATCAGCGGATCGTCGGGCAGTTTCCCGTCCAGACGCATCCACACCCGCTGCTGGGGCTCGATGCCACGGTCACCCGGTGGAACCCAGCCGGGCACACCCACGTAACGGACGTCCACCGATCGCGGTGAGGCCTTGAACATGGCCGCGCGATCGGGATATTTCTCCACCCAGTGCAGCATGGTGGGGACGTCCTCCGGGGCGGGAACGCCGGTCGGCGGCGGGGTGTGGTGGTCCAGACCCTCCTCGGGCACCTGGAACGACGCCGACATGAAGAAGATGGTCTTGCCGTGCTGCTTGGCCGTGGACCGGCGGACCGAGAACGAGCGCCCGTCCCGGATCAGCTCGACATGGAACGTGATCGGCTCCGTCGGATCGCCCGGCCGCACGAAATAGCCGTGCAGCGAGTGCACGTGCCGGGACGGGTCGACGGTGCGGCCGGCGGCGACCAGCGCCTGCCCGGCGACCTGGCCGCCGAACACGCGCTGGGCTCCGGTCTGCGGGCTCTCGCCCCGGAAGGTGGCCGCGTCGACCTGCTCCAGATCGAGGAGATCGAGAAGCTGGTCGACGGCGGCCTGTCCGTGCAGCAAGGTCACACCGTCGCCGGGTCGACCAGCGAGCCGAGCTGGTGCACCCGCAGGGTGTTGGTCGAGCCGGGGGCGTTCGGCGGGGAGCCGGCCACGACGACCACGTAGTCGCCGGGCTTGGCCAGGCCGAGACCCAGCATCTTCGCGTCGACCTGCCGGAACATGTCGTCGGTGTGCTCGACGAAATCGGTCAGGAAGGTCTCGACACCCCAGCTCAGGGCGAGGGTGTTGCGCACCTCGGAGACCGGGGTGAAGGCGTAGAGCGGCAGGTCGCAGTGCAGCCGGGCGAGACGCTTGACGGTGTCGCCGGTCTGCGAGAACGCGACCAGCGCCTTGGCGCCGATGTTGCGCGCGATCTGCGAGGCCGCGACGGTGAGCGCACCACCGTGGGTGCGCGGGTCGTGCTGCAGCCGCGGGACGCCCATGCCACCGGACTCGGTGGTGGTGACGATCTTCGCCATGGTGCTGACGGTCAGGACCGGGTACTTACCGACGGAGGTCTCGCCGGAGAGCATCACCGCGTCGGTGCCGTCGAGCACGGCGTTCGCCACGTCGGAGGCCTCGGCGCGGGTCGGCCGCGAGTTCTCGATCATCGAGTCGAGCATCTGGGTCGCGACGATGACCGGTTTCGCGTTCTCCCGGCAGAGCTGCACGGCACGCTTCTGCACCAGCGGAACCTGATCGAGCGGCAGCTCGACGCCGAGGTCACCGCGGGCGACCATGACGCCGTCGAAGGCCAGCACGATCGCTTCGAGGTGCTCGACCGCCTCGGGCTTCTCCACCTTGGCGATGACCGGGACCCGGCGGCCCTCCTCGTCCATGATCTTGTGGACGAGGTTGATGTCCTCGGGGGCGCGGACGAACGACAGCGCGACCAGGTCGACGCCGAGTTTCAGCGCGAAACGCAGGTCTTCCTCGTCCTTGTCGCTGAGCGCCGGGACGCTGACCGCGACGTTGGGCAGCGAGACACCCTTGTTGTTGCTGACCGGCCCACCCTCGGTGACGAGGCAGTGGATGTCCTCGCCGTCCACCTCGGTGACCTCGATCGCGACCTTGCCGTCGTCGATCAGGAGGCGGTCACCGACCTTGACCTCGTGCGGCAGCTTCTTGTAGGTGCAGGAGACCCGCTCCTTGGTGCCGACGATCTCCTCGCTGGTGATGACGACACGGTCGCCGGTCTCCCAGCGGTGCGGGCCGTCGGCGAACTTGCCGAGCCGGATCTTCGGGCCCTGCAGGTCGGCCAGGATGGCGACCGGACGATCGGCCTGCTCAGCGGCGGCACGAACCAGCTCGTACACCTCCCGGTGACTCTCCCGGGAGTCGTGGCTGAAGTTCATCCGGGCCACGTTCATGCCCGCTTCCACCAGCCCGAGCATGCGCTCGGGTGACTTGGTGGCGGGGCCCATCGTGCAGACGATCTTTACGCGGCGTGTCACGGCCATCAGGCTAGTCCTTCTCCTGGGGCGGCCCGGCGGCCGACCCCGCTCATCGGCATGAACTGCGGGTGTCGACGGCGAGGTCAACCCGCTGCGGAGGCGGGGTGCGCTGCGTCGTCCGCGGGCTTCAGCGACCGCCGGTTCAGCTTATCGGTCGGCTGCGGGTAGTCGTCGGCACATGCCCAACCCCATCTTCTCGTACGATCCACGTGCGCCCCTACCAGCGAAAAAGGCATCCCAGACAACGATCACTCTCGATGAGTCCACCCGCCGGCGGCCCCGGCGTAGGCGGCGCCCGCGGCACGGGCCGGGAACGGCGCGGGCGCAGGCGGGGTTCCGCGCATTCCGCTATCGCCCGCACCGGAGCTGCCGACGCCGCACAGCCGATCGACGAGCGCCATTGCCGCGACGGCCCCGAAAGGGCTTAACGTCCGTTTTTGTGGCGCCCGTTTCCCGGCCCGGACAACGCACGAGGCCCGCCACCGGAAAGGTGACGGGCCTCGCGGGAACGAACGAATCAGACCGACAGCGGCTGCGAGTCCGAACGGACCGGCGCGGGCAGTTCGCCGGCCGCGCCCAGATAGTTGTGGATGGCGGCCGCGGCGGCCCGGCCCTCGGCGATCGCCCAGACGATCAGGGACGCGCCCTTGTGCATGTCGCCCGCGACGAACACCCCCTCGGCGGAGGTCTGCCAGGACCCGTCGGCGTCCAGCACGTTGCGCCGGTTGCGGGACAGCCCGAACTGGGCGAGCAGCGGCTGGTCCTCCGTACCCTCGAATCCGATCGCGAGAAGGACCAGGTCGGCGGGCAGATCGCGCTCCGAACCGGGAGCGACGACCACCGTGCGCACCCCGTCGACGCGCTGCACCGAGACGTCGGCGATGCGCACCGCGACGAGGTTGCCGTTCCCGTCGCCGACGAACTCCCGCACGGCCACGCCGAAGACGCGGTCGCCGCCCTCCTCGTGCGCGGCGTAGTTGCGCAGGATCAGCGGCCACGTCGGCCACGGGTCCTTGACGCCGCCACGCACGTCGGGAGGCAGGGGGTACTGGTCGAGCTGGGTGACCGAGGCGGCGCCCTGACGGTGCGCGACGCCGAGGCAGTCGGCGCCGGTGTCGCCGCCGCCGATGATGATGACGTGCTTGCCGTGCGCGTCGATCGGGGTGGTGTCCTGCAGGCCCGCGACGATCCGGTTGGCCGGGACCAGGTGCTCCATGGCCAGGTGCACACCGTTGAGGTCACGGCCCGGCGTCTCCGGGGTGTCCCGGCCGGCCAGGGCGCCGGCGGCGAGCAGCACCGCGTCGTAACGGTCGCGCAGGTCGTCGGCGGTGATGTCGGAGCCGACGTCCACACCGGTCTGGAACTCGACGCCCTCGGCGGACATCTGGGCCAGACGGGCGTCGATGACGTGCTTCTCGATCTTGAAGTCGGGGATGCCGTAGCGCAGCAGGCCACCGATCCGGTCATCGCGCTCGTAGACGGTGACCGCGTGCCCGGCCCGCGCCAGCTGCTGCGCGGCGGCCAGCCCGGCCGGGCCGGACCCCACCACCGCGACCGACTTGCCGGACGCCACCGGCGCCGGCTGGGGCTTGACGAAGCCCAGGTCGAAGGCGTGGTTGGCGATCTCCACCTCGACCTGCTTGATCGTCACCGGGTCGTCGCCGATGCCGAGCACGCAGGCCGCCTCACACGGCGCCGGGCACAGCCGCCCGGTGAACTCCGGGAAGTTGTTGGTGGCGTGCAGCGAATCGGCCGCCGACTCCCACTGCCCGGTCCGGACCAGGTCGTTCCAGTCCGGGATGCGGTTGCCCAACGGGCAGCCGTCGTGACAGAACGGGATGCCACAGTCCATGCAGCGGGTCGCCTGGTCGCGGATGAGCTCCTCACCCGCGGGCGGGTAGACCTCTTTGTAGTCCAGGATGCGCACCGGCACCGGCCGGCGCTTCGGCAGCTGCCGTCCGTAGCGGAGGAAACCGTTCGGATCAGGCACTGGTAACCCCCATGACCGCCTCGTCAACGTTGCGACCGGCGGCTTCGGCGGTCTTGATCAGTTCCATGACGCGCTTGTAGTCGCGCGGCACCACCGCGGTGAACTGCTCGACCGCGGTGGACCAGTCCTTGAGCAGGCGCCCGGCGACGGCCGAGTCGGTCTCGGCGTGGTGCTTCTCGACCAGCGAGCGCAGCACGTCGCGCTCGTCGTCGGTGAGCGGGGCCAGGTCCACCAGCTCGGCGTTGACCAGGTTCTGGTCGAGGTCGAGCACGAACGCCTTGCCGCCGCTCATGCCGGCCGCGAAGTTGCGGCCGGTGGGGCCGAGCACCACCACGATGCCGCCGGTCATGTACTCGCAGCCGTGGTCACCGACGCCCTCGACGACGGTCGAGGCACCCGAGTTGCGGACCGCGAACCGCTCGCCGACCCGGCCGCGCAGGAAGACCTCGCCGCCGGTGGCGCCGTACAGGATGGTGTTGCCGGCGATGGTGTTCTCCTCCGCCGTGAACGCCGCGTCCTCGGCGGGGCGCACGATCACGCGTCCGCCGGACAGGCCCTTGGCGACGTAGTCGTTCGTGTCGCCGATGAGCCGCAGGGTGACGCCGCGCGGCAGGAAGGCGCCGAAGGACTGGCCGCCGGTGCCGCGCAGGGTGAAGGAGATGGTGTCGTCGGGCAGGCCGTTGCCGCCGTACCGCCGGCTGACCTCGCCGCCCAGCATCGCGCCGACGCTGCGCTGGTCGTTGCGGGTGGGCAGCTCGGCGCGGACCGGCAGGCCGTCGGTCAGGGCCGGCTGGGCCAGCTCGATCAGCTGGTTGTCCAGGGCCAGTTCGAGGCCGTGGTCCTGGGCGACGATGCCCCGGCGGGCCGCGCCCTCGGGCAGCTCGGGCACGTAGAGGACCGGGGCCAGGTCGAGGCCCTTGGCCTTCCAGTGGTCGACGGCCTTGACCACGTTGAGCACCTCGGCGTGACCGATGGCCTCGTCGATGGTGCGGAAGCCCAGCTCGGCGAGGATCTCGCGGACCTCTTCGGCGAGGAACATGAAGAAGTTCTCGACGAACTCCGGCTTGCCGGTGAAGCGCTCGCGCAGCACCGGGTTCTGCGTGGCGATGCCGACCGGGCAGGTGTCCAGGTGGCAGACCCGCATCATGATGCAGCCGGAGACGATCAGCGGAGCCGTCGCGAACCCGAACTCCTCGGCGCCCAGCAGGGCAGCGATGACCACGTCGCGGCCGGTCTTGAGCTGGCCGTCGACCTGCACGGTGACCCGGTCGCGGAGCTTGTTGAGCAGCAGCGTCTGCTGCGCCTCGGCCAGACCCAGCTCCCACGGGGTGCCCGCGTGCTTCAGCGAGTTCAGCGGCGAGGCGCCGGTGCCGCCGTCGTGACCGGAGATCAGGATGACGTCGGCCTTGAGCTTGGCCACGCCGGCCGCCACGGTGCCGACGCCGATCTCGCTGACCAGCTTGACGTGCACCCGGGACCGCGGGTTGACCATCTTGAGGTCGTGGACCAGCTGGGCCAGGTCCTCGATGGAGTAGATGTCGTGGTGCGGCGGCGGCGAGATGAGGCCGACGCCCGGGGTGGCGTGCCGGGTCTTGGCGATCCACGGCCACACCTTGTTGCCGGGCAGCTGGCCGCCCTCGCCGGGCTTCGCGCCCTGCGCCATCTTGATCTGCAGGTCGTCGGCGTTCACCAGGTACTCGCTGGTCACGCCGAACCGGCCGGAGGCAATCTGCTTGATCGCCGAACGGCGCTCCGGGTCGTAGAGCCGCTCGACGTCCTCGCCGCCCTCGCCGGTGTTCGACTTGGCGCCGAGCCGGTTCATGGCGATGGCCAGCGTCTCGTGCGACTCGGCGGAGATGGAGCCGTAGCTCATCGCGCCGGTGGAGAACCGCTTGACGATCTCGGAGGCCGGCTCGACCTCGCTGATGTCGATCGCCGGGCGGTCGGACTCGAAGCGGAACAGGCCGCGCAGGTGGCCCGCCTCGGCCGACAGCTCGTTGACCTTGTCGGTGTAGCGGCGGAAGACGTCGTACTGCTTGCTGCGGGTGGCGTGCTGGAGCAGGAAGACCGTCTCCGGGTTGAACAGGTGCAGCTCACCCTCGCGGCGCCACTGGTACTCACCGCCGACCTCGAGACGACGGTGCGTCCGCTCGGCCTTGTTCGCCGGGTACGCCTTCTCGTGCCGCGCCTTGACCTCGGCGTGGATCCCGGCGAGACCGACACCGCCGATCCGGCCGGAGGTACCGGCGAAGTAGCGCTGAAGAAGCTTGTTGTCCAGACCGACGGCCTCGAACACCTGGGCGCCGCAGTACGACGACACGGTCGAGATGCCCATCTTGGACATGATCTTCAGGACGCCCTTGCCGAGCGCCTTGACGTAGTTGCGGACCGCCTTGCGCGGCTCGACGCCGACCAGCGCGCCGGTGGCGATCAGGTCGTCCACGCTCTCGAACGCGAGGTACGGGTTGACCGCCGCCGCGCCGTAGCCGATCAGCACCGCCGCGTGGTGCACCTCGCGGCAGTCACCGGACTCGACGACCAGCGCCACCTGGGTCCGGGTCTGCTCGCGGACCAGGTGCTGGTGCACCGCGGCGGTGAGCAGCAGCGACGGGATCGGCGCCAGGTCGGCGTTGGAGTCGCGATCGGACAGCACGAGGATGCGCACGCCGTCCTCGATAGCCTCGGACACGTGCCGGCAGATCTGGGTGAGCCGGGCCTTGATGCCGGCCGCGCCGTCCCGCAGCGGGTAGAGCCCGGAGACCCGGACCGCCTTGAAGCCGGGCAGGTCGCCGTCCTCGTCGATCGAGAGGATCTTGGCGAGTTCGTCGTTGTCGATCACCGGGTACGGCAGGACGATCTGCCGGCAGCTGGCCGGGCCCGGCTTGAGCAGGTTGCCCTCGGGGCCGATGGTGGCGCCGAGGCTGGTCACCATCTCTTCCCGGATGGCGTCCAGCGGCGGGTTGGTGACCTGTGCGAACAGCTGGTGGAAGTAGTCGAACATCAGCCGCGGCCGGGTGGACAGCGGCGAGATCGGGGTGTCGGTGCCCATCGAGCCGAGCGGCTCCGCGCCGGTCCGCGCCATCGGCGCCACCAGGATCTTCAGTTCCTCTTCGGAGTAACCGAAGACCTGCTGGCGGCGCAGCACCGAGTCGTGGGTGTAGATGACGTGCTCGCGAGCGGGCAGGTCGTTCAGCTCGATCAGGCCGGCGTGCAGCCAGTCCGCGTACGGCTCGGCGGCGGCAAGGTCGGCCTTGATCTCGTCGTCGTGCACGATGCGGCCGGCCGCGGTGTCGACCAGGAACATCTTGCCGGGACGCAGACGGCCCTTGGCGACGACCTGGGACGGCTCGAAGTCGATGATGCCGGCCTCGGAGCCGAGCACCACGAGCCCGTCGGCGGTGTGCCACCAACGACCGGGACGCAGGCCGTTACGGTCCAGCACGGCGCCGATGATCGTGCCGTCGGTGAACGCGACAGCGGCCGGGCCGTCCCACGGCTCCATCATGCTGGCGTGGAACTTGTAGAAGGCGCGGCGGGCCGGGTCCATCCCCGGGTCGTTCTCCCACGCCTCGGGAATCATCATCAGCACGGCGTGCGGCAGGCTGCGACCGGCCAGGTGCAGCAGTTCCAGCACCTCGTCGAAGCTGGCCGAGTCGGACGCCTCCGGCGAGTTGATCGGGAACAGCCGCTTGATGTTGCCGGGGATGTTCGGCGACGCCAGCAGCGCCTCGCGGGCGGCCATCCAGTTCTTGTTGCCGCGGATCGTGTTGATCTCACCGTTGTGCGCGATCAGCCGGTACGGGTGGGCCAGCGGCCACGACGGGAAGGTGTTCGTCGAGAACCGGGAGTGCACCAGGGCGATGGCGCTGGAGACACGCTCGTCGATCAGGTCCGGGAAGAACGCCGGAAGCTGTTCGGGAGTGAGCATGCCCTTGTAGGTGATGGTCCGCGAGGACAGCGAGGGGAAGTACGCCGCGACGCCGCGCTGCGAGGTCTCCCGCTCGGCCTGCTTGCGGATGCAGAACGCCACCCGGTCCAGTTCGAGGCCGGAGAGCTGCTCGCCGGCCGGGCCGGCGGGCGCGTCGACGAGCCGGTGCGCGGCCAGGAAGACCTGGCGGATCGCGGGGCGGGCGTCCTCGGCGGTGGCGCCCAGGTCGGCCGGGTCGACCGGCACGTCGCGCCAGCCGAGCACCTCGCCGCCCTCGACGAGCACGTACTTCTCGAACACGTTGATCGCACGGGCCGCATCGTCGGGGTCCGTGGGCAGGAAGACGAGACCGGTCGCGTACGCACCGGCGGGCGGCAGCTCGAAGCCGGCCACAGCGCGGTAGTACTCGTCCGGAACCTGAATCATGATGCCGGCGCCGTCACCGGTGTTCTGCTCGGCGCCACGTGCGCCGCGGTGATCGAGCCGGATCAGCGCGGAAAGACCCTTGGCCACCACATCGTGGGAGCGACGGCCGTGAATGTCGGCAACGAATGCGACACCACAGGCGTCTCGCTCCGACTGAGGGTCGTAAAGCCCCTGGGGGTGCGGATATGCCACCGGGCCTCCTGTCGTCACTGGTGTTTCATTCTGAGGTCGGGACGACGTCGGCCCTGCAAAGTCTCTTGAGTCTACGTTAAGAGCCACTGACCTCCGCCAGATGCGGATTGATCACACCTCGCACCGTTCACGCACTGGTACGCGGACGAACTGAATAGCACAGCAGGTGCGCCGACCGGTAGTCTCGCGCGATGGCGCCAGCGGATTCCGGCCTCTTCGACCGACTAGAGCGGTTCTACGACGCTTTGCCCCGCCCCTGGGCGCGAATCGAGGAGATCGGGTCTCTCGTTCTCTTCATCCGCGAGGGAGAGGGCTGGCCTTACTATGCCCGCCCGAGACGCGGTTCGCACACCCCCTCCGCCGCCGACATCACCGCGGTTCGCGCCCGGCAACGCGAGCTCGGGCTCCCCGAGACCTTCGAGTGGGTTCACGAGACGACGCCCGACCTGCTGGCGGTCGCCAGGTCGGCCGGCCTCGACGTGCATCTCGCGCCGCTGCTCGTGCTGGACCCGGCGGCCCTCGTGCCGGACCTTCCGCTGCGCGACGCGACCATCCGGTTCCTGGACCCGGCCGACTCCTCGTTCCCGGTCGATCTGCGCGACTCCCGCACCGTGTCGCGGCTCGGTTTCGGCGCGCCGGCCCACCAGAAACCGATGGAAGCCGTGGAGAAGGCGCTGGTCATGGACGGTGCCGGGCCCGGTGAGCGAGACGCGGCCGAGCCGCTCGGCGCGGATGCGGTGCGGCGCGCGCGCGAGCTGAACGCCTCCGGCGACTACCTGACCGCGGTCGCCGAGTCGCCGTCCGAGGGCATCCTGGCCACCGCCACCAGCCAGCGTTCCGGTGACGTCGCCGAGGTCGTCGGGGTGGCGACGCTGCCGTCGGCACGCCGCCGCGGATATGCCTCGCAACTCACCGCCACGCTCGCCGGGCGGCTGCTGTCGAGCGGCGTCCACCTGGTGTTCCTGTCGGCGGGCGACGATGACGTGGCCCGGCTCTACACCCGGGTGGGCTTCCGCCGGGTGGGCACGGCCTGCATCGCCGAACCCGCCGCCGCGCCGCTGTAACGGCACCGTCAGCGATTCCTCACAGTTCCCACATGATGGTACACGGTAAGGGGCTGAACAATTTCCGCCCCTTACCGGCCGGTCCTCCTTCACTTGCCACCAAGCCGTATGAGGCGGGCCGGCGGCCCTTCCGAACGGGTGACCCAGATTGTGAGATCTTCCATTCCCATGCCTCCAGCGCCCGATCAGCGGGCCGAAAACAGCGTCGGACGCCGGCCCGAACAAGTTCTGCCAGGGACCGACGTCGTGTCAGCGGTCCGGAAAACGGCGCCGAGCGGTGAGTGGGCAGCAGCCCGGCGGTCGCTCCGGGGCCGTCCCCCTCCGCCGCCTCGCGCGGGAGCCACGGCAGCGGGTGGCTGCGGTGGTGCGAGTCTCCGGGCGTACCGGAAAAGGGTCGTGAGAGTGAGCGGACAGCCCCGTCAGTCCGGCGGGGTCCAATCGGGGACCGGGCCCAGGCTCCGGCCGAGCATGCGCGGGCGCATGTGGTTGAGAGCCGCGTCGCGGGCGCGGAGCGCGAGCCGGCCGCGAGCCTGGACCACCGCGGACATCCGCCGGTTCTGGCGGACCACGGTGGTGGTGCGCGGGCGGCGCAGGCGGTTGTAGGACTCGACAGCGGTGTTCAGGGCGGCGCCCGGCGGCGTCCCGGCGACCACGGACCGCAGCGTGGCGGCGTCCTCGAAGGCCAGGCAGGCGCCCTGGCCGAGATGGTGCGGCATGGCGTGGGCGGCATCGCCGATCAGCACCACACCACCGGGACCGGACGGGAAGGCGTAGGAGCGCGGAAGCGGGCGCAGCTCGCGGACGCCCTGCGGGACCAGGTCCTCGGGGCGGGTGGCGTCGAGAAGCGCACCGACCGGGTCGTGCCAGCCGGCGAACCAGCGGCGGAGCAGGGCGAGCTGGGTGGCGGCCGCCTCGGGGCGGGCGGCGCCGGCGGCGGTCGCCACCCAATAGACGCCGCCCCGGCCGGCGGCGTGGTCGCCCAGCGGCATCGCGACGAAGCGGTAACCCACGCCGAGCGTCTCGCCGCCGAGGCAGCGGCCGCCATCCAGGCTCGGCACCCGGAAACCGGGGATGACGGCCTGCCAGGCGGCGAAGCCCGAACTGACCGGCGCCGACTCGGGAGCGACCGCGGCACGGACCCGGCTGTCGATGCCGTCCGCGCCGACCAGCAGGTCCGCCTCGATCGTCGTGCTGCCGTCGCTGACCGCGGGCCGCAACCGCGGGCCGGTGCGGATCGTGGTCACCTCGAAGCCGGTGCGGATCTCGGCGTCACCGAGACCGGTGACCAGGGCGTCGTAGACGTCCTCCAGGTGCGCGGCCGCCGGTGACGGCCCCGTGCCGGTGCGGGTGCGGGGCGCGACCAGCCATTGCCCGTCCGGCCGCCGGACACCGCCGTCGGGCAGCGGCGACGCGATCGCCAGCCAGCCGCCCTCCGGGTGCAGGGACTCCAGCGCGCGCAGGCCGTTGGGCCAGAGCACCACCGCGGTCGGTGGCGCGACGATCCGTTCGGCCCGTTCCAGGACGGTCACCCGCCAGCCGGACCGGGACAACGCGCCCGCGGCGGCCAGGCCGGCCATGCCCGCGCCCACCACCACGGCCGTACGCACGGCGGGTCCCGGTGTCAGTTCTCGTCGGAGGACGAGGGTTTCCCGGCCTCGCTCACCGTCGCGGAAACGGACTCGGGCTCACCGGCGGGCGGCAGGACGCCGGTCCGCTGGTATTCGAGGAACCGCTCCTCGGTGACGATCTGATAGGCCACCGGCGCCTTGCGGGCCGCCTTGTCGTCGCCCCCGGCCACGTCGACCTGCGAGACGTCGCTCGCGGCCGCACCGGACTCCTCGGACGGCTCGGGCGCGGTGTCCGGCGCGTCGATCGGCACCAGATAACCCCGCGGGCCCTTCACCACGACGAAGTAGATCGCGGCGCCCAGGAACACGACGATCGAGACGAAGACGTTGATCCGGATGCCGAAGAACTCGGTCGCCTCGTCGGTCCGCAGCGCCTCGATCCACACGCGGCCGGCGGTGTAGGCCATCACGTAGAGCGCGAACGCGCGACCGCGGCCGAACTTGAACTTCCGGTCCAGCAGCCAGACCAGGGCGGCCACGCCGACGTTCCAGACCGCCTCGTAGGCGAAGGCCGGATGGTAGAGGTCGGGCCGGGTCACCGGCTCGCCGTCGATCATCACCGCGTGGCCGGGGTTCGACGAGTCCATCTCGTGCACCTCGAGACCCCACGGCAGGGTGGTGACACTGCCGTAGAGCTCGTTGTTGAACCAGTTGCCGAACCGGCCGATCGCCTGCGCCAGCGGGAGCGCCGGGGCGAGCGAGTCGGCGAAGACGCTCAGCGGCAGACCGATCTGGCGCGACGCGATCCAGGCGCCGAGCGCGCCACCCGCGACGGCGCCCCAGATACCGAGGCCGCCCTCCCAGATGTAGAGGGCCCGGATCGGCTCACCGCCGGCGCCGAAGTAGTCCTGCGGCGAGGTGATCAGGTGATAGATCCGGGCGCCGACGATGCCGAACGGCACGGCCCAGACCACCATGTCCAGTGAGACCCACGGCGCCACCCCGCGGCGGCGCAACCGCTGCTCCGTGAGGAGCACCGCGACGACCATGCCGGCGATGATGCAGAGTGCGTAGGCGCGGATCGGGAACCCGAGCACATGCCACACCGACTCGGTGGGGCTGGGGATGGCGGCGATGTTCACGGGTGCACACGCTACCGCTGGGAAGCCAGTGTGTGATGCCCAGGGCACCGGCCAATTGACCGCACCGGCCGGTACCCCTCGGCGGTCTCTCAGCGCGGTGTGCGCACACCCTCGGCCAGCTCGGCGCTGAGCGCGCGGAGGTTGCCCAGGCCGGCGGCCCGGTCGGGGGCCTCCAGCACGCAGCGGATCAGCGCGCTGCCGACGATCACACCGTCGGCGAAAGCGGCCACCTCGGCGGCCTGCCGGCCGTTGCCGACGCCCAGGCCCACACCGACCGGCAGCTCCGGGTCGATCGCGCGGATCCGCGCGACCAGCTCGGGGGCCTGCGAGGACACACTCGTGCGCGCGCCGGTGACGCCCATCAGGGCGGTGGCGTAGACGAAGCCCCGGCAGTTCTCCAGGGTCATCCGGATCCGCTCGTCGGTGGAGCTCGGCGCGAGGAGGAACGTCCGGTCGATCCGGTGCGCGTCGGACGCGGCGATCCACTCGGCCGCCTCGTCCGGGATCAGGTCCGGAGTGATCAGCCCGGTGGCCCCGGCCGCGGCCAGATCACGGGCGAACGCGTCGACGCCGTATTTCTCGATCGGGTTCCAGTAGGTCATCAGCACGACCGTGGCGCCCGCCGACGACACCGCGTCGATGATCTTCAGGGTGTCCTTGGTGCGGACACCGTTGGCCAGCGCGATGTCGCTCGCCTTCTGGATCACCGGGCCGTCCATCACCGGGTCCGAGTAGGGCAGCTCGACCTCGATGACGTCGCAGCCCGCCTCGTGCATGGCGATCATCTGCTCGATGCTGTGGTCGACCGTCGGGAAGCCGGCCGGCATGCAGCCGACCAGCACCGACCGGTTCTCCGCCTTCGCCTTGGCGAAGGTCTCGGCGATACTCACGTGTTCTCCCCCGGGACGACCTTCTCGACCTCGTCGAGGATGCCGAAGTAGGCGCCGGCGGTGTGCACGTCCTTGTCACCGCGCCCGGACAGGTTCACCACGATCGTCGGCGTCCGGCCGAGTTCCTCGCGCAGCCGGAGCGCGATCTTCGCGGCGCCGGCGAGAGCGTGCGCGCTCTCGATCGCCGGGATGATCCCCTCGGTACGGCAGAGCAGCGTGAACGCGGACATCGCCTCGGCGTCGGTGACCGGCTCGTAGACCGCCCGGCCGGTGTCGTGCAGCCAGGCGTGCTCCGGGCCGACGCCCGGGTAGTCCAGGCCCGCCGAGATCGAGTGCGACTCGATCGTCTGCCCGTCGTCGTCCTGAAGGAGATAGGTGCGGTTGCCGTGCAGCACACCCACCGAACCACCGGTGATCGACGCCGCGTGCCGGCCGGTCTCGACACCGTCGCCGCCGGCCTCGAAGCCGTACAGCCGCACGCCCTCGTCCGGCACGAACGCGTGGAAGATGCCGATCGCGTTGGACCCGCCGCCCACACACGCGGCCACCGCGTCGGGCAGCCGGCCGATCTGCTCCAGGCACTGCGCCCGCGCCTCGACCCCGATGCCGCCGACGAAGTCGCGGACCAGCTCCGGGAACGGGTGCGGCCCGGCCGCGGTGCCCAGCAGGTAGTGGGTGGTGTCGACGGTGGTGACCCAGTCGCGCAGCGCCTCGTTGAGGGCGTCCTTGAGGGTGCGGGACCCGTTCGTCACCGGGACGACCGTGGCGCCGAGCATCCGCATCCGTGCGACGTTCAGCGCCTGCCGCTCGGTGTCCATCTCGCCCATGTAGACCACGCACTCGAGGTCGAGCAGCGCCGCAGCCGTGGCGCTGGCGACACCGTGCTGGCCGGCGCCGGTCTCGGCGATCACCCGCGGCTTGCCCATCCGCTTGGCGAGCAGCGCCTGGCCCAGCACGTTGCGCACCTTGTGGGCGCCGGTGTGGTTCAGGTCCTCCCGCTTCAGCAGGATCTCCGCGCCGAGCTTCTCGGACAGCCGGGTCGCCCGGTAGAGCAGCGACGGCACGCCCGCGTAGTTCAGCAGCAGGTCCTGGAAGCGGGCCTGGAACTCCGGATCCCGCTTCGCCGACCGGTAGGCGGCGTCCAGCTCGTCCAGGGCCTTGATCAGCGCCTCGGGGACGAACCGGCCGCCGTACCTGCCGAAGTGCCCGGCCAGGTCCGGCAGAGCCGGCGCGCTCATCGAACCGGCCTCGGCGTCGCCGGGTGGTTCCCGGCGTTGACCAGCTCGGCCACCGCGT
This sequence comes from Actinoplanes sandaracinus, assembly GCF_030009775.1. Lineage (GTDB taxonomy): Bacteria > Actinomycetota > Actinomycetes > Mycobacteriales > Micromonosporaceae > Actinoplanes > Actinoplanes sandaracinus. The sequence continues at coordinate 61,331 of NZ_JASCTH010000034.1, read as the reverse complement.
CACGCGGCGACTTCTGGGTCACCAGGCCCTCGCCGACCAGCACCGCGTCGGCACCGGCCGAGGCGTACCGGATCAGGTCGTGCGGGCCGCGCACGCCGGACTCGGCGATCTTCACGACGTTGTTCGGCAGGCCCGGCGCGATCCGCTCGAACACCGACCGGTCTACCTCCAGCGTGCGGAGGTCACGGGCGTTCACGCCGATGACCTTCGCGTTCGCCTCGAGGGCCCGGTCGGCCTCCTCCTCGTTGTGCACCTCGACGAGGGCCGTCATGCCCAGCGACTCGATGCGCTCCAGAAGGCCGACCAGAACGTTCTGCTCGAGGGCCGCCACGATCAGCAGCACCAGGTCGGCGCCGTGGGCGCGGGCCTCGTGCACCTGATAGCTGGAGACCACGAAGTCCTTACGCAGCACCGGGATCTTCACGGCGGCACGGACCGCGGCGAGATCGTCCAGTGAGCCGCCGAACCACCGGCCCTCGGTGAGCACACTGATGCAGCGGGCGCCGCCCGCCGCGTACTCGATGGCCAGCTCGGCCGGGTCGGGGATGTCGGCGATCGCGCCCTTCGACGGCGACGACCGCTTCACCTCGGCGATCACCGCCACCCCGGGCTTGCGCAACGCCGCGTACGCGTCGATCGCGGGCGGGGCCGCTGCCGCGAGCTCCCGCACCTTCTCCAGAGGCAACGCTGCCTGCCGCGCCGCCACGTCCTCACGGACGCCGGCGAGGATCTCCTCGAGAACGTTCTGCGAAGCCGCTGAGCGCGCGGGTCCGCCACTGCCCGCTTCCGCCTGATCGGATGTCACCGTAATGACTCCCCTCTCCGGGTGTCTTCGGCCTGATGCTAGGAGGTCACGGGGGGTGACGGCCTCCTGGGGGTATGGCGCGCCTCACGGAATGGACTGGGGCATAATGCCAGGCTGCCCGGCGCCGATGTCTGCTCGCTCACATCGAGCCATGCCCGGCAAGCCGTTGAACTGGGGCCCTTCCCCCGAACGGATGATGCCGCCCCACATTGACACGCACGTCACCGTGCGGAAATACGACTCCACCATCATGTGACTCGGGCAGACTTGTCCCGGCGTCGGAGTACGCCGTCAGCCAGCCGGACGATGATGCGGAGTCGACCCCATGGCCACTGATGTGACCCAGCAGATGAACTTCTTCGCCGTCTCACGAGCCCTCGTCTCCGTGGCGGCCGAGGTCGCCACCGGCGTCCAACGCGCCGTCGTCGGCCCGGCCAACGTGCGCACCGCGCGGGAGAACGCGTGGGACGCCATCCAGGCCGACCGGGCCCGCGCCCTCGCCCGGGCCGAGACCGCACGCGCGGTCGCCGCGATGATCGCCGGCAACGCCGCCGCCCGGCCCCGCCACGCCGTCGGCGTCAAGCCACTGACCGGCAGCCGGCGCTAAGCGGCTCAGCGGGCCGTCGGGTCGTCTCCACGGTCCAGGGCGTCCCAGAACTCCCTGGTCTCGGCGGACGTGGTGGTCCTCTCGACGGGAACGGCCGGGCGCCGTTCGTACCGGGAGGACATCGCCGCCCACAGGTGGCCGTGACGCGCGGCGAGCGCCCCACCCGCCGCCACCGCCGCGCCCCCGACGACGCAGGCCACCGGCCAGGCCGAGCCCGCGAGGCCGGCCGCGCCGGGGTCGAGGGCGGCGCGGGCCAGGATCGCGCCCACGACGACGCCCACCCCGGCCAGGACCAGCAGCACGCCCAGCAGGCGCCGCGCCAAGCCGCGGGTGGCCAGCAGCGCGCCCGTCCCGGCCAGCGCCATCACCGCCAGGCCGATCAGCCACGGCTGCGCGTCGGCGCCGGTCTGCTCGGTCCGCAGATCGGGCAGTCCGGGTCGCTGCTCGACCCGGACGGCCCAGACACGGGTCACCGCGTAAGCCGTCAGCCCCGCCCCGGCCAGGCAGGAGGCGACCGCGATCAGCCGGCCGCGACTCATCGGGCCGCGACTCATCGGGCCGCGACTCATCGGGCCGCGCGGAGGGTCTCCGCGGAGGCGATCGCGGCGAGGACGGCGGCGGCCTTGTTACGGGTCTCCTGCTCCTCGGCGGCCGGGTCGGAGTCGGCGACGATGCCCGCGCCCGCGCCCACGTAGGCGACACCGTCCTTGAGCAGCGCGGTCCGGATGGCGATCGCCATGTCCATGTCGCCGGCGAAGCCGAAGTATCCGACCGTTCCGCCGTACAGTCCGCGGCGGGTCGGTTCGAGTTCCTCGATGATCTCCATGGCGCGGACCTTGGGCGCGCCGGAGAGCGTGCCGGCCGGGAACGTCGCGGCGAGCGCGTCGAACGCGGTGCGGTCCTCGCGCAGCCTGCCGACCACTGTCGACACGATGTGCATGACGTGGCTGTACCGCTCGATCCGGGCGAATTCCGGCACCTCGACCGACCCGGGCTCGCAGACCCGGCCCAGATCGTTGCGGCCCAGGTCGACGAGCATGACGTGCTCGGAGCGCTCCTTCGGGTCGGCGAGCAGCTCGGCGGCTAGCGCGGCGTCCTGCTCCGGCGTGGCGCCACGCCAGCGGGTCCCGGCGATCGGGTGCAGCAGGGCGGTCCGGTTGGCGCTGACCTTGAGGTGCGCCTCCGGCGACGAGCCGACGATGTCGAAGTCGTCGAAGCGGAGCAGATACATGTACGGACTCGGGTTGGTGGCCCGCAGCACCCGGTAGACGTCCAGCGGGGCGGCGTCGGTGGGACGCTCGAACCGCTGCGCCACCACGATCTGGAAGCACTCGCCGGCCCGGATCGCCTCCTTGGCCTCCTCGACCGCCTTCTGGTACTCCCCCGCGAGAGTGCGGCTGACCGGGTCGCCGACCGGGCGCCGGTCCACGGTGGACACCATCGGCGGGGTGGGCCGCGACAGCGCGGTGGTCATCGCGTCGAGCCGGCCGACCGCCTGGTGGTACGCGGCGAGCCGGGCCGCGTCGCCGGCGCCCTCATCCATGATCGCGTTGGCGACCAGCAGGGCCGAGCCCTCGTGGTGGTCGAGCACCACCAGGTCGGTGGCGAGCATCATGCCCAGTTCGGGCAGGCGCAGGTCGTCGGCGGCGGTGGACGGCAGTTTCTCGAACCGGCGCACCAGGTCGTAGCCGAGGTAGCCGACCATGCCACCGGTCAGCGGGGGCAGCGTCTCGTCCAGCGCTCCGGTCAGGGCCGCCACCGTCTCCCGCAGCGCCGCCACCGGGTCGCCGCCGACCGGCACGCCGGTCGGGGGCGCGCCGAGCCACTCCGCCTCGCCGTCCCGCTCGACCAGCGTCGCCACGCTGCGCACCCCGATGAACGAGTAGCGCGACCAGGCCAGGCCCTGTTCCGCGGACTCGAGCAGGAACGTGCCCGGCCCACCGGCCAGTTTGGTGTAGACGCCGACCGGGGTCTCCCCGTCGGCCAGCAGCTTGCGCGTGACCGGCACGACCCGCTTGTCCGCCGCGAGGAAGCCCGCCTCGTCCGGGAAGGTGGCTCCGCTGGTCACTGGCCCTCCTTCAGGAGATCGTCGGTGAAGCAGGTGTGGGTGCCGTTGTGGCAGGCCGCGCCGGTCTGGTCCACGGTGACGAGCAGGGCGTCACCGTCGCAGTCCAGGGAGACCTTCCGGACGTGCTGGTGATGGCCGGAGGTCGCGCCCTTCACCCAGTACTCCCCGCGGCTGCGCGACCAGTACGTGGCCCGGCCGCTGGCCAGCGTGCGCCGCAGCGCCTCGTCGTCCATCCAGGCGAGCATCAGGACGTCGCCGGTGCCGTGCTCCTGCACGATCGCCGCGACGAGGCCGTCGGGCGTGCGCTTGAGGCGGCTGGCGATCGCCGGGTCCAGGGAAGTCTCAACATCGGGTACGGCCACGACTGGATTCTCCCCTATCGGCTCTCGCGGCCGTAACGGCCCGCGCAGCGCCCACGATCCGGTTAACCGGGGGTGTGCTCGCGATCCTTCAGCGGTACCGTCGCCGGGAGCGCGGTACGTGTCTGACTGTCCGGCTCGCGCCGCCCGGTGTGTCTGCGCAGCCCAGACAGCGGCTTCCAGCCATTCCCGGCGGGCGCGGGCCTCGCGACGGGAGTGGTGAACCGAAATGGAGCCGACGTCCAGCCCCGACAACACCCGGCCCTCGCCCGGCCTCGCCCGGTTCTGGCAGGTGCGCCCGGAGCCGGAGAGCCCGAGCGGCGGTGACGAGCCTCTGGAGAGTCCCGCCGATCTGCTGGCCGGCTCACCGCTCGGCACCTTTCGCAGCCGGCCCATCCCACCTCTGGCGCCGATCGCCTCGGTGGCCCGCCATCCGGGCGGCGCCGCCGACCCGTTCGGCCTGAACCGGGCGGCCGCCCGCGGCGGGTCCGGCGGCCCGCGCAATCCCGCCGCGAACCGCCCGGCGTCCGGGCAGGGGGGCCGGGATCGACACGGCGATACTGATCACTCCGTACCCCCGGACGACCAGCGGGAACCCGTGCAGGACGTAAAGTCCGGGGAACCGGAGGGTGGCGGCTTCGGTGGCTTCGGCCTCGGAGGCCGTGCCGGGAGGTTCCTCTTCGGTGGCCGGGACGGTGACGATCCCGAGCCCGCCGCCGAGGATTCCGGGCCCTCCGAGGAGGGAATCGTGGACGACGGCCCTCAGGCCGCCGGCCCCCGGTCCGGCGACCCTCAGGTCGGCGACGCGCCGACCGACGGGGAGTCGGCCGGCGCCACAGCGGCGGACGAGCCGGCGGAGCAGACTCCGCCGGACGCCGGCCAGGAGGCCGCCGAGGTGGCGGGACCCAGCGACGAGAACGGACGTGAGGACATGAACGGACGGGCAGGCGCGCCCGGTTACGCGCAGACCGGCGAGGCCGTCCCGGACGGGACGGGCGAGCCGGTCGACGAGTCGCCGGGGCAGGGTCCGGCCGACATGCCGCGGCCGGCCGCCGGCTGGGCCACGGTGCCCGGCACCCAGCCGGTCTCGGACGGGCCGGTGTCCGGTGCTCCGGTGTCGCCGGCGTACGCGCCGAACCCGTACTCGGTCGCGGACTTCACCCCGGATCACCCGGCGGGCAACATACGGCCGGTCTCCGGCCTGCCCGGCCCGGTGTCCGGGCCACCCGGCCCGGAGCCGGAACCGGCCGACCCGGCGGCGACCGCGCCGGTCTCTCCGGCGCACGCCCCGACGGCCCCGCCCGCATCGGCGTCGGCGTCCGTGCAGATCCCGGCCAGCCGGACGCCGCCGGATCTCACCATCGATCTGGGTGGCGAGACTCCGGACGGCAACGGTTACCCGAGCCTGCCGCCGGCCGCCGAGAGCGGCTACGGGTTCGCCCCCACCGGCTACAGCCTGGGCCGCCCGGCCGAGGCCTTCGGTGTGGCGTCAGTCACTCCGGCGGCCCCGCCGGCCGGGTCGGTCGCCCCGCCGCCGCCGCTCGACTTCCTGACGTTCCCGCCGGCCGCCCCGAATCGGCGCGCCCGGGAGGAGTCCACCGAGGAGTCCGCGCCGTCGGTCCGGCGCTCGGCCAGCCTGGAGGACGTCGAGCCGGTGCGGCGCGCTGGCCGCCGTGCGGCACAGGCCGGCGAGTCCGCTCCGGCGCCCGCCGACCGGCCTGGTGACGAGCCGCTGATCGGCCGTACCGTGTGGGACGAGGACGCGGCCCGGCACTTCCGGGCGGCCTGGCACGAGGTGAAGGCGGAGTTCGTCGACGACCCGGTCACCGCGTTGACCCGGGCGCACGACCTGCTCACCGACGCGGTCAACGAACTGACCGAGGTGCTGCTGGCCGAGCGCGACGAGTTGGACCCGCTGCGCGGCTCCGGCACGCCGGACACCGAGAGCATGCGGATGGCGATGCGCGGTTACCGGGAGTACCTGGAACGCATCCTGTCGCTGTGACGAGACATGACCGCGGCCGGCACCCGAAAGGGCGCCGGCCGCGGTCATGTGTGTGCCCTGCCCTCCGCGGCACCGGACGGCAGGGCACGAAGACGGGCTCCCGCGGCGTGACGGCGGCAGAAAGTCTGCCGCGGGAGCCCGCCTGGATCAGGTCGCCGGGTCGCAGCAGCGGCGGCAGAGGATCGGGTGCAGCAGGTGCGCCAGATCGTGCCGGTCGGTGACCGGGCGGGGGAAGGCGAGCCGGGCGCTGCGGGCGCCCATGCGCACCATGAAGCCGTACCGGTCCATCCGGACCACCTTGGGCTCGTCGCCGGGCTTCGCGTTCTTGCCGAGCTGACGGCGCACGTAGTCGCTCATCTCGGCCACGTGGTGGTCGGCCAGGTCGGCGATCAGGTCGAACTCGACGGTCCGCAGCGGGTCCGGGGCGGCCTCGGCGTAGTCGTCCGGGTCGACCTCGACGAGCTTCTCGTTGCGCTCGTAACGGACCTCGGCGACCTCCATCCGGTACAGCTCCTGGCTCTCGCCGATGTCGAGCAGGTCACCGCAGGCGTCGGTGTCGGCGTAGTCGAGCGCGGCGGCCCGAGCCTCGTCACCGGAGAGTTTCGCGGCCCAGCCGGAGACCCAGACCCGGCCCAGCGACGGCGAGGTGGCCATCGGGGGCACGTCGCGGATATCGAGGACGAGCGCGGTGTCGTCGTTGCCGTCCTGTGGGCGGAGCGCGACGGCGAGGGTACCCTCGGCGGGCACGAGAAGCAGTACACGCCCCTGTCCGTCGGTCACGTGGCGGACCGGAATCGGTCCCGGACGGCAGGCGATGTGGGCGACGGCGGGCAGGTGACCGGCGGCGAGAGTACGCGCGATCTCGGCGGGACTGGGTTGCATGTCGAGCACCTCCGGGCACCGGTTAGGCTTACCTAAGTTAGGCAAGGCTAACCGTAACAGGAGATCCCAGTTGAACAACTCTCGGCCTAAGGCGAAGCTCTCCCGAGCTCTCGGCATCCCGCTGACGCGTAAGTGCGTCAAGTACTTCGAGCGTCGCCCGTTCCCGCCGGGCGTGCACGGCCGTGGCCGGCGCAAGAGCTCGGACTACCAGGTTCGGCTGCTGGAGAAGCAGCGGCTGCGCCACCAGTACAACATCAGCGAGGTCCAGATGCGGGCCGCGTACGACGCCGCGCACAAGGCGGAGGGCAAGACCGGCGAAACCATGGTCACGCTGCTCGAGCGCCGCCTCGACGCGACGGTGTTCCGCGCCGGTTTCACCCGGACCATCTACCAGGCCCGCCAGCTCGTCGTGCACGGTCACTTCACCGTGGACGGCAAGAAGGTCGACCGCCCCGGCTACAAGCTCAAGCCGGGTCAGGTCATCGAGGTCAAGGAGACCAGCCGCCAGAAGCCGCCGTTCCAGATCGCGGCGACCGGCACGCACATCGACGGACCGACCGCGCCGTACCTCTCCACCGTTCTGGAGGAGCTGCGGACCACGGTGATCCGGGCGCCGCAGCGCACCGAGGTTCCGGTGCTCTGCGACGAGCAGCTGGTCGTCGAGTACTACGCCCGATAAGTAGATCCAGCTCTTGAATCGCTGAAATGGCGGGCCTCTCGCAGCGGTTGCGTGATCCGCAGCCGCTGCGAGCGACGCGCTTATCTCACCGGCGGTAGTTGATGAATGCCGGTCAGCGTGTCTGTTCCAACCAGCTGGCGTAGAGCTTGGCGTAGATCGAACCCTCCTCGGCGACGAGACGGGCGTGCGGGCCGCGTTGGACGACGCGGCCCGCGTCGACCACGATCACCTCGTCCGCGGCCTGGGCCGTGGAGAGGCGGTGCGCGATCGCGACCGTGGTCCGGCCCCTGGTCACCAGGTCGAGAGCGAACTGCAGGCGCACCTCGGTGGCCGGGTCGACGGCGCTGGTCGCCTCGTCCAGCACGAGCAGGTCGGGGTCGGCGACATACGCCCGGACCAGCGCTACGAGCTGCCGCTCACCCACACTGAGCGACTCCCCGCGCTCCCCCACCGGCGTCTCCAGCCCGGCCGGCAGACCGGCGAGCCAGTCTTCCAGCCCCAACTCGGTGAAGGCCTCCCGCAGCTGGCCGTCGGTGAGCGACGGCTCCGCGAAGCGGATGTTCTCGGCGATCGTCGCGTCGAACAGGAAGCCGTCCTGCGGCACCATCACCACCCGCGACCGCAGCGACGAGAACCGCACGTCGGTCAGCGCCACCCCGGACAGCAGGACCACACCCTCCGCCGGGTCCATCAGGCGGGTCAGCAGTTTCGCGAACGTGGTCTTGCCGCTGCCGGTCTCGCCGACCACCGCGTACTTCCGCCGGGCGTCGAGCGTCAGATCCACGTCGGCGAGCACGACCGGTCCGCCCGGATAGCGGAACGACACGTGGTCGAACCGCACCGAGAGCGGGCCCTCCGGCAGCGCGACACCCCGGTCGTCGGGGTCGGCCACATCCGGGTCCACATCGAGCACGTCGAGGATGCGCCGCCAGCCGGCGACCGCGTTCTGCGCCTCGTTGAGCTGCTCGGTGGCGATCTGCACCGGCTGGATGAAGAGCGTCACCAGGAACAGGAACGCGGTGAGTCGGCCCACCGTCAGGTCACCGTCCACCCCGAGCAGGACACCCGCCACGACCACCCCGGACAGGGCCAGGCCACCGCCGAGCTCCCCGCTGGAGAAGCTGGCCACGCTGGTCCGCATGGCCTTCTGCTGGGCCAGCCGCAGGTCCTCGACCGCCGTGTCGAGCCGCCGCTCGGTGCGACCCGCCACCCCGAAGGAACGGATCACTGTGGCTCCCACCACACTTTCCGCGATGGCGCCCAGCATCACCCCGCTGCGCTCACGGACCGCCCGGTAAGCGGCCGCGAGCCGCTTCTGGAAGAGCCGGATCACCGCCACCGACGGGCCGAAGGCGAGCAGCACGACGACGGTGAGCTGCCACGAATAGGCGAACATCACCACGGTGGAGACGACCAGCTGGCCGCTGGCGAGCATCAGCTGCACGCCGCCGGTCTGCAGGAACTGGGAGATCTGGTCCACGTCGCCGGTCACCCGGGACACCATCGAGCCGCGCCGCTCCGACTGCTGGTGCAGCATCGAGAGATCGTGGATGTGCCGGAACGTCCGCGAGCGCAGGCCGCCCAGCGCGGTCTCGCTGACCGTGAAGAGCCGCCGGGTCATCAGGTACCCGCACATCGTCGAGATCACCAGCGCGACCAGGGTGAGCGCCACGATGGTGAGCACGGCGCGCGGGTCGGGACCGCCGGGACCGTTGATGCCGTGGTCGATGCCCTGCTGCACGGCGACCGGCACCGCCACCCGCCCGGCCATCTGCAGGATCGCGAGGCCGATCGTCCCGGCCAGCCCGGTACGCAACTCGGGCGACAGGGACAGCCCCCGGCGGATCGTGGCCATGGCGCGGGGCCGCGCCGGCTCTCCCGCCGGGGCGGGCAGAGTTCCCAGGTCGCTCACTTGTCCGCCTTCTCGTACGCCGTCACCAGATCCCGGTAGCCGGGTTGGGACTCCATCAGCTCGACGTGCGTCCCGGTCGCCACCACCCGTCCCTGATGCAGGTAGACGACCTGGTCGGCGAGCGCGATGGTGGCCCGCCGATAGGCCACCACCAGGATCGACGTGCCCGAGTCCCGCCGCCGCAGCGCGCCCAGGATGGCCGCCTCGACCCGTGGGTCCACCGCGCTCGTCGCGTCGTCGAGCACCAGCAGCCGTGGCCGCCCGGCGAGCGCGCGGGCCAGGGTGAGACGCTGCCGCTGCCCACCGGAGAGCGAGGTGCCCCGCTCGCCGACGGCGGTGTCGAGGCCGTCGGGCAGCCCGCCGGCGAACCGGTCGGCCTGGGCCAGCCGCAGCGCCGCCCACACGCCGTCGTCGTCGACGTCGGGACGGTCGAGAGCGACGTTGCCGCGGACCGTGTCGTCGAAGACGAACGGGATCTGCGGGACCAGCGCGGACGCTCCGGCCAGCGCGGACGCCGACAGGTCGGGCAGTTTCACGCCGTCCACGGAGACCTGACCGGCGTCCGGGTCGACCAGGCGGACGGCCAGGGCTGCGATCGTGGACTTGCCGGAGCCGGTGGCGCCGACCAGGGCGACCGTCTTCCCGGCGGGGACGGTGAAGGTGACGTCCCGCAACACGGGCGGGCCGTCCGCGTACCGATAGTCGACCCGGTCGAAGCGCAGCTCGGCCGGCGCCGACCCGGGCAGGTCGCCCTCGCCGTACCGCAGATCGCCCTCGGCCGACAGGACCGCCTGGACCCGTTCCCAGCCGGCGACGCTGCGTGGCAGCTCGCCGATCACCCAGCCGATCGCGCGCACCGGGAACGCCAGCACGGTGAACAGGAACGCGACGCTGACCAGCTCGGTGACGCCGATGGCGCCGGTCTGCAGCCGCCAGGTGCCGAGCAGCAGCACGGCCAGGGTGCCGACGCTGGGCAGGCTCTCCATCAGCGGGTCGAAGACGCCGCGCAACCGGCCCACCGCGACGAGCGCGTCCCGCAGCTCGGTGACGAAGACCCCGAACCGGCGCGACTCGTCCGCCTCACGGCCCATGGTCTTGACCACCAGGGCGCCGTCGAAGCTCTCGTGCGCGACCGCGGCGACCTTGGCGCGCATCCGCTGGGCCTGGATCTGCCGGGGCGCCATCCGCCGCGAGTAGAAGAAGTTGAGCGCGAACAGGATCGGGAAGAGCGCGACACCGACCAGCGCGAGCACCCAGTCGGTGAGGAAGAGCGCGACCAGCGCGCCGACGATCATCACGATCGTGCCGACCGCGAACGGCAGCGGGGCGATCGGCGCGAACGTGGCCTCCACATCGGAGCTGGCGTTGGAGAGCAGGGAGCCGGTGGCGTGCCGCTGGTGCCACTCCGGCGGCAGCGACAGGTAACGGCGGGTCACCGCCCGCCGGTATCGCGCCTGGAGCCGGAACTGCATGAACCCGGCGCCCAGCCGGCGAGCCCAGATGCTCGCCACCCGCAGCACGCTGATTCCCAGCAGGACCGCGACCACCAGAGCGAGGCCGCCGGCGCTCACCCGCCGCTCGGCGAACGCCGGCACGACCACGTTGCCGATGACGGCGCCCACGACGTACGAGTTCGCAATGATCAGAAACCCGAAGAAGCTGCTGCCGATGGCGCTGACCGTGAAGAGCCGTGGCTCCGTCCGGATGGCCTGACCGAGCACCCACAGTCCCCGTCCCAGCACATCATTGCCGGTACTGCTGCTCACATTCCTACCTGACTGGTAAGCATTCGTCGGCACACCCGACCTTACCGGTCCATCCTTCCCCAGCCGACGGTCGTTTACATCGTGGCCACGATTACATCGATCGTGCCTCAGCCCGCGGGAAACCGGGCAGCGGTGACGCGACCGGCCGGTTAGGCTCCGCGCCGCATGATCATCAATGAGAGGAAATCCGTGCGGCATACGCTGCTTCCGGTCGTGATCACGGTTCTGGCCCTGTCCGGTTGCGCCACGGGCTCATCCCCGTCCGCCGCCGGCCCGGCGAGCTCCCCCCGGCCCACCGCCGTCGCGGGCTCGTCACCGGCCGTCCCGGCGCCGTCGGCCGGCACGGCCATCGCGCTCGGCGACTACGACGCCGCGCGTGACTCCGCCGCCGACATCGGCAAGGCGCTCGCCGCGGCCAAGAAGTCCGGGCGCAACGTGCTCATCGACTTCGGAGCCGACTGGTGCCTGGACTGCCGGGTGCTCACCGAGCTCTCCACCGATCCGTCGGTGGCCGCTCAGCTCACCAAGGGCTACGAAGTGGTCAGCGTCGACGTCGGCGAGTTCGACCGCAACCTTGACGTCGCCGCCGACTGGGGCGTGAACCTGCGCAGCAGCGGCATCCCGGCGCTCGTCGTGCTGTCCCCGGCGGGCAAGGTGAAGGTGGCAACCAACGACGGCTCCTTCGCCGGCGCCAGTTCGATGGCGCCGGCCGACGTCAGCGCCTTCCTCACCCGGTGGGCGCCGGCCGCGCCGTGAAGCGACTCGCCGCGTTCACCGCGATCCTGGCATTGGGCGGGTGTGCCGGCGCGCCGGCGCCGGACATGACCGCACGGCACGAGGCCGGGGGTGTCACCGTCGTTCTCGCCGTCCGTGCCGGGCTGCTCACCGTGACCTTCACCCCGCCCGAGGGCTTCCACCTCTACAGCATGGATCTGCCGGCCGGCGGCGTGGACGGCATCGGCTTCCCCACCGTGGCGCGGCCGGGTGGCGCGCTGGTCGCCGACGGCCCGGCCACCGCCGACCGCGCGGTGACCGAGCTGCGCCCGGCCGGCCTCGATCTGGTGGTGCCGGTCTATCCCGACGGGCCGGTGACCCTGACCGTCCCGGTGCGGGCCGGGGACGGCGATCGGCACGAGGTGACCGTCGGATATGCCGCGTGCAGCGCGAATGCGTGTCTCGCACCGGTTACCGACGAGTCCGTCGTACTGCATAACATCGACTGATGACCAACTACGCCCGCGCCGAGCGGGAACTGCTCGCCGATCTGCTCCTGCGGGAGGGCCCGGACGCGCCGACCCTCTGCGCCGGTTGGACCACCCGGGACCTGGCCGCCCACATCGTGGTCCGCGAGCGGCGGCCGGACTCCGCGCTCGGCCTTCTGCTCAAGCCGCTCGCCGGGTTCGGGGAGAAGGTCCGGCTGGCCCGCGCCGCCCTGCCGTGGGACGAGTTGGTCGCCCAGCTGCGCACGCCGCCCGCCTGGAGCCCGGTGAGCAACCCGCTCGTCGACCCGCTGGCGAACACCATGGAGATGTTCATCCACCTGGAGGACGTCCGCCGGGGCGGTGACACGTGGGAGCCGCGGCGGCTGGACAAGGAGCTCGAAGCGAAGCTCTGGGGCAACGTCAAGCTGCTGTCGCGGGCCGCGCTGCGCCGTCTCGGCATCACCGCGGAGATCGAGGCGACCGGGTTCCCGCCGGTCCGCACCAGCGCCGACCCGCAACTCCGGGTCACCGGCGACGCGGGCGAGCTCGCGGTCTTCTTCTTCGGCCGGCAGCGCGCCGCCCGCGTCACCGTCGAGGGCCCCGCCGAGATCGCCGAACGACTCCGCAACGCCCGCCTGGGCCTCTGAGCCGGGGCGGAAACGGCCCAACCGATCAGGCCGGAATTGGCTCGATCACCGGCCCGTTCCGCCCCTAGGTTCTCAGTCATGAACGCTCGTACCGACCTGTCCGTGTCCCAGGGCGCCGCGCTCTCCGTCGGCGCCGTCCTGGGCACCGGGCTGATCTCCCTGCCCGCGCTCGCCGCCGACGCGGCCGGCCCGGCGTCCCTGGTGGCCTGGCTCGCTCTGATCGTCCTCTCCGCGCCGCTGGCCTGGACCTTCGCCGCCCTCGGTGCCCGTTATCCGGACGGCGGCGGCGTCTCCACCTACGCGCGGATGGCCTTCGGGCCGCGGATCGCGGCGGCGGTCGGCTGGTGCTTCTACTTCGCGGTCCCGCTCGGCGCGCCGGTCGCGGTCGCGTTCACCGGTGGGTACGTCTCCGACGTGCTCGGCGGCGGGCGGGTCACCGAGCTGGCCACATTCCTGGTGATCGTCGGTACGGCGTACGTCATGAATCTGTTCGGTCTGCGCGTCTCCGGTCGCGTCCAGCTCGTCCTCTCCGTCTCCCTGGCCCTCCTGCTGGTGGTCACCGTGATCGCCGCGCTGCCGCACGCCCGCTGGGAGAACCTGACCCCGTTCGCCCCGCACGGCTGGACCGGGATCGGCGCCGCCGCCGCCCTGCTGGTCTGGGGCTTCGCCGGCTGGGAGGCTCTGTCCTCGCTCTCCGGCGAGTACCGGAACCCGCGCCGCGACGTCCCCCGGGCCACCCTGATCGCGGTCGCCGTCGTCGGTGTCCTCTACCTCGCCGTGGCCACGGTCAGCGTGCTCGCGCTCGGCCCGGATCTGGCCGGCAGCCGGGCCCCGCTGGCCGATCTGCTCGCCATCGGTCTCGGCGGGCCGGTCCGCGTCCTCACCGCGGTCGTGGCGGTGGTCCTCACCCTCGGCGCGGTCAACGCCTATTTCGCCGGGTCGAGCCGGCTCGGGGTGGCGCTGGCGAACGAGGGCGCGCTGCCGGCCCGGGTGTTCGGCGGGCAACGCCGTTCGCTGACCTTCATCTTCCTGGCCAGCATCGCCTGCGCCCTGCTGTCGTTGGACCTGCACACCGCCACCCTGCTGGTGACCGGCTGCTTCACCCTGGTCTACGTGATCGGCACGGCGGCCGCGCTGCGCCTGCTGCCGGCCGGCTGGTCCCGGGTGGTCGCCGGGATCGCGTTCGCCGCCGTGGTGACGCTGCTCTGGCTCAGCGGGCCGCCCGCCCTCCTCAGCCTGGTGATCGCCGCCAGCGCCCTGGCCTATCAGGCGATCGTGCGGCCCAGCAGGGCCAAGCCCTCCTCGATCAGTTCCGGATCGACCGCGCCGAACCCGACGACCAGCCCGGAGGCGGTACGCGACGGCTGCTCGGCATAGGCGGCCAGCTCCTCCACGGCCACCCCGTCCCGGCGTGCCGCGGCGGCGATCCGTGAGCTGTCGAGACCGGGCCGCAGCATGGCGGTGACGTGCAGGCCGGCCGCGGTCGGGATGACGTCGAGGGCGGGGATGCGGCCGAGGGCGGCGGTCACCCGGGCGTGCCGGTCCTGATATTCGCGTCCGGCCCGCCGCACGTGCCGGGCGAAGAGCCCCTCCTCGATGAACCGGGCCAGCGCGGCCTGCACGGCGGTCTGCCCGTGGGCGTCACTGAGCTGCCGGGCCGCCACCAACGCCGGCCGCAGACCGGGCGGGGCCAGCACGAACCCGGTCCGCATGGCCGGCACCATGCTCTTCGAGAAGGTGCCCACATAGAGCACCCGGCCCCCGCGGTCCAGCGTGCACAGCGGCTCCAGCGGCCGCGCCGAGAACCGGAACTCGCTGTCGTAGTCGTCCTCGACGATCGCCACCGGCCGGGATCCGGCCCATTCCAGCAGCTCCTGGCGGCGGGCCAGGCTCATCACCCGGCCGAGCGGGAACTGGTGTGACGGGGTCACGTAGACCAGCTTGGCCCGGTCCGGCAGCTCCGGCACGACCAGGCCCTCGGCGTCGACCGGCACGCCGGTCACGCGGACGCCCAGCGACGTGAACAGGCGACGGGCCGGCGGATATCCGGGTTCCTCCACGGCCACCACGTCACCGGGGCGCAGCAGCACGCGGGCGATCAGGTCGAGGGCGTGCTGGGGTGCCGTTGGTGACCACGACGTGGGGGGGTGTGGCGCTTCCGGACGGGGCGTATCCCAGGTAGCGGGCGAGGGCGGCCCGCAACGCCGGGTGGCCGGAGGGCTCGGCGTAGGTGCCCGGCCCGTTCGCGCCCAGCCGCAGCTCCGCGCTCACCAGCCGCCGCCACGTGTCGAACGGGAAGAGGCGGGCGTCCGGGATCCCGGTCCGGAAGTCGTACCGGGGCGCCGGCACCGCGCCGCTGGCCGGCTCCGGGGTGAGCGTCCACCCGGCGTGCGGCCGCAACGGGCCCGCGGGCGTGCGCCGGGCCACCGCCGACGGCCGTGGGGCGCCGGCGGTCACGAACGTCCCAGCGCCCACCCGTGCGGTCAGGAAACCCTCGGCGACCAGACGCTCGTACGCGCCGGCCACCGTGCCACGGGAGACACCCAGGTCGGCGGCGAGCACCCGGGTGGAGGGCAGCCGGTGCCCGGCCGGGATGCGCCCGTCCAGGACGGCCGAGCGCAGCGCCCGGTAGACCGCGGCGGTCCGGCCCGCGGTCCCCGGCTCCAGGTCGAGGATCAGTTCCAACGGGCGGTCAGCGTCGCCCGGTCGATGAAGGCGTCCGCGCCGACCGGTGCGGTGCACGCGTACGCCCCGGCGATCACCGCCTGGCCGAGGCAGGCCTCGTCGCTCTCGCCGGCCAGCCAGGCGCTGAGGAACGCCGCCGCGAACGCGTCCCCGGCCCCGTTGGTGTCGACGATCGGGGCGCCCGGGTCGGCCGCGTCCCGGTGTGCCACGCCGCTCGCGGTGTGCAGGTCGGCGCCCTTCGCCCCGTCGGTCACGACGACCTTGGCGGCCACGCCCTCGGCCAGGATCCGGCCGGCGGCGCCCGAGGCCAGTTGCACGGCGCTGACGAAGACGACGTCGGCGCCCCGGGCGAAGTCGAGGTGGTACGGGTTCTCCCCGTCCCAGTCATGCAGGTCGGTGGAGACGGTCACGCCGGACTCCCGCAGCGAGGGCAGCAGGTGCCGGGCCCAGTCCATGATCGTCACGTGGACGTGCCGGACGTCCGCGGGCAACGGCCGGTAGTACTCCTCGGGGAGCCGGTATCCCTCGACGTCGCGCCCGTCGTACAGCGAGAGGCGCCGCCCGTCCGGGCTCATCAGGTTGACCGCCCGCCGGGTGCCGGCCGGCGCCGGCGCGGCCCGCAGCCCGATGCCCCACGACGCGAAGGCCGCGACGATCCGCCGCCCCTCGTCGTCGTCACCCAGCGTGTCGATCACGGAGACCCGCTCACCGAGCGCACGCAGCGCGAGGGCCACGCACGTCCCGGTGTGCGAGACGTGATCCTGGATCGGCCCGAGCGGCCGCGCCGAGTCCGCGCCGAGCACCGGGAGGTCCGCCACCGGCACCACGGTGTCGATCCCGGTGCCGCCGATCACCAGCAATGTCATGCCGGACAAGGTAGTGCGAGTACGGCACCGGGCTCGACCCGGTCTCGGCGCGAACTAAGATGGAAACAATCCGTGCGGGTTGATCTCGACTCTAGCCGTGGTGCCGCCCGCGCATTACTCTGCGGTAACACTCACGTAACGTACCCCCCGTTCATGGTTGAAGGCGGCGCCCGATGGCTCTCCAGGTTCCCTACCGGTCGATCCCGGACATGCTCTTCCAGCGCGTCGCGAAGACGCCGGACGCCCGTGCGCTCGCCGGGCCGAACTCGTCCGACACCGGGCCCGAGTGGCTCACCTGGCGTCAGGTGGGCGACCGCACCAAGGCGATCGGCGCCGGCCTGCGCGAGCTGGGCATCGGCCTGGAGGACCGGGTCGCGATCCTGTCCAACACCCGGCTCGAGTGGATCCTCGTCGACCTCGGCATCAATGTGGCCGGCGCGGCCGCCACCACGGTCTACCCGACCACCGAGCCCGAGGACACGGCGTTCATCGTGACCGACTCCGGCTCCAAGGTCCTGATCGCGGAGAACGCGAAGCAGGCTCTCAAGATCTCCGGCGTGGAGACCTCCGTGACGAAGGTGGTGCTGATCGACGGCCCCGCCGACGCCTCCGCCACCCCGCCGCAGATCACCCTCGCCGACCTGGAGCGGCTCGGCGCCGAGGCGCTGAGCCGCGACCCCGGCCTCATCGACGACGTGATGGCCCAGCTCGGCCCGGACAACGTCGCCACCCTGATCTACACCTCCGGCACCACCGGCCGCCCCAAGGGTGTCGTGCTGCTGCACAAGGGCTGGACCTGGGAGGGTGTGGCGCAGGAGAACCTCGGCCTGTTCTCCCCCGACGACCTGCACTACCTGTGGCTGCCGATGTCGCACGCGTTCGGCAAGACGCTGCTCTGCGGCATCCTCCACGTGGGCGTGCCGACCTACGTCGACGGCCGGGTCGACAAGCTGATCGACCTGCTCGCGGTGATCAGGCCGACGCTGATGTGCGCCCCGCCCCGCATCTACGAGAAGGTCTACAACAAGACCGTCACCAGCGGCCTCTCCGGCACCGGCCTCAAGCCGAAGATCTTCACCTGGGCGGTCGCGACCGGCAAGAAGCGAGTCGCGTTCCTGCAGGCCGGCAAGCCGGTCCCGGCGGGCTTGGCGCTCCAGTACGCGATCGCCGAGAAGCTGGTCTTCTCCAAGCTCCAGCAGAAGCTCGGCGGCAACATCAAGGTGCTGGTCAGCGGCTCGGCCGCGCTCAGCCGCGACATCTCCGAGTTCTTCGCCGCCGCGAACCTGCCGATCCTCGAGGGCTACGGCATGACCGAGGCGTCCGCGGCCAACTTCGTCAACCGCCGCGGCAAGCTCAAGATCGGCTCGGTCGGCCAGCCGGTCGGCGACCTCGAGGTCCGCATCGACAGCGACGGCGAGGTGCTGCTGCGCGGCGCCCCGATCATGCGCGGTTACCACAACCTGCCGGACGCCACCGCCGAGGCGTTCACCGAGGACGGCTTCCTCCGCACCGGCGACATCGGCGAACTCGACGCCGAGGGCTACCTGAAGATCACCGACCGCAAGAAGGACCTGGTCAAGACCTCCGGCGGCAAGTTCATCGCCCCGTCGGCGATCGAGGGCTCGTTCAAGGCGGTCTGCCCGTACACCTCGCAGGCGGTCGTCGTCGGCCAGAACCGCAACTTCGTCACCATGCTGATCGCCCTCGACGAGGAGGCCATCAAGACGTGGGCCGCCTCCGGCCCGCTGGCCGGCAAGAGCTACGAGGAGATCGCCGCAGCGCCCGAGACGCACGCGCTGGTCGAGGGCTACATCAAGGAGCTCAACGCCAAGCTGAACCGGTGGGAGACGGTCAAGAAGTTCGCGATCCTCCCCCGCGACCTCAGCATCGAGGCCGGCGAGGTCACCCCGTCGATGAAGATCAAGCGCCGCAGCGTCGAGGCGAACTTCAGCGCGCAGATCGACGAGATGTACGCAGGCTCGCTCGCCCAGATCTGACGCCCTTCGGGCTTTCACGAGGCCGGCGGACCCTCACGGTCCGCCGGCCTCGCCGTCTCCCGGTCCCACCCTTCCCCGGTTAGAACAACCTTCCGGTACAAACAACTTTCCGGTACGGACGACACCGCCCCGCCGAACTACGTCTCCCGTCGGCTACGCCTCGATGCCCGCCCGGTCCCAGGCCGCCCGCGACCACCGCGCGGATCCGCCGCTCACCGGCGGCAGCCCGATCGCCCTGTTCCGGCAACCACGGCACCCGGCGGCGTGGTCCGTCATACCGTTGGCGGGCGACCACATGGCGAGGCGGGAGACAGCCGTGACCATCCGCACCATCACGATCCCGGTCAAGGACCTGGACGCCGCGAGGAGCCTGTACCGCACCCTGCTGGGCGCCGACCCCTACGTCGACCAGCCGTACTACGTCGGTTTCCGGCCGGACGGCTCTCCCGAGGTGGGGCTGGACCCGCACGGTGACGTGGCCGCCGGCCCGGTCACCTACTGGCACACCGCCGACCTGGAGGCCTCCTTGGCCGCCTTGACCGCCGAGGGTGCCACCTTGGAGCGTTCCCCGCACGACGTCGGCGACGGCACCCTGATCGCCACCGTCCGCGACACCGACGGCCATCTGATCGGCCTCTACCAGGCCACCCAGCCCTAGCCGCCCGAGCCGCGCGAGCCGCAGGACCGCCGGACCGCCGGGCCGCCCGCCCTCAGCCGTTGCCCAGCCCCGTCACAGCACCCCCAAAACCCGCCCCGACTACGGCTCGCCCGGGCCAGCCGTCGCCCAGCCACATCACGGCGGAACGCGCGCGAGGCAGAACCCTGCAATCTTGCTGTCGTCCGGACGGCGACCGCCCCGGAACGGTCGCGCCATGGAGCACTGCGGTGTGAAAGCTCGACACCCGTTGCGGGTGTTGGGCACACCCGCAACGGGTGTCACGGATACGCCAGTAGGACGCGCTCACCGCACATGTTCCCGCGGCTTCCGGGGAGGCCCCGGTGCCCCGAGCTCCGTGAATGGCACGGACCGGTCCGGCTGGACCACACACGTCATGACCGCATCCGCGATGCGATGCGAACGGGTATCGATCGTCACGGTCGTCAAGTGTCTCCTGGATCAGGAGTTACACCGGGTACGAGCGGCAGGAGATGGCGGGTGGCGAGGCCGGCCGTTGGGCAGGGTCGCTGTGGTGTGGTTGCGAAGGCTGGTCACGGGCGGCCATCGATCGGGCGGGGGCCATTAGGTGATGACGGCCGGGGTGCGCCAGGTCGGACGGGGCGCGTGGTCGAGGTCGTGGCGGACCGAGGCGATGCGCCGGACGGCCTCGGTGAGGTCGTCCGCCGGCAGCGTGAACGGCAGCCGCAGGAACCGTTCGAGGGTGCCGTCCAGGCCGAACCTGGGGCCGGGCGCGAGCCGGACCCCGACGTCTTCGGCGGCGCGGGACAGGGCGCTGGAGATCGGCCCGTCCAGCTCGGCCCAGAGCGTCACCCCGCCGCCGGGCACGATGAACCGCCACTCCGGCAGTTGTTCGTGCAGAGCGGTGACCAGGGTGTCGCGGCGGAACCGCAGTTGCGCCCGGCGGGCCGCGACGATCTCCGAGGACAACCTCAGCAGATGTACGGCCACCAGCTGCTCCAGCACCGGGCTGGCCATGTCGACCCCGACCCGGATGGCGGCCAGCCGCTGCACGAGCGGCGCGGACGCGCGGACCCAACCGATCCGCAGTCCACCCCAGTAGGCCTTGCTCATCCCGCCGATCGAGGTGACCCGGGAGTGCCGGTCGAAGACGGCGACCGGTGGCGGCATGGCCGGGTCGTCGAGGGGAAGATCGACGAAGGATTCGTCGACGATCAGTTCGGTGCCGATGGAGTGTGTCGTGGCCACGAGGCGTTCCCGCAGGTCGGCGGGCATGAGATGACCGGTGGGGTTGTGGAATTCGGGAATGACGTACGCGATGCGGGGTCTGGTCTGCCGTAGCGCGCCGAGGAGCATCTCGCCGTCCCAGCCGGCCTCGATGTCGAGACCCTGGGTGCTGATCCGGGCGCGGCGCGCGGCGAGCGCGGCGAGCGCGTTGGGATAGGTGGGTGTCTCCACCAGCACCGGCGCGCCGACCGGAACGGACAGGCGCAGCACCAGGTCGAGAGCCTGCTGAGTGCCGCTGGTGATGAGGATCTGCTCGGCCGAGGTGGGCACTCCACGGGCCGTGTATCCGTCGGCGACGGCGGCCCGCAGCTCCGGCAGGCCGGTCGGGTGGTAGCCGGCGCCACCCAGGTATCGGGGCAGGTCGTCGGCGGCGGCGCGGGCCGCGGGCACCAGCTCGACGGGCGCGGCGGAGGCGGCGCACCCCAGGTCGATCATGTCGAGGTCGTCGTCGGGGGTCCACAGGCCGGAGGAGGCGACCCGATGCCCGTGCGGCAGCGCCGTCCAGCTTCCGGCGCCGCGTCGGCTGGTCAGGTGACCGGTCTCGCGGAGGGCGCGGTAGGCGGCGGACACGGTGGTGCGGCTGACCACGAGCGCTTCGGCGAGTTCCCGTTCGGCGGGCAGCCGCACTCCGAGAGCCAGCCGGCCGTCGGCGAGCAGGCCGCGGACCGCCCCGGCCAGCGCGGCGTAGTCAGGGCTGCGCCGTCGCCCAGGCAGCGAATGCCACTGGCCGAGCAGTCGCGCCAATTGGTCTCCACGAACCGATGTAGTCATAGCCACCTCCTGTGAATTGGCACTTTAACAGAGGCCGATTGGCATTAAGAGTGGCTGTTGTGAACCTGTTCCGTCGCGTACCCCAGCTCATCGTCGGTCTTGTCCTCTATGGCGTCAGCATGGCGCTCATGGTCGAATCGGGTCTCGGTCTCAACCCGTGGGACGTCTTCCACCAGGGGCTCTCCGAAGTGACAGGGATCAGCTTCGGCTGGATCGTGCTGCTGGTGGGCGTACCGGTGCTGCTGCTCTGGATCCCGTTGCGGCAGCGGCCCGGAGCCGGGACGGTGGCCAATCTGGTCGTGGTGGGTTTCGCCGCGGACGCGGCGCTCAGCGTCCTGCCGGCCGGTGAGGCGATGCCAGCCCGGGTCGGATATCTGGCCGCCGGGATCCTGCTGAACGGTTTCGCGACCGGCCTCTACATAGGCAGCCGGATGGGGCCGGGCCCGCGCGACGGGCTGATGACCGGTCTGGCCGGCCGGTTCCCCAAGGTGCCGATCCGGGTGGTCCGGACCGGCCTCGAGCTCACCGTGCTGGGCGCGGGTGTCCTGCTCGGCGGCACGGTGGGCGTCGGCACCGTCGCCTACGCCGTGGCCATCGGCCCGCTGGTGCAGCTCTTCCTGCCCGCCCTGACCGTCGAGGAGGATCCCCGCCCGGCGCCCGCTCCCGCCGTGTGATCTTCTGCGACACATTCGCTTCCGGGTACGCCGAACGCACGGCATCATTGCGGCATGGGGGCCGGTGGCTGGAACTGGAACGATGCATGGATCTTCGTCTCCGCGGTCATCGCCGAGCGCCTGGAGCGCGACCGGGCTCTCCACGCGGCGCTGCCGGTGACCGGCGCGACCCTGGCCGACCTGCTGGCCGCGGCCGATTTCCTGCACCAGAGTGTGCCGAGCCGTGAGGATCTCGAGGAGTCGGTGCGGCGGCTGGCCGGCGCCGGGCTGATCACCGTGGAGGATGACATGGTCGAGGTCGCCCCGGCCGGCGAGCAGCTCTGGCGGACCCGCCCGTTCAGCGGCCTGTCGT
The DNA here is from genome assembly GCF_030009775.1 of Actinoplanes sandaracinus. Lineage (GTDB taxonomy): Bacteria > Actinomycetota > Actinomycetes > Mycobacteriales > Micromonosporaceae > Actinoplanes > Actinoplanes sandaracinus. The sequence goes on along the minus strand of NZ_JASCTH010000034.1, from coordinate 39,130 downwards.
CCGCGGTGATGACCCTGCAAACGCAGCTCAACCGTGTCGCCGAGCCGGGCTGGGCCGAGTGGGACCTCAGCGAGCAGGCCTACTCGTCCGCCCTCCGGGAGTACATCCACCGTCTCGCCGACGGCCGCTAGCCGAGCCCACGGCCGCCAACCGAGCCCACGGCCGCTAGCTGAACCGGCGACTGCCGGCTGATCAGCGGACCGGGCTCCCGGCCGCGCGCAGGCTGTCCTTGACCTCGCCGATGGTGAGGTCGCCGAAGTGGAAGACGCTGGCCGCCAGCACCGCGTCGGCGCCGGCCTCGACCGCCGGCGCGAAGTGCTCGACGGCTCCGGCGCCGCCGCTGGCGATCACCGGAATGTCCACCACGGCCCGCACCGCCCGGATCAGGTCCAGGTCGAACCCGGCCTTGGTACCGTCGGCGTCCATCGAGTTCAGCAGGATCTCACCGGCGCCGAGCTCGGCCACCCGGGCAGCCCACTCGATCGCGTCGAGTCCGGCGCTGCGCCGCCCGCCGTGCGTGGTGACCTCCCAGCCGCTCGGCTGTCCCGGCCCGCTGAGCGAAGACCGCCCCGGCCCGCCGGGAGAAGAACAGCGCCGGACATCGAGGGACAGCACCAGAACCTGGTTGCCGAACCGCTCAGCGATCTCGCTGATCAGCGCGGGGCGGGCGATCGCCGCCGTGTTGACGCCGACCTTGTCGGCGCCGGCACGCAGCAACACGTCCACATTCTCCGGCGAACGGACGCCACCGCCGACGGTCAGCGGGATGAACACCGTCTCGGCCGTGCGGCGCACCACGTCGAGCATGGTGCCGCGGTCGTCGGAGGAGGCGGTCACGTCGAGGAAGGTGAGCTCGTCGGCGCCGGCCGCGTCGTAGGCGGCGGCCAGTTCCACCGGGTCGCCCGCGTCGCGCAGGTCGACGAAGTTGACACCCTTCACCACCCGACCGGCGTCCACGTCAAGGCAGGGGATAACACGCACCGCGACCGTCATGCCTCAACCCTAACCAGTGCGGGTGTGACGGCCGGGCGGGACCGGACCAGTCCCAAAAGCACTCCGCCGATCACCAGGATGCCACCGATGACGTCGACTCGATGCACCGGCTCGTCCAGCACCACGGAGGCCGAGGCGATGCCGAAGAACGGGACGAGCATGGAGAACGGGGCGACGGTCGCCGCTCCGTACCGCTGCATGAGGAAACCCCAGGCGCCGAAGCCGGCGAGTGTCGAGACGAGCGCGATGTAGAGCAGGGCCAGCACCGCCTCGGTGTCGATCGCGCGCAGCGCGGCGAGGTCGGCGGCCGGGCCGTCGACCAGCAGGGTGAGGACGATCAGCGGTCCGGTGGCGAAGGCGCTGACCCAGACCATGAAGCGCAGCGTGTCCGGCGGGGACGCCTTGCGAGTGGCGACGTTGGACACTCCCCACGCCGCGGCCGCGCCGATGACCAGCAGGAACGCCGGCAGGGCGGCGGCCATCCGGGTGGCCACCACGACGACGCCGGCGACCGCCACGGCCAGCCCGGCCAGTTGCACCGGGCGGGGCCGCTCCCGCAGGAACAGCACCGCGAAGAGCATCGTGAAGACCGCTTGGCTCTGCAGCACGAGCGAGCTGAGGCCGGCCGGCATGCCCGCCTCCATCCCGATGAAGAGCAGGCTGAACTTGATCACGCCGAGGACCAGGGCGACCGTCACGATCCACCGCCACGGCACCTGGGGACGGCCGACGAACAGCAGCGCGGGGAAGGCGGCCAGCCCGAATCGCAGGGCCGAGAAGAGCAGCGGCGGGAAGTGGTCCAGCCCGGCGTCGATGGCGACGAAGTTGAAGCCCCAGATGGCCGCCACGGCGACGGCGAGGAGGAGGTGACGCGGTCTCATGCCGATCAGCCTCGCCCGGCCGATAGTTAAGCACCAGCAAAATAACCTACATCGAGGATGTAGCATTGCTACATGATCGACCTGGGACGGCTCCGCGCCCTGCACGCCGTGGCCAGTTACGGGACGGTGCTGGCAGCCGGTGACGCGCTGCACTGCACGCCGTCCGCCATCTCTCAGCAGCTCGCCAAACTGGAGCGCGAGACCGGCGCCGTCCTGGTCGAGAAAGACGGCCGCCGGCTGCGGCTCACCGAGGCCGGGCGGGTCCTCGCCGGCCACGCCGAACGCGTCCTGACCAGCGTCTCCGAGGCGGAGGCGGCGCTCGCCGCGCACCGCGACACGGTCACCGGCCGGCTCACCGTGGCCGCTTTCGCCACCGCCTGCCGCGCCCTGCTCCCGCACGCCCTGCGGCGCCTCTTGCAAGATCATCCGGATCTGACCACCGGGCTGATCGAGGTCAACCCGCACGAGGGCCTGGAGCTGCTCCGCCGCGGCCACGTCGACCTCGCGGTGCTCGACGACTGGCCGGAGGTGGCGCTGCGATACCCGGACGGCGTCACCAAGACACGGCTCGGCGAGGACCACGCCGATCTGATCGTGCCGCATGATCATCGACTCGTAGGCGAGGCGACGCTCGAGGACGCCCGCGACGAACGCTGGATCGGTGTCCGCGCCGGGGACGTCTGCTACGAGTACCTGATCCGCAGCCTGCCCGGCGTGGTTCCGGACTTCCAGGTGGGCGAGTTCGAGACTCAGCTCACCCTGATCGCGGCCGGCCTGGGCGTCGGGCTCATTCCCCGGTTGGCCCGCGCGGCGCTCCCGGAAAACGTCCGGATCGTGCGGATCAACCCCACGCCCACCCGCCGGGTGGTGATCGCCTGGCGTGACTCCTCGGCGGCCCGGCCCGCGATCCGAGCCGCCGAACAGGCATTACGTGAGGCGTGGAGACTCAACCAAGAACGGCAAGCGCTTCTCGTACGGTGAAGGCGCCCGCGTACAGCGCCTTGCCGGCGATCACGCCCTCCACCCCGATCGGCTCCAGCGTCGCCAGGGCCCTCAGGTCGTCCAGCGTCGAGACACCGCCGCTCGCGATGATCGGCTTGTCGGTGGCGGCGCAGACCTCGCGCAGCAGGTCCAGGTTCGGGCCGCGCATGGTGCCGTCCTTGGTGATGTCGGTGACGACGTAACGGGTGGCGCCCGCCTTGTCGAGCCGGGCCAGCACCTCGTAAAGGTCGCCGCCGTCACGCGTCCAGCCCCGGGCCGCCAGGGTGCGGCCGCGCACGTCCAGGCCGATCGCGACCCGGTCGCCGTACTCGCCGCAGATCCGGTCACACCACTGCGGGTCCTCCAGCGCGGCGGTGCCGATGTTGACCCGCTGGGCGCCGGTGGCCAGCGCCCGGGCCAGCGACTCGTCGTCGCGGATCCCGCCGGAGATCTCCACCTTGACGTCGAGGCGGCGGACCACGTCGGCGAGCAGTTCGGCGTTCGAGCCACGGCCGAACGCGGCGTCCAGGTCGACCAGGTGAATCCACTCGGCGCCGTCGTTCTGCCAGGCGAGGGCGGCCTCGATCGGGTCGCCGTAGGCGGTTTCCGAGCCGGCGGCGCCCTGGACCAGTCGGACGGCCTGGCCGTCGGCGACGTCGACGGCGGGCAGCAGTTGCAGGGTCATGTTTCTCCTGATGAATGCGGTGTGCGCTATGAGCGGCGGCCGAGCACCACGACGACGAGGGCCGGCACGGCGAGAACGAGGATGGCGGTGAGGATGATGCGGAGAGCCAGGTCCGGGATGAGCGTCCAGACCGCGGCGACGGCCAGCACCGTGACGACGACGATGCCGATCCGCTCCCGCAGGCTGCGATGGTAGATACGGCCGTCCCGGCCGAACCGTGGCCGCAGACCGCGGACGAGCGACCGGCGCCGGGCGCGGCGCGCCGCCCGGCGGGCCCGCCCCGCGGTCGCGCGGTGCAGCACGG
>NZ_JASCTH010000034.1:0-35276 GCF_030009775.1 Actinoplanes sandaracinus | reverse complement strand
CCGCCCCCCCCGCCCGGGGCCCCCCCCCGGCGCCCCCCCGCCGGGCGCGGCCCGCGGCGCGCCACCCGGCGGGCCCGCACGGCTTTCTCCCTTTCCAGGACGGCGAGCCTCTCGGCCCGCCGCCGGGCACGTTCCTTGCTCACGTGAGGGTCGCGACCCAGTTGCTGAGCAGCCCGAAACCGGCGTCCGCCGACTTCTCCGGGTGGAACTGGGCGGCGCTGAGCGCGCCGGCCTCCACCACGGCCGCGAACGGCAGGTCGTGAGCCGCGGTGGTCACCCTGGCGCCCTTCAGAAGATCAAGATCTTGGGCGGCGTACGAGTGGACGAAGTAGAACCGGGTGTCCGCGGCGAGCCCCGCCAGCAACCGGGAGCCCTCCGGCACGTCGACCGTGTTCCACCCCATGTGCGGAATCCGCTCGGCGGACAGCTTGGTGACCGAGCCCGGCAACAGGCCCAACCCTTTCGTCTCCACCCCGTGCTCCACCCCGGACTCGAAGAGGATCTGCATGCCGACACAGATGCCGAGCACCGGTCTCCCGGCCGCCACCCGGTCGGCGATCATCGGCCCCGCGTTCAGCCCCACGATCCCCGCCATGCAGGCCGCATAGGCTCCGACGCCCGGCACGACCAGGCCGTCCGCCTCGGCCGCCAAGGAGAGGTCGCTGGTCACGGTCACGTCGGCGCCGGTCCGGGCGACCGCCCGCTCCGCCGACCGCAGATTGCCCGACCCGTAGTCGAGGATCACCACGTTGGCCGTCATCAGGCCTCCCCCGGCCACCACGCGAAGCCACCCGCGGCGGCCAGCGCCGCGAGCACCGCGGTGATCCCGACGCTGAAGCGGGTGGCGCCCGACTTGACCAGCTGGATCACGCCACCGATCAGGATGCCGGCCAGCGCGAACAGCACCAGCGAGATCACAGCACACCCTTGGTGGAGGGCAGCGCGTCGGCGAAGCGCTGCTCGATCTCGACGGCCTCGCGCAACGCCCGGGAGAACGCCTTGAACTGGGCCTCGACGACGTGGTGCGCGTCCGGGTGGCCGCCGGGGCGGCAGGCGCGCAGCACGTCCACGTGCAGGGTCACCTTGGCCGCGTGGCCGAACGCCTCGAAGATGTGCCGGGTCATGCTGGTCGCGTAGACCGGGCCGATATACGGCGTCAGCAGCGGCTCGTCGTGCACCACATAGGGCCGGCCGGACAGGTCGACGGCGGCCCGGACCAGCACCTCGTCCATCGGGATCGTGGCCGAGCCGTACCGCCGGATGCCCCGCTTGTCGCCGAGCGCCTGCGCGAACGCCTCGCCGAGGGCGATGGCGGTGTCCTCCATGGTGTGGTGCGAGTCGATCTCCAGATCGCCCTCGCAGCGCACGGTGAGGTCGAACCCACCGTGCTTGGCGAGCTGGTTGAGCATGTGGTCGTAGAACCCGACCCCGGTGCTCAGGTCGCCCTTGCCGGTGCCGTCGAGGTCGATCTCGATCAGCACCTTGGTCTCGTTGGTGACGCGCTCGATACGCGCGAAGCGGCGATTCACAGCGCACTCCTCACTTCGGTCGTCGGCGCTGCGATTCGCCGCTTGGAAAACGGGGCTTCCCGGGTCGCTTCGCTCCTGGTCACAGGATCTCCTCAGCGGCGTTCAGGAATGCGGTGGTCTCGGCCTCGGTGCCGGCGGTGACCCGCAGCCAGCCGGCCAGGCCCACGTCACGGATCAGCACGCCCCGGTCGAGGAACGCCTGCCACGCGGCCTTCTGGTCGTCGCCGGTCCGGAACAGCACGAAGTTGGCGTCGCTGTCGGCGACCCTGATCCCACGCTCCCGCAGGGAGGCGACGATCCGGTCGCGCTGGACCTTGATCTCCTCGACGGTGGCGAGCAGCGCGGCGCTCTGCGAGACCGCCGCCCGCGCCGCGGCCTGGGTCAGAGCACTCAGGTGGTACGGCAGGCGCACCAACTGAACCGCGTCGACCACGGCCGGGTCGGCGGCGAAGTAGCCCAGCCGCCCGCCGGCGAACCCGAACGCCTTGCTCATGGTCCGGGTCACCACCAGCCGCGGGTGCCCGGGCAGCAGCTCGATCGCGCTGCGGGTACCGCTCCGGGCGTACTCGAAATAGGCCTCGTCGACCAGCACCATGCCCCGCGCCGCGCCCAGCACCGCGTCGATCACCGCGGGGTCCAGGGCGGTGCCGGTCGGGTTGTTCGGCGAGCAGAGGAACACCAGGTCGGGGTCGTGCCGGTGGATCTCGGCGACCGCCGCGTCGGCCCGCAGCCCGAAGTCGGGGTCGCGCAGCGCGCCGATCCAGCGGGTGCCGGTGCCGGCCGCGAGCAGCGGATGCATCGAATAGGACGGGCCGAAGCCGAGCGCCGTCCGCCCCGGGCCGCCGAACGCCTGCAAGAGCTGCTGCTGCACCTCGTTGGAACCGTTGGCCGCCCACACGTTCGCGCAGCTCAGGCCGTGGCCCAGGTAGGCCGCCAGGTCGGTGCGCAGTGCCACGGCGTCGCGGTCGGGGTATCGGTTGAGGTCGGCGAGCTCAGCGTCGAGCATCTTGCGCATCGCCTCGATCACCGGCTGCGGGACCGCGAAGGCGTGCTCGTTCGTGTTCAGCCGGACCGTGACGTCGAGCTGCGGCGCGCCATACGGCGTCTGGCCCCGCAGGTCGTCCCGGAGGGGCAGGTCCTCGATCGTCGTCATGCGCCGAACCTGGCCTTCACCGCGTCGCCGTGCGCCGGCAGATCCTCCGCATCGGCCAGCGCCACCACGTGGCCCGCCACGTCTCGCAGAGCGTCCTCGGTGTACTCCACGACGTGGATGCCACGCAGGAACGACTGCACCGACAGCCCGGAGGAGTGTCGCGCGCAGCCGCCGGTCGGCAGCACGTGGTTGGACCCGGCGGCGTAGTCGCCGAGGGACACCGGCGCCCACGCGCCCACGAAGATCGCGCCGGCGTTGCGGACCCGCATGGCCCACTCCCGCGCGTCCCGGGTCTGGATCTCCAGGTGCTCCGCGGCGTATTCGTCGACGACCCGCAGGCCCTGCTCCAGGTCGTCGACGAGGACCACCCCGGACTGCTCGCCGGTCAGCGCGGTGCGCACCCGCTCCTCGTGCCGGGTGGCCGCGACCTGTTTCGCCAGCTCGATCTCGACCCCCTCGACCAGCGCGAGAGAGTCGGTGACCAGGACACTCGCGGCGAGCGGGTCGTGCTCGGCCTGGCTGATCAGGTCGGCGGCGACGTGCCGCGGGTCGGCGGTGTCGTCGGCCAGGATGGCGATCTCGGTGGGCCCGGCCTCGGCGTCGATCCCGACGACGCCGCGCAGCAGCCGCTTCGCCGCGGTCACCCAGATGTTGCCCGGGCCGGTGATGACGTCGACCGGCTCGCACCGGTCGGCCTCGTCGGCGCCGTCGGCGCCGTAACCCAGCATGGCGATGGCCTGGGCGCCGCCGACCGCGTAGACCTCGTCCACACCGAGCAGCGCGCACGCGGCCAGCACCCGGGAGTCGGGCAGGCCGTTGTTGGACGCCTGCGGCGGCGACGCCACCACCAGGCCCTCGACCCCGGCCTCCTGGGCGGGCACCACGTTCATCACCACAGTGGACGGATAGACGGCCAGGCCACCGGGCACGTAGAGGCCGACCCGGCGCACCGGCACCCAGCGCTCGGTGACCGTGCCGCCGTCGACCACCTGGGTGGTCACGTCGGTGCGGCGCTGATCGGCGTGCACCTTGCGGGCCCGCTTGATCACCTCGAGGAGGGCGGCGCGCACCTCGGGCTCGAGCGCCTCGGACGCGGCGGCGATCGCCTCGGCCGGCACCCGCAGGCGCTCCAGGGTGACGCCGTCGAACTTCTCCGTCGCCTCCCGGATCGCGCTGAACCCATGCTCATGGACCGCCTCGACGACCGGGCGAATACTCTCGACGGCCACGGAGACGTCGAGCTGGGCACGGGGCAGCAGTCCGCGCGGGTCCCGCCGGGCGCCGCGTAGGTCGATGCGATTCAGCACGGGACCAGTCTAGGCCGCCGCCCAACCGGGTTTCCGGCGGCGACGCTCCCGGCCCAGGCGTTGGGATCTCACCGCCCGGCCGTGGAGACCTCAACGCCGGGGCGTGGGGGCCTCAGCGGCTCGGTGTGAGCCTCAGCGCCGCCACCAGGACCGCTTGGCCTTGGCCGCGGGCGCCGGAGCCGACACGAACGGCAGGTCCGCGATCAGGTAGACGACCCCGCCGATCACGTTGCCGGGCGCCGGCGTCGGCACGTCGCCGGGCAGGCACAGATCCGCCTCGAACCCGACCGAACGCACCCGGGCCACCGAGAACTCGCCGCCGGTCGCCGCCACCACCCGCCGCTCGGCGGACAGCACGATCCCGTTGAGCTGGGCGATCGGATCCCCGTTCTCCTGATCGAACGCGCCGTAGGAGATGAACGACTCGGCGCCCATCCGCGGCGGCCACGTCCAGCCGTTCTCCACGAAGTGCGCGGGCGGCTCGGAGTCGCCGCCGTCCTCGCCGTCACCCCCGCTCAGCAGGCTCGCGTCGGACGCGGCGAAGGCGTCCTCGTCGGCGTGCACGGTGACCTGCACACCCAGGGCGATCAGCGACGCCCGGCCGCTGATCGGCCCCGTCCCCCGCGGGAGAAGGAGCAACTGCTCGGACGCGGCGGCCAGCATGGTGGCCTGTTCGCCGGCGTCGTCCACCACGTCGGCGACGATCATCTCGTCGCTGACCCGGCGCACCTCGGCCAGCCTCGCGCCCGGCACGCCGGAGAACGAGGGCAGCAGCTCCTCCAGCCGCCCGTCCCGGAGGGCGACCACGAGCCGCACGCCGGACGGGTCGGTCCACCGGTGCACCGCGACGTCGCCCGCCTGGCCGATCAGCTCGGCGGCGGGCAGCACCCGGTTGAGAAGGTCGTTCATGCTGTCACGGTCCAGAGAGCCGAGTCCCAGACAGTCGAAGTTCGATGCCACACGCGCACGATATCGATCATGACCGAGACGACGCGACCGAATACCGGCCGTCGCCGTAACGCCGCGCCGGGTTGACCATGGTGTGCGGGGGACTAGGCTGCACGTGTGAGCGATCGGCTGCCGGTCTTCCCGCTGAGTACGGTGCTCTTCCCTGGTCTCGTGCTGCCCCTGCACATCTTCGAGGAGCGTTACCGAACCCTGGTGCGTGAGCTGGTGGCCCGGTCGGAGAGCGCACCCCACGAGTTCGGCGTGGTCACGCTGCGGCACGGCAGTGAGGTGGCTCCCGACCCCGGTGAGGACGGCGCCGTTCCGCAGCCGCCCGTCGGCGCCGCCGACCTCTACGAGGTGGGCTGCACGGCCGAGTTGCGCCACGTCACCGAGCTGCCCGACGGCCGCTTCGACATCATGACCGTCGGCCGCCGCCGCTTCACGGTCCTCAGTGTCGAGCAGGGCGCCGAGCCGTACCTGACGGCCAGCGTCCGCTGGCTCGCCGAGGAGGACGAGCCCAGCGAGACCGCTCAGTTGCTGGCGCCGCGCGTGCTCACCGCGTTCCGCACCTACCTCGAGTTGCTGCGCCCCAACAGCGAGGTCCTCGACCAGGTGCCGGACGACCCCACCGTCCTCTCCCACCTGGTCGCCGCCACCGCGCAGCTCACCGTCGAGGAGCGCCAGATGCTGCTGGCCATGCCCGACACCGCCGGCCGCCTGCGCGCCGAGCTTCGCCTCCTCAACCGCGAGGCCGGCCTGCTGGCACGCGTCCGCGCGGTTCCGGTCCCGCTGTCCGACCTGGCCAGACCCGCAAGCCCCAACTGACTTCCCGGTACGACCCAGCCCGTCCCCGACCGCAGCGACGGGCGTCCCGTCGGCCACGAACGCGACGCCCGGCCCGCTCCGGGCCGCAGCGCGACCGCCGGGGTGAGGCACGGGTCAGGGCCGGGGCTGCTCCGAGCCGCCGCGCGGCCGCCGCGGTGAGACGCGGGGTCAGGGCCGGGGCTGCTCCGAGCCGCCGTGCGGCTGCGCCGCGGAGGGGTCGGCCGGGGGCGCCGGCACATAGGGCGACCCGAAGCCCGGCGGGCCGTAGCCGGACTGCTCCGAGCCGGGCCGGCCGGAGCCGGGCTGATCGAAACCGGACTGACCGAACCCGGGCTCCCCGAACCCGGGCGTTCCCGCCGGGTCGGCCACCGAGGTCTCGTAGGGCGGCGGGTAGGCGTGCTGGTGGCCGTACCCCGGGTGGGCGCCGGGAAGATCCAGGTCGGGGTCGTTGGACCAGCCGGCCAGCAGGGTGAGCACGATCGCCGCCACGAAGGCGGGCACCAGTTTCGGCCCGAGCGACTGCACCTCGGGCGGCGCCAGATAGGTCGCGCCCTGCGCCGCCGTCGCCTGCCAGCGGTCGTAGGCGTCCCGGCCGAGGAACTGGCCGATCGCCGGAGCCACCCAGCGGCCCGCCAGGAAGGTGCCACCGACCACCCCGAGCAGCAGGAACGGCCCGCGGTCCCGGCGCAGCACCAGCCAGGCCCCGATCGTCACGATCAGCCCGAACCCGAGCCCCAGCAGGGTGAACCAGCCGTCGGCGGCGATGTACTGCTCGGGGGACGGGTCGGTGACCACCACCCCGGCCCTGCCCGCGTTGACGACCGGCACCGTCGGCGCCAGCCAGGCCCACCCCAGGCCCAGAAGCACCCCGAGGACAGCGATCGACGTGGCCACACCCACGGTCACGCTCAGCGTGCGACGCCACGGCCTCGGGCTGCTCTGATGGAAGCGCAACCACTGTCGCCAGTCGCGCCCGGGGCGGCCGGACGCCCCGGAGGGCTCACCGGCAGCCGGGGGGATGCCGTCCGGTACGGGAGACTGCCCGGCCGGCTGTTCACTCGGGTACACCACCCTACGATCCTTCCAGATCGGCCGGCGCCGTCAGGCGACGGCCGCGGGGCCGAGGATCATCTTCAGATCGGCGCGCAGGGCGGGTGTCGCCGCGACCCGCACACCGCCGAGCCGCATGACCGTGGTCCGCTTGCCGTTCTGCAGGTGCACGTGCACCTCGGTCTCGCCCGGGTGGCTCACCAGGATCTCCTTGAGCTGGTCGACCATCGGCGGCGTGCACTTGGTGATCGGCATCGTCAGGGTGACCGGCTTGCTGTCCGGGTTGTGGGAGACGTCGGGGATGGACATGTCCATCGCCATGATCCGGGCGGCGCCGTCGCGGCGTTCGATCCGGCCCTTGACGACCACGATCGCGTCCTCGGCGATGAACTGCCCGATCAGCTCGTAGGTGTTCGGGAAGAACAGCGCCTCCACCCCGCCGGCCAGGTCCTCCAGAGTGGCCGACGCCCACGAGCGGCCCTGCTTGGTGATCCGGCGCTGCACCCCGGTGAGGATGCCGGCGAGCGTGACGACCGAGCCGTCCGGGACCGAACCCTCCTCGTTGAGCGCGGCGATCGTGGTGTCGGCCGCGTTCTGCAGCATCACCTCCAGCCCGGCGAGCGGGTGGTCGGAGACGTAGAGGCCGAGCATCTCGCGCTCGAAAGCCAGCTTGTCGCGCTTGTCCCACTCGCTGTCGCCGATCGGCGGCATGGTGACCGCGGCCGACCCGCCCCCGCCCGCGGTCTCACCGAACGCGCCGAAGAGGTCGAACTGGCCGGCGGCCTCGTTGCGCTTGACGTCCGCGTAGGCGTCGATGGCCTCGGCGTGCACCGCCAGGAGGCTCTTGCGGCAGTGCCCCATCGAGTCGAACGCGCCCGCCTTGATCAGCGACTCGATCGTCCTCTTGTTGCACGCCACCGCGTCGACCTTGGACAGGAAGTCGTAGAAGTCGACGTACTCCGACTTCTCCTTGCGGCACCGGACGATCGCCTCGACCACGTTGCCGCCGACGTTGCGGACCGCGCCCAGGCCGAACCGGATGTCCTTGCCGACCGGGGTGAACGGCCCGGCCGACTCGTTGACGTCGGGCGGCAGCACCTGAATGCCCATGCGGCGGCACTCCGCCAGGTAGACGGCCATCTTGTCCTTGTCGTCGCCGACGCTGGTGAGCAGACCGGCCATGTACTCGGCGGGGTAGTGCGCCTTGAGGTAGGCGGTCCAGTAGGAGACCAGCCCGTACGCCGCGGAGTGTGCCTTGTTGAACGCGTAGCCGGCGAACGGGACCAGCACGTCCCACACCGCCTGGATGGCCTCGTCGCCGTAACCGTGCGCGCGACAGCCGTCCCGGAAGGGCACGAACTCCTTGTCGAGGATCTCCTTCTTCTTCTTGCCCATGGCGCGGCGCAGCAGGTCGGCCTGGCCGAGGCTGTAACCGGCGAGGATCTGCGCGGCCCGCTGCACCTGCTCCTGATAGACGATCAGGCCGTAGGTCGGCTCCAGGATCTCCCGCAGCGGCTCCTCGAGCTCCGGGTGGATCGGGGTGATCTCCTGGAGCTTGTTCTTGCGGAGCGCGTAGTTGGTGTGCGAGTCGACGCCCATCGGGCCGGGCCGGTAGAGCGCCAGGACGGCGGAGATGTCCTCGAAGTTGTCCGGCTTCATCAGGCGCAGCAGCGAGCGCATCGGCCCGCCGTCGAGCTGGAACACGCCCAGCGTGTCGCCGCGGGCCAGCAACTCGTACGCCTTCGGATCGTCCAGCGGCAGCGCCAACAGGTCGAGCTTCTGACCGTGGTTGAGCTCGACGTTCCGGTTCGCGTCGTCGAGGATGGTCAGGTTGCGCAGGCCGAGGAAGTCCATCTTCAGCAGGCCGAGCGTCTCGCAGGTCGGGTAATCGAACTGCGTGATGATCACGCCGTCGCTGGCCCGGCGCATGAGCGGGATGTGGTCGATGATCGGCTCGGCGGACATGATGACGCCGGCGGCGTGCACACCGGTCTGCCGGATCAGGCCCTCGATGCCGCGGGCGGTGTCGATGACCTTCTTGACGTCGGGGTCGGTCTCGTAGAGGCCGCGGACCTCACCGGCCTCGTTGTAGCGCTTGTCCTCTTTGTTGAAGATGCCGCCGAGGGTGATGCCCTTGCCCATGACGTCCGGCGGCATCGCCTTGGTGATCTTGTCGCCGACCGCGAACGGGTAACCCAGCACCCGGGCCGAGTCCTTGATCGCGGCCTTGGCCTTGATCGTTCCGAACGTGGCGATCTGAGCGACCTTGTCCTCGCCCCACTTCTCGGTGACGTAGCGGATCACCTCGGCACGGCGCCGGTCGTCGAAGTCGATGTCGACATCGGGCATCGAGACACGCTCGGGGTTGAGGAACCGCTCGAAGATCAGGCCGTGCTGGATCGGGTCGAGGTCGGTGATCGCCATCGCGTACGCGATCAGCGAGCCCGCCGCCGAGCCACGACCGGGACCGACCGCGATGCCGTTGTCCTTCGCCCACTGGATGAAGTCGGCGACCACGAGGAAGTACGCCGGGAAGCCCATCGAGATGATGACGCCCAGCTCGTAGTCCGCCTGCTTGACGTGCGCCTCCGGGATGCCGCCCGGGAACCGCTTGCGCAGGCCCTCGAAGGCGACGTGCCGGAAGTACTCTTCCTCGGTGTAGCCGTCCGGGATCGGGAACCGCGGCATCAGGTTCTTGAAGGTGAACATCCCCTCGGTGTCCACCTTCTCGGCCACCAGCAGGGTGTTGCGGCAGCCCTCCTGCCACGCCTCCGAGGAATCGACGGCGCGCATCTGGTCGGCCGACTTCACGAAGTAGCCGGAGCCGTCGAAGCGGAACCGGTTGGGGTCGGCCACGTTGCTGCCGGTCTGGACGCACAGCAGCACGTCGTGCGCCGCCGACTGCTCCTCGTGCACGTAGTGCGAGTCGTTGGTCACCAGCGGCGGGATGTTGAGCTTCTTGCCGATCTCCAGCAGGCCGTCGCGGACCCGCTTCTCGATCGACAGGCCGTGGTCCATGATCTCCAGGAAGTAGTGCTCCTTGCCGAGCGCCTCCTGGTATTTCGCGGCCGACTTGAGCGCCTCGTCGAAGTGCCCCAGGCGCAGCCGGGTCTGCACGATGCCGGACGGGCAGCCGGTGGTGCCCATGATGCCCTCGGCGTGCTCCGCGATGATGTCGAAGTCCATCCGCGGGTACTTGCCGAGCTGGCCCTCCATGGAGCCGCGCGAGTTGAGCCGGAACAGGTTCTTCAGGCCGACCGCGTTGCGTGCCCACATGGTCATGTGCGTGTACGCACCGTTACCGGAAACGTCGTCCGATTTCTGCTCCGGACGGCCCCACTTGATGCGGGTCTTGGTCAGCCGCGACTCCGGCGCGACATAGGCCTCGACCCCGATCACCGGGGTCACGCCGGCGGCCTTGGCCTGCTGATAGAAGTCGTACGCCCCATGCATGTTGCCGTGGTCGGTGATCGCCGCGGCCGGCATGCCGAGCCGTTTCGCCTCCGCCAGAAGTTCTTTGATCCGGGCCGCCCCGTCGAGCATTGAATACTCTGTGTGCACGTGCAGGTGCACAAACGAGTCAGACACCCGGAACCCCCTCTTCCCAATGACAGCGCAGAGAAGCCTAGCCCCGGCGTACGACAGAACCTACTCCGCGAAGGGCTCCAACATCACCGACGCCGCGCGTAGCCAGGCCTGCCTGGTCTCCTGCTGAAGGTCGCCGTACTCGATCGAGGAACCGACCTCCAGGGCCGGGTCGTAGGGCACCACCGCGACCGCACGGGTCCTGGTCGCGAAGTGCTTCTTGAAGTCCTCCAGCAGCGGCAGGTGACCCGGCGACGGGCAGGAGATCAGCGTCACGGCGTTGGACACCATCTCGTCCTGTCCGCTCTCCTCCAGCACGTCGAGCATCCAGTCGGCGGTGAACGCGGCGTCCTCACGCGGCACCGTGGTGATCACCAACTGGTCGGCCGACCGCATCACGGTCTGCCAGTTCACGCTCTCCACGTTGTTGCCGGTGTCGACGCAGATCACGTCGTGCGTGCGGCGCAGCAGGTCCATCACCCGCCGGACGGTGCCCTGGTCGAGCCGAGCGGCGAACCGCGGGTTCTCCTCGCCGGCCAGCACGTCGTAGGAGCCGTCCGAGGCGTGCCGCAGATAGGCGTCGAGCTCCTGCAGGAGGGTGTCACCGTGCAGGCTCTCGATCCGCATCAGATCGGCCAGCAGGTGCTTTATCGTCCGCGCGTGGCGGGCGCTGCCGGCCCGCAGGCCGAGGGTGCCGCGCAGCTCGTTGTCGTCCCACGCGAGCACCCCGCGGCCGCGGACGCTGCCGATGGTCGCCGCGGCCAGCACGGTCGCGGTGGTCTTGTGCACGCCGCCCTTGGGGTTGGCGAACGCCATCACCCGTGGCGTGCCGAGCTTGCGCCGCATGATCGCGACGGCACGATCGATGCCCTCGTCGGCACGGGTCTGCCGCCACTCGATCCGGGCAGCCGCGGGGGCCGGGGAGACCGGCGCGGGCTGGACGGCGGGCAACCGGCCGGGCGCCGCCTGCGGGGGCATCACCGGCGGGGCGGCCGGCTGCGGGGGCAGGGCCTGCGGCATGACGGGCGCGGGCGGGTAGGCGGCCGGGGCGTACGCGCCGGCGGCGGGCGCGTACCCGTTGGGCGGTGGGACGTAACCGGTGGCCGGGTAGTCACGGGCCGGGGCGGGCTGGTAACCGGCGCCGTAGTCGCGCGCGGGAGGCGGCTGCTGCTGGGCGGGCGGCGGCTGGCCCGGCGCGGGGGCGGACCGCGGCGCCGGCTCGAAGAAGCTGTGCGGCTGCTCCGGTTCGCGGCGGCTCTGCCAGCGCGGGTCGAGCGGGTTGATCGGCCGTTGCGGCACCTGGCGTTGCGGCTCGGCCGGCGGCCGGTCGAAGCCGCCCTGACCGGCGCTCTGGCCGCCCGGCTGGCTCTGCCGCGGGTCGAGCGGGTTGACCGGGCGGGCGGGCGCGGCCGGTCCACGGGTCGGCAGTTGCTGGTTCCACGGCTGTTGCGGGGGCGTCTCCGGCGGCTGGGGAGCCTCTTCGGGCTCCTCGCCGCGGCCGGCGTGCCGGGCACGGTCGAGCAGCGCCCGCCAGCGCGGGGCTGGTTCCGCAGGCCGGCCCCAGCCGGTCTCGGTCCCGTCCACGGCTCGTCCCTTCTGCGCCTACCCGACAAAAACCTTCACGGCGATGGTCTCGCTCGCCCCTGACAGGCTACGGACGAGAACCCTATTCGGGCCACCGGCCGGTCGCCCATCCCCCGGTCGTTCTTGATCACATGACCGGTCCCCGGTCGTGCGCGTGCCTCAGCCGAACGTTTCGCGGGCCGGGAACTCAACGGCCGGGTTCGCCGGTGGACGCTCCCGGAGACGCCTCCAGGCCTTCATGAGCAGGACTCGTGTCCGTCGCCGAGGGTACGGCAAGCGGTCCGTCGGAAGGGAGTACGGAAGACGAGGGCCCCTCGCCTGAATTGCCGGGTGAGGCAGATGTCACATCCGCCCTGATCGACGACGGTAACGGTGCGGGGGTGACCGGGGCAACGCTCGTCACGGGGGATGGCACGGCCGACGGATCCGGCGACGCCACGTCCACTTCTTCCGGGAGCGGGGGCCGGAACTCGGTACGGTCCAGCTGCCGCACCTCCGGCGCCGGGTCCACGACCCGCGCCCACGGCTGGGCGGAGATCCCGTCGAGCACCGCCGGGGTCGCGCGCACCACCGCGGCGAAGACGCACTCGCAGCCCGCGCGATAGGCAGCGGCCTCCTCGGCGGCGACCCGGGCGGCGGTGTCGTAGGCCGCCCGCAGCCGCGCCTCGTTGCGGCCGTCCCCGGCCAGCCCCCGGCTCAGGCGCTGGTAATCGGCCAGTTCCCGGTCGCGGGCCTGTGCCGCGCCGAGCATCCCCGTGATCACGTCGCCGGGAAGCCGGTAGACCGGGATCCGCAGGACCGAAGTCCGGGCCTCGCCGAGCGGCACCCGGGTGTAGACCTGCGCGACCTGGGCGCCCCCGAGCATGGCCGGCAGGGCACCCGCCGTCGCGTACCGGTTGAAGGCGACCAGCGCCCAGGTCTCACCGGCGCCCGGCGCCGACGGGTCGGCGAGCCGGGCCAACTCCTCCCGGGACGACCGGAGATAGCCGTCGACCGACTGGCCCTCCACGACACCCACCCGCAGCAGGTCGCCGGCCTGTTCGCCGGCCGGGGCCTGGCGGTCCGCCCAGAAGACCATCAGGACCAGGGCGACGGTAGCGGCCAGCGCCGCTCCGGCCATGATCTGCAACCGGAGTGCGGCGCCCCCGAACCTGACGAGGACTGCCCGCTTGCGAGTCGCGGGGCCCACGGGTGTCTCCCGACGGTCAGCCGGCGTCCTGGAGGACGTCCAGCGCGTATTTCAGGTCGTCAGGGTAGTCGCTGACGAACCGGACCTCATCGTGCGTTCGGGGGTGGCTGAAGGCCAGTTCCCGTGCGTGCAGCCACTGCCGGTCCAGTTTCAGCCGGGCCGCCAGCGTCGGGTCGGAACCGTACGTCAGATCACCCACACACGGGTGCCGCATCGCCGAGAAGTGCACCCGGATCTGGTGCGTCCGGCCGGTCTCCAGCCGCACGTCCACCAGGCTGGCCGACCGGAACGCCTCGATCGTGTCGTAGTGGGTGACGCTCGGCTTGCCGTCGGACATCACCGCGAACTTGTAGTCGGCCGTCGGGTGCCGGTCGATCGGCGCGTCGATGGTGCCGCGCAGCGGGTCCAGGTGGCCCTGGACGACGGCGTGGTAGCGCTTCTCCACCTCGCGCTCCTTGAAGGCCCGCTTCAGCGCGCTGTAGGCGACCTCGCTCTTGGCCACCACCATGAGACCGGTGGTGCCGACGTCGAGCCGGTGCACGATGCCCTGTCGCTCGGCGGCGCCGCTGGTGGCGACGTTCTGCCCCATCGCGGCCAGCCCGCTGAGCACGGTCGGGCCGGTCCAGCCCGGGCTCGGGTGGGCGGCGACACCGACCGGCTTGTCGACCACCACGATGTCGTCGTCGCTGTAGATGATCCCGAGGCCGTGCACCGGCGCGGCCACCACGACCGGCGCGGCGACCGGCGACGGCAGGGTGACCTCGAGCCAGGACCCGGCCACGACCTTCTCCGACTTCAGCCGGGCGACCCCGTCGACCAGCGCGTCGCCGGACTCGACCAGGGTCGCCGCGACGGTGCGGGACAACCCGAAGAGCCGGGAGACGGCCTGGTCCAGGCGCATCCCGTCGAGCCCGTCGGGCACCGGCAGAGAACGCTGCCCACTCACGATTTCTCCCCATCCGGCTCGGCCGGTGTAGTAGTCACGGCCTCGGCCGGTGTGGTCGTCGCGGTCTCTTTCCCGGTGATCCGCGTCCCGTCGCGCTGGCGGCCGGTCAGTTCCAGCAGCACCGCGATGCAGACGCCGACGGTGAGGCAGCTGTCCGCGATGTTGAACACCGCGAACTTCTCGCCGTTCGGCGCGAACACACTGATCATGTCGACCACATGGCCCTGGAACGGCCCCGGCGCGCGGAACAGCCGGTCCATCAGGTTGCCGAGCGCGCCGCCCAGCACCAGACCGAGCGACAGTCCCCACGGCACCGAGCGCAGCCGGGACGCCAGCCACCCGATCACGCCGACCACCACCAGGGTGATCAGTGGGAAGATCCAGGTGAAATCGCTGCCGAAGCTGAACGCCGCTCCGCTGTTGCGCAGCAGCGACAGGTAGACCAGACCGCCCAGGATGCGGACCGACTCGCCGGGATTCCCCGGCGAGCCAGGATCCAGGTTCTCGGTGGAGAGGTGCTTGACCCACTGGTCGACCACCACGGCGACCGCCGCGGTGGCGGCCAGGAGGGCCACCGCACGGGGTGCGAACCGTGGGGCGGCCTGCTCATCGGCGTTCAGCGTCGTTCCTCCAACTGCTTGCAAGAGACACAGAGCGTGGCGGAGGGGAAGGCAGCCAGCCGCTCTACCGGGATCTGGTTACCGCACCGCTCGCACCAACCGTAATTGCCCGACCCGAGCCGATCGATCGCACGTTCGATCTGTGTGATCCGCTCGAGCAGGTTGTTGGCCAGCGTGATCTCCTGCTCCCGCTCGAACGTCTTGGTGCCCGTGTCGGCCTGGTCGTCCCCGGCCGAGTCGGCCAGCCGCTCGCGCTGGAGCTCGGTGATCTCACTGAGCGACTGATCGTACTCGGCCTGCAGGTCGCCGAGCCGCGCGACCAGCGCCTGACGGATCTGCTCGGTCTCCGCCTCACTACGGGTCCGGTCCACGGCGGCGGCCGTCGTACCGCGGCGGGCGTCGGTTGCCTTGGCCATCACTCGCTCCCTCGGCCGCGCTCAGCGCGGCGGTCGACGCTCTACGGAACCGGACGGCGGCTCGCCGGCCGACCGTCGTCCCATGGTCAGTCCCCGTGGTGCCGGCCCGATGGCGCACGAGCCCCACCTGCACAAACGGCGCGACTGAGAGGCGGTCGCGCACTCGGCGAGGGTGGCAAGGATACGGAACGTGAAGTACCCCGACAACCCGCCACAGCCGGTCAGAAACGGCAAACCATGCCCAACCGTTCAGCCGGGCGTCGGATTACCGACGATAAACCCTTCGTGACCGTGTGGTCACTATCCGCTGTCCCGGAGGTCGGTGAGCCGTTGTTCCCACCCGGCCGGCGGCGCCGTTACCGTGAAGACCTTGTCGCGGCTGGTCGCCCCCAGCCGCAGAGACACCTCCGCGGGCCGCACCCTCAGCGCGCCGGCGAGGGCCTTACGGACCGCCTCGGTGGCTTTCCCGTCCACCGCGGGCGCGCCCACCGCGACGATCAGGGCGGGGCCGTGCGGCCCGTCGTAACGGCCGCCCACCCGGGTGCGCCCCGCGCCCGGCCGCACCCGCACGGGCACCGACGTGCCCGGTTGCGCCCGCGCCACCGCTCCCGTCACCCGCCGTGATCTCAGCGCTGGTGGGCGACGGCCGCGACCAGCCGGTCCACCGGCCGGCAGAGGCCGCACGGGCTGAAGCCGAGCGAGACCGCCTCGTTCGCCGGCAACGGCTCGGTCAGCCGGCCGACCAGGTGCGGGCAGTCCGCCATGTGGTAGCGGGGCCGGCCGTCGACGACCAGCACCTCGGTGTCGAACCGCGCGACCATCACCGCGTCGGCCGGCCGCACCGACTGCGGCAACGGCTCGTCGTCGGGATCGTCGTCGCCCGGCTCGTCGAATTCGTCGGGCTGCTCGGCCGGTTCGGCGGCCGAGGGCCGCCAGGCGTGCTCTCCGGACCCGTCGCCGGCGGGAGTCGCGGCAGCCGGACGTGAGAGGGAATCAGCCGTGGAGTCAGAATCGGCATAGTCTGCGGCGACCGGCACGCCGCGGTCTCCGCGGTCACCCAGTCGTGTCGCCGTATCGCGTGCGCCGGCCGCACGGGCCGCTTCCGCATCGACCGGATCCGGCTCGACGGCGGGCTCCTCGTAGTGGAGGGATTCACCTGCGAAGGCCGCCTGGCCGGGGGCAGAATCTTCGGCGAAGGCCACCGGCTCATCGGCGGCAGAGGCGCCGGACCCGGCGGGCGCCGCCTCGTCGAACTCGGGAGCGAACGAGGCCCGGCGGTCGGGCCGCCCGGTGGTGACGCCCGGCGCCGCGGACTCGGCCGCACGCCGGGCGGCGGCCTGACGGGTGCCGATGACCAGAGCGACCGCGGCCAGCAGGCTGACCACGATCGAGGTTATGAGAAGACTGCTCGAGCCGTTGACCAGGCCCAACGCGAGAAACAAAACCGCGACGGGGATGAGCAGGAGACTAGCAACGATCATGGCTCATCCTCGTCGCGGTGCGGGGATTGGGTCAGCGACCCGATTCGATGGAGTTGGTGCGGCCACCGTTGTAGGAACCGGCGAGACCGGCCGCCGCAAGACCACCGGAACCACCGACGGCACGGCTGGAGTCGGCCCGCGTCAGTTCGGCTTCGAGGCCCTGGCCACGGCCGTCAAGGTCGCGGAGCTGACTCTCCAGGTACGCCTTGAGCCGGGTGCGGTACTCCCGCTCGAACTGCTTGAGCTCCTCGATGTGCTTCTGCAGCGCGGTCCGCTTCGCGTCCAGGCCGCCCATGGCCTCCTGGTGACGCTGACGGGCGTCACGCTCAAGCGCGTCCGCCTTGGCCCGGGCCTCGCGGGTGACCTCCTCCGCCTTGGAGCGGGCGTCGGAGAGAAGCTTGTCGGCCTCACGGCGCGCGTCGGCGACGTGGTCGTCGGCGGTGCGCTGGGCCATCATGAGCACTCGCAGGGCCTGCTGCTCGCCGTCGGCGCCACCGGGCGCGGCACCGGGGCCGGGGCCCTGAGCGCGAACCTGCTCCAGCTCAGCCTGCATCTGGCGGGCCGCCTGCTCGGCGGCGGTCTTGTCCCGCTGCACGCGGTCCAGCTGCGCTTTCAGCTCGTTGAGCTCGGCCGCGAGACGCGGGTCGGCACCCGGGCCCGCCGGTGCACCACCCCGGCCGCCACGCTCCACCTGCGCACGCAGCTCGTTGTTCTCTTCGATCAGACGGGCAAGCTCGCGCTCCACCTCGTCAAGGAAGGCGTCGACCTCCTCCTCGTCATACCCCCGCTTGCCGATCGGGGGCTTCTTGAAGGCGACGTTGTGCACGTCGGCCGGGGTCAGCGGCATCGAAACTCCTCGGGTCAGTCGCGGCCGCGGTTGGGGCTGCTGTCTAGCTGTAAATCAGTTTTCTCAGTACGACGTCCATGAGCACGAACAGGATAACCAGCAGCACGATGGAAGCCAGGTCCAAACTCACGTTACCAATGCGCAGCGGTGGGATCACACGCCTCAACGCCTTGAGGGGTGGATCCGTGACGCTCCACACGGCTTCGAGTCCGGCCGAGGCTCCCCGGCTGGGCTGCCAGCGTCGTCCGTACTGCAGCACCGCACTCAGCACGAACCGGGCCAGCAGCACCATGAAGAAGAGGTACAGCAGTAGGTAGAGAATCTGGAGCACGATCGACAGCACGTCAGGCGGATCCCTCGTTCGGGTCAATCAAATCCGGGTCTCGGTCAGGGCCCCGGGTCGCGATCGACAGGCGGCACCCAGTGCCGATCGACGCTGGGCCGTGCAACAGCCCGGTGTCGATCAGCCCTGGGTGAAGAAACCGCCCTCAGCGATCTTGGCCTTGTCCTCCGCGGTGACCTGGACGTTCGCCGGGGAGAGCAGGAAGACCCGGTTGGTGACGCGCTCGATCGTACCCCGCAGACCGAAGGCCAGCCCGGCGGCGAAGTCCACCAGCCGGCGTGCGTCCGACTCGTCCATCTCGGTGAGGTTGATGATCACCGGCACGCCGTCCCGGAAGTGCTCGCCGATCGTCCGCGCCTCCCGGTAGGTGGTCGGGTGCAGCGTGGTGATCTGGTAACGCTGCTCCTCCTCGGCCGGGCGCTGGTGCACCGGCTGCGGGTGCGCCACCGGCTGCGGCTTGAGCGCCAGGTTCTCCCGGGTGGAGTAGGTCAGCGCGGCGGGCTGCTCGGGCGCCGGCGTGGGCCGGGTGATGGAGCGGACGCTCGCCCGATCGAGGCGCTCGCTCTCGTCCCGGTCCAGGTCGGCGCGCGCCTGGGAGACCCGCTCGCGCTCACGCCGCTCGGATCGTGCCCGCGGCACCGCGCGCTCCTCCTCTTCGTCCTCCTCGGAGAACTCGTCGGTGTAGCGGTCGCTGGAGTAACGGTCCCGATCGCGATCGCGATCACGGTCGCGTTCCCGCGAGCGGTAGGAGCTCTCCCGGTAACCGCGGTCCTCGTACCCGCGGTCTTCGTCCTCCTCGACGAGGCCGAGCCAGACGCCCGCCTTGCGAAACGCGCCGCCGCTCATGCCACCCCTCCCTGCCGAGAGTCCATGCCCCCACCTCCGTCCGCTGTTGCGGCCCGCGCTCCCGCAGGCAGGCCGCGTCCCCCCTTACGAGCCGAAAAACAGATCCGATTCGGACCCACGACCCGCCACGACGCCGCGCCGCCCAACACGAGACCCGTTGCGGATTGTCGCGTTGAACAACACCTGTGTAGTTTGCTGCCCGCCGCAAGGCTACCGCAGCGAGTTTCGCATCCCGAGTAAAGAAGTACCGATCCGTACGTGTGTCGCCCCATGCTGGACGGCGGCTTCCAGATCACCGCTCATACCCGCCGAGACAGTCGTCGCGCCGGGGTATCGAGAGGCCATCTGACCTGCGACGACGGCGAGCCGGCCGAACGCCGCGCCGGGGTCCTCGCCGAGCGGCGCGACCGCCATCAGCCCGGCCAGGCGCAGACCCTCCGATGAGGTCACCGCGTCGGATACCCGCCAGAGATCATCGCCGGTCACGCCACCACGTGCCGGGTCGTCGTCGAGGCTCACCTGGACGAGGACCTCCAGCGGGACCTCACGGCCGGCGGCGGCCCGGCCCAGCGCCTCGGCCAGGCGTACCGAGTCCACCGACTCCACCACATCGGCGTACCGGATCACCGATTTGGCCTTGTTGCGCTGCAACTGGCCGACGAAGTGCCAGCGCACCCGCGCGCCCCCCGCGCGCACGGCGTCCGCCTTGGCGGACGCCTCCTGGTCCCGGTTCTCGCCCACGTCCGTGACACCGAGCCCGGCGAGCAACAGGACGTCGCTCGCCGGGTAGGTCTTGGTCACGGCGGTCAGGGTGACCGCGTCCGGCGGCCTTCCGGCCGCCAGACAGGCGCGCGCGATGCGCTCCCGCACCCGGACGAGAGAGTCGGCGAGCTCAGCGCGCCGGCCGGCGTCGGTCAAGGTTCAACCTTCTTGGGGGTACGGGAGAAACGTCGCGAACAGGTCTGCGACAGACCTCAGGAACCGTTCTTCAGGAAGTCCGGCACGTCCACGTCGTCGAACAGCACCCGGCTGCTGCGCGGGTTCGGGGTGGTGGTCGACGGTGGGGCGACCGGCGTGGCGGGGACCGGGGGCAGGTGGCTCCCGGTCGACGGCGCCGGCACCTTGCGGGCCGGCTCGGACGGCTTGTAAGCGGGCGCGCCCGCGTCGAAGCCCGCCGCGATCACCGTGACGCGGACCTCGTCGCCGAGCGCGTCGTCGATGACCGCGCCGAAGATGATGTTCGCGTCCGGGTGGGCCGCATCGGTCACCAACTGCGCCGCGTCGTTGATCTCGAACAGACCGAGGTCCGACCCGCCGGCGATGGAGAGCAGCACGCCGCGGGCGCCGTCCATGCTCTGCTCCAGCAGCGGGCTGGAGATGGCCTTCTCGGCCGCCTCCACCGCGCGGTTGTCGCCGCGCGCGCTGCCGATGCCCATGAGCGCGCTGCCCGCGTTGCTCATCACGCTCTTGACGTCGGCGAAGTCCAGGTTGATCAGACCCGGCGTGGTGATCAGGTCGGTGATGCCCTGCACGCCGGAGAGCAGCACCTGGTCGGCCTGACGGAACGCGTCCATCATGCTGATGCCACGGTCACCGAGCGCGAGCAGCCGGTCGTTCGGAATCACGATCAGCGTGTCGCACTGGTTACGCAGTTCGTCGATGCCCGCCTCGGCCTGCACCTGGCGGCGCTTGCCCTCGAAGTTGAACGGGCGGGTCACCACGCCGATCGTGAGGGCGCCCAGCTTGCGGGCGATGTTGGCCACCACGGGCGCGCCACCGGTGCCGGTGCCGCCACCCTCGCCACAGGTGACGAAGACCATGTCGGCGCCCTTGAGCACCTCTTCGATCTCGTCCCGGTGGTCCTCGGCGGCATTCTTGCCGACCTCGGGCTGGGCGCCGGCGCCCAGTCCACGGGTCAGTTCCCGGCCGACGTCCAGTTTGACGTCGGCGTCGCTCATCAACAGTGCCTGGGCATCAGTGTTGATCGCGATGAACTCCACGCCTTTGAGCCCAACCTCGATCATGCGGTTCACGGCATTCACGCCGCCGCCGCCGATGCCGACGACCTTGATGACCGCAAGGTAGTTGTGCGGAGGTGTCATCGGGCTCAGCCATCCCTTCCAGGGTTGGCGGACGTCGACGGCCCCTGCGGTCCCGGGAACCGCACTTCGACGTCCGCTGCCGTACAAGGGAGGGCGAGGAAACCCTCACCCTCTACTAGAGGTTCAGTGTTATGTCAACCACGCGAACCTCTCGACGCAACGTATGCGGACATGACGCCGCAACCAAAGACCCGGGGCGGCGTGTCGCGTCCGCTTACGAGGTGAGTATCCGACTCACCCGTAACCTCGAACCTTTTATTGCGTTCATGACGCTTTGTCCGAATGACCGGATAGTTAGCGTATGGTCACCACCGCGGGGGCGCTCACGTCGATCTCGTCCCCCTTCTGCTTCAGCAGCACGGTCGCGACGCGGCTCTTCTTGTCGCTCTTGCTCTCGTCACCCCAGATAACGACCCGGCCCTTGCGCAGTTCCAGGCGAATCTGCACCGGCGAGGCCACCGAGATCGCGACCAGTTCGTCCCGCAGTTCGTCGCTGAGCGCCGCGAGCACGGTCAGCGCCGAACCGGTGTTCTCGTCGCCGGCGCCCGGCTTGCTCAGCCGGGCCAGCGGCAGCCCCTCCGGCGCGGCGGCCACCTCACGGAACGGCACACCGTCGTCGTCGATCAGCACGAACCGGTCCTGCGAGGGCACCGCCGCCACCGCCGTCCGCTCCACCACCTCGACCACCACCGCCGACGGCCAGCTCCGGCTGACCACGACCCGGTCCACCGCGGGCAGGGCGCCCACCCGGTCGCCGATCGCGTCCAGGTCGACCCGGGCGAGCGGACGGTCCGGCTCCACCTCGGCCGCGGCGCGCACCTGGTCAGGGGTGAGCAGTGCCACACCGACCACCCGGACCTCGCGCACCCCGAACACCGCGGTGCCGTAGAACACCCAGACCAGGCCGCCGACCGCCAGCAGCACGCCGGCGCCGATCAGCCAGGGCATCGCGGCACGCAGACGCCGCTGCCGGGCCCGGGCCATGAAACGCCGGGCCGACGGCGGTACGGCGTCCGTGCCGGCCCGCACCAGCCGCCAGTTGCGCGTGCCCCCGCCCGCCACCGGTGACTACCTGGCCAAATCCGGCTGGTGGTCCGCCTCGGCGAGCGCGGCCAGCAACTCGTCGCCCATCAGCGAGATCGGCGGCGCGCCCATGGTCACCACCACATCGCCGGGACGGCTGCGCCGGACCACCTCGGCCGGCACGTCCTCCCAGTCGGGCACGAAGACCTTGCGCTCGCCGGGCAGGTCGATCGCCGCGGTCAGCGCGCGGCCGCCCTCACCCGGCCCACGGGTCTCCCCCGGGCCGAACACCTCCATGCAGATCACCTCGTCGGCGACCGCGAGACCGTCGGCCAGGTCGGCCTCCAGATCCCGGGTGCGGTACACCCGGTACGGCTGGAAGACCACCAGCAGCCGCCCGTCGCCGGCCACCTCACGCAAGGTGCGCAGGGCGGCCTTGACCGAGGTCGGGTGGTAGGCGTACTCGTCGTACACCCGCACGCCCGCGGCGATGCCCTTGCGCTCGAACCGGCGCCGGACCCCCGGGAACGACTCCAGGGCCTCGGTCACCTTCACCAGCGGGATGCCCAGTTTCAGGGCGGCGAGCACGGTGGCCGCGCTGTTCAGGCCCATGTGCGTGCCGGGCAGCGCCAGCTTGAACTCGCCGAGCGGCTCGCCGTCCAGTTCCGCGCGGTACCGCACGCCGCTGACCGAGGAGGAGATGTCGAAGAGCCGCAGATCCGCGCCGGCCGACTCGCCGTACGTGTAGACGGTCTTCCCCGCCGCCCGGAGACCGGCGATCAGCTCGTCGGTGCCCGGCCCGTCCGCGCAGGTCACCACGAACCCGTCGGTCAGGGTGCCGAACTCCAGGAACCCGGCCTTCAGCGTCTCCAGGTCACCCCAGTTGTTGAGGTGGTCACCCTCGATGTTGGTGATGATCGAGACGTACGGCCGGTAGATCAGGAACGAGCGGTCGTGCTCGTCGGCCTCGGCCACGAAGTGCGGCCCGGTGCCGTGGTGCCCGTTCGAGCCGGCCGCCGACATCTCGCCGCCGATCACGAAGGACGGGTCCTGCCCGGCGTGCTGCAGGATCACCGTCATGATCGACGTGGTGGTGGTCTTGCCGTGGGTGCCGGCCACCGCGATGGTCTGCCGGCCGGTCATCGCCGCGGCGAGCGCCTCGGACCGGTGCAGCACCCGCAGCCCGCGGCGGCGCGCCTCGACCATCTCGACGTGGTCCTTCGGGATCGCCGTCGAATAGACGACCGTGTCGACGCCGTCGAGGTTGGACGCCTCATGTGCCATGTGCACCGTGCCGCCGAGAGCGCGCAGGGCGGCCAGGGCCGGCCACTCGCGCAACTCGCTGCCGGAGACCGGCACGCCACGGGTGAGCAGGAGCCGGGCCAGGCCGGCCATGCCGACCCCGCCGATCCCGATCAGGTGCACGCTGCCCAGATCCTCGGCGGTCATCTCGCCGGCCGGGGTCAGCTCCGCCGTGTTCACAGTTGCACTCCCTCGATAAAGCTCACTCAGCTCACCGCTTCCAGAACGAAGCGCAGCAGTTGCTCGTCACCGTCGCGACGGCCGTACCCGGCCGCGGCCGTGCCCATCGCGGCCAGCCGCTGCCGGTCCCGGGCCAGCGGGATGATGTTGTGTTCGATCCAGTCCGGGGTCAGCTCACTGTTGTCGACGAGCAGACCGCCACCGGACTCCACCACCGGCAGCGCGTTGCGGCGCTGTTCCTGATTGGAGAACGGGTACGGCACGTAGACCGCCGGCATGCCGAGCGCGGTCGTCTCGGCCACGGTGATCGCACCGCCCCGGCAGAGCATCAGGTCGGCGGCAGCGTAGCCGAGCTGCATGTCCGACAGGTAGGGCACGACGACGTAGGGAACCGGCAGGTCGTTCGGCACCTCGAAGGGGTCGTTGCGCCCACCCTGCACGTGCAGCACCTGGATGCCGGCGTGCGCCAGTCGCTTGGCCGCCGCGGCCACCGCCAGGTTGATCGTGCGGGCGCCGGACGAGCCACCGGAGACGAACAACACCGGCAGGTCCGGCCGCAGCCCGAAGTGGTAGAGCGCCTGCGGGCGCAGCGCCGGCCGGTCCATCCCGGTGATCGCGGTGCGCAGCGGCACGCCGACCAGCCGGGCGTTGCGCAGCGCCTCGGCCTGCTCCAGCTGGTGCGGGAAGCCGACGGCGACGCGCTTGGTGAATTTCATGCCCATCCGGTTCGCGACGCCCGGCGGCACGTTCACCTCGTGGATCACGATCGGCATCTCCTTGCGCCACGCCGCCAGATAGGCCGGCACCGACACGTAACCGCCGAAGCCCACGACCACCTCGGCCCGCACCTCGTCGATGATCTCGGCGGCCGCGGCGGCGGACTTGTACATCCGGTCCGGGGTGCGCAGCAGGTCCAGGTTCAGCGACCGGGGAAGCTGGAACGCCGGGATGACGCGCAGGTCGTAACCGGCGGCCGGGATGAGGGTGTTCTCCATCCCCTTGGGGCTGCCCAGCGTGGTGATCCGGATGTCGGGGAAGTGGCGTCGCAGAGCGTCGGCGAAGGCGAGCAGCGGGTAGATGTGACCGCCGGTGCCCCCTCCGGCGAGCACGACCGACCGCAGCGGACCCATCACCGTCTCCTCTCCCGTCCAACCGCTCCGTCCACACCCTCGGAACGGACTAGTAACGCTTCTCTCCGGTGGCGGCGGGCGTCCGGCCGGACTTCTTCTGCGCCGGCGGGCGCTGTTCCCCCGGCCGCCGCGCTGGGGGGAGCGGCGGCAGCGGGGCCCAGACTAGTCGTACCCACCGAGGGGTCGGACGGGCGTTCAGGGCCCGCGCCGCGTCAGGCTCCGCCCGAGCGAACGACGCGAGCATGCCGATCGCCGCCATGGTCACCACGAGGGCGCTGCCACCAGCGGAGATGAACGGCAGCGGAAGGCCGGTGATGGGCAGCAGGCCGACCACCCCACCCATGTTGATCATGGCTTGGGCGACCAGCCAGGTGGTGATCGCGGTCGCGGCGAGGCAGCGGAACGGGTCGCCCACCCGGCGGGCGATCCGGAAGCCGGTGTACGCCAGCACCGACAGCAGGACCAGCACCACGCAGCAGCCGACCACCCCGAGTTCCTCGGCGAGGATCGCGAAGATGAAGTCGTTGTCGGCCTCCGGCACCCAGCCCCACTTGAGCGCGCTCTTGCCCAGGCCGACCCCGAACCAACCGCCCTCGAAGATCGCCGAGCGGCCCTGGATCAGCTGATAGCACCAGCGTCCGGCCTCGGTGCTGGTGTCGCAGTTCTCCAGCGGCTCCAAGAAGCCGGTCAGCCGCCGCCACCGGTAGTTCTCCTCGCCCACGGCTCCGGAACCGGCGCCGCGGGAGGCCGCGGCGATCAGCAGGCCCACGCCGGCCAGGCCGAGCACGCCCAGCGCGCCGAACACCCGCATCCGGACCCCGGCCGCCCAGAGCAGGCCGACGATCAGCGCCAGCAGCACCAGCATGGTGCCGAGGTCGTTGTAGCCGACCAGGACGAAGAGCAGGCCGACCGCCGGGAAGAGCGGCATCGCCAGCTCCCGCCAGTGGCCGAGGGCGGGGCCCTTGCGGGCGATCACCTCGGCACCCCACAGCACCATGCCGAGTTTGGCGAGCTCACCGGGTTGCACGCTGAACGAGCCGAAGTACAGCCAGTTCAGCCTGGCCCCGATCGGGCCCAGCGAGGCCTTGCCCAGCGCGTCCCTGATCAATACGTCCGCCGAAGCCAGCGCGTTGAGCACGGCGAGCAAGGTGAGCAGGATGATCGCCGCGCCGAGCACGAACCGGCCGAGGACGCGCAGCGAGACCGCGGGCAGCCGCTGGCAGATCCAGAACGCGACCAGCCCGAGCAGGGCGTACACCGCCTGGCTGCTGATCTCGGAGAAGGAGTTGCGATTCTCCGCGTACGCCTTCACGCTCGTCGCCGAGAACACCATGGCGAGCCCGATCAGCAGCAGCAGGCCGCAGCTCGCGATCAACAGGTAGTACGACGACAGCGGTCTGGCCAGGAGCCCGTGCACGGCGGGCAGGAGCTGCCGGCTCAGTGACGGGCGGGCCTTCGTGGTTGGGTCGTCCGCCATGCGCCCATCATCGTCCGATGTCCACATCTCCCCGCGTCACGTCGATGGCGTGTCGCGGGGAGATCTGCGCCATGCTCGCCTAACCCATCGTGGCCAGGTGGTCGCTGTAGAACAGGCCGAGACCGATCGCGGCACAGATGCCGGCGATGATCCAGAACCGGACCACGATGTTGACCTCACTCCAGCCGGCCAGCTCGAAGTGGTGCTGCAGCGGTGACATCCGGAAGACACGTTTACCGGTCGTCTTGAACGAGATGATCTGGATCACCACGGACATCGTGACGATGACGAAGAGGCCGCCGATGATCACCGAGAGGAGCGTGGTGCGGGTCGCCACCGCGAGACCGCCGATCAGGCCGCCCAGCGCGAGCGCGCCGGTGTCGCCCATGAAGATCCGGGCCGGGTTGGTGTTCCACCAGAGGAAGCCGACGCAGGCCGCGGCCGCCGCGGCCGCGATCATCGCGACCTCCAGCGGATCTCGGACCTGGTAACAGTGCTGCGCGGTGAGAGAGCCCGCCTCGCCCACGTAGTCGTCGTCACCGCACCAGTGCCGGTACTGCCAGAACCCGATCAGCGAGTACGCGCCGAGGACCAGGATCGACGCGCCGGTGGCGAGACCGTCGAGGCCGTCGGTGAGGTTCACGCCGTTCGACATCGCCATGATGACGAAGACGAAGACCATGACCGAGCCGACCTTGCCGACGTCCAGCCAGCTGACGTCCCGGATGAAGGAGATCTTCTCGCTGGCGACCGTCTGGCCGTTGGTGCTCGGGAAATTGAGCGCGGCGATGCCGAAGACGGTGCCGATCAGCAGCTGGCCGAGCAGCTTGCCCTTGGCGCTGAGACCGTCGGAGTTCTTCTTGCGCACCTTGAGGAAGTCGTCCAGGAAGCCGACCGCGCCGCAGAACACGAAGATGCCGAGCAGGACCAGCGCGGTCATGGTCGGCTTCTCCTGGGCGATCTGCCGGTCCGGGAGCGTGGTCAGTGCCAGGTGCCCGGCGGCGTACGCGAAAACCGTGGCGATGATGAACGCCACGCCACCCATCGTGGGGGTTCCCCGCTTGCCCTGGTGGGTGGCGGGACCGATGGTCCGGATCGGCTGACCGGCCTTGAGCGCCGAGAAGACCCGGATCGCGAGGGGCGTGCCGAAGAGCGAGATGAGAAAGGCGACCGCGGCCGCGACGATGACTGCCCTCACGGGCTAACCTCCTCGGGACGGAGCCAGTCGGCCACATCCCATGTGCGGTACCGGGAACCCTTGACCAGCACGACATCGTCGGCGCGCAGGTCCTGCTGCAGAATCTCGATCGCGGCGGCCTGGTCGGCAGCGAAGAGCCCCGTACCCCGCCAGCCGGCCACGCCGGCAGCGCCGTCCAGGATCGGACGCGCGTTGCCGGCCACCACGATCAGCCGGTCCACACCCAGAACGGCGGCGAGCCGTCCCACGTCGGCGTGACCGGACACCTCGAACTCGCCGAGCTCGGCCATGTAGCCGAGGACGGCGGTGGTACGCCTGCCGGAACCCATCGCGGCCAGCGCGCGCAGAGCGGCCGAGGTCGACGAGGGGTTGGCGTTGTAGGAGTCGTCGATGACGGTCACGCCGTCGGGACGGGTGAAGACGTCCATCCGGCGGGCGGAGACGATGCCGACCTCACCGAGGGCGGTGACCAGCTCGCCGAACTCCATCCCGGCGGCCAGCGCGACCGCGCCCGCGGCGAGAGTGTTCGCGACCTGATGCTCGCCGGCCACCGCGAGCCTGACATGCCCGGAACGCGAACCATGGGCAAGCGTGTAGGAGGCGCGGCCCGCCTCGTCGAGGGAGATCCCCGAAGCGGTGAGCGTCCCCGACGAACCGACCAGCACCACGGACGCCGCGGTACGGGCCGCCATCCCCGCCACCAGCGGGTCGTCGGCGTTCAGGACGGCGACCCCGGAGGCCGGCAGCGCCTCGACCAGCTCGCCCTTGGCCAGCGCGGTGCCCTCCACGGAGCCGAACTCGCCGAGATGCGCCGCCCCGATGTTCAGCACCACCCCGATCGACGGCTTCGCGATGTCGGTCAGGTAGCGGATGTGCCCGATGCCCCGGGCGCCCATCTCCAGCACCAGGAAACGGGTGTCCGTGGTCGCTTTCAGAACCGTGTAGGGAAAGCCGAGCTCGTTGTTGAGCGAGCCGGCGGGCGCGACCGTCGGGCCGAGCCGGGACAGCAGCTGCCCGATGTAGTCCTTGGTCGTGGTCTTGCCGGACGAGCCGGTCAGCCCGATCACGGTCAACTCGTCCAGCCGCGAGACCACCACCCGGGCCAGGGCCGCGAGGGCGGCGAGCGGGTCCTCGACGACGACGCCGGGAGCGCCGGT
Source organism: Actinoplanes sandaracinus (assembly GCF_030009775.1). Classification (GTDB taxonomy): domain Bacteria; phylum Actinomycetota; class Actinomycetes; order Mycobacteriales; family Micromonosporaceae; genus Actinoplanes; species Actinoplanes sandaracinus. The sequence continues at coordinate 7,038 of NZ_JASCTH010000034.1, read as the reverse complement.
GTCCCGGGAGCCCAGAATCGCCGCGGCGCCCGCCGCGACCGCGACGCCCGCGTAGTCGTGGCCGTCCACCTTCTCGCCGGCGAAGGCCACGAACAGGCCGCCGGGACCGATCTTGCGGGAGTCGTACTCGACGCCGCCGGTCACGGTCACCGACGGGTCGCCGCCGACGACCCGTCCACCGGTGATCGAGGCGATCTCGTCCAGAGTGAGAGGGATCATGCGCGGGCCTCCAGCGCGGCGGCCAGCTCGATCCGGTCGTCGAACGGCAGCACCTGGCCGTTCACCTCCTGGCCCTGTTCGGCGCCCTTGCCCAGCACCGCGATCACGTCACCGGCCGCGGCCAGGCGGACGGCCTCGTCGATCGCGGCACGCCGGCCGGCCACCTCGATGATCTTCGCAGGCATGCCGGCCTCTTCCGCGCCCACGCGGACCGACGATCGTACGAAATCGGGGTCTTCGGTCCTGGGGTTGTCGTCGGTGACGATCACCAGATCGGCGCCCTGCGCCGCGGCCGCGCCCATCAGCGGCCGCTTGCCCTTGTCGCGGTCGCCGCCGGCGCCGAGCAGGCAGATCAGCCGCCCGCCGCGCGCCGTCGCCAGCTCGCGCAGCGCGGCGAGCGCCGCCACGATCGCGTTGGGCTTGTGCGCGTAGTCGACCACGCCGAGGATCCCGCCGGGCGCCTCGACCTGCTCCAGCCGGCCGGGCACGCCACGGCACCCGGCGATGCCGTCACCGGCCACCACGGGGTCGACCCCGGAGGCGACCAGCAGAGCGAGCGCGAGAAGGGCGTTCGCTACGTTGTGCGCGCCCGGCAGGCTCACGCCGGTCCCGACCGTCAGCCCGTCCGGGCCGTGCGCGGTGAACCGCTGGCCGTAGGCGTCCGGGCGGACGTCCGAGGCCCACCAGGTCGCGGCCGGGTCGCCGGAGGCGGAGAAGGTGATCGTCTCCGGCTTGATCAGCGGGCGCAGCGCGGGATCGTCGAGGTTGATCACCTCGTGGTCGCAGCGGCCGTCGAAGAGCCGCGCCTTGGCCTCGAAGTAGTCCTCCGAGGTCGGGTGGAAGTCCAGGTGGTCCTGGCCGAAGTTGGTGTAGCCGCCGGCCGCGAAGCGGATGCCGTCGGCGCGGCCCATCACCAGCGCGTGGCTGGAGACCTCCATGACCACCGCCTGGACGCCCCGCTCGACCCCGCTGGCGAGGATCGCCTGCAGATCGGTGGCCTCCGGGGTGGTGCGCACGCTCTTGACCACCAGGTCGCCGAGCCGGGTCTCCACCGTGCCGACCAGCCCGGTCACCCGCCCGGCGGCCCGCAGACCGGCCTCGACCAGGTAGGACGTCGAGGTCTTCCCGGCCGTCCCGGTGATTCCGATCATGGTGAGCCGCCGCGACGGATCGCCGTAGATCGCGGCCGCCGCGGCGCCGAGCACCGCCCGCGGATCGTCGGCGACCAGCGCCGGCAGCCCCGCGGAAACGGCGGCCGCAAGGCCGGCCTGGTCGGTCAGGACGGCCACCGCACCGGAGCGGGCGGCGTCGGCGACGAACTCCGCGCCGTGCCGGTTCGCACCGGGCAGGGCGGCGTAGAGATCACCGGGCCGGACCTCGCGGCTGGAGTGGGTGACGCCGGTAACCGGGACGTCACCGCCGGTCAGCGCCGCCGGTAGTAGCTGCGCGAGCCGCCCCAGCAGGCACGGCGTGACGATCTCGGGACGTGGAATGCCGGACACGGCGTCAGACCCTACCCCGTGTCCGGGGGCTTGCTGTCAACGCCATGCGGCCCGCTTCACTCCTTGATCTTGAACGTTGGCGCCTTGCTACCGGACGGTGGCACATGGTTATGCAGCAGCGCGTACGACATCATCTCGCTGAACGCCGGAGCCGCCACGTCACCGCCGCCACCGCTGTCGACGTCCATCGACACCGCGATCACATACCGCGGGTTCTCGGCCGGGGCCATGCCGATGAACGAACTGGCGTTGTGGCTGGTGTACCGGCCGTCGATGAGCATCTTGCCGGTGCCGGTCTTGCCCGCCACCCGGTATCCGCCGACCGCCGCCGCGGTGCCGGTGGCGTCCGGGACGGCCACCACCGACTCCATGATGTGGCGCAACTGCTGGGAGACGTCGGCGTCCAGCACCCGGTGCGTCGCCGGCGCCGGAGCCGGGGTGACCTCGCCGTCCTCACCCGAGATGGTCGCCTTGATCAGGTGCGGCTGGATGTAGACGCCGTCGTTGGCGATCGCCGCGAAACCGGCCGCCATCTGGATCAGCGTGGCCGAGACGCTGTGCCCGATCGGCACCGAACCGTGCGACGACCCGCTCCAGTCCTCCGGCTTGAGGAGGGCGCCCTCGGCCTCACCGGGCATACCGACGCCGGTCGCCTTCCCCAGCCCGAACTTCTGCTGGTACTCGTAGACCTTCTCCTTGCCGAGCCGGTCGGCGATCAGGATCGTGCCCACGTTCGACGAGTAGGCGAACAGCCCCGGCAGGGTCATCCTGGAGCCCTTGGGCTGCGGATGGGTGTCCGGGAACGTGGTGTCGCCCTTCTTGATCGCCGGGCTGATCTCGATCACCTCGTCCGGCTTGATCAGCCCCTCCTGCAGGGCCGCGCCGAAGATGAACGCCTTGTGGCTGGAACCCGGGTCGGTGACGATGGCACTCGGCACGTCGACCCGGTCGGCCGCGTCGGAGGCATCCGCGTCCGCCGCGTTGTAGGACGGGTAGCTGGCCTGTGCCAGCACCTCACCGGTCCGGACGTCGAGCACCACCGCCCCGCCGACGGTCGCGTTCCGCTTCTTACCCGCGGCGTCGAGCGCCCCCTGCACCTGGAACTGCATGTCCTGGTCGATGGTGAGCTGCAGCGAGCTGCCCGGACGGGCCGGGGTGTCCTGCTGGTAGCCACCGGCGATCGGCTTGTTCAGCTTCCCCGCGCCGACCTCGAACACCCGCTTGCCGTCGGTGCCGTGCAGCAGGCTGTCATAGCGCGCCTCGAGGCCCTCCAGGCCGCGCCCCTCCTCGCCGGTGAAACCGATCAGGTTGGCCGCCAAATCCTTGCCGGGAATGTCACGCCGCTCGTCGAGGTGCGTGTAGATCCCGTCCAGATCCATCGCCTCGATCCGGTCGGCGACCTCCACGTCCACACCGCGCTTCAGATACTGGAACTCGGTCCACTTACCGAATACCTGCTTGCGCTGCATCTTCGTGAAGAGCTCGGACTGCCGGACGCCGAGCACCGGCGCCAGCTTGGCGGCCGTGCCGGCCACGTCCTTCTGCAACTCCTTGTTCTCCGGGTCGGCGTAGACATACCGCGCGGGGACGCTGTGCGCCAGCACGTGGCCGTAGCGGTCCAGGATGCTGCCGCGCGGCGCCGGCAGGGTCACCGAACTGATCCGGTCCTTGCGCAGCTTCAGCAGGCTCTGTTCCTCCTCCGGCGAGGCGGCCACCTGCAGCACCACCAGCCGGACCCCGATGGTCGCGAAGAGCGAGAGCGCCAGGACCGTGCCGAGCCGCAGCCGCCGCGTGCTGTTGGCGAGCTTCGGCGGCTCGGCGGGAACCGGCCTCTTGGTCGCGGTCCGCCGTGGTCCCTCTTTCTCCTTCTTCGTACGGGCGGACGGGCCCCGTCCCCGGTCGGAGGCGATCCGGTCGCGGCCGGCGGCGGCCGGACGCTCCGGGCGCTCCAGCTGTCGCTCCCGCGTCCGCTCCGGCTCGCGGGCCTTCTCCCGCGTCCGTTCCCGGGCGCGCGGCTTCTCCGGCTCCCGGCTCCTCTCACGTGGCTTCTCCGGCTCGCGGAGCTTCTCGCGCGGCTTCTCCTTCTCGCGCGTCCGCTCCTGAGCGCGCGGCTCCGGCTCGCGGGGTGTCGGCGGTTCGGCCGTGCGGCCCCGGCCCCGGGCGCGCGGGCCGGCCTCGCCGCCGTCGAGCACCTGGAGCGCCGGCCGGAACGGGTCGGCGTTGCGGCCGGCGCCGCGCGGCAGCCGGCCCCGCTCGGCCACGGTGCGCCCGCGCGGGGTGTAGGCACGGGCCTCCCCGATGGTGGAGAAGCCGCGCCGGCTCTCACGGGGCTCGTCAGCGGGCTCCCCACCCGGCAGGTCCCGTGACGAACCGCGCCGGGGCGGCGTGCCCCGGCGCGGTTCCTCGTCGTCTCCGTGCGGCGGCATGCCGGCCTACCGTCCGGCTGCGGCCGACTGCGTGCCCGCCTTCGGCAGGTCAGCGGTCGGCGCCGTCGGGCCCTTGGCGGCTTTCGGCGGCCGGATGATGGTGCCGTCCGGCAGCAGGATGACCGCCGGGTCCTCGGCCGCCACCAGGCCGAGCCGGCGCGCGGCAGCGGCCAGGCTGCCCGGGCTGGACTTCTCGACCAGCTTGTTCTTCAGCTCCTGCTGCTGCTTGTCCAGGATCGCCTGCTCTTCGCGGAGCGCGTCGAGCTGGAAGGACTGCTCCATGGTCTTGGTGTTGATCAGCAGGATGCCGACCACGCCGAGCAGAACCACCGCGATGACCGCCGCGGCGAACGTGGCCCGCGGCGCCCGGATCGGCAGCGGCGGCGCCACCCAGAGCCGCGGACGGCCCGGCGTCGCCTGCGCGTCGCCGGCCACCTCGATGGACAGCGCGGTGGCGCCGTCGATCGGCGCGACCGTTTCGGAAGCCCCCCGGCTCCGCATCCCTGACCGGCGCGTGTCGCCCTGACGGGCGCCCACACCGCTGTTCCGGCGCGCCCCCTGCGCGCCACCCCCTGTGGTACCGGCATCGCGGCTCCCCCGGCGCCCCAGCCCCCCGGCTGTGGTGCGCGGCTGCGCCGATCGGCCCCCCGACCGCGGCGCGTCGGATCGCTCGCTCATGCTCGTCCCTCCCCCTCTGCAATCGCCCCGGGGCGTATCCGCCCTTGTCCCCCGCGCGTTGTAGACATTCGGGGCCGCTCGCGGCCGGCTCCGAACGCCTTCTCCGTCTTTCTTGACTGCTCCTGCTCGTCGATCCGTTCCACCGCACGCAGCTTCACCGAGGCCGCCCTCGGGTTCGCCGCCACCTCCGCCTCGCTGGGCAGCTCCGACCCGCGGGTCAGAAGCCTCAGACTCGGACCGGTCCCGGGCAGTTCGACCGGCAGGTCGACCGGCCCGGTACTACGCGACCTCGCGGCGAGTTCGCGTTTGACGATCCTGTCCTCCAACGATTGATAACTCATCACCACAAGACGCCCGTGGGGCGCCAACGCGTCCAAAGCCGCTGGAACCGCCCCTTCGAGCGCCTCCAGCTCCTTGTTGACCTCAATGCGTAGTGCCTGGAAGGTCCTTTTTGCGGGATTTCCACCCGTTCGTCGCGCGGCGGCCGGGATGGCGTCCTTCACCAGCTCGGCCAGCCGGGCCGTCGAGGTGATCCGCCCCTTGGCCCGCTCCCGCACGATCGACGAGACGATCCGCGGGGCGAACTTCTCCTCGCCGTACTGCCGCAAAACGCGAACAAGATCACCCGGTTGGTAACTGTTGACGATCTCTTCCGCGGTCACCCCACGGGACTGGTCCATCCGCATGTCGAGGAGGGCGTCCTGCGCGTACGCGAAACCGCGGTCCGCCTCGTCCAACTGGAGAGAGGAGACCCCGAGATCGAACAGTCCGCTGTGGATCGCCGGGATCCCGAGTTCACTGAGGACCCGGGGCAACTCGTCGTAAACGGCGTGGACCAGGCGGGCGCGATCACCGAACCGGATCAGCCGGTGCCGCGAGTGGGCGAGCGCCTCGGTGTCGCGGTCGAGTCCGACCAGGACGACGTCCGGGTAACGCTCCAGCACCGCCTCGGCGTGCCCGCCCAGACCCAGCGTGAAGTCGACGTGAACGGCTCCCGGCAGCGTGAGGGCGGGATCCAGCAGCTCAAGACAGCGCTCAAGCAGCACCGGCACATGCGTGCCCCGCGGCTCCCCCATGTCGACCCCCATTGCCTGCCCGTTCGCGTCTCACCCGGTCGTTCCCTTGCCGTACCGGCCCGGCCACCCATCCGTACCGCCAGATCCCCATCCGCTCTCATGTCCCGTGCCGGCGAACCGGCCCGGACACGCGCCTGGCGCCGGGGAAGAGGCGCCAGGAGCGGGAGCGGGTGGAGATCTCGCAGTACGGCGGCAGTGGCTTCCGGGCCACCAGCGGCCCACCGAGTGCCACGCCTACAGTCCGCCGGGCAGCACCCCCTCCTCGATGTCGGCGAAGTCTTCCTCGCTCGCCGTGAGGTAGTCGTCCCAGGACTGTTTGTCCCAGATTTCGACCCGGGTGCTCGCACCGATCACCACGAGATCACGACCAAGGCTGGCATACTCCCGCAAATGGGCCGGAATAGTCACCCGGCCCTGCTTGTCGGGAACCTCGTCGTGCGCGCTCGCGAAGAACACCCGGCTATAAGCCCGGGCGGCCTTGTTGGTGACCGGAGCCTGCCGCAGCTGACCGGCGATGCTCTGGAATTCCGGCATCGGGAACACGTAAAGACAGCGCTCCTGCCCCTTCGTGATCACGACACCCCCCGCCAGCTCATCGCGGAACTTCGCCGGGAGGATCAGCCGGCCCTTCTCGTCGAGGCGCGGGGTGTGCGTGCCGAGAAACATCGGCCCCCACCCCTTTGCCGTGGCCGCCCGCTCCTTCGCGGAGAAGTGGACCGCCTGTCAACTCGGGCCGGCAGGTCCGGCGTCATTCCTCCGCCCTGCCACTGCGCCCCACTCTACTCCACTTCCCTCCACCTGCAACCCGAAAGCAAACGTCTCCGAGCCGTTTTCGGAGACGAAATCCCTGTTCAAAGGCGGTGGGGCCGAGTGGAGGGCGTGACCATGATCAACAAGGTCTGGTTTCCGACATCCGGCCCTCGGGGTTCAAAACCACCCTCGAAATCGGCTGCGAAGACGCCATTAATGCCGCCGGAAGCCCCGTTTCCGCCCTCGGTGGAGGGAAGTGGGGGCCTTCGGGGCGGAATGTGGGGGTCACCGCGCGCGCTCGCTCCACCCTGGTGATCCACTTTGCTCTCGGAGCTCGCTCCACTTCGCTCCATCCCGCTGGGGCCGCAGCGAAGCCCGGCTCCGTTG
>NZ_JASCTH010000033.1:70722-115417 GCF_030009775.1 Actinoplanes sandaracinus | reverse complement strand
GGGGTCGGCCCTCGACTGCGTTTATGGGCAGATCCCCTAGTAACTTTGTGTATCGAGAACAGCGTGTGTCGGAGCAAGGCCACCCGGGCCGAAGTAGCCCGCCGCCGTACTGGAAGGAATGATCCGTGACTACAGGACCGCAAGACGGCGGCTCCAGCAACCGCGACGGCGAGAGCCGTTCCGGAGGCGGTCGCGACGGAGGTGGCGACGCGCGTCGGACCGATCGTGGCAGTGACCGCGGCGGCTTCCGTGGCGGAAACCGCGACAGCGGCGGCGACCGTGGTGGCTTCCGTGGCGGCGACCGTGACCGTGGTGGCTCCCAGGGCGGCGGCGCCCGTGGTGGGTTCCGTGGCGGCGACCGTCCGGGTTACCAGGGTGGTGGCGACCGTCGGCCCAGTGGCGACCGTCCGGGCTACCAGGGTGGCGGGGATCGTGGCGGCTTCCGCGGCGACGACCGTGGCCGGGCCGGCGGCGATCGTGGGGGCTACCAGGGCGGCGGCGACCGCGGTGGCTTCCGTGGCGGCGACCGTCCGGGTTACCAGGGCGGTGGCGACCGTCGTCCCAGTGGCGACCGTCCGGGCTACCAGGGTGGCGGCGACCGCGGCGGGTTCCGTGGCGGAGACCGCGACCGTGGTGGCTATCAGGGTGGCGGCGACCGTGACCGTGGCGGTTACCAGGGTGGCGGCGACCGTCGGCCCAGTGGCGACCGTCCGGGCTATCAGGGTGGCGGGGACCGTCGGCCGAGCGGTGACCGTCCGGGCTACCAGGGTGGCGGCGACCGCGGCGGGTTCCGTGGTGGAGACCGTCCCGGTTACCAAGGTGGCGGGGACCGTCGTCCGAGCGGTGACCGTCCGGGCTACCAGGGTGGCGGCGACCGCGGCGGGTTCCGTGGTGGAGACCGTCCCGGTTACCAAGGTGGCGGGGACCGTCGGCCCAGTGGCGACCGTCCGGGCTACCAGGGTGGCGGCGACCGCGGTGGTGCTCGTGAGGGCTACCAGGGTGGCTCTGGCGGCTTCCGTGGTGGAGACCGTGACCGCGGTGGCTATCAGGGTGGCGGGGACCGTCGTCCGAGTGGCGACCGTCCGGGTTACCAGGGTGGCGGGGACCGTCGTCCGAGTGGCGACCGTCCGGGTTACCAGGGTGGCGGGGACCGTCGTCCGAGTGGCGACCGTCCGGGTTACCAGGGCGGCGGGGACCGTCGTCCGAGTGGCGACCGTCCGGGCTACCAGGGTGGCGGCGACCGCGGTGGGTTCCGTGGGGGAGACCGCGACCGTGGTGGCTACCAGGGTGGCGGCGACCGTGACCGCGGCGGCTTCCGGGGCGACCAGGACCGGCGTCCGCAGGATGAGCAGGAGATGGTCGGTCAGCCCGGGTTCGAGGCTCCGGAGATCCCCGAGGACATCGCCGCGACCGACCTCGACGAGGAGGTGCGCGCCGAGCTGGTGAGCCTGGCCCGGGACGTCGCCGACAAGGTCGCCCGGCACCTGGTGGCGGCCGGCCAGATCATCGACGAGGACTCCGAGCTGGCGCTGCGGCACGCGATCGCGGCACGGCGGCTGGCCTCGCGCATCGCTGTGGTGCGGGAAGCGGTCGGCCTGGCGGGCTACGCGGCCGGCGACTGGACGACGGCGATCGCCGAACTGCGGACCTACCACCGGATGACCGGGCGGCAGACGCACCTGGCCGAACTGGCCGACTGTGAGCGGGCGCTGGGCCGGCCGGAGCGGGCGATCGACCTGTTCCGTGGCGCGGACATCGCCAAGCTGGAGAAGGCCGGCGCGATCGAGCTGCTGATCGTGGCGGCCGGCGCCCGGGGCGATCTGGGCCAGCACGACGCGGCGGTGGCGATGCTGCAGGTACGCGAGCTGACCGGCGACGAGGACGCCGAGTGGGCCGCGCGACTGCGGTACGCGTACGCCGATGCGCTGTTGGCGGCGGGCCGCCGCGATGAGGCGCGGGAGTGGTTCGCCCGGGCTGCCGCGGCTGACGAGGAGCAGGTCACCGACGCGGCCGAGCGGCTGCTCGAGCTCGACGGCGTCACCATCGAGGGTGACGACGCCGACGAGGACGAGGACGAGCCGACCGAGGCGACCGCCTCTGACCTCGACCGCCCGGCAGGCGACGACGCCGAGGCCGACCTCGATGACGACGAAGACGACGAAGACGACGACCTCGAAGACGAGGACGAGGACGACGACCTCGATGAGGACGACGACCTCGAAGACGAGGACGACGTTGAGGACGACGAGGACGAGTCGGTCGACGTCGCGGAGACCGACGTGAACACGGACGGGCTCGACGGCGGCGTGGACGAGGAGAAGGGCGCGCCGGTGGTCACCGGTGCGGCCACCGACTCGGTGGAGAAGCCGGCCGCGAAGACGGAGACGGACGAGTCCGCCGGCCAGGCTGACGACGAGGAGAAGCCGAAGGCATGAGTGATCACCTCGCCAGCTCGTACGACCTGGTCATCTTTGACCTTGACGGGGTCGTCTTCCTGATCGACAAGCCGATCACGGGCGCTGCCGAGGCGGTCGAACGGCTGCGTGCGGACGCGACGCCGATCGCGTACGCGACGAACAACGCGTCACGGCGGGCCGCCGACGTGGCCGCGCTGTTGAATGGCATGGGTGTCAGCGCGGAACCGGCCGAGGTCCTCACCTCGGCCGGGGCCTCCGCGGCGCTGCTCGCCGAACGGCTGCCGGCCGGTGCGCCGGTGCTGGTGGTGGGCGCGGAGGCGCTACGCGCCGAGGTCCGCGACGCGGGCCTCACGCCGGTCGACTCCCTGGAGGACGAGCCGGTCGCGGTGGTCCAGGGGTACGGCCCGGAGGTCGGCTGGAAGATCCTGGCCGAGGCAGCGCTGGCGGTGCGGGCCGGGGCGACCTGGTTCGCGACCAACACCGACCGGACCCTGCCCAGCCCGCGCGGCCCGCTGCCGGGCAACGGCTCGCTGGTCGCGGTGTTGCGGACGGCCCTCGACCGGGAACCGGACGTGGTGGTCGGCAAGCCACAGCCCGGCCTGTTCCGGACGGCGGCGACGCTGTTCAAGTCGCAGCGCCCGCTGTCGATCGGTGACCGGCTGGACACCGACATCCAGGGTGCGGTCACCGCGGAGATGGACAGCCTGCTCGTGCTGACCGGAGTCAGCGGGCCCGCCGATCTGCTGGCGGCGCCGGAGGACCGGCGGCCCACCTACGTGGCCGCCGACCTGTCGGGGCTGTTCCGCCCGGCCGACGACGCCCGGCTGCCCGGACCCGGCGGTGAGTCCGGCGGCTGGCGGGTCACCCGTGACGGCGACCGCGCGGCTCTCGACGGTTCCGGTGACCCGGTCGTCGCGCTGCGCCTGCTCTGTGCGGTCACCTGGGACGGCGTGCCGGTGTCGGCGATCACCGCCACCTCGCCCGAGGCGGAGGAACTGCTGCGCTCCTGGGGAGTGCTGGACAGTTAGCGGTTCGGCTTAGCCCTCGTACCACCGGCTGGCCCTGGTTGTTGTCTCCCCCTGGGAAGACATCAACCAGGGTCAGCCGCATTTCCACACCACCGCCCCACCGGCCGTAGCCGTGTCATCCGCACGCTACGCGGTGCTCGCGCTACGGCCGGGCGCTGAAGCCCGCGCCCAGCTGTAGTCCAGGCGTGTCTCGGGGTGCGCGGAGCGTCTGGGCTACGGCTGGGCGGGGGCGTCGGTCGGCTGGCACGGGACTGGTGGTGCGGTTGGAGGGCGGCTTACGGCGTACCGGAGAAGGGGTTGTGGAAACGCGGGCCTGGGGGTCAGCGATGGATTCGGGTTATGTCGGCCATGAGGTGGGTTGCGCTCTGTGCGGCCTCGTCGACGGATGCGGGAGCGGCAGGGCGTAGGACGGGCCGATAGCGGCGGCGGGGCGGCGGGGGCGCGTCCGGGTCGATGTGCAGGAAGGCGTCGACGACGGCTACCACCGGGGTGCTCATCCAGTCGAAGTTGGGCACGGCCACCTGTTCGGCGCGCTCGTGCACGTTCGCGGTGGTCACCGTGTCGTCGAAGCGTGGGAGGCCGGGACGGCTGGGGTTCATGGTCCCTCCCTGATCGGGGGGCCGGCACGGCCGCCGGCCGATGAGTTCCCACCCTCATCGTGGCACCGTTCGTAGTGGAAAAGGTAAGCCTTCCTCCTTTTGCCCATGAGGGTCAAAGGGGTCTTCTCGCGGTCGATCATGAGTGAGTTCTCTGGCTCTGCCGCGTGGGGCCTGGCACGCCGAGACTTCGTCAGGCCCGGCATCGGATCTTGGGCCGGCTGTCCGGCGGCAAGGACGCGGCGGTGTCAGCTGGGGCGAAGATCGGCCAGATGGTCAGCCTGGTGCGGGTCGGCCAGGTGCGGCGGCTGAAGACGTCGGTGAGCGAGATCGTCAACGTGATCATCGCGTCGCTGGCCGAGCAGGCCAACCCGCTCGCTCTCGGCGCCACGATCGAGGCGGTCTCAACATCACGATCGAGGCGCCTCAACGCCATCACCTAAGCGGCTTCAGCGCCACGATAGGCGGCCCCGGCCGGTGAACCGGGCAGGGTGTTCGCGGTCGTGAGCGGCGAGGTGAAAGAACTCGCCCGGGAGACGGCGACGTCAGTGGAACGGGTGAATCAGGTGATCACCGCGAGCATGGCGGAGACCGGCGACGTGGCGCACTCCCGGGCCTCCACCATCCGGGGTGGTCGGCGACGTCCACGAATGGCAGCACCGCAGTGCGTCCTCAATGGAGGAACAAGCGGCCGTGCCGGCTGGGGTGACACCCAGCTGTCGGCGGCGACCGTGTCGGCCGACCAAGTACGGGCCGGGCTGCGAACGCGGTCGGTGGATGCCAGAGGCTGATCTTCTCGGCGGAAGCCGACTCGTTGAACCGGACGGCCGGTGAAGCCCGTATCCCCGGGCATAGACGGGTGCGGTGGGTTTCTAGAGGAGTTTGCGGAGCTTGAGCAGGTCGAACGGGTTCGCCTTGATGGAGATCTGCCGGGCGGTGATCGCGCGCGTCACATCGAGCTCGCCGGCCACCAGAGCCAGCAGATGTTCGCTCGTGGTGACCAGGGCGATCTTTGCTTTCGGGTCGTCGCCGTCGGTGATGTCGACCAGTCGGCCGCCGGTGATCCGGCCGTGGAAGGCGGCGCCGAGGTCGGTCACCCGGCAGGCGAGAGTGCGGTCGAGGTCGAGCCGGCCCCGTGCGTCGGCGTCGGCGTCGAGCCGCGCGGCCAGGTCGTACAGCGCCTGGCGGCAGTCGTCCACGGTGGCCATGTCGGCATCCTCCCTCACGACACCAGCACGGTACCTCAGGAGATTCCCGGAGGTGCCCGGTAGCGTGGCACCCGACGCGGCGAGAGGAGGCTCGACATGCCGGACGCATGGCGTGCATATCTGGACCTGGCACTCGGCTTGACGGAGGCCCCCCGGAAAAAGGCTCAGCAGGTCGCGGGGGAACTGCTCCACCGAGGCGGGGCCACGGCGGTGCAGGTGCAGGGCCTCGTGGAGGACCTGCTGTCGGCGGGCATCGCGAACCGCGAGGCGCTGACGAACATCGTCCGGTACGAGGTCGATCGAGCCCTCGGGCGGGTCGGCCTGGCCACCGCCGACGAGGTGTCGGACCTGACCTCGCGAGTGCACGATCTTGAACGGCGGCTGCGGGAGGCGCAAGCCCGGGCCGGTGCGGCCGGCGCCGTGGGCGGGGCACGACTGGAGAAGCCGGCGCCGGTTCCGGGGGCGGTGACGCGCGGTCGCTCGGGTCGCTCGACTCCGTCAGCTTCCTCTGGGTCGCCGGTCTCGCCGGTTTCGCCGCCTGCGCCGGTCTCGCCGGCCAAGAAGGCGGTGGCGAAGAAAGCGATCGCGAAGAAGGCGGTCAAGGCCAAGCCGAACGCGATGCCGGCGGCGGGGATCGAACCGGCCGGGGTGCCGGGGAACGCCGCGGCTGCTTCGGCTCCCGCGATCGAACCGGAGGCTTCGGTGGCGCCGGTGAAGCAGGCCCCGGCGAAGCGGTCACCGGTGAAGCGAGCGCCGGCCAGGAGCGCGTCGGCTAAACGTGCGCCGGTAGAGGACGTCACAACCGAGAGCGCAGCGGCTGACAGCGCGGTGGCCAAGAGCGCGCCGGCTAAACGGGCGCCGGCGAAGAGCGCGCCGGCCAAGCGCGCGCCGCGGAAGGCTGCGGCCGGGCCGGCGGCCGAGGTCGCCGAGTTGCCAGGAGCTGTCGCCCCGGTGTTCGTCGAACCGGCGGCGGCCGACCCGGTGGCTGCTGAACCAGTGGTGATCAGCGCTGGTGGTACCCCGGCGACGGCCACATCCCCGGAAGGCGCGCCCGCGTCTGATCCGGCCGTGGCCGGCGCGGCTGCGGGTGGCGCTGCTAGCAGCGGCGCGGCTGCGGGTGACGCGCCTGGCGGCGCTGAGGCAGCGGGCGACGCGGCTGCGGCTGGCGGCGGTGCGGCCGCGGGTGGCGAAGCGGGTGGCGGCGAGGCTGCGGGTGGGCCGGTCAATGCGGCCGGGGCCAAGCGGACAGCCGGTAAGCGGGCCCCGTCGAAACAGGCTTCCAGCAGGCGGACGCCGGTGAAACAGGCTCTCGCCGAGCAGGCTTCCGCTGGGCGGACCGTGGCGAAGCAGGCTACGCCCCAGCGGAGCAAACCGGCCACGAGCGGGGATCCGCAGACCGGGACGCGGAAGAGCACGGCCCGCAAGGCCGCGCCGCGGAAGGCGGCCGGTACCGGGGCGCCGGCGGCCAAGGCAACGAAGGCCACGAAGGTGGCACAGGTGCCCGCGCAGCCGAACCCGGCGGCGGAGACCGTCACCCGGACCGAGAGCTCGGAGGCGTGAGGCCGTGACCTATCCCAACTCCGCGCAGGCGGATGCCCCGCGTCCGGGCCCGCCGCCTGGCGGGTTCCGGCCGACGCCGCCGCCCGCTGGGCCACGTCCGCAGCCGGGCGCGCTGTCCGGACCCGGGACTCCGGGGTACGGGTTCGGAGTGAGGCCGGGAGGTTCGCCGGCGACTCCAGGTGGGCATGGTTCGCAGCCCGGTTCCTCAGGTACTCCCGGCTCCCCGGACGCAGCCGATCCCTCCGAGGGCGCTCGGCGTTCGGAGTCCGCCGGTTCGGCGGAGTCGGCTGGCTCAGGGGAGTCGGCCGGTTCGGCGGAGGGGCACGGTTCCGGGGAGTCCGCTGGTTCGGTGGGGGCTGCTGGGTTCCCGCGGGCGACCGGGCCATCGGGTGTGGCCGGCACCGCGGGAGCGGACCGTCACCCGGGCGCCGGTGGAAATGGGGAGGACACCGGGCACCCCGCAGTCGACGCGGTGTTACGGTCGCTCGCCAACGCCGCGCGGCTGGCCCCGGCCGAGCAGATCGCCGAGTTCGAGGCCGCGCACCAGGTGCTCCAGGAAACCCTGGCCAGCATCGACCGCTGAGCGGTCAGCCGCCCCGGGTGATGGTGTACAGCATCACCCGTACCGATAAAGGATCTTGATGGCCCGCCGTGCGCGTCTCGACGCCGAGCTCGTCCGTCGTAAACTTGCCCGCTCCCGGCCACAGGCCGCCGCGCTCGTCGCGGCCGGCCGGGTGCGGGTGCGCGGCACCGTCGCGCAGAAGGTGGCGGCCATGGTCGACCCGGCCGACCCGATCGTGGTCAGCGGGGAGGATCCGCAGATCGAGTACGTGTCGCGGGGTGGCCACAAGCTGGCCGGCGCCCTGGCGGCGTTCGGGGCGGGCGGCCTGACCGTGACCGGCCGTCGCTGCCTGGACGCGGGCGCCTCCACCGGCGGGTTCACCGATGTGCTGCTGCGCGCCGGGGCCCGGCAGGTGGTGGCGGTGGACGTCGGGTACGGGCAGTTGGCCTGGCCGATCCGCACCGACGAGCGGGTGGTGGTGCAGGAGCGCACCAACGTGCGGTCGATCACCGCCGAGTCGATCGGTGGCGTCGTCGACCTGACCGTGGCGGATCTGTCGTTCATCTCGCTGCGGCTGGTGCTGCCCGCGCTGGCCGGGTGCACCGCGCCGGACGGCGATCTGGCGCTGATGGTGAAGCCGCAGTTCGAGGTCGGCAAGGAGCGGGTCGGCGCGGGCGGCGTGGTGCGGGACTGGCGGCTGCGCGCCGAGGCGGTTCTGGACGTGGCGGCGGTGGCCGCCGAGCTCGGTCTGGGGGTGGCGGATGTGACGGCCAGCCCGCTGCCGGGCCCGAGTGGCAATGTGGAGTTCTTCGTGTGGTTCCGGCGGGACGCGCCACCGGCGGACCCGGCGCGGGTCGAGGCCGTGGTGGAGGCCGGCCCGGCCGGCGAGATGGCCGATCCGGGCGGCGAGACGGCCGGCGTGAGCGGTGTGATGGCGGGTGAGCCGGCGCCGGCCGGCGCCGAAGAAGCTCTCTTGGAGGAGAAATGACGCGCTCGGCCCTGCTGGTGACGCACACCGGGCGCCGGCAGAGTACGCAGCACGCCCGAGCGGTGGCGCTGGACCTGATCGCCGCGGGCTTCGAGGTGCGGGTGATCGCCGAGGAGGTCGCCGACCTGGAACTGCCGGACGAGGTGAAGCCGGTCGACGGCCCGGAGGCGGCCGAGGGTGTCGAGATCGTGATGGCGCTCGGCGGTGACGGCACGTTCCTGCGGGCGGCGGAGCTGGCCCGCCCGTCGAAGACGCCGCTGCTCGGCATCAACCTGGGCAAGGTGGGCTTCCTCGCCGAGGCCGAGATCGATCACATCGACGAGGCGGTCGCCGAGGTGGTGGCCGGTGACTACTCGGTGGACGAGCGGCTCACCCTGGACGTGCGAGCCGAGTACGAGGGCCGCCTGATCGCCGAGTCCTGGGCGCTCAACGAGGTGACCGTGGAGAAGGGGCAGCGGGCGCAGATGCTCGAACTGCTCGTGGACGTGGACGGGCGGCCGTTGTCCCGGTACGGCTGCGACGGTGTGGTGTGCGCCACCCCGACCGGGTCGACGGCGTACGCGTTCTCGGCCGGCGGGCCGGTGGTCTGGCCCGAGGTGGAGGCGCTGGTGCTGGTTCCGATCAGCGCGCACGCGCTGTTCAGCAGGCCGATCGTGACGGCGCCGACGTCGACGTTCGTGCTGACCGTCGACCCGTACACGTCATTTGCGGTGTTGTGCTGTGACGGACGACGCACTTGGGACCTGCCGCCGGGCTCGAAGGTGACGGTCGAAAGGGGTCAGTTGCCGGTGCGGCTGGTGCGCCTGGCGCCGCGGCCGTTCACTGACACGCTGGTCGCGAAGTTCGAACTGCCGGTCGTCGGCTGGCGAGGGAATCGACGCTGATCAGGCCATCACAGTTGGGCAATTGTCGGTGGGTCCCGATACTGTCTGGCTGTGCTGGAGGAACTGCGCATCACCGGGCTCGGCGTCATCGACGACACCACGCTGCGCCTCACGTCGGGAATGAATGTGATCACCGGCGAGACCGGCGCTGGTAAGACCATGGTGGTGACCGGCCTGGGGTTGCTGTTCGGCGGCCGGGCCGACGCCGGGCGGGTTCGGGCCGACCCGGGCCGGGCCGTGGTCGAGGGCCGGCTGAAACTGCGCGGCACCCTGGGCGACGCGGTGCGGACCCGGATCACCGACGCCGGCGGTGAGGCCGATGACGACGGGTCGATCCTGCTCAGCCGCACGGTGACGGCCGAGGGCCGCTCGCGGGCGCACGTCGGCGGCCGGAGCATGCCGGTGTCGACGCTGAGCGAGTTGGGTGAGCAGATCCTGGCGGTGCACGGCCAGTCCGATCAGCTGCGTCTGCTACGCCCGTCGGAGCAGCGGTCCGCGCTCGACCGGTTCGCCGGCCCGGGGCACGAGAAACTGATCGACTCCTATCGTGAGGCGTTCGGCAGGTGGCGTGCGGTGGTCGACGACCTGGCCGACCGCCGGCGCAACGCACGGCAGCGCTCGCAGGAGGCCGACCTGCTCAAGCTCGGCCTCGACGAGATCACCCGGGTCGATCCGCAGCCCGGCGAGGACGATGATCTGCGCAACGAGGTGCAGCGGCTGGAGCACGCCGAGGGTCTGCGTGTCGCGGCGGCTCTCGCGGCGCAGGCGCTGGCCGGTGGGGTGGAGCTCGCCGACGACACTCCCGACGCGACACAGCTGCTCGGGCTGGCCCGGCGGACCCTGGAGGGCCAGGCCGGGGTGGACCCCTCGCTGGGCGACCTGGCCGCGCGGATCGAGGAGGCGGCCACCCTGGTCGGCGACGTCTCCTCGGAGCTGTCGGCCTATCTGGGGTCGCTCGACGCGGACCCGGCCCGGCTGGAGGCGATCTATGAGCGGCGGGCCGCGCTGCGGGCACTGACCCGGAAGTACGCGGACGACGTCGACGGTGTGATCCTCTGGGCGGAGAACGCCCGCACCAAGCTGAACCTGCTGGACAGCTCCGACGAGCTGCTGGACGAGCTCGACAAGGAGCGGCAGCGGCTGGAGGCGACGGTCGCCGAGCTGGCCGGGCGGCTGACCGCGGCCCGGCGGGAGGCGGCCGGCCGGTTCTCCGAGGCGGTCAGCGTGGAGCTGGCGGGACTGGCGATGCCACACGCGCGGGTCGAGGTGGCGGTGCTGACCCGGGCGCCGTCGCGGGACGAGCCGGCCGTGACGGTCGACGGCGAGACTCTCGCCGCCGGGCCGGACGGGGCCGACGAGGTGGAGCTGCGGCTGCACGCGCACCCGGGCGCGCCGTCGCTGCCGCTGCAGAAAGGCGCCTCCGGCGGTGAGCTGTCCCGGGTGATGCTGGCCATCGAGGTGGTGTTCGCCGGTGCGGGTGGCCCGCCGACCCTGGTGTTCGACGAGGTCGACTCGGGTGTGGGCGGCACTGCCGCGGTGGAGATCGGGCGGCGGCTGGCGCGGCTGGCGCGTACCCATCAGGTGTTGGTCGTGACGCACCTGCCGCAGGTCGCGGCGTTCGCCGATCGCCATCTGGTCGTCGCGAAGGACACCGGTGGGGCGATCACCACGAGTGGTGTCCGAATCGTCGAGGAGACCGAGCGGGCTCGGGAATTGTCCCGGATGCTCGCGGGTCTGCCCGATTCCGACTTGGGGATCGCGCATGCCGAGGAGCTACTCTCCGTGGCGGCGCGGGAGAAACGCGCCTGAGAAAGGTGAGCTGGCGCATGTCGCGGGGGACTCGGGTGCGGGGGCGTGTCAGGATGGCCAGGATGCGACTTCCCATTCCCACCCTCCGCCGGAGCAGGGCCACCGAGCCCGGCCCGGTCTCCGGCGTGGCCCGGTTGGACCGGCGGACCAAGCGCCTGACCGGCCGGCTGCGGCCCGGTGAGATCGCGGTGATCGATCACGTCGACCTGGACCGGGTCGCCGCCGACTCGCTGGTCGCGTCCGGCGTCATGGCCGTGCTCAACGCCAAGCCGTCGATCTCCGGCCGCTATCCGAACCTCGGTCCCGAGGTGCTGATCCAGGGTGGCGTGATCCTCGTCGACGACCTCGGCGAGGATGTGTTCGCGGGCCTGAGCGAGGGCAAGGTCGTCAGCATCGAGGGCGACACCGTGCTGCTCGACGGCAAGGCGGTCGCCACCGGGGTCCGGCAGGACGCGGAGACCGTCGCCAAGTCGATGGCCGACGCCCGCGAGGGCCTGTCGGTGCAGCTCGAGGCGTTCGCGGCGAACACCATGGATTATCTGAAGCAGGAGCGCGATCTGCTGCTCGACGGTGTCGGCGTGCCTGACGTGGAGACCCGCATCGCCGGCCGGCACGTGCTGATCGTGGTGCGCGGTTACGACTACAAGGAGGACCTGGAGGTTCTCCGGCCATACATCCGTGAGTACAAGCCGGTGCTGATCGGGGTGGACGGCGGCGCCGACGCGCTGGTCGAGAACGGCTACAGCCCCGACCTGATCATCGGGGACATGGACTCGGTCACCGACGACGTGCTGCGCTGCGGCGCCGAGATCGTCGTCCACGCGTACCCGGACGGTCGCGCCCCCGGCCTGAAGCGGGTCGAGAACCTGGGCGTCGACGCGCTGACCTTCCCGGCCGCGGCGACCAGTGAGGACCTGGCCATGCTTCTCGCCGACGAGCGGGGCGCGTCGCTGATCGTGGCCGTCGGCACCCACGCCAACCTGGTCGAGTTCCTCGACAAGGGCCGGGGCGGCATGGCGTCGACGTTCCTCACCAGGCTCAAGGTCGGCGGCAAGCTGGTCGACGCGAAAGGTGTGAGCCGGCTCTACCGGCAGAGCATCTCCGGCTCGGCGGTGCTGCTGCTGGTGCTGTCCGCGGTGGCCGCGATGGCCTCGGCGGTGGCGGTCTCCACCGTGGGGAAGGCATACCTCACCGTCGTGTCCGAGTGGTGGGACAATCTTCTCTTCCAGCTCGGCAATCTTTTCTGAGGGCGTCGTGATCAACTTCCGGTACCACGTGGTGTCGCTCACCGCGGTCTTCCTCGCGCTGGCGATCGGCCTGGTGGCCGGCACCGCCGCGCTCAACGGCCCGGTCTCCGAGAACCTCCAGAACAAGCTGGAGGAGCTCAACAAGGACAACAACGTCCGCCGCGAGCAGGTCACCCAGCTCAACGAGGCGGTCAACCGCAACCAGGACTTCGCCACCCAGATCGCGCCGATGCTGCTCAGTGGCAAGCTGGCGGGCCGCAAACTGGCCGTGGTGGTGCTGCCCGGCAACGAGGAGCCGGCCGAGGCCGTGGCGAAGATGCTGACCGTGGCCGGCGCGACGATCACCGCACGGGTGGAGGTCGAGGAGAAGTTCTTCGACGCCAGCTTCGTCAACGAGCTGCTCTATCTGGCCGACGAGTCGGTGCAGGACAGCATTCCGGCGGCCGGCCTGCCCCGCAACAGCGACGGCATCGAGACGGCCAGCGCGTTGCTCGCGCTGACCCTGCTGCAGGGGCCGACCACGCCTACCCCCGGCGATGTGACCGCGGTGCTGGCCGCTTTCGCCCAGCCCGGTTACGTCACCGTTCAGGAGGGCGCGACCGGTGGCGCCGAGGCGATCGTGCTGGTGGCCGGCACTCCGGCGACCGACAAGACGGCCGAGCGCAAGAGCGCGGCCGCCGTCACGGTGGCCACCGAGTTCCGCAGGAACCAGCCACTGATCGTGGTCGGCGATGTCGCGGGTGACGGAAACCTGGTCGCCAGCATCCGCAACGACCCGAGCCTGGCCAAGGACATCTCCACGGTGGACAACCTGAGCACCGTGCAGGGCCAGGTCGTGACCGCGCTGGTCACGGCCGACCGGCTGGTGACGAACCGGGTCGGGCAGTACGGCACGTCCGCGGGCGCCACCGCCATCGTGCCGTCGGCCGCGCCCTGACCTCGCCCGTCTAGACTCTGCGGCCATGTCCTACCTCCGTTCGTCCGTCGTCGGCGCGCTGGCCGCCCGGGCCGCGCTCGCCTGGGTGCGGCGCGACCCGAAGGCCGTTCACCTGCAGCGGACCAACTTCCACGGGCGCACCGTGACGCTCGCCGGCGGCCCGGCTCTCGCCGCCGGCGCCACGTTCGGCGCTGCCTCCGGAGCGCCGAACGGCCGTCTGGCCGCCGCCGCGGTGGCCGCCGGTGCGGTCAGCGGCGCGGTCGGCTTCTATGACGACGTGGTCGGCAACCGGCCGGAGCAGAAAGCGGCCAAGGGTTTCGCCGGTCATCTGGGCGCGCTGCGCGAGGGCCGGGTCACCAGCGGCCTCGTCAAGATCGCCGGGGTGGGCGCGGCCGGTCTGGTGGCGTCCGCGCTGATCGGCAGCGGGCGGCGGTCCCGCTTCGGCCGAGGCGCCGACGTGCTGCTCGGCGCCGGCGTGATCGCCGGCGCCGCGAACCTGCTCAACCTGCTCGATCTGCGGCCGGGGCGGGCGCTCAAGGCGGGCGCGGTCCTCGGCGCGCCGCTCGCGGTGGGGCGGAACGCCTCGATGGCCGCGGGGACGCTCGGCGCCGGGGCGGCGCTGCTGCCCGACGACCTGAACGAGGAGATCATGCTCGGCGACGCCGGGGCGAACGCGCTCGGGGCGCTGCTCGGGGTGGCGTTCGTGGCCCGCGCCGGGACGGCCGGGCGGGCGTCCGCGCTGGCGGCGTTGGCCGCGCTGACGGCGGCCAGTGAGAAGGTCAGCTTCACCAAGGTCATCCAGGACACCCCGTGGTTGCGGCGCCTCGACGAACTCGGCCGCCGGCCACCTCAGGCGTGACGATCCCCGGCGAGAACGGCGCGCCGCCCTCTTCCGGTCATCCCTCCAAAAGCCGAGGCCAAGGCCTGCGTGGTACGGCCGGCCGGCTCGCCGGCGCCGCCGCCCTGATCTCGATCCTGACGGTCGTGGCCCGGCTCGCCGGGTTCGGCCGCACGACGGTGTTCTTCTACATGGTTGGCGACGACGGCCTGGCCAGCCTCTATCTGGCCGCCAACCTGGTCCCGAACATCGTGTTCGAACTGGTCGCCGGCGGCGCCCTGGCCAGCCTGGTGGTGCCGCTGCTGGCCGGTGCGGTGGCCGCGGGCGACGCCGAGCGCGTCGGCCGGGTCACCTCGGCGCTGCTGACCTGGGTGCTGGCGCTGATGATTCCGCTCGCCGTGGTGGTGTTCCTCGCGGCCGGCCCGATCACCGGGCTGCTCAGCGACGTGCCGCCGGAGCATCAGGAGGTCGCCGCCCGGATGCTGCGGGTCTTCGCGCCGCAACTGCCGCTCTACGGCGTCGGGATCGTGCTGACCGGCGTGCTCCAGGCCCATCACCGGTTCGCCTGGCCGGTGGTCGCGCCGCTGCTGTCCAGCGTGACCGTGATGACGGCATACCTGGCCTACGCGGCGGTCGACGGGGCCCGGACCGGGTTCGCCGGCTTGAGCCGTGCCGGGGAGCTGACGCTGTCGGGCGGCACCACCCTCGGCGTGGTGGTGCTCAGCCTGTGCCTGCTGATCCCGGTCGCGCGTCTGCGCCTGCGGATCCGGCCGACGTGGAGATTCCCCGGGGACGAGGGCCGGCTGGCGGTCCGCCTGGGCTGGGCGGGCGCGGTGACGGTGGGCGCGCAGCAGGTGGTGGCCGCCCTGATCGTCATTCTCGCGGCCCGGCAGATGGCTGCCTACACCGGCGCCCAGACCGTCTTCCTGCTGCCGTGGGCGGTGCTCGCGGTGCCGCTGGCGACCGCCGTCTACCCGCGGCTCGCGGCCTCGGCTTCGGCCGGTGACGAGACGGGGTACGCCTCCGCGCTCGCCGGCACGGCCCGGTCGGTCGTGCTGCTCGCCGGGCTCGGCACCGCCGCACTGGCCGGGCTGGCGATCCCGCTGACCCTCCTGATGAACGTGCGTGGCGCGGCCGCCGGTGTCGTCGGGTTCGCGCCCGGGCTGATCGGCTACGCGTTGTTCGCGCTGTTGTCGCGGGCGCTGTACGCGCGAGGCGCCACGGCGGCGGCCGCGGCCGCCTCGGCCGTGGGATGGCTCACCGCCGGTGTCGCCGTGACGGTCGTCACGACCGTCGCCGGGGACGGCCGGGTGGTGTTCGGGCTCGGCCTGGCCAACGCGATCGGCATGTCGGTGACCGGCCTGCTGCTGGTCCTGGCGGTGCGCCGGCACGCGGGCCCGGTGGCCCTCGCCGGCCTGGGCCGGGCGCTGCTGGCCGCGGTGGCGGCGGCGGTCGTGGCCGGGGCGGCCGGGTGGGGTGTGGTGGCGGGTGTGGGGTCGGCGTTCTGGCCCACCCCGGGCGTGCTCGGCAGCCTCGTTGCGGGCATGCTGGGCGGTGTCGTGGTCGCCGTGGTGTTCATCGGGGTGGCCTTCGTGCTGGACCGGCGGGACCTCGGCCCGCTGGTCGCCACGCTGCGGAGACGACTCGGCAGGTGAGCGCCCGTCGGGTGCCCGGCCGGAACCCCGGCCCGGATGCGAGATCCCGGCCGGGCCGGAAGCGAGAACATGCCAGAGAGGGGTAGTCGGGTCGTGAGCAGCGACGGAGGGTGGCGCGGCTCGGTCGTGCTGGTGGTGGCGTCCAGTACCGGCGGGATCGGCCAGCACGTCGCCTCACTGGCCCGGGGCCTGGTCGCCGGGGGCTGCCGGGTGCTGGTGTGCGGGCCGTCCGCGGTCGACCAGCACTTCGGATTCTCGGCGAGCGGCCTCGAGTTCGCGGTGGTGGAGATCCCGGCCGACCCGGGGCCGCAGGACTCCGGCGCGATCCGCCAGCTACGCAAGGCGATCGCCGGGCGCGACGCCGAGGTGATCCACGCGCACGGGTTGCGGGCCGCTTTCGTGGCCGCGGTCGCGCGGACCGGCGTACCCCTGGTGGTGACCTGGCACAACGCCGTCCTCGCGCGTGGTCTGCGCGGTCAGGCCGGCGCCCTGCTGGAGCGGATCGTGGCGCGCAACGCCGCGCTGACCCTGGGCGCCTCGGACGATCTGGTGCAGCGGGCGGTGGCGCTCGGCGCCCGTAACGCGCGGCTGGGGCCGGTGGCCACGCCGCAGCTGGCGCCGCCGAAGCGGACCCGGTCGGCGGTCCGTGCCGAGTTCCGGCTGCGCGGCGAGACCCCGCTGATCCTCTCGGTCGGCCGCCTGCACCCGCAGAAACACCACGATCTGCTGATCGACGCCGCCGCCCGGTGGCGCGACCTGAACCCGGCTCCGGTGGTGGTGATCGCGGGCTCCGGGCCCAGCTACATGCCGCTGGCGCAGCGCGCGTCCCGGCTGCACGCCCCGGTCCACCTGCTCGGGCACCGCACCGACGTGCCCGAGCTGCTGCTCGGCGCCGACGTGGCGGTGATCACCAGCGACTGGGAGGCGAGGCAGTTGTTCGCGCAGGAGGCGCTGCACGCCGGGGTGCCGTTGGTCACGACGGCGGTCGGCGGGCTGCCGGCCCTGGTCGGCGACGCGGCCGTCCAGATTCCGCCGAACGACCTGGACGCGCTCGACGAGGCGGTCCGGCGGCTGCTGGCCGATCCGGGGCTGCGCGCGGACTACGCGGCCCGGGGGCCGCGGCAGGCCGCCACCTGGCCCGGTGAGGCCGATGTGGTCGCCGATGTGCGGTCGGGCTACGCGGAAGTCGCGGCGGTTCGCCGGTGACCGCCAAACCGGGTCAGCTCGACCGTCTGCGACGGGTCCGCCCGCCCGGCACCCCGCGGGGGCCGCTGGCCGCCGTCTGGGTGCCCTATCTGCTGCTCATGCTGGTCGCCGCGGCGACGCTGGCCGGGCTGGCGATCCGCCCGGCCGAGCAGCCGCGCGGCGGTGACGCCGACTACGTGGTGGTGGCCGCGGCCGCCGGGCTGCGCTGGGAGGACCTCGACCCGCAGCGCACTCCCGCGCTGTGGCAGGAGGCGGCCCGCGGGTCGGTGGGCTGGCTGTCGGTGCGTTCGGCGCATGCGGTGACCTGCCCGTCGGACGGCTGGCTGACGCTGGGCGCCGGGAACTACGCGGCCTGGGACACCCGAGCGGTGCCGGGTCGCTGCCCGGCGGCCGAACCCCGGCTGACCCAGCCGGACGGGATCGGCGCCAACCTCGCCGAGCAGCCCGCGGTGGTCCGCAACAATCAGGACCGGCTGCCGTACGGGACGACGCCGGGCGCCCTGGCCGAGTCGGTGCGGTGCACGGTCGCGGTGGGTCCGGGCGCCGCGATCGCCGCGGCCCGTCCGTTCGGCCGTGTCGACCGTTACGTGCCCGAGCTTCCCGAGGACCCGGCCGCGCTGCTCGGTGACTGTGTGCTGAGCATCGTCGACCTGGGCACGGTCGCGGGCGAGGGCGCGGAGCGCCGGGCCGCGGTGGAGGCCGCCGACCGTGTCCTGGCGAAGGTGCTGGCCGCCCGGCCGCAGCGTTCGCTGATGCTGATCGCCGGCCTCGCCGACACCGACCCCACGTCGCGTCTGCACGTGGCCATCGCTGAGGGCCCCGGCTGGGGGACCGGCTGGCTCACTTCGGCCGGCACCGGCCGGGAGGGCTATCTGCAACTGGTCGACCTGGCGCCGACCGTGCTGTCGGCGCTCGACAGGCCGATCCCGGAGAAGCTGTTCACCGGTTACGCCGCGACGGTCATGCCGGGCCGCCCGGAGGACCCGGCGGCGGCCATGCAGGGCCCGCGGGACGCCGACCGCCGGGCGATCGCCCAGCGCGGGGTGGGCGAGATCTTCTTCGCGGTGCTGGCGGGCCTGCAGTTCGTGCTCTTCGTGGCGGTGATCCCGGTGCTGGTCCGGGCCCGCCGGCACGCCGGCCCGCTGGGCCCGCCGCTGCCGCCGCGCCGCCTGGTCGAGCTGGCCGAGCTGGCGCTGATCGCGGCCGGCCTGGCGATCCCGGCGGCCCTGCTGGCCGACGTGGTGCCGTGGTGGAGCAGCGCCCATCCGGCGTGGATATTCGGGTCGGCGACGGCGGCGCTGATGGCCGCCGGAACCCTGCTGATCCGGCTGGCGCCGCGGTACCAGCGGACGCTGTGGCCGATGGCGGCGACGTCCGCGGTCGGCGTGCTGGTGGTGACATTGGACCTGGCGACCGGGGCGCGGCTGCAGCTCAACGGCGTGGCCGGTTATTCGGCGGTCCACGGGATCCGGTACGCCGGACTGGGCAGCGTCGGCCTGGGCGTCTTCGTGGCCGGGTTGTTCCTGCTGGCCGGTTCGCTGGCCCAGTGGGTGACCCGGCGCTGGCGGGCGCTGGTCGTGGTGACGTTCGGCGGGCTGGGCGTGGTCATGATCGGCAGCCCTTACCTGGGCGCGGACCCGGTCGGTGCGATCGCGCTGACGGCCGGCGTCTGTGTGGCGGCGGCGATCAGCACCGGTGGCTGGCTGACCTTCCCCCGGGTCGCCTGGGCGGCGGTGGCCGGCGTCGTGGTGACTATCACGTTCGCGGTGCTGGACCTGCGGCGGCTGCCCCTGGAACAGGGCACGCTGGGCCGGTTCCTGACCGCTCTCGGCGACGGGACGGCCGGACCGGCGATGCAGCGGGCCGCGGCCGGCAACGGGCAGGCCCTGCTGGACAGCCCGCTCACGCTGCTCGCCCTGTGCGGCGCGGCGATGCTGGCGTTCTGCCAGTTCTCCCCATGGGGTGGTCTGAACCGGCTGTACGGCCTGAATCCGGCGGTCCGGGCCGGGGTGGCCGGGACCGCGGTGGCGACGCTGATCGCGGGCGTGCTGGGCGGCACGGCGCTGGGCACGGCCGGCGCCGCGGCCGCCGCGGCGGTGCCGATCGCGGTGCTCACGGCCCTGCGGGTGCTGCTGCACGCGGCCGACCGCACCCCGCCTCCGGGCGAGACCGACGGCCCGGGCGGCCCGCTTCTCCGTAAATCCGACGAAGATCCATTAACTGTGCCATGACACGCACGTCACCAGCCCGAACGTGGAGGTGGCGGCAATCAGTGTTACGGTGAACTCCCGTGGATGGGGCTTGCCCCCGGCCGCAAGAACCGGAAATTCGGCGACCACGGGAGCGGGCCTTGGCCACTACAGTGCGCGATTCATCAGGGCGCGATTCATCGAAGCGCGACACGCGGCACATCTTCGTCACCGGGGGCGTCGCCTCCTCGCTGGGCAAAGGCCTCACCGCCTCGAGCCTCGGCAATCTGCTCACCGCCCGCGGCCTTCGCGTCGTGATGCAGAAGCTCGACCCCTACCTGAACGTCGACCCGGGAACGATGAACCCGTTCCAGCACGGTGAGGTGTTCGTCACTGAGGACGGGGCGGAGACCGACCTCGACGTCGGCCACTACGAGCGCTTCCTCGACCGGGACCTCTCCGGCAAGGCGAACGTGACGACCGGCCAGGTCTATTCGGCGGTCATCGCGCGGGAGCGGCGCGGCGAGTACCTGGGCGACACCGTGCAGGTCATCCCGCACATCACGAACGAGATCAAGAGCCGGATCTTCGCCATGGCGGACCCGGACGAGAACGGCAACGTCCCGGACGTGGTGATCACGGAGGTCGGCGGCACGGTCGGCGACATGGAGTCGCTGCCGTTCCTGGAGGCGATCCGCCAGGTCCGCCACGAGGTCGGCCGTGATCACGTCTTCTACCTGCACGTGTCGCTGGTCCCCTACCTCGCCCCCTCGGGTGAGTTGAAGACCAAGCCGACGCAGCACTCGGTGGCGGCGCTGCGCAACATCGGCATCCAGCCGGACGCGCTGATCTGCCGCAGCGACCGGGAGATCCCGGAGAAGATGAAGCACAAGCTCGCGCTCTACTGCGACGTCGACGCCGAAGCCGTCATCGCCTGCCCGGACGCGCCGAGCATCTACGACATCCCGAAGGTGCTGCACGACGAGGGCCTCGACGCGTACGTGGTGCGCCGTCTCGGCCTGTCGTTCCGGGACGTCAACTGGAAGACCTGGAACGATCTGCTGGAGCGGGTCCACCACCCGAAGCGGACGATCACCATCGGCCTGGTCGGCAAGTACGTCGACCTGCCGGACGCGTACCTGTCGGTCAGCGAGGCGATCCGCGCGGCCGGGTTCGGCAACACCGTGAAGATCCAGATCCGGTGGGTGCCGAGCGACGACTGCGTGACTCCGGCCGGCGCGGCCGCCGCCCTGAAGGGCGTCGACGGCATCGTCATCCCCGGCGGGTTCGGCGTCCGCGGCATCGAGGGCAAGGTCAACACTTCGCGGTACGCGCGGGAGAACGGGATCCCGATCCTCGGCCTCTGCCTCGGACTGCAGTGCATGACCATCGACGCGGCCCGCAACCTGGCCGGCCTGGCCGGGGCCAACTCGGTCGAGTTCGACGAGAAGGCGACCTACCCGGTCATCTCGACGATGGCCGACCAGGAGGAGATCGTCGCGGGCAAGGGCGACCTGGGTGGCACCATGCGGCTCGGCGCGTACCCGGCGAAGCTCAAGGACGGCTCGATCGTCGCCGAGGTCTACGGTGCCACGGAGATCTCCGAGCGGCACCGCCACCGCTACGAGGTGAACAACGACTTCCGCGACAAGCTGTCGCAGTCCGGCCTGATCTTCTCCGGCACGTCGCCGGACGGCCGGCTGGTCGAGTTCATCGAGCTGGACCGTGCGGTGCACCCGTACTTCGTGGCCACCCAGGCGCACCCGGAGCTGAAGAGCCGGCCGACACGGCCGCACCCGCTCTTCGACGGCCTCGTCAAGGCCGCCATCACGTACGCCGCCGCCGACGAGCTGCCGGTCGAGATCGACCCGGTCGAGGGCGCCTGACATGGGGTTCGCCCACGAGACGGTGTCCCGGGCCGAGCGCTATCACGGCGCGATCTTCTCGGTCTACACCGACCAGGTGACCATGTCCGACGGCAGCACCGCCGCCCGGGACGTGGTCGAGAACCGGGGCGCCGTCGTGGTGGTCGCGCTCGACGAGCAGGACCGGGTCGTGCTGATCAAGCAGTACCGCCACCCGGTCGGCGAGCACCTGTGGGAGCTGCCGGCCGGGTTGCGGGACGTGGCCGGCGAGGACGAGGCGCTCACCGCGGCCCGGGAACTGGCCGAGGAGACCGACCTGACGGCCGGCCGCATCGAGCCGCTGATCGACCTGCACACCTCGCCCGGCTTCGCCGACGAGCGGGTGCGGGTGTTCCTGGCCCGTGATCTGGCGCCGGTGCCCGAGGTGGACCGGCACGTGCGGACCGCCGAGGAGGCCGATCTGGAGGTGCGCCGCGTCGACCTGGACGAGGCCGTCGCCATGGTGTTCCGCGGTGAGATCACCAATGCGGCCGCGGTCGGTGGCGTCCTGGCCGCCGCCCGGGCCCGCGACACCGGCTGGACGGTGCTGCGGGCCTCCTGACGTCATCCGCGGCGCTCATCGGGGCAGTTCGGCTTCGATGAGCGCCGCGGCGTATCCGGCGCCGCTCTGCTCCTGCAGTTCCCGGCTGATGCGGGCGCTCGTACGGCGGACCTCCGGGTCGTTGATCAGGCCGAGGAGAGCGGCCCGCAGCTCCGCGGCGGTGATCTCGGTGTCGATCCGGCGGGCCACGCCGAGCTCGGTCAGCCGGTCGGCGTTGCCGAACTGGTCGGCCGCCTGCGGGGCGACCAGCATCGGGGTGCCGCAGTACAGGCCCTCCACCGAACCGCCCATGCCGCCGTGGGTGAGGAACGCGTCGGCCTGGCGCAGGATCCGCAGTTGCGGGACCCACTGGTGCGCCTCCACGCCGGGCGGCAGGTCGCCGAGCACGGCCGGGTCCACGTGCCGGCCGATCTGCAGCACGGTGTGCCATCCGGGGAGGCCGCCGAACGCCTCCGCGCAGCGCCGGTAGAACTCCGGATGCTCGGTGAACGTGGAGCCCAGCGACACCAGGAGCACGTTCTCGGCGTCCGCCGGCCGGGTCCAGTCGCCCTGGTCGTGGCGGTCGCCCAGGATCGGGCCCACGAACCGGAAGACACCGTCGTCGACACGGTCGGCGTTCGGCTGCATGTGCCGGGGGATCAGAACCAGTCCCCGGTCGGGGCGGCCCTGGAACGCCATGCTGTCGGTGGTCGAGGACTTGTTGCCGGCGAGCCACCGCTCGAACCGGCGGTAGTAGTCGGCGCCGCGCGGATCGGCGCGCATCTGCTCGATCATCGGGGCCATCTCCCGCTCGAAGCCCTCCCAAGCCACGAAGGTGGGGGAGAGCTGCATCGACGGGATGCCCCATTCCTCGGCGAGCAGCCGGGCCGGGGCGCCGGCGATGTCGTACAGGAACAGGTCGGGGCGGTCCTGGTCGTACGCCTCGCGCAGTTGCGGGAGCATCGCGACCGCGTCGTCGAGGAAGACCGTGAGGTGGTCGATCGTGTCGCCGGCCCAGTCGTCGTCGCCGGACGGCAGCGACGACCGGTAGGGCTTGAGCTCGGCGCCGATGGCCTCGACGGCCTCGGCCCAGGACGGGTCGTTGGCGTAGGTCACCCGATGCCCGCGAGCGGCCAGTTCCCGGATGACCTCGATGCTCGGGTTGACGTGGCCGGGGAACGGGATGCTGACCATGGCGATGTGTGCACGAGGCATGGTGGCTCTTCCGATCGGTTCAACAAGACGAGACGTAGCGTCTCGCTTCTGCCCGGAGTTGTCAAGGCGAGACGTCTCGTCTCGTTTCCGGTAGTGTTCCGATCATGCCCAACGCCGCCCGCCGCAGTGAACGCTCCCGCACGGCGATCCTCGACGCCGTGCTGGCCCTGCTGCGCGAGTCCGGATACGCCGACCTCACCATCGAGGCGATCGCGAGCCGGGCCGGTGTCGGCAAACAGACCATCTACCGCTGGTGGCCCGGGCGGGGCGCGGTCGTCCTCGACGCGCTCGTCGAGCAGGCCGCCGCAGCCGGTCCGCAGGCCCTGCCCGACACCGGCGACCTGGAAGCCGACCTGCGCGTCGTCGTCCGCGCGATCGTCGCCGAACTCGCCGACCCCCGGCTCTCCGCGACCACCCGCGCCCTCACCATCGAGACCCTGTCCAGTGAGGCGTTCGCCGACCAGATGCGCGACCGGATGCTCCGGCCCCAGCTCGACACCGTCAAGGACCGGCTGCGGTCCGCCCGCGAGGCGGGAGACCTGCGCCCCGAGGTGGATCTCGACCAGGCCGTCGAGCTGCTCATCGGGCCGATGTACCACCGCTGGATGATGCGCACCGGCCCGCTCACCGAGGAGTACGCGGACGGCATCGTCGACCTCGCGATGGCGGCGCTGCGACCCGGAACGGCTGGAAAGCCGCGACCCGGAACGGCTTGAAATCAGATCTCGGACATGTCCGGAAACGGTCTGATCGCGGGCGGTGCCGGGCGCCCCGACAGTCCATGATGGCCGGATGCGCACGTGGATGCCCACCGCCGCCGGACTGACGGTCCTTGCCGGGGCCCCGATCCTGTTGCTGGCCACCGGGCACACCAGGATCATCACGTCGGCGGACGAGGAAGCGGCTGCGGTGCCGCTGGCGGCGGTCGTCGTCCCGTGCCTCGTGGGTCTGATTCTGATCCGTCTCGTCCCACCCTCGCTGCCGGTGATGGCGATCGCCGGCGACGACGTGACGCGCCGGCAGGCGCGCGGGCTCGCCGGGGTGGCGCTGCTGTTCACGGCGCTGGCGATCGCGGTGCGGGCGCTGCCCGGCGGCAGTGACCTCTATCCGCTGGTCAAGGTGCTGGTGCTGCTCGGCGGCGGATGGCTGGTGCTGAGGTCGGCCCGGGGGCGATCGCCGGCGCGCGCCCACCGCGAGCGAGTGCCCCGGCTGTGGTACCGGCTGGGGCCTGTGCCGGCCGTCCTCGCCTGGGGCTACCTGTACTTCTACAGTCCTC
Source organism: Actinoplanes sandaracinus (assembly GCF_030009775.1). Classification (GTDB taxonomy): domain Bacteria; phylum Actinomycetota; class Actinomycetes; order Mycobacteriales; family Micromonosporaceae; genus Actinoplanes; species Actinoplanes sandaracinus. The sequence continues at coordinate 91,357 of NZ_JASCTH010000033.1, read as the reverse complement.
TCGCGGGCGGCGGCGAGGACGTCTCGGGGTACGCGGACTGGGACCGTGTCGAGCTGGCCCTGACGATGCTGTTCGTGTTCTTCACCGCCAGTGTGCTGGAGGAGTGGTTCTACCGGGTGGCGTTGCAGACCCGGCTGGAAGCGTTGTGGGGCCGGTGGCCGGCGATCACCGCCGCGGCACTGCTCTTCGTGCTGATGCACGCCTACCGGCTGGTCGACGAGCCGAGCGTCGTGGTGGCGCTGGGGACGATCACGTCGACCGGCGCGCTCGCTCTGATGGCCGGGTACCTGTGGTCGCGGTACCGCAACATGTGGGCGATCTTCGTGGTGCACGGCGCCGCGAACGCTCTGGCCCTGATCCCGCTCTTCGTCTGACCCCGGGGAAATGATCTTATGTACGGCGATGGCTGAGCTACGGGGAACAATCGGAAAGATCCTGCCACCGCCCGGACTGCCGCGCACGCTCGCGATCCAGTCCCTGATCTACGCAGTCGGCAACGGCGCCTTCCTCACCGGAAGCGTGGTGTTCTTCAGCCTGTACGTGGGGCTGACACCGATACAGATCGGCATCGGGCTCTCCGCGGCCGGGTTCGTCGGCCTGGTCGGATCGATGCCGTTCGGGCACCTCGCCGACCGGATCGGCGGGCAGCGGGCCTGGGTGATCGGCGCGCTCGCCGAGGCGGCGGCGTTCGCGGCCTACCCGCTGGCCGACGGCTTCCTGCTGTTCCTGCTGGTGATCTGCGCGCAGACCACAGCGGAGGCGCTGGCCAACGCGGGGCGGGTGGTCTACACGGCCGCGGTCGTGCCCAAGGAGGGCCGGGTCCGGGTGATGGCGTTCAACCGCGCCTACCTGAACGTCGGCTTCACCCTCGGATCCGGGATCGGCGCCGCCGCCCTCGCCCTCGACAGCCGGCCGGGACTGCTGATCCTGGTGCTGACCGCGGCCGTGGGCATCGCCCTCAACGCGTTCTTCGTGGCCCGGATGCCGAAAGCGGAGACCCCGGCCCGGGCCGACGGGCCGCGGCCCAGCCCGTGGGGCGTGCTGCGCGACCACCCGTACACGACGTCGGCGGTGCTCATCGGCGTCCTCTGGCTGCACGGCACCATCTGGGCCGAAGTCCTCCCACTGTGGGCGATCACCATGACCGACGCGCCGAAACCGGTGCTCGGCGCCCTGGTCGCGCTGAACACGGTGATGGCGGTGCTGCTGCAGGTGCGGGCCGCGCGAGGCGCCGACACCCTGCACGGCGCCACCCGGCTGCTGCGCTGGGCGGCGATCGCGGCCGCGATCGCCTGCCCGATCGTGGCGCTCAGCGGCCGCACCCAGGGATGGGTCACGGTCGCCGTGCTCGCCGCGGCCGTGGCACTGCTCACCGGCACCGAACTGTGGCTGTCGTCGGCGCAGTGGTACCTGAACACCGAGGTGCCACCCGCCGACCAGCGCGGCGCCTACGTCGGCCTGGGCAAGTCGGTGGGCGGGCTGGCCAAGATGGTCGGCCCGGCCGGCTTCACCATCCTCGCCATCGAGACCGGCGGCTGGGGCTGGTGGGTGATCGGGGCGATCTTCGTGGTCTGCGCGGTCGCCTGCCGGCCGGTGGTGCGCTGGATCGCGCGCACGCCCCGCAACGAGCCGGTGCCGGTGGCCTGAACCGGACCCCACCCCGCCCGGGCGGCGCGGCGCATCAAGTCGTCCCGGGCGGGTATGCCGAGGACCTGGCCCCGTTCCGTCGATCTCGCCAGGAGGCGCCATGGCCGTTCCGAAGCTCCGGTCGTTCGTGCTGGACACCACCGACGCGTACGGGCTCGCCGAGTTCTACCGGCAGTTGCTCGGCCTTTCGTACCGCAAGGGCGACGAACCGGCGGCCGGAAGCGACTGGCTGGTCCTGGAGCCCGCGGACGGTTCCTGGCAGCTGGCCTTCCAGCAGACCGACGGGGTCCGCCCGACGACCTGGCCCGGCGACGAGGTGCCGCAGCAGATGCACCTGGACACGGCGGTCGACTCGGTCGAGGAACTGGACCGGCAACACGAACGCGCGCTCAGCCTGGGCGCCACGCTGCGGTTCGACCGCAGCGACGACCCCGAAGAACCCCTGCGGGTGTACGCCGACCCAGCCGGCCACACCTTCTGTGTCTTCGTCGGCTGACCGGAGCACTTGACCTCAACCCATGTTGAGGTCGGAGGCTGGGCGCATGTCTGTCATCGCGCCTTTCACCGCCACCGAACTCGAATATCTGGCCGTCCAGCGGCTGGGCCGGCTCGCCACGGTCCAGCCGGACGGGACGCTGCAGGTCAGCCCGGTCGGCTACCGCTACAACGCGGAGACCGGCACGATCGACATCACCGGCTACAACATGGCGGCGAGCCGCAAGTTCCGCAACGTGGCGGACAACGGCCGGGTGGCGTTCGTGGTCGACGACGTGCCGTCGGTGAACCCGTGGCGGGTGCGCTGCGTGGAGATCCGCGGCCACGGCGAGGCCCTGGAGACCCCCGACCCGATCATCCGGATCCACCCGCGGCGCGTGATCTCCTTCGGTCTCGACGAGCCGGACGGCGACGCCCACCAGCTCACCGTCAACAAGCGCGACATCCCCGCTGCCTGACGACCGGTCTTCGGTGAACGGAATCGGTCAGCGGAGGTCGACGTCGACGCCGGAGTCGGCGAGGTATCCGAGCAGGTCGTCCATCGTGACGGCAGGCGTCCACCAGCGCCGGTCGTAACCGTCCGTCAAGTGGGTGCGGGCCACCTCGGAGTCGTGCCAGACCAGGCTGAACCCGGGGGCCGCGCCCCAGCCGCCGTTGGCGCAGTCGTGCAGCGCGCCCAGGTTCCAGCCGAAATAGCCGCCGGGGCCGTTGACCGCCTCGCCGATGGCGCAGAAGAAGCCTTCCACGTCGGTGATGTGCCGGCCGGCCATGTGGTAACGGGTGCCGGCCGGCCGGTCCGGCCGCTGCTCGTGGTGGGCGAGGGCGACCCCGGCCCATTCGTGGCGCAGGTCGGCGTCGTACTCGGCCCATTCGCCGTGGACGTCGGGGCGGCCGGCCCGCCAGCGCTGCCAGACGGTGCGGGCCCCGGCCGGGCGGGGACCGCCGATGGCGTCGCCGTAGGTGGGTTCGAGGGTGACGTCCACCAGGCCGGCGCCGAGACGCGACGGCCGTACCGTGGCGACTTCGGCCCCGAGGCCCGCGCCGACCATGCCGACGGCGGTGCCGTCCCGGTCCACGCTGAAGATCGAGCCCTGCACCCAGCGCCGTCGCCGGGCCGCGCCGCGGGCCAGAGCGTCGAGGGCACGTTGCAGCGGCGGTTCGGGCCGGCAGCCGATCAGCGCCGCGCCGCGCGGTGACGGAGCCGGCCGGGACCGGAACACCCCGGCCACCTCCCGGCAGATCCCGAAGTCCTCGTCACCGTGCCCGGTGACGCCGACCAGCAGGAATCCGTCCGCGTCGGGCGCCCGGTCGGCGCCGCGGGCGAACCGGGCCATCTCCTCGATCCGCAGCCGCCCCTCCAGCGTCACGTCGAGCAGCCCCGGCCCGAGCACCGACGGCCGCGCCCCGAGGACGGTGATGTCCAGCAACTCCTCGGCGCAGTGCCAGCAGTGCTCCGGGTGTTTCGAGTGCGGCGGGTGCACCGCGTCGAGGCCGATGTTTCCCAGCCAGGCGGGCCCGGTGCCGGCGCAGGCGGCGGCCAGCCGGCCGGCCGGCTCGCAGCCGAGGAGGCTGTATCGCTCGACCGGTGGTTCGGGCTCCACCACGAACAGACCGTCGATCTCGGAGCAGGCGGCGATCACGAGTTCACCGTCGTCGGTGTTCTGGTCCACCAGAAGCCAGGGAAAGCCGCTCATCGGGTGGAACCGTACAGCCCGGACCGCCGACCGGGGGATGCCGGTGCGCGAATCGGGAAAGATCAGCAGGTCAGGGGTAACGTCCGGCCCATGAAGGTCGGCATTCCCACCGAGGTCAAGAACAACGAGTTCCGGGTGGCCATCACCCCGGCAGGCGTCTACGAGTTCGTCCGCAACGGCCACCAGGTGGTCGTGCAGTCCGGGGCGGGTACCGGATCTTCGATCACCGACGGCGACTATCAGGACGCCGGGGCGGTGATCCTGCCGGACGCCGACGATGTGTGGGGCGCCGGCGACCTGATCCTCAAGGTCAAGGAGCCGGTGCCGGAGGAGTACCACCGGATGCGGCCCGGCCAGGTGCTCTTCACCTACCTGCACCTGGCCGCGTCCAAGTCCTGCACGGACGCGCTCCTGGAACGCAAGGTCACCGGCATCGCGTACGAGACGGTCGAACTCGCGGACCGTTCGCTGCCGCTGCTCGCCCCCATGTCCGAGGTGGCCGGGCGGCTGGCCCCGCAGGTCGGCGCGTACCACCTGATGCGGCAGGGCGGGGGCCGCGGCGTGCTGATGGGCGGCGTCCCGGGGGTGTACGCGGCCAAGGTCGTGGTGATCGGCGCCGGCGTCTCCGGGCTGAACGCCGCCGCGATCGCTCTCGGCATGCAGGCCGAGGTGCTGCTGCTGGACAAGAACGTGGCCCGGCTGCGGGCGGTGGACGCCGACTATCGCGGGCACATCCAGACGATCGCGTCGAACGCGTACGAGATCGAGAAGGCCGTGCTCGACGCGGATCTGGTGGTGGGGGCGGTGCTGGTGCCGGGCGCGAAGGCGCCGACGCTGATCTCCAACGACCTGGTGGCGCGGATGAAACCGGGCAGCGTGCTGGTCGACATCTCGATCGACCAGGGCGGCTGCTTCGAGGATTCGCATGCGACCACGCACGACTCCCCGACCTACCCGGTGCACCGGTCGATGTTCTACTGCGTCGCGAACATGCCGGGGGCGGTGCCGCACACCAGCACGTACGCTCTCACGAACGTGACCTTGCCGTACGCTCTCGAACTGGCCAACCGCGGCTGGCGCGGCGCCCTGCGCGCCGACCCGGCGCTCGCGGCGGGCCTGAACACGTTCGACGGTGACGTGGTCTGCGGACCGGTCGCCGAGGCGCACGGCATGCGTTCGATATCGCTGACGGAGGTGCTCCGCTGAGTTTGGAGCGTGCGATCAGGGCCTACCTCGACCACCTGAGCGTCGAGCGTGGCCTGTCGCGCAACACGCTCGCGTCCTACCGGCGTGACCTGGAGCGGTACGCCGAAGGACTGGCCGCCGAGGGCGTCGAGGATCTCGGCGGCGTGCGGTCGGCCCACGTCGCCGGGCACCTGGCCCGACTGCGCGAGGAGGGCTTGGCCTCGGCGTCCGCGGCGCGGGCCATCTCCGCGGTGCGCGGCTTCCACCGGTTCGCGGTCCGGGAGAGGCTGGCGCCGCACGACGTGGCGGCGGACGTACGGCCACCGGCCCCACCGAAGCGCCTGCCCAAGGCTCTGGACCCCGACCAGGTGGGCCGGCTGCTCGCGGTTCCGGACGGCGACTCCCCGCTCGGCCTGCGGGACCGGGCGCTGCTGGAGTTCCTCTACGGCACGGGAGCGCGGATCTCCGAGGCGGTCGGCGCCGACATCGACGACCTCTCCCTCGACACCGAGCCCGCCGTGATCCTGCGGGGCAAGGGCGGGCGCACCCGGGTGGTTCCGGTCGGCGGTTACGCCCGGGCCGCTCTGCAGGCCTATCTGGTACGGGCCAGGCCCTCGCTCGTCGAGGGTGGACGCGGGACTCCCGCGGTCTTTCTGAACGCCCGCGGCGGCCGTCTCTCCCGGCAGAGCGCGTGGACGGTCCTGCACCGGTGTGCCGTCGCGGCGGGGCTTCCGGTGGACGGCCCGTACGCGGTCAGTCCACATACGCTGCGTCACTCCTACGCGACGCATCTGCTCGACGGCGGGGCGGACGTTCGCGTGGTGCAAGAACTGCTGGGACACGCCTCGGTCACTACGACGCAGGTGTATACCCTGGTGACCGTCGAACGCCTCCGGGAGGTGTACGCGACCGCACACCCGCGGGCTCGTTAGAGGCTACGGATGCGTGGGCGCGACACGCCGAACGACTGACCCCGGGAGGACGGCACGTGTGGCGTACAGTCGGGCATCGACTGAGCCCGCCCCGCAGCGGAAAACTGAATGCAAACCGGGGTTGATGGCTGCGAGTCGAAGGGGGGCGAGGTTCATGTCAGGGAACGGCGAGCGTGCGGAGGCCTGGACCTCCACGCTGCGCGAACAGCAGAACTCCCTGGACCTGGGCGCCGATCTCGGTCCCGCCGACCCCACGGCGTACACGATGCGCCGCCCGATCCCCGAGCCGATGCCGAAGGACAAGCACGGCCCGGCCCGCATCATCGCGCTGGCGAACCAGAAAGGTGGCGTCGGCAAGACGACCACCACGATCAACCTGGGCGCCGCCCTGGCCGAGTACGGGCGCAAGGTACTCCTCGTCGACTTCGACCCGCAGGGCGCCTGCTCGGTCGGCCTCGGGGTGAACCCGCACAACCTCGACCTGAGCATCTACAACCTGCTCATGCAGGACGACGTCGCCACCGAGGACGTCATCATCAAGACCGACGTGGCCGGCCTGCATCTGCTGCCCGCCAACATCGACCTGTCCGCGGCCGAGATCCAGCTGGTCAACGAGGTCGCCCGGGAGATGGCCCTGGCCCGGGCGCTGCGCTCGGTCCGCAAGGAGTACGACTTCATCCTGATCGACTGCCAGCCCTCCCTGGGCCTGCTGGCGATCAACGCGCTGACCATCGCGCACGGCGTGCTCATCCCTCTGGAGTGTGAGTTCTTCTCCCTCCGTGGGGTGGCTCTGCTTCTCGACACCATCGACAAGGTGCGGGAACGGCTCAACTTCGACCTCGAACTCGAGGGCATCCTCGCCACCATGTACGACTCCCGCACCACCCACTGCCGCCAGGTGCTGCAGCGGGTGGTCGAGGCGTTCGGCGACAAGGTGTACCAGACGGTCATCACCAAGACGGTCAAGTTCCCGGAGTCGACCGTGGCCGGCGCGCCGATCACTACGCTGGATCCGGCGTCGTCCGGCGCCCGTAACTACCGTCAGCTGGCACGCGAGGTCATCGCCGCTCAGACAGATCGAGGCTAGGTTCCGCATCCGTGCTGTTCGCGCTCGGCGAACCGGTGGCGTTCGTCGCCCTGGTCGTCGCCTTCCTGCTCGGCCTCGTGCTGCGTGCCGTGGCCATGCGGTTCACCGCGCGCGTGGTCGGTCTCGGTGACGGCCGCCGGCTGCTGCGCCTGAGCCCCCGCGAGGACATCGACCCGTTCGGCGCGGTCGCGGCCGCGATCGGCGGCATGGGCTGGGGACGGCAGCTGCCGGTCGACGAGGTGCCCCGCTGGCGCGGCCGGGGACGGGCCGCCGCGGTGTTCGCCGCCGGCCCGGTGGCCTGCATCCTCGCCGGCGAGCTGATCATCGCCGGGTTCGCCCTGGTCTTCCCGGCCGAATATCTGGCCGAGCTGAACCCGGGCTGGATCCTGCGGGGTCTTCCGCTGCCGATGGGCGCGCAGGTGATGCTGTCGCTCGGCACCGGGCTGCTCACCTTCGGCCTGCTGGCGCTCATCCCGATTCCGCCTCTGGACGGTTTCGGCTTGCTGTGGAACGCGCTGCGCCGGCCCGGGGCGAGCATGAACTGGATGCGGCTCTGGTTCGAGGACAAGAACATCGGCGCGCTGGTCCTGCTGGTCTGTGCCTTCTTCCCGACCAGCTACCCGTTCCTGCTCATGATCATCGACTTCCTGGGCATCCTCTTCCTGCGCATCTGGGCCTGATTTCGCCGCTGTGGTTCCTGCTCATCGCAGTTATCGTGGTGAGCGATGTCGATATCACTGGCTGTGGCTGTGTTGCTGCTCGGCGTCGCTGATTCGATGGTCGGCTCCTATTTCGTCCTCTTCGTCACCGATGTCGCCGGTCTCAGCGCGTGGCAGACCGGGCTGTTCGTCTCCGTCCACGGCGCCGGCGGCATCATGCTGGCCTGGCTGGCGGGGAGGAGCTTCGACCGGCGTCCCTCCCGGGGATACGCCGCCGCCGCGATGCTCTCCGGCGGGGTCGCGCTGTGCCTGATGACGGTGATCCGGTCGTACCCGCTGCTTCTCCTTCTCGCCGTCACCCTGCTCGGCGCCCTGGCAGCGGCCTTCCCGCAGCTGTTCTCGCTGGCCCGGCACGTCCTCGGCGGCGGCCCGGCCGCCGCATGGTCGGTGCCGCTGCTGCGGTCGGTGTGGTCGCTCGCCTGGGCGGCCGGTCCTCTGCTCGGCACCGCCGTGCTCACCACCGCCGGGTTGGCCGCCATCCTCCGGTCGGCGGCCGGGGTCCTCGTCGTCGCCGCCCTCTGGGTGCTCGTCGCCGTGCCCCGGCCCGGCCCGCCCCGGCCGCACGACCCGCTCGCCGACGATCCCGGCCCGCGGCTCCCGAGAGCCGGTGCCGTCCTCCTGACCGCCAGCATCACCCTCTTCTTCACCGCGATGTTCGCCGGTTCGGTGGCCATGCCGCTGTTCGTCACCCGGGAACTCGGCCAGGACGACTCGGCGGTCGGCGTCCTGTTCAGCGTCTGCGCCGCCGTCGAGGTGGTGGCCGCGCTGCTGCTCGCCGCCGTGCCGTCACACGTCAGCCAGCGCCTGGTCATCCTCACCGGGATGGGCTGCTTCGTGTTCTTCTTCGCGCTGACCGTGACGGCCCGTGGCATGGCCCTGCTGATCGCCGGCCAGGTCGTCCGCGGCATCGCGATCGCCGTGGTCGGGGCCGCCGGCATCCGCTGGTTCCAGGACGCGATGGCGCCCGCCACCGGCATGGCGACGACGCTGTTCTCCAACGCCACCACGGCCGGCATGGTGGTCGCGGGCATCGTCGCCGGCGGCGCGGTCGAGATCCTCGGCTACGCCGGCACCATGGTGCTGTGCGGCGTGGTCGCGGTCGCCGCCGCGGTCGCGTTCGCGCTCGGCACCGCGGCCCGGCCCGGCAGGCCGCCACCACCGCGGGCCCGCGGCCACCGGCGGGCCGCCCGGCGGGCCACCCGCATCATCCGCTGACCGAAAATCGGCAGCGAGGGCCGAACCTGCCGAACCTGTGCGACCGTTGCCGCTCGCTAATCTAGCGGCATGTACATCAAGGAGATCGGGATCGCGGACGTCCGGGGGTTTCACGGCGCCCGTACGTTCGTGCTGGATCTCGGTCGGCCGGACGGTTCCCTGGCTGGATGGACGGTCATCGCCGGCCGGAACGGTTCAGGCAAGACCTCGTTGCTGCGGGCTGTGGCACTCGCGCTCGGCGGACAGGGCGTTGCCCACAATCTGGTAGCCGACTTCGCGTCCTGGATCTCTGCCGATGCACAGGCCGCCCATTCGTTCGTGCGTCTGGAGCTCGACCCGGAGGCCGACCGTTTCGACGGTGACTTCCAGCCCGACTCCGACACCTTCCGTGCCGGATTGGCCTGGTTCGGCAAACAGGCTGAGGCTGTGCACCGGCCGGACGACCAGCCGTTGCTCGTGCCGCTGCGGTTCGGAGCCGAGCGGGGCCAGCATGACCTCGAATCGCAGACAGCCAAGCATGGACCTTGGAGCAACAATCCTGTCGGCTGGTTCTGCGCGGCCTACGGCCCATTTCGGCGGCTCGCAGGCGGCTCGCCGGATGCTCACCGGCTCATGACGAGCCGGGCTCCCGCTGCTCGGATGGCCAGCCTCTTCCATGAGGACGCCTCGCTCGCCGAGGGCGTGAGCTGGCTGATCGAACAGCACCTTCGTGCGCTGGAGGGGCGTCCGGGTGCAGAGGATCTCAAGCGTGTCGCATTGGCGGTTCTCGGAAACGGGCTCCTGCCAGACGGTTACCAGGTGGAGAGGGTCGACTCCGAAGGGCTCTGGGTCGCGCGGGGCGAGCACAGGTTCGCACTGCGGGAGATGAGCGACGGATACCGTGTGGTCGTTGCGCTGGTGGTCGACCTTTTGAAACAGATCCACGATGCCTACGGAGGCCTCCGAGCCGAAGAGCGGGGTGGGTCGGTCATGATCAACGCGCCGGGTGTGGTTCTCATCGACGAGGTGGACGCGCACCTGCATGTGTCCTGGCAGAAGCGGATCGGGGGCTGGCTGAAGGAGCACTTCCCGCGAATCCAGTTCATCGTGACCACCCACAGCCCTTACATCTGCCAGGCCGCCGATGCGAACGGACTGATTCGCCTGCCGGGCCCTGACGAGGACGTGCCGCCTCGCATCGTGGACCGTGACCTCTACGAAAGAGTGGTCTACGGCAGTGGGGACGATGCCGTGATGTCGGAGTTGTTCGGGCTCGACACGCCGTACTCGGACGAGGCCGTGCGTCTACGCCGACAACTCGTTGCGTTGGAGACCGATGTACTCACGGGGCGAGCGAACGATGAAACGGTACGTCGCTACGAGGAGCTACGGGGGCGGCTGACCAGTTCGCCGACCGCGAGGGTTGAAGAACTCGCGGCACGGCTCGCTTCGGACGCGGAGTAGCCCAGCGGTGATCCCGATCGTCCGGAGAACATTGTCGTCCGAGGTCGCTGCCCGCATGACGGTGCTGACCGGAGAGGTTCAGCGGGAGCAACCGGGTAAACGGGCTGCGGCGGCCCGGGACATCTGGCATCGGAGAAGTACCAGAACCTACGTCATCACCCCGGTCCGCGCCGTCCTGAAAGAGATGGCGCCGGGCGCCGAGCGCTGCATGTACTGCGGTGACAACCAAGGTACCGACATCGACCACCATGAGCCGCTGGCGCGCAACCCGCTACGCACGTTCGACTGGTTGAATCACTTGCTGGCTTGTTCGCACTGCAACAGTCACCACAAGAGGGATCGCTATCCCGTCGACGAGCACGGCCTGCCGCTGCTGATCGACCCGTCAGCTGAGGACCCGTTCGAACATCTGATGTTGTCGCTGTCGGCGGGAGAATACGTGCCACTCACCGGTAAGGGCGGGCGGAGCATCGAGGTCTTCGGTCTGAACCGCCCGATCTTGGCTCGTGGCCGGGTGCAGGCGTACCAGGTGGTGGTGATGTGCCTTCGGCTGTGGCCGGACGCCGCAGCGGGCAAAGGCGCTTATCATCCTGAATCGCTGATAGGAATCATCCGTGAGCAGCCGTGCGCCGACGTCTGTCAGGCGATGTTGCGGCAGGTCGGCCTGCCCGGCGCGGCCGTGATCTTCAAGGACATTCCCGAGGTTGCCGAGATGCTCCGTGACGAGCGGGTGCGCGGGGAGTTGTTGATCTGACAGTGCTCCGGCGTGCGGGAGGCACGCCGGAGCGGCGGGCGTTGGTCAGGCGGCGGAGGCCAACGGGACTGCGGTCGGGACGCCGCGGAGGGTGGCGTCGGCGGTCTCGTCGTCGGGCTGTTCCTGGGCCGCCAGTTCGGCGATGATCCGGGACTCGTAGGCGTCGGCCTCGTGTTCCGCCTCGGCGCCGGTCCAGCCGAGGGCCGGAGCGATGAGTGCGGCGGCCGCGCGGGCGGCGGCGACACCGCGGTCGGCGGTCTCGAAGGCGATCCGGGTCCGGCGGGACAGCACGTCGTCGAGGTGCCGGGCGCCCTCGTGGGTGACCGAGTAGACGATCTCGGCCCGCAGGTGGCCGGGAGCGCCGTCGAGCGGGAGGCCCAGTGACGGGTCCGCGTCGATCAGGGCGAGCACCTCTTCGGCGAGGGTGCCGTACCTCTGGAGCAGGTGTTCGATGTGGGCGACGTGCAGGCCGGACCGGCGGGCCAGGGCGCCGCGGCGGTTCCAGGTGGCCCGGTAGCCTTCGGCGCCGAGCAGCGGCACCTGGTCGGTGCAGGACTGCGGCACCCGGGCGGCGAGTTCGCGGACGGCGGCGTCGACGGCGTCCTTGGCCATCACGCGGTAGGTGGTGTACTTGCCGCCGGCGACCACGATCATGCCGGGGACCGGGTTGCCGACCGCGTGCTCGCGGGACAGTTTCGCGGTGCTGGACGCCTCGGCCGACAGCAGCGGACGCAGGCCGGCATAGACGCCCTGCACGTCGTCCCTGGTCAGCGGGGTGGCGAGGGCCTTGTTGACCTCCTCGAGCAGGTAGTCGACGTCCCTGCCGCTCGCCGCCGGGTCGGACTTGTCGAGGTTCCATGGCGTGTCGGTGGTTCCGATGATCCAGTGCTGGTCCCAGGGGATCACGAAGAGCACGCTGGTAGCCGTACGCAGGATGATGCCGGTGTGGCCGGCGATCCGCATCCGCGGGACGACGATGTGGATTCCCTTGCTTGCGGTGATCTTGAATTCGCCGCGAACGCCTTCGAGCATGGCCTGGCTGTCGCCGGTCCACACGCCGGTCGCGTTGATCACCGTGCGGGCGCGGATCTCCATCTCGGCGCCGGTCTCGAGGTCGCGGGCCCGGACGCCGACGACCCGGTGGCCCTCACGCAGGAACCCGACGACCTCGGTACGGGAGGCGACGTGCGCGCCGTGCGCCATCGCCGTGCGTACCAGGAACATGGTGTGCCGGGCGTCGTCGACCTGGGCGTCGTAGTAGCGGATCGCGCCGACCAGGGTCTCCGGGCGCAGCGACGGGAACGCCTTGAGCGCCTCGACCCGGCTCAGGTGCCGGTGCACGGGCACCGCGGCCCCGCCGCCGGAGAGGGCGAGGATGTCGTAGAGGGCGACGCCGGCGCCGACATAGAGCCGTTCCCAGGCCCGGCGCTGCAGCGGGTAGAGGAACGGCACCGGGCGGACCAGGTGCGGGGCGAGTTTCTGGATCAGCAGGCCCCGTTCCCGCAGCGCCTCCCGGACCAGGCTGAAGTCGAGCATCTCCAGGTAGCGCAGGCCGCCGTGGATCAGCTTGCTGGACCGGCTGGAGGTGCCGCTGGCGAAGTCACGTGCTTCGAGCAGGCCGACGGAGAGCCCGCGGGTGGCGGCGTCGAGGGCCGAGCCGGCGCCCACCACTCCGGCGCCGATGACCAGCACGTCCAGTTCTTCGGCGGACGACATGGCTTCGAGAGCCTTCGTCCGGGACTGTGGCGAGATCACTCCGGTGTTCATGTTGGTCCTTCTCTCCAGAGAAAGTGTCAGCCGACGCTGACCCAGTCGAGGGTGCGGTCGATGGCCGCTCTCCAGCGGGTGATGCCTTCGGTGCGCCGGGCGGCCGTCCAGGACGGTTGCCAGCGCCGGTCCTCCTGCCGGTTGGCGCGCAGCTCGTCGAGCGACTTCCAGAAGCCGACCGCGAGCCCGGCCGCGTAGGCGGCGCCCAGCGCGGTGGTCTCGGCGACGGCGGGCCGGCTGACCGGCACGCCGAGGATGTCGGCCTGCAGCTGCATGCAGAGCGCGTTCGCGGTGACGCCGCCGTCGACCTGGAGGCAGTCGAGCGCGGTGCCGGAGTCCTGGGCCATCGCCTCGACCACGTCGCGGGTCTGATAGCAGATGGCCTCCAGCGCGGCCCGGGTGATGTGGGCCGCGGTGTGGAACCGGGAGAGCCCGACGATGGCGGCGCGGGCGTCCGGTCGCCAGTGCGGGGCAAACAGGCCGGAGAACGCGGGTACGAAGCAGACGCCGGCGCTGTCCTCCACCTGCCCGGCGAGGGTCTCGCTGTCGCCGGCGGTCTCCAGGACGCCGAGCTGGTCGCGCAGCCACTGGATGGCGGCGCCGCACGCGGCGATCGACCCTTCCAGGGCGAAGACCGGCGGCTCGTCGCCGAAGCGGTAGCCGACCGTGGTGATCAGGCCGTGGCTTGAGCGGACCGGGGTGGTGCCGGTGTTCATGAGCAGGAATCCGCCGGTGCCGTAGGTGCACTTGGCCTCGCCGGGTTCGAAGCAGGTCTGTCCGAAGAGTGCGGCCTGCTGGTCGCCGATGGCGGCGGCGATGGGCACGCCGGGCAGGACGGCTTCGGCGGTGCCGTAGACCTCGGCCGAGGACCGGATCTCCGGCAGCATGGCTCGCGGGATGCCGAAGACGGCCAGCAGTTCGTCGTCCCAGTCCAGGGTGGACAGGTTCATCAGCATGGTCCGGCTGGCGTTGGTCACGTCGGTCAGGTGCCGGCCACCGGTGAGATTCCAGATCAGCCAGGAGTCGATCGTCCCGAAGGCGATGTCGCCACGCTCGGCGCGGGAGCGGAGCCCGTCGACGTTGTCGAGCAGCCACTGGATCTTCGTGGCCGAGAAGTACGTGGCCGGCGGGAGCCCGGTCCGGTCCCTGATGAACTCCTCGTCGAGGGCGGCCACCAGATAGTCGGTGCGGGTGTCCTGCCAGACAATCGCCGGCGCTACCGGGACTCCGGTCGCCCGGTCCCACAGCACCACCGTCTCGCGCTGGTTGGTGATGCCGATCGCGGCCAGGTCGGACGGCGCGAGGCCGGTGTCGGCGAGCGCCACCGCGATGCTCTTGAGGGTGTTCTCCCAGATCTCCACGGGGTCGTGCTCGACCCAACCGGACCGCGGCTGGATCTGCCGGTGTTCCCGCTGGTGCCGGCCGATCTCGCGCCCCGAGCGGTCGAAGATCATGAACCGCGTGCTGGTGGTGCCTTGATCGAGAGCGCCGATGTAGTGCGCCACCTGACCTCCTTCAACCCCGGCTGGCCGTCACTGCTGTCGCGGGCTCCGGTGCAGCTGTGGTGAGAGCCGGCCGGGATGCCGAGCGGGACGTTAGGGATCAGAGCGGGGGTGCGGCAACGCGGTGCGTGCGACAATGTCGCACGTGCCCGGTCTGATTCAGTCCATCGAGCGGTCCTCGGCCGTGTTACGGCTGCTCGCGGGCGGGCCCGACCGGCTCCGCGTCAAGGAGATCGCGGACGCTCTGGGGCTGCCAAAATCGACCGCGCACAGCATCCTGCGCACCCTCGAACACGTCGGCTTCGTCGAGCAGGACCCGCGAACCGCCCGGTACGGGCTCGGCCGCGGGCTGCTCGACCTCTCCTCGGCCGGCATCGACGCCAACGAACTGCGCGGGCGGGCGCTCAACTGGGCCGACACGCTCGCCGGCCGCAGCGGCGAGGAGGTGCGGCTGGGCGTGCTCTCCGACGGCGAGGTCCTCGTCGTGCACCACGTCTTCCGGCCGGACGACTCCCTGCAGAACCTCGACACGGGGGTACGGCTGCCGCCGCACGCGACGGCGCTGGGTAAGGTCCTGCTCGCCTACCACGCGACGGCTGCCGAGTCGCTGGTGGCGGGCGGGCTCGACCCGTACACCAGAAGGACCGTGACCGACCGGCGCGAGCTCGCCCGGGCGCTCGCCGAGACCCGCGCCCGCGGCTGGGCTCTTTCGGTCGAGGAGTGGCGACCCGGCCTCGCCGCGATCGCCGCCCCGGTGCGCACCTCCGGTGGCCTGGTGGTCGGCGCGGTCGGGATAGCCGGGCCGGTGGAGCGGCTCACCGACACCCGCCGGCAGGCCCGGCCCGCCCTGGTCGATCAGGTGGTGGCGGTGGCTCGTTCGATCTCCCGGGAGGTTCAGGCATGAGTTACGTGCCGGCTGTCGACCAGGTACATCCTGTTCGACCGGCGGGCGACCGTGGTGTCGGTGGCGCGGGCCGAGCACCCGCGGTCCTATCCGCGGCGGATCCAGGATGGACACTCGGCGCCGGCCGCGGCGCGTTCTGGCGGCAGTAGTCGCCATTGCGCTGGTCACCCGGCTTTCCCGAGATAGGGATCACTGCCCGGCATCCACCGGAAAACGTCATGGTGAACGTCTCACTTCGGTCTCGCCAACGCCAGATTTCGCGCAAGCGTCTACAGTCGCCGTCATCACGCGCGCCTGCCCGGCTGCGCGGGAACACGACGAAGGGAGGGCTGTCATGGCGAAGACCAAGGAAGCCGTCAAGGTCAAGGACGCCAAGAAGGCCGTGAAGGTCGAAGTGGCCCCGGCCAAGGCGAAGAAGACCAAGAAGGCCGTCGCCGCGCCCGTCGTGGTCGAGGCCCCGAAGGCCACCAAGGTGAAGAAGGCCGACAAGACCGCGAAGGTCGAGAAGGCTGCCAAGGCCGTCAAGACCAAGGCCGTCAAGGCGGTCAAGGCCACCAAGAAGAAGTGATTCTCCCGGGCCGTCGCGCGAGAGCGCGGCGGCCCGGTCTTCAGGTCGCGTTCGTGAACAGTTCGCAGGTCATGTTGTAGTAGCGGTCAGTCTGTCCGAGATGGCGCATCCCGAGCCGCCGGCAGACCGCCTGGGAGGCCATGTTCTCCGGCCACGTCACCGCCAGCACCGGCGAGATCCCGGAGCGGGCGGCGTAAGCCATCACCGCGTTGGCCGCCTCGGTGGCATACCCCTTGCCCCAGGCGTCCGGGTGCAGATGCCAGCCGATCTCGGTCTCGCCGCTGGGGGCCAGTTGCTCGCCGGAGGCGAGCAGCGGAACCAGCAGCGCCGTGCCGAGCAGATGGCCGGTCGCGCGGTCCTGGATCGCCCAGATCGTGTGCACGTCGTCCTGCCGTGCCCGCCAGCGGCTGAGGGTGGCGACGGCGTCGTCGTGGCTGGTCAGCACGCGCGGCGCCGAGCCGAGAAAACGCGCCACTTCCCACCGCGAGTACATGTCGAAGAGGAAGTCGATGTCCTTCTCCTCCCACTCGCGCAGTAGGAGGCGGGGCGAGATCAATGACCGCATCGCCGCAGCGTAACCGGCGACACGAAAGAACGTAACTGGCCGTTAACAAGATCGCGGAGCAACCCGGAACCGATTGTGACGTTGGAAGAGCGTGCGCTTGGAGGAACTCGTCACAGGCATGGTCTACGGTCGGCACGTGCTTGAAGAGCCCGCCCCGTCGCCGCCGGAAGCCGATGACGCCGCCGCGGTCGTCGCGGCCGAGGCCGAGACCACCGGATTCACCGTCCGGCTGGACAATTTCACCGGCCCGTTCGACCTGCTGCTGCAGCTCATCGGCAAGCACAAGCTGGATGTCACCGAGATCGCGCTGCACCAGGTCACCGACGACTTCATCGCCTACATCCGGGCCATGGGCGACGACTGGGACCTCGGCGAGACGAGCGAGTTCCTGCTGGTCGCGGCCACCCTGCTGGACCTCAAGGCGGCCCGCCTGCTGCCCGCGGCCGAGGTCGAGGACGAGGAGGACCTCGCCCTGCTGGAGGCGCGCGACCTGCTCTTCACCCGCCTCCTGCAGTACAAGGCCTTCAAGGAGGCCGCCGCGCACATCGCCGACCTCGAGGGTGCCGGCGCGCGCCGCTGGCCGCGGCTGGTCTCCCTCGAGCCGCGGTATGCGGAGGCCCTCCCCGAACTCGTCCTCGGCATCGGCCCGGAACGGCTGCTGAAACTGGCGCTCCGGAGCTTCCTGCCCAAACCCGGTCCGCCGCAGGTCTCCATCGCCCACATCCACCAGGTCCGGGTCAGTGTCCGCGAGCACGCCACCCTGCTGCGCGACCGGTTGCGCCGGGCCGGCTCCGCCACCTTCAGCCTGCTCGTCGCCGACTGCGAGAACACCCTGGAAGTGGTGGCTCGCTTCCTGGCGCTGCTGGAGCTCTACCGCGAAGGGCTGATCGAGTTCGAGCAGCCGGTCTCACTGGACGAGCTGACCGTGCGGTGGATCGGCGGTGACGGCGACGTCGAACTGGACGTCGACGACTACGAGGGCAACAAACCGGCGGACGACGATGCCGGTTCGGACGATCCCGCGGCGCAGCGGCTTGACTCGCCGGGCCCAGATGGCGATCTTGGCACGGAGGACGACGAGGCCCCGGCCGGTGAGCCGGTGGCTGTGGAGGAGACATCGTGAGCAGCGAGGAGCGTCCCGAGTCGCTGGCCGCGCAGGCGGCCGCGTGGGTGCCGCCGTGGGACCGGCGCCGGGAACCGGACCGCGAGTTCCAGGCCTCGGCCGAGGACTCTGAGCCGCCGGTCGAGGAGTCTGAGCCGCTGGTCGAGGAACCAGAATCGCCGGTCGAGGAGCCCGAGTCGGCCGTTGAGCCGCCGGAGGCGCCGGTCGAGGAAGCTGAGCCGGCTCCGGTGGATGCGCCTGTCGAGCCGCCGGTGGAGGTCGCGCCCACCGAGGTCGAGCCCGAGCCTGAGCCCGAGATCACGCTGCCCGAGCCGGTCGAGGAGGCGATGGAGACGGAGCCCGGCCCGGCGCCGGCGTCCGACGCGCGGACCACGGTGCCGTCACAGCCCCGGCGGCCACGTGACAGCGTGGCGGCGGTTGTGGAGAGCGTCACCCGTACCCCCGCTCCGGTTCTGATGGACGACGCCGAGCTTGCCGCCGCCCTCGAATCGATCATGCTGGTGGTCGACGAACCGGTCGGCGAGTTGCAGTTGGCACAGGTCCTGGAGCAGCCGGCGGAGCGGGTCGCGCGGGCGCTGGAGGACGTCTCGGCGCGGTACACCGCGGCCGGGCACGGCATCGACCTGCGGCGGGTCGCCGGTGGGTGGCGGCTCTACACCCGCCCGGAGTACGCGGCGTACGTCGAACGGTTCGTCCTGGACGGCCAGTCGGTGCGGCTCACCCAGGCCGCACTGGAGACACTCGCCGTGGTCGCCTACAAGCAGCCGGTCACCAGATCCCGCATCTCGGCCATCCGCGGTGTGAACTGTGACGGAGTCATGCGTACGCTGGTCACTCGCGGCCTTATCGAGGAGTGCGGCACCGAGCCGGAAACCGGGGCATACCTGTACCGGACCACGCCGTTGTTCCTCGAGAAGCTCGGCCTCAACACGGTCGACCAGCTGCCGCCGCTAGCTCCGTTTTTGCCCGACGACGTGGAAGAAGTGCTCGATGCCTCAGGCTGACACCGCCGAACGCCTCCAGAAAGTCCTGGCGGCGGCCGGTGTTGGATCCCGGCGCGCCTGCGAAGATCTGATCTTCCGGCAGCGCGTCACCGTCAACGGCCGGATCGCCAAACTCGGCGACAAGGTCGACCCCGCCTCGGCGGAGATCCACGTCGACGGGCAGCGGGTGATCACCAACACCAAGCTCGTCTACGTGGCGCTGAACAAGCCACGTGGCGTCGTCTCCAGCCTCGACGACGACAAGGGCCGCACCGAGCTGGCCGACTTCCTCGGCGCCAACTTCGAGCAGCGGCTCTTCCACGTGGGCCGGCTCGACGCCGAGTCGGAGGGCCTGCTGCTGTTCACCAACGACGGCGGGCTGGCGCACAAGCTGATGCACCCGTCGTACGAGATCTCCAAGACCTACCTGGCCGAGGTGGTCGGGCCACTGCCGCGTACGGTGGGCCGGGCCCTGCAGGCCGGTGTCGAGCTGGAGGACGGCCCGGCGAAGGTCGACTCCTTCCGGCTGGTCGACGCGATCGGCAAGACCGCGCAGGTGGAGATCGTCCTGCACGAGGGCCGCAAGCACATCGTCCGCCGGATGATGGACGCGGTGGGGCACCCGGTGACCCGGCTGATCCGCACGGCGGTGGGCCCGATCCGTCTCGGCGACCTGCGGCCCGGCGGGTTCCGCCACCTGTCGGCGGCCGAGATCGCGGCGCTCTTCAAGGCCGTCGGCGACTGAGACGACCCCGGCCGCGCCGGGTGGCACGGCCTTTGGCCGCCCGGCCGCGTCAGTACTTGCGGTCGGGCAGGGCCTCGGCGGCGCTCTCGGCGTCGAAGACCGCTTTCTCGGACTCGATGCGCTTCTTCACACGGCCGCCGTGGAAAAGGTCGACGACGACCGTCATCAGTTGCTCGCCGATCTCCGGGCTGCACTCCACGACGTAGCTGAGTTTTCCGGCGAGCAGAGCCTCCAGGCCGTCTCTGGTGGCATCGACGGTGACGATCTTCGGGTCCGAGCCGGGTTTCCGGTTCGCTGCCTCGAGTGCCGTGACGGCGCCCAGTCCCATGTCGTCGTTCTGCGCGAAAACAGCGTCGATCTTCTTGTTCCGCTTCAGCAGTTTCCTCATGGCGTCCTCGCCGCCGTCGCGGGACCAGTTGCCGGTCTCCTCGTCGATGACCTTGAGGAGGCTGGTCTTGGACGCCGTGGCGGCGAAACCCTCGGCCCGCTGCTTGGTCGGCGTGGACCCGGTCGTGCCGAGGATCTCCACGACGTTCACCGGCCCGGCCGTCCCGGAGAAGGCGTTCGCCAGGTAGAGGGCGGCCAGATTGCCCTCGGAGGCGAACTCGGCGCCGATCGAGCTGGTCCAGAGCGAGGTGTCCTTCTCGTCGATGAGGCGGTCGGTCAGCACGACCGGGATCCGCGCGTCGCGGGCGCGCCGCAGCACCTCGCCCCAGCCGCTCTCGACGACGGGGGCGAACGAGATGACGTTCACCTTGGCGTCGATGAACGCGTGAACATCAGCGATCTGCTGTTCCGGTTTTCCGTCGGCGTTCTTGAAATTGAGGGTGATGCGGTTGCGCTCCGCCGACTTCTTGATCGACTCGGTGTTGGCGACGCGCCATCCGCTCTCCGCGCCGGCCTGGGAGAAGCCAAGGACGATCGGGCCTCGGGGGGCGTTGTCCAGATCGAAGCCCTCCACCTCGTCCTTCGCGCAGCCGGCCAGCACCGAGCCCACGCCCGCTGCGCCCAGTGTCACGAAAGAACGTCTGCGCATGGTGGAACTCCCCGCCGTCGGCTTGGATCATAATGATCAATTCCGGAACGGATGTTGACGATAACAATGCGGAGATCGTCAATCTACCCCGCGCATTGAATTGTCGGCCTTCACGGTGCGAGAGAGTTAAGTGCCGATTTATCGGTTGATCCGGGTATCGAGAGTGATTGCTATCCGCGTTCGGTGAACGAGAAACGCGGGGGGGGGGGGGGGGCCCCCCCCCCCCCCCCCCGCCGCCCAGTTGAAGCGAGCAAGGACACCCCGCCGGGGG
>NZ_JASCTH010000033.1:25140-70712 GCF_030009775.1 Actinoplanes sandaracinus | reverse complement strand
TACTCTTGTTTGTGTCCTCGCCGTTTTGTGTCACCCCCACCGGGGGGGGGGGGGCCCCCCCCCCCCCCCCCCCCCCCCGCGTCGATGTTCAGGCTCGCATGGCCACGGCGAGGGTCAGACTCGCATGATCGCCATGGCGACGGTCAGGCTCGCATGACCGTCGCGATCGGGATCCCGGCCGCCCGGATCGCCGGGACGAAACCGCCCAGCACACCCGCGACCAGACCGGCGATCACCCCGGCCACCCCGGCTTCCCAGGGGAACTCCACACCCTGGAGGAACGGCTGCGAATCGCCGGCCAGCGTGACCAACGCCTTCAGGGCCGCCGCGCTCGCCCCGATCGCCAGCGCGGCCGTGAGCAGACCGGTGATCAGCGTCTCGGCCAGCACGATGCCGGCCAACAGGGCCCGGGGCGTGCCGACCGCCCGACGCAGCGCGAACTCCTCCACCCGCTCGCCGACCGTGGCCAGGCCGACGTTGAGGATGCCGGCGACACCGATCAGCAGGACCAGGCCGGCCATCGCCAGGAAGATCCACCGCATCAGGGCCAGCTCGCTCTCCTGCTCCTCACGGGAGTTGACGATGTGGACGTACGGCTCGATGTTGACGGCCTTGAGCTTGCTCGTCAGCACCTGCTCGACGGGCGTCCCGGAGGACATCAGCACCCGCACCTCACCCATGTTCGGGTCGACGAGCTTGCCGGCCGGCACCCACTGGGTCAACTCGTCCAGCCGCACATAGGCCCGAGGCGAGGCGTCGCCGTCGTCGACCACGCCGACGAACTGCGGGGTCATGTTGGCCGACGCCCCGGGCACCCGCATCTCGGCGGGCACCTTGTAGCGGTCGAAGCCCTTCGCCGCCTCCTTGTTAAGGACCAGCCGCGGGGCCATCATCGGCACCGACGTGAAGTCCAGCCACTGACCGGCCTGCGGACGGTACGGCCGGAACTGCCGTACGTCGCCGGTGAGCGCGGTGAGCCGAAGCTCGATGGCCTGACCCTGCGGGCCGAGTTCCGCCGGTGTCTGCTCCCGGCAGTTGCCCTGCTCGTCGCAGATCATCGGCGAGCCGCCCCAGCTGTCGTCGAAGGATCCGCCACCCTGATTGACCGGCCGCACCCCGGGCTCACCGATGATCGCCTGCATGCCGGTCATGGCCACCGCGTCAGACCGGCCGGCGACAGTGTCCAGAACGATCGGCTCGACCTTCGGCGACGAGCCGCCCATCTCCATCACCACGGTGCCGTCGAAGCCGTCGTAGAGTTCCATGTCGGCGAGAACGGCCCGTTCGGCGATGCTCGCGCCGGCCTGCACCACGACCACGGCGAGCACACCGAGGAAGAGGCTCACCATCGACAGCAGCGTGCGCAGCTTGCGGGACCGGATGCCCTGCAGGCCGATGATCAGGGCGGACCGAAGCCGCCCGGAGAACCGGATCATGCTGTGCCTCCGACCGCGACCTGTTCGGTGAGCACGCCCGCGTCCAGGTGCAGGACGCGGCCCATCCGTGCGGCGTGATCACGGTCGTGGGTGACCAGGATCAGCGCGCAGCCGTGAGCGGTGACGCCCAGCAGGGCGTCGATCACCAGGGCGCCGGTCTCGGTGTCCAGGGCGCCGGTCGGCTCGTCGGCGAGCAGGATCTTCGGCTCCCGGACCAGGGCCCGGGCGATCGCCACCCGCTGCTGCTCACCACCGGACATCCGGGCCGGCCGGTTCTTCGCCAGGTGGGCGATGCCGACCTGCTCCAGGGCCTGCATGACCCTGGCCCGGCGCTCCCGGCGAGGCAGCCAGCCCTGGCCGTTGACCAGGGCCATCGCCACGTTCTGCGCCGCCGTCAGGTGCTTGAGCAGAAAGAACCGCTGGAACACGAAACCGAAGTGGGAGCTGCGCAGCTTCGCCGCCCGGCGCTCCGGCAGCCGGCTGATGTCGTTCCCGGAGAGCAGGTACGTGCCCTGGTCCGGACGGTCGAACAGGCCCAGCACGCTGAGCAGCGTGCTCTTGCCGGAACCCGAGCGGCCGACGATGGCGATGCTCTCGCCGGGGAACACCTCCAGGCCGACCCCGTCGAGAATGGTCCGGGGCTGCTCCTGCCCCTTGAGGACCTTGGTGATCCCGGAGAGCTGGATCAGGGCGGTCACCCGGTCACCTCGGTCGGCGCCGCGGTGGGCAGGTTCGGGCCGGGGACCGCGACGGTCTCGTTGCCGGTGAGACCCTTCTTGACCTCCACGACCTTGCCGTCGGAGATGCCCAGCACCACGTCGATCGTCTTGCGCTGCCGCTCCTCGCCGACGACCAGGTCGACCTTGCCCTTGCCCTGCAGGCCGGCGACCGCCTCGACCGGCAGCACCAGGACGTTCTCGGCCCGGCCGGTGACCACGTCGAGGGTCACCTCGGCGCCGTTGATCAGCTTGACCTTCTCCGGGGCGACGCAGACCAGCCGCAGCCCGGTCGGCTCGGAACCGTCGGGCGCGGTCGCCGGCGCCTTGTTCTCGGCGGGCGGTGCGGCGGCCGAGGCGTTGGCGTTCGGGGCGGGGCTCGCGGGGGCCTCAGGCTCGGGGAACGTGCCCGCCGGCAGTGCCGCGATGGTGCCGACCGGCTCGCAGTCGAACGGACCCGGACCGTTCTTGATCTGTGCCTTGATCGACTCGACGGACCCGGAGATCCGGTACGCCTGGGCGCTGTCGATCTCGGCCACGATGCCGTAACCGATGTGCTTGGCGGACACCACCGGCATGCCCTTGGCCACCGGAGTGCGGTCGTTCATCAGCCGCCCGGCCATCACGGCGCCGGTCGGGACGTACACCCGGCGGGGGACGCTGTCCTCCCAGACGGTCGCCACCCAGGTGTCCCGGCTGACCGGCACGGTGGTGGGCTGGCGCTCGGTGAAGCGCAGTTCGCCCTCGGCCGGCGAGACGATCCCGAAGGTCGGGTTGATGCTGACCTTCCCGGTCAGGCTGATCTGGTTGGTCAGGTCCTGCCGGGCCGGCTGCACGGTGGTGAGCACGGTGCCTCTCGTCTCGAGGCCCGGAGTCTGCGCCGGTTCATCGCCCGACGTACAGCCACTCAGGACCATCGCGACGGCCGCGGCAGCCGTCACACCCATACGTCTCTTCACCGGATCCCCCTGAATTCGCGGACATACCGGCATCGACGGTGGTGCTTGCGGGCCGGCGCGGCAGAACGGTACCGGATGGTCGCAACCCTCTCGTCAACCCCTCACAGGAAAGGGGGACAGAGGGGCGGGCGGGTTCAGTCCTCCGGGTAGCCGTGGGCCACGAGCGCGGCCATCAGTCGCGCGTTCCAGGCGGTCTCGTCGGTGTCGTGCCACTGGTGGCCGCTGGGGCACTGCCAGTTCGGCGGCCGCGTGGGCATCAGGCAGCCGCCGAGGGCGAGCTCGCCGCTGCGCGCGGCGGCGCGAGCCTCCGGGACCGGCAGCCCGAAGATCAGCGGCACGCCGGCCGACCCGCAGTCGGGACACGAACAGATCATCCTCCGCACGGTACCCCTCAGCGGCGTTCTGACACCCCGAGCCGGTGAGCGCCACGTCAGAGGAGACGGGTGACCAGGATCCGGCCGCCCTCGAAGACGCCACCGTCGATGGCCAGCACCCGGCCACCGGCGTACCGGTGCGGTGTCCTCGCCTGCTCGGGGGTCAGGCCGAAGCAGCCGATCAGCGTGCTGTGACCGTGAACGATCAGCGAGCCGCCGAACGCGGCGAGGAGCCCGCCGGCCACGGCGGGGGAGTGCAACTCGCCGCGCCCGCTGAGACGGCCGCAGAAGGTGAGCCATTCACCCGGGTCGTCGTCGGCGAGATAACCGGCGGCGGCCTTGTTGACGGCGTCGACGCTGCCGCCGAGCTCCAGATAGCGAGTGCTGTCGCAGTGCTGCAGCAGGTGCCCGTCGACCAGCGCGATCGCCGGAAGCGCGTGCAGCCAGGCGAGATGGTCCTCGGTCAGGCGGCGCAGGTCGCGTTCCCGGCCGCCGTAGTTGCGCCACGCGCCGTAGTACCCGCCCTCCTGGGACTCCCAGCCGGGGATCGGTGCGGTGCCGAACCGGTGCGCGGCCAGCAGGTGGGCCTCGTGGTTGCCGAGCAGGCCGGCCACCTCGCCGCCGGCGGCCGCCGCCTGACCGGTGAGGTGACGGAGGTCGTCGACCACACCGATCCCGTCCGGCCCGCGGTCGAAGTAGTCGCCGAGCACCCACAGCCGGGCGTCGGCGCCGGACCAGTCCCCGGCGGAGTCGATCAGTCCCGCGTCGCGCAGGGCGTCGCGGAACTCGGCGCGATGGCCGTGCATGTCGCTGGCGGCGAAGAGGGGGCGCACGGCCGGGGACTATAGCGATCGATTGTGTCGATCGTGTTGACCTTCACGACGCCAGGACCGGGTCGTCCAGCAGGGCCGCGATCTCGGAGGCCGGGACCGGGCGGGCGAAGTAGAAGCCCTGGGCGTACCGGTAACCGAGCGCGTGCAGCCGCTCGGCCTGGTCGCGGGTCTCCACACCCTCGGCGACCGCCCGCAGGCCCATCGTGCTCGCGATGGTGCTCAGCGACGACGCGATGGCCTCCTGCTCGGCGGTGCCGTTGAGGTCGTCGATGAACGACTTGTCGACCTTGAGCGTGGTGACCGGGCAGGTCCGCAGCAGGGTCAGCGAGCTGTGCCCGGTGCCGAAGTCGTCCAGGGCCAGGCCGACACCCAGCTCGCGCAGTTCGCGGACGGTCTCCAGGGCCGCGCCGCCGGCGAAGACGGCGGTCTCGGTGATCTCGATGGTGATCCGGTCCGGGGTGAGCCCGTGCCGGTGCAGCGCGTCGGCGACCATTCCCGGCAGATCCGGGTCGAGAAGCTGCCGTGCCGAGACGTTGATGTTGACCCGCGGACCGGCCGAGCCGTGGTCCCGCTGCCACAGCGCCGCGTCGGCGCAGGCGGCGTCCATGATCCACGCACCCAGGTCCAGGATCAGGCCGCTGTGCTCGGCGACCGGGATGAACTCGGCCGGGGAGATCACCGGCCCGCCGGTGGGGTGCCAGCGGACCAGCGCCTCGACTCCGCTGACCGTGCCCGCCGGCAGTTCCACGATGGGCTGGTAGAGCAGGCGGAACTCGCCCAGCTCCAGGCCGCGGCGCAGAGCGGCGGCGAGCTCAGCGTGGTGCTGGGCGGTGGCGTCGAGGGCGCTGGTGTGCTCACGGCCGCGGTCGCCGCCGGTGTACTTCGCGGCCTGGAGGGCGACCTCGGCGCGGCGCAGCAGATCGGTCACCGCCTCCCCGGAGCCGGCCGCCACCCCGGCGGTCACGGTGACCAGCAGGTCGCGGGCGTCCACCCGCAGCGGGATGCGGAACGCGCCGACCAGCGTCTCGGCGAGACCGGTGTCGACGCCCGGGACCAGGACGCCGAACTCGTCGCCGAGCAGCCGCGCCACCACCGCGTCGGCGCCGGCGACCGCGGCGACCCGTTCGGCGGCGGCACGCAGCAGCGCGTCCCCGGCGTCGTCACCGAGCCGGTCGTTGAGCGCGGCGAACCCGTCGAGGTCGCAGACCGCGACCGTGGTCGGCCCGGTGCGCCGGGCCAGGGCGCCGGTGAACAGACGCCGGTTCGGCAGCCCGGTGAGGTCGTCGTGATGGGCCTGGTCGTCCAGCCGGTCGAGCAGCTCGGCGTTGTCGAGCAGCGCGGCGAGCTGCCGGGTCACCACGAGGACGGTGAGGAGCACCGAGCCACCGGCCAGGCCGGGCGTCAGGAATCCGGACCGCACCGTCACGGTGATCATCATGGTGGCGGTGACCGCCACGGCGCAGTACGGCACCAGGCTGATCCGCCGCCAGGCCCGGCCCCGGTCGACCGCCCCGGTGAGGGGTTCGGCTCGCGGCGTGAGATCCGGCGGAGTCAGGTTGGCGCGGGTCTGCAGCCAGGCGGCGAGGCCGAGGAGCAGGCCCATCACCGGCATGACGACGACCGTGCCGCCCAGGTGCGGCCACTGGTGCAGGATCGGGGAGATCATCCAGGAGACCGGGGCCATCAGGCCGACCGGAGCGAGAGCCCAGAGGGCGCCGGCCGGGACCGGGCCGGCGCCGGTCACCCCGACCTTGATCACGGCGATCAGGGCGGCGCACGCGATGCCGAGCACGACCAGCAGCATCGCCGCGGTCTTGCCGTGGCCCGCGCCGGGCACCGAGTCGTTCCAGAGGATGTGACTGACCACGAGCGCCGCGGCCACCGACACGATGGCGGTGTCCAGCACCGTCGCCAGGGTGGCACGCCACGCGCGCCGCTTCCCGGGCAGCCGCAGCATCGCCACCACGGTGAGTGTGACCGCGGTCAGATAACAGATGGTGGTCACCAGGCTGAGCGCCGCGGCCGGACCGTTGATCACGACCTGCAGGAACCGGCCGGCGGCACCGGCGGTCAGCACGGTGTTGGCCACGGCGAGACGCGTCCAGAAGACGCGGACCGGACCGTGCCCGGTCGCCGCGGCGATCCGGCAGCCCAGCACGATGGTTCCGGCCGCGCCGACCGCCGCCGGCCAGAGCAGCCAGGGCGGGAGAGGCCGGTGCAGGCCGGCCACACCCAGGCCGGCGGCGAGCACCAGCCAGCCCGCGGCCAGAGCGAGCACCGCGGTGGCCGAGCGGATCGATGGTCTCGTCACGAGCCGTTCGATCGGCAGGCCCCGGCGTCGAGTTGAGTCAATCGGTGGTCAGCAAACCTTTCTGCACCTTGCCCATCGCGTTGCGGGGCAGACTGTCCACCAGGTGCACCACCCGCGGACGCTTGTGCACGGCGAGGCGCCCCGCCACGAAGTCGATCAGCTCGGCCGCCCCGACCGGGTCGGCCACCACGAACGCGGTGATCTGCTCGCCCAGGTCGGGATGCGGCACACCGACCACGGCGGCCTCGTGCACGGCCGGGTGCCGCAGCAGGGTGTCCTCCACCTCGCCGGCGCCGACCCGGTAGCCGCCCGTCTTGATCAGGTCGGTGGACGCCCGGCCGACGATGCGGTGCCAGCCGCCGGGGTCGACGGTGGCCACGTCACCGGTCGGGAACCAGCCGTCGACCAGATCGGGGGGCCGCACGTCGCCGCCGTGCAGGTAGCCGTCGAGCAGGGTCGGTCCCTTGACCTGCAGATGGCCGATGGTCTCGCCGTCAGTGGGCAGGACCGCCCCGGCCTCGTCGACCAGCCGGGTGGTGATGCCCGGCAGAGGCGTGCCGACGTGGCCGGGGCGGCGTTCGCCGTCGGCCCGCGCGCTCACCGTGATCAGGGTCTCGGTCATGCCGTAGCGCTCGACCGGGGACTGGCCGGTGAGCGCGGCCAGCGCGTCGAAGACCGGGACCGGCAGCGGGGCGCTGCCGGAGACGAGCAGGCGGGCCGGGGCGAGAGCGCGGGCGGCGGCCGGGTCGGCGGCGATCCGCGACCAGACCGTGGGGACACCGAAATACATGGTGCCGGGCGTCGACGCGTACGCCGCGGGGGTGGGTTTGACGGTGTGCGCGAGCCCGGAGCCGAGCCGCAGCGGGCCGAGGACGCCGAGGACCAGACCGTGCACGTGGTGCAGCGGGAGGCCGTGGACCAGGGTGTCCTCAGCGGTCCACTGCCAGGCCCCGGCGAGGGCGTCGAGACCGGCGGCGATCGCGGCCCGGGAGATCACCACGCCTTTGGGTGGTCCGGTCGTTCCGCTGGTGTAGAGGACCAGGGCGGCGGTCGAGGGCGCCGGCTCCGCGGGAACGGTCGCGGCGGAGGCCGCGGCGAGGCCGGCCGGCAGCAGCGTCGCACCGGAGTCCCGGAGGATGTGTTCGCGCTCGGAGACGCCGGCGTCCGGTGGCACCGGCACGATCGGGACCCCGGCCAGCAGCGCCCCGGTCACCGTCACGATCGTCGACAGAGCCGGCACCGCCTCCACGGCCACGATCGGGGCGCCGGCGATCGAGGCCGCCACCCCGGCGGCCCGGCCGAGCAGCTCATGCCGGGACAGCGACCCGTGCGGGGTGACCACCACCCCGGCCCGGTCGGCGGATTCGTGCAGCGAGGCGAGTAGACGCATGAACGGATCCTACGAAAGGACGACCGCCCGCCCCCTTGCCGCGCTTGGCGTCCGATCATGCCCATTGCTGGCGCGCGAAACGCCTGCCTACCGTCGGATCTCCTGGTGAGAGGGGGCCGAGATGACCGATCTGGCCCGGTGGCGGGACCTGGTCCGGCTGGCCCGCGGGTACCGCCGCCCGATCCTCGGCGCCGCCGCCCTCAGCCTGCTCGGCACCCTGCTGGCGCTGACCCAGCCGCTGCTCGCCCGCGAGGCGGTCGACGGCGCCGCCGCCGGGTCCCTGCCGTGGCCGGTGATCGGCGCGCTGACCGGACTGTTCGCCGCTCAGGCGTCAGCCCTGGCCCTGGCCCGTTACGTGCAGGCGCACACCGGCGAGAAGATGACCCGCGACCTGCGCCGCACCGTCACCGTCCATCTGCTGCGCGTCCGGCTGTCCGCGCTGGACGACGGCCGGATCGGGGACCTGATCGCCCGCGCCTGCGGAGACACCGCCGCGGTCAAGACGCTGATCGCGCAAAGCCTCGGCACCGGTGTGGCCGGCGTGGCCGGGCTGGCCGCCGCGATCGTGCTGTTGGGCTGGCTCGACCCGTGGCTGCTGGCCGCGGTGGTGGTCCTGTTCGGAGGCTCGTTCGGGGCCCTGCTCGCGGTGGTGCGGCGGGTACGGATCGCGTCGCGTGCCGCCCAGACCGCCGAAGGCCTGCTCGCCGCCGACCTGGAACGGGCTCTCGGCGGCATCCGGGTGGTGCGGGCCTGCCGCGCCGAGCGTCTGGAGGCGGAACGGCTCGACACCTCCGCCGGCCGGGCCTACCTGGCGAACCTGCGGATGGCCGGGATGGTCGCGCTCAGCGGCCCGGCCAACGACCTGGCGGTCAGCGGCGCGTTCCTGACGGTCCTGCTCGTCGGGGCGACCCGGGTGTCGTCCGGCGCGATGACCCTCGGCGAACTGGTCGCGTTCACCCTGGCGATGACCTACCTGGCCGCTCCGGTCTACGAGATCTTCCAGGCGGTCAGCGCGGTCCAGCAGGGTTCCGGGGCGCTGCACCGGATCAACGAGGTGCTGGCCCTGCCGATCGAGCGGGACCGGCCGGTCGCCGTGGCCCCGGTGCGCGGCGCCACCCGCCGGACCGTTCCGGTCCTGGAGTTCCGCGACGTCTGGTTCGGTTACGAGCCCGGCCGCCCGGTGCTGCGCGGCGTCGGTTTCGCGGTCCCGGCCCGCGGCCAGATCGCCCTGGTCGGCCCGTCCGGTGCCGGCAAGTCGACGATCTTCGCGCTGGCCGAGCGGTTCTACGAGCCGGATCGCGGATCGGTGCTCCTGCACGGCCGGAACGCGGCCGTCACCTCCTACGCCCGGCACCGTGCCGCCGTCGGCCTCGTCGAGCAGGACTGCCCGCTGCTCGCCGGAACGCTGCGCGAGAACCTCCTCTACGGCGCCGGCCCGGTCAGCGCCGGCGAACTCCGCCGGGTCCTGGCGATGACCGGCCTCACCACGATGGTCGCCGGGCTGCCGGACGGCCTCGACACCCCCGTCGGCGACCACGGCCGCCGCCTCTCCGGCGGCCAGCGCCAGCGCGTCGCCATCGCCCGCTGCCTGCTGTCGCGCCCCGACCTGATCCTGCTCGACGAACCCACCGCCCACCTCGACCCGGACAGCGAACTCGCCCTCGCCGCCACCCTCCACGAGGTCTCGTCGGTCTGCGCGCTGGTCGTCATCGCGCACCGCTTCTCCACCGTCCGCTCCGCCGGGCGCGTCCTGGTCGTCGACGGCGGCGCGGTCACCGCCGACGGCGGCCACGACGATCTGGTGCGGTCCAGCCCCTTCTACCGGCGGCTCGCCTTTGCCGGTACGGGTGAGGCCGCCCCACCGAACCATCCCGTCCCGGACTCCCCCGCGACGTGGGCGCCACTTCCGGCCGCCCGGCGCCTCTCGGGCTGAGTCCGCTGTCCACCGTGGGCCCCGGACTCCACCCGAAAGTCGCGGGGGAGTCCGGGACGGGATGGTTCGGTGGGGGCTCATGCGGCGTACCCCGCAAAAGGTTTCCGCCGGCCGGCGCAGCGCCAGCGGGCGGCGGTGACGTCCCACCAGCAGCGTCCGCACGCCGGATGGGCGCCGGAGTCCGGGACGGCCTCGGTGAAGGCCTCCTCGGCGACCCACCCGGCGTAGTCGTCCACGCCCATCGCGGCGATCAGCGCCTCGGTCTGGGTGGCCTGGGCGGCGAGGGCGCGGACCTTGCGGGCGAGGGTGTCCTCGTCGAGGGTGAGGCGCAGAGCCAGCGACGGCTCCGGACGGGTGACCGGGAAGCCGGGCAGGAACACGTCGAAGCGCTCGTTGACAGCGCGCCAGCGGTTCGCCCACTCCGGGGTGACCGCGGTCTGCAGCAGGCGGGTTCCGGCGGGGGCGGCCCAGTCGACGGCGGCGGCGGTCCAGCGGGCCACCGTGCGGTGGTCGGGGTGTCCGGTGTTGCCGTCCGGGCCGAACGTGACGACGGTGTCCGGCCGGATCTCGTCGATCAGGTCGCCGAGGCGGGCGATCGCCCCAGACGGTGGCACGGCGGCGCAGCGACCGTCCTGGTAGCCGAGCCAGTGGTGCTCGCCGACGCCGAGGATGTCCAGGCAGTCGCGCAGTTCGGCGGTGCGGCGGACGGCGAGCCGGCCGGGCGGCCAGCGTCGTGGGTCGCCGGTGCCGTGCTCGCCGCGGGTGGCGGTGACGCAGACGACACGGGAGCCGGCGTCGCGGGCCAGGGTCATCAGGCCGCCGGACAGGTACGCCTCGTCGTCCGGATGCGCCCAGACCCCGAGGATCGTGCCGAGCGCGGCGACATCGGTCTTCCTGGTGAGTGTCAGCATGTCGCCGACGATGCGCCGGCCCGCTTGCCCGGCGCTTGCCGCGCGCCTGCCGGGTCAGCCGGGGAAGGTGGCCAGTTCCTTGACGGCGGCGGCGAGGCGCAGGTCGCGGCCGGAGTGGATGAGCTCGCGGCAGTCGTGGTCGCCGGCGGTGGCGAGGCGGCGGATGTCGTGGATGGCGGCGCTGATCCGGTCACGGACCTCGCGGACCATGTCGGTGGTGGTGCCGCGCCAGCCGTACGCGTCGAGCAGCATGCGCAGGCGCCGCGGCCGGTCGGCGAGACCGGCCCACTCGTCGTCGTGGGAGGTGAGCGGCACCCAGGCGAAGGCGGCGAAGGCGAGGTCGGCGTCGCGGGTGACCGGCCCGGCGAAGTCCCAGCCGACGAAGCCGGTGAGGCGCCGCCCGGCGCGGGTGGCGTTGTAGGGCGCCGCGTCGTTGTGCCCGATGATGAGGCCGGGTTCCCAGGCGCCGCCCTTGCGCCAGACCGCGCCGGCGGGCGGGACGAAATCGGCGACGGCCTCGTGGTATTCGCGCAGCCATTGGGCGACCTGCCAGAGGGTGTCGTCCTCGCGGCTCCACTCGGGCCAGGACGGTGCGGCGCCGGTCACATCGCCGTCGACCGGGGGGGCGCCGTCGAAGCCTGCGCTCTCCAGGTGCCGCAGCAGCGCCCGGACAGCGGGGGCCCAGGGTTCCTCCACCGGTACGCCGAGTAACTCCGCGTCGATATTCATGATCAACCTCCGGGGGTGGACGATAGCCCGGAGATCATCGATCACGCATGGGCCGGGTGTCCGCCCGGATGTTGCCGAGTGATGGAACCCATGCAGGTCACGCCCCGTGGACCGATCGGCCCACGAGACATGACCCACACTGGGCGGCTCAGGCGAAGGTCTCGCCCGCCGAGGCCTTGGCGACCAGCAGCGGCGGCGGGGTGAACCGGTCGCCGTAGCGCTCGGCCAGTTCGCGGGCGCGAGCCACGAAACCGGGCAGGCCGCCGTCGTACTGGTTGATGTACTGCAGCACGCCACCGGTCCAGCCGGGGTAGCCGATCCCGAGGATGGAGCCGATGTTCGCCTCCGCGACCGAGCCCAGCACGCCCTCGTCCAGGCACTTCACGCTCTCGATCGCCTCGATGAAGAGCATCCGCTCCTTGAGGTCCTCGAAACTGATCGCCACGTCCGGCTTGGCGAACGCGGACAGGCCCGGCCAGAGCCCGGTGCGCTTGCCGTCGGCGTACTCGTAGAAGCCCGCGCCGCCGGAGCGGCCCGGCCGCCCGAACTCGTCGATCATCCGGTCGATGATCTCCTCGGCCGGATGCGACTCCCACGTCTGGCCGGCGGCCGTCGCGGCGGCCCGGTACTGGTTGCGGATCTTGCGAGGCAGGGTGAGGGTCAGCTCGTCCATCAGTTGGAGCACCGGGGCGGGATAGCCGGCCTGGCTGCTGGCCTGTTCGATGCTGACGGGGGAGACGCCCTCGGCGAGCATCGTGAGGCCCTCGTTGGTGAAGGTGCCGATCACCCGGCTGGTGAAGAAGCCGCGGCTGTCGTTGACCACGATCGGCGTCTTGCGCAGCCGGCGGACGACGTCGAGCGCCCGCCGCACGGCCTGTTCGCCGGTCTTCTCGCCCTTGATCACCTCGACCAGCGGCATCTTGTCGACCGGGGAGAAGAAGTGCAGCCCGATGAAGTCGGCTTGGCGGCTGACGCCGTCGGCGAGCAGCGTGATCGGCAGCGTCGAGGTGTTGGAGCAGAGCAGAGCGTCCGGCGCGACCACGCCCTCGATCTCGGCGAACACCTCGTGCTTGAGCGCCGGGTCCTCGAAGACGGCCTCGATCACCAGGTCGGCGCCGGCCAGGTCGGCGATCCGGTCGGTGGCGGTGATCAGGTCGAGCAGGGCCCGGCCCTTCTCCTCCGAGATCCTCCCGCGGCCGACGTCCTTGGCGACGAGCTTCTCCGAGTACGCCTTGCCGCGCTGCGCGCCCTCGAGGGACACGTCGCGCAGCACCACCGGCAGGCCGGCGCGGGCGGTGACGTACGCGATGGCGGCCCCCATCATGCCGGCCCCGAGCACGGCCACCTTGGTGATCGGCGGCACCTCGCCGATGTCACGCTGGCTGACCTCGTTGAGGTCGAAGAAGAACGCCTTGATCATGCTCTTGGCGACCGGGCCGGTGACCAGCTCGACGAAGTACCGCGTCTCGATCGTGAACGCGGTGTCCACGTCGACCTGGATGCCCTCGACGGCGGCGGCCAGGATGTTGCGCGGCGCCGGGTAGTTCGCCCCCTTGAGCTGCTTGCGCAGGTTGGCCGGGAAGGCCGGCAACTGCATGGCCAGAGCCGGGGTGGACGGGGTGCCGCCGGGGACCTTGTAGCCCTTGACGTCCCACGGCTGGGCGGCGTCCGGGTGGGCCGCGATCCACTCGCGGGCCGCGGTGATCAGCTGCTCCGGGGTGTCGACGACCTCGTCGATCAGGCCGAGCTCCTTCGCCTTGGCCAGCCGGTGCCGGGTGCCCTTGAGCAGCACCTGGGTCAGGGCGGTGACCAGCCCGAGCAGCCGCACGGTGCGGACCACGCCGCCGCCGGCCGGCAGCAGGCCCAGGGTGACCTCGGGCAGGCCGATCTCCAGCCGGGGGTCGTTGAGCGCGATCCGCCGGTGGGTGGCCAGCGCCAGTTCCAGTCCGCCGCCGAGGGCCGAGCCGTTGATCGCGGCGACGACCGGCCGGCCGAGGGTCTCCAGCCGGCGCAACTGGCCCTTGACCTTGGTGGACTGGTCGAACACGTCCTGCGCGCGGTCGGCCGGTACGGACCCGAGCTGGTCCAGGTCGCCGCCGGCGAACCAGGACTTCTTCGCCGAGGTGATGATCACGCCGGTGATCTGGTCCCGCTCGGCCTCGAGGCGGCTGACGGTCGCCTCCATGCTGGCCACGTAGGCGGCGTTCATGGTGTTGGCGCCGCGGCTCGGGTCGTCGAGGGTGAGCACGACGATGCCGTCGTCACCGCGGTCGTAACGGATGGTTTCAGTCACGGAAGTCTCCTGGGGACGGCGAGATCAGAGGCGTTCGACGATGGTGGCGATGCCCATGCCGCCGCCGATGCAGAGGGTGGCCAGGCCGTACCGGCCGCCGCGCCGCTCCAACTCGTCGACGAGGGTGCCGAGGATCATGGCGCCGGTGGCGCCGAGGGGGTGGCCCAGGGCGATCGCGCCGCCGTTGACGTTGACCTTCTCCGGATCGAGCTTGAGGTCGTCGATGAAGTGCAGCACGACGGCCGCGAACGCCTCGTTGATCTCGACCAGGTCGAGGTCGTCGACGGTGAGGCCGGCCTTGGCCAGGGCCTTGCGGGCGGCCGGGGCCGGGCCGGTCAGCATGATGGTCGGGTCGGCGCCGCTGAGCGCGGCCGACACGATCCGGGCGCGCGGGGCGATGCCGGCGCGCTCGCCGGCCTTCGCCGACCCGATCATGACGAGGGCCGCGCCGTCGACGATGCCGGACGAGTTGCCGGCCGTGTGCACGTGGTCGATCCTCTCGACCCAGTGGTACTTCTGCAGCGCGACGGCGTCGAATCCGCCCACGTCGCCGATCGTGGCGAAGGAGGCCGGCAGCCTGCCCAGGCCCTCGACGGTGGTGTCCGGGCGGACGTGCTCGTCCCGGTCGAGGATCAGCAGCCCGTTGCGGTCGCGGACCGGCACGACCGAACGGTCGAAGTACCCGTTCTGCCAGGCCTTCGCGGCCCGCTGCTGGGACTGCACCGCGTAGGAGTCGACGCGCTCCCGGCTGTAACCGTCCATCGTGGCGATCAGGTCGGCGCTGATGCCCTGCGGGATGAAGTCGGTCTTCAGGCTCGTCTCCGGGTCGAGCGCCCACGCGCCGCCGTCGGAGCCCATCGGCACCCGCGACATCGACTCGACGCCGCCGGCGAGGACCAGGTCCTCCCAGCCGGAGCGCACTTTCTGCGCGGCCACGTTGACCGCCTCCAGGCCCGAGCCGCAGAAGCGGTTGAGCTGCACGCCGGCCACCTCGTGGGGCAGGCCGGCCGCGATCGCCGCGGTCTTGGCGATGTCGGAGCCCTGGTCGCCGAGCGGGGACACCACGCCGAGCACGACGTCCTCGATGTCGGCCGGGTCGACGCCCGGGAACCGCCGACGCAGCTCGTCGACCAGTCCCACGACCAGTGAGATGGGCTTCACCCCGTGCAGGGATCCGTTCTTCTTTCCCCGGCCGCGCGGTGTGCGCACGGCATCGTACAGATAGGCCTCGGTCGTCATCGACAGCTCCCCTGCATGCGAATTGCGGCTAACTTTTGCCGATGTTTCCGCTAGGTGTCAAGGATACGAAGACGAAGGTCGGGCGAACCACAGATCACCGATAGGCTGTTCGTCATGAGCATCGCCGCGGCCGGGGAGCCGGCCCCGCCCGTGACCCGGAAGCGGCCGAAGAACCGTAAGACGCAGCTCGCCCTGGCCGCGGCCGAGATGTTCTGCGACCGCGGTTACCACGGCGTGAGCCTGGACGAGATCGCCACCGCGGTCGGCATCAGCGGCCCCGCGATCTACCGGCACTTCTCCAACAAGTACGCGATGCTGGTGCACGCCACCCGCCAGATCGTCGACGCCGTGCTGGCCGCCACCGACCTGCCGGCCGGCGGCGACGCGCACCGCAAGCTCGACGAGCTGCTCGCCGTGCTGGCCCGGCTCGCCGTCGAGCACCGCCGGGTGGCCGGCCTGTACCAGTGGGAGTGGCGCTATCTGACGCCCGAGCACCGGGACGAGTTCATGACCGAGCTGAGCACGCTGGCGGCGCGCCTGGCCGCGCCGCTGCGGGAGCTGCGGCCGGGGCTCACCGCCCGTGACGCGCATGCCCTGGTGCGTGCCGCGCTCAGCGTGTTCGGCAGCCTGGGCACCCACCGGGCCGTGATCGCGCGGGGCCGGGCCGAGGCGGTCCTGCGCCGGGTGGCCTGGGCGGTGCTGCTCGACGAGCCGGCCACGCCGTCGGGGCCCGCGGTCCAGGGCCCGGAGCGGGAGCCGGTGCTGGGGGTGACCGCCCGCCGGGAGATCCTGCTGGCCGAGTCGATCAAGCTCTTCCACCGGCACGGCTATCACGCGGTCGGCGTCGAGGACATCGGCCGGGCCGCCGGGATCAACGCGTCAAGCGTCTATCGTTACTTTCCCGGCAAGGCCGACATCCTGGCGGCCGCCTTCTACCGGGCCTCCGAGCGGGTCGCCGAGGCGACCACGGCCGCCCTGACCGGTGCCACCGGCGACGAGGACGCGTTGCGCCGCATGGCGCGGTCCTACGTGGAGCTCTCCTTCGAGCGCAGCGCTCTGGTGGCGGTCTATCTGGCGGAGAACAACAACCTGCCCGAGGCCGACCGGCATGAGCTGCGCAAGGTGCAGCGGCTGCACGTCGAGGAGTGGGTGCGGCTGCTCGGCCGGCTGCGTCCCGGCCTGGCCGTGCCCGAGGCCCGGGTGCTGGTGCACGCCGCGCTCAACCTGGTCACCGACCTGAGCCGGCTGGTCCGTTTCGATCGCCGCTCCGGTATGGACCGGCACCTCACCCGGCTGATGCTGACGGTGCTGCACGCCTGAGCGGACCTTCCTCGTCCGGCGGAAACGCCTGAAAAGGCTGAGGAAGTTAGCCGGGATTCACATGCTGCCTTCCCAGGAAGTTAACGCGTGTTTACAGTCGCGCCATAGCCGTCCGTCTTCGGCTTCCCAGGAGGCAGCTCATGGATTCCGACATCCAGCAGCGGTGCGCCGACATAGCCCGCGACCTGACGATCCCCGCTCTGCTGCACCGCAACGCCACCGAGTTCCCCGACCTGCCCGCCCTCAGCATGCTCGGCTCGCCGGACACCTTGACCTGGCGCCAGCTGCGCGACGAGGTGGCCGTCCTCTCCCGGGGGCTCGCCGACCTCGGTCTGAGCTCCGGCGACCGGATGCTGATCATGATGTCCAGCCGGCCCGAGCACTGGCTGGCCGACCTCGCCGCCACCTGCCTCGGCGCGGTTCCGTCGACGGTCTACGCCACCCTGTCCACCGACCAGCTGCGCTACCTGGCCCGGCACAGCCGGGCCGAGATCGTGGTGCTGGAGGACGACGCCGCGCTGGAGCGCTGGAAGCCGATCCTCGACGACGTCCCGGAGATCCGCCGGGTGGTCGTGGTCGACCGGGCCGGTGACGACCCCGGCGGGCGGATCCTCTCCCTGCGGCACCTCAGCGTGCGCGGCGCGGCAGCCCAGCGGGACGACCCGGCGGCCTTCGAGAAGACCTGGCGTGAGGTGCGGCCGGAGCAGCCGGTCACCCTGCTCTACACCTCGGGCACCACCGGCGACCCGAAGGGCGTGGTGCTCACCCACCACAACGTGATCTACCAGACGGTCGTCGTGGAGCACACGATCGAGACGCCGGCACACGCCGGATCGCTGGCGTACCTGCCGCTGGCGCACATCGCCGAACGCATCCTCGGCGTCTACAACCCGATCTACCGGGCCGGGCACGTCACCATCTGCCCCGACCCGGCCCAGTTGCTCGCCGGGCTGGTCGAGATCCGGCCGGTGTCGTTCTTCGGCGTGCCCCGGATCTGGGAGAAGATGGTCGCCGGCGTGCAGGGGCAGCTCGCCGCCGCCGACCCCCCGGTGCGGGCCGGGGTCGAGGCGGCCCGGGCCGTCGCCACCGAGGTTCACCGGCTGCGCGAGGCCGGGCAGCCGGTCCCGGCAGACCTGGCCGCGGAGCGTGCCGCGATGGAGACGCGGGTCCTCAAGCCGCTGCGCGCCCGGCTCGGACTGGACAACATCCTCTGGGCCGGCAGCGGGGCGGCGCCGATCCCGGTGGAGGTGCTGCTCTACCTGGCGAGCATCGGGGTGCACGTGCTCGAGGTGTGGGGAATGACCGAGACCAGCGGCACGGCGACGATCAACACACCGGAGCACTTCCGTACCGGGACGGTCGGACGGGCGAACGGCGGCATGGAGATCCGGCTCGCCGACGACGGTGAGATCCTGGTGCGCGGACCGCTGGTCTGCGCCGGATACCTGCGCGCCGACGGCGGGATCGACCCGGTCACCGACGCCGACGGCTGGCTGGCCACCGGCGACGTCGGCACGCTCGACGACGGTTTCCTCACGATCACCGACCGCAAGAAGGAACTGATCATCAACTCCAGCGGGAAGAACATCTCGCCCGCACAGATCGAGAACCTGCTGCGGGCGCACCCGCTGATCGCCCAGGCGGTGGCGGTGGGCGACCGGCGGCCGTACGTCACCGCCCTGATCGTCCTCGACGAGGAGATCGCGCCGCTCTGGGCCGGCGCGCGGGGGCTGTCCGCCCGGACGATCGCCGAGCTCGCCGAGGACCCGGCGCTCAACGCCGAGATCGGGGCGGCCGTGGCCGCCGCCAACGCGAAACTGTCCCGCCCCGAGCAGGTCAAGACGTTCCGCGTCCTGCCGCGGGGCTGGACACCGGAGAGCGGGGAGCTGACGCCGACGCTGAAGCTGCGCCGCCGGATCATCCAGGAGCGCTACGCCGACGAGATCGGCGCGCTCTACCGCGGCTGACACGGACACCGGCCGGAGCCCGGGAAGGGTTCCGGCCGGCACGACGATCTCAGTAGCAGAATTCCGCGAAGCCCTCGGCGTAGCCGCGCATCCAGCCCCGCTCATAGCCGCGCACATAGTCCGACTCGGCCTTGTCCCGCAGATTCTTGAGCGTTCCCTTGGCCCGGCGGTCACACTCGTCGTCCCGGGCCTCGTCCCAGCCGTCCGCACGGCCTTCCCGGTACCCCGTCCGGAAGGCCTTGTTCGGCTTGGGGTCGCCGGATGCCGCCGTCTGTGTGGCGGGCGCCGGCGCCGCGACGGCCGGTGTCGTCACGACGGTGAATCCAGCGGAGGCCAGGAAAAGCGTTCCGGCGGCCAGAGCACAGCTCTTGCGAAGGTCCATGTCTATTTCCTCCCCGCAATTATCCGGGGCGCCGGAAAGGCGTCGCCGGCAGAGGAAAATTTACGCTCCCAAAACCGAGCACGAAGGGGAACGGCTGGTGGTAGGCCTTTCGGTCGCCCAGACGCGCCTTTCGGCGGAGCCTGCCCGAAGTGCCTCGAATCGTTGTGGTCTTGATCATTCCGCACGCTGTCACCGGCTGTTCGGACGAGACGAATCTCCGCGCCGCCGGGCATGATGGGCAGCCGATTGACGGGCTGGTCACAAACTCGGAGAAGGTGGGTGTCGTCGTGAAGCGCCGCCAGTTGCTGACCCTGCTGACACTCACCGGTGCGGCGGGCTGCGGCGACCAGACGTCTCCGGCCGTCCCCTCCGGTTCCGCGCCGTCGCCGGAGGTGACCGCCCGGACAGGTTCGGCGCTCACCATCACGTCGCCGCCTCCGTCGCCCTCCGTGACGCCGTCAGCCGCACGGGACGCCCGGGACGCACGGGACGACCGGGTCATGCTCGGCTCCTATCTCGCTCTCGGTGGCCGGACCCTGAAGCAGAGCCTCGCCCTGCGCCGCGATCAGCTCGGCCGAGAGCAGCGCATCGTCCACCGGTTCTACCCGTGGAACGGTTACGTGCCCACCGCCGAGCCCGACGTCGCGGACAGCAGCCTGCTGATGGTCTCGTGGCACGGCGCCCCCTGGGCCGGCATCCTCGACGGCGGCTCCGATCGCCACATCCGCTCGGTCGCCCGCAAGCTCAAGGGCATGGGCCGGCCGATCCTGCTGCGCTGGGGCTGGGAGATGAACGGCGATTGGTTCGAGTGGTCCGGCGCGCGCAACGGCCGGAACCCCGCCGACTACGTGACGGCCTGGAAGCGGCTGCGCGGCGTCTTCGCCGACCAGGGCGCCGACAACGTGTCCTGGGTCTGGAGCCCCAACTGGAACTCCGCGCCCGCCGCCGGGTGGAACCGGGTGCAGCGGTACTACCCCGGTGACGACCAGGTCGACTGGGTCGGGATCTCCGGCTACAACTTCTACGGCGAGTCGCCGGCCACCCTGTTCAACCCGGTCACGAAGCTCTACGGCGGCCGGAAGCCGATCATCCTGAGCGAGACCGCCGCGGTGCGGGACAAAGCGAAGTGGATCAGGCAGTTGCAGTCCTGGGTCGAGGACACCCCGGCGGTCGGCGCCGTCGTCTGGTTCGACACCGACATCCAGGAGGGCACCGACAACAACTTCCGGTTCGACACCGACGCCGCGGCGCTGGCCGCCTACCGCACGATGGCCCGCGGCTCACGCTTCGCCGGCTGATCATCCGGTACGGAAAATGACGGGCGCCGAAGGCCACGGCTCCGGCAGACTCGCTTCCCATGTCGATCTACAGCCTCGCCGAACTGACCGCCGCCCGGGCAGCGGGGAAGAGGCCGAAGTTCCTGTTCTTCTGGGGTCACCAGGAGGAGCGCGGCGGCGGCATCGGCGCGGGCTGCCTGAGCCAGTGGTTCCCCTCGCGGTTCACCGTCGACGGGGTCACCTTCGCGACCGCCGAGCACTACATGATGTGGCGCAAGGCCGTGCTGTTCGACGACGCGGCCATGGCGGAGCGGATCCTCGCGGCCGGGCATCCGCACCAGGCCAAGATGCTGGGCGGCCGGGTGGCCCGGTTCGACCAGAAGGTGTGGAACGACCACCGGGTCCCGATCGTCGTCGCCGGAAACACGGCCAAGTTCGCCCAAGACCCGGCCCTGCGTGACTACCTGACCGCCACCGGGGAACGGGTGCTGGTCGAGGCGAGCCCGCTCGACCGGATCTGGGGGATCGGCCTGTCCCGCGACGACGAGCGCGCCGCCGACCCGTTCCGCTGGCGTGGCCTCAACCTGCTCGGCTTCGCCCTGATGCGGGTCCGCGACGAGCTGAGCTGACGGCGGCCCCCCTGTCAGGGAGCCGCCCGGCCGGCCGCGTTCACCGTCAACGTCAACGGCGTCGCCCGCACCTGAGCGTCCGGGGTTCGTACGACGTCAGGGGGTGAGGGTCTGTCGTGGGGCGTAGCCGTCGCGGCGCAGCCAGTGTTCGGTGTAGACGATGCGGTCCGGGGTGACCACGGCGATCGTGCCGAGCGGCGGGTCGTCGAGGGAGCGGGAACGCTCGACGTGGTCGGACTGCCAGCGGACGGCCGGCCAGTAGTCGCCGAAGGCGCCGATCGCCGGGTTCGAGGATGCGGGCGGTGCCGAAGAACTGGGCGCCGCGGCTGCTGGCCTGGCCGACGAGCGGGGCGAAGATCCCGGCGGAGACGCGCGGGTCGGCTCGTCGGCCGGACATGGGGCACCGGGCGCCTGCTCGGCAGGCGCCCGGTGCCGCCGGACGGGTCAGCCGCCGAGACTGGTGGCGGCCGAACGGATCGCGGACGAGAAGTAGCTGACCTGGGTGTAGACGCCCGGCTTGTTCGGGCGGGCGCAGCCGTCGCCCCAGCTGACGATGCCGACCTGGATCCAGCCGGACGCGCCCTGGCGGAACATCGGGCCGCCGGAGTCACCCTGGCAGGTGTCGACGCCGCCGGCGGTGTAGCCGGCGCAGATCTCCTCGGCGGCGATCACCTCGCCGCCGTACATGCTGCTGGAGTTGCAGGTGGCGTCACTGACGAACGGGACGGTGGCCTTGAGGAGGTAGCGCTGCTGGGAGCCGCCCTCGCGGTTGGCGCCCCAGCCGGCGACGGTGAACGTGCCGGAGTCGTACGCGGTGGAGGTCGCGATCGGCAGGGTCGCGACGCCGGTGACGGGGCTGGCCAGGCGGATGAACGCCCAGTCGTCGCCACTGCCGTTGTAGCCGGGCGCCCGGTACACGTAGTTCGACCTGCGGGTGACGCGGCTGGACGACTGCAGATCGACGACCCCGAGGGTGGCGGTGATCGAGCTGTTGGTGCCGGTGCGGCTCACGCAGTGTGCGGCGGTGAGCACCAGGGTCGGGCTGTAGAGGGCGCCGCCGCAGCCCATCGACAGCCGGACCATCCAGGGGAACTCGCCCTGGGCGGCGCGGGTGCCGCCGACGACGAACGGGACGACCGGGTCGTTGGCCGCCGCGGCGGGATTGGGGGACATCGTGGCAGCGGTGACCACCGCTGCCAGGACCGCCAGAAGGGTTCGCCATCTGCGCATCTCGGTACTCCTCAAGTCTGGGTGCACCGATCATTACATCGAAGGCCGTAAATATGAACATCCCGCGTGGCTTATATCGTGAGCGGGTGAGCATTCCCGAGTTGAATCTTCTCCAGCGATTCCAGGACCGTGTCGGCTACGGCGCGTACTCCGAGTGCTTCGGCCTCGACGACTGGAACGACACGTCCGGCCTGGAAGCGGGCTGGTCGAAGGACCCGGACTTCGTGTCCCGGCTGATCCCGTTCGCCACCGCGACCGGCAGTGGCTCGTTCTACGCCCTCTGGCGGATCGACGACCGCGCCGACCTGGCGACGCTGCCGGTCGTGGTCTTCGGTGACGAGGGCGGCGAGCACGTCGTCGCCCGTGACCTGCGCGAGTTGCTGCGGCTGCTCACCTTCGACAGCGAGCCGTGCGTGGACCACGAGCAGGTGTTCTTCTACCGCCTGGAGGACCAGGAGGACAGCGACGCCCGCGACGAGTACCGCGCCTGGCTGGACGAGCACTTCGGCCTGGCGGCCGTCGAGGATCCGGACGTGATCCTCGAGGCCGCGCAGGCCGAGTACGGCGAGCGGTTCACCACCTGGAAGAGCCGCTTCCTGACGCTGTGATCAGCAGTACGTCGACTGCTTGTTGATCACCTTGTACGGGCAGTCCGCGGCCTCGGCCAGCATCAGCGCCGCCGTCCGGTTGCGGGCTGTCTCTGTCGGGATGACGCTGGCCGGCGGGTAGAAGCCGCCGCCCGACGCGCTGCCCGGGTACAGCTCGAAGGTGTACGCGAAGATCTTGTGCACGCCCCACAGCCAGTCGAGCGAGTCCCCGTCGGTGATGTAGAGGTCGCTGGACTGCTGCGGGGTGTACCCGTTGGTGGCCGCCAGCTGCCGTCCGAGGGTGGCGAACGTGTTGGCCTGGTCGGCGTTCATGCCGGTGGCCGTGTTGGCGGTGGTGTGCCCGTACGGCCACAGCACCAGCTTCGAGTACGAGTGGAAGTCGATCGCCGCCTTGATCTGCTGCACCCCGCCGACGACCCGGCTGTTCACGAAGTCCCGGATCGCGCGGACCTCCGGCGTGGAGAACGCCGACGGCCCACGGTAGGTGGCCGACGACGTGCTGCCGGACGATCCGCCGCAGCAGCCCCAGTTGTAGCCGTAGTTACGGTTCGGGTCGGTGCCGATGTAGCTGGATCCGCTGTTGGGTTGCCGGTTCTTGCGCCACGACCGGTAACTGCCGCTGGCGATGTCGTACTCGACGCCGTCCGGGTTCACCATCGGGACGATCCAGATCTCGCGGGTGTCGACGACGTTCCTTACCCGGGTGTCGGTCGCGTACGTCCTGGTGAACTGTCCGAGCAGGTACAGCGCCTGCTCCACGGTCAGGTGCTCGCGGGCGTGGTGGTTGGCGTCGTAGAGGACCTCGGGCTCGGACTCGTCGGTGCCGACGTTGTCGGAGATCTTGACGGCGACGATGTCACGGCCCTCGTACGACCTGCCGATGACCCGCTTGCTGGCGATCGCCGGGTAAGCGGCCACCACCGAGTTGATCTCGGCGATCGTCTCCGCGTAGTTGTGGTAGGCCGCGTCGGCGGGCGGGAAGTCGAGGGTCCGGACCGGCGACTCGACGGTGAAGCCCAGTCTGCGCAGCTTGGAGACCTCGGCTCCGGTGGCGGTGACGGTCGCGACGCCGTGCTCGATGTCCTCGATCGCGGCGCCGGTTCGGGCGATCACGTTGCGCTGGGACAGCGTGCGGACGTCGTAGATCTCGTACTCGGCGGCGGGGTCGGGAACCTGCTCCGCGCCGGCGGGGGAGGAGGCGGTCACGGCCGCGGTCGCGCAGAGCGCAACCGCGGCGAGCACCGCGAGGGACCGTCGTCTCATGAACGACCTCCGGATCTGGGGGAGTAGTGCTCACAGCAAACCCCCAGACATCGAA
This sequence comes from Actinoplanes sandaracinus, assembly GCF_030009775.1. Taxonomy (GTDB): domain Bacteria; phylum Actinomycetota; class Actinomycetes; order Mycobacteriales; family Micromonosporaceae; genus Actinoplanes; species Actinoplanes sandaracinus. The sequence goes on along the minus strand of NZ_JASCTH010000033.1, from coordinate 46,857 downwards.
AACCGGCAATGCATCAGGGCATGTCAATATCCCCCTGGTTCTGACGTGATGACCGCCGGAACTCGGCCGGCAGGTCGTCCGGCGGGGGCGGGGCGCCCAGATCGGACGGCTCGTGGCCGCTGGGGTAGCCGGGATAGGTCCGGTTGTTCTTCGACCGGCCGAGCACCGATTCCCGGCGGGGCGGGAAGAACCGCAGCGCACGCGCGCGGGCCCGGAGTCCCGCCGCTGCCAGGACGCCGACCCAGTGGGGCGCCGGCTCGAAGCCGAAGGCGCGCAGCATCCGGTCGTCGAGCATCCCCCGGACGCCGAGCCGGACCGCCGGCCGGAGGGGCCGCGGGAACCAGCCGGCGAACAGGTCGACGGTATAAGTCCCGATCTCCCGATTTGTAGCACTGTATACGAAGTTGCGCGACTCGTAGTCCCGCTTGAAGGCCAGGAAGCCGGAGTAGCTGTTCGGGATGTCCCGGATGCCCATCCGGCTGCCGACTTCGCGGTAGTAGTAGAAGGCCGCGAGCCGTTCATGCTCGTGCAAGGGCCGCCAGCCGTAGCGCGTCAGCCAGTCGATCGGGTCGTAGACGAACGTGGACAGCACGTAGAGCATGTCGTCGTTACTGATCGCGTACCGGCCGTGCGCCCGGTTCACGACCTTGAGAGCGTCCCGGCCGCGTGCGGAGTCGTACCCGTGCGCCGCCATCTCCCCCATCAGCAGCGCCGTGTCGTCGTACCGCCGCTGCGGCCGGTCCCGGAACTCGCCCGTCGCCGCGAGCAGCTTCGAGATGCTCGGCACGCAGTACGTGCGGAACAGCGCGAACTCCAGCGCCCGCGTGTAGTCCCAGGGGAACTCCCGCCCCGACGAGAGCTGATAGATCTCCAGATGGTCGGCGGCCGGGTCGAGGGCCGCGATCCGGTCCCGCACCTCGTAACGCCCCATCTCAGCCGATCAGCTCCTTGGTCCGCGACAGCAGCCGCTGTGGGTCCGCGTCCAGGGGTATCACGTTAAGCACGGTCACGCCGGCCTCCCGGAACGCGGCGATCCGGTCCCGCACGTAGGACTCCGGGCCGATCAGGCTGCTCAGCTCCAGCAGCTCGTCCGGAACCGCGGCGGCGGCCTCCTTCTTACGGCCGGAGAGGTAGAGCTCCTGGATGCGGTCGGCCTCGGCCTCGAACCCGTACCGGCTGACCACGTCGTGATAGAAGTTGCGGCCCTTCGCGCCCATGCCGCCGACGTAGAGGGCGACCGTCGGCCGGGCCAGATCGCGCAGATGCGTCACGTCGTCGCCGATCGCGAGCGGCCCGCCCGCCACGATCTCCAGTGGGCCGAGGTCGGCGGAACGTTTCGCGGCGCCCTCGGCCAGGGCCTTGCCCCAGATGTCGGCGGCGCGCTCCGGAACGTACAGGAACGGGATCCAGCCGTCGGCGACCTCGGCCGTCATCCGCACGTTGGCCGCGCCCAGCGCGGCCACGTGGACCGGAATCCGCTCACGAACCGGGTGGGTGAGGATCTTCAGCGGTTTGCCGAGACCGGTGCCCCGCCCCTCGGGAAGCGGCAGCGGGTAGAGGCCGTCGTGGATGAGCACCTCGCGCCGCCAGATCGCCCGGCAGATCTCGATGATCTCGCGGGTGCGCCCGATCGGCTTGTCATAGGGCACGCCGTGCCAGCCCTCGACGACCTGCGGGCCGGACGCGCCCAGGCCGAGGATGGCCCGGCCGCCGGACATCGCGTCGAGGCCGGCCGCGGTCTGCGCGATCAGGGCCGGGGTGCGCGAGTAGATCGGCAGGATCGCCGAGCCGATCTCGACCCGTTCGGTCTTCGCGGCCAGGTATCCCATGATCGTGGGGGCGTCGAAGCCGTACGCCTCGGCCACCCACAGCACGTCGAGACCGGCCTTCTCCCAGCCTGCCGCCGTGTCCGCGGTCGAGCGTGGATCACCGGCATACATCAGCGTCGTTGCGAGCCGCATCGGTCACCTTTCGTCATTTTTGATATTTGATACGGTGGCGGCCCAGAAAGCGAGAGGTGACAGTGATGCTCTCCGAGGAGGTGGCCGGCGCCCTGCGAGCCCGGATCATGTCCGGCGAGCTGCGCCCCGGCGCCCGCATCCGCCTCGAAGAGGTCGCCGCCTCCCTGGGTGTCAGCATCACCCCGGTCCGCGAGGCGTTGCTCACCCTGCGCGGCGAGGACATGGTCGAGCTGGAGCCCCGCAAGGGATATGTGGTCGCCCCCCTCTCCCGCCAGGACATCCTCGACGTCTTTCAGCTCCAGGGCGACATCGCCGGTGAACTGGCCGCCCGGGTCGCGGCCTCGATCGGCGCGGCCCAGCTCGCCGAGCTGCGCGTCGCGCACAGCAAGGTGGCCCGCGCCCGCCGCGCCGGCGACGTGGAGACGTACGAATACGAGTTCCACCGCGCGGTCAACCGAATGGCCCGCTCCCGCAAGCTGAGCTGGTTCCTGCGCACCGCCGCCCGATACACCCCGGCCCACGTCTACTCGGCCGACCCGGCCTGGCGCGAGGGCATGCGTGCCGACCACGAGGCCGTGCTCGCGGCGTTCGCCGCCGGTGATCCGCCGGCCGCCCGTGCGGCGATGACCCGGCACTTCACCGACGGGGCGGAGCGCCTGGTCAAGCACCTCGACGACCTGGGCATCTGGGAGGCCTGAGTCACCGGCCGTGCCGGTGGCCCCATGAAATCTTGGCTGAGATTTGATATTTGATATGTTACTGTCGCTGTCAATATCGCGATTCACCTGCCGAAACTGTGGGAAGCAGGCGGTATGAGCATCGATCTCACTGACGAGCAGAAGGCCTTCGCCGAGGCCATTGACGACTTCTGCCGCCGCGAGGCCGGCACCCGCGAGCAGCGCGGCGACAGCCCTCACCACCCCGGCCTCTACCGCAGGATGGCCGACCTCGGCTGGCTCGGCGTCACCGTCCCCGACGAGTACGGCGGCTCCGGCGCCGGCATGGTCGACACCTGCCTGTTCCTGGAGCGCGTCGCCTACGGCCAGGCCCCCGTCGCCGGCTTCACCACCAGCGCGATCGTCGCCGCCGCCGTCGAGCGGTCCGGCACCGGCGAGCAGAAGAAGACGGTCCTCGGCGGCCTGGTCGCCGGCCGCGTCTTCGCCATCGCCATGAGCGAGCCGGAAGCCGGCTCCGACGTCGCCAACCTCTCCTGCCGGGCCGTCCGCACCGATGACGGCTGGATCGTCGACGGCCAGAAGACGTGGTGCTCCAACGCCCACATCGCCGATGCCATCCTGCTCGTCGCCCGCAGTTCGGGCAGCCCCGGCGACCACCACGGCCTCACCATGCTGCTGGTCCCCACCGACACCCCCGGCCTGCGGATCAGCGGCATCGAGACGATGGGCGGCAAGGAGGTCAACGACCTCTACTTCACCGGCCTGCGACTCCCGGCGGACGCGGTCGTCGGCACGAGGGACAACGGCTGGCAGCAGCTGATGGCCGGCCTCAACGTCGAACGCCTGATCCTCGCCGCCCTGATGCTCGGCACCGCCCAGCGGGCCTTCGACGACGCCCTCGGCTTCATCAGGCAGCGCAGACAGTTCGGCCGCCCGGTCGGCTCGTTCCAGGCGCTCCGGCACCGCGTCGCCGACCTGGCCACCGAGATCGAATGCTGCCGCCTCCTCGTGCACCGCGTCGCCACCCTCGTCGACCGCGACCCCGCCCGGGTCCTCCCGCGCGAGAGCTCCATGGTCAAACTCAAGACCACCGAGGTCGCCCGCCAGGTGGCCCTCGCCGGCATGCAGATGATGGGCGGCTACGGCTACGCCTGCGAGTACGACATGGAACGCCACGTCCGCGCCACCCTCGCCGCCACCGTCTACGGCGGCACCAGCGAGATCCAGCGCGACATCATCGGCAAGACCTACGGTCTCTGAGACCGCTTCCCCACGCGGCGCTCGCCCTCACCACAAACCCCTCTCCGGTACGCGTCCCGCGGCCCCCGACCGCAACCACGCCGCGCGCGTCGGCTCTCCTTCCCCAGGAGTCCCCGAACACATCACGCGGCCCGGGCGCCGCCCTTGCCGAACTGCTTGTCCAGCCAACTGAACAGGTCGGGCAGCACCGCCCGCCACGTGGTGAAGTTGTGGCCGCCCGCCCGGTCGTCGAGGACCGTGGCCGTGTCCGGAGCGCGTACCAGCGGCGCGAACGCCTTCAGGTCCCGCAGAGCCGCCCGGTCGCCGAGGCCGGCGGTGAGGAAAAGGTGCACGGGAGCGGGCCGCTGCTGACCGATCGTGATGCGCGGGTCGTTGGCGCGGCGCAGGTCCAGGTCGCCGTGGTAGAGATCGCCGGTCGACCGGTCGATCAGCGGGCGGAAGTAGCCGGCGAGCGAGGCCGCGGCGGCGAAGCGGTCCGGGTGGCGCAGCGCCAGGTTGACCGCGCAGAATCCGCCCGTCGAGTAACCCACCAGGGCCCAGTTCTCCCGGCCGCGGGCAGCCCGGAAGTGGTGATGAACCACCTCGGGGACATCGGTGCTGAGGTACGTGTCGGCACGGACGCCGTGGACCGAGTCGACACACTCGCTGTCCCGGCCACGGACCGGGTCCTGCTCCGCCAGGACGGCGATCACCGGAGGCAGACGGCCGGCGCCGATCGCCTCGTCGAGCGCGGCGCCCACCCCCACACTCTTGAGCCAGCTGTCCACCGTGCCGGGATAGCCGGCCAGGAACATGACGACCGGAAAGTCCCGCCGGGCCGCCGCCGGGGAGGCATAGCCGGCCGGCAGGTAGATCTGCGCCGGCAGCGCGTACCCGGTGCCGGCGCCGGCGAGCATGGCCGGGATCACGGTGCCCTTGCCCGGCTCGGCGGGATGGCCGGCGATCCAACGGTCGAGGTCGTCCTTCCCGCCGCCGTCCGACGACAGCCTCGGCGCGCCCGCGGGGAGCGTGCCCGCGTACGTGTCGCCACCGCCCTTGCCGAACAGCTCGCCGAGCGTGACGTAGAAGTTGGCCTGCTTGTTGACCACCGCGGCGATGCTCAGCAGGAGCAGCAACTGCACGACGAGCAGCCCGGCGGCGCGGTGCACCACGCGGAACCGGCCTCGGTCCCAGAACGCGGCGGTGGCCGTGGCGGCCGCCACGGTGATGCCGGCCAGCAGGGCGATCACCCAGCCGCTGGTGATGACGATGTCGTTCACGGGGAGACCCCTGTCCACACGGCGGCACCCGTCCGGTCGATGGTCACCACGGATTTGTCGCGCGACGGCGGCGCCGTGCGCCGGAGCCCCGGAGCCGCGACGAATCCCTCGGCCATCGCGGCGGCCACGGCCACCCTCGGGAAGGTCCGCCCCCGCGGATAGCAGACGAAACGCGGCTGCCACGTCGGCTGGTACTTCTGGTTCGCGCGGTACAGCGACTCGAGCTGCCACCACCGGGACAGAATCTTGAGAATGCCGTACAACCAGCGCAGGAGCGGCCCGGCGCCCAGCCGTTCGCCGCGGGCGAAGACCGACCGGAACATCGCGAAGTTGAGCGAGACGCGCTGCAGGCCCATGACGCCGGCCTGGGCCATCAGCTCGGCGATCATGAACTCGAAGAGGCCGTTGGGGCTCTCCGGGCCGCGGCGCATCAGGTCGAGCGAGAGACCGTCGGAGCCCCACGGCACGAAGCCGAGAACCGCCGCCGGCCGTCCCTCCGCGTCGCGGGCCTCCACCACCACGTACTCGAGGTCGTCCGGGTGGGCGAAACGACCGAGGGCCATGGAGAAGCCGCGTTCGGTGGGACCGTCGCGCCACTTCTCGGCGTACTCGGCCAGTTCGTCCATGGTGTTGGGTGCGACGTCGCCGACCCGATGGATGCGTACCTGGAAACCGGCCCGCCGCACCCGCTGCACGGCCTGCCGCACCCCACGCATCGGCCGTCCCTCCAAGGTGAACTCCCCGGCGTGCAGAATCGCCTCGTCGCCGATCTCCAGCACCCGCAGACCCGCTCGCGAGTAGGCCCGCGCCCCGGCCGGGCCGGCGCCCAGAACAGCCGGGGTCCAGCCGTGCGCGACAGCCTCGTCACGCCACGCCTTGATCGCGCCGGGCCATTCCGAGGGCGCGCCGATCGGGTCGCCGGCGGCCAGGCTCACCCCGTTGACCAGGCGGTAGCAGACGGCGGCCTTGCCCGTGGCGGAGAGCACGACCGCCTTGTCCGGGCGCAGCGCGAAGTATCCGAGGGAGTCCTGTGCGCCGTGCGCCGCCAGCAGCTCGCGCACCTCGGCCGTGCCATGGCCGGGCCGCTGCACGATCCGGCGGCTGGGGCGCAGGGTCAGATAGGCCGCGAGAAGCACGGCGGCCGCTCCGGCCAGCCCGACGCTGAGCGGAATCCACGCCGGAGGTTGCGCGTCGAAGTGCGGCTGCCGGATCCCCACCAGCCATCGCACCAGGAACCAGGTGCCGCAGACGGCGCGATGGGCGCCACCGGAGGTGCCCGGGCTGAACACGGTCAGAACGCACCAGCTCGCCAGCGGGCCCAGCACCGCCAAGGACACCAGCATCATGGTCGTCGACCGGCGTGGCCGTCCGCGTCCGACGGTGAACTCGCCGCTCGCGGCCACGACCACGGCCAGCAGTAGCGCGCCGACCGCGATGCGCAGCCCGGCGCCGTGCGTCCTCGTCGCGTGCCCGCCGTCCGCCACCATCCCGGCGGCGGCCAGCACGAGCTGCAATGTCATCAGGGACACCAGCCACACCCAGGCGGTGTGTTCGCGCCGGATCAGGCCCCGCGCCACGATCAGGTAGAGGATGCCGCTCGCGGCCGACGCCATGGCGGGCAGTCCCGACCACAGCGACGCGTCACCGGCGAGGTCGGCCCGGACGGCGCCCGCGGCGGCCAGGATCCCCAGGATCCCGACGAGGGCACACAGCACGCCGAACGCGGTGGGTACCCGCCGGCGCCAGTCCCACCGTGGGGTGGATTCCCGTCCCTCGTCCTGGTCGGTACGCCTCTGCTTCACTTCATCTCCCCCGATCGCTGCTGTCACGAGTGATCTGGTGGAGCGTCAAGATCAGCCGGACCGTTGAGAGCTTGTCATCACCGCGCAAGGCGGGTATCGGCCGTCGAGCAGACTTGTCTCCTCCTTTCGGTAGACCCGTAGCGAGGTCCATCCCCGCCGGATGGGGGGTCCCCACCCGCCGTCGGACGGGCCGGATCGCTCCGCCCGAGCACACGACGCGGGCCCGCTCCGGCCGGAGGGTAGTGTCCGTCCCATGCTGATCATCGGGAACGTCCTGGCCGCGGTCGTGGCGCTCCTCCACGTGTACATCGCGGTCCTGGAGATGTTCCTCTGGACCAAGCCGCGGGGCCGGAAGGCCTTCAACCTGACGCCGGAGTTCGCTGAGCAGACCCGCGTCCTCGGCCTCAACCAGGGCCTCTACAACGGCTTCCTGGCCGCCGGCCTCATCTGGGGCCTGGCCGGCGGCGGGTTCGGGGTCGTCGTCTTCTTCCTCATCTGTGTGGCGATCGCCGGCATCGTCGGAGCCCTGACCGCCAGCCGCCGCATCATCTATGTGCAGACCGTCCCCGCCGTGCTGGCTCTGATCCCGGTCCTCCTGGCCCACTGACCACCCGCGATCCCGCCGGCTACGACCCTTCCCGCCGCTACGGCAGCCGAGAGCCGCCCGTACGCCGCGGCTTCTGACGACTAGGATCACCGGCGCGGGGGAGGGCTCGTAGCGCAGAGGTCGTCGCATCGTTCTGCAAGACGGGAGACGCCGGTTCGAATCCGGCCGGCCCTCCCTCGCCCGTCCTCACCGCCGCCGCACCCAGCCGGTGGTGATCAGGGCGAGCGCGGCGGCGTAGGTCGTCATGACGAGGACGCCGTGCGCCGGCGGCCGGATGCCCGCCGCGCCGAGCCCGATCAGCAGGTCGGAGACGAGGAAGAGCAGACCCCCGGCGGCGACCCGCCGGGACAACCCAGCCGCTGCCGCCGCCATCGCGGTCAGCGCGAGGCTATAGATCAGCACGGGTACGCGCAGAGCACCCAGCCGCTCCCACAACAGGATGTTCGCCAGCGCCCAGAGCACCCCGTAGCCCGCGAACGCCCACCGTTGTGGCGGGCGGCGCCGCAGGAACGCCACCAGGAAGCAAGCCTGCGCGCCGAGGAAGAACCCCATTCCGGCGAGGAACGCGGTCTGCCCCGGCACGAGCAGGGCGATGTCCCCGGCGGTGGCGAACCCGAGCGCCACGGTCACCAGGTCCCGCTGTCCACGCTGGAACATGTAGGCGATGAGCAGCGGCCCGAGCAGTGGTTTCGCCACCCACTGCACCGCGGTCCAGTCGGCCGCCACCGCGACGACCTCCGCCACCGCGACGGCGACGAACAACGGGAGGATCATGCGGCGGGCTGCCAGCCCGGACGGCCGAACAGGTAACCGGCCCGGTCCCGCCAGTTCTTCGCCCCGCGCAGGTCCCGCCAGATCGCCGCGTACTCGTGTGTCGCGACCTTGATCGGGTTGTACGTCTCGATGTTGCTGGTCAGGCCGTACCGGACACGTTCGCCCTCGGGTTCGAAGCTGCCGAAGAGCCGGTCCCAGACGATCAGGATGCCGCCGTAGTTGCGGTCCAGGTAGGGGTCGTTCGCGCCGTGGTGCACGCGGTGGTGCGACGGCGTGTTGAAGAACCACTCGATCGGCCGGGGCAGTTTGCCGATCCGCTCGGTGTGCAGGAAGAACTGGTAGGCGAGGCTGATCGACTGCTGCAGGAAGATCATCCACGGTGGGAAGCCGAGGGCCGCCAGTCCCAGCCAGAACGGCAGCGAGGTCATCGGTGTCCAGCTCTGCCGCAGCGCGGTGGACAGGTTGAAGAACTGGCTGGAGTGGTGCACCACGTGGCCGGCCCAGAACACCCGCACCTCGTGGTGCAGCCGGTGGAACCAGTAGTAGGCGAGGTCGTCGGCGAAGAACAGCAGCACCCACACCCACCAGTCGTGCGGGTCGAGCTGGAAGGGGCTGAGCACGTAGAGCCCGGCGAACGCGACCGCGGTGACGAGTTTCCACGGCACGCCGATGATCTGGCTGCCGAGGCCCATGGACAGGCTGGTGGCGGTGTCGCGGGCTTCGTAGCCACGCTCGGAGTCGTCCGGCAGGAACCGGAACGACAGCAGTTCCATGACTATGAGCAGCAGGAACGCGGGTACGGCGTAGAGGACGGCGGGAATCATCGGCGTTCGGCCTTCTGTTCGGAACCGACTACAGGGGTGAGCAGCGCCCGGGCCGCCCGCTCCGCGCCGGTGGCGTCGCCGGTGTCGATCAGCGAGGCGAGCCGGCGGTGGGCGGCGACGTCGAGCAGCTCGGCGGCCCGCAGGTGGGGCGGCACGTGGCCGACGGCCAGGTCGCCGGAGGTGAGGCTGTTGTAGGCCAGCAGGTAGGCGATGTTGCCGGAGCCCTCGATGATGCGCCGCCACACGGCCAGGTCGGCCACGCCCATGGCGGCCAGGTCGGGGACCGCGGCGGCGTAGGCCTCGACGGCTTCGGCCACCGCCGCGCGAGCCGATGGGGTCGCGCGGAGAGCGCAGAGGCGGGCCGCGTCGGCGCCGATGCTGACCCGCATCTCCATCACGTCGCGGGCCAGGGTGGGGACCGGCAGCACGTCGCCGGCCTGGGTGAGCGCCATGGCCAGGTCGAGGCCGGCGGTGGCCCGCCAGTCCAGGACGCGGGTGGCGCCGCCCTGACTGACCCGGACGAGGCCGAGTTGCTGGAGGCGGCGCAGCGCCTCCCGGATCGCGTGCCGGTTGACCCCGAAGGAGCGGGCCAGCTCCCGTTCGCTGGGCAGGGCGTCGCCGGCCGCGTAGCGGCCGCCGAGAACGGCGTCACGAAGCCGGCCGAACACCTGGTCCGAGACGGACTGCCTGTCGAGCGGTGCGAACGTCATGCCGGGCAGTGTGCCCACCATCACGTCAACCCGTCAACTGGTTGGACCAGTTCGTGATCCACGAAGAGGCCCGCCGGACGGGGCCGGCGGGCCGTCGATCAGCGTTGCAGGGCTCGCAGCAACTCGGCCTTCGTCATGGTCGAGCGGCCGGCGATCCCGCGGTCCTTCGCCTTGGCGTAGAGCTCGGCCTTGCTCGCGCCCTCGCGGGGCTTGTCCGACGACTTCATCGTCTTCGTCGGCTTGCCGAGTTGCTGCCACCGAGTCTCGGTCACCTCCACGCCGTACTTGCGCGCGGCCTTGCGGATCCGCGTGAAGGCCTCGTCCCGTTCGGCGTCGCTGACGTCGCGGACCTGGTCGAAGCGGGCGAGGGCGTTGCGGACGTGGCTCGCGTCGTTGAGGGGTTCCTTGCGCAGACGCGGGAACGCGAACACGCTGTCCGGCAGCGCGTCGCGGTCGGCGGCGTCCAGTTCGTGATTCTTCGTTCGTCGAGTAGCCATACGCGACGTTTACCCGTCGGGGTCCCGGCCATGCGGCCGGGACCCCGATCAGATCAACGGGCGACGCTGTACGGCGTCACCGTCACCTTGTCGATCACCGGCGCGTACTTCGACCGGAGCAGCACGTCCGGCCAGGTGGCCGAGGCGTACGTGGCGCCGTCGAAGTTCGGCAGTTCGGCCGACGCGAACGAGACCGTGTTGCGGCCCTTCGCGAGCGCGACCGGCACGGTCAGTTCCCAGAAGTTGTTGTCGTGGAAGCTGTGCGGGAAGAGCACCCGCTTCGCCGTACCCCCGTTGATCGTGATGTCCGCGTGCCGGGCGAGGGGGTCCGGGTTGTAGTGGGTGGCGACCGCCTGCTCCGGGTTGGAGTAGCGGACCCGCATCGCGTACGTCCCGGCCGTGGCCGCGGTGAGCGTGAACGTCACGGTGTTGGCGTTGCCCGGCTCACCGCCCACGCCGGTGACCGCTTTGCCGCCGCCGGCCAGGGATTTCGCGGTGACCGTGGCGGTGCCGGACAGGGCCGCGTCCTCGGCCTCGTAGGATACCGAGGGCAGCGCGGTGTCGGCCCGGCGCACGTCGAGCCGGTCGATCGTGCTGTCGCGTGACGTGCCGGTCACCACGATCTTGTTGACGCCGCCGGTCAGCGAGACCGCCGGCTTCCGGCCCTCGACCGCGGTGCCGTTCACCGTGATCTTCACGTTTCCGCTGGTCACCGCTTCAACCAGCGACGAGGTGTCGGCCTTGGAGTACACCCAGAAGGTCGCCGTCCCGCCTCGGCCCAGCGCGGCCCCGCCGGTGATGGAGCGGGCGTGGTCGAGTTCGGCCAGTTCGGCCTCGTAGACGTCGGTCTTCGCGGCCGGATTCGGCAGGGCGAGGGTGATCCGGTCGACGATCGCGTCCCCCTTGGTGGCCTTCGTGCCGTCCAGGCTCTTCGCCGCGAGCGAGATGGTGTGCGTGCCCTTGGTGAGCGTGACCTTGGTGTCGCTGTGGTCCCAGACCACCCACTTGTAGCCGAGCGGCAGGAAGACCTCCTGCTCGGCGCCGCCGTCGACGCGCAGGAACACGTTGGTCGGCCCCTGCTCGCGCACCCGGTCGAAGGTGTTGAGCGAGTTCGCGAAGACACTCAGGTCGTAGCTGCCGTCGGCGGGTACGTCGACGGTGAAATCGAGGACACCGTCACTGCCGGTGCGCAGGCCGCCGACGTTGAAGCCGCCCGAGGTGTAGAACTTCGACACGTCCGACGGCGAACCCTCCGGCCCGTTGCGGCTGTAGCCGCCGCCGGTGTACTTCGCGTCCTCGGCCTCGAACGACCCCTGCCACACGGTCGGCGTCTTCGCCGCGGAGGCCTTCCCGGCGGGGGCGAGGACGATCTCGTACGCCGAGGACTCGATCAGTTCGTCGAACTCGAAGGCGACCGCCCCGTCGACGACCTTGACGTCCTTCTCGGCGATCAGCCGTGGCGGGGCCGAGTCGCCGACCTGCCCGGTCCAGCCGATCTCCCGGATCCAGGCGTGCACCGTCGGGCCGAGGTTCTTCGGGACGTTGTCGAAACGGATGTACCCGGCGCCGGTCGTCCCGCCGAAGATGGCGCGTGCCTGCCGGCGGTCCTTGTCGAGGGTGGCGACGCCCTGCAGCGAGTAGTTGCGGCCCGGGTACGGCGGCGTCACCTTCACGGTGTCGCCGGTCATGCCGCCGTACGCGTTGTAGAGCCACCACTGCCCGTTGCCCCGGTTGGCCTGCACCGCCGAGTCGGACAGGTTGCCGTCGATGTTCCAGTAGGCGATGTCGGCGTCGACCTTGGACTCCTCGATCGCCGAGATCCACTGGATCATCTGGCCGGGCACCGAGGTGTGGTAGTTGAACGCGTACTCGTTGATGTTGATCGGCAGCTCGCGCCCGATGATCGCGGTCTCCCAGGCGCGGTACTTCGCGACGCTCTCCCGGACCGCCTCGGGGTGGCTGAGCTCGTGCCAGGTGATCACGTCCGGAACGGTTCCGGCTGTGACCGTGTGCTCCAGGAACCCCTTGACCTGCTCGTACAGGATGCTGGTGTTCGGTCCGGCGATCCGTGCGGCCGGAATCCTCGCCTTGATCAGGGCGTGGACGTCGTCCCAGGCCCGGAAGAAGTCGTCCGGGTCGCTGAGCCAGCTGACCCCGTCGTAGCTCCACTCGCCGGTGCCGAACATGTTGCCCTCGGGCTCGTTGAACGGCACGAAGACGATCCGGTCCCGGTAGGAGGCGTCGAGCTGGAGGACCTGGTCGACCTGCTTGGCGATCTTGTCCTTGAAGGCGGTCAGCTTCTCCGCCGGGGTGCTGCCCGGCCACTGGTACGGGAAACCGCGGTGGATGTCGGTCATGTAGACGTAGACGTCGCCGCCGGTGCTGTCGGCCAGCGGCTTGACCACTTCGAGGGCGTCGGCGCCGGGGTGCTGCGGGCCGTCCTGTGCCTTGGTCGAGACGGTGCGCAGGTGCATGCCCTCGATCAGGTTGTTGGTGGGGACGCCGTCGCCGTACAGCCCGTAGAGGGTTCCGGAGGCTCCGCCGTGGAAGGCGCCGGTGGTCCGGGCGAGGTCGATGGTGAGCTCGCCCTCGCGGATCACGGTGACCGTGGCGGTCACCGGCAGCCCGGCCGCGGCGCCGGTCACGGTGAAGGCGCCGCGCCGCGCGTACGCCGTGGGGTCGACGGCCGCCCAGTCGACCGGGACGTCCCGGTCGTACCCGTCGGTGAACCGGGATCTCACGGTGGCCGGCAGGGACGGCGCCGTGCCGATCGTGGTCCGCACGTCGAACGCGGTCTGCGCGAGGCCGGCCGCGGCCGGCGGTGTGCCGCCGAACTCCCGTGCCACCTGCCCCGCGTCCAGCGCCGTGCCGTAGATCCGGAACGAGTCGACGGCGCCGCCGAAGAGCGGGTCCGGGTAGAACGACTTCCCGATGAAACCGGCCGACGTGGTCGCGGCGTCCAGGAGATCCGCGGCGGTCACCGTGGTCGCTGCCCGCGCAACGGCGACCCCGTCGAGGTACGTGGTGACGTGCCCGCCGCCGAGGGTGACGGTGAGGGTCTTCCACACGTTCGAGGGCAGGGCCGCATAGCCGGTGACCTGTGCCTCCGCGCCTGCGGAGTCCTTGGTGACGGCGGTGCGCAGCTTGCCGTCCCCGTGGTGGGGCGTGGTGAACAGGTAGCGGCCGGTGTCCTTGCCGAGCGCATAGATCCACTGCCAGGGCGCGGTGGTGCCGTCCCACTTCACGCGGGCCGACACGGTCAGGTCGGTGGGGCCTTCGAGGGCTTCGCGGGGGATGGTGACGTAGGCGCCGTTCCCGGTGGGGGAGCCGCCCGGCAGTCGCAGCGCACCGTCCTGGAATGCCGCGGTCGCACTGTTGACCAGGGTGCCGTCGAGGCCGTTGCCGGAGCTGTCGGTGATGACGCCGCCGCCCGGGTCGGTGTCGAACTCGTAGGCCAGGACCGGGGCGGGGAGGTCGGCGGCCCGCGCCGGGATCGCGGGACAGGTGATCAGCAGACCGGTGACCAGCAGGATCTTCCAAGCTCTCATACATCGCTCCAACGCGTGGATGTGAGCGTTAACAAAAGAACGCGGAGCGAGCGACTGCGTTCTGTCAACGAGGGATTTCGGCCACATTACGAACTAAATCCAGGCCCGTCAATGCTTTGTCCGGAGATCCGCCGCCGTGGCCGCCGGCGGGCCGCCCTGGCTCTCGGCCCGCTCGTGCGCTGTTCCCTTGTCCACTGCCTTACTGATACGAGACGAGGGACGCCGTTCCCGGCGTCCCTCGTCTCCTGTCAGTACCCGTAGCCACGGTTCCGTGGCCGCTTGTAGCGGCGCCGCGGGTCCGACCGCATCATCCGCCAGGTGATGAACCCGGCCCCGCCCAGGCCCGCGATGACCAGGAGCGCGATCACCGGGAAGCCGACCGCGGGCGGGTTGCCGCCGGCGTTCGCGGCGGACAGCACCGGACTCGCCGAGTTCGCCGAGTTCGGTGCGGCGGCGTTCGGCGGCGGCGCGGTGGGCAGCGCGGCGAAGTCGACGATGCCGCTGCTCTCCAGCAGCGTCAGGTGCGTCATCACGAACTGGTTGGTGCGCTGGGCGAGCTTGCGCACGGTGTCGTTGCGGGTGCTGGTCCGGATCGTGGCGATCGCGGGGAAGATCTTGCCGTGCGCGGCCCGGAGGCGGTCGATGTAGATCTGGTCGAAGGCCTTGCCGTCGGCGGCCTCCATCTCGTCGAGCCAGCCCTGCTGATCCTTGTTCGGCTTGTCCGGCAGGTCGACTTCCAGCTTCTTCGCCGCGTCCTGCACCAGCCTGTCCAGGACGCCGTGCTGGTCGGCGATGTCCTTGCCGATCGACTTGATCCGGGCGCTGTCGGACTTCTCCTGGGCCATCACGCCGGCCGGGATCTCCCACAGCCCGGCGAGGCGCACCTTCACCACGAAGTCCTTGTCCGCCTCGGAGATCTCGCCCCGGCCGCGGTCGGTCAGCAGGCCGCTGGGCGGATCCGGCACCCCCGGTTCGACGGCGCCGGCTGCTCGTGTGTCGAACAGAGCTAGCGCCAGGGTCGCGGCGAGCAACCCGGCCACCCGGCCGGGTGAGGCGAACAAACGAACGACAGCGAGCACGTGTGCCTCCATGGCCTGTGTCGGAGTTACCCCGATGGTCATGAGCACGGATGGGAGCCCACAGCGGATCAACAGAATCTCTTCCGTCCTCAAAACGAGCTCAAGTGTCCGGAAGGGGTCAGCGGCCTCGTGTCCAGTGTGGAATGGTCGTTCGCATGGTGAAACTAGGCGTCAGTCTGCCCCAATTCAGTCACTTCGACCCCGGCGCCGACGTGGTCGCCGCGGCCCGAGCGATGGAGGAGATCGGCTACGACAGCCTGTGGGTGTTCGAGCGGGTGCTCGTGCCCGAGGACCAGAGCGGGCCGCACGGCCTCTACAGCGTGCCCGGCCTGCCCTGGCCGGACATCTACCGCGGTGTCGCCGACGCTCTGGTCACGCTGGCCACGGCGGCGGCGGTGACCGAGCGGATCGAGCTGGGCACCGGTGTCCTGGTGGTGCCGCTGCACCTGCCGACGCGCCTGGCCCGGGAACTGGCGACGCTGGACGCGGCCAGCGGCGGCCGGCTCATCGCCGGGCTGGGCACGGGCTGGTCGCCGGACGAGTTCGCGGCGACCGCGCCGGTCCCGCTCACCGAGCGTGGCCGTGCGCTCGACGACTTCCTGGACATCGCGGCCGCCGTGTGGGGGCCGAACCCGGTGAGTTTCTCGACGCGGCACTACGAGGTGGCGGCCGCCGACATCGGCCCGAAACCGGCCCGGCCGATTCCGGTGCTGCTCGGCGCCGGCCCGGGTTCGGAAAAGGCGCTGCGACGGGTGGCCCGGCGGGCGGACGGCTGGGTGGCCAGCGGCGTCACGCCGGAACAGGTGACGGCCACCCGGGCCCGGCTGCGTGAACTGGCCGAGGAGGCCGGTCGTGATCCCGGCGCGATCGGTTGCACGGTACAGATCGCCGCGATGGCCCTGACAGAGCCGTCGGCGCAGCCCCGGCAGCCGTTCACCGGGACCGTCGCGCAGTTCGCGGAGGACGTGGCGGCGATGGCCGAGGCCGGGGCCGACCACGTCTACCTGACGCTGCCGGCGGCGGTGCGTGACGTCAAGGAGCTGATCGACCGGGCGGCCGAGCTGCACGAGCAGGTGCGCGCCGCCGGGGTCTGAGGCCGGGTGTGGGTGGGGTGTGGGCACCAGCGCCCACACCCCACCGATCAAAGGGCGTTCCCCCGCCGCTGCCGACCCGTGATCAGTAGACGTACGGCCAGGCCGACGAGTCCCACCCCAGCAGATTGATGCCGAGCCTCGCGGCGCCGGACGAGGTGTAGTAGTGGTAGACGAGCACGTCGGCGTCACTGTCGGTGAACACCGCCGGATGCCCGGGCCCGCGGATGCCGTCGTGCGCGGCGAGGATCTCGGTGCCGCCGCCCGCGGTGGCCAAAGTGCCGGCGCGGTCCCGGTACGGCCCGGTGATACTCGTCGACCGGGCCACCATCGTGCGGTACGTGCTGGACGCCCCTCGGCAGCAGAAGTCGAACGACATGAACAGGTAGTAGTAGCCGTTGCGGTAGTGGATGAACGGCGCCTCCACCGACTTGCTGTTGGTGAACCGCTCGGCGATCGCGCGCAGTGTGCTGTCCGCCCGCAGGCCGGTGCTCGCGTTCAGTTTGACCATCTTGATGCCGGTCCAGAACGAGCCGAAGGTCAGCCACCACTCACCAGACGGGGTGACGGTGAGGTTCGGGTCGATGGCGTTCCAGCCGCTCGTGGTGGTCGACTCGATCACCTTGCCGACGTGGGTCCAGCTGCCGGACGTGCCGGTGGTGCTGGTGGCCAGGAAGATCGCCGATTTGCTGGACTCGAACGTCGAGGCCGAGTAGTACATCCAGTACTTTCCGTTGCGGTACGACACGTCGGGCGCCCACAGGTGGGCGCTGCCCCCGGTGTAGGAGCTGGCCCAGGGGGTGCCGTTCGGGAACGCCTTGCCGGCGTCGGTGAAGGCCGTCCGGTTCGGGGAGGTCTTCAGGGTGATGCCGTCACCGGTGGTGGCGAGCAGATATCCGCCGGTGGGCCGCTTCACCATGGTCGGGTCGTGTGCGCCGGTCGAGCCGGTGACCACGCCGGGGTTGGGGTAGGCGGCGGCGTTCGCCGAGCCGGCGCCGTACACGACGGCGGTGAGGGCGAGCATGCCGGTCACGCCGGCGACGAGCAGTCTTCTCATGGGGATCCACCTTTGACACCGGATGCGCGAATCCGCTCGGGGAAGCGGCTCCGCAGAGATAGGGGATGCCCGTATGTTAGCGATCACAATCAATACGTCAAGGCGGATCGCATGGACTGGCACAAACACTTACGCCGACGGTCGGCGCTCATGTCTGTCGATGCGTAGCTCGCGTTCCAGCTCGGCCATCGCGGACCGGAGATCGTCGAGCCGCTGACTGATCATGATCCGGTCGATCTCGTCGGGAATGCCGTCCTGATCCTCATCGGTCGCCATGTGCTCGGTCATCTCCAGGCGGCGGGCCTCCTCCATCGAGTTGACGATGACCGCGATCAGGATGTTCACCAGCAGATTGACGGTGATGAGCACGTAGCTGACGTAGTAGAGAAGCGTCCACTGCGACAGCGCCAGACCCTGCTCGATCAGATCGGGCAGGGTCTCCAGCGACAGCAGCACGAAGAGGGTCAGCACCGCGCGGCCGAGAGTGCCGTACTGATCCGGATCGGCCTCGGCGAAGATCAGCCAGCCGGCCATCCCGTACACGTACAAGGTCACCAGGGCCAGCGCCAGAAAGCCGCCGACACCCGGCAGGCTGCGCCACAGCGCCGACACGATCGTGCGCAGGCCCGGCGAGAAACGGACCAGCCGCACCACCCGGGCGATCCGGATCACCCGCAGCGCCGCCGAGTCGCCGTGCAGGCCCGGAATGAACACCGCGGCGATCACGACGAAGTCGAACACGTTCCAGCCGTGCCGGAAGAATTCCCGGGGACGGTCGCCGTACGCCAGGATCCGCACCGCGATCTCGGCGACGAACACCGCGCGGAAGAACCACTCCAGGCCGTGCAGCAGCGGAGCGGCCGACTTCGGGTACGGGTACGTCTCGACAGCCAGCAGGGCCGCGTTCGCGCCGATCACGACGACGATCAGCACCTCGAACACACGGGATTCGGCGATCCGGGCGCACCGTTGGGCCATTCGTGGTCGTCGCACTGGTGGTCCCGGCATGCCGCCAGCCTACGAAAGCGCCGCCCACCGGGAAGGGCGCCTCTTGCGCTGGGGCAGAGCGGGGTCGCCCGTACCCCGCATGGGTTTGCGGTTTCGCCTCAGATGGCTGCTCGCAGCGCCGATCGACTGGCCTGGACGGTGCGCGAATGCGGGCCGCGGGCGAAGGAGCGGACATGGGCGCGGCCGGGGAACGGTGGTTCGGGGTCGGGCGCAGCCTGGCGGCGGACCCGGCGGAGGCCGGGGCCCAGGCGTGCCGTGAGGCTCTGGGCGGACGCCGGGCCGGGCTGCTGGTCGTCTTCGCGTCGCTGTCGCACGCGACCAGGGGGATGGCCGAGGCGGTGCACGCCGAGGCCGGCGGCGACGTGCTCATGATCGGTTGTACGACGTCGGGCGAGTTCACCACCGACGGCCGCGGCTCCGGCGTCGTCGTCAACGCGCTCGGCGGATACGCCGCGTCGGTGCGCGCCGTCCCGCACGACAGCGTCGACCTGTACGAGGCCGGTGTCATCGCCGCCTCCAGCCTCGACGACATCGACGCCGAACACCGCGTCGTGCTGCTGCTCGGCGACGGGCGCAGCAGCGACCAGCAGGAGATGGTGCGCGGCGCCTACTCGGTCGCCGGCGCGCAGGTGCCGCTGGTCGGCGGCTGCGCGGGCGACGACGCCACCCAGACCGGCACCTGGGCATTCTTCAGCTCCGGCACCGACGTGCAGGTCCTGCCGAACGCGGTCCTCGGCGCGCCCGAGCCGTTCGGCATCGGCGCCGCTCACGGCTGGCGGCGGACCGGCGAGCCGATGGTCGTCTCGCGCAGCGAGTCCGGCACCATCCACGAACTCGATGGCGAGCCGGCGCTCGACGTCTACCTGCGCCGCACCGGCGGCGCCCCCGGCCTGGCCGCCGACCCCGCCGCGTTTCTGCGGTTCGCGGCCGTGCGCCCGCTCGGCCTGGCCCGCCGCACCGGCGAGGACATCCGGATCGTCTTCGCCGCCGATCCCGTGGAGCGGTCCCTCTCCGGACTCGCCGACACCCCCGAAGGCGCGATGGTCTGGCTCATGGAGGCCGACGACGACGAGGTCGTCGATGCGACCGCGACCGCCGCCGTCGCCGCGGTCTCCGCGGTCTCCGCGCCGCTCGGGGTCCTGGTCTTCGATTGCTGCGTACGGCCGATCGCGCTCGGTTCCGACGGCATCGACCTCGCCGTGTCCCGGCTGCGCGACGCGCTCAAGCCCATCCCGTACGGCGGGTTCTACTCCAACGGTGAGATCGTCCGTAAACCGCAGGCCAAGGGCATGCACCATCTGACCGTCGTCGCTCTCGCCGTCGGTTGACGCCGTGTCCGGTTGGTCAGCCCTCCAGCTCACCGAGTTCTTCAGCGCCATCACCCGCGCCGGAACCATCGCCAGCGCGGCCCGCATCGCCGTGCAGCGCGCCACCGAGTCGACGGACGCCGAGGTGGCCGCGGTGGTCTGCGGGGACGACGTGCTGGCGTCACTGGGTCTCGGCCGCGACCCGTCATCGGTACTGTTCACCAGCCTGGCCCACGGCGCCGGGACGGCGTCGTTCTCCGGCGCCGGCCGGATGCACCTCACCGTGCACGTCCTCGGCCAGGACACCTCCGAGCGGCTGATCGTCGCCCGGGCCGACGAGCCGTTCGCCGCCGAGGAACGGCAGATGCTGCAAGGCATGGCCCGGGTCCTCGGCCTGGCCCTGCGCAGCCTGCGCACCCTGGAGGCCGAACGTCAGCTGCGCCTCGAACGGGAGCGGGAGGCGCTCGCCCGCCTCGAACTGGTCGAGGCCCTCGAACGGCGGGAACGGCTGCTGGAGACGCTGCTGCGGGTCCAGCGTTCGGCTCACCAGCGGACGCCGCTGGCCGAGGTCTTCGCCATGATCACCGAGGGCGCCCGGTCACTGCTCGACGACGTGACGGTGGCGCTGGTCCTGCACGGCGCGGTCGCCTCCGTCAGCGGAGGCGGATGCGACAGCACCGCCCTGGCCGAGGCCGCCGGCCGCGCGATGGCCGCGGGCGGCGCGGTCACCCGCGGTCCGCTGATCGCCGCCCCGGTCCACATCGACGGCGCCGTGGCCGGCGGTTTCGTCATCGCCTCCGCCGCTGCGGTGGGGCTTGGTGGCGGCGTCCGGGAGTCTGAGCGGCGTGACGTGCTGGCCGCGTTCGCCGAGCAGGCCAGTCTCGCGCTGACCGGGGCGCACACCCTCGCCGCCGTCCACGAGGCCCACCACGACCCGCTGACGAGGCTGCCCAGCCGTACCCTGTTCCTGCAACGCGTCGAGGAGGTCATCGCCGCCGACCCGACCCCCGCCGCGGCCGCCCTGCTCTACCTTGACCTGGACCTGTTCAAGCAGGTCAACGACACCCTCGGCCACGCCGCCGGCGACGAGCTGCTGCGGGCGGTCGCCGGCCGCCTGCGAGCCGCCGTCCGCGACACCGACATGCCCGCCCGACTCGGCGGCGACGAGTTCGCGGTCCTGCTGGACCCGCTGGCCCACGAGCAACAGGCCCGCGACATCGCCCAGCGGGTCATCGACTCCCTCGCCCGCCCCTACGACATCGCCGGGCGCACGGTGTTCACCCGGGCGAGTGTCGGCATCGCCTACAGCGGCGGCCGCTCCGCGGGACGCCTGGTGGAGGAGGCCGACCTGGCCATGTACCAGGCGAAGCGGTCGCGAAAGGGCACCTACCAGGAGTTCCAGCCCCACATGCCCGCCGACCTGCCCCAGGCCTGCTGAGCATGCGGGGGCGGCGGTGCCCGGGTGGAGTTTATGTCATAACAACACCAAGCTATTCTCGGTCCCGTGACGACCCGGGACCACGCCCTGCTCCGCATCGCGGTGGACCTTGTCATCCTCACCGTTCGCGAAGGAGCCCTGCAGACGCTCGTCGTCATCCGCGGCAACAAGCCTTTCGCGGGCCAGTTCGCCCTGCCCGGCGGCTTCGTGCGCGCGGGCGAAGGCCTTGACGACGCCGCTGTTCGCGAGCTCGCAGAAGAGACCGGCCTCGACGGCGGCAGTCTTCACCTGGAACAGTTCGCGGTCTACGGGGAGCCCGACCGTGATCCCCGGGGGCGTGTGGTGAGCGTGGCCTACCTCGCCATCATGCCCGACCTGCCCGTCCCTACCGCTGGTTCGGACGCGAGCGGCGCGGCCTGGGTGCCGGTGAGCAAGATTCACGGCAGCCTGGCTTTCGACCACGACCGGATCCTGACAGATGCGGTGGAACGGGCGCGTAGGCGGCTCGAGCTGACGACACTGGCAACGGCATTCTGCCCAGCTGAATTCACGATCGGCGATCTGCGCTCGGTCTATGAGGTGGTCTGGGGCGAGAGCTTGGACCCACGCAACTTCAGCCGGAAAGTCATCAACACGGAGAAGTTCATCGAGCCGACCGGTGCGAAGCGGATCCCCCCGACGGGCCGCCCCGCGGCGCTCTATCGCGCCGGCGGCGCCACCACTCTCAACCCGCCCATCATGCGCAACCGATCCCGCTGACCGGGGCTCGGGGGCGGGCGCCGGGGCGCCCCCCCCGGCGAGCCACCAAAGCGGGGAAC
>NZ_JASCTH010000033.1:0-25130 GCF_030009775.1 Actinoplanes sandaracinus | reverse complement strand
TCACCCCGCCAAAATGGCGCACCCCCCCCCGCTGCCGGGGGCTCGCGACTCGCGCTCGTCGCGCCCACCGTGACCTGCATCAATGGCGATCATCTCCTGAGTTAGTGTCATACTGACATAAACGCGCTACGCTGAGTGGGCTCCCTGACACTTCAAGCTGCGGGTGGTTGCCTGATGTATCGCGTACTCGACTCGGCGCTGACGATCGCCATCGCCATCATCGTCGGAGTTCTTGGTGCGTTCGACGTGATCGATCCAGAGGTGACCGGCGGGGCCACTCTCGCCACTCTGGGCCTGCTCGCGGTGAGTTCACTGCGCGGCCGCTCTGCATTGAGCGCGATGGACCGCTCCGTCGCCGAGCTCGGACGTGACCTTGGTGATCGTGCGGGGCACGCCCGCGTCCTGGAGCCGTCGGGGTGCGGCTCTGAAGTCGATCTCAGCGCGGCGAAGGATGTTCGCCTTCTGGGTGTCACGCTGGGGCGAACGATCCGGAACACGTACGGTGTCCTGCTCGGGCGGCTGAATGCCGGCGCGACCGTTCGTATCCTGTTGATCGCGCCGGAGCCCGAGACCCTCGCTGAGGCCGCGCGGCGTAGCTCCATGGCCGACAACGTGGCGGTTTTCGATCACCGGCTACGGTCCAGCCTCGACATGCTGCGCCAATTGCGGGCGCGGTCGGGCCCGGGGTCCTTGGAGGTGCGGCTCCTGAACTTTGTGCCGGCTTTCGGGATGCTGGCCCAGGATGTGGAGGCGCGGCATGGTCTGATGCGGGTTGACATCTACTCGCACCGATGTGAGTCGCTTGAGCCGGTGCTGGCGCTGCGTGCCGACCGGGACGCTGGGATCGTCAGGCACTTCATCGATGAGTTCGACCGCCTGTGGAGCGTGGGGCGTCCCGCCGAAGAGGTGCGGCCCGTCGACGAGGCGGGGTTAATGTCCAGTTGACATGAAGCCTGTTCACCTCTAGCGTCTCTTTGTGTCAATCAGACATTAACCTGTCCTTCCGAGAGATCTGGACGGTGTGATGACTCAGCAGACGACCGAAGTCGCGCCGCCTCCCGCCGCGGTGCACTCGCCGCCGAGTGCGGAGACGACTTCGGCAACCAGGTACCTCTGCGCCGGTGCCTACATCGACCCGTACTTCCGGGATCGATGCTTGCGCGAGGTCTACTACCAGCACAAACGCTTCACCGCGCCCTCTTACGGGTTTGACCTGGTCACCGTCCTCGAGCACTGCCTGCGTGCCCGCAACCTCACGACCTGGCGCGACGCCTCGATCGTGGGAATGTTGGCGGTCGCCACCTATCTCAACTGGGTGTCCACCGCGGTGCTCGGAGTGGCTCTCATCTGTCTGCGTGTCACAGCGGCGGCATGGCGGCTGGCCCGGGACTTCATGGGCCGTGCTCGCGCGGGCACGGCGGTCGACACGACCAAGAGCCCTGCCCGCGCTCTGCTCCTTCTGCTGGGCTGGGCCGCGGCGTGGATTGTTCTCATCATTCTGGCCAGCAAGGCCGCCGCCTCCGCCGCCGCCGCTTTCACGGGAGGCGGCAGCATCACCAGCGGAGCGGCGCTGCTGGTCGCTCCGGCGGCACTGGTGCTGCCCACGATCTTTGCCCTGTGGCGACAGAAGCGCATCGAGGACTTCACCCTCCACGGGCAGCCGCCGCCGATCCGCTGGAATGCACGCAAGCAGACCATCCTCGAGCAGCAAGCCGGAAACACCGTCGTCTACAGCAACTTCGAGCCGTTCATCGGCGCGGGGGAGGTGGTGTCGACGTGGGGATTCGCGCAGCGCCTTGTCCACAAACAGCCGAACGACCTGGTCGCTGGACTCAGAGGAACCGCTGAAGGCGAGCGCGAATTCGATCATCCTCCCTTCACGGCCACCGAGATCGTCGGCTACGTTCGCCGTCATCTCAGAGAGCTGACGCTCGACACGTCCGCCGAGGTGTCCATCCCCGACCTCACTGTCGACGATCTCATCTTTCAGTCGGCTCGCGAGGACGGTCCTCGTACCACGGTGACCGCGCCTGATGAAATGGATGATGTCATCCGCAACCCCACCAATCCGGCTCGGCACTACCTTGCATGCCAGGTCGTGTCATGGGGCGGCGACGTGGTGACGACGGTCTACGTCCACATCGCGGTCCAGGGACGCTCGCTCTACCTCGAGGTCACCAGCACCACCATGGCGCCCTGCAACGAGCGGTATCGCATTGTCGATGCCGACGGTGGTACCGGGCCCTGGGCGTGGCTGCGTGCCGCGAACACTGCCGTCCGGGAGACGCCCCGCACCATTGTCCGGGCGCCGGGCCGGCTGATCCGGTCTTTGATCGACATGACCGGACGTGGCAGTGGCACCGGCCGCTCGATGTCTCGGCGCAAGGACTACGGCGCCCGCGTCAGCGTGCGGCAGATGGGGACGCGTGACAAGCTCCGCAATTTCACCCAGCGTCAGGACATCCTCAAATTCCGGCGCCTCATCGAGAGCCGGGTCTTCGCTCACGTCCTCGACTTCCTCGATGAACATGATGTGGACACCTCGGAGGTCCGGGCGCAGCGAGCCACCGTCCTCAACAACAACGGCATTTTCGTCGGCCACGACATGACCGTGACCGACGGTAGCGTCTCCAACCGAACCGGTGAACCTCTGGATGGCTGAGGAGCCCCGCATGCGGAACAACGGCATCAATGTAGGCGGCAACCTGATCGTTAACGGGGGAGAGGTCACCAACACCGTCATGACGGGCCAACGGGAAGACCGCCGAAGCCGCGTGGACGTTCTGGTCATCACCGCGCTGAAAGAAGAATTCGACGCCGTCAAGGCAACGGCCGGCTTCTCGCACTGGCGGCAACATGATGCCGGAGGTGACACGCCGTATGTCAGTGCCAAATTCCGATCCGGTACGAGCGGCTCCATCTCGGTAGCACTTGCCCGGCCCATCGGGCAGAGCGGGCGGCACACCGGTCCCATCGCCACCACATTGACCAACAAGCTGCAGCCCACATGTCTGGCCATGTGCGGGGTCTGCGCGGGTAACCCAGGGGCTACAGCGCCAGGTGACGTCATCGTCGCCTCGCCGGCTTACGAATGGGACGAGGGCAAACACGCCGGTGGTGATTTCCGCGCCGATCATCAGCAGTTCCCCCAGGACCATCGGTGGCTCAGGGCCGTGCAGGATTTCGATCCGTCTGGTCTGCCCAGTCACGGCGTTGCCAGCGAGGTGGAGGCCACGCTGTGGCTTCTGGAGAGGCTTCTCAAAGGACAGGACCCCCGGACGCATCCGGCGCGTCAGCGATATTTTCCTCCGTCAACGTGGGCCACCCGACTGGAGCGACTGCAGTTCGACGGTCTGATCGAACGGCACGACGCTGGTTGGGCGCTGACGCACGCTGGCCGAGTTCATATCCAACGAACCCTGTACGACACCGTTGACGGACCGGACAAACTACCCTTCGTCGTCCTGGCCGGGCCCATGGCCAGTGGCAGCTCCGTCATGGCCGATTCCCGTATCTGGACCTGGCTGGAGGCCAGCCAACGCAAGCTCCTCGCCTTGGAGATGGAGGCCGCGACCATCGCCACGGTCGCACACCAACTGCGGGTGCCGCACTGGCTGGTTGTCAAAGGCGTGATGGACCACGCGGACCTCGACAAGGACGACCGGTTCAAGGCCTTCGGTGCTCGAGCCTCGGCCGAGGTGCTCCTTGCCCTTCTCAGCACTCTGCTGCCGTCCGGGCTTCGTTCGCACGTGTGAGGTCTCCGCCGAGACGCTCCTCTGCCTTCCGCAGAATCGCTTCCCGCCATCTCGTTCCCGCTGAAAGGCTCGGACGGTGACCGCGTTCGCGCTTCAGGCGCAGCCCGCCGACGCCGCCTCGTGGCTTGAACTGGCCGCCCGCGCCGAGGCCGCCGGCTTCGACACCCTCCAGGCCGCCGACCATCCCGGCTCCTGCGCCGCCCCCTATGTCGCCCTCGCCGCGGCGGCGGCCGTCACCAGCCGGATCGGCCTCGGGTCCTATGTCTCCAACGCCGGCGTCCGCGAGCCGCTCCTGCTGGCCGCCGACGTCGCCACCCTCGACGTCGTCTCCGGCGGCCGGGCCCGTCTCGGCCTCGGCGCCGGCCACACGCCCGCCGAGTGGCTCGCCGTCGGCCGGGAGCGTCCCGACGTGCGGGGCCGCGTCGACCGCTGTCTCGCCGTGGCCGAAGCCGTCCGTGCCCTCCTCGACGGCGCGACCGTAACCGTTCACACACCGCACCTCGACCTGCACGAGGCGCACCTCGCGCGGCCGCGCCCGGTCCAGGCCCGCATCCCGCTGACCCTCGGCACTTCCAACTCCCGCATGCTGCACTGGGCCGGCGCGCACGCCGACATCGTCGGGCTGAGTGGGCTCGGCCGGACCCTCGCCGACGGTCACCGGCACGCCGTCCGCTGGAGTCCGGATCAGATCGCCTCCCAGATCGAGCAGGTCACCGCCGGCGCCGCCGGCCGGGACGCGCCACCAGCGCTGGAGGCGCTGGTGCAGTTCGTCGAGATCACCGACGATGCCGAGGCCACCGCGGCCCCGTACGCCGAAGAGCTCGCCTTGTCCGTTCCTGATCTGTTGGACGCGCCGTTCGCGCTGATCGGCACAGCCGCCGAGATCCGTGCCGCCGTCGAGCGTCACGAGAAGCGGTGGGGCATCACCCGTTTCGCCGTCCGGGCCGACGCCTTCGACGCCGTCGCATCCCTGGGCCTCCTCCCCTTCGGCGCCGCTGAGCAGCGGATTCAATAGCGCCGTCACCTGGCGACCCCGGCCGCTGGCCTGCCGTGGCGCAGCGCCGGGACGGACCGCGCCGACGCCGGCGCGGCCCGCCTTCCCCGCGGGCCGCCGCACACCGTCGCGCGCCACCGGCCGATCGCCGGACGGACACTTCGGCGCACACCGCAACGTCCGATTTTCGCTAGCGTGGCGGCGCGCGGCACGCTTGGCTTCTCTTCATGACCCCAGATTTCGTACGCCCATCGCGCGCCGCCGTCATCGCGGCCTCCGTCACGGTGGTCCTGTGGGCGTCGGCGTTCGTCGGCATCCGGGCCGCCGCCCCGTACTTCTCGCCGGGTTCGCTCGCTCTGGGCCGGCTGCTCGCCGGCGCCGTCACTCTGCTGATCTTCCTGGCCGTCAGCCGTCAGGGCCTGCCGCCGCGCGCCGCGTGGCCGGGCATCGTGACCTCCGGGGTGATCTGGTTCGGGGTCTACATGGTCGCCCTGAACTGGGGTGAGCAGCTCGTCGACGCCGGAACCGCCGCCATGCTGGTCAACGTCGGCCCGGCGGTGATGGCCCTGCTCGCCGGCTGGCTGCTGCGCGAGGGCTTCCCGCCGAGGCTGCTGGCGGGGATCGCCGTCTCGTTCGCCGGAACCGTGATCGTCGGCCTGTCCATGTCCGGCGGCGGCCGGGCGTCGGTGCTGGGTGTGGTGTTGTGCCTGGTCGCCGCGGTCACCTATGCGGGCGGCGTGGTCGCGCAGAAACCGGCGCTGCGGCACGCCACCGCGCTGCAGGCGACCACGTTCGGCTGTGTGATCGGCGCGGTGGCGTGCCTGCCGTTCGCCGGCCGGCTGATCGCCGACGTGGCGGCGGCGCCGCTCGCGATCACTCTGAACGTGATCTACCTGGGTGTGTTCCCGACCGCGATCGCTTTCACCACCTGGGCGTACGCCCTGGCCCGGACCACCGCGGGACGGATGGGCTCCACGACCTACGCGGTTCCGGTCGTGGTGATCGCGCTGTCCTGGGCGGTGCTCGACGAGGTTCCGGGCTGGCTGACCCTGGCCGGCGGCGCGATGTGCCTGGCCGGGGTGGCGGTGTCCCGCATCCGGGGGAGCGGTGGCGCCGACGGCTCACCGCAGCGGGACGAGCCGGCTCCGGCGGTGACTCCGGCGCGGTGACCGTGGGCGCGGGACTGCCGGGACCGGGTGCCGTGCCGCTCTTCCCATGCGGCGCCCGCCCACCGGCGGGCATGACGACGTTCACCAGGGGGAGTGGCGGAGGCCTCTTGCGCTCGGTGGGGCGCGGCGGTCGTACGACTAGATCTGGGGTGAGGCCAGCGCCTGCAGGACGCCGGGGTACAGGCGGGTTTTGATCGTGGCGAGGGCGGGCCCGGCCTTGCCGGCCTGCGCCCGGGCGAGGGAGATCGCTGTCGGAAGGACGTCGCCGGCGGCGACGGCATGGTCGACGATGTGGCGTTCGGCGGCGTCGGTGCCGCCGTAACGGCGGGCGGTGACCATCGCCTCGTGCGCGGTCTGGGGAGTGAGGCGCGCCTGGATGAGGGCGCTCATGCCGGGAGTGAAGGGCAGGTTGATGTCCGCTTCCGGCAGGCACCAGAAACCCCGGTCGGCGCGCATGACGCGCAGATCATGGGCGAGCGAGAGCATGGCGCCTCCGGCGAATACATGGCCGGGCATCGCTGCGACGGTCACCATCGGCAGCGTGAGCAGGCGAGAGAGCAGCTGTTGTACGGAGATGAGGTACACCATGCGCTCGTGCGGGTGTGCGGTCAGCCACTCGAGGTCGAGCCCGAGGCTATAGTGCCTACCGGTCGCCGTGGTGACGAGCGCGGCCGGAAACGATCCCTTCTCCACCTCGTCGAGCAGGTCGTTCACGCCCGCGATCAGGTCGGGGTGCAGGCGGTTCTCGGTGTCGCCGAGATCGAGGACGTAGACGTCGTCGTGGCGGTCCAGGGTCGGCATGACAGGCCTCCTTAGTTACCTGCCAGTAACATAGCGGACCGGCCCCGGTTCGTCGATGGCTCCATGCACGGGCACAATGGGAGGGTTGGTGTGCGGTGAACCCCTCAGGAGGAACGGTGGCACTTCAGGAACGGCCGGAACGGCGCGGGCCGGGACAGTGCGTGGTGGCCGTCGACGGCCCGTCCGGGTCGGGCAAATCTACCGTTTCCCGACGACTCGCCACGGCTGTCGACGGGGTCTACCTTGACACCGGCGCCATGTACCGGGCTGTCACCTGGGCCGTGCTCCAGGCCGGCGCCGACCTCGCCGACCCGGAGGCGATCGCCAAGATCGCGCTGGAGACCGAGTTGTCGATCGGCACCGACCCGCTCGCTCCGCACTTCGCCGCCAACGGCACCAACGTCGACGCCGCGATCCGTGGGCCCGAGGTCACCGGCGCGGTCTCCGCCGTCGCCGCCGTCCCCGCCGTCCGCAAGCAGATGGTCGCTCTCCAGCAGGCCATCATCACCGGCCACCCGCGCATCATCGTCGAGGGCCGCGACATCGCCTCCGTCGTCGCCCCCGACGCCGACCTGAAGGTTTACCTGACCGCGTCCGCCGCCGCCCGCGCCGCCCGGCGTAGCGCCGAGGACGCCACCGACGTCGCCGCCACCGAGGCCGACCTGGCCCGCCGCGACAAACTCGACTCCAGCCGCGCCGTCGACCCGCTCAAGCAGGCCTCCGACGCCGTCGAGGTCGACACCACCGGCATGGGCATCGACGACGTCGTCGCCCACCTCCTGCATCTGCTGAACAGCAAGGTATGTAAGTGACTGAACTTCCCGCCGGCCTCGATCTCAACGACTTCGAGGGCGGGTTCGACTTCTCGTCAGACGACCCGGCCGCCGAAGACGACTTCTCCGGCCCGGTCCCCGTCGTCGCCGTCGTCGGCCGCCCCAACGTGGGCAAGTCGACCCTGGTCAACCGCATCATCGGTCGCCGCCAGGCGGTCGTGGAGGACAAACCCGGGGTCACCCGGGACCGCGTCCCCTACGACGCCCAGTGGACCGGCCGCCGCTTCACCGTCGTCGACACCGGCGGCTGGGAACCGGACGCCCGAGACCGGGCCGCGGCCATCGCGGCCCAGGCCGAGATCGCCGTCCAGACCGCCGACGTGGTCGTCTTCGTCGTCGACGTGTCCGTCGGCGCCACGGATGTCGACGAGGCCGCGGTCAAGATGCTGCGCCGCAGCCACAAACCGGTGATCCTGGTCGCCAACAAGGCCGACAACCAGAACCTCGAACTCGAGGCCGTCTCGCTGTGGTCCCTGGGCCTCGGTGAGCCGCACCCGATCTCCGCCCTGCACGGCCGCGGCTCGGGTGACCTGCTCGACGACATCCTCAACGCGCTCCCGCCGACGCCCGCCGTCACCGAGGGCGGCCCCCGCGGCCCGCGCCGGGTCGCGCTGGTCGGCCGGCCCAACGTCGGCAAATCCAGCCTCCTCAACCGGGTCGCCAAGGAGGAGCGCGCCGTCGTCGACTCCGTCGCCGGCACCACCGTCGACCCGGTCGACAGCCTGGTCGAGATGGACGGCCAGGTCTGGCAGTTCGTCGACACCGCGGGCCTCCGCAAGCGAGTCCACCAGGCTTCGGGCACCGAGTACTACGCCGCCCTCCGCACCGCGGGCGCCGTCGAGGCCGCCGAGGTCGCGGTGGTCCTGCTGGACTCCGGCGAGGTGATCAGCGAGCAGGACCAGCGGGTGATCACCCAGGTCATCGAGGCCGGCCGCGCCTTGGTCATCGCCTTCAACAAGTGGGACCTGGTCGACGAGGACCGCCGGTTCTACCTCGACAAGGAGATCGACCGCGACCTCAAACGGGTGACGTGGGCGGTCCGGGTCAACATCTCCGCCAAGACGGGCCGGGCCGTCGACAAGCTGGCCCCCGCCATCCGGCGAGCCCTGCAGTCCTGGGAGACCCGCATCCCGACGGGCCACCTGAACCAGTGGCTGACGGCCCTGACCCAGGCCACCCCTCACCCGGTCCGAGGCGGCCGCGCGCCGCGCGTCCTGTTCGCCACCCAGGCGGGCGTCGCGCCGCCCCGGTTCGTGCTCTTCACGACCGGCCCCTTCGACGCCGGCTACCTGCGCTTCATCGAGCGCAAGCTGCGAGAAGAGTTCGGCTTCGTGGGAACCCCCATCGAGGTCTCGGTGAAACCCCGAAAGAAGACAGGGCCGGGGGGTCGCGGAAAAGCCCACGGGTGATGTTGCTAGTCTGTAGGAGATGTCGCGCGGGGCTGATGTTCCGGGCGGGATCGGGCTGTAGCGCAGCTTGGTAGCGCACTTGACTGGGGGTCAAGGGGTCGCAGGTTCAAATCCTGTCAGCCCGACCGATCAAGTAAGGCCGTTGACCTAGGTATATCACCTGGTCAACGGCCTTAATCGTTTCCTGGCTGATCCTCAAATTCCTACTTGCTTGGTCCTCTTTGGGGACCGTTTAGGGACCAGACGACACGTTCACGGACCTCTTGACCTTCTTGGTGTCCTGCTCAGACCGCATGTAGCCGAGGAGTAGCGGGGGCACGCGGGGGACGCAGGTGCGCGCTGAGAGCATCGCCCGCTTCGTCGATCGAGCGCTGATCCGGGTGTAGGTACCGCTGTGTGGTGCTGAGTGATCCGTGCCCGGCGATCTTGCGCAACACGTGCACCTTGACCCCGGCATCGGCCATCCACGTCAGGCCGGTGTGCCGCAGATCGTGGCGGCGTAGGTGCTCGTACCCCAACCCGGTGACCACCTCGTCCCAGTGCGTCGCATCCCGCAGCACTGCGGTACTGATTCGGCCGCCGCGCGGACCGGTGAACAGCCGCGTATCCGGTCCGGTCGCCGAGTCCAGCCGCTCGGTGACCATCGGTCGAACCTCTTCGATAATCGGCACCTTGCGGGCGCGCTTGCCCTTGGTCCCCTTGTCGATCAAGCCACCCGGTCCGGGTGTGGTCTGTCGCCGCACGGTCCACGTCCACGTCCGCCGGTCGATGTCACCGGCGCGGACGCCGGACACCTCGCCGATGCGGGCCGCCGTACATCCGGCGAAGAGGACGACGTGCCCCCACCCGGTGAACTGACCGTGCGACCGTGCGACCAAGGCATCCGCGAGGGTGATCAGCGTTTCCCAGTCCGGTAGGGCAAGCGAACGCGGATCGTCCAACTCGTCCTCGGCCTGCTGGTACGCGCGTTGCCAACCCTTCACTTGTCCCACGTTGCGGTCCACCAAGCCATCGCGCACGGCCTGCTCGAGCACTCTGACCAGCATGGCAAGGGTGTTCTTGATGGTTGACCGGCTGCACTCGTCCTCGATCCACGAGTAGACGGCCCGGTCCACCACGCCGTTGGTGATCATTCGTACGGGGATGTGACCGAGGCTCGGCACGATGCGGAGTCGCCAGCCGGCGAGGTACGGATCGAGCGTCTTGCGCTCCAGTCCGCGGATGGCCAGGGGCATCACCTCCGTGCCGTAGTCGACCAAGTGCTGAGTGGCTGCGGCGGGGTTGATCCCGCCGCTAGCCGCTCGCACCATGTCGTCGATCCACGTCTGAGCCTCTTCAGGCGTCACGGTTGATTTCGACTTGGACCGCTGATCACCGGTTGACGGATCGGTCCAACGCACGCGTGCCCTGTACGGCTTCGGTCGCCCCTCGCGGATCTCTACATCGGAGCGAATCGAGACACCGAGGGGCGGGTGTTGTGCGGTGCTGGTCACGCTGCCTCCGGGGTGGTCCGCCGGCTGACCAGCCATTCTCGAACATCCTCGATCGAGTACATGATCACGCGTTCGGATAGTTGGATGAACGGCGGTCCTTGGACCGGTCGAGCAGTGCGCCACCGTCGGATGCTGGACGGGTCGACTCGGAGCATCTTCGCCAACTCTTCCGTAGTGATCAGTTCGGCGTCGGTCGGGGCGGTCGCCTCGACGCCGGCCAACAGTCTGAGTCGCATGGTGAATGCCTCCGTGGAGAGCGGGTCTGGGCCGCGCAGAACGGCCCTCGCGCCCGTTCTGCGCCTGGGGTAGTTCGAGTAAGGGTGGTAGTGATACCACCCGAGCGAGCTTCTGAACGACCCGTTGAGAGCGCCGTACAGCCATGATCGGGCTATGTCGCGGGTAGCTGGGTGCGCGGATGCGGCAGCGTTGTTCTCAGCGGGCTGATTTCTGACGGGTTGTCGTCAGTTCTCGGTACGGCTTGTTGGGGTCCTGGTGGAGGGGTCAAGCCGTACAAGCCGTACGCGATCTACGTTTTCGCAGCTCAGCCCGCGTACGGCTTGCGGAGCCCGCGTACGGCTAAGCCGTACGCATGGCCCTCGGGTACCGCTTGGTGCTGGGCTCCAGAGTGGATCAAACGGGGCTTGAGCTGCGGTGATGCGGCTTATCGAGATCGCGTACGGCTTGCCGTGCGTATGGCTTGTACGTGTGCTGCTGGAGTGGCCAAGCCGTACAAGCCGTACGCGATCTACGTTTTCGCAGCTCAACCCGCGTACGGCTTGCGAAGCCCGCGTACGGCTAAGCCGTACACACCCTGTCCGACGGCGGTCCGCGTACGACTTAAGCCGTACGGGACTGGAAAAGCCGTACGTTGTCTGAGCTGGGCGTTTGGGGGTCCGCGTACGGCTTGTACGGCTTGTACGGCTGGGAAGCGGGTTTCTCCTCACGCGTGCAGTAGCGCTGCCACGCGTCGGCGAACGGGGCTCGGTGGAAGCCCTTCATCCGGCCCACCGGCGGCTTGAAGGTGATGTTGTCCGAGGTGATGTCGTACTCCTTGAGCAGGAGGCCGAGTTTCATCGGGGTGAGGCCGGCGCCGTTGTTGTAGTCCGCCCATGGTGATTCGGGTAGGGCCTTGAGCCGTTCGAGCAGCACGGTGCTGGGCATCGCGTCGAAGCTCTCGAAGACGGTGCGGCAGTCGATCAGCACCTTGTGCCGGTCGGAGTAGTCGGTGTCGCCTTCCCGGGCGGCGGTCAGGGCTTGCGCGGCACGGCGGGCACGTTCGGGCCTGCAGCAACGCGTCCATTGAACTGAGCCGTCCGCGTCTTGGAGCAGACGAGCCAGTGCATCTGCTGGAGTCCTCGGATTGCGGGCTGCCCATAGGCGAACCGGACGTATCGCGGCGACGGACAGCTCCGCAAACGCTCTGGAGCCGTCGCTGGTACACGTGCTTCGAGTACTCGCTGATAGCGGCCATACGCTCGCCGTATGAGCGCACCTGCCGAGGAGGCTCTACCACCGCTCCATCGCAGAGGGCCGCGAGCGCTCATCGTCATCTTGGGGCGCTACTGGTTGACCAGGAGTGCGCACGCCCGCTCGTCGCGGCAAGAACTACCAGCAGCAAGCACGGATGGGCCGGGTAGCGACGGCGCATTGCTTCTGCAGCCTCTGCAACCGCCATCATCCACGTCTTCGAGAGGGCTCGACGTGCCCAATACTGGGCGGTACGCACACTCAACCGGCTGTTGCCGGAAGGGCTCCCCCCTTGATCCGATACCGTTGGCAGGTGACGAATCCAGCCACTGTTTACGCAGTTGTCTACGGCCCTATCATTTTTCTTGTCGCCGCCGCTGCCCCATTCCCGCTGGGGGTGATATCGATCACAGAGAGATCCCGCATCATATGGTTCTGGTCCGGAATGGCGTGGCTCGGCATTCTGGTGGTAGCGGCTGTGGTATTCACGATCTGGCGGGCTCAGCCGGACAGCTGGGGCGGGACCTTCGAATGGGCCAGCCTGTTCCTTCCGGCATGGATGCTGGTGCCGGGCGCCGGCGTTGCGGCGGTGCGGCTCCTGCGGCGACGCGGGACGGCGAAGGCCCTGCTGTGCCGCACTTTGGGCACCAGTTGAACCTGCTCCTCCTGTCATGGTTTTCGATATGATTCGTGGTGTGCTGCATCACTCTGCTGGCAGCTTTTGGCGGTCCGCGTTTCGGGATTCGGTTCAGCCCGGACTGGATTGGATCATCGACCGGCAGGTGCTCGGATCATTGTTCGCCCCCTGGGGCGCCCTGGCAACTCCCTATCCGGCCTACTCGCACGACTGACAGCAGGTCACAGGTTCTCTTACCTGTCATGATCTGGTACGCAAGCGCGCCCTCCGGCTCGATGGCGCGACCCCGCTACCGGCGACAGGCGTCAATGCAGAATTGCTGGTCCGCGCAATTGATAAGGACGCGAACCGCGTCGAGATTCGTCCGCCCACCGGCACAAAGACTGATTTCTAACGATTCCAGAGATCATGAACGTACCAAGCCGCAACTGACCTGGAGCCTATTCCTCAACGCCCTCTCGTCGGCAGAAGCGGATGGTGGCGCGTATGCCGGTTGGCGGACGCCGCGTGACGATCTCCGCGAGTGCAACCCGGAGCTAGCCCTGATGGGCCGACAACGCCTACACCGGCCTGACCGACTCTAGGCGGCCTGCATCTGGAAACGAGGGCGGCGGATCTGAGCAGACCGCTGTTGGAGACAGGTTATTGCAGAGACCCTATGCATCAATTACTCTGCACCGCATGCCGGCACCCAGCAACCGCGAGGATCCACCCGCACGCCCGAGCCAAGCGGAACGGCGTCAGGCGCACCTCACCGAAGTCGAGACGTTGCGCGCCATGGCTCACCCACTACGGATGCAGATCATCGGGTCTTTGCGGGTCGACGGCCCTGCCACCTCCGCCATGCTCGCCCGGCGCCTCGGCACCGACTCCGGGCAGGCCAGCCATCACCTGCGGCTACTCGCCCGCCACGGCTTCGTCGTCGAAGCCCCGGAACTCGGTAAGGGCCGGCACGGACGAGAACGGTGGTGGAAGTCCGCTACTGACAGCACTCACTGGACCGACAATCTGGACAACCTCGGCCCGGACGGCGCGGCAGCGATTCGGGCCCTGGAACAGACCGCCGCCCGGGTCTGGGACAACCTCGTCGACGTGTACCGCGAGCAGGTCGCCCGAGGTGAGTGGAATCCCGCCTGGCGCGAAGCCGCCGGCGGCGGCGACAGGGTGGTCCGCCTGACCCCCGCACGCCTGGCTGCGATGCAGGACGAGATCCAAGAGGTCATCGAACGGCACGACCTGAAGGACCAGCCGGCCGACGACGCAGAAACCGTGGTCGTGCTCATGCAGGCGTACCCGCGGAGGGCGCCCCAATGACATGGCCTGCCAGCAACAGCACGAAGACACCCGGCGCCGAGCCGTCGGCCATGAGCAACTCCGGACCCGCCGGGGTGAACGCTCCGGCTCCCAGCCTATGGCGTAACCGGGACTTCAACCTGCTCTGGACCAGCCAAACACTGTCCGACCTCGGCGCATCGGTATCCACGCTGGCCCTGCCACTGCTGGTACTCGTGCTTACCGGCTCGCCGGTGCAAGCCGGACTGCTCGGCACCCTGTCCCTGGTCGTCCGGCTGATCTGCCGACTGCCAGCCGGAGTCCTCGCCGACCGAGTGAACCGCCGCCGCGCCATGATCATCTGCGATCTGATCCGGCTCCTCGCGCTCACCGGCCTCGCCGCCGCACTATGGACCGGACACGCGAGCATCACCGTGATCATTGTCGTTGCGCTCGTCGACGCGGTGGGGCAGACGTTCTTCAGCACGGTCGAACACGCCGCACTACGCAGCATCGTCACGCCGGCCCAACTTCCCACCGCCGTCGCCCGCAACGAAGCACGCACCTACGCCGCCAGCCTCGCCGGCCCACCTCTGGGTGGGCTTCTGTTCGGGCTGGCACACGCACTACCGTTCGCCGGAAACGCGCTCACCTACCTGGCTTCGCTTGCCGGCGTCGTCCTCATTCGCCGGCCCCTGCAGGCCGCACGCGAAGAACCGCCCGCCGGGCACACCACCGCCCTGGCCGAGGGGGTGCGCTTCGTCCTGGCGAACCCGTTCCTGCGCGCGGTGCTGATCATCGCCGCACCCCTGAACTTCGCTCTGAGCGGCGCCATCTTCACCATCATCATCATGTTGCAGCAGCACGGCACCGAACCCGCCGTCATCGGCCTCGTCGACACGATCATCGCAGTCGGCGGACTGACCGGGGCTGTCATGGCACCGGCATTGCAGCGCCGGCTACGACTCGCCGTGCTGGTACGAGTGATCTGCTGGGCAGCCGTGGCACTGGTCGCGCTCAGTGCCCTGTTCACCGCCAGCGTCGCCGCCGCCATCCCGATCGCCTTCGCCGTCTTCCTGGGCCCCGCCTGCAACGCCGCTCTCTTCGGCCACCAGGCCGCCATCACACCCGATCAACTGCAGGGGCGGGTGGTCAGCGTCATCCTCCTCGGCGCGACATCGGCCGCCGCAGCCGCGCCGATCCTGGCCGGCACGTTCGTCGCCACCTGGAGCGGCCCCGCAGCGTTGCTGTTGTTCACCGCGGGCGTCGCCACCTCAGCCATCGCGGCGACATTCAGCCGCGGCATCCGCACCATGCGCCCTATCGAACAGGAAGCCGGGTCCGCTTAATCCTGGCACCGGCGACGGTTGACCACGTCGCGGCCAGGAGGGAAAGCTGATGAAGCAGTAGGGCTCTGTTGCGTTGGTCGATCGGGGGACGTGTTCGGCCTGGCGAGGCGGCGTGGTCAGATCGTGGTGGCGAGTTCGGTGAACGTGGCGGCCACGCGTAGCCGGGGTGGGGTTTCGGTGGCGATCTCGTAGTGTCTGCGGCGCAGGTTCTGGACGAAGGCGTGTCCGGCGATCACGGTCTGGACGGTCCGGTCGGTGCGTAGGCCGCGCATCGATCGGAGGCGGTGTTTGAGCCGGCTGTGATCGGCCTCGATCGGGTTGTTCGCGTACTGTTCGACGTGATGCCAGGCGGCCGGGATCAGGTCGGCGAGGACAGCGGGGTAGACGGCTGCGGCGTCGGTCACGACCTCGGCCGGTACCGTCTTCAACGCCTTCAGGGTGCGGGTGAAGAACCGGCGAGCCGCCGCTGCGTCGCGGCGGGCTGATACCAGCACGTCGATGACCTGCCCGTGCTGGTCGATGGCCCGGTACACGTACCGCCAGACACCGTTGACCTTGACGTACGTTTCGTCGGCGTACCAGCGGTCACCCGGAGCGCGGCGGGTGAACCGGGCCGCGTCGGCCAGCAGCGGGGTGAACCGCTGCACCCACCGGTAGACGGTGACGTGATCGGCTTCGATACCGCGTTCGGCGAGCAGTTCCTCGACGTCGCGGTACGACAGGTTGTAGCGCAGGTACCAGCGCACCGCCACCACGATCACCTCCGGCGGAAACCGAAACCCCGCGAACGCCGACAACGGAGCAGACCACGAACGCGATCGGGCTGAAGACCTCACCGATCAACAGTGCCTGACCACTCGGCTGAGCCGACACCGCGGCACCCGATCGCTCAATGCAACAGCGCCCTTCCAGCCCGGCCAGCACCACCGAGGCCTAAACACCTGAATGATCAACCGAAGGCCGCGCTCTTCTACGTACCGCCGGATACCGGCGCGACTACAGCAAACCTCGCGATCCGGTCATATCCCTACCTCGCAGAGGCCCTGACCACTGAGCCTTTTCCAACCTGATCTTGCAGGTCAGAGCCCGGTGGCCAGGGTCGGTGATCGACGAGGGCGAGGCTCCAGGTAGGACAGCAAATCGACCAAAACCCGATGCCCCGACCGGGAGCCTCGCCATGCTGTCTTACCCGTCCACGATCTCGTTGTCCAGTCGGACCCTGAACCACCTCGCCGACCGCGTCCGCAGCCATCGCAAGCAGCGCCGATCCCGGTGGCGGCGACTCGACCCCGGACGCCAGGCCGCTGGATGTCGCGCGGTGTGTTATGGATGTCATTCCACTTGCGGACGACGCCGTCGAGGAAGATCCATTCGACCTCGGTCCAGTGGCAGTCCTCTGTTCTGCTGGTCACGGCGTTCGGGAATGGTCGCAGCGATACCGCGTTCGCGTCCGGCACGTCGAGGTCCATCGCGGCCCGGTGCCGGTTCGCACTCAGGTCACGCGTGTCGTCGGCGTAGGCCGGTGCGGATCGCGGCGACAGAGTACGCCTTGTCACCCAGCAGCCGGGCGGGCCGGATGCGGGGCCGGCCGCGACGGCGGGGCATACGGATACCGGCCATGACATCGTCGAAGCCGATGCGGTCGTGGCGCTGGCCTGCGGTCAGCGACCGGGAGACGGGTCTGCTGCGCAGGTCGGCGGCCAGGTGCAGCTTGGTACTGAACCCGCCCCGAGAACGGCCCAGGGCTTCGGGTTCGGTGGCCGGGCCGGTCGCCGTCAGGGTTTTGAAAGGTCAGTCGGTGGCTGGTGGCGGGCGCCGGCGGCGTGCTGGTGAGCGCGGACGACGGTGGAGTCGATGCCGAGGGTCCATTCCGGGTCGTCGGCGTCGGCGTCTAGACGTAGCCGTTCGGCGATACGCTGCCAGACCCCGTCCAGTGCCCAGCGTCGTTTACGCTGGTAGACAGTCTGCCAGTTCCCGAATCGGGGTGGCAGGTCACGCCATTGGATGCCGGTGCGCTCTCGAAACAAGATCCCGGAGATGACCGTGGGTGGTCGTTCCAGCGGTGACCACGCGGCCAGTCCTGCGGCAGCAGTGGCTGGAGAAGAACCAACTCGGCGTCAGTGAGTTCAAATCGTGCGCTCATAACGCCTCGATCAACATCGAGAACAGTCAAGATCTTCCCTCAAGATCTACAAAACACAACCTGGTGTCGACAGTGGATCAGTTGGCCCTCTCGGGCTTGCTCCAAGGATGGATAATGTCTACATGACGTTGATCAACGTGTCGCTGGTAGACGGACAACCGGACGATTTGTACTCGCTGTTCGACTGGCTTCAACGTACCGACGAGTTGCGTGGGCACGTCAAAACGCAGTCACGGCGACCGGAGTCTCACGAGATGGGCGGCGCCGTCGAGGTCCTCTCCGTGGCTCTCGGAAGCGGTGGAGCCGGTGCTGTGTTGATCAGTGTCTTGACGACATGGTTGCAAGCGCGTCGTGCGCGGATCTGCATCGAAGTCACACATGCCGAGTCTGGCGAGATCATCCGCAGGGTGGAGGTCGACGCCAGCAGCGCAGCAGCGGTGAAGGATCTCTACGACTCGATGAACTCAGACCAGACGGCGCGGTGAACGCAAGGCTGCCGGATCGACGCAGGTCTCGAGCGTTGCTCATCGGGGCCTCGCGGTTCGATCATCCCGATCTTCACGATCTACCTTCGGTAGCCAACAACCTGCAGGGGCTAGTCGATGTGCTCAGCGATCCGGCCGGCGGCTGCCTCGATCGGGAAGGTTGCCAGCAGGTTGCCGAGCCGACGACTCCTCAGCAGGTTGGGGATGCGATCGACACGGTTGTCAGCGAAGCTCTGGATACACTCGTTTTGTACTACGCC
The DNA here is from genome assembly GCF_030009775.1 of Actinoplanes sandaracinus. Classification (GTDB taxonomy): domain Bacteria; phylum Actinomycetota; class Actinomycetes; order Mycobacteriales; family Micromonosporaceae; genus Actinoplanes; species Actinoplanes sandaracinus. The sequence goes on along the minus strand of NZ_JASCTH010000033.1, from coordinate 7,063 downwards.
GGCCATGGTGTGCTCGGCCAACGCGGTAATCCGTTCTTGGCCGTGACCACCACGGATCCGGACTCTCGCCGAGTTCGCTACTCGGGAGTCCCCATGGAATGGCTCCGGTCGGCATTGGCCGACAGCCCCGCGCACAACCGAATCCTGATCCTCGATTGTTGCTTTTCGGGGCACGCGGCGGAGGCAATGTCGAATGCTGCCTCGGCGGTGATCGGTGAACTTGATATCAAGGGCACCTACACTCTCGCGTCGGCACCGGCATACTCTTCAGCGGTTGCGCCAGTAGGCGCGGCCTACACAGCATTCACCGGAGAGCTGGTCGGCCTGCTGAAGCGAGGTATCCCGGGCGGCGGCTCCCTGCTGACTCTCGGTGACATCTTTCCCGCGCTGAGCCGTGGACTGATGCGCCGCGGCTTGCCCCAACCTCAGCATCTTGGTACGGGCCTGTCCGATCGGATCGCGCTGGCGCGTAATGCGGCGTACCAGCCTGAGAATCGTCCTTCTGGTGGCTCACGGACTGTGCTCGAACAGCGTCGGAGTCGGGCTACCTCGCCGCGCCGACAAGGAGCTGCCGAGGATGATCCCAATGTCACTGCCGAGTTTCACACCGCGATGTTGGACGTCTACCGCAAGGCTAAGCGGGAGGCCGGATACAACGCCGCCTACTTCTTACGGATGGTCGAGGAAGTTGGCGGTCTGGAAGCGGCTCGGCGACTCCTACGGGCAGGTTCAGTCTCCAGCGGCTTCAGCTCGCTCTGGGAGAAGGGCCGCCTCGACCTTTCAGCCGAGGCGGTCATGCTGCAGGAACGGTTCGCCGGACTGTTCTCAGATGACGAGCTGGAGATCGCCCGGAGCCGGCTGGCCGAGTATGGGTACCAGCCGCCGGCTCAAACCTCGTAGACCTTGACGACCTCGTCGCCATAGTGATTGATCACCTTTACTGCGATCTTTCCAGAGTCAGGGCGAGGGAATGGACGAGACCGATGGCCGTATAGGCTAGCCCAAGCAGACTCGTCGATCTGCGCGCGAAGTGCCTTCCGTAGCCGGGAGTACGGGTCGAGGCCATCGGGCTTGCCTGAAGTGCCCGCAAAGTAGATCTGCCGGACGAAGAACTCTTCCTCGTTGTAGTCGGTGTCGATCATCCATAGGGCGATGTCATCGACGCCGTTATCTGGCCGAAGTTCTCCGGTAGTGGGGTTGTAGACGTCAACGCCGCGGATCTCGACCACGATGCCGTCGGGTGCCGGGTCGGTAACGATGTCCGGCTCCCCGAAAACGGTGAACAGGTTAGCCGTACCTGTCTTCTTTAGAAGCGTGTCGCCCATCGCAAGATCCGCATTCATCCGAACCAGTAGCACCGGGAGACGCCCGAGCTGTCGTTGTTCCGCGACCGTGGCGAAGTCATTGCCGTCCGGAGCAAACTCGTCCGCGGCCGCGCTTGCCCGCCCATCGAAGCTGAAAGCACACACAAGTAGCAGGTCAAAGCCGACGCCCTTGAGTGCCTCTCGCGCTGCATCCTTGACCCAGTCCGCGTCTACCGTGCCATATTGAGGCCCGATACTGACCGCAATGCGCGCTGATGTGCCATCATCGCCGTTGCGGCGAGCTGCCTCTGCATGGATCAACCTTCCGGGGTGTGGGGCAAGAGCCGCGAACTCGAGTCGCTCGTTTCGCCACCCGTTCTGCACGCCCGCCTTGGCAAGGTTGTCGATGATCGTCTTCAGGTATCCGTCGACATCAGTGCCTTCGGAACTCTCGTTGCCGATCGTAAAGGTTGCCGACCGGTGGGGCGACAGGCTTTCGACGGTGAATCTGCCAGCGACCCGGATGCGCTTTTTGTCCTCGTACGGCCGGTCGTAGAGAAGTTCCGTCTCGGCGTGCCGAGTAATCGCTGCATCGATCTCCTGGCGACTCATACCCTCCTTTATGTCTGGATTGTTGGCGATAGATTTCAGAGTAATATGAGGTACGCGCTCGTAAACAAAACCCTTGCGGATATCGTGGGCGGGCCGAGTGGTCGGTAGCTCAGCGCCTGTTAGTTCACGTTCCTTATCTCGCCCTTCGGCCGAGTCGGCAAGGACGTAGGCCGGATACTTCGCGCCGATTAGTCGCTGTCGAGCGAGGGTAATTGCGACGCGCGAGGTGTCGATGGTGACCCACCGCCGCCCCCACTGCTCGCCGACGTAGGCCGTGGTACCGGACCCACAGGTCGGGTCTAGCACTAGATCTCCCGGATCAGTGCACATCAACATGCATCGTTCTACAACTTTGGTGTTCGTCTGGACAACGTAGACCTTAGGGTCGGCAAAACCAGACGTTACTGTGTCTTCCCAAAAGTTGCTGTAGGGGAACGCAGGGAAGTCATCAATAAACCGCACGTAACACAACGTATTCCCAGCAGGCAAGAGACGCCGAGCCAGCTTCAGACGCTCCATACCGTCGCGATGCGTCTTCCACTCCCCAGCACCGGGCAGGTAATCCCGGCCATCGAGTTCAACCGGGTAGTAGCCGGTCCGCGCCTCCCGAACTCGCGGGCTAGTTAGATTATCAATCCGGAAGGGTCGCCCGACTTCTTCGCCTGCCGCCCGAGCAGAAACCCGCCGTCCATCGGGAAGTTCAACTCTGGTGTATTGGCCGCCACCTTGACCAGCTATCGTTTTAGCCGCGTAAAGTTGACGGTACTTAAGCTTGGATTTATCCTTCGCATACCAAATAACATAATCGACTACGCCCCCAAGGAACTCTGCAGTCGCCGCGGTTGTCTTACGAAAGGTAATCAGAGAAACAAAGTTTTCAGGTCCGAAGACTTCGTCCAGCAAGCAACGGACAAGATGAACGTTTTCGTCGCCAATCTGGATGAACACGCTCCCGGACTCAGTAAGTAGGTCACGAGCAATTACCAGTCGATCACGCAGATAAGCTAAATAGGAGTTGATTCCCAACTCCCAGGTGTCCCGGAACGCCTTAATTTGCTCGACCTCGCGAGTTACATCGGCGAGGTTACCGTCTTTTACGTCTCGCTTGCGCGCGGACATCTGCCAATTGGAGCCGAATTTGATTCCGTACGGCGGGTCGATGTAGATCATTTGGACCTTGCCGCGCAACCGCTCCTTCTCCGCTAGTGACGCCATAACCCGCAGGGAGTCCCCGAGGATCATGCGGTTGGACCAGTTGGCTTCGTGCTGGTAGTACTCGACCGACTGCCATCCATCTAGGCCGTCGAAGCTCTCATAGTCGTTGGCGAAGAGGCCGAGTTGCTCGTGCTCAGTCGGCTTGGATTGTTCGCTGGCCTTGCGCAGTTCCTCAACCAGGGTGCGTGGGGCGATCTTTTCCTGGATGTAGATCGGAGGCGCCTCGACAACCAAGTCTTCGGCGTCCTGTGACTCTTTGCCGATCCAGACCAGTTGAGGGTCGAGGCTGGGATCGCGATCCTTGATAACCCGCTCGATCCGGGCTGCGTCCGTCGAAACGAGTTCGTGGCCGTCCGCGGTCGGTAGGTTGATCCTGCGTGCTGCGGGGTGCGCAATAGCCTGAACGGGTGCGGTGCCAGGGGCAGGCTTGCGGCTCCTTGCGGGCATCAAACAAGTTCCTCTTCGACGGAAACGGCATCGGTGATCTCCGAGAGGCCGATTTGGGCGAACAAGGCATCGATGGCTGGGCGTAGATCTCGTTTGGCCGTGGTGGGGTCACGAAGCTCGCAGAAACTCCATCGCCCGAACCTGCCGCTGTTGTTGACCGCGGGAACCCATAGGTTGCGGGCGGCCCAGGCCTTCTGCGATGCCTCGGACTGCGACTTGCGGCCGCCAGACACCTCAACGATCAGGGTGCGGGTGATACCGTCACCGGTATCAGCGATTTTCACCAGGAAGTCCGGATAGAACCGCCGGCTCCGGCCGGCATGTTCGTACGGGACAAAAAAGTCGAGATGGTCATTACGCACGTACGCGGCAACCTGGTTCTCCGGTAGAGATTCAATAGCCTGCGCCACGGCACGCTCCCAGGCATTGCCGTCCTTGCCGTCGAGGGTCACGAGATTGACGTGGCAACGCTTCGGATTCGTCGGCCAAACGTCTCGGGTCGTCCGGAAGTCCACGTTCGACGTCGTTCCGATCGGGTCCACGGAACGCAGCACTGGCAATACCCAACGCTCTCGGCGCCCGCCCTGCCACGTGATCGACTGCCAGATCTTCTCCACGGCCTCGGCCTCGCGCAGCAGAATCAGTCCGATGGCTTGGTCATCACGGATGTCGACGCAGCGGTGCAGCCACTGCTGAGCGATCGTCAGGACTTGCGGGAAGTACCAGGGCCGCAGGTCGCCGTTCTCGGTGCGTAGCTTCCGCCGGAGCACCTCACTGGCCAACCGGTAGGCAACGTGCCGTCCGCGATAGCGCTCTAACTGTTCAAGTCCATGCACGGCTTCCTCACCTACCTGCCCTGCGACCGTGGTCTCGGTTGGCAGGTCTGCCTTCGACAACGCCATCCGCAGATCAGGATCGGAGAGGTCTGCGATCAGCGGCACGTCCGGCATCTCCAAGTGGTAGCCCACCACACGCGGAAACGTGATCTCCAGCTTCTTGGCGTCGCGATCGGGCTCGGTGCGTACGTTGCGGATCGGCTTCATAGGCAATTCACGCGTCACGGCCACAGTCGGAATGAACTGGAATGGAACGCCGTAGACGTCAGCGTACTCCGGAGTGAACATCCCCTCCTCGTCAGCGACGTACGAGACTCGTCGCAAGCCACGGCCAACCACCTGTTCGCACAGCAGCTGAGTTCCGAAAGCGCGAACGCCAAGGATGTGGGTAACGGTGTTGGCGTCCCAGCCCTCCGTCAGCATGGAGACGCTGACGACGCACCGTACGGGTTCGCCGAGTTTTCCCGGTTTACCGACGGTATTCATCACCTCTCGAAGGAGTTCGACGTCTGAGATGCCTTCCGCTGTTCTTCCGGGGAAGCGGTCGGCGTAGTCCTGCTTGAATTCGGCAATCTCGCGTGCCGCTGCACCGCGAAACTCCGGTGACAGTTTGCCGGACTCGAACTCCGCGGCGTCGACGAGGATTGTCCGTGGCCTATGCAGCCACTGCCCGTCAGTTACGTTGCTGAACAGGGGGAGCTGCCCCGCAGTCGGCAGTACGTGACCACCCTGCTCCCGATCGAACCCGCCGATCCAGTCGTAGACCGCCTGCGAGACCGTGGTATTGCTGCACACCACGATGAATACAGGTGGCGGTTGGCCATGCGAGGCCGCTTCCGACTTCTCCCATGCCTCAAAAGCCTTCTGGTAGGAGCCGTAGAGGCTGTGCAGGGCACCTGTCAACGCGCCGGGCAGGTCAGCGGAGGTAAAACCTTGATTGGACTTGCGGCCGCCCTTGGGCAGTGAATCCCGCACCTCTTCCCACAGGTTCAGGTACGTGACGCGGTTGGCTACCCGGTTGTCGTCCACCGGCACTCGAGGGATTTTGACGATGCCGGCCTCGATGGCGTCGATTAAGGAGAAGTCGCTGACCACCCATGGGAATAGGGTGCCCTCCCGGTAGCCTGAGCCGGCCAGGAAGAACGGTGTGGCGGACAGGTCGTACACCTTCTTGATGCCAACTTTGGACCGGATCGCCTCTAAGCCGCTGAACCAGACCCGAGCCTCCTCGGCACGGTCTGCGGCCTCCTTGCGCTCATCACCGTGTAGGTTCTCGACGGTGTCGGCGTCGGGTTCGGGCTCACCGACGCGGCCACGGTAGCAGTGGTGAGCCTCGTCGTTGAAGACGACGATCTCCGAGGACCCGCCGAGTTCCCGCAGCACCCGGCTGACCATCTGTGGTGGGGTTTCGAGGAACGGGTTGGGTCGCCCAGGTGCCACGAGCGCCTTGGTGTTCCCAGTAGCGCTGCGGCCGAACCGAGTCTCGCGAAGCCGGAACGAGTGGAAGTTCGTGATGACGATCTTTGCCTGGCCGAGGTCGTCGATGAACTCGGCCGGCACCAGATCCCGTTCCCGGTAGTAGTTGCCGGGATCCTCCGGCAACAGCACCCTAAGCCGGTCACGGATGGTAAGCCCAGGGGCGACCACCAGGAACCGTTTGGCGAAGGTCTTGTCATACGGGGAATGTACTTTGTTGATCGTCTGCCAGGCGATCAACATCGCCATGACGATCGTCTTGCCGGTGCCGGTCGCCATCTTCAGCGCGACGCGTGACAGTCCGTTGTTGTACTCGGCGTTATGCGCGTCAAGGTCGTTGTTGATCCAGCTCCCGTGCCACTTAGTCGCACCTTCGGCCAAGAAGACCGCCGTCTCGACAGCCTCACGCTGGCAGAACAGCAGCTTATTGTCCCGGTCGGGGTCGCTCCAGTATTCCAGCAGACGCCGCGTCGTCGGCGTGACGTTGGGCCAACCGGCTTCCCGCCATGCGTCGACGCGTTCACGGACATCGTTGACCTGTTTGTTCAGCCGGATGTCATCCTGGGTGAAGACCTGCAACTCTAGTTGCTGTCCCCGCTTGCGGGGCCTTGGTACCGGGATAAAGAAGCTCGATGGTCGTCGGCCATCTTCAATCCGATCGGTAATCCCATCGCTGTCGAAGGCGAAGTGGCGGTTCGGGCGCCCGTACGGTGAGTTGATAATCGGGTTGTCGATGACCCGGTCGCTCACCGCTGGTCCCCCCAAGCTGAGTTCGGCATCGCAGGATGGGCAACAGCTTATACCTGACGTTACGGTCTGACCTTTAGGCTCGCTCGCTTGTCCACTGGTACCAGTATGTTGATCCAGCGCGTGCACGGCGAACTACTCACCCTCGGCGTCAAGGCAGGGCCCCGGCAAAGTCGCAGTGCTGTCCGATTTGGCTGGTTAGGTATAGAAGCGCCGCTGGTAGTGACAGCAAGACGGGCATGACCGGTTCAGAAGATCATCAAGGTTCCTACGCCATGCTGATCGTCCGAAGTGAGTCATGCCCGCACTGCCATCATCGCTGATCTCGTCTCTGTCTCATGCACCGGCTCTGACCGTGCCGGAAACCGCCGCTGGGCTTGACGCCGCGCTGGCCGCGGTGCGTGATCCGCGAGCCCGCCGCGGCAT
>NZ_JASCTH010000032.1 GCF_030009775.1 Actinoplanes sandaracinus | reverse complement strand
GGGCGCGCGGCACGGCGGTTCCGGGGCAAGGTCATCAGTCGCATGGGTCAGCCGAGGTTGAGGCCGTCGGCCTTGGCCTTGAGCTTCGAGGCAATGACACCGATGACCACAATGGCCATCGCCACCAGCAACGCCGTCACAAGGACGGACTCAGTGGAGTAGCCGCCGTCCTTGGTGTCGCGCACCGTCTTCCAGCGGTGACGGATCTCGGCGGTCAGGTAGCTCAGCAGTTCGGTCATGGCGTGCGCCTCCTTCGAATGCGGGCGACAACGGAATCGGTGCGGGTAGGTCCGGAGCTGGTCAGCGACCCGGCGAGCCACCGTTCGGTCACCATGTGGGGCCGTCCCGACGGCACGGTGGCCTGCTGTCTCGTGGTGGCGGTCGAAGCCATTGCCGTCTCCTTCGGGTGTGCGATTAGGGGCGGGGGTTGTGCGTCACGTGCACTTGGCGACGAGCACGACCACGGCTGCGACGGCGAACGCGGCCCAGAGGAGGGGCCAGATGACGCGTTCTTCGGTACTCACGCCTGGGCTCCTTTCGGTCGGCGCGACGGTGGCGGGATTCATGAACCGGCGGGTGTTCAAAGACCGCCGAGGACGGCGGCCAAAGCGGGGTAACCGAGGAAGATCAGGAAGCCGCCGAACAAGGCGACGATGGGCAGGCTCATCCGCTCGGTCGCGGCGTTGGCCTCACCTTCGGCGTCGGTGAGTTGCCGGTCGCGCAGCGCCACCGCCCGGGAGCGCAGCGACGAGCGGACCCGAGCGCCTTCGGTGCCGGCCATACCGACGGTCGCGGCGAGCTGCTGCAACTCCGCCACGGCGAGGCGCTGACCCAGAGCGGCGAGGATGTCCCACGGCGGCACTCGCGCCAGCCGGGCCTCGGTCAGCGCGTACCGCAGCTCCGCGTATGCCGGGCCGGACCCGACCGAGGCGGCCTCGTCGAGCGCCTGGTCGACCCCGGAACCCGCCGCCAAGGAGATGACCACGAGGTCCAGGAAGGAGCTGAGGGCGTCGCGGAACGCGGCCCGGTGCTTGGCCGCGTCCGAGCGCACCGACAGTTCCGGGGCGAGGAACCCGGCCACACCCAGCACGAGCGAGATCAGCACCGGCACCGTCACGCCCGGCGCCATTCCGGCGAGGGCGAGCAGGGTGGCGAACACCGGCGGCATGAGCAGCCCGAAGACGGTCGCGGTGGCCTGTTCGGCGAGGTGCACGTCGACCGGCTTGTCCACCGTCGCCAAATCGCGGCGGGTGCCTTTGGTGGGCAGGCCGAGGCGGCGCAGCCAGCGCACCGCCGGACGGCCCCACCGCCCCGCCCACCCGGCGGCGACCTCGGCCGCCTCGGCCTCGGCACGGCGGGTCTGTCCGTACGGGGCGTCAAGGGCCTTGTCCAGCCGGGGCGGTGGAGGCACCCAACCGACGACGATGAGCCACAGCCCGAGGCCGGTGCCGACACCGAACAACAGGAACGCGGTCATGACACCACCACCGCCCGCGCGTCGGAGTCTCCGGCGACGCCCGCGAGGATGCGGGAGTTGTCCCGGTCGCGCATCAACCGGGCCAGCCAGAAGAACGCGAAGGCGAAGCATCCACCGGCCATCAGCAGGACGAGTTGTCCGGTGGCGGTGTCGAACGGCGCCAGATAGCCCCGGTTGATCAGGGTGAGGACACCTGCCATCGCCAGCGTCACGCCCACGATGACCCGGGCGCTCGTGCGGTTGCGTTTGCGTCCGGCCGCGATGCGCTGCCGGGAGGCGACCTTCGCGCGGGCGGAGGTGGCCAACTCGCCGAGGACCTCGCCGAGTTGCCCGGCGCTGCCTCGCGCCGCCATCAGCAGGCCGGCGACGACGAGGTCGGCGGTCGGGTCGGCCAGCTCGGCGGCGAAGGCCCGCAACGCCGCCGCCAGCCGCCAACTGCGCTGCAGACGGGTGGCCAGGCGGATCACCTCGTCACGGATCGGCTCGGGGCACTCGATGGCGCTGGTGGTGATGGCCTGTTCAAGCCCGGCCGCGCCGGACAGGTTGTCACGCAGCGCCTCGGTCCACGTGGCGATGGCTTCGATCCGGGCGACCCGGCGGGCATGGTCACGGTCCGGGCCGATGACCGCCGGTAGCACCCACGCCCCCACGGCGCACAGCGCCGCCGCGACCGGCCAGCGGGTCAGCACAGCCACCACCACGCCCACGGCCACACACACCGCTACCCGGCGGCGATCAACCGGGCCACGGGCCGAGGTGAACCTCGACAGCCACGAGTCCGGTTCGAGGTCCGCGGGCCCGTTATCCCGGCCCGACAACCCCAAGGCAACCAGGACCACCCCGAACGCGGTACCGAGCCCGAGCAGCGCGGCCAGGGGCACCGTCAACGTCATGACGACCACCCCCCACCGGGTGCGGTGCGGGCCTCATCCAACAGCCCGGGGTTAAACCCGGCATTGGCGAGCGTGGTCAGCAGCGCGGTAGACGGCGGCGAGCCTGGAACGGCGCGCCCGTCCGGGCCGGGCCGGAAAATCTCGTTCGAGGCGATCGATCGGTCGTCGGCATCCACGACCTCCCGCACGGAGGTGACCACCCGTCGGCCGCCGTCGGTCAAGGTGAGGTGGACAACCAGGTGTACCGACTCGGCCACTAGCAGGTTCGTGGTCGGCGGTTCGAGGCGCTCGGGGGACTGCCTCGCATACAGGGCGAGCTTCTTGAACACCCCGGCCGTCGAGGAGGCGTGGATGGTGCCCAGACTGCCGTCGTTGCCCTGGGACATGGCATTGAGCATCGGGATGACCTCGTGGCCCCGGATCTCGCCGACGATCACCCGGTCCGGCGACATCCGTAGCCCGGAGCGGAACAACTCACTCATGTCGATGGCGCCCTGACCCTCGACGTTGGCGTCTCGCGACTGCATCGGCACCACGTCCGGGTGCAGCGCCTTGTCCGCGTCCAGGGCCAGTTCGTAGGTGTCCTCGATGGTGACGAGCCGCTCGTCCGCCGGAATCTCCGACGCCAGTGCGCGCAGGAAGGTGGTTTTTCCGGCGCCGGTGCGCCCAGCGGCGAGGGTGTTCAACCTGGCCCGGACCGTGGCGGCGAAGAAGGCGCGCAACGCCGGGTTGAGGGTGCCGAGCTGCTGTAGGTCGGCAAGGGTGACCTTGATGTAGTGGTGACGGCGGATCGACAGCGACGGGCGCCGGGTCACCGACATGACCGCTTGCAGGCGGGAGCCGTCCGGCAACTGAAGCCGCAGAATCGGTGCGGCCCGGTCCCAGCGGCGTTCCTCGGCACCCTCTCCGCCGGTCTCCGCGCGGCCGGCGTCGGCGGCGAGGCGACGGATCAGCTCCACCATCTCCGCGTCCGAGTCGGCGATCGGGCCGACCTGTACCTTGCTGCCGTCGGTGTAGCGCACGAACACCTGGTCACAGCCGTTGGCGTTGATGTCTTCCACCCGCTCGTCATTGAGTAGCGGCTGCAAGCCACCCGCGCCGAGCAGCATGTCCGCCACCGACCGCGCCACCCGCGACTCCGCGTCCGGCCGCAACGGCGGACGACCGGCGTTCATCTCCTCGGTGGCATAGACGTCCAGCGTTTCGGTGATGAGACGGCGGGTGGTCTCCTGCTGCTCGACGGCCGACATCACTGCGCCGGTGGCGGTCTCGTGTGCCCGGGTGGCGCGGGTCAGTCGTTCGGCCACCTCGCGGCGGATCCGGCGCACGACCATGATCTCGCTGGAATCCGGGGCCAGCTCGGGCGTGAAGTCGTTGCGGCCCGGCCGGCGCGGATCGAAGGGGTAGCTCATCCGATGGCCTCCTCACGGGCGTCGTTGGCGGGAGCGGTCACCAGGTGCGGGGCGAGATCGTAAAGGAGTGCGGCATAGGCGCGCATCAGCGGCAGGCGCCGCCACCGCTTCCCGGCGACCAGCTCCCCGCCGAGCACGGCCGCCGCCTTACGGTCGTCCGGCAGCGGACCGAGCACCCCCAGCGATGCGGGGTCACGGGCCAGTTCCTCGGCTACATGAGTCGACAGCACCTCGGCCACGTCCGCGGCCGGGTATAGGCCTCCGGCGGCGAGCAGCACCACCAGACGGCCCGCGCCGACATCGACCAGCTCCGCCAGCACCTCACGGACATGGGCCAGCTCGTCCGTACGGGCACGGGCCATCACCAGGACCACGTCGGCCAGGCGTAGCAGCGGCCACGCCGCAGAACCGGGGGCGAGGCGTCCGCAGTCGGCGATGACGAGGCGCTGCGGGGTGGTCAGCACCGCCCGTCCGGTGCCGGTCAACTCCGGCAGCGCGGCACGGGTCTGCGCCCCGCCCGCCGGGGCCACCACCACCGGCACCCCTACCTCGCCGATGACAGCGGTCTGCTGCCCCGCGGGGAACGCGTCCCCCGCGTGAGTGGCTCCTCGCGCGGCGGCGGCCAGATCGACCAGACTCGGCGTCGCCGCCAGGTCGAGGCGGCGCATCAGATCCCCGCCCGCCGGGTCAGCCTCCACCACCACCGGTCGCAAGTCAGCCGGGGCGACGGCGGCCAGCCCGAGCGCGGTGGTCGTCGCGCCGGGGCGCCCCTTGACGTAGGTGACCGCTACGAGTGGCATGTCAGTTGCCTCCGGGCGCGGTCTGCATCAGCACCACCGACCCCGCTGCAGCCGCCAGCTTCGGCGCGTCAGAGTCGTTCAACAGCAGCGTGATCACCGTCGCGCCCTGCCCGTCACCGGCGAGATCCACGCCGAGCACCACCGCCGGCATCACCCCACTCGCAGTGGGCGAGGCGGCGGCCGGAGCCGGTTTCCCCTCGCTGCCCATACCGCTGGCGGAGACGTACACCGCGACCCGCGCACCGTTGGCCAGCCCCTGCGGATACTGGCCCGGCTTCAACGCCACCGACGCGGCAACCTTCCCCGCCGGAGGGAACGCCGCATCACCCACCAACGCCGGAGTCAACAGAGTCCCGGCCACCAACGGAACGACCGCCGTGCGACCGACCACCTGGTCGGCCTGCCCTGCGAGGATCAACTGCACCCCCGGGTCCTGAGCCGCCGACACCTGCCGCAAGTCGGCAGCGGTGATCGCCTGCCCAGCAGCGACCGGCCGCGCCACCGCGAGCACCTGCACCCGGTCACCGAGACGCACCGCGCCCCACGCGTACCCCAGCACGCACAAGACGACCAGCAACCCGCCCAACGCCACGAACGGCAACCTGCGGCGCCGCCGGGCCGCCCGCCACGGCCCCCGCCCCGCACGCGGCGCGGCAACCGTCGGACGATCTTCCAACCCTGTTTTAGGGCGCACGGAACCTAGCGCCATGACCAACGTCCTCCCCGACTTGGCGCTTACAAAGACTCGTTATGCGAGCTAGCGGCTGATGACCGCCTGGGACTCCTGAACCCGGGTCTGCACCTGACCGCTGGTGGTCAGATCCGGCACCGTGCCGGACTGACCCGCCCCAGCCCAGGTCACCTCCCACGTCACCGTCGCGGTCACCCGGTAGGCGTCACTCGCCCGCCGGTACACGTGCCCGCAATCCGGAGACGCCGCCCTCGGATCAGTACCCGCCGTCCACGCCGTGCCCGGACCGTCACAGGTACGAGTGGTGCCGTCCCCCATCGACCACGCCACCTTCACCGGACGAGCGGTCGCCGTCACACTCACCCCCGGAACAGACGCCGTAGCCGACTGCGACGTCCACGAGGCTGCGTCCAGAGCCAGCCAGATCGGCAAGTTGACGAGCTGGTCACCCGGCGGGTTCATACGAATCGTCACTTCAGGCAACTGCAACTTCGCCACCGCTTGACGGGCGACCACCTCGGGCGACACCACCGGCGGAGCCCCCGCGATCCAGAACGGCCCGGTATACCCCTCGGAGTCGCCGCAGTCCCGGTAATACCAGCCGCCCTCTCCAACAGGCTGACCACCCAGGATCTCGATGATGCCCGGACCCAGATCGTTAGCGGGCCTGTAGTAGCAGCCGCCCGCCCCGACTCGACCCCCGTCTCGTTCACACGGAATCTCTTGACCCTGGGGACCACGGCACTTGCCGTCACCACTCCGACCGCCCTTTCCGCCGCCGTCGCTACCCTTACCGGGCCGCTGCGGAGTCCCAGCGCTGATGTTGCAAGCCGGGCGAGGGTCACTCCTGGCGCACTCCACTTTCCCGGTACCGTCGCCAGCCCAGACCGGTGCGGGCATGAACGCGCTGGCGAGCAGGCCGACGAGGACCGTCAGAAGGAGTGCGGGCCGCTGCCGTCCTAACATGTCCCTGACTCCTCCAAGATGAACGAGCTGACCTTCCACGTGTCGTCAGAGCGCTTCACCGTTGCCGTGGTCCGGTGCTTGCTGCCTGGCTCGTCATCCCACAGCTCTCCGGAGGACTTGTACTCCAGCCACTTCGTAGAATCGACACAGTCCAGAACAGTCACCTCTGTTGGCGACTGTTCAGGCTTGACCTCGGTCGCCTTGGGATTCACGGCAAGGTCGCCCTTCGTGATCTTCCCCTGAGCGTGATCTGTGAGCAGCCCGCTTACGATCAGGCTCAACGCCTGGTCAGAGGCGTACTCGCGCAACTGCGGAGCTTCCGCGTCCGACGTCTTCGCCGCCTCAACAAAGGCGCTCCACATGCCGCGATACGCCGTCAATGCGTCACGTTCCGCCACAGCCCTCGGTTCGAGGGTCGGCGCTGCCGATGATGGCGCCGGCAGCGGGATGCTCGGGGTGCTCTCTGACTTGTTCGAGGCACACGCCGCACTAAGCAGGACTGATAGCGCCAGCAGACCACCGAGAACGGGACGGGTGCGCACCGGGTAGTACCTCCAAACTCGTGGACGGTCCTCCTATAGGCGAACCGCGTTAACAACCCTTAGCATCGGCCACTAAGGACAGCCCACCGCAAGGTCACGAGCTGTGATTACACCTTCACCTCGCAGTGGCTGCAACGTACGTGCCTGCGGGAACGTGCCTTCGAGGCGGCCAAAAGAACGTGCATGGCGGTACGTACCTTGAGGCACGTACCGCCGCGCAAAACGGGACAAAATAGCCAGCGATTTGGCACATAGAGGTCATATAGCCCAGAGTGAGCGGGCTATTGCGGCTATTTCAAAAAGTTCCTTGACCCCGAGGGAGGTGTACCGCAATGGACGACGACACCCGCATTGAGCAGGCGCTTGCCGTACTTGCGCGTCCTGGTGTGTATGAGGTGCTTCATGCGCTGTACGTCCGCGCCGGCGTGGCCACCTTCGCCGAGATTGCGGCCGTAGTGGGCCAGGCGCTGTCGCTGCTACGAGCACTGGCGGCCGAGCGCCTCGTGTTCAGCTATCAGTGCGGCAGCCTGGACGTCGAGCCGCATCCGCAGACGGGCTTCATGTTGACCACTAAGGGCGAAGAGGTCACTGCTCACATGATCCGCCTTCAGCAATGGGTCGCCATCCGCAACGCTCGCCCCGGCAGGCACGCCCGGTAGGGCACGGCGCTCTTCTTGCCTGCGCCGCAATGATGAACATCAGTGCAACTCGCCGGTCATACACATAGGACAAAAACATAGCCACGAACACAAATCACTGGCTTGACGGTTGCGTAGAGTCCTACACTTGATCGCTTAGCGTCGCGCGCTCGTGACCGGGGGGAGGTGAGCTGCGCTTGACGAACGATCTTGAACCCATCTACAAACTTGCACGCCGAAAGTTGAACCGTGTCATCCTGAAGAACCTCCGGACGGGACCACTGCAGTACTCCCAGCTCCTTCATGCCGTATCGCAAGACAGCCCCAAGGTCGTCTACCCCAAGACACTGACCCACACGCTGAAATTTCTGCAAGCAGAAGGCCTGGTTGAGCACCACCGGGAGGAACGCCTCGCCGTCTACCGCCTGACCGCCGAAGGCGTCGAATTGATGGACGTGATTTCACGACTCGGTCGGTGGAAAGAAGAACACCACGAGAACGAAGACGGCGACGGTCAATAGCAGGTGCACGCCCTTGTTACATGTGGGTTCGCTGTCGTGGGTGCGCTCGCTGGTATCCCCGTCGCCGCCATCGCGTACGCGACACCAGCGCAGGGCAGTCTTCGCGTACCGGAGCGCTGGTGGTTCGGCACGCCCGCACGTCCGACGGCTGTCGCGACCGTCTCGCTTCTGACCGGTACGGTTGCCGGGCTTGTCACCGGGCGCATCGAGCCATCGGCCGCGCTGCCAGCATTCTGGCTGTTCGCCGTCCTGGGAGTCTGTCTAGCGGTCATCGATTTGCGCCGTCGTCGACTTCCACACGCCATAACCGGCACCCTCGTGGCGGCCTGCATCCTCTGCTTCACCGCCGATGCCTCCCTTGGAGGAGATCCCGGTTCACTCCTGCGGGCACTCGCCACCGGATCAATCACGGCCGTCGCCCTGCTGACCGTGGCGTTGGCACTCCCAGGCCAACTCGGCCTCGGAGACGTTGCGCTAGCCGGCGCGGTCACGCTCAGCCTGGGGTGGCTGAGCTGGCACGCCGCGGCCACGGGCATCGTTGGAGCGTTCCTTTTACAGGGAGCCGCTGCCCTTGCAATCAGGACGGGAACCCGCAAGGACGGAATCATGCCGATGGGACCTGCCCTCGTTACGGGATGGCTCGTTGCTGTCCTCCTTGCGGCCGCGTAGTCGCTTTCAGTGGGCGTCGGCCCCGCATCGCTGCCTACGTTCCTGCGTTAGGCTCCACTCATGATCCGTGCGGTGGTGTTCGACGTCGGTGAGTGTCTGGTTGATGAGACACGTGAGTATGGGACGTGGGCCGATTGGCTCCGGGTGCCGAGACACACATTCTCTGCGGTATTTGGTGCTGTGATCGCGCTAGGGAAGGACTATCGCGACGTCTTCCAGGTATTCCAGCCGGGATTTGACCTAACGGTAGAGCGTGAAAAGCGCGCCGAAGCGGGCCAGCCAGAGCATTTTGACGATGAAGACCTTTACTCAGATGTGCGCCCATCTTTGGAGCAGCTCCGCAAGGACGGGCTTTGGGTTGGCATTGCGGGGAATCAAACAATCCGAGCTGGGAAGATCCTCCGATCTCTTCAGTTGCCGACCGACATGATCGCGACATCTGATGACTGGGGCGTGTCAAAACCAGATCATCGATTCTTTGAAGCCGTCGCACGGGAAACGCCGTGCGAGCCCGAAGAAACAGTGTATGTCGGCGATAGGCTTGACAATGATATCCGGCCAGCCGTGAAGGTGGGCTTCAAGACGGCCCTGATACGCCGAGGACCGTGGGCCACGATTCAGCAGAATGATCCTGACGCGGACCGCCTCGCCACCATGAGGATTGACTCACTCGCCGAGCTTCCTGGGCGGATCGCGGCGTTCAACGCCGCAACGCGGTAAGGGTGGTCTGCCAACTGTAGAGCCGGTCATCTACTCTACGCACATAGTCCGTGTCCGCCCATGGTTGCAGGGAGTTGCGTACCGCTCGTATGCGTTCCATCCCGGTGGCGTACCAGGTCACGGCTAGTTGATCAAGCGCCTCATGGATACGCATGCAGGCTTCCCGGGGCTTCTCCTCGGCAACCTCCACGGCCGCAAGGTCGCCTAGCAGGACCGTCTTTTGCTTTCCCTCATCTGAGGTGAGCCCAGCCAAAGCGGTAGTGAGGGTTTTCCGTGCTTGGCTGTACCGGCCAGCCTTTAGTTGAGTATTTCCCTTGAAAGCGGCAAGCCTGGCTGCGGAAAACCATGTAAACCATTCGGGCGACATGTGGTTTGCGCCGTTGGCTAATATGCGCTCCGCGCGGTCGATCGCGTGGAGCGCATCCTTCGGATGCCGGCAGAGGGTGTCACACTCGGCTTCAACAGCATCAAGCCATGCGAGGAATTCTGCGGAGGCTGGGCCGCGCCGCGCATAAGCTCGGGCCGCGCGAAGCCGCTCCTGAGCTTCGCTTCGGCGCCCCTCCCAACCGGGGACGAATGCGGCATGAGCTAGGACCGCCGCACCAAGTAACGGATCGTCCGCCTCGCCTGCCGCCTGAAGTGCACGGATTAGAGTATTCCCTGCTTCGTCGGGAAGGCGGAGATCAAAGAACTCGATGCGACCCGCCAGGAGCAGAGATTCAGCGAGCGAAGTGGCCAGCAAGCGCCGGGCAACACCGCTTGTTTCGGCAAGGAGCTGCAGGCCAAGGCGAGTGTGCTCCACAACGGTGGGATGCAACTGGGTCGGCTGGACACTCCAATACATACGGCGATGCGCAATAGTGATGGTGGCGAAGTCAGCGCCAATCGTCGGCGGCTGCACCGGTGTGGCGGCCTGCGGCAACGGCAGGGCGGCGGCCTGGTCAGGAAGATGACGCGGAGCGGCCTCCTGGGCCGGCGCAACGCCTTGGTCTTGCCATGGTGGCGTAAAGCCCAATTGGTCTATCGGGAGATGTAGAACGTGCACGAGAAGACGCTGGTGGTCGGCTCGGGGCCATGGCGGCTTGGCTGACTCCCAACGGCGAACCTGGCGAACGCTGACCTCGGTCTGATTTAGCCCGATACGGAGCGCGGCCTCCGTTAGCGCACTGGCGAAAGCTTGCTGCGAAGCATAGCCAGCATGCTGCCGAGCGGCCTTCAGCGCAGTGTTCATCGGCGGGCGAGGGGTCATCAGCGTCACCTCCGTGCGGGGCATCTTCCTTTACGGTAGAACATCATGGCCTCCAGGAGGACTCGCGACCCCCGCATCCGGCACTTGCTGCCCATTTAAGTCCTCTCTAAGTCCTAACAACGGCCTTCCGGTCCTCTTTGGATCGCGACACTCTAGCCGGGAGCGGCATTTCACGCTGAGTGCACTGTCGATCACCAAATTCACGAGTGGTGAGCGCGGTCCGCCAAACCAGCCGCGTGCCGCCATTGACGCCATCCCGGAACACCGGAAGGAGCCCCCCGTGGCGACCTCGTACTACGCCAAAACGGCGGAAACGAAGCTGCAAGCAGCGCAGGCGCTACTCAACCAGCATGTGACGTCGAGTGCGACGGGCCGATGCCTCGTATGTGATGTACCGGGACCGTGTCCCCGCCGTGAGAACGCGGTGGTGATCTTCTCCCGGACGTTGCGGTTGCCGACGCGTCTGCCGGGAGCAAGTCGCCCTGAACTGGTCGGCGCGCGCCGGGTCGGTTCGCCGGGACTGCTGGCGGGGTAGCGGTGAGTTCCGGTGTGGCCGTGTCCTGGCGATGTGTTCCTGGTGGGTCGGGCGGCGAGTGTGCAGTTCGACGGCGATCGAGGGCTGCGGGTCCGGGTGGCGTGGGTGGATCTGAAACCGACCTACGACGGCTGGGCTTGGCTGGCGGTGTATGTGCTGGGGCCGGACAACCAGGCGGTTGCGCGCCGGGACATCTATGTGCGGGTGGCGGGGTTGCGGCTGGTGGAGGCTGCGCCGAGCAGGCCGC
The DNA here is from genome assembly GCF_030009775.1 of Actinoplanes sandaracinus. GTDB lineage: Bacteria > Actinomycetota > Actinomycetes > Mycobacteriales > Micromonosporaceae > Actinoplanes > Actinoplanes sandaracinus. The sequence goes on along the minus strand of NZ_JASCTH010000032.1, from coordinate 109,403 downwards.
GCTCGGCACGGAATGCGGGTCCGGGCCGGAGTTTTCCGCCGGTGGTCCGGAAGGGGTGCCGGGGGTGATTGAGGTGCGTCGGCACGTGAATGGGCTCCGTTGTCCGTTTGGCTCGGGCCAGCGGCCTCGGTTGCCGCTGGCCGACCGTAACGCCGGGTACGCGCCGCAGACGATCGTGCTGAAGGACCGTCATGAGGTCGGTGTGGCGGCGTCGTGGTGGCTGGATGTGTTGCTGGGTTTCCATGGCCGCGAGCGGCACTGGGCGTTGTACGACCCTGAGGGGACGGGTGTGCGGCTGGAAGTCGTGAAGTGGAACACGACGCTGCGCGATCCAGGCGATGTGGCGGCGGCGCAGCAGTGGGCGACGTTGTTCGTCGAGGCGTCGGACCTTCTCCGGCAGGAGCAGGCGGCGGCCGGCACGGGCTGGCTGACGGTTCCGGCCGCTCCGGCTCGGGTGACGGAGTGGCGGGCGGTGCTGTTCGCGGGCCGCTCGTTCTACGCGCCGTTGTTCAACGTGTCGTCGCTGTGCATGCTGCCGGTCCGCGATGTCCTCCCGGCTACCGGGGCCGATTGCGCGTGCCTGTCGGTAGAGGACGCCGGAGACGGTGCGCCATGACCTATCGGACTCCCGGCGGGTTCGTCCCGGAGCAGCGGTACAAGCCACAGTGCCTGATTCGCCTCGGCGGTGGGCGGAGACGGTTGGCTGACCGCGACGTCGACGGTTTCGTGGTCCTGACTGACCTGTACGGCGAAGAGGACTGGTTGTGCTACCTGCTGCGCTTCAGCGCAGTGCCGCATGGCTGTTGGGTGCTGGAGGAACCTGCACGGCACAAGCGCTATCTGCGAGTCGTCGACCTGGATGAAACGCTGACCGATCCGGGTGCGCTGGAGCAGGCGCAACGGTGGGCGGCGTGGACGATCACGCACGGGCCGGTGAACGCCACCTGGGCTGAGGCGGTGGACTGCGTGAACCCTCCCGGCTTGCCGCGGTTCGTGCAGTGGCTGGCGGTCCGTTGCGACGGCTGGACCGGCTATGCGGCGTTGATGAACGTCACGCGCCCGTGCGAGGTGCCGGTGACGGCGCTGGATCCGGAGACCGGAGCGGACTGCATCTGCCTGTACAAGCCGCAGGAGTGTGGCCGCTGTAGCGAGTGCGCGATGGCGTCGGCGCGGGCGGTGTCCGATGACGGCTGACCCGATCAACGCAGCAGAGGGGACGGCGGAGATGACCGAGCGGGTGGATGGTTCGGCGGCTGCCGGTGAGCAGTGGCCGATGCTGCGAGACGCCGTGAAGGCGGCGTTGGGCTCGGATCCGGACTGCTTCGACATGGCCGGAGTGTGGGTGCTGGCCGATCTGTTGGAGTCAGTGGATCCGGCGGTGACCGGCTGGAATCTGGAGCTGGCCGAGGCGGCGGTGTTGCTGTTCGGTGAGGCCCGGGTGGGGCCGGAGGATCGGGCGCTGGCGTGGCTGCGGTACGCGCAGCGGTCCGCGTCGGTGCTGGCGGGGCCGCTGTCGAAGCAGTCGTGTACGGCCAGTTGGGCACTGGGGCGCCTCTGTCAGCGGCTCGGCAATCGGCGGGAGGCCGCTGCCGCGTGGGAGGTCGCGGTGCTGGCCCATGAGCGACGCAAGCAGTGGGACGAGGCGGGGGAAGCCCGGATTGAGTGGGCGACCTGTTTGCACCGGTCGGGAAGCTGCGACGAGGCGGTAGCGGTGCTGCGCCAGGCATGGGACCTGCCGAAGTTCGGAACGAACTATCGCTCGCCACGGGTTCCCATCGAGTGCATCTCGTTGCTGTTGCTGTGTGGCCGGCGGGACGAGGCGACGGCGCTGTGGTCCGAGGCGGAGGCCCGCAAACCGACGCCGCTGGCGATGTCATGGGCGCTGGAGATGTTGCACGCCGACGAGGCAAGCGGTACGCGAGCCCGCGACGCTCGGGCGCACCGCCAAGTCTGCGCCCATCGCGGCAGGGACGTCAGCGCGCCCCGTGTGCCTCAGCAGCGCCGTCGTGTGGTGCCGCTGCTCGGGGTCGGGGGCTGCGGTCATGGGTAGCGCGGTGACGGTGTTAGGGCTGCATCGGGCGTCGCGGCCGAGCTGGCGCTGTGAGGACTGCGGCAAGCCGTGGCCGTGCCCGGAACGGCAGGCGATGTTGCTCGACGAGCGTCCGTTGGACCGGATGGCCGCGCTGCTGTTCATGGCCAAGCTGATGTATGAGGCGATCGAGGACTTCACCCAGGACGGGACGGGTCCGGTGCCGGATCTGTACGAGCGGTTTCTGGGCTTCCTGCGCCCGGCTGAGCCGGACCCCGCCGGCGGGACGGAGTCGGAGGGAGTAGCTGATGAAGGACCGTGACGAACGGCTCGTGGCCACAGCGGGGCGTGACGACGACGACCTGGTCAAGCTGACGGTTCATCTGCTGCCCGAGGCATGGGCAGCGGTACGAGCGGCCAGCGTGATCACCGGGGACACGCGCACCGACTGCATCAATCGGGCGCAGCGGTTCTATTCGGCGCTGGTCCACCTGGCGGCCGAGGGTGGTGGGCGGCTGACGTTCCATGACCGCGACGGCCTGGAACACCACGTCTACGTGTGGTCGCGCCGGAAGAGACGACGGGCGTGGCTTCGGTTCCCCCTGAAGAGGCCACGCCCGTCCCCGGCACGAACACCCCCCAGGCCAGCGGTGACCCGTAGCACCCCGTACGACCGGATGCCACTGGCTCCGGAGCCTATGGACGCCCGTCACGCCACGCGCGCCGCGTGACGGGGATGGCGGCGGGCGTGACCTGTCTTCCTCCGTGAATGGTCACGCCCGTCTGCCTCTTGGCTCTTACCGACTACTCGCAGACGTGGGAGTGGATGACGTGTCTACATCGAATCGCCTTCTCACTGGGGCGAGTGTGACGGCATCCGACCCCGAGGCCGGGGTGCAGGAGCTGGCGGTCGGCTGGTGGCGGCTGGGACGGCGATTGGCGTTGCGGCGGCACGCGGCGGGGCTGACGCAATGGGAGTTCGCGTATCTGACGCAGTGGTCACGCAGCACGATCGCCAACGCGGAGATCGGACGACTCAACGCGGCTTCCCGGCAGTTCTGGGCGCGGTGCGACGAAGTCTTAGGCACCGGCGGGGAGTTCGTCACCGAGGCGGACCGGCTGGCCCAACTCGCCCGCTTACGTAAGGCCGCCGCTGCCGATCTTCTTGCGGACAAGGAAGCAGCGGCCGTGACGGTGTGTGGCTGGTGCGGCCGGTCACCGTCGCTGGTCCGGGTCGGTACGGGGTGGCCGGAATGAGCGGCTCACAACGCCAGCACGCCCCCGGGGGTGGAGGGCGTGACAGGCGACTTCCTCCGTACTAGTCACGCCCGCCGGCCGGTCCCGGACTCCGGCATGGGAACGGGCGCAGGCTCCTGACGACCTCACCACGATTCAGCGATCCGCCGACCGACCCGCATGACGCAGAGCGAAACGACCGGACAGGAGAACTGATGTACGTGTTACTGGCGGTCGCCGATGGGGAGTGCCACGGGGAAGCCGCCGATGCCGAGTTGGAACATCAATTGCGGCGGCTCCGTGAGTACGTGGCTGCCAAGAACGTGCGGGTGAAAGCGGAGTTCACGACTAAACGAGCGAAGTCGAAAGTCCTGCCGTACAGCATGGCGGTGGCGGTGGGGCGCGTTGACCTCGCTGAACGGCTGCTCGTGGCGGACTGGGATCGGCTCCCCGAGCCCGGTCCCAAGATGGTCGAAGTCTTGCAGACCATCACGAACGCGGGCGGCGGAATCGAAACGCTCACCGGTGACCTGTGGGATTCACGCAATGAGATGTCGGGATCGCACACCGCCTCCATGCTCCTCACGGCGCAAGCAGGCTCGACGAACTCGCCGAGCGCGGCGCCCTTAGGGCGAGGCACAAATGACGCCTAGGCCAGCGTGAGGGCAGCTCCTTTCAAATGCGCCCGCCGTCGTCACGCCTGGATCGATATCGCGGTTTACCGGTGTCGCGATCTGGTGGCGGGTCTTACCTCTGGGGAGGAAACGATGGTTGCAATGCGCTCCGCTGTGACGGTGGCATCGCCGGTGGCGGTGATGCTCCCACGGTATGTGGAGGTGGAGACGTCGCGCCGGTGTAACCGGACGTGCCAGTGGTGCCCGAACGCCGAGAACGATGCCCGGCGTACGCAACAGGTCATGGAGTGGGGCCTGTTCCGACGGGTCGTCGACGAGTTGGGCGCGGCGGGATTCGATGGGGTCCTCGCGTTCCACAACTACAACGAGCCGCTGTTGAACCCGAGAATCTTGGACGAGATCGGGTACGTCCGTGCGGTCGCTGCGGCGGCGAAGCCCGCGATCTACAGCAACGGTGACATGCTCGACAAGGCGCTGTTCGATCGGCTGATCGCGGCCGGGGTGGCATACCTCAGGGTGACTCGCTACCCGCATGAAGCGCAGACGCCGGCGTCCTACGAGGCGATCACATCGTGGCTTCGCCAGAAGGGCTTGACGCAAGCCGCGGACTGGCGGTTCGAGCCGGTGCGGCAAGGGCTGGCGGGGCTGGCTGAGTTACCGACTTGCCGGGTGGAGGTGATCTCGCCGCAGATCATCGAGGCGTACAACCATCGGGGTGGTTCCGTCACCTCCCTGCCGCTGCTGGCCCGGCAACGCACCGAGCCGTGCCTGATGACCGCGACGAGCGCCGTCATCGACTACCTGGGCCGGTTGAAGATGTGCTGCTGTGTCTACCCGGAGGCTCCGGCGCATGCCGGGTACGTGATCGGGTCGCTCGCTGAGCCGGAAGCGTCGCTTCTGGACTTGTGGGGTTCTGAACAGATGAACGCCTACCGGCAGGCTCACGCCCGCGCGGAATGGTCGTTGTCACCGGCCTGCGGCTCCTGCACTCAGCCGCTACCGGAGACCCGGCGATGACCGCGACGACGGTCGCGCCCGTGGACCGGTACGCCGATCTGACCGTGTCGGCGTACGCACCGGGCCGGGTGTGCCTGGCTGGCGAGTCACTGGACTGGATGACGAACGGCCCGTCAGTGGTCGCGGCGGTGCCGCTGTACACGACGGTCACGGTCACGCCCGACGAGCGCAATCACTTCGAGGTGACCCTCGCCTCGCCGCTGTCGCAGCCCACCGAGCGGGTGGTATTGACCTCGGCATTGCGGGATTTGGCCGGCGACGACTTGGACATGCTGCAAGCCGCCGCGGCTGTGGTCGCCGAGCGGTGGGCGGTGCTACTCGGCGGTGCCCGGCTCGCGGCGGTCTCCAACATTCCGATGGGCGCCGGGGTGTCCAGCAGCGCCGCCCTCACCCTCGCAGCAGCGGGAGCGCTGATGCGATTCGCCGACGCGACAGTGCCCTCAGCCGCACGGGTCGCGAAAGCCGCATACCAAGCCGAGTCCGAGCTGGTCGGCACGGGTGCCGGGTGGATGGACTTCCTTGCCTGCGCACACGGCGGGGTCTGCCGGATCGAGGCCGGTAGCCCGCCTCGGCTGGTTCGCCTCGCCGACACCCTCGGCGTACCGCTGGTATTGATCGACACTCAGCAGCGTCGGGCGACCGCGACGGTGCTGGCCTCGAAACGGGAACGATGGCAAGCCGGTGATCCCGCGATGCGCGACTACGCGGCCTCGACCACGGAGATCGTGTCGCACCTGGCGTCCGCGCTCCAACAGTCCGAGCCGGATTACCGCGCGGTGGGCACGCTGATGACGGATGCCCACCAGCAGTTGCGAGACCTCGTGCGGTGTTCCACCCCACTGATCGACGAGTGTGTGGCGCGGTGCCTGGCCAGCGGCGCCTACGGGGCGAAGCTGACGGGCTCCGGCTACGGCGGCTGCCTGGTGGCGCTCGCACCGATCGAGCAAATTGGGGTGATTCATGCCGCCCTAGCCGACCTTCCGGTCCGTGTGATGGTGTTCACTACCGGTGAACCGCATGGGCTCGTTTTCCCGCCGTCCGACTACTGAAAGGCGCACGCAGCGATGCCGAACCTGGACCAACTGATCAAGGCGTACGACATCCGTGGCACTGTCCCGGACCAGTTCAACGAGGACCTTGCCCGGCAGATCGGGGCCGCCTTCGCTCACTGGTCCGAGGCCACGTCGATCGTGATCGTGCGTGACATGCGGCCTTCATCGCCCGCCCTGGCGCAGGCGTTCGCGGCCGGCGTGACCAGCCAAGGCGTCAACGTGATCGATGCCGGACTGGGCTCCACAGACATGATGTACTTCGCCGCCGGGCACCTCGATATGCCCGGCGCGGTGTTCACCGCGAGCCACAACCCGGCGCAGTACAACGGCATCAAGCTGTGCCGCGCGGGGGCTGCCCCGATCGGGCAGGACACCGGGCTCCGCGACATCCGCACGCTGGTAGAGAACGGCATCGCTGCCTACGACGGCCCCGCCGGAACCGTCACCAACATGGACGTGCTCACCAAGTACGCCGAGCACCTGCGCGGCCTAGTCGACCTGTCCGGCATCCGCCCGCTGAAGATCGTTGTGGATGCGGGCAACGGCATGGGCGGCCACGTCGTCCCCGCCGTCCTGGGTGACACTCTGCTGCCGGAGCTGCCGCTCTCCATCGTGCCGATGTACTTCGAACTGGACGGCACGTTCCCCAACCACGAGGCGAACCCCATCAATCCGGCGAACCTCGTCGACCTGCAGAAAGCGGTCGTGGAACACGGCGCGGACGCAGGACTGGCCTTCGACGGCGACGCTGACAGGTGCTTCCTGGTGGACCAGAACGGCGACCCGGTGCCCCCGTCCGCGATCGTCGCACTGATCGCCACCCGCGAACTCGCCCGAGTCCCCGGCGCAGCGATCGTCTACAACGTGATCACCTCCAAGGCGGTCCCCGAAATCGTCACCGAGGCCGGCGGGATGCCGGTGCGCTGCCGCGTAGGGCACTCGTTCATGAAGCAACTTATGGCGGAGCACGATGCGATCTTCGGCGGGGAGCACTCCGGGCACTACTACTTCCGCGACTTCTGGCGTGCCGACACCGGCATGCTCGCCGCCATGCACGTCCTCGCCGCCCTCGGCGGACAGGACCAGCCGCTATCCGACCTCACCGGCCAATACACCCGCTACGCCGCCTCCGGCGAAATCAACTCCGAGGTGCCCAATCCGGCAGCCATGCTGAAAGCCATCGGCGCCACCTACGCCGACACCCCCGGCGTGCAGATTGACTGGCTCGACGGGCTCACCGTCTCCTACGGCGAACTGTGGTTCAACCTGCGCCCGTCCAACACCGAACCCATGCTGCGGCTCAACGTCGAAGGACCCGACACCGCCTCAGTCCAGCGACTTCGTGACGACGTGCTGACCCAGGTACGCGCAACCGTCAACTGAACCAGTGCCGGGGGTGCCTATTTGCCCGGGGCATCCCCCACCCACCCGACTGAACCTACCGACGGCCTACTACTTGGTTGCCGATGGGAAACCGTCGTCACCCAACGGGGTCATGATCGATCAGGATGGGAAGGCCAGGGATGCACCGAGCCCTAACCTGGAGCTACGACTTTGGATCGAAGGGGCCGATTGTCCGATGGACTTCACTGCCATAGCGACCGGCTTCCTAGGAGCAGCCAGTCTCGTTCCAGCGGTCGCGTCCAGCCTTGTCGGCTTTCCCCCGTATCGCCAGTGGTTTCGGGGCGCCGCCCTAATGCTGATCGCGGGCCTGGGAGCTACCCTGCTCGCCATCTCCGTATGGCCGATAGACGACCTGCTGTACTGGCTGGGTGTACTGCTCGTACTCGGCGGCGTGTTGCTGGTCTGGACCTTGAGGTTTCGGACGTGGAGGTCCGCCCAGCAGCAACATGAACAGCGAATCGATAAGAACCCCGTCTGCGAGGGCTAATCGCCAACGCTGACGCGGCACGGCGTCGGATGGTTAGGCGATCCCATGGGGATCACGGCCAGCGCTGCACGCGCGACGTCGGCAGGCAGATAGGCCCGTTTCACACCCGGGTACCCGCCAACGGCCGGAACATGGTCGGCTAGAGGGTTCCAGGGTCATCGGCCATAGGGCACCGGGTGGTAGGGATCTTGGTTGGGAACCGTACGGAATGATCCGCCCGCCCCCGGGATGCACCGGAACGCGACTGAAACGAAACAGCAGGTCACGGGCACTATCAGGGCCGGGCGGGACCATCCCCGATGATCGACTTCTCGCTTGTAAACGGGAGGTCGTCGGTTCGATCCGCCACGTCGAAGCCTCCGCCGATCTCAGCGGATCTCATCTGGGGTTGTATGGGTATTCCCGCTCCTGGACGCTGACGAGGTCAGGCGGCCGTGGAGTACGCCGCCGCGTGGTACGAGTCGCGCAGTTCATGAACTGTGGTGGCGCGGTCGAACAGCCATCCCTGACCCAGCCCCACGCCTACGTCCAGCAGCGCAGCCGCCTCTGCCTCGGTCTCGACGCCCTCGGCCACGACCTGCGCGCCGGTGGTCCGGGCGAGATCGACCAGTGAACGGGCGACCACCTGCAGAACCGGATCGCGGTCGAGGCCGGTGACCATGCTGCGGTCCAGCTTGATGACGTCCGGTGCGGTGATCACGATGTGCCGCAACGAGGAGAAGCCGGCGCCGACGTCATCAATGGCAAAGCGCATGCCGCCGGCCCGCAACGGCGCGAGAACCGCCATGAGGGCGTCATAGTCCTCGACCGGATCATGCTCGGACAACTCCAGCACCACCCGGTGCAGCGGCATCATCTCCAGCATCCTCGAGCATTCGGCAGTGAGCAGGGTCGCCGGGGAGACGTTCATGGACACGTACCCGGTGACGTCCGCCAAATGGTCGGCCGCACGCCGCAAAGCCTGGATCTCCAAACGATGGCCCTCGCCGGCGCCGTGCGCGTCCGCGAAGCAGACGTCCGGCGTGCGGTTCCACTCCTGGGGGAACCGGCTCAGCGCCTCAGCGCCGACCCGGCGCCACGTCGTCAGGTCGACGATCGGTTGCAGCAGAACCACTGGCCCGCCCCGGGCGATCAGCGGGCGGACACGGTCCAGGATCTCCATGGCCACGGCCCGCTTGCGCACCCCGGGCTCGACGACCAGCGCCGCGGCCCGGGACAGCACCTCCATGATCGCCTTGTCGCGGAGGATCGGCTCCGAGTCTTCCGCGAAGCCGACGGCGCAGAAGGTTCCGTACACGCTGCCGTCGCTGAGTACCACGGGCACCGAGAGGAAACTGCGGATCTGCGGCACCGGAGCCTCGAATGCCCGCATGGTGCTGGGAAGAACCCGCACGTCGGGGATGACCGCAGGCAGCTCGCCGTCCATGATCTTCTGGCAGAGGGTTTCACGCCGGGGTAGCTTCGCGTCGCCGGGGACGGGCAGCGGCACGGCGGAGTCCAGCACCTCAAGATGCAGGTGCGTGTCGTCCATCCGCGTCATGAACGCCAAACTCAGACCCAGCGCCTCTCGGGCGGTCCTGAGCAGGGCAGCCACCTGTTGCGCTTCTTCGGTGTGCAGTGTGCCCATCACCATTCCTCCCGCACCGACGCGCCGCCGACGTTGCGTCCCCATCGGCACGCCGGCCGCCGGGCTGAGGCAAGCACGCTCAGGTCATCGCCCAGAGCTGCTCGTGCCCCAGACATCCACGACACCAGCAGTCCCGATGTCGATGCCGACGAGCACCGGCTCCCGAGCCCGCCCTGCTCGGTTGGCAACCCGGATCAACCAAGTCATACACCCGCTATCCGCACGGCCAGGCGGTCGTCACGGGATTCAGAAGGCGGCGGTGCACCGGGCGGCGCCGGGCGAAAAGGTCTCACTGCGTACCCAAATTTTGACGAAGTATTCAAACCGATGCAAAAGAGGAATTCTTGTGATTGGCCGGATTCCCTCCTCAATGATGAGGTCATGACTTCGGCAACGGCATTCCCTCCTCAATGATGAGGTCATGACTTCGGCAACGGCAAGCGAAGCCGCTGGAACCGCCACGGTGCGGCGCCGGTTGAGCAATGTCCGGATCGGCCCCAAGATCACGGTGGTGGTCCTGTTGGTGGCAGTGCTCGGTGGCGCCGTGGGCCTGTTCGCTCTGGCGCAGATGGCCCGGCTGGCCGATGCCACCGACGGCGTGTTCGCGCGGACGGTGCAGACGCAGGCGGTGGCCGACCTGCGATCGGCGTTCAACCGGGCGCGGATCAACTCGCTGGACTACGTCTTCGCCGCCGACGACGCCGGCCGTGCGGAGGAACGCGATCAGTTCGACGGCTCGGTCCAGGAGGTACGCGCCTCGATGACCGGCTACCGGTCCTTGTCGCTGACCGCCGCCGAGACCGCCCAGCTGGACGAGTTCACCACCGCCTGGGACAGCTACGAGCAGGTCATCACCGAGAAGATCTTCCCCGCCGCGGCCACCGGGCGCATCCCGCAGCTACGCGATATCCGGTCCGCCGAGGTGGCCCCGCTGGTGGCCACCATGCGCGATGCGATGACAGCGATGTCGCAGGCCACCGTCAGCGAGGCGAAAGCCGCGAACTCCGACGCCGACGACACCTACAGCACCGGGCGGGCCGTCGTGCTGGCCGCCATCGTGGCGGTGCTCATCCTCGGGGTCGCGGTCGCGGTGCTCTTCTCCCGCAGCATCACCGGGCCGCTGTCACAGTGTGTGCAGGTGCTGCGCCGCATCGGCGACGGCGATCTGACCGCCCGGACCGGTCTCGGCGGCACGGACGAGGTCGGGGTGCTGGCCACCACCTTGAACCAGACCGCACACCAGGTGGCGGGCACCGTGCGGGAGGTCCGCGACGACGCCGGCGAGCTGGCCACCACGTCGCAACGGTTGTCCGACATCGCCGGGCAGTTGACCGACTCCGCACAGACCACCGCCCAGCAGGCGAGTTCCGTCTCGGCGGCCGCCGAGGTGATCTCCGACAACGTGCAGACCGTGGCCGCGGGCACCGAACAGATGAGCGCGTCCATCCGGGAGATCGCGTCCAGCGCCGGCGATGCCGCCCAGGTGGCCGGTGCCGCGACCACGGCCGCGCAACGCACCACCGCAACCATGGCCCGGCTCGGGCAGGCCAGCAGCGAGATCAACGAGGTGATCAAAGCGATCACCTCCATCGCCGAACAGACCAACCTGCTCGCGCTCAACGCGACCATCGAGGCAGCGCGCGCGGGGGAGGCGGGCAAGGGTTTCGCCGTGGTCGCCAGCGAGGTCAAAGATCTGGCGCAGGAGACGGCCCGCGCCACCGAGGACATCAGCCGGCGCATCAACGCCATCCAGGCCGACACCGACGCCGCGGTCACCGCGATCGCGGACATCGGCGAGGTGATCAGCCGTATCAACGACTACGCCACCACCATCGCCGCCGCCGTCGAACAGCAGACCGCCACCACCGGCGAGATGGGCCGCAACGTCAGTCAGGCCGCACACGGATCCGGGCGCATCGCCGCCGACATCAACAGCGTGGCGGCCACCGCGAACAGCACCACGGCGAGCGCCGACGAAGCCCGCCATGCCGCCGCCGAACTCGCCGGCATGGCGCAACGGCTCGGCGCGGCCGTCAGTAACTACCGAGTCTGAAACTACCGAGTCTGACCACACCCGTACGACACCGGGATCTGAAGGATGCAGCCTCTACCTCGGCCCGTACCTCGGCCGACAACCGGGAACGACCCTCAAGACGTCGTCAACCAATGCCTGGCCGCGGCCCTGCAGGCGCACACCGCGCTGGACTCGACCACGCACACCGTCGCCGTGACCGCCGAGCGGTATCCGGATGTGGCAGCCGATTTGAGCGCCGCCGCGGCCGCCCTCACCACCATCCGCGACAACCTTCTGCGCTGGGCCGACGACCTGGTCATTCACCATCGGCTGTAAGCGGCATCGGAGGCCTGTTAACTTATGTTGATCTATACCTTGGCCCGCCGGGCAGCCGAGTAGGGTGTTTTCGGGGTCTTCGACCCGGTCGCCGTAAACGCGCGGCAACGACTGTGGCGGGGACGGCCTAAGGAACGCATACGTCTGGCCGGGGCGTGGGACGTGCAGCGACGTCACACGCCCCGGCCAGTCCGACCTAGGGGTAGGTACTTGTCCGATCGGCAACTGCGGATGCTGCCTTAGGGCTAATCAGCGCCACGCGGAATCGCGCTCGCCGCCTGCTTCCGTGAGCCGACGGTGTCCGGGTAGTGGCCTGCGTGGGCGTGCTCAACATCCAGCTATGCAAGGCAAGGACGGCACCGCCGACTGCCCTGGGAACAGGCCCGATTAGTGAGCCGACCCGGGGGCGGTGAAAGTACTCAGGACCCCCGTGACTTGCAGGACTCTGCGAATCCGCGCGGCGGGATTGGCCAGGGTGAACTGACAGCCCGTGGTAGCAGCGGTGTTGTGGGCGTTGACGAGTGCCGTGATGGTGGTCGAGTCGATGAAACCGACGGCGCTGACGTCGACGGTAACGATCGACGCCGTACGCACGGCGTCCACCAGCAGGTTCTGGAGTTCGGTGGCGCTGCTCAGGTCCAGTTCTCCGGTCAGCACGATGGTGGTGTGGTCGCCATCGGTGCTTTGCTCGTGGTGCCACATCGGCTCCGGATTCATGAATCCCCCTTCGCGGGTTCGGGTGCAGCGCTGTTGTCCTCCGCCGGTACGGTGGCGGACGGCGGTTCTGGGCAGAGGCAGACGGTGACCGAGGCAGTGACACCGTCGGGTCGGCGGGTAAGCACGAGCGTGCCGGTTAGGTGATGAGCAAGCCACAACCCGCGCCCGCCGGGTACGTCGACGGCCGACAATCGTACCGGCAGCCCATCGGCCCGTGTTCCGGAGTCGATGACCTCGCACACCAGCACGTCGTCGAGCACACGCACTTCGAGGACGCCTGTGCCGCCTCCGTGGCGCACAGCGTTGGTGACGAGTTCATTGACCGCCAGGACCACGTCGTCGGCGCTGTCACCGGTCAGTCCTGCCTCGGCAACCGTCGAAGCCAGCAGGTGTCGCGCAGCGGTCACCGTCGCGGCATCAAATGGCTGCCGCAGCACCATGCCGGCGCTACCCGAGATAGCGGTGCGGACCGTCGGGCCGGAGATGTCCGATGGATCCGGTTTGGCCATGAAGGAATGCTAGACCGCGAACACCGGATCACGAATCGGCCTAAGAGATCGGCCTCGAGCGAACACAGCGGTGTGTGGACGAACAAGAGGCTGTCCTCACGAGCCAGCACCCGTTGACCGTTCCGGACCGCAGACGCCGGCGGCCACGGCCTGGACCCGACTGAGTTCGGGCACGAGGTCACCCTTGCGCCGGGAGGCGTGCGCACGACCGAGTCACCCGGTGACCGCACGTGCCATGTCGAGGCGATCCGGGTGTGCAGAGGACCAATCGGAATCTGCATTGCTTGCAAGGGCTCACACTCCGCCGGTGGCCGCCGATGGGTTGCTCGTTGTGGAGAGGGAGGAAACGCTGATGAGGTGGCCGCACGCGACGGCACCGGCGTGGCCGGTGCACGCCGGCTTCGCCGGAGTGTTGGCACTGTTCGGGATCGCTTACGCGATGGCCGGGCCGGGCGCGCGTACGGTGATCTTCGCGGTGGCGTCGGTCCTGCCGATTCTGACGTGCACCGCCGCGATGTGGGCGGGGCACCTGACCGACCGGCGGCCGTGGATCACTGCAACGGCAGGGCTGATCCTGCTCGCGGTCAGCATGGCCTATTGGCCGACGTGGATCACCGAGCACCACCTCGGCCGGGCAGAAGGGCAGCCGGTCGACTTCATCATCGCGACCGGGCACGGGCTCCTCCTGGCCGGCACGGCCTGGGCGCTGCGCCGGCATGGCAAGAACGACTCCGGTGGCATGCTGGATGCCGCCCTGCTGGGGCTCTGTGCGGCCGCGCCGGTGTGGGCGTGGCTGTTCGCACCCCATCTGACCGCCGACGCGACGTTGCTCGGCGAGATGCTGGCGCTCACCGACCTGATGGTGCTCTGCGGCGTGATGGGCTGCCTGGTCCGGATCGGAGTGCGGGCGAAGAAGTCCCGTGGGCCGATCGCATACCTGCTCCTGTCCACCACGATGACGCTGGCCGGCGAAGTGGTCGCCGTGTTGACCGTGCACGGCACCGCGACCTGGACCAGCGAGCTGATGATGGGGGCGTACCTGGCCATCGGCGTAGCGGTTCTGCTGCCCGCGGCGCCGCAGATCACCTTCCCGAGCGGCCGGATCAAAGCGGCTACCGGTGAGCCGCCGCTCGGCTGGATCGGCGCAGCCCTGTGCACCAATCCGCTGATGGCGGCGGTCCAGGCGATCCGCGGCGACGAAGGAGCGAGCATCCTGCTCCCGGTCGGCTCGATGCTGATCGTGCCGCTGGTCCTGCTCCGCCTCAAACTGTTGTCGACGCAACGACGCGAGGCCCAACGCGAACTGGCCTACCACGCCCACCACGACGAGCTGACCGGCCTGTTCAACCGGCGGCACATCACCGCGCACATCGACGAGGCGCTGGCCGAGTTGCGCGCCGGCGACCTCGCACAGGTCAGCGTCCTGCTCTGCGACCTGGACGGCTTCAAGCCGATCAACGACCAGCACGGGCATCACGCCGGAGACACCGTCCTCAAGACCATCGCGGGACGGCTGGCCGACGCCGTGAAAGGTGCCGACGTGGCCGGCCGGATCGGCGGCGACGAGTTTCTCATCCTGATCAGGGGCGAGCTCGGCGACGGCGCGATCGAGCGGATCACCGAGCTGGTGCGCGAACCGATCCGGATCGACGGTGCGACAGTGCGAGTCGGTGTGTCCATCGGCGTCGCCACCGCGGGCCGGGGAGAGAACCTCGACCGTGACGCCTTCATCAACCTCGCGGACACCGGCATGTACGCCGCGAAAGCAACCCGCGCCGAGATCCGCACCCCACGGCCGATCAAAACAGGACAGAAACGGCGGGCGACAGCCGTCACCACGTTACCGCAGGCAGCGGCGAGCACGCCCATGGCCGGGAGTGTCAAGTTAACGGCTCGTAGTGAGTACCGGTCCGTGTCGTGATCAGATGCGGATCACACGTTCGATGTCATCACTCACGATGCCCATCTCGCCGGGCCTCAGTCCGGCGTGCCGGGTCGGAAACACCTCTCTCCTGGCACAGTCCCCACGTGCACTGCACGATGTTGATCGTGGTGTCGGCACGGCGCCTTGTCCCGGCCTGGTGCACCCGGCGGGGTGAACGTCGCGTATCGCGGGGCTGATTCCTTGTGGGGTGGAGGGGCCGTGGGGCGTTGAGGTTTCCGGCAACTTCAACGGCGAAGGGAAACCCGGATGGCTGTGATTGTGGCGGTGGACGACGACGATGATGTCCGTGCGGTCGTGGTGAGGATCCTGCACCGGGCCGGGCATACCGTGGTGCCAGCGGCCGACGGCGCTGCCGGGCTCCAAGCGGTCCGCGACCACCTGCCGGACCTCGTCGTGAGCGACATCGACATGCCCGTTATGTCAGGTTCCGACCTGTGCTGTGCACTACGCGAGGACCCCGGCCACAGCGATCTGCCCGTGCTGTTCATCAGCGGAAGCCTCGTCCCTGGCGACACCCGTCCGATCGGGGCACAGGCGACAGCCGTGTTGCGTAAACCGTTCACATCCGCCGAGCTGCTCGCCTGCGTGGAGAAGCTGCTGCAAGGCGGTCACCGGCCGGGTCAGGAACCGAGTACCTGCCCGTGAGGCAAGGGCAGGACGGCGTACAGGCGTGCGGACGACGAGCGTCGGAACCCGACCTCGCATGACACTTGCCCGAACGAAGCACTCCGGTCGTTCCACTCCCTCCAGTGGAACGTCTTGGCATCCCTGGTTGCCGTGGTGAGCGGGTGGGACCTCTTCGGGCAGCGGGGGTTCGCGGCGGGCCGTGGTCAACGGCCGAGGTAGTAGCTGAGCTGGAGGCGAGTGCCGGTGGGGTCGGTGGTGATGTCCATGGCGGTGCAGGCGCGCTGAATGAGCCCGAAGCCATGGGGGCGCCGCAGTCGGGTGCGGGTGCGAGGATCGCGGGTCGATCGCAGGGTCGCGCCGATGCCGGGACCGTGGTCGCTGATCTCGCACCAGAGGTGGCCGGCGCGCTGCCACATCAGGAGCTGGCCGTGTCCGCCGCCGTGCTGCACGGCGTTGGTCATCGCCTCGTGCGCGGCCAGCACGAACCGGTGGGCGTGCTGATCGGGCAGGTCGTGGGCGGTGCTGGCGGCGTGGAGGCGCCGGCGCAGGAGTGGCAGTGAGGCCTGGTTGAACCAGCAGACCAGCGGTAGGGCGGTGATGGCGTCGGCCGGGCCAGTTGGCGCGGTGGCGGGCGGGCCGCCGTTAGCAGAGGGGCGGGTCGGGTGGCTGCGGGCGCGGGCGAAGGCGTCGGTCCAGTCCAGTCCGAGACGCTCCAGGGTGAGCAGTTCGGCGGCTGCGGCGGCGAACGCCGTCGCGGCGTGCTGGTCTGTTTTGTGTAGTTCTCCCGGTGTGCGGCGGTACAGGTCGACGGCGCCGGCGTGGTGGATGCCGCCGGCATGCAGGGGCAGCGCGAACACCGCCCGTGCTCCGGCGGCCAGGGCTGCGGGGGTGAACCGTGGCCAGCGTTCGCGCCACGACGGGTGGGTCAGGTCGGCGGCGTGGATCGGCTGGCCGGTGGCGGTGGCATCGCGGCACGGGCCGTCGTCCAGGGTCTCCTGAGCGGTTTCGAGTCGTGCGCTGCCCTGGTCGCTGCTGAACCGAGGCGGCGGCACGAGGTTGGTTCCCCCGCGGGAGGGGGGAGGGCCGGCTGACAGTCCGACCCCGTTGATGCCCGGCATCAGGGCGGTGCTGGCGCGGCACAACTCGGTCAAGTTGGGGCCGTGAGCGCCGACCAGGTTCCAGGATCGGTGCGGGGGTGCGTCGTCTCGATCTTTGTTGTTCAGCGGAATCACCGCAGCTGCTCCCTCGGTGCGGGGGCGCTACCGGGGTCTGGGGCAGCAGACAAATGGAGGCGGGACGCGTGGCCGCTCGCCAGCATCGCCGCGTTGTGCGGCGGAGATCGACGGCGGGTGGTTTTCGACCGGGACCAGCCTATCGATATCTACCGTTGGTGATGACTGTAGTGGAGGAGGGGTTCAGTCGGCTTTGCGGGGATCCGGGGTCGGGGTGTAGCCGAGGATCGTGGAGGTCTGGCACAGACCGAGCAGCACGTCGAGGGCTGGTCCGGCCGTGGTGATCTGGACGCGGCGTTGTGCCTGGCCGTAGGCCCGGCCGAGGGTGTGGAGGGCGCGCAGGCCGGTGAGGTCGCAGAAGACGAGGGCGGACAGGTCCAGTTCCAGAGGTTGGCCGTCGAGGTGGTTGTCGAGGATGTTGCTGAGCCGGCGGTGGAACAGGGCCGTGGTGGCGATGTCGAGGTCGCCGGTGACCGCGACGCGTACGACGTCGCGGCGTCGCCCTGTCTCGGTGACGGTGAGGCGCTGGTCGGCCTCGTCGAGGTAGGGCTTAGTGCCGGGCGTGGTGCTCATCGTGCGGCGTCTCCGATCGGCGGTTTTACCGATTCTGCATCGCCGTGCAAGCTGCCGGCCATCTGTTGTCTGTGCTCATGTCGGGGGGCGCGGGTCGAGGCGGTGGCTGAGCAGCAGGCGGGTGCCGGTGGGGTCGGTGCTGATGTCCAGGCTGGTGCAGGCTCGTCGGATGATCTGTAGACCGGTCCAGCCGGATTGCCCGGGATCGGCGTCGGTGGGGGTGTCGGCGGGGGTGGGGATGCCGGGTCCGTGGTCGCTGATCTCGCACCAGAGCCGTCGGTCGCGGTGCCAGAGCAGGAGTTGACCGTGTCCGCCGCCGTGGTGCACGACGTTGATGACGGCTTCGTGGATCGCCAGAGTGAACCGGTGCGCGTCGGCGCGGCGCAGTCCTTGATGCAGGGCCAGGACGCCGATTTGCTCGCGTACCGGGCCGAGCATCGCCGGGCCGAACCAGCAGGCCAGCAGCACCCGGTCCGGGGCGGGTGGCGTGGTGGTGGGGGTGCCGGGGTGGGTGGTGTCCGCCGCGTCGGCGGGTTGGCCGCTGCGCCATCCGTGGGCGAAGGCGTCGGCCAGGCTCAGGCCGTGACGTTCCAGGGTGAGCAGTTCCGCAGCCGCGGCGGTGAAGATCGTGGCCGCGAGGTGGTCGGCGCTGCTGAGCGGGCCGGGGGTGGGCCGGTACAGGTCGACGGCCCCGTCATAGCGGACCCCGCCGGCATGCAGGGGCAGCGCGAACACCGCCCGTACCCCGGCGTCGAGTGCGGCCGGGGTGAACCGGGGCCAGCGCTGCCGCCACGACCCGGCGGACAGGTCGGCGGCCAGCACCGGCCGCCGGGTCGCGGTGGCGTCGCGGCAGGGGCCTTCGTCCTGGGTCAGCTGCGCGGCCTCCAGCTGGGAGCTGGCCGTGTCGCTGAAGAACCGGATTCGCGGAACCGTGCCGGCCGGGCCGGCCGACAGGCCCATCCCGGCCACGCCCGACATCAACGCCGGGCCGGCCCGGCATAGCCTGGTGACGTCCGGCCCGTAGGTGCTGACCAGATCCCAGACCCGGTCCCGGTCGCCGCCGTCGCGTCTGCTGTTCTTGCCGGCCGCCGAGTTCGGGTGGAAATAGTGTGCACCGGTCATGGGGGACCTCGCATCCGGCTCGGCACCGCCGTGACGAATTCAGACCCAGCAACACAAGACGCCGGCATCCCACCGAGACAGGGAATCCTCCGCCTCCCGACGGATTACCTTCACGATACTCCCGAATACCGCAATCTACGTAAATATGATGAGCTGCCCCTCCCCGAACGAGTGCGCTTCCGATTCGAACCCCCACCCAAGATGAACAACCCGCCTGACTTTCTGCCTCAACAGCAGATCAGGCGGGTCGTTCTGGCTCCGGTGACATCGAAGGCGCTGGTCAGTTCGCAGACGTAGGCCTCGCCCATGGACGCGATCAGCGACAGCAGCCGCAGCCGGATCGGGTCGCTGGCGCCTTGAACATCGGCGCGAGCCGGCCCGCTGCGCTGTCGTCTGCCCTGAAAGATCGACCCCGAGGTGTTTACGCAGCTTAAGAGCCGTGCTGACTGCCGTGCGCTGCTTCACGTATCCGGCGACGTGCTCGGCAGCCCGCCGTCGGCGCATCTGGGCCCTCACCGGTGGCACGTGAGGGCCGACCCGTACGAGTGACGGATCTGCCGGTGTGGGATTTCGGGGCGGCGGGTAGCTCTAGGTGCGGCGTCAGCGAAGACGTCCCCCACACATTGCTAATGAACATCTTCAGGAGCTGACCAGATGGCTACGTCCACTCACGGCAACCACGAGAGCACCCACGTGGCGCACACCCGTACGCGGGGCGAGGAGACCAAGCCCTCGTTCAAGACCACTGAGCTGATCGTCTACGTGCTCGCCGTCATCGGCGTGCTGATCGCCTCCAACATGGTCGGCGACGGCGCCGCCAACAACGGCAGCGACTACTTCGCCGCCGACAAGGCCTGGTGGTACATCACTCTGCTCACCATCGGCTACATGATCAGCCGGGGCCTGGCCAAGGCCGGTAGCCGCAGCAACGACCACGACCCCCGCACCCACTGATCCACCACACGCACGAACGGCCCTGGCGGGCCAGGCTGGTCCCCCGACATGAGCCTGCCCGTCAGGCGGGTCCTGGTCTCCGGCGCTGGTCTGATCGGATTGCTGGGCGTGCAGCGCGGGTTTGAGGTGCATGTTCTGGACGTCGCTACGGAGGGGCCGAAACCCGCGGCCGTCGATGCGCTCGGCGCGTGTTACCACACGAAGCAGATGAGCGAGGTCGTCGCCAAGGTGCGACCTGACATCGTCATCGAGGCGACCGGCGTGCCGCAGGTGGTCTTCGAGGCGATGACCGGCAACGCGGCGTACGGGGTCGTCTGCCTGACCGGCGTATCGCCGGTGGGCCGCAAGATTGCGGTGGACGTGCGCCCAGCCGATGGATGCGTATGACCTTCAGGCCGTCGTTTGCAGGCGACTCGGGTTGCAGAATGCCTTCGACGCGAAAGCAGGCGATTGCCATGGATCGTTCCCTCGCGATGTTCGAGGCCCTTGCTCGCACGGCTGACGCGATCGCTGCAACGGCGGAGGCCAGCGCTGATGTACACGATCAGGCGGTCGACAACCTGCCGGGAGCGGCGGAGCACGCCGCTCGCGACCGGCGTTTCGCCGAGGCGGAGCGGGCGGCTGCGCTTACCGCAATGGCGAGGCCCCGCCCGAGGAGGTCCGCCGGGTCATTCGTGAGGCCCGGCCTCCGGCGTAGATACGGATGGTCGGTGCCGCGCCACGATCCGTTACCGGTCGGCAGTTCTAACTGGTCTGGTTTAGAGGGCGGCCTAGGCTGCGGGCGGCCAGCTCGGGGTCGATCGGGTCGAGGACGCGGGCGGGTCGGGGTCGCACGATCGCCGGAGGATCGGCGCCGGTGCGCTGGGCGTGTTCGGTTCGGGCCTGTTCGACGACGTCGGGGTACGCCTGCGTTTCTCCTGGGCGGCGAGTGCGCGGTAGATGCTGGCCACGCTGGGGTTGCGGCCCGTGCGTTTACCGGTCGGGATGAACAGGTCAGGCCGGATCTGCTCGACGGTCTCGCCGGCGGCGCGGCGGCGCAGCACCGTGTGCAGCATGTCCGGGGTGATGACGGCGGGCCGGCCGCCGTGCTTTCCAGGGCGGGCTGCGGCGTCGAGGCCTTCGAGGGTGGCCTCGCGGATGTTCTCCCGTTCGGTTCCGCCCATCGCGGCGAAGAAGGCGAACAGCATGCGCCCGGAGCCGGCCGGGTCGTAGAGGCCGGGTAGCGGGCCGGCGAGCATCTCCAGGACCAGGCCGTGCGCGCTGAGATGGTCGTCCAGGGCGGTGAGTTCCGCGGCGTCGCGGCCGAGGCGTTTCATCTCGTTGACGGTGAGGATGACCCGGCAGTGCGGGGCGTGGGCCTTGATCTCACGCGCAAGGGCGAGGGCCGCCTCGAACTGAGGCCGCACCCGGACCCGGGTGGAGATTTTCTCGGAGAAGATCTTGTCGCGGAGGATGCCATGTGCGGCGAGCGCGTCCAGTTGCGACTGCAGCTCCTGGGTCAGGGTGCTGCGGCGGGCGTACCCGATCCGGATGTCCGCAGCCGGGGTGTCGGCCCGCAGCGGTGCAGGTGGTGGGGTGCCCGGCCGCCAGGGCTGGCCCGGGCAGCGGTCGGCCGGGGAGCACGCGTAGGGCCTTGCTCAGTCGGCGGACCTTGGTGAACCGGCCGGTGTGGTACGAGGTGGCCACCGCCCCGGATCTCGACCGGCATGGCGAGCCGGGCTGCTCCTGGAGGCGCGGGCACGGGTGCCGCTCGACGTTGTCGGCGTCACGCGAGTCGGATTCACGCTTGTCGTCGGCGGCCATGCCCCAGAGCTTCGTGCAAACATTTCTCAGAACCTCGCCGCGACACTCTTGCGTGAGAACGGGTTGTGAGAACGAATCCGGCCCGGATCCGCGGTGACGGGCCGGCTTTCGGACCTTCTCAGAATGGGACCCTTTTGTGAGACTGTCCACCGAGCGCCAACTTCGCCACTATGACCGCCGATGGGTCCACCGGTGTTGAGTAGTCACCTAGTGGGGGCTGTTCTGTTTGGGCGCCGGCCGGGTGAGCGTGCCCGTGCCCTTGGCCTGTGGGTGCACGAACGCGCGGACGCGGTTAAGGAGTTCTTGGCTGGTGAAGGGTTTTTCGACGATGGTGACGCCGTCGGGCAGGGTGCCGTTCTCGGTGAGGACGGGTTCGGCGTAGCCGGACATGTACAGCACCGGGATGTCGGGCCGGATGGCGCGGACGCGGGCGGCGACCTCGTTGCCGGTCATCTTCGGCATGATCACGTCGGTGAGCAGCAGGTGAATCCGGTCGGGGTGGGTTTGAGCCAGGTGCAGGGCCTGCTCGCCGCCGCTGGCGGCCAAGACGTGGTAGCCGGCGCGGCTCAGGATCCGGCCGGTGATCACGCGCAGGTCGTCTTCGTCCTCGACCATCAGGATCGTCTCGTGTGGGGCGGGGCCGGCGGCCGGCTCGGCTGTCACCACGGTGTCGGCGGGGGTGTCGTGGAGGTGGGTGTCGACGGCGGGCAGGATGACGGTGACGGTGGTGCCGATGCCGTTCTCGGAGTACAGGCGCACGTCGCCGCCGGCGGCGGTGGCGATGCCGTACACGGTGGCCAGGCCGAGGCCGGTGCCGGATCCTTTGGGCTTGGTGGTGTAGAACGGCTCGAAGGCGCGTTCGATGACCTCGGGGGGCATGCCGCTGCCGGTGTCGCTGATCCGGATGCGCACGTAGCGGCCCACTGACAGCGGTGCGCTGCTGAGGTCGTCGGCGCCGACGTCGGCGTTGCTGGTGTCGATGGACAGGGTGCCGCCGCCGGGCATCGCGTCGCGGGCGTTGACGGCGAGGTTGACCAGGATCTGCTCGATCTGCCCGGCGTCAGCGTGGATCGGCCACAGGTCCCGGTCCAGGGTGGTGACCAGGTGGATGTGTTCGCCGATGGCGCGCCGCAGCATGGGTTCGACATCGCCGATGACGTGGTTGAGGTTGAGTGTCTCGGCCTGGGTGATGTCGCGGCGGCCGAACGCGAGCAGTTGTTTGGTCAGCCGGGTGGCGCGTTCGGCGGCGCGGCTGATCTGACCGCAGTCGTTGCGGGCGTCGGCGAGATCGGTGGGGTCCGGGTTCGGCGCCTCGAGGGTTTCGGAGATCATCTCGGCGTAGTTGCTGATCACGGCGAGGATGTTGTTGAAGTCGTGGGCGACGCCGCCGGCGAGTTGGCCGAGGCTTTCCAGTCTTCGGGTGTGCTGCAGGCGGTGCTCGGCGGCGTCGCGTTCTGCCTGGGTGATGAGGCGCTCGCGTTCGGCCTGGGCGATCAGCCGGTCGGTGACGTCCCGGATCGCCGTGGTCGCGATCATGCCTCGGTCGGTCTTCACCGAGGACAGGCTGATCTCGGCAGGAAATTCGCTGCCGTCCTTGCGTACGGCGGCCAGCGCGGCCCCGGCGCCCATCGGGCGGATTCTCGGGTGGGCGAAGTAGCCGTCGCGCTTGTGCGGGTGCCCGCCGCGCAGCCGCTCGGGGACCAGGATGTCCACCGACTGGCCCAGCAGTTCCTCACGCTGGTAGCCGAACAGCCGTTCGGCCTGGGCGTTGATCAGGGTGATGGTGCCGTCGTGGGTGACGCCGATGATCGCGTCGGGTGCGGCTTCCAGCAGTCCTTCGAACATGGCTTCGGCGCGCTGGCGTTCGCTGATGTCGCGCGACACCGAGGCGACCCCGGCGACGTGGCCGTCATCGTCGGTGATCGGTGACAGGGTCAACGACACGGTGATCACCGTGCCGTCCTTGCGGCGTCGTTTCACCTGCTGCTGGTCGATGCGCTCACCACCGGCGATGCGGGCCATGAACGCGGCTTCGGTCTCCTCCTGCCCCGGCGGGAACAGCATGGACGCGTGCCGGCCGACCACCTCGTCGGCGTGATAGCCGTAGAGCCGCTCGGCCCCCGCGTTCCAGCTGGTGATCGTCGCGTCGAGGGACTTGCCGATGATGGCGTCGTGCGACGACTCCACGATCACCGCCAGCCGTTCCCTCTCCGCCAGCGCCTGCGCCCGCCCAGCCAGCGCCGCGGCCTGCACGGCCAGCTCGGTGAACGCGGCGATGTCGTCCTCGGCGAACAGGCTGCGGTAGCGGTTGAGCAGAAGGAGCGCACCGCGGCCGTCCGCGCACGGCACCGGAGCCACGGTCACGTACCGGGTATCGGTGGCCTGTGCGAACATGATCGCCACCGCCGGCGGATGGGTCCAGCCCGCCAGAGCGTCAATCGTGTCCGGCTCGGCGAGGACCTCGTCGAGACCCGTACGGGTGCACTCCCGGTCGTTCAGCGACGCGTCGCCGCAGCCGGCCACTCGCACCGTCTCGCTGCGGCCCGGCATCAACACCACGACGGCGTCGGCCCCGAGCACCTCGCCAGCGCCGGCGCAGTACCGCCTCCACGTCCGGGCCGCCGGCTCGTCGGCCGGTGCGGCCAGCAACCGGCGCGTCACCGCGTATGCCGCCTCCTGCGCCCACCTGCGGCGCAGCCGCCGGGGCGGAACGAACGCCAGCAGATACAGCATCCCGGAAACAACCGCGAGGACTCTGGATTCCAGCCGGGTCACATCACCGCCGGTGGACAACAGCAACGCGACACCGAACAGGCCGGTAGCCGCCGCAGCGCACCACAACCGGGCTTTGGCGGCGCCGCCGTGACGGCGCGCGTGCGCTCCCAGCAGACACGCCGCCAGCGTCTCCGCCGCGAAGAATACGATCACCGCCGGCCACAGCTGCGGCCGTGGCAGCGGCCCCGCCGGCGTAACCAGGACCGGTATCGCGGTGACCAGCCAGGCCACCACCGCTACCGGCGACCACCACGACAGGATGGGGCGCAGCCGGCTCACCACCCGCAACGTGAACAAGGGCTTTGCCAGCAACAGAGCGATCGCTACGGCCGTCAGCGCTCGCGGCGGAGCGCCGGCCACCACCCGGACCATCCCGAGGACGAACAACATCGCCACCGACGAGAACATCCACATCACGTCACGCAACAGCGGATCCCGGCGCCGCAGATACCGCCACGACACCCACAAAAAGATCAACATGAACAGGGACGTGACCAGAATCAGCGCCATGGATCCTCTGTCCCGCCGGACACGGGTGCCCGGCAATAGGGGCGATCCCGATCAGGCTATGCCCAAACACGCGGGGCTCGTTCGGAAACACGAACGACGAACCGAACACCAAGATCAACAACGGGATGCTGGGCGCGCAGGCCTGCCCGCAGCGTGCGGAAATTCGTCAGAAAATCAACGTGCGGCTTCCCGTGACCCACGACGGGCGAACCATACAGTTGGGCAGGTGACGGCCATCGGCTACGCCCGCGTCTCCACCCGCGAGCAGAACCCCGCCCTGCAGTACGACGCGCTGGCCGCCGCCGGCTGCGCCCGGGTGTTCACCGACGTCGCCTCCGGCGCCAAGGCCGACCGGCCTTAACTGGCCGCGGCTCTGGACTACCTGCGCCCCGGCAACGTGCTGACGGTGTGGCAGCTCGACCGGCTCGGGCGCAACATGCGCCACCTCATCGACACCGTCAACGCCCTGCACGACCGCGACGTGCAGTTCCGATCCTTACGGGAGAACGTCGAGACCACCACTGCCGCCGGGAAACTGACCCTTCACCTGTTCGCCGCGCGCGCCGAGTTCGAACGCGACCTGCTGCGCGAACGCACCACCGCCGGCCTGGAAACCATCGCCTCGACACGGGCCCGAGGCCGCCACGGCGGCCGGCCCCGCAAGATGACCCCGGAGAAGATCGCCGTCGCCCGGCAGATGTACGCCGCCCAGACCTACACCGTCGAGCAGATCGCCCGGACCCTGAGCGTCACCCGCGGCACCGTCTACGCCCACCTCAACACCGCTGCCTGACCGCGTTCACCGCCTTGCCGCGCGCCTCGCGGTTCACCAAAATCCCCACAGCGCTCTAGATCAACTCTTGGGAGTGCGGATCTTGAGTACCGGATGGCGCGCTGCTTAGTCGCCGGTGGGCAGGATGATGCGTACGGTGGTGCCGCGCCCGGGTTCGCTGGTCAGGTGCAGGCTGCCGTGGTGCGCGTCGATGATGGCTTTGGCGATGGACAGGCCGATGCCGATGCCTTGGTCGGCGCGGGTGTCGGCGTCGGGGGTGCGGTAGAAGCGGTCGAACAGGTGCGGAATGTCGCCGGGGGCGATACCGACGCCGGTGTCGGTGATGGTGAGGGTGGGTTCGCCGGCGGTGCTGTCGGTGCTGATGGTGATCGCGCCGCCGGCGTCGGTGAACTTGACCGCGTTGAAGATCAGATGGTTGACGGCGTGTGACAGTCGTTTGATGTCGCCGAGCACGGGCAGCGGGCTGCTGGTGTGCTCGAGCATGGTGATCTGTTTGGCGGCGGCGAGGGGCCGGCTGGACTGCACGAGCTGGTAGGTCAACTCGGCGAGGTCCAGAGTGGTGAGGTTCAGGCCGATGCCGTCGTGGTTGAGCCGGGCGATCAGCACGAGGTCGTCGACCAGGCGCCGTAGGCGGTCGGAGTTGCGTTGCATGACCGTCAGGAACCGGTGCGTGGTCGCCGGGTCCGGGGAGTCGGAGTCGAGCAGCAGTTCGAGGTAGCCGGCGATCGACGACAGTGGGGTGCGTAGTTCGTGGGTGACCGCGTTGAGGAACGAGTCCTTCATCCGGTCCAGTCGCCGTTGTTGCTCGGCGATCTCCGCGGCGTGCGATGCGTAACGGCGGAGTTCCATCAGCGCGGCGGCGTGGCGCGCTAACGCGCGTAGTGCTTGGCGTTGTTGCGCCGAGAGGTCTCGCGGCTGGGTGTCGATGACGCAGAGGCTGCCGACGTGGTGTCCGCCTTCGACAGCGATAGGGACGCCGGCGTAGAACCGCACGGCCGGGTCCCCGGTGACGGCGGGGTTGTCGGCGAAGCGGGGGTCGGCGGTGGCGTCCGGGACCTCGAGCACGTCGCGGCCGGTGATGGTGTGCGCGCAGAACGACGCGTCTCGGTTGGTCTGCTGCAAGCCGGGGCCGACCTGGGCCTTGAACCACTGCCGGTCGGCATCGATCAGGCTGACCAAGGCCATCGGCGTGCCGCAGATCTGTGAGGCCAGTTCCACGACCGCATCGAAATCCGGATCCGGTGGGCTGTCGAGGACCTGCAGGTCGTGCAGCGCCGCCAACCGTGCGACCTCGCCGTCGACCGCCGGTGCCGGCACCGTTTGCTCCCTCGTGGCTCACCGTATCTTCTTGGTTGCCCAGTTCAGCAGAGACACCGGCATGAAGGAGAGGAAACCGGCGATCATTCGCCACGCCGATAGCAGCAGGCCACCACGACGGTTACTGCCACCCCACCCACCAGCAGCGTCGGTGGCCCCGAGATTCGGTGCGGGAACATCGCCGGAGACAGCAACTACACCCGGGGGTGGCGGCCAGCTCCAACCCGGCGTGTGGAGCATCAAAACCGGATTGTGTGAGTCTCATACAGCAGCAACCTGCCATCGCCATTCCTCCGATAGACCCACCCGGACGAGTGGCGCCAGACGCTATGCAACCGCTTCAGCCGGCGAGTTCGGTGGCCGACGGGAACAACGGCAGGGTGCCTTCGGGGTGCGGCGTGACCTGCCCTCGCCCGTCTCCAGGGGGTCGGGTCACGCTCCCCGGACACGACGCGGGCAGTGCGCCTGCCTGAACCTGCGCCGACCGCTCAGCGGTTGCCGGTGGTTGCCGATCGGGAGTAGCGCGGACGGCGGGGGCTGACCGTGGGAAGTGCCCGGCCGGAATGTGGCTGGAGCGCTTCTGCCATGCGCGCCGAGGAGAACCACGTGAATACCTCTGTGGGTGCCGTTCCGGTGACACCTGTCGCCGCGGGGCGACGGTCGTTCGCCGACCTGAGTGTCAACATCAAGATTCTGACGGCGGTAGCGCTTGCCGCGCTGGTCGCGTTGCTGGTCGGGGTGCTGGGGCTGTCCGCGCTGGGTGAGGCCAGTGACTCCGCGCAGCGGATCTATCGCAGCAACGTCGCGTCGGTCAAAGCGATCGGTGTCTTGGACAAGGCGACGGTGCAGGCGCGGCTGGACACCGCCTTCCAGATAATCTCGCAGAAGCCCGCCGACACCCAGAAGTACACCGATGCGTTCGCCGCGGGCCAGGAGACGTTCGCCACGGCGTTGGCCGCGTATGCAGAATGAGTCGGCCGCACATAAAAAATGCCTCTCCGCCGCGTCCCTTCAAGGAGCGGCATTGCTGTCATGGCCAGCAAGAGTTCGGCGCACTCTTCTCGGCTAAATCCGTAAACGTGATCATGGTTCAGTGATCCATCTCGACTGCATTCGGTGATCGCGAGCGCGGTAGATGCTCGGTGATGTGGGGGAGCAGCGCGATAGTAAGACGGCCGCATTTGGGCTGTCGCTGGGCGGTCATGTGCTCCCAGGCCTGCTCCCAGATGGGCGTCCTGCCGGTGTCCGGCGGGGAGCAAGCCTTCCAATCGGGCGGCTCCCAGGTGGGTTACTGCGCTTCCGTGCTCTGGGGAGCAGGGTGGTTCCTGCCGGAGGGCGAGTTTGTGCTACTCGTTGGCCGTTCTTGTCGGTCATGGGGAGCACCGTGCCGATGAATCCGGCGTTCCTGCCGGGGGTCGTGCGGCACTGCTCCCCAAAGCTCGTGATCGACGGGGAGCAGCTGGGGTGGTCACGGGCAGCGCCGCACGGCGCCGAATAGCGTTCAGTGACGTCGGGTAGCGTCATCTGACCAGGGACGATTTCTATTTTGTCTGGTCAGCGACCTACGTGAACCACTGTCCACTCGCCGTTCGACGTGGTCACGGTGACGGTCACGGGAGACCTCGATTGCGCCACCACGTCGACGTTCCGCGACCAGCTCCGCGTACTGCTCGACGGCGGCCCGGGTAGAGGCCTCGAACTTGACCTGTCCGGTCAGTACCGGCGTGCTTGCGGTGACAGGATCGGCGCGAAGTCGATCAGCGACTTGCAGCCCCGTCATGCCGGGCATCCGCTGATCCAGAATGACCAGGTCGGGCTGGCGGACCGCGATCAACTCCAACGCCGTAGGGCCGTCCAGAGCGGTATAGACGGTGTGTCCAGCACGCCCCAGAACCAGGTCAAGCCAGTCCGCGACATCGACCTCGTCCTCGGCGGCAACGATCCGCGCCACGTTCACCATCCCCGGTTTAGGCAACTACGGCCACCGTAGGAAGCACTCGTTCGTTTTCTCGCTCTCGCACAGGTGCAGTGTCGGTGCAGCAGATCGGGTTAGCCGGCAAACCGAAGTCCGGGACCTGAGCCTTTGGTCCTCGCCGCAGCACGGTGTGAGACAGTTCGCGATTCGCGCCACGGTGACGGTGACGAAGGAGTAAACGCTTCCAGCTTCGGTGAGCTCGCCGCTATCCTTCCAGCAGCGGAAATACTGACGAAGGTAGCCCCTCAGCCTCGATCCACCGATGTAGTTGGTGCTGACGATTGATAGTCGTTCTTCGATGGTCGATATTGTGGGTGTTCGGCGGGCAGGTGGGAACCGCCGAGCACGTGGATCGGCTTGCTCCGGCAGGGGCTGGTCGGGCGGGTCGAGGGGTGTGGCCTGTGTCTGAGCCGTCTGGTTCAGTCCGGTATGAGGTTTTCAGCCGGGTGTGGTCGAGACGGCGGTGAACAGGTTGTCGAACGCTGCCTGCCAGGGCCAGTGTTCGGGTAGGTGCAGGTGGATGCTGCGGGCTCGGTGCGCGAGGCGGGCGGCGATGTTGACGATCCTGGTGCGGATGGTCGCGGGTCGGGCGGTGCGGTAGGCGCCGCCGGCGAGATGCCCGGCGGTGCGGGTGAGGTTGTGGGTGATCGCGGCGCAGGTCAGCCAGGCGTCGTTGGCGGTGAACCGGCCCGACGGCAGGTGCGCGAGAGGTCCGGCGATCAGGTCGGCGTTGACCTGTTCGATGATTGCGTGACCGCGGTGCTGGGCTTCGGCCTGGACCAGCGTGAACGGGCTGTCGGTGAACACTGCGTGATAGCGGTAGGCCGGCACGAGTTCTTGCTGATCAGGATGCTGGGTGGGATCGTCGCGGCGGATCCGGCGCACGATCAGCCGGGCGGTCACCTCATGCCGGGTGCTGGCGAACGCGGTGTAGATGGTTTCGGCGATCTGCGCGTCGGAGATCCACCGTTGTTGGTCTTCGTCCCAGACGGCTTGCGGATATTTGATGTCGGTCCACTGCTGGTCGTCGATGCTGTCGCAGGCGGTGCGGATCTTCGCGTCGATCCGGGTCGTGACCGAGAACCGCACGTCGCGGCGCCGGCAGGCGTCGATGACGGTCTTGGCGTAGAACGCCGAGTCGGCTCGGACCACGATCTCGCCGGTGGCGCCGCAGGACCGGGCGGTGGTGATCACTTCGGCGATCATGCTCGCAGCGCCGCGGGCGGAACCAGCGTTACCCGAACGTAGCCGGGTCGCGGCGATCACCGGCGCGGACAGCGTGGCGATCAACGGGTTGTAGCCGCGCAGCCAGACGTTGTAACCGCCGACCTTGGCGTGACCGAACCCGATGCCCTGCTTCTGCTTGCCGTAGACACGCCGCAGCATCGAGTCAATATCCACAAAGGTCAACACCTCCGCGCCGGTCAAGATCGGTGCCTGCCCGGTCAGGCCGATCAGGGTGTCGCGGGCGGCGGCCTGCAACTGCCGGACATGACCGTGGGTGAACGTGCGCAGGAACGACCCGAGCGTCGATGGCGCGTACGCGCTGGTGAACAGCGATCGCATGCCGCCATGCCAGGCGATGTCGAGGTCGTCGATGCTGTCCGCCCCGGCGAGCATCCCGGCGACGATCGTGGCGACCTTCCCGGCCGGGTTCGTGCCCTTGTCCGTCGGCAGCCGGACCCGGGCCCCGACGGCGTCGTGCAGGCCGGACTGCTGGGCCAGGCGCATCACCGGGACCAGACCGGCACACGACACCAGATTCCGGTCATCGAACGTCGCGCGCGCCACCGGCACGTCATGGCGTAATCTCACCTGCGAGGTGCCCTCTCGAACGGCGGAATAGAAGCGTCAGAACTCCTATCCTTCCAGTTCAGAGGGCACTTTCTATCTCCGGGGTCCTCCGATCCCAGCATTCATCGGTGGATCGAGGCTCAGCGACATCGGCATGCTTGTGATGAACGATGTCGCGATGGCGCAATAGATTCGCGGGGACGCAGGCACTGACGCACTGCCGGTCGTGCTTGTCAGCAGTCGGTCATTGGCGGTGACCGGCCGCAGTAACCGATCATGCGCAAGCTGTTTAGTTCCGTGGAACTAACGGCATGTGTGAAGGAGGTGCTCGCCGACGGCCTGAGCCAGGCCAGCATCCCCGGCAGTGGCCATGATTCGTACTCCTGATCGATCAGATCGCCAACCACAACGCGTCTGACGGATCATCACGGCCATCTCTGATGATCCGTCAGACGCGTTGTGGTTCACCGACACGGACCTGCGGACGCTGCTGGCCTGGCTTACTCCTACCGTCAGGCCGAAAGCCTCCATGTGCTGTCGATACGTGCGACCGCTGTCGTTATCCCATGGTGCTCCGCGGCTCGGGACTCGCGGACGACGGCAGCTGCTCGATGCGATCGGCGGCGCAGATGAGGGTGTCACGGATGCCTGACAGCGCTGCAGCGATCATGATCAAGGGGGAGCGAGCTTCCGGCCGTTGCGTTCCCACCACCGCTGAGGCGTGCATCGCGTCGTCTATCGCGGTAGCCGCCTGCAGGGCTGCGGCAAGTAACTCGTTGATGAGGTCCTGTCTGTCCGCTGCGGCAGGTGGCTGAGTCGACGATGTCACCTGGCAGCTCCTCCAAGTCTGGCTTTCGGGTCAGACCACACAAGCTGATGATCGCGCAGTATCCGAGGGCCGGGACCGAAATTTCTCGACTCGACTGGCCCAATCGTGTAGTACCGGGATGAGGTCGGAGGCGGCTGGCTGCGGGGTGTTGGATCGTCGCCAGATGCATCGGCGGCTATCCGCGATGATCTCACGTCTGTTCGTGGGTCCTGCGCCGACAATCCGGCTGTGCGCAGTAGAGGTAGTCCCGGGGTCAATCATGGCCGACGCGACATCTTTCCGGGTGGCACTACCCCCTGCCCCGACACCGGCCGCAGCGCGATAGATCGGACGGGACCGTGCGACTGTGACTGCCCGTCACGGCGGCGGGTTTACCTCGCATGCCACCGCGAGCGTCGGCGTGCGGGCGGGCGGCAGTAGCCGGATAGGCCGAACCCGCTCAGTGGTTGCCCTCCGTTTGCCGATCTTCAGGGCAGGGGCATCTGACGTCGAAACGGTGCTCGTGGAGCGGGTCTCGGTGGCTTGAGTGAAAGGGATACTCCGTTGAGTCTGACGCGCACTACGGCGGAAGCGCGCTCCAGCTGGTTCGCGAACCTCAGCGTCAACGTCAAGATCCTCGGTGCGGTGGTGCTTGCCGGGCTGGCGGCCCTGGTGGTGGGAATCGTGGGCCTACAGGGCATGAGCGCGGGCAGCGCGTCAGCACAACAGCTGTACAACAGCAACGTGGCCAGCGTCGACGCCCTCGGTGAACTGCGCGCGGCGGTGTTGCAGACCCGGTTGACCGTAGTGAACCATGCGGTGTCCCGGGACCCGGCGACCAAGGCGAAATACGAGCAGGCGCTCGCCGAGGACATGAAGGCCATCGAACAGGCGTTCACGAACTACCGCAACAGTCAGCCGGCTGCCGACCCACCGGCCATCGACGAGCTTTTCGCCGACTACGAAGCCTACTCACAGCTGGCCGCAGACAAGCTTCTGCCCGCGAGCCGCCGTAACGACATCGCCGAGTGGCAACGGATCCGCGACACCGAGCTCGCGCCGCTGATGAGTGAGGCGATGCAGGACATCACCGATATGAATGCGACCGAGGATCGCAACGCTGCCGAGACTGCGGCGGCCGCGAAGTCGTCGTACGAGTCGCGCCGTAGCGCCTCCCTGATCCTGTTGGTGGCGGGTCTGCTGCTGGCTCTGGGCGCCGGCGTGTACGTCGCCCGCGGAATCGTGGCTTCGTTGAAGAAGGTGAAGGCGGTATGTGAGAGCCTCGCTATCGGCGACCTGACCCATACCGCCGGTTTGACCGGCGGCGACGAGCCGGGCGAGATGGGTCGCGCCTTGGACACCGCAGTGGCTCAACTGCGGGAGACGGTGACCACCATCGGTGGATCGGCGGTCGCCCTCGCAGGCGCTGCCCAGCAGTTGACCACGGTCAGCGCCGATCTGCAGTCCGGAGCGGCCGACGCGGCGGCCCGTGCCACCGCCGCGTCGCACGGCTCGGAGCAGGTCAACACCGGTGTGCAGAGCATCGCCGCCGGCGCCGAGGAGATGAGCGCGTCCATCACCGAGATCGCCAGCAACGCCGGGAAGGCCGCCCAGGTTGCTCAACAAGCCATGGCCGTCGCCCAGCGAACCACCGACCAGGTCGCCCAACTCGGCTCGGCCAGCGCCGAGATCGGCGACGTGGTCAAGCTCATCACGACCATCGCCGAGCAGACCAACCTGCTGGCCCTCAACGCCACCATCGAGGCCGCCCGCGCCGGTGAACTCGGCAAAGGCTTCGCGGTCGTGGCCGGCGAGGTCAAGGAACTGGCCCAGCAGACCGCGCGCGCCACCGAGGAGATCACCTCCCGGATCGCGGCGATCCAGTCCTCCAGCGGTACCGCCGCTCACGCCATCGAGGAAATCACCGGAGTGATCCAGCAGATCAGCGACTACACCACCACCATCGCCTCTGCCGTCGAGGAACAGACCGCCACCACCGCGGAGATGAGCCGCTCCGTCTCCGACGCCGCCGCCAGCAGCGGCGAGGTCGCCGGCACCGTCTCCGGCGTCGCCGAGGTCGCCACCGCCACCGCCACCGGCGCCAGCACCACCCAGCAGGCCGCCGCCGACCTGACCCGCCTCTCCCAGGAACTGACCGCTCTGGTCGGTAGATTCCGTCACTGACCAAGAGCCCCGCCGCAGTCGATCGACCCGAACAACGGTAACCATCGCCTCGATCATGATCGGGTACCGCCAACCCGACCGGAGCCGACCGAAATCCGTCAGGCCATGTTCTGGGTCCGCTACCCGGAGTGGCCTCGGCCGGCGTCGTTGTCAGTTGCCCGCGATGTACAGAGGGTGCAAGGCCGTTGTAGGCGCCTACGTCGCCGGTACGGCTGAGTGTGACCCTGTGGGGAGCGGCTGACCGGGCGGTGTGCTGGGGGGTTGGCTCAACAACTCACCGCTGGGCTGATGATCAGCACCGGATCAGCGGGCGTCAGCGCCAGCGTGATCATGGGCCTGACTTCGGCGACGGCGACGCCCGGATATTGCGGGAAAGCGTGACCTGCGCCTCCCTCAGGTTGCAGAACGGTTATCCGAACTGAGGGGCATGTCGGACCAGATCTTCTTAATGGGCAATCTGGTGATCATGGTCGCCTATGCAGCGATCTCGGCCGCGATCGTGGTACCGGTCTCCCGCGCAGGACAATTGCGCACCAACAGGCTCGCGACCGCCACGGCGTTGATCTTCTTCAGTTGCGCGGTCGGTCACGGTCTGCATGCGGTGATGGCCTATCGCACCGTCATACAGGTCCCGGCGGCCCACCAGATGCACATGGACGCTGCCGGGTGGCCCTGGACTTCGGCGATGTGGGACCTGTTCACCGCCGCAGTGGGCGTCTACTACTGGACGCTACGCCGAGGCTACGGCGTCCTGCTGGGCAAAGGCGCCATTTACGTGGACCCGTGGGGCCAGCACCGGCTGGACGAAGCCGACGCTCGGGAACGCGCCGCCCGCGATGCGGCAGAGGCCCATCGAGCCACCCTGGCGACCGTGGTCGAGCACACCGATGACGCGGTCGTGGGGGTGACCCCGGAAGGGATCATCACGGCGTGGAACGGCGGCGCCGAACGCCTGTTCGGGTACACGGCCGAGGAGGTGCTCGGCCGGCCCGCCACGATGCTGGCCGATGAGACGGGTACCGGTGAGCAGGCAGACGTGCTCGCCCGGATCAGGCAGGGTGAGCGTGGCATGGCCTACGAGACGCGGCGGCTGCGCAAGGACGGGACACTCGTCGACGTCGCGCTGACCATCACTCCGATCCAGGACCAGGCGGGCACCGTCATCGGCGCCTCGGCCGTGGCCCGTGACATCACCGCGGCGAAGGAGGCCGCCGAACGCCGGCGTGCCATCGAGGAACGCAGCAACCAGGCACAGCGCCTGGAGAGCCTCGGCAAGCTGGCCGGCGGTGTCGCGCACGACTTCAACAACATCCTGGCGATCATCGCCAACTACACCGAATTCGTGGCGGAGGAGACCGCTGATCAGCCGAACGTGCAAGCCGACCTGACGCAGGTACGTACGGCGGTGGAGCGGGCGACCAATCTGACCCGGCAGTTGCTGACGTTCACTCGTGCGGAGGCCATCCAGCCGCAGGACGTGAATCTCAACGCGGCGGTCACCGAAGTGCAGATGATGTTGGAGCGCACCCTCGGCGAGCACATCAACCTGATCGCGGTGCCCTCGCCGCACCCCCTGACCGTGCACGCCGATCCCGGCCAACTTCAACAGGTGCTGTTGAACCTGGCGATCAACGCCCGCGACGCAATGCCCGAGGGCGGCACTCTGGTTCTGGAGGCCAACAGCGCCGCCCTGGACGGCGACGAGGTCAACATGCAACCACCCCTGCCGGCCGGCACCTACGCCCGCCTGCTCGTCAGCGACACCGGCGAGGGCATGTCACCGGAAACCGCAGCACGAATCTTCGAGCCGTTCTACACCACCAAGCCTCAAGGCCGGGGCACCGGGCTGGGTCTGGCCACCGTCTACGGCATCGTGACCGAAGCCGGAGGCAGCATCAACGTGTACTCCGAACTGGGTATCGGCACCACCTTCCGGATCTACCTGCCACTGGTGACCACGGCGGCCGACACGGCCGCATCCCCGCCGGTGCCCAGCCAAGCGCCACCACGGGGAGACGGCAGCACCGTGCTTGTCGTCGAGGACGAACCAGCGCTCGCCCGCGTGATCACCCGCATCCTCGCCAACGCCGGGTACCACGTGCTCACCGCCGCCGACGCCACGGAAGCGCGGGATCTGTACGAACGGCACGGCTGCGACGCCTTGCTAACCGACGTGATCATGCCGGGAATCTCCGGACGACGTCTGGCCGAACTGCTGCACGAACGCCAGCCGGACCTTCCCGTGCTCTACATGTCCGGCTACAGCAACGGCCTGCTCGGCACCACCCACATCCTCGACGACGACATCGCCTTCCTCGAAAAGCCCTTCACCGCCGCTGACCTCCTTCACAAGCTGGCAGCGACGCGCGAAGGAAGCCCGTCGCAAGTTGACCATGACCCGTTCGCCGGAAGACACCGGCGACCCGGCTGTGGCAACGCCTGATGACAACTCACAGCAGGGGCTCTCGAAGCCCTTCCGGCAGCAGAACACAGCAGAAGGTAGGTTCCCCATGAGTCATATCGTGGCGGCCGACGATGACCCCAGCGTCCGCCGGGTGGTCGAGAGAGTGCTGACCCGCGCAGGCCACACGATGGACCTGTGCAACGACGGCCACGAGCTGGTCACTGAGGTCCGGGCCCAGCACCCGGACGCTGTCGTGACCGACAACGAAATGCCAGGAATGACGGGCCTCCAAGCACGCGCGGAACTACTCACTACACCCGATACCGAAGACATTCCCGTCGTCATGGCCACTGGCTCCGTCACCTCGGAGCAAGCCGCCGACACGCTTCAAGACGGCGACCGGATCGTGCGCAAACCGTTCCTGCCGTCGGAACTTCGCGACGCCGTACACGACGCATTGATGCACCGCCGACCGCGCCCCGCCTAAACCTCCGCTAACAGCGAAGAACTACGGGTCGCGCTCTAGGGGCGGAGTGACCTTGAAAGACACGAAAGCCTCGGACACGTGTCCGAGGCGTTTGAGGCGGTTGATGCCGCACTCGACAGCGTGCCGCTGCTTGTACAACTCGGGGTCGAAGGACGGTGGCCGACCGCCCTTCGACCCGAGTTTGCGTCGGTTCGCGTCCTGGTCGGCCTTGCTCGGGATGGTCGCCTTGATACCGCGGCGGCGCAGGTAACGCCGGTTCGCGCGGGAGGTGTACGCCTTGTCCGCCAAGGCACGGTCCGGCCGGGTCCTCGGCCGACCGACCGGCCGGGGCACCCGGATGCCTTCCAGCACCGCGATGAACTGCGGGCTGTCACCACGCTGGCCCGCTGCTTGTGCTGCACGCGCCCCGTGACCCGGTCGTGAGCGCTGATGAGGCGCGGCGGGTCTTCGCCGCGGCTGCGCACCCGAAATCGTTCATTGCGCTCGACAGAGTGGACCACGCCGTCACCGATCCGCGGCAGGCCGGCTATGTAGCGGCGTTGACCGGTGCGTGGGCGCGCCGTTATCTGCCTGAGCCTGTCAGCCCGGCCCTTGTCGGGTTCACGGCCGGCTTGATCCGCTGTCATTTCAGCCGGCGACGCGGTGTTCCCCACGGCGCGAGCTGCGTCGGTTGATGGGGCTGACGGTGTGTGGAAAGCCGGTGGGGCCGACGTCTCGGGGTAGGAGCGGATGCGATGCGGGCGATTGCCGGCCGGTCACTGTGGTGGCGATATCGGGGGCGGCAGTGGGGAGGGGGTCGGCACAGGGCAAGCTGACGATGACCTCGAGGCCGTCGCTGGCGGAGCGGTGCAGTGTGACGTCGCCACCGCTGGCGTGCACCAGTCGCTGCACGAGTGCCAGGCCGAGTCCGCTGCCGCCCTTGGGTGCGTCGGGGGCGCGCCAGAAGCGGTCGAAGGCGCGACGGCGCTGCTCATCTGTCATGCCGGGACCTTCGTCAATCACATGCAGTTCCACCCGAGCAGCATGCTGGTCGAGTGAGCGCCGTCGGCGCTCGGCAGGACGGTGGTGCAGCAGAACAGTGACCGTGGTTCCTGCTGGTGAGTGCCGCAAGGCGTTAGAGAGCAGGTTGTCGAGTATTTGTTCGATGGCGCCGGGCAGTGCCAGGACCGGCCCGACGCCGGGGCTTGAGCATGTGAGTGAAACACCTTGTCGGTGGAACACGGGCGCCCAGGTGTAGTGCCGTTCCATGCAGGCCTGCTCCAGCTCGACAGGTTTACGTTGTGCGGCGTTCTCTTCCAGGCGGGCCATCGCGAGCAGGCCGTCGACCATGTGGGCGAGCCGGTCGATCTCGGTTTGCGCGGCGCTCAGGCCACCGCGGCCGTCGTCGGCGATGGAGCGTTCCAGGTTGTCCAAGCGCAGCCGCAGCGCGGCGAGAGGCGTCTTGAGCTGATGGGACGCCTCACCGGCGAAAGCGCGTTGAGCGGTCAGCAGGTTCTCCAGGCGGGCGGCGGTCTGGTTGAACGTGGCAGCGAGGCTCTTAACTTCAGGCGGACCCGCGGTGACCGTCACCGGGCCAGACAGGCTGCCGTGGGCGAGTTGGACGGCGGCCTGTTGCAGTTGGCGGATCGGGCGTCCGGTCCATCGGGCGACAGCGAAGGCCACCCCGGTGACGGCGGCCAGTACCAGGAGGCCGATGAAGGCGAGGAGTAGCCAAACCTGGTGTACCCGGCCGTGCACGATGTCGGTGGGCACGGTGATGTGTACGGCGGCGGTAGGTGGCGTGCTGTGGCCGACCGGTACGGCTACGGACAGGTACTGCACACCGCCGATCCGCGAAGTCTGCACGTTGGTGGACTGGTCGCCGGCCAGGGCTGCGACGACCTCCGGGCGGCCGGCCGCGTCGCTCGCCTGCATCCGCGACATCGGAGTGGAGGAGGTGATCAGCGTTCCGTTACGGCCGATCACGCTCACCTGTCCGCCGATGCGATCGGCGTCGGCTCTCACACGGCGGGGCAGCTCACGGGCCGCGCGGCCGGTGTCCATGGACAGTTCCGTGAAGGCGGCCAGGGATTCGGCTTCGTCGTGGGCGGCGTTGATGAGACGGTCGCGTTCCGCCTGCGAGTACAGGTAGCCCAGCGGAATCTCCAGGCAGAGCAGGACCAGCACCGCGATGCTCAGATAGCTCAACAGCAGACGACGGGTCATCGGTACAGCGCTGCCCGTGGGCTCGCATAACGGTTCGCATTGCCGGCCTGCTGCTGGCCGGCGCTGACGGCAAGGCGGAAGCCCACCCCGCGTACGGTCTGGATCCAAGCCGGATCACCGAGCTTGCGCCGCAGTGTCGCTACGTGGACGTCGAGAGTCTTGGTGGGACCGTGGTAGTGGGGATCCCAGACCCGGTCGAGAATTTGCTGACGGGAGTACACCGCGCCGGGATCCTCGCACAGCAGA
This sequence comes from Actinoplanes sandaracinus, assembly GCF_030009775.1. Taxonomy (GTDB): domain Bacteria; phylum Actinomycetota; class Actinomycetes; order Mycobacteriales; family Micromonosporaceae; genus Actinoplanes; species Actinoplanes sandaracinus. The sequence goes on along the minus strand of NZ_JASCTH010000032.1, from coordinate 70,586 downwards.
GCGAGCAGCTCGAATTCTTTCGGCGTCAGCGCGGTCAGCGAGCCGCCGACCCACACCTGGCGGGTGCGCCGGTCCACGGCCAGTGGGCCCGGCGTCCCGTGGTCCGGCTCGGTGAAAGCCGCGGATACGGGCGCGGCACCCGATCCGTATCCGTCGACTGACGGCGTGTTGAGTGCGGCGTACGGATGTGCCGCCGGAGGGAACTGCGCGTAGGTGTACGAATGGTCCGGTGCCGTCGGCTGGTACGGCACCGAGCCGGAAGTTGCCGCCGGTGCCACGGGTGCGGATGAGACGGGCGCAGCGGGTGCCATGGCCGCGGAGCTGGTGTTGCGGGTGCGGCGGGTGACGGCGCGGATGCGGGCGATCAGTTCGCGCAGGCTGATGGGTTTCGCCAGGTAGTCGTCGGCTCCGAGTTCCAGGCCGAGGACCCGGTCGGTCTCTTCGCCGCGTGCGGTGAGGATGATGACCGGGACGTCGGAAGCCTGCCGGATGCCGCGGCAGACGTCGATGCCGTCCATGTCCGGCAGGCCGAGGTCGAGAAGGACGATGTCGCCGTAGGGTCCGCGGAGTCCGTCAGCGCCGGTGGCGAGCCACCGTACGGACATGCCGTAACTCTGCAGCCCTTCGACGAGCGGTTCGGCAATCGTCTCGTCGTCTTCGATGAGCAGCACCCGTACGGTCATGCACACGCCTTCTTTCTGGAATCGGTTGTCGAGAACCCATGGCGGAGGCGCCACAGTACCCCGCTGTGGATTCAACACCGAGCCTCGCTCTCTCGGAAGGTTAAGAATGGAGGATTTCTCTACTGGATGGAAAATATGGTGCCGTTTTGGCGAGGCTTTAGTGTTGCTCTAACCTTCCCCTGCATGTCCCCGGCCTAGGGTCGTTGCTATCGATCACGGCCCTTATCCAGGAGGCATCATGCATGAGTTGCTGCAGCGTGCGCGCTCGTTCCAGCGTCAAGCCAGCTTCGAGGGAAGCGCATACCGGAAGTTGGCGGAAGGGCAGCAGCCGCAGGTGCTGTTCATTTCCTGCTCGGACTCTCGTATCATTCCTGCCCTCATCATGGGCGCACGTCCAGGTGAGGTCTTCGAATTGCGTAATGCGGGCAACATCGTCGCGCCGCACAGCAAAGCGGGGGCTTCAGGAGAAGCCGCCACCATCGAGTACGCGTTGGAAGTGCTCAAGGTTCAACACGTTGTTGTGTGCGGTCATTCACACTGCGGCGCCATGGGAGCGTTGAAGAAGGCGACGGACCTGTCCGGGCTTCCCGCGGTCGGTGCATGGCTTGACCTGGCCCGCCCCGCCCTCGCCTCGGTCATTCCGCCGGCTCAGAACCAGGATGAGGCGGACCCGGCGATGTCCGACATTGTGCAGCTCAACGTCCGTCATCAGCTGAGCGTTCTATGTGCCTACCCCAGCGCCCGTCGCCTGCTGGACGAAGACCGGTTGCAGCTGCACGGCTGGTACTACGAGGTCGACACCGGGCAGGTGCACGAGCTGGGCGACGACGGCTCGTTCCGGGTGCATGCCGGATGAGCGGCCGGCACGGGCGCAGCACGATGTCGCGGGGCGAGCCGGGGCCCTGGCCGGCGATGGGTGCGGGCAGCTATCCGCCACGGCAGCGACCGCATCCACCCGGGCCAGCGAGTGTCCGCGCGCCGGGGAAGGCGGCGGCTCCCCGTATCGACTACGCCACCGAGTTCACCGCCTCACTGGTGGTGTTCCTCGTCGCTCTGCCGTTGTGCATCGGCGTAGCGGTGGCCTCCGGCGTTCCCGCTGAACTGGGCATCATCTCCGGCGTCGTGGGCGGCCTCGTCGTCGGCGCGGCCCGCGGCAGCACCCTGCAGGTCAGCGGTCCCGCCGCCGGTCTCGCCGCACTGGTCGCCGACACCGTGCTGGAACACGGCGTCGCGATGCTCGGTGTCATCGTCCTGGGATGCGGCCTCCTGCAGATCGTCCTCGGCCTCATCCGGTTGGGCCGGATGTTCCAAGCCATCTCCGTGGCCGTGGTGCAGGGCATGCTCGCCGGGATCGGCCTGCCCTTGATGTTCAGCCAGGCATATCCCCTGGTGGACGCGAAAGCACCCGGCAAGGCCCTGGAGAACATCGCCGGCATCCCCAACCTGCTCGCCGCAACGTTCGCCAACCCGCAGACACTGATCGCAGCTGGGCTCGGTGTGCTGACCATCGTGTTGAGCGCGCTGTGGAAGAAGGTGCCCGGACCGGTCAACAAGATCCCCGCCGCGTTGGTGGCCGTGGCCGTGGGTATGGCGGTCGCCGCCCTGCCTGGTGTTGATATCCGGACGTTGCAGGTCGGCAGTCTGCTGGACTCCGTCCAGGTGCCCGGGGCGGCGCAATTGGCCGGTCTGGCGGACCCGGCGATCCTCGGCGCGATCCTCACTTTCACCATCATCGCCTCGGCGGAGAGCCTGTTCACTGCGGCAGCGGTAGACCGCATGCACAGCGGCCCGCGCACCCAGTACAACAGTGAGCTCATCGCTCAAGGCGCCGGCAACACCCTCTGCGGCCTCCTCGGCGCCCTACCGGTGACCGCGGTGGTCGCCCGTAGCTCCGCGAATGTGCAGGCCGGCGCCAAGACTCGAGCCTCACGCACGCTGCACGGCCTGTGGCTGCTCGCGTTCGCCGTCGTCCTGCCGCAGGTTCTCGCGCTGATCCCGATCTGCGTCCTCGCCGGCGTCCTGGTGCACAGCGGCTGGAAACTCCTCGCACCGGCGGAGTTCCCCAAGATGTGGCGCCAGGACCGCGGCGAGTTCGCCGTCATGACGCTGACCACCCTGGTCATCGTCGCCACGGCGCTGCTCGAGGGAGCGCTCTTCGGCCTCGCCGCTGGAGTCATCCTCGTCGCGCTCCGCATGTCGAAGACCTCCATCAAGCGGCACCTCAGCGAGGACACCATCACCCTCGTCATGGCCGGCAACAGCACCTTCCTGCGCCTGCCCCAACTGATCGACGCCTTGGAGGAGGCGACCGCCTCCGACAAGCCGCGGATCCGCCTCGACATAACCGGCATCACCCATCTCGACCACGCCTGCCGCTCCCAGATCGACGAGTTCGTCGCCCAGCAACGAGCAACCGGCAGGCGCGTCGAGCTGTTCAATCCGCACCCGGACGGTGCGGCCGAGCCGGCACGTGCACGGTCGAAGGACACCTCGACGCAACCTCATCGTGGCCGCCACCCCTATAAGGCAGCGGATGCGGCGGTCACGCCGCTGCCCCAGACCGTCAACACAGCGCACCCGGCAGCTGCGGGCGATGCCTGGTTCGCGGTGCCACCACCGGTGCCGACAGCGCAGCCCGGCCCGACCGCCGAATGGTTCTACCTCGACACCAGACCCCTGCCCGACCAGTACGCACGGCCTGATCTGTTCACGCCCGCAGAACACCAGCAGTGAACTGTCGGCATGCGCCCCAACGGATGACGCGCGAGGTGGCGAATCGCTGACGGGATCATCGATGTCCGCGACCGCTGCGCACGCCAGCATCGCCCTCTCCGGCTCTTGATCCTCCGCGCCTTCGCGCCTCGTAGGCCAAACAACCGAAATCACGCCCGGACCGCTGGCGACCGCAACAGCTGCGGACCCCGATACAGGAGAAACCGGCATGAACGACTCGACGCCCGCCGATCTACCACTGACGCACATCCGTGACTGGACTCTCCGCGACGGTCAGTGGGAAGCCACCGAGGCGTCGCCACTGCCGTTCGCCGATGACAAGCGGCGATCATGGAGCGTCGCAACCCCTTTCACCCTAGTAGTACTGACGCTGCTCAGCGCCATGGTCGTGCTCGTCACACGGTGACGGGTCCTCATCTGCGGCGCGGCACCACCAGCTCGGCCACCCTGCTTCCAGAGAGACCAGCTTCCCCGGCCCTCCTTGGGGCCACCCTGAGCACCGGCTGAAACTCATGGCGCCCCGGCGCACTGACCGGCCGCGTGCCCTGGCTGCCCTCCGCGAGTTTGGCCGCCTACACCGCACGCACCCCTGTTGCGGGTGGCCGCCCCCCCATCGCCGGAGAAAGCCCGCCCGCCCCCCGCAGCCACCATCGGCGGACACCGGACCCCTCTACTCCTTCCCGCTGGTCACGGCGCAGAGCCGCCCCACCTGACCGGGCGCAAAGCGGACGACTGTGCGGTCGGGAACCTGTGGTGCTTGGCGTGTGCATGATCAAGGCAACGCCGATGAGACGGATGGCGGCGCCGATAAGATCCACCGGTCTGGCCGGTCGGCCTGACCGATTCCGCTTGGATTGACCGGCCTGGAACGCGCCGAGGTGTTCCCAGAGGATACGGGTGCCGATCAGAGTGAGGATGAGATCGCCAGCGACTTCGGCGAGCCGGCCGAAGCGTCCGCCGGCTGGGTGGCCGGCGGTCACCCACGACCAGGGTAAGAACTGTGGTGAGGGCTCCGATGAGGCGACCCTGCATCATGCCGGAATACGCGAACAGTTCATAGTCGGTTCTGACCCTGCCAGCGGGCGTTCCAACAGTTACAGGAGTCGTCCAGGCGCTGGCCAGAGTTCTTCCGGTGAGCCATCCGCGTGGTCGCGGAGTGCGTCTACTGCTGCGTACGGCTACCTGGAGGAGTCAGTATGGGCAAGGCAGCAGCACGCGAGGTGACATCCTCGGAGCAGGTCAACCGGTCGGTGGATGCGGCTCTGCGTGAGGCCGGCGGTGGCCGGGTGGCAGATGTACGCGTCGTCCAAGAGTTCGGCCGACGCGTCCCACGTGGTGCGGTTCGTTCGCGGTAGCTGGCTGTGTGCGGCGACGGTGGATGTGATCACCGGTGAGGTGACCTCGATCCTGGATGACGGGCAACTCGATGCCGTCTCGGAGATGTCTGCCGATGCGCTGCTCGTGCCGGTGACGGCCCGGCTCGACTTCGCATCATCTGGGACGTGAGCCCGGCGATGGACGACCCGGCCGTGGGATACGTGGCGACCGATGAGGGCGTCGGTGTGGTGCGGCTGGGCTGCGACGCCGGCTGGACGCTCACCGTCGAGGAGCAGACCGGCGGTCCCATTCGAGCGGCCGCCTACCTGCCCAACGGCAACCGAGTGACGGTCGGGCACGACGGGGGTGTGCACGTAACGACCCCGGCGGACGGACACGGTGGCGCCTAGACCAGGGCGAGTACCTGCACCGACTGCGGGTCCACGACGAGCGGGTGTACGTGGCCGGTGAGGGGGGCTCAAAGAAATCGTGGTCGGCGAAGGCGTGGTGGCCCGCTGGTCGGTATCGGGTACCGCATCGGTCGAGAACGCGATCGTGGTCGACGGGTCCGTGTTCACCTGTACGGACGGTGAGCGCCTCGACCGGCACGGCTATGCGACCGCTGGCTATCAGGGACGACTGCTGCCTGAGGCGATCGCGAACCCGGCAGCCATCAACGCCCTGCACGCCAACAGTCGGCCATGGATACTGGTCGGCCACCGCGACGGTCGCCTGTCGGCGCTGCCGGTATGAGCCGACAGCTGGCAGCTCAGGCGTGCTCTTGCCCTGGTCGATTCGTCGGGTCGCCGACGGGGACCAGGAGGCGGAATCCGATGCCGCGGCGGTTGTCGATCCAGCGCGGGTCGCCCAGTTTGCGGCGCAACGTCGCGACGTGGAAGTCGAGGGTCTTACCGGTGCCGAAGAAGTTTGGCTCCCACACCGTCTCCAGGATGGTGCGCCGCTCCACGACGGCGCCCGGGTCGGCGGCCAGCAGGGCCAGCAGTTGGTACTCCTTCGGCGTCAACGCCAGCACCTCGCCGTGCAGCCGCGCCTGCCGAGCGCGTTCGTCGAGAACCAGCGGTCCCAGCCGGCCCGTCTCCGTTCGCGGTGTGGTCCGGGTGCGACGGCCGATCGCTCGCATCCGGGCCACCAACTCCCGGGTGCTGAACGGCTTCGGCATGTAGTCGTCGGCACCGATCTCCAGGCCCAGCACCCGGTCGGTCTCCTCACCACGTGCGGTGAGCATGATGATCGGGATGTCACTGGCCTGCCGCAGGCGGCGGCAGACGTCGATGCCATCGATGTCGGGCAGGCCGAGGTCCAGCAGTACGAAATCGGTCAGCGGCGCGTTCAGCGCGTCCGCGCCGGTGCCTACCCGGAGGGTGGTGATGCCGTACCGGCCCAACCCATCGGCGAGCGGCTCCGCGATCGACTCGTCGTCCTCCACCAGCAGAACCCGCACAACGCCTCCCTGAGCAGCCAGTACTTCACCGACAGGAGATACGCGGCGAACCGCCGCATGGTTGAACCCACCGTGCCGGGCGGCCCGTACCGATGCCTGTGATCCGCCGCCTACTGCTGACTTACCTGTCGCTGACCCTGGTGGTGCTGGTCGGTCTTGCCCTGCCGTTCGGCTACGTCTACCAGCGCGGCGAGCAGCAGCACGCGCTCGCGCAACTGGAACACGACGCCGAAACGTTGGCCGCATTCATCGACAGCGCGGAACGGGTGCACCGGGACCACGAGATCAAGTCGCTGATCGATGACGCCGCACGTCGGTGGAGCGCCCAGATCGACATGGTCGACGCGACCGGACGTTCGGTAATCACCACGCGCACCGACGGCTCCACCGTGCCTGCTTTGGGGGCGCTGCTGTCCGGTCACACGGCGGTGGCCACCAAGATCAGCAGCGGCAGGATGGCCGTGGTCGTGCCCGTCCGTCCAGGCGAACCTGCCGAAGGCGCGCTAGGAGTGAGCGTCTCGAGCGCGCCACTGACCGATCGAATCCGCCAGTTCCACATCATTCTGGTTGCGGTCGGCGTGGCGGTGCTCGTCTGCGGAACGTTCATCGCGCTTGGGCTGGCCCGCTGGATCGGCCGCCCGGTCCGGGAACTAGAACGAGCCACCCGTCGGCTCGCCGAAGGATCCGCCGCGCCCGCGTCCGCCACCACCGGACCGCCGGAGTTACGCAGCCTGGCCGCGACCTTCAACACCGCCGCCGCCCGCCTGCAGGAACTCATCACCGCGCAGCGCTCCTTCACCGGGCATGCCTCGCACCAGCTCAAGACACCGCTCACCGCGTTACGGCTGCGGCTGGAAAACCTCGAACCGGATGTCACCACCGGTGGCGAGCTGAACCTGCGAGCGGCACTACTCGAAGCCGACCGGCTCGCCACCCTGGTCGACACACTGCTGACCATGGCCCGCGGCGACAGCGGCACACTGCAGCCGGAACCGGTCGCCATCGCATCCGTGGTCGCGGCGCGAGCCGCCGTCTGGCATCCGGTCGCCCGCGAGCGCAACGTCACCCTGACGACCGGCGGACCCGAGCAGGCGACGGCCCAGGCCGTCCCGGGTGCTCTCGATCAGATCCTCGACAACCTCATCGCGAACGCGCTGCAGATCGCTCCGCCCGGAACCACCGTCTCCGTCACCTGGCACGTGCGCAACGACACGGTCGAACTGCACGTCGTCGACGAGGGGCCGGGGCTCACCGACGACCATCGCGTCCAGGCCCTACAGCCGTTCTGGCGGGCCCCGGGCGCTGCCAAGGGCGGTACCGGTCTCGGGCTGGCCCTGGTCCACAAACTCGCCCAGGCCAGTGGCGGCCGCACGTGGCTGGAGGCGGCGCAGCCTACCGGCCTTGACGCCGTCGTGGCGCTACCTACCTGAGAAGAAGCATCTCCGGCGGAGGCAGCGCCCGGATGGACAGGATCACGGAAGCGCTCGACAGTGACGGCTGATCCTCTCGACGGGTTGACGTGGCAAACAGCCGGACGGCTCGACGACCGACGGCTTCCGCGACTTCTGCGGGATCGATTTTGTCGCCGTCGGTGACCTATAGGCGTATCTGGCCCCGGACCGATCGGGTGTACCCAACAGAAAGACGCTGGCAACGCGGCCATGATCGAGTACCCGGATACAGCCATCAACAGAAGCCTCAGGAGGGCGTCGACTGGGGCCGTGCACGACCCTTCAGGAATGCCAGGAAACAGATAGATCCCGTACAGGCTTCGCCCCTCCGCTGAGCGTTGCCACGTCACCGGCCGTACTACGACATGTCACCAGCCGCCTGCAGCGGCCACCACACCCCTCGGAGGTTGACATGCGCAAAGTCTTGCTCGCCGCGGTCGCGATCGGCGGCGTAGGCCTCTTCCTGGCCGCGGGCACCGCGCTGGCCAGCGCCAAGGACTCCCGCGATGACGCTCGCTCCTCGGCCGGCTTCGAGTTGGAGATTGACCCCGACCTGGATGCCAAGTTCGGGCCACGGCCGGTCAACGCTGTACGGGCCGCAGCGATCATCACGCAAAGCTTTCCTGGTGCGCGCGTTCTGGAGGCAGAACTGGACGAGCGCGGCGGCAGTCCGATCTGGGAAATGGAATTCTCCCTCAACGGTAAAAAGCGTGAGGTCGACGTGAGCGCCGTCAACGGAAATATTCTTCAAGGCGACGACTAGGCTGAAATCGGCGTTCCGTCCAAAGCCGCACTACGGTCGGGCGCCGCACGGTATGCGGGCATCATCATTATTTGCGAGAAATGCTCCCGGGCGACTTACCGCCCGGCTCGCCTCTGATTGATTATCGGTCCAATTCCGTGAATGGAGGCCGCGTATCAGGGCGAATGCCCGACCAGGTGGGCTCATTCGCCGCAAACGTCTCGACCGCCGGCCGCATCTCGGTCAGCAGCACGTCTGCGCCGAGGTCGGGCTTGTCGCTTGCGGGTGGTTGCTGTGCTGATGAGGGAGCAGCGAGATAGTTAGACGGCCATTGGACTTGTTATCTGGCGGGCATGTGCTCCCAAAGGCGCTGCCGCTGGGCCTCTTACCGGTGTCCTGGGGGAAGCCGGCCCTCCGATCTGACCGGTCTCGCGGAGGCAGGCCGAGGTTCGCTGCGCCGGGGAGCAGCGTGGCTTCTGTCGGCGAGGATGTTTGAGCTGCTCATGTGGCCGTTCGTGTCAGCCGTGGGGAGCACCATGGCGGTAAATTCGGTGTTCCTGGCGGGGGTCGTGCGGCGCTGCTCCCCAAATTCGATGATCGGGGGGAGCGGGTGGGGTGGTCACCGGCTGCGCCAAACCGCGCTGAACAGCGTCCAGCGGTGCCGGGTAGTGGCGTCTCACCAGGACCGATTCCTATTTTGGCTGGTCAGCGGGGTGGGCCAACCACTTTCACACAGGAGGGCTCCACCGAACAGCGCTCAACAGCGTCGAAGAGCGTGTCTGTGCAGTTCAACAGCGCTGAACAGCGTGACCTCTTTACTACGCCCGCTCCCATGACCTCTCCCTCGTTCCCGAAGTGCTCTGTCGAGGGTGCGGGCGTCGACTGAGCTCCACTCGACCGTGGGAGTGTTCGCCACGTGGTCGCACGGTGGAGGAGCCGATGCGGATGCGACGCTGGCTGGTTGTGCTCGTCAATGCGGTTCTGCTGCTGGTCCCGGCAGAGTCCTTGGCCGCCGCCTCCGAAGAACACCCTCACAGTCCTTCGCTTCCAAGGAATGGCGTCGGATCTGCAAAGCGACGAAGCACATTCTCGGTGACTCGTTCGATGTTCACATCACAGTGGCTGCCTCCGAGAGATCCGCACCAGGCGATCGACCCCACGCCGAAGACCGCGCCGCCAGTCCTCAACATTCGAAGAACAACATCAGAACGAACTATGCCACTTTGATCAAGGCCGACGTATGCAGAGTCGAAACCGGCGGCAGTTGCCAGTACGCGCGTGTCCGACGGTGTACCTCGCTTGAAGTCGACGCTGTCGACCTCATAGCCGCCGGCGGCGCCGAGCACGGCCGAGCGTTCGCCGAAGACGCGAGCTGTGACGCCGTCGAAGACGAATGCGCATGCGGGATCGTCGGACTCCGTAGTGCGCCGATACGGACGCGCGGTGGTGAACCCCATCCCCGCTGAGTCGAGGCCGGTCATCGATCTGGGGCTAGGCGAGTGGTGGCGCCAGTAACCACCCACTTCACCGGTCGTGGCTAGCCCCAGTTCACCGGGTGACGCGTCCCAGAGCCCGGGCAGACTCGCACGGCGTCGCAGCTCGAGCAGATGCGGTCTCTCCCGGTCGACTCCGACCATCGCGGCGAACCCGTTTCCGCCGAGATAGGCCAGGCGCCCACCCTTCCCGAGGAACCTCTCCATCGCCGTCATCATGCGACGGGTCCAGTATTCGGGGTGCGAGCCGGTGACGAGGACCCGGGTGCCGTCGAGCGCGGCATCCGGATCAGCGTCCAGCTCGTGGTCTGTCAGCAGGCCGGCATCGAAGCCGATCGTCTGGAGCCACTTGAGCAGCTGCAGATCCAGCGAGAGACCGTGAGGAGCACCGGTCAGCCAGTAACGATGGTCCGGTCGCATGTTGAGCAGCGGCCGGCGGGTACTTGCCAGGCTCACGCCGCTCCCGTCGGCGTGCCAGTTGTAGAGGCTCAGCAGTCCGAGCCGCTCCGCCCAGTCATCCCACCAGCCGCGATGCAGTGGTACGTGCGGTTCGAAGATGGGCTCGTTGGCATAGGCCAGGTAGGTCATTGTGGGCAGGAGGACCCGGACTTCGGGCTTCCGGGCGCCGTGTGCAGAGCCCACTACGAAGGGCACCACATCATCATTGCGCTCGCCCTTCAGACGGATGCCGTACACGCCGGTGGGCAGATCCGCACCCAGCGCGAAAGTGGTGGCGACCGGCCAGCCGGCGTCTTCGAGATCGTCGCGATGGAAATGAATGGCATCCCACTGCCCGGGAGCGTCCGGCCAATGGTGCGTCTCGCCGGTCCAGTGAGGCCCGGTGACCGCGCGGGTCGGTGCCTGATGCAACACGAGCGGCTCGGTCTGCGGGGTCAGCGGCGGGACGACCGCGCGATTCGCGGCCGGCGCGAAGTCCCATCGGTGGCGGGCCACAGCTTGACCCTGGTCGCGCCACGACACCTCGACGTTGGCGATCTTTCCGTCCAAGGAGGCGTGTCCAGCACTGTCCTCAGAACGCCACGGCACCCGCGCGAGAGTCCAGTGGAGCGGGTCGCCTGGCCGCATGGTCACCGACGTTTCGAGGCGTAGACGATGGTGGCCGACCGTGACATCAGCACCGTCTGGTGACAGCTCTATGCATATGTTGTTCCAGGCGCCGAGAAGGAGGGCGGCGGGCATCGCCGCGTCGGCGACGGCGGCGCCATCGCGGATGCGTAGGCGCATCTCACGGCGGCCGGTGACCTCCAGTGTCCAACCCCAGTCGGGACTATCGACGCCTATCAGGCCAGCGCATTCGACCGGCCATGCCGTCAGGTATGTCGCGATACTGACCGTGACGGCGACTGAATGGCACCTGCCTGGCGCACTCGCCCATGAGCCGATGTCAATGCGCTGCGGAGGCGGCGATCCGAGTGTGCGGGCGGTTCCCGGGATCGGTGTCGGAGCCTCGGGTCCGCTCAGATGGACTAGGTCCGCTCGCACCGGTGCTCCGTCGCCGTGCACATGGACGGCTATCCCCGAGCCTGGCGTGTACTGAAATCGTGGTACATAGCCGATGACGCGTGAATGCGAGTTCATGAATCATCCGGCTCGCTTGGCGGATGCCGCCGTCTGGGCGTCATCCGCCTCCTCGCGGATGAGCTGTAGGAGCTCGGCCTTATAGCCGTTCAGTTCGGCACTGGTCAGCGTGTCGATGCCACGCGGACGAGGAATGTCGATGGCTAGGTCCGCCTTGATCGCTCCGGGTCGGCGGCTCATCACGATGACCCGGTCGGACAGGCAGACGGCCTCCTCGATGTCGTGGGTCACGAACAGCACGCTCATTCGGTGCTCCTCCCAGACCCTGGTGAGCAGCATCTGCATGCCTTGCCGGGTTTGGGCATCGAGCGCACCGAACGGCTCATCCATCAGGAGCACCCGTGGCTGATAGCTCAGCGCCCGTGCGATGGCGACACGTTGCCTCATGCCGCCGGAGAGCTCACTCGGGTGGGCCGCCGCGAAGGCTTCCATGCCTACCAGCCCCAGATACTCCCGTGCTTGATCATGGCGTTTTCTGCGGCTCATCGGAAGGTCGCGAAGGGCGAACTCAACGTTCTGCTGAACTGTGAGCCATGGGAAAAGGGTGTAGTTCTGGAAGACCATGCCGCGGTCACGGCCCGGCCCGCTCACTGCTGTTCCGTTGACCTCGATGTGGCCGGTGCTGGGCTGCTCGAGCCCGGCGACGATGTGCAGCAGTGTGCTCTTCCCGCATCCCGATGTTCCGAGGATGGCGGTGAACTCGTCCGGCCGGAACGAGACGTTGATCGGGCTGAGCGCCTGGGTCCGCCCGCTGCGAGTGGTGTATGTCTTCGTCACATTCACGATCCGAACTGCCGACATCTCAACCTCTCTCCGTGCTGGACCACCGGAACAGTGCCCGCCCGGCAATCTTGAACAACTGGTCGAGGACCAGGCCGATTACTCCGATGAGTCCGATGAGGAAGAAGATGCGGTCGGTGTCGAAATACCGCTGGGAAACGACGATTCGCTGGCCCAGGCCGTCCCGGGCGGCTACGAGCTCGGCGACCACCAGCCACGTCCAGGCCCACCCGAATGAGATTCGGAGTGTGTCCCAGATCGCGGGTCCTGAGCTTGGCAGCACGATTCTTCGCAGCAGCTTCGTGGTACCGAGGCCGAGGGTCTCGCCGACCCGGACATAGTCGAGTGGCGTACGTTTGACATTGTCCATGATCATGAGCGCCTGCTGAAAGAAGGTGCCGATGAAGATGATCGAGTACTTCTGACCCTCATCGACGCCGAACCACACGATGGTGAGCGGGACGAACGCCACCGCCGGCATGTACCGGACGAAGTCGATGAAGGGTTCCAGGGCTGCCTCGAAACGGCCCACCGACCCCATCAGCAGCCCTATCGGCAGGGCCAGTGCCGTGGATATGAGAAACCCGATGACGATACGCCGCATGCTTTCGGAGGTGTCCGCCCAGAGTTGGCCCGTTGACGCCATCTCGTAGCCGGCCGTCCAAACGGCTCCGGGCGAGGGCAGAAAGTACGGATTGGCAAATTCGAGCGCCGTCACCCCGAACCACACGATGCCGAGGGCGGCCATGACGGCCGATCCCCAGATCCAGAACGCGGTACGGGAGGGCTGGTGAAACAGTTGATGGCGCCGCACCGGTTGCACGGCCCGGCGAGCCGTGCTCAACTCGCCGGTCGCCGGGGTTGCGTGGCCGAGGCTCAATTCGCGCCTCCGGCCTTCGCGCCGTACGAGGTGTCGACCGCTCCGGCGATACTGACGCCCGATGCCGACTCGTCCGCCGTGGAGGAAAGAACCTTCTCGATGACGGAAGCCGTCTCCGGGAACTCCTTCGTCAGGTATGTGTTCGATTGCTGAAGGTCATAGAAGTCGACACCGTCGAAGCTTGTCGTCAGATCGGCGACATCGACGCCGACCCCCTTCGCGATGATGGCCTGAGCCTCCTGCTTGTGCTCGCGGTAGTACATGACGGCGTCGTTCCAGGCGAGAAGGAGATCTGATACCACCGCCGGGTTCTTCTTAGCCCATTCGGTGTTGACCGTGAGGGTGTCCGAGATGAGACCGGGCTTGTCTCCCGCGGTGAAGATCGGCGCGACTTCAGAATCCTGCCGCCGGAGGGCCGAGATGTACGGCTCATAGGTCACCGCTGCATCCACACCGCCGGAGATCAGTGCCGATCCGGCATCCGAGGCGGGAGTCGGCACCACCTTGATGTCATCCATTCCGAGACCGGCGGTGGACAGCGCGTGGCGCAGCAGGATGTCGCTCGTGGTGCCCTCCTCGAAGGCGACCTTCTTGCCGCGGAGATCCGCGACTGAACGGATGTCCGGGCGGGCCAGGATGGCGTCTGCGGTGCGGGAGGTGTCTTCGAACAGGACGATGGTGCGTGGCTGGCCCGCCTTCAGGAACTGCGCGACCGTGTTGGTCGCGGCGTTCCCGGCCTGTAGGCGGCCTGCCGCGAATGCCGACGACAGGTCCGCGTCAGTGTTGAAGTTGACGAGGTCGAGGTCGATTCCGTGATTCTTGTCGAATCCTTTCTCCTTCACGATGTGCCAGGGTCCGTAACCGATCCAGGCTTGGGTGCCCATGCTCACGCGAGCCGGGTTGGCATCGCCGGACGAGCTGGGGACGTCGGAATTGCAGGCCGCGAGTCCGAAACCGACAAGGACCGAGCCGAGTACCGCCAGAAGTCGGCGCGGCACCAGGGAACGCGAGTTCATAGACTGTCCTTAATTGGTCGTTGAGGGGGTGGGCGCCGGCGCCGCGAGCACAACTCGCTGTGCGATCGTGTTGCCGGTGACCGAGGCACCGAAGATTCCCACCGCGCACAGCACCGACCCGGCGAGGAGCCACCCGACCCCGTGGTCCAGAAGCACCAAGGGAGCGAGCAGCCCGGGCCCGAATGCCATGGCAAGGCCGGGGCCGAGGTTGAACGTCGAGAAGTACTGACCTTGCAGGTGAGGTGGCGCCAACAGGAACGAGGTTTCCCAGGACGCCGCCGACATGAAGATCTCGGCACAGGTCAGAGCGGTCATGCCCAGGATCAGTGCACCGATCACGCCGGCGTTCGAATCGCTGGCGGCGCTCAGCGCCACGAACACGCAGCCCACCAGGACGGCGACACCCGCCCGGCGCAGGGTGGCACGGACGCCCTCCGCCCCGACGCACCGGCGGCTGAGTGGAACCTGGAGTACGACCGTGAGCACGGTGTTGAGAGCGATCAGCGCCGGTATGAGCACCGTGAGGGTGTTCGCGCCGGTAGCGACGTAGACCGCCAGTAGCGGATCGACGAGTACCGCGGTCATGAAAAGGAGCGCGTTGACGGCGGCGGCGAGAAGGAACCGGACATCGCGGTAGACCGCCCAGCGGTCCCCGGTATGACGGGCCGGCCCGCTGTTGCTGGTAGCGGCTTGCTGAGGTTCCGGAACCCGGATGCGAAGAAGACGGACAAGGACACTGTTGACCACGAAGGTGATGGCGTTGAGCGCGAAACCGGCGCCGTACCACCCGGGACGATCCGCTAGTACCACGAGGGAGGCGATTCCGGCGCCGACCGACATGCCGACGCTGAATACGGATCGGTTGTACGCCCGTACCCGCACCAGGTTGTCAGGTGCCGCGACCCGGGCGACGATGACCGACCGGGGCGGGGCTACGATCCCCGCCCCGAAGCTCGCTGCGATGAGGGCCACCCAGACCGCAGCCGTCGACGGTGCCACTGCCAGCATCACGCTGGCGACAGCTTGCACCAGCGACCCCGCCACGTACAGCGCCCGCAGCGGAAGCAGATCAGCCAGATGCCCGGCGGGCACCGTTGTCAGGAGCAGGGCCAGGCCCGCCGCCGACAGCATCCATCCCACTTGGTAGGCGCTGAGGTGCTGGTGCCTGATGAGGAACAGCGGGACCGTGGCAACGAAGACTCCCGTACCGACCGAGTCCACCAGCGACATCGATGCGAGGCGACGCTCGTGTGGATCGCGGGGCCACAGCCCACGTGCTCGGGCCCACCGTGGTGTCATACTTCCACGCCCGCCCCGGCCAGCAGTTCGGCAAGCTCCATCCAAGCCGCGCGGACGGTCTCCGCTGCCTGTGGGTCACCGTAAAGGAGCTCCAGCCAGTCGCCGCCTGAACTGTACGAGGTCGAGCTGCCGTCGGCGAAGCGGACAGCGTCGGTGACGACGAAGTCGCGTACGCAGAAGAGGTCGGTCGAGTAAGAATCCGGGTACGTGGGTCCGGGCAGGAGGACACCGTAGTGGACGGTCCACCCGTCGGCGCGAAGACGACCAAGCGTCGCCTCGTTGCAGATGCCGGTGATGATGGACCCGCTCCGCGCGCCCGTCGCCGCGGCGACGGCGTCGAAGGTCATGCCGGTCTGCACACAGTCGTCCACCACGATGAGCTCGCCGGCATTGCTCACCGTGCCGACCGCCAGAGGTTTCCTGTCACGCTGCCTGATGTGGTGCGGTGAGTAAAACGCGTTGGCGGGGTCTTCGAGCACCTTGGCCACGGGAATCTCCACCCGGCCCGGCAGCCGGATCCCCCACGCCTCGATGATCGACGCGAGCCGCGCGCCACCGTCACCCAGGACAAGTGTCTCGGCAGTCACTGACGGGGCGGGCAGGCTGCCCAGCCGTACCCGTAGCGATTCTGTGACGTGCTCCCAGGTGATCAGGTCCACGCTCACCTCACCGAGCGGGAATGCTGCCGCCGCTTCCAGCGTCGTCCGCCTGGCGGCTGCGAGTAGCGTCGAGGTCTCCGAAGGGCCGAGGCCCGCCGAGTGGGCTCGTTCGCGTATCCGGTCGCTCAGGTCGTCGAGCAGGTACACGGATTGCACCACAGGGTTCGCCGCCGGGCTCATGCCTCTTCCTCCGGCTGAAGCTCGACCTCGTCCTCGAGACGAAACGCCGGCGAGTTGGCGGCCAGCATGCGAACGACCTCCGGCCCGTGATTGACGCTGCCGTGCGGGACGCCGCGCGGAACACCGATGGCCTCGCCCGCCCGCATCACCCGTTTCTGATCACCCAGGTGGAACTCGAGTTCTCCGGACAGGATGTATGACAACTCGTCGCAGTTGTCGTGCACGACCGGCGTCCGGATCGAGCCGGGCTGGATCTCGAGGTAGTCCAGGGACAATGTGCCGAGGTCGACCAGGGTACGCATCCACATGTGGGTGGACAGCTGAATCGGTTCACCGGCCGTCATTTCGCCTCCCGACGCCGGCGGAGCGCCGCCTGGAGTGCCGCCGGGTAGGCCGCCGTCGTCGTCTCGAAGGATTCGTCGTCGTGCGCCGAGCTGACGAACCACTGAGACAGCCAGCTCGCATCCGGATCGGGCCGCAGATCGCCCTTGTAGATGTTGACGCCCCGCTTCAGGAGCTCCTCGACGAGGAAACCGTAGAGGACGGTGTCGGAGGCCAGGGCGTCGCGATGGTTGCGGACCGGCGCTTCGGTGAAGAAGTGCTGGAATACGGCTGGCACGCCCTGACAGACGGCTTTGACGTCGTGGGCGGTGAGCGTCTCACCGATGAAGCCGCGGAGCCGCTCGCCGTAGGAGGTGATCCGCTCGTAGACCGGCTCCGTGCCGAGGACGTCGAGCACGGCGTGCGCCGCGGCGACAGAGACCGAGTTGGCGTCGTAGGTCGCCGCTTGGTATGCGCGTCCTTCTGCCAGCGGCGCCATCGCGGCTGCGGTGCCCGCGCACACGCCGAGCGGAAAGCCCGCACTCAGCGCCTTGCTGTAGGTCACCAGGTCGGCCTTGACCCCGGACCATTCCTGAGCGCCGCCGATGCCTAGGCGGAATCCCGTGATGCACTCGTCGAAGATCAATAGGGCGCCCGATGCGGTTGTCTGGGAGCGCAGCAATTCTAGGAACCCATCGACCGGAGGTACGGGACCCGCGTGGCACAGGATGGGCTCGCAGATGATCGCGGCGAGTTCATTGCCGTGTTCCGCCACCAGCGCACGGACGGCATCAGCGTCGTTCCAGTCCGCGATGAGCAGATCACCCGGCGCGGCCGGTGAGATGCCACCGGCGTAGTCGAGCTGAGGTACGAATCGCGAGATCTCCTCGGCAAACCATCCGTGATAGTGGCCCGCGAATTTCAGCACCTTTCGGCGACCGGTCGCCGCCCGTGCGGTGCGGAGCGCCACGTGCACGGCCTCGCTCCCGCTGCTGACGAATCGCAGCGAATCCATGCCCGAGATCTCCAGGATTCGTCGTGCGAGACGGTACGCCTCGTTCGTCTTGTGGTCGCCCACGTTCGTCATCCGAGCGACTTGCTCCTGGACCCGGTCGACAACGACCGGGTGGCTGTGACCTAGTAGCTGCGAGCAGTTGCCCAGGACATGGTCGACCCAGCGCTGGTTCTCGCTGATGAGCCAGGGCCCATGTGCACGCTCAACGAAGATCTCGGACTCGGCGAATCGGCCGGAAAGCTCGTCCATGGGTCGGTCGTTCCTCATTTCGATCGGATCTGTTGGCTTGCTCCATGCCTGGGGAACCCCTCGTATGCGGCCAGGGGTGTCACCAGCTCGGCAAGCGGGGACTGTGCGGACGGACCGACCTGGCCGACGACCATCGTGCGACGGAAGGTCTGGGAGGTGACCACCGAGACGCTCCTGGCGGCGGGGCCCGTGGGCAGGCAACCTGGAGCACCCGTGAGATAGGCGGCTGAGATCGAGGTGTCCTGTCCGAGTAGTACGCTGGCGTATCCCTCGACCCGGTCCAGTAGCCTTCTGGCGTCGTCGAGGCCGGTCGCCAACTGGATCTGCTCACCGCCGAGCCTGTTCGCGGCCTCGACGGCGTCGCTCTCATCGGTGCAGACGACGATCGTCCCGGTACGCGCCCAGATCTGTTCGCCCTCGGGGTCCTTGGTCAGTGCCTCCTGGAAGGCGTGCTCGACGCCGCCCCAGCCGATCAGGACCAGACGCGGGTCGTGCCCATGCTCGGACTCGGTGAGCAGATCGGCGACGAGCAGCCGCGGGTCGGCGTCGGGACCGGCGAGCACGGCGCAGTCGGTCGGACCGAAGGCGGGGCCGGTGGCCAGGCCGTGCTCAGCCGCGATGAGCTGAGCCGCCACCACTGCCGGACCGCCGGGGCCGACCACCATGCGAATCGGGGGCACGCCGTCGACGCCGAGCGCCAGAGCCGCGATCAGCGCCGGGCCGTTTCCGCAGAGCGTGGTCACGCCACCGGCCAGTGCGGAGATCCAGGCGCACGCCGGGTCTGGGAGTCCGGCGGCATCCGGCGGCAGCAGCACGGTGACTTCGGGAACGCCGGCCGCACGGGCGGCGGCGAGCAGCCCTACCAGGGTGGACGGATATCGCTCACGACCGCCGGGAATGTAGAGGGCGACGCTGGTCACGGGCCGGTGGACGAGTCTCGTGACGACACCGTCACGAACGTCCACCGTGACGTCCTGAGCGAGTGCGGCCTCGGCGACCGCCAGCTGAGCCCGGTAAGCCTCGCGGAGGCTGTCCGCCAGATGATCGTCGACGAGCGCGGCCTGTGCCTTCAGCACCGACGGGTCGACGACGATCGGTGTACCGGGAGCCAGCCCGTCACGTTGCCGTGAGATGTCCGCGACCGCTTCGAGGCCCGTTTCGGCCACTCTCCGGAAGACCGCCCGGACCTCCGCGATGGTGCCGGGGTCGACGAGAGGGCCCGCCGATCCTGACGTACGCGCATAACTGTCGAACTGCGGTGAAGGATAGGCGATCACGCCGTTGCGGGATGGCGTCATGATCCGAACACCGTCGGTGCGGGGACCGGGTCGATGACGACATCGATGACGGTCGGACCGGAATGGGCGCCGGCCGAGCCCAGGGCCTCGCGAAGCTCCTCCTCGGTGGTGGCCCGGAATGCACGCGCGCCCATCGCCGATGCGAGCGCCACGTAGTCGGTGTCGGGCAGATCCATCTCGGAACCGCTCGCACCCTGGCGGACGTACCATTCCTTCTGAGTGCCGAGCGTCCCGTTGTTGAAGATGATCCAGGTGACGTCGGCGCCCTCCGAAACCGCCGTCGACACCTCCAGAGCACCCATCATGAACCCGCCGTCACCGGTAGTGCACAGGACCGGACCCGGCCGCCCCGCATCCTGACCTGCGTGCCATGCTCCCAGGCAACCCGCGACACCGTGTCCCATCGCGCCCAGTCCTCCGTTGATGATGAAGCGGCCGCCGCCGCGAGTCTTCAGATGTCGCTCGACCCAATAGGCGTTCTGGCCGACATCCGCGACCACGGTCGTGTTCTCGGCGATCCACTCTCCGACGACGTCGCACACCCGGATGGGGTGCAGTGCCGCTGACTCCTCCGGTGCACGGAGGTCGGGGTATCGTGCCTTCAGATCCGGCCCAAGTGGGGCATTGCCCTCGTCCGACGTGGCGAGTTCGGTTGCCAGCGATTCTAGGAAGACGCGGGCATCCGCATGGATGTTGACCCCGTCGGTGTAATTTGTGCCGAGTTCACGCTGATCCAGATCACAACGGATCAGACGGCCACCGCCCAACCGCGCGGGCCAGCCGCTTGTGGTCAGGTAGGAGAACGCGACGCCCACAGCGACCACGAGGTCGGCCTCATCATGCAAGGCCCGATTCGCGGCCTCCGTACCGAAAACGCCGACCGGGCCGAGGACGGCCGCGTTGGTCTCGTCGAACGCACCCTTCGCGAGAAATGAGTGCGCGATCCACATGCTGCCGTGCCGAGCGACCTGCTGCGCAGCCGTGACGGCGCCGCCACGAACCACGCCGTTGCCGATGAGCAGCAGCGGGGACTTCGCCGAGCGAATGCGCCCAGCGACTTCACGGATCAGTTCCGCAGCCGGCTCGGGCACGGCTGCCGGAGCCGGTGCTCCGGCGGCAAGCTCCTCGACCAGCCCCGCGGCCACCTTGTCGGTGAGGAGGTCAGAGGGAACATCGATGTGTACAGGTCCAGGCCGCCCACGGACCGCGAGCGCCAGCGCCTCGGCCACCGCATCGACGAGCTTGTCGACAGTACGCGGTTGAAAGCTGGCCTTGGTGGTGGCCGCGAAGATCTGCCGCACGTCCGGGGTGCGCCCCAGACCGCTGCCTTCCTGGATCCCGTAACGACCGAACTCCGCCACCTCCGCCTGCGCGGTCAGCACGATGAGCGGCACGCTGTCCATGAAGGCCGACGCGACACCGGCCAAGGCGTTGATGCCTCCTGGCCCCGACGTCGTGACGATGCACCCCATGCCACCGAGTCGCGCGTACACGTCCGCCATGAAGGAGGCGCCCTGCTCGTGGCGGGTGACCACGACCGGCACGTTCTCCTCGGCGAGAGCCGCGAAAAGCGGTAGAACCCTTTGCCCCGGAACACCGTAGGCCCTGCGGACACCGGCCTTGCGTAACAAGCGTGCGACCGCTTCTGCGCCGGTCAACATGTTGTGCTCCTCTTCGTGTCAGCGCTCGCGTCATCGCGGACGGCGGTCAGCGCCCCGGCGAGTCTCGGTACGAATTCCGGGCGGCACACACCAATCCGTGCCCATCCGGGGAAGCCCATTCCGGTGAGATCACGGACCAGAATCGAGTGCTCCGTCAGCAGACGCTCGACGATCTGCGGTCCGTCGTCCCCGAGATGAGCGAACAGGAAGTTGGTTTGAGTGGGTGGCACCCGGAACCCCTGGTCGGACAGTTCCCGGCGCAGCCATTCACGGCTGTGCGTGGTCTGTTCCAGCGCCCACTCGAGGTGGTCGCGGTCGGCCAGCGCGGCGCCGGCCGCGGCGAGGGAAACGCGGTTGACCCGATAGGGCAGCGTCGCCGCGATACGGGCGACCCGGTTCATCAGCGCGGGCGGCCCAAGTGCGAAACCGCAGCGCAGGCCGGCCAGGCCGTACGCCTTGGAAAGGCTGCGGATGACGACCACGGGGGCCGTGTTGTCGTCTGCGACCATGCCCGTACCTGAGCCGAAGACACGGGCATCGGCGAACTCGGCGTATGCCTCGTCGAGGACCAGAGCACAGCCATACCGGCGGCTGTGCGCGGCCAGCGTCGCTATCTGGTCGGCCCCGAGCACCGTGCCGGTGGGGTTGTGGGGATTGCAGACATAGAGAACGTCGGCCGTCTCCGCGGCGGTCAGCAGATCGGTCAGGGCGAGGCCAGTGTCATCAATCGGGAGCTGGGTCACCTCGCAACCCGCGACCGCGAGACTCGCGGCGTGTCCGGCGAACGTGCTGGCACAGACCGTGGCACGTACGCGATGGCCGCCACAGGCGAGTGCGATCAGCAACAGTAGTTCGTCGGCCCCGTTGCCCACCACCACCTGCCCGGGATCAAGGCCGTAAAGTGACGCGACGGCAAGGCGTACCGGCTCGGAGTCGGCGTTGGGATAGAGGTGCGCATTGCGGACCTCCGCCATTGCCGCACTGATGGCCCTCGGTGAGGGCCCGAAGGCCGATTCGCTGAGGGCGAGTCGCTCCACTCCCTGGGGATCCAGCTGGAAAGGCGCCGCGGTGGCCGGCAGAAGAAGGCTCTCGTCCATCAGATGGCTTCACCCTCAGCCAGGTGAAGATGCTGTTCGAACCAGCCGAGGATCCCGGCGAAGTACGAGTCGTACGTTTCCGCGTCAGGCGCGCAGAGGACCACTTCGCCGACACGCGCGGCACTCCACACCGTCATGTCGGGTGCCCGCCCGCCGGCTTTCACCCAGTACCTGGCTCTGGCCACGCCGGGGCGTTCGAGCAGTTCCTTCTCGCTGGGCATCGACGCGATCAGGCCCGGCTTCGACGGAAGGTAGGTGAACCCGACCACCCCGGGCCGCACCGTTGGCTTCGGCAGAGCGTCGTGGTCGCCCGTCGCGAACGCGATGGCGGCCTCGATCAGGTCCACGCCGAACTTCACGTGTACCGACTCATCGATCATGGCGCCGCCCGGCCTTGCCGCGCATTCACCGAAGATCAGCTGCCCGTCCGGTCGATGGAACGCCTCCAGGTGGAAGACCGAGTCACGGAGCCCGAGAGCTTTCAGCGCATCGGAGGCGAGCTTGCCGACCAGTTCGTAAGCCCACTTGTCGGTGTCGGGATCGAAGCTTCGCGACGCCATGGCGGAGCCGTGGTGGACCTGGATGATCGGCTCGTCGAAGCGGGCGACCGAGAAGAAGGCCAGCTCGCCGTCACGCACATAGCCGTCGATGTGCCACTCGTCGCCGGCCTGGAACTCCTCGATCAAATAGGTTCGCCTGCCGTACGAGTCGCTGGCAGCGCGCTCGATGAGTTCGCTCAGGTCCGACTCCGAGTCGACGCGGTACGTCAGTGCGGCGCCGGCGCCGGCGAGCGGCTTCAGCACGGCCGGGTAGCCGAACCGTTCGACAGCGGCGGGCACATCGGGTCCGCAGATGTCGGGTATCAACTCGACCCGCGAGGTTGGCACGCCTGCTTCATGCAGCCGGCGTTTTTGTAGATACTTGTCGCGGAATCTCATCGCCACGTCGGGATCCATTGCCGGCAAGCCGAACTGCTGGGCGACGTAGGAGCTGGCGACCAGGGACCACTCGTCGATGTTGAGCAGACCGACAAGGTCGGGAATCGCCATTCGCGCCAGGGCGCCGTGGATACGCTCGATGTTCACCACGTCGTCGACCATCTCGGCATAGTCCACGAGGTCGCGATTCACCTGCGCGGCCTCGGACGGCAGGTAGAGGACGGCGACGGCGAAACCCATCCGGCGAAGCCGCTCCACCACATCGGTACGCCAGCGAACCAGTAGAACGGTGCCGCGACGACGAGCAGCAGTACCACCACCGTCGGCGTCGTGTCGGTTCGCTGCGGTCCGGACGGCCACCGAAGCCGCGTGCGCGGGGAAGCCCTCGTGCTCAGCGAAAGCGGTGACGCCCTTCGCAAGCTCTGAGAACTCCTGCTGACCGATCTGCGCCATCGAGATCGTGTTGAGGTAGGTGTGTGCCGTTACGCCGCTGATCTGCTTCGCGTATCCCGTGGTTGGGAGGGTGGCCGGCGTGCCGATGACGAAGTTTGAGCAGGAGAAGGTGGTCCACTGGCCGAGCAGCGCGGTACCGGCATAGCGGACCTCTTCGAGGAATCGCTCCGGGGAGGCCATGGCGATCTGGATGTGCTCGGGGGCGTAGTCGTTGGCGAGCTGCCACGCCTCGGCCAAGTCCAGGGCGTGCACGAGGCCGCCGTTCTGCCAGATCGAGGCTGTAGCGTATGCGCGCCGCGGTTCGGGCAGATCCGCAAGCTGTGCCTCGATCTCGACAGCGACCCGCTCGAGTAGGTTTCGGTCGGTCGAGATGAGCACCGCCGAACTGTCCGGACCGTGCTCGGCCTCATTGATCACGTCGGCGGCGAGCATGGGAACGTCGGCGCTGGAATCCGCCACGATGAGTGAGTCCGATGGCCCGAGACCTCCCGAGACCACAACTCCTTCCGCCTGCACCAATTGCTGGGCCATTGCTACCGGGACGCTGCCCGGGCCGACGATCTTGCGTACCTTCGGCACCGTCTCCGTGCCGTAGGCGAGTGCGCCGACGCCACTCGGCCCGTTGAGTCGGTACACCTCGGTGATGCCTAGGCGCCGCGCCACCACCAGCGTCGCCGGATCGACCTGCCCGCCGCTCCCCGGCATCGGCGGGACGACGAGGCGCAGTTCGGACATTCCCGCCGCCACCGCGGGGGCACCGATCTGAACCATGACGCTCGGGAACGAGCCCTTCCCCGAGGGAACGAAGAGGCCGACCGACTCCAGCGGCCGGGCGATCTCACCGATGGTCCCGCCGCCGGCTGTCCGCGCTGTCCATGTCGCGCGCCGGACGATCTGCTTGTTGAATCTCATCGACCGTTTGATGGCCAGATCGATGGCTTCAGACAGCTCCGGGTTGATGTGCTTCTCGGCCTGGAGCATGTCGGCCTCGGTAACCCGGAGGGTATCGGTTTCCACCTTGTCGAACCGGGCGAGAGCCTCGTGTAGCGCCGCGTCACCGCGCGACCGGACATCCTCGAGGAGATCACGAATCTCCGCTGCAAGGCTAGGGCTGCCTTGCAGTCGTTCCTGGGTGCCGCCGCGTCCCAGGAGCGCCTTCCGCCGCTCAACGCCTGCCTCGTGCCAGCTGATGATCCTCGGATCAGCCACCGGACCGCCCTCCTGCCGTCGACATGACGTCGACAAATAAAGATCGAAACCGATCTTGTACATATGTTCAGGATCAGCCTACTGTTTGTCAAGCCGCCGAGGCGAGCCAGATGTCCTGGTCGTCAGCATGCTGGGTCAGGTGAGGCGCTTCGGAATTTCGCAACGTTCTGAACAGACGTACAAGGGAGCCAGTGTTGTCCGATGATTCCGTGTCGTGGACGGGGAGCCGCACGGGTCTCGCCGTACTCGTTCTGAGCGCCGGCCACGCCAGCCGGCTCGCACCGTGGTCCGGCGAACATCCGAAGACGCTGCTGCCGACCTGCGAGGGCACGTTGCTGGAGCGGCTGCTCGGCCCGATGGCTCGGCGGCGTCCGTCAGTGCATCTCGCCTGCCGGGTGCCCGCCCGGTCGACAGCGGACGACGTCATCGCCGAGGTCCACGCGGTGACGCCGCAAGCGGACGTGTTCTTCGTTGACGGCGATCCGTGGGTTCCGATCTATGCGCGTGCTCGCCGACTCAACGCACACGACGTGCTGGTGATCCTGAACGGCGACCTGGTGCTTGACCGGGAGTGGCATTCGCTCATAGCGCGAGCGATCGATCGGCGCACCGGAATCACGCTGTGCGCCGATGGCGCTGGTTCCGCAGGCCGGGAGGTGTGGGCCCAGCCTGACCTGGACGGTCGCTACTCGCCTTCGCCGACCGCTCTGACGCAGCGCGCCATCGGGGTCTCCGTCTTGGCGCCCGGGTCACTCGACAGCTTGGATCCCTGCATGGCCTTAGGCGCGGATCCGTGGTTCAACCGGATTCTTCCCGAGCTTTCACGACATGTCCCGGTACGTTTGGAGACCTCGACCGCGCCTTGGTCCGACGTCGGCTCGTGGCGCGGCCTGCTGAGCATGGAGCAGGAACTTCACGTGGGGACCTCGACCGGTTCGTGTCTGGCTGGCTCGGTCGACCACCGTGCAACGGTTCGCAATTCCCTGGTGATGGCCGGAGCCTCGGTCGAGGCAGGCGCGGCGGTGGAGGACTCGGTCGTACTACCCGGCGTGACCGTCGCCTCAGGCCAGCGGATCCGCGGGTCATTGATATCTGCCCATGAGGTTCGGCCACTGGAATTCGACGCGGTGGGAACGCACGCATGACGGACGAGAATCCCGCCGGGCGGACCGGCACTGCCGTACGTGCCGTCGGCGCGCCGGAGCTGTCGGTCTATCTCATCGCTCGGCAACTCATCCCCAGGCTGCCGGCCCATGTAGTCGCATTACCGGGACCGGTTCCGTCCGTTGTGCGCCTCACCGGTGCGATCGATGACGCAGCACTGCTGGACGCGGGCCTTACCTGGGAACGCTAT
This sequence comes from Actinoplanes sandaracinus, assembly GCF_030009775.1. Classification (GTDB taxonomy): domain Bacteria; phylum Actinomycetota; class Actinomycetes; order Mycobacteriales; family Micromonosporaceae; genus Actinoplanes; species Actinoplanes sandaracinus. The sequence continues at coordinate 44,697 of NZ_JASCTH010000032.1, read as the reverse complement.
CTGGATCGCCATCGCGTCATCTACGACCAGCGTAATCCCGGCAGCCGTTTACTTGCCGAGCGGTACCTCTATGAAGCGGTCGGCGATGCCTACGACCACCAGATCGACACGGCGCAGAATCGGGCCGCGATAAGCCGCATGGTTGCGCGTTTAGGGCCGGGGCGGCTGATTGACTATGGTTGCGGAACCGGAATTTCCGCCGATGTTCTTGGAGAAGACAGGTTCCTTTCGGTAGGCGTGGACATCAGTCCGACGATGCGCGCCATTGCTGAGCGGCGAGGGCTCCGTACTACGACCGTCGAGGACCTGGCGTCCGCGCCGGAGGGCTGCTTCGATGGGGCCTTCGCATGCTATGTCCTCCATCTGACCAGCTCTCATGAGCACCTGCCGCATGTCGCCCGCGCGGTACGGCGCGGCGGTCGTATCGCCGCCAACTTCCACAAGGGACGCGGGCTCGCCGAGGCCAGCGCCATCCTCGCCCAGTGGGACTACGAGATCGTGGCACGGACGCCACGGAGCCAATCTGTCCCCGCGCCCGAAGTAATTTGGAAACGCCGATGAATGGGGTCACTGGTCTCCAGCGGGAGGACCCTCGACACGAATTCGTAACGTCTTTCTCACGCTTGAAGGGCCATCTGGGACGATGTGCCGATGAACGGTCAAGGCAGGTCGAACTCAAGTCGCCGCCGCCTCGTCGAAGCCACCGCCAGGCTCCTCCGGGAACGTGGGCTGCAGGGTGTTCGGATCCGTGACGTGGCATCGTACGCTGGCATGTCGGCCGGCTCGGTTCTGTATCACTTCGCGAATACCGATGACCTTCTGTTCGCGGTGCACCAGGACGCAGTCGCCAACTACCTGGCCTCGCGGACCGCCGCGGCTCATGGCTCGCCCGATCCCCGCAGCCGCCTCATACAGTGCTTCAAAGCTGGCGTACCGATCTTCGCGGACGCGACCACCATCGAGCTTCTCTACGAGGTGCATGGGCTTGCGCGGCGTAGCCATCGCCACGCCGAGCTCCTGAGTGAACTCTGGCGAACCGAGGTGGGTCTCTATGTTGAGATTGTTCGCGACGGCATCGCCGCCGGGGTGTTCCGCACGACATCGGTCGAATCGGCCGCTCAGGCCCTGATGGCTCTCGAAGACGGGTTGGTCCTGCACCTGACAAGCCGTAACGAGATGATTGACAGCGCTCGCGCGATGCAGACATTCCAGTCAGCGGCCGCCGAGATCCTGCATTGTCCACCATTGGCCGGGAACAGCCGAATCGGCTAGCCGCATCCTCTCAGCGGAATATTTATTACGGGTATCACGAATTCCCCTGAAGAGAATGTGATGTGGCCAAATTCCAGTATCAGCATGACAGTAAGCTCGTATGAGAGGATTGTTAACCTTGCGTTCGTTTGCTGTTCGAGCTCTCCAAATTGCGTCACTGGGCCTTGCCGTTTCTGTGTTCTCACTCACGGCGGCGACCCCTGCCAACGCGGCAGGGGTTGTCTATGGCGGCACTTTCTCCACGCTACAGGAATGTGATGACCGAGGTGCTGACCGTACCTATGGTCAGCATCTTTACGGAGCATTCGACTGCCGACAGGACGGTCCTACTACCTGGACTCTGCTCCTCCACCCTTGGCCTCGATGACGGCGTGCGTCCTGCGACGTTAAGGAGACGTCCGGCTGTGTTAAGCCCCTGAACCCCGGGTGAGGCCGGATCCTTCCGGTCGGCCTCACCCGGGTTTGTAAGAGTGGCGCTCCGGGGGTAGTCGGAACTCCGTTTGTGTGATCTTGGCTTCCCGGTCCGCGGGGAGCGCGTTGGGAGCATGGGTGCTGGCTCGACAAGGTCGTTGGGCTTGGCTGAGGTGATGGCGGCCGGGGGGAGCAGCTTGCTCCTCGCCGGCCATGGTGTTCGCACTGTTCAGAGGCGGTATTCAGCGATGGTGGGGAGCACCGCCACGATGAAATCGGGTTGTTCGGTGTAGGTGATGCGGCGCTGCTCCCAAAACTGGCGAACGGGCAGGGAGCAGGCGGGGTTGAAATCGGCAGCTTCAGACAGCGCCGAACGGCGTTCAGCGATGTCGGGGAACGGCGGCTGAGCAGGTCGGCTCTGTGTTTTTGCTGGTCAGTCGCTTATTCGGACTACGTTCACACCGGAGAGGTCACTGGTTCGATCCCAGTATCGCCCACATAGCCTTTTACCTGCAAAAACACCCGCTGTCATGATCCATGACAGCGGGTGTTTTGTCATGGTTTTGGGAGTAGTAGTGGAGCAGGCGGGGTTGGCTGGGGCTGACCTCTCCTGAGATTGATTTGTGCTGCTCCCAACGTGAACACCACTATGTCGCGAACGTGGTCATCGTTCAGATTCGGGGGCGGCGGTGTCCTCCCAGCGTTTCTGCAGGCCGTCGACGAGTCGCTGTTCGACGATGGGCTGACGTGGCTGTAGATCCCGCGGACTCCGGGTTGTTGTTCACGACCGATCGCTACGGCAATGAGGTGGTCGCGCCGAGCGAGGTCACGTGCGGCATGAATTCGATCATGCAGCACGTCGAAGACTGGGCGCACGCTGAAGGCAGTGCGGTTCTCGGCAAACTGCCGCAGTTCGACCGGCATGATCAGCACGCGATCGAGGGCGCGCAGCAGGCGCTTCTCGCGATCGGCAGCACCCTGGGCCTGAAGTCCGCCGCCAACTCTGACGGAGGCTTCACACTCGCGAGCAACACCGACCTGATCCAGAAGGTTGCCAAGCTCGTCGGCGAGGACGGCCAGAATGCGGGCTGGTATCAGGACTGGACCGGATGGGCCGCCGACTACCTCAAAGGCGGCTTCTTCGCCTCGATCGCTCCGACCTTTCTCCACCAGGCCGGGATCGTCGCGTGGATCCACAACCTCTACAGCGCCAGAGGCAGCGTCATCCAGGAGATGCGTGCCGGCTCGCTGAAGATCCTCAGCGACGCCGGTAAGGCGCTCGATGCGACCAAGAAGGTCACCACCGACCTCAACCCGGTATGGCAGACCTGCCAGGGGATGGGCACGGCGCTCAGCATCGCCGGCGGCTGGAACCCGGTCGTGGGGGCTGTTGGTGCCGAGTGTCCAGCTCATCGGCATCCTCGGGCAGAACTTCGCACCGAAGATGAAGAGCACCGCGTACGCCCACGACGTCGAGGCGGTGATGACCGCTCTCTGGGGCCATCTCGACGAGCAGGCCGATGACCTGTTCTCTCGGGAGAAGGACTACAACAACGGCATGCACAGCCTCCGCGACGCCGTCTTCGGGCTGCACAGCTTCAACCTGGAGTTGTACGACCTGGCCGAGAACAGCGCCACCGGCGATCCCGGCAGCAGCAAACAGTTCCACATCGCCGTCGACGCCGTCCTCGAGCTCGCCGACACCTGCTACGAATGCGCGGAGATCTACGAGGTTCAGCTCATCCCGAAGATTGCCGCCGTCCAGGCGGCCGACGCCTCGCTGGCCACGGCGGACGGTTCCGTTGGCATGGCCGACCCGAAGGTGAAGGCCATGGTCGTGGAGTACGGCGAGTATCTGAGGACCGCATGCGGACGCCTCTATCTCGCGGGCGAGCAGATCAAGGCGGCGGCGCAGGCCTACGCGGCGACCGACGCGCAGGCCGGGGCGGCTTTCCACGCCGTCATGGAAGACTGGGACGAGCCCCCCGCTCCGAGCCAGGCCCGTGACTGGGCCGGGGACACCGACCGCAGCGGCTGGCAGGTGCACACTCCGGGTGCGCCCTCATATGTCAACGACACGACCCCGGGCGACAACGACACGAACGGTCCGGACTACACAACGGAGGCGACCCGATGATGAGACGAGTAGTGGCCGGCGTCGCTGTCGCGCTTCTGCCGGCGGGCTGCGAATCTTCAGCCGAACCCGGCCCCGGCGAGTCGATGCCGCCGGCTCAGTCGCCACTCCCGGCAGCGTCCCCTGTCCAGCGGGCCACGGAGGTCGAACTTGGTGCGGTCTGCGACGCGCTGGACAAGACGCTGACGTTTCCGGGCGACGGGGCCGTCCCATATGCTGCGACGTTCAAATATGTGGAATTCGGAACCAATACACCGATGTGCGCCGTCGAGCCGAAAGGCGAGTACTACGAGGTGGCCACCAAGGCGCCGGTCTTCGGCCTACGACTTCCGTTTCGAGGCCGTCATGGGCGACAACATCTCGGTGAACGCCCGGTTCGACTACATGACTACGGACGTGAGCGGCGACAAGAAGCCGCAGTACCGAGCGCAGGCGATTGAGGCGTTTAAAGCTTCGATGGAAGTCATCGCAGCCGGGCTCACGTAGTGATCCTCAGCAGTAGGCGATCCTGCCGGTGGTGATCGAGCGGCAACCGTGCCGCACCTGCTCGCCGACCTCGCAGAACAGTTGCTCTCGGCGGCACACGACGCCTACACCGGCGGACTCAACACCATCGGCGTCGTCTGCGCGGCACTCATCGCTGGCACGGCCGTCCTCGCCGCAACCTCGCTACGCACGACGGGTCCTGCCAGCCATCCACAGAACGGTCCGGCAGAAGCCGCCAGGAACACCAGCACCCCGACGCGCGCTTGACGCTGACGGTCCGGCCGCGCCCGCACCGCTCAGCACGCCCAACGTGGGCGAGTCGTGCACCACCTCAATGGACGCGACACGCGACGGTCCATCCGGGCTGGCCGCTACGTCGTGATCGACGACAACGGACTCAACCTCTGTTACCGCCCTCGGATCCGTCCCGCGGACCGATCGCTTCACGGCGCGGAGGTAGGCCGACGGTTTACCTCCGCGTCCAACCGCGGGTGGACGCGGGAATCCGGAACTCTCGATACGTTGGGGACGTACCGGCGAACACGCCCGATGGACTCCGACTGATGAGACCGCGCCGCCTGATGGCTGCCGAGGCGGATTCGCTGGTGGTGAGACCGGTCAGGTGGCGCCCACGGCCGCACGGACCTTGGATGACGAGGTGATGCGCAGGTGTCGCGGTTGCACGAGCAGCGGATGAAGGACGCGGTACGGCACGCGTGGACGATCCGGCTGACCCTTCTCGCCCTGATCTTCATAGCTGCCTGGACGACGCTGCACGGCCGGGCGCCGTGGCCTGCCGGTATCGCCCTGCTGATCACGGTCGTCAGCCTGTTCCCACTGATGCTCGTGCCGCCGCCGGGCACCCGGATGGGCATGCGCTACTGGATCGCCGCCGATGGCGCCGCCGATGGCGCCGTCGACGGGGAGATGTCGTTGAAATTGGCCGCCGCGTGTGGGGCCGCCGGCGATCACGCCGAACAGATCTCGATTCTGTGGTCGCTCGCCGAGCGTCGTGACCCGGAGGCCTATCGGCTGCTGCTGGAGGTGCTGGCCGAGCACGGGAAGCCGGGCGACGTGGCGGCCCTGCGGAGATCCTGCGTCGAAGGGTTGAGCAAGGATCATCCGCTGTTCACACCATGGCCGGGCATCGACGGCCCGGGACTGCTGGGCGCGGCCCAGCAGCGGCGGCACCTCGACCCAGGGGACATCTCCGCCCTGCGTGATGTCGCCGTGCTGCTCGACGCGATGGGAGCGCCGGACCCGGCGGTGTGGCGGCAGCTGATCGACGCCGGCATAGGCGGATTCCACCTGCCCCTGGCACGGCACCTGGCGGCGAGCGGCCGGATCGACGAGGCCGCCGAAGTGATGCGGGTCGGTCCGAACGGCAAGCTTCCACGCTTCGAGGAGGCAGCCGAGTTCCTGCGGGAGCACGGGCTGGCACAGCAACTGGAGGAGCAGGCCAGGACGGCGTGGAGCCGGTACGGCGACCAGGGGGCGTTGCGGGCGCTCCGAGAACTGCTCACCGAGCAGGGCAGGCTCGACGAGCTCGCTCAGCTGCCCGAACCGAGGCCTCCAGCGTCTCGAAGCGGTGGGCAGAGGGTCGCTTGGCCGGGCGCCGGATCGACCACCGCAGACCTCGGAAGCAGCGGTTACAGCGGTTACAGCGGGTACAGCGGCGGCTACGGCGGATGCTGAGCCGACCGCGAACGGCTGCACCAACAAGGAAGGCAGGTGAGCGATGGTGACCCTGGATGAGGCACGTGCGGAAGCCGAGCGCTTTCTTGATCTCCAGGTGCGCCCGTGACCGTCACGCGCGCGGGTCGTCCGAGCGAAGCCCGGTCTTGCGGACCAGCATGTAGCCGTAGGGAGGACTGCCTTCCTCGGGTGGGACGCTGCCCTGGAACACCAGGGCGAACCCGGCGGCGGCGAAGCGTTCCTCCATCTCCGCGGCCGAGAGCCAGTACCGATCGAAGTCGACCCCGAGATCGGTGCTGAGCCCGTTGCGCCGCAGGGTGCCGTCGCCGTGTTTGAAGGCCGTCACCAGGTATCCGCCCGGCCTCACGACCCGGGCGAGTTCGGTGAACGCGCGTGCCCGGGCGTCCGGCGCCAGGTAGATCAACGAGAACCAGCACACCACCCCGGCCAGCGAGACGTCCTCCAACGGCAACTCGCGGAGGTCGGCGACCTCGTACGCGAAGCCCGGGTGGTCCCGCCGCGCCACCTCGATCATCTTGGGGGAGAGATCCACCCCGCGCGGCGACAGACCCCGGCCCGCGAGGTACGGGAGAAGTCGTCCCGTGCCGCAGCCCACGTCCGCGACCTCCGTCCCGACGGCCAGGGTCATCTCGGCGAACAGGTCGAGCATCGCCCGCTCGACCGGCATGCTGTCGAGCACCCCGACCAGGTTCTTCGCGTACCACTGCGAGAGCACGTCGTGCGCGTCCCGCAGTTCCTCGGTCCTGGCGTCCATATCCCGCCACCCTTCGCCGTCGAAACCGTTGTGGCGGCGAACCTACCGCCGGCCGTCCGAGGGAGAACACGTGAGGGACCATCCGGTACTGTCGGCCCATGTCCGCCCCTGGAGACGTGCGGCCGGAGATCCTGGACCGGCTGCGGCCCATCTGCCGAGGGCTGCCGGAGGCATATGAGGAGCCGGCCTGGATCGGCGTCCGCTGGCGGATCCGTAAGCGGACGATCGCCCATGTCTACACGGCGGACCCCACGCGGAGTCTGTACTACCCTCGGCATCCGAGCGCCGGTGAGCCGCCGACCGTGATGACATTTCGGGTCCCCGCCGAGGACCTGCTCGGCCTGACCGGTAACGGCTTTCCGTTCTTCCGCGCGGGCTGGGGCGGCAACGTCGCCGGCGTCGTCCTCGGCGACCACACCGACTGGACCGAGATCGCCGAGCTCCTCACCGACAGCTATGGCGAAATGGCCCCGAAGTTTCTCGCCGCCCGGCTCGCCGAGACGGCGCGCCTTTCACGGCCGGACGCGGCGCAAGCTCAGGTGTCGTAACGGGCTTCCCCGGGTGGGCCGAATCCCGCTGGTAGCGGTGCCGGCCGTCCGTCGCGCCGACCGATTCACGCACTGGTACGGGGAAGTGTGGAGATCGTTGACAATGCTCTCGGTGGTGTCCGTCGGGATCAGACTCTCCTCCGGGCCCGCCATCGCCATGGTGTGAGGGATCCGCGGCGTGGTCGATCACGCGGATCGCGGCGATGGCCGCCACAACCCGTGGCGGCCATCGTCGTCTCCGGCGCGGTTCCCGCGCCTCGTGCGGCTGGTCGCACGGCATCATCGGCGGTACGGCGATCAGCTGAACCGCCGTGCCCGGACCGTCGAGAGCGGCGGTCGGCAGCGCTCTTCGGTCTTCGCCTGTCCCACGCCGGAGATCGTGCCGATGGCCCGGGTGCACTGTGACAGCGTGTTGGCGCCCAAGGGCCAGATCTCCGTGCCGCTCGTGCACTGCGGGTCGTGCATCGTGCCCGTGGTCACGACCGCGGTGCAGACCGGGTACGAGCCGTGGCTGGCCCGGAACTGGTCCCACACGTACGGCGCTGCACACATTGATGGCCTCCGAGTGCTGTTCGATACCCTCTTACACGCTCTGACAACGCCTGACGACGGCGTCTGAGGTGGGGGATGGATGGAAGACCAGCGTGCTGGCAGTGAGTCGATTCAGGACGGTACGGCCGCCGAAAGATTCGCCGAACAGTTGCGGACGCTGCGGGCGGCGGTAGGCAACCCGTCGTTCCGGAAGCTGGCGGGGCGATCGGGCCGGATCTCACATACGACGTTGCACGAGGCCGCGGCCGGGACCAGATTCCCCTCCTGGGAGACCACCCGTGAGTTCGTCCGGGCCTGCGACGCGGACGAGGCCCAGTGGCGGCGCCGATGGGAGGACGCGCAGCGCCCGGTGACGGTCAGCGCCGTCCCGCAGAGCGAGTTGACGCCGGGCATCATCGATTTCCCGGCCGCGGCCCACACGGCGAACACTGTGGACACGCCCGTGGACGCTCCGGCGGCCGGTGAGTCTGCCGCGTCGAGCAGTGACTCGTCTTCGGAACTCGTGCCGGCGGGTCCGGACGCGCTGCGCGCCGAAGTGGATCCGAAGGCGCCGGCGGTGGGCGACGTCACGAGTGTGCGACGTCAGCGGTTGCCGTGGTTCATCGCCGCGGCCGCGGTAATGATGATGGTCGCCGTCGTGGGCGTCACGGTCCGCAACCGGTGGGCTTCGGAAAGCGCCGGCCCTGTGGCGGCGCCGTCATCGGCGGCGTTCTCGGACGCGCTGATTCCCGGGGACGCGAGCAAGTTCGTCTCCGACATCACCTACCCCGACGGTTCGCCGGTTCGGGTGAACTCCGAGTTCGACAAGGTGTGGGCGATCGCGAACGTGGGAACCGTCGCCTGGCACAAACGCTATCTGGCGCCGATGAACCACGCCGGTGACGAAGACGATTGCAAGGTGCCGGACCGGGTGGAGATCGGCGACACGCCGCCCGGCGAGCAGGTGATGATCCGTGTCCGGGTCACCGCGCCGAGCCGTCCCGGGAAGTGCTGGGTCAGCTGGAAGATGGTCGACGAGCATGGACAGCCCTACTTCCCCAGCCGCCGGCCGGTGTACTTCTTGGTCAACGTCACCCCCTGAGCACGCCCGGCGGTAGCCACGGCCGGCCCGCCGGACCGCCGCCGGCGAACGATTTCCCCGCCCTGATCGTCTCGGCCGATGTCAGGGCGGGGACGCTCGATGTCATTCCCCGGCGCCGTCCAAGCTGACAACACCACATCCATCGAGGTCCGTGACGGTCTTACGGATCTGACAGGACAACGGGGGTACCGAACAGCAGGTCCTTTCTCGCAGGGTGATGTCCGTTCCCAACGTGACTCACCACCTACGAGGAGGATCGACCATGCGCCGTCCACGGTTAGCCGTCGGGCTCGCCGCGCTCTGCATGGCCGTCGGCGTCCCGGCCCCAGCGGGGGCCGCGACATCCGACACCACGACGCAGAGCGTCACCACGGCCGCGCGGCCTGTCGTGGACATGGAGGCCACCGTCCTGGCCGCCCAGATCGACCCCCGCCGTGCCGACGACACCCTGACTCCGGGCGCGAAGAGCTCGGTGCTCGCCGTCGAGCAGGCGCTCCAGGCCAAGAACCTGCTGGACGCGCAGTGGGTCGACGGCTACTTCGGCACCACCACCGTCACGGCGTACGCGGCCTACCAGCGCTCGCTCGGATACACCGGCCTGGCCGCGAACGGGCTCCCCGGCACCACGTCGCTGACGAAGCTCGGACTCAACCGGTACACCGTCAGCAAGACGATCAGCCCGGGCGCGAAGGTCCAGCGTGACGGATTCGTCGTCAACGCCCGTACCCAGGCGATGCTTGCCGAGGCCCAGCGTCTGCTCGGTTCCGCCCTGGTGGTCGAGCAGGGCTCGTACAACCCCGGGGGCGACCCGACCTCGGCTGGTACGCACGACGGCGGCGGCGTGGTGGACATCGCGGTCGCCGGCCTGACCGCGGCCAAGCGCACCGCCGCCGTCCGGGCTCTGCGGCAGGTCGGCTTCGCCGCCTGGCTCCGGAGCCCGAGCCAGGGTGACTGGCCGTGGCACATCCACGCCGTGGCGATCAACGACACGGACCTCTCCGTCCAGGCGCAGCACCAGTCCGGCGACTACTACCTCGGCTTGAACGGCCTGGCCAACCGCGGCCCGGACGACGGTCCCCGGATCCCGATCAAGACCTGGGAGCAGTACCAGCGCGCGCAGTGACCCGCACCCGAAACCGTACCGAACCCCCTTTCATCGCTCCCTGTCCACGAGAGGACACCATGAACATCCGCAAGAGCCTTGCCGTCGTCGGCGCAGCGCTCGCCATGACCACTTCACTCCTGAGCGTCGGCTCCCCGGCGTCGGCGGCGGTCCGGGACGGCGACTGCGACAGTGGCGAGTTCTGCTTCTACTACAACAGCGGCCAGGCCGGCTCCATCTCGGACTTCGACGACTCGATCGACGACTACGGCGCGACCCAGCCGTCCTGCTACGAGTTCAAGGGCGAGGGCAACGGCAAGGGCGTGTGCGTGAAGAACAACGCCGCGTCGGTGTGGAACCGCACCGGCAAGACCGTGAAGGTCTACTTCAACAGCAACTTCGGCGGAGCGAGCCAGTCGTTCGCGAACGGTGCGAAGGCCAACCTCAACGCCACGCTGAAGAACAACAACGCTTCGCACGACATCGGCGGCAGCACCAGCTTCCCGGCCGACCCGCGCGCGTCCGAGGCCGTCGCGTTCGCGCGGGCACGGCTCGGGGCCACCGACTGGAACCGCGAGTGCGAGCTGTTCGTGGAGCGGGCGTTCGGCACCAGCGGCCGGTTCGCCACGGCGCGGACGCACTACCAGTGGCAGAAGAACAACGGGCGCATCCACACCGGCTCGGTGCCGCCCGCCGGAACGGCCGTGTTCTTCACGTCCACCGACTCGGCGGGGCACGTCATGCTCTCCATCGGCGGTAACAGCGCCATCAGCACCGGCCCGACGGTCTACCAGACCAACACCTTCCGGGACCGCGCCGACTACCTGGGCTGGGCCTACGTCCCGAGCAGCTGGTGACCCGGCATGCGCTCGCACCTTCTTCCGATCGGCGGCCACGGATGACCATGCTGAAAAGGGTTCCGGCCATGCTGGCCGTGCTGGTGGCGGCGTTCGTCGGCGTCGCGGTGGCGCCGGGCGCGGCCTACGCCGCGGACCGCGACGGGGACTGCGACAGTGGCGAGTTCTGCTACTACTACAACAGTGGCCAGGCCGGCTCCATCTCGGACTTCACCGAGTCGATGGACGACTACGGCACCACCCAGCCGTCCTGCTACGACTTCAAGGGCGAGGGCAACGGCAAGGGCGTGTGCGTGAAGAACAACGCCGCGTCGGTCTGGAACCGCACCGGCAAGACCGTGAAGGTCTACTTCAACAGCAACTTCGCCGGTACGAGCCAGTCGTTCGCGGCGGGGGCGAAGGGCAACCTCAACGCCACGCTGAAGAACAACAACGCCTCGCACGAGCTGGTGAGCTCGGGCGGGCAGACGGGCTGCAGCACCGACGGCACCCACAGCAAGCCGCCGAGCACCATCCTGGTCTACCGGGCCGGTCTCGGACGGGTCGACCGAGTCGACTTCAAGACGTACGTCAAGAACGTCCTCCCGAACGAATGGGTGACGAGCTGGCCGGACGCCTCGCTGGAGGCCGGCGCCGTAGCGGTCAAGAGCTACGCCTGGTACTGGGCGCTGCACTCGACCCGGAAGACCCCCGCCGGACAGTGCTACGACGTCAAGGACAACACCGACGACCAGGTCTACCGGCCGTCGTCGGCGGTGGCGGCGACGTCCGCCGCGGTGGACAGCACCTGGTCGACCCGGATGACCCGCAACGGCAACATCCTGCGGGCGCACTACTGCGCGACCACGACCGCGTGCGGTGCCTGGGAGAACGGGAACTGGCTGTCGCAGTACGGCTCGCGTGATCTCGCGAACGCGGGCAAGAACTACCAGGCGATCCTGCGTCACTACTACAGCGGCGTGGCTCTCTCCTGACGTCACGCGCCGAACGCGCCGCCTGCCATGGATTCACGGCAGGCGGCGCGTCGTGCTGGGGCGGGCACTGGCTCAGGCCGGACCGACCTCCTCGAAGGTCCACACCTGGCTCTCGTTGCCGTCCTGGATGGCGGCCTGCCGCAGGGCGGTGCCGTCGGAGCCGGCGTCGATGACCTTGCCGGTGCCCTGGTTGTACAGCTGGAACGTGGCGAGGGCGCCGGACTGGCCGGCACGCCAGATGCCCCACTTCTGGCTCGGGGCCTCGGTGTAGGGGTTCTGGATCACCGCGGCATCGGCGGCGGCTCCGCCCCCGGCCAGGTCGAGGGCCAGCCCGCTGTGCCGGGCCACGAGCTTGTACTGGAACGGGGCGACGCAGAGGGCGCGCCACTGCTCGTTCGTCCCACCGGCGTACGTCCACTGGATGACGGGCGCGCCGGCCGCCTTCGACTTGCGGGCGACGTTCAGTGACTTGCCGGTCTTCACGTTAGTGATCTTGTAGTAGGCCGCCGGGCTGGGTCCCCGGTAACAGACGGGATCGTCCGCGACGGCGTGCGCGGGCGACGCGAGCGGCACGGCGGCGAGGCTTGCGGTGAGGGCCAGCAACGCGGTCAGGACGCGGCGCGGCAGGCGGCGGCGGGCGCTGGACGGATACATGAACTGCCTCCTATGGCGGAAGTGGCTGCTGCGGATGGCGCCGGCGACGGCGGGCCGACGGGGAAATGCTCCGGCCAGAACCCGCCGTGCATCACGGCCACCGATGTTAGCGATAACTATCCGCTTTTGGGAAGGAGGCCATATTGATCCGTACGACGCATGGTCATCGCTGCTAAAAGTTCATATTAGTCGGCAGTAATGAGTAATGTTAACGCTAATAAAATGGCTTCCTCTGGCGTGCCGCCGTGGGGCCGGTCAGGGTGGCGTCGGCATACCCCCTGGGGCGGCTGTAACCGCCGAGGTCGACGCCGCCGGTCACGCCGTCAGAAAGACGTAGTTCCGGCCGTTGTCGGAGTCGTACGCGGTGCAGCCGCTGCGCTGGCCGTGAACGCGGAACCAGATCTCCACCCGGCCCGTGGTGGGCGACAGGTCGATGTTCGTCGGCGTGGCTCGGCCGCTCGGGTCGGTCAGCGGCTCGGACCGCACGGGACCGCCGTCGAGGCGGTAGAAGACGTCGATGCTCCACGCCGGCATGCCGTTGTAGGTCTCCCGGCACTGCGGCAGGCGTGCGATGTCGTATCGCACCGTGAGGGCCCGGTTCTTGCGGACCTGCCCGGTCAACTCCTCGGACCAGTCGGCGCGGAACGAGACGAGCGCGGGCTGCTCGATGGTGTAGCGGTAGTTCGCGCCGAAGCGGGAGTCGTATTCGACGCAGCCGGTGCGGTCGCCGGCGACGAACCACAGCTCCAGGTCGCGGGCGCCGAGCGGCAGGTTCAGCGCCGCCAGGGCCTTGGCCTGCCGGCGGTTCTCGTCCAGCCGCGTGACCGGCTGCCGCTGGACCGGGCCGCCGTCGACGCGGTATTCGACACCGATACTCCAGGCGTCGCCACCGGCGTACTGGCTACGGCATCGCGGCAGCCGGTCGGCGGCGAAGTCGACCAGCACCGGCTTGTTCGCCTCCAGCACGCCTTCGACCGTGTCGTTGCGGTCGGTGGGGAAGCGCAGGCAGGGGAGCGGAGGTGACCGGCGGGGCGGAGACGACCGGGGATGCGTTGCCCGCGGCGTCCACCGCTTGCACGCCGTAGGTGTACCAGGTGCTGCCGGTCAGCGCGTGGTCGTGATAGCTGGTGGCGTCACCGGGCACCGTGGCCAACTGTTGGCCGTTGCGGTACACCCGGTAGGCGGTGACATCGTCGTCGTTCGGAGCGGTGGCCCAGTAGACGCTCAGGGGGCCGTTCCCCTCCGCGGAGACGCCGTCCGGGGCGCCGGGCGCCGTGGTGCCGGCCGCGGCGGCCGGCGTCGCGGCGGCGAGCAGGACGGCCGTGGCGGCGAGCAGAAGCACACTCGCTCGCCGGGCCACGGGGGGTGTGATGAGCGGGGTGGCGGGCTGCATCATTTCCCTTCCCGGCGGACGATGGAGCACGGGATCGCTTGCGGCGATTGCAAGTAGCCATCGAATCCTGCAACTGCTTACAGGAGTCGTCAAGCCGAACCGTCACGGAGCGCCATCAATCGATCTCTTCAAGCAATGTTGTGCTAGGCGTAGTCCCTGACCGCGGCGCTGCGAAACTCTTGATGTGGCCGCTGTCACCCAGCTCAACTCGGCTCGGAACGCGCGGTCAAGGACGGGGTCAGTCCCGCAAGGCCTTTCGCCCTCGCAGGGGCCTTCGCCGTCATCGGCGTCTCGTGCGACGCGGGCCGGGGCGAGATCGGAACGCCGCCGCGTGGTCGTCCACAGGGGAGGTATCGACCACCACGCGGCGGCGTGGGCATCAGGACGCTCAGGCGGTGATCGTGTCCCACGAGTAGCCGAGCAGCGCGAAGGCCGCTCCGAGCAGCGCCAGGTTGATCCCGCGGGTGGTGATCGGCAGCGCCGCCACGACCAGCAGAATGACGGCGATGATATAGAAAAGTCCCTGGATGGACATGTTCACTCCTTGATGTGGGGGAGAGCGGCGACGCTGTACCCCCACGGCGAGGAGCGCTAAACCACGGGCCGTGAAGACAGCTGACCTATCGCGAGATCGCCGAGCGTGCCGGCTGGTCGCACGGCGTCGTCGGAGAATATTTCGCCGGCCGGGTCCTGCCGCCGACCGATCGGTTCGACAGCCTGATCAGGATTCTCGGCGCCACGTCGGCCGAGCAGGGCGCGCTGGCCACGGCCCGGGACCGGCTCGAGGACCACCGCCGACGCGCCACCGTCCCGGCGCGGCGGGCCGAGCCGGTGCCCCACGACCTGCCGTCACCGCAGCCGATGTTCGTCGCCCGCGCGGCGGAGCTGTCGCGGATGGACGAACACCTGGCCCCCGGCCGTCCGATCGTGATCAGCGGCATGGCCGGGGTCGGCAAGACCAGCCTGGCCCTGCACTGGGCCCATCGCGTCGCCGACCGGTTCCCCGACGGTCAGCTCTACCTCAATCTGCGCGGCTTCCATCCCGGGCGCGTCATGACCACCGGCGAGGCGCTGCGTCAGCTGCTCGGATCGCTGGGCGTGCTGGGTGACCGCGTCCCGGCGGAGACGGACGCCGCGGAACGGCTGTACCGGACGACCCTGACCGGCCGGCGGGTGCTGGTCGTGCTGGACAACGTCGCCGACGCCGAGCAGGTCCGGCCGCTGCTGCCGCCCGGCGGCTGCCTGGCCGTGCTCACCAGCAGACGGGAGCTGACCGGCCTGGTCGTCGCGGAGGCCGCGCACCCGCTGCCGCTGCGCCCCCTCGACGACGAGGGGGCTCGCGCCCTGCTGGCCCAGCGTCTCGGGGCGGGCCGGATCGCCGGGGAGAGCGCCGCGGCGGGGCGCATCATCACCGCCTGCGGCGGGCTGCCGCTCGCCCTGGCCGTGGTCGCCGCCCGCAGCGCCGTCAACCCGTCGTTCTCACTGGCCGACATCGCGGCCCAGCTCGCCCGGACCGCCGGTGGGCTGGACGCGATGCACAGCGACGACGTGAGCACCGACGTTCGGGCCGCGTTCTCCTACTCGTACGACTCCCTGCCGGTGGCGGCCCGGCGGATGTTCCGGGCGCTCGGTCCGCACCCGGGTCCGGAGATCACCGAACCCGCCGCGGCGGCCCTGGCCGGGACGACACCGGCCACGGCACAGCGCGAGCTCGCCCGGCTCACCCGGGCCCAACTGCTGATCGAGCACCGGCCGGGCCGGTACGCGTTGCACGACCTGCTGCGGGCCTACGCCACCGAGCTGGGGGAGGAGCTCGACACCCCGCAGGACCGGCAGGCGGCGCAGGACCGGCTCATCGTCCACTTCGTCCACGGCGCGCACGCCGCCGGCACCGCGATCAACCCGTTCCGGGCGGCGATGGAACTGCCGGCCGGCGACCGCCCCGCCACCGTGGCCCCGTGCGACGACGAGACGACGGGACTGGCCTGGTTCGCCGCCGAGATCCGGGTACTGCTCGCCGTCTTCGAGCTCGCCGTGCGTACCGGAAGGGATCGGGAAGCCTGGCAGCTCGCCTGGGGCATGGGGGAGTTCCTCGATCGCAACGGTGACTGGCGGGAGTGGGTGACCGTGCAGACCACCGCGCTCGAAGCCGCGCGCCGGATCGGGGACCGCGGCGCTCAGGCGTTCTCCCATCGGGTCGCCGCCAACGGCTATCTCCAACTCGGCCGTCCCGATGACGCGTTCGCCCATCTGGAGCAGGCCAACGACCTGTACCTCGGGCTCGGCGACACCGCCCGGGCGGCGCACTGTCTCTATCTGACGGCCTGGGCCCGCGACCTCCAGGGCCGCGGCTCGCAGGGACTGGAATACACCGAGCGGGCGATCGCCCTGGCCCGCCGAGCCGACCATCCGGTCGTGCTCGGCTTCGCGCTGAACATGGCGGGCCACCTGCTCGCCGGGCTCGGCGAACACCGGCAGGCGCTGGAGAAATGCGCGGAGGCCCTGGAACTGCAACGCAAGGCCGAGGACAGGGTGGGGCTCTCCGCCACCCTGGACACCCTGGGCGTCGCGTTCCACGGCCTCGGCCGGTACGACCTGGCCGCCGAGCACTACCGGGAAGGCATCGAACTGCACGCCGAACTGGGCGACCACTATCACGAAGCCGACATGGCGGTACGGCTCGGCGCCACGTACCTGGCCCAGGGTGAGGTCGCCGCGGCCCGCGAGAGCTGGCAGCGGGCGCTCCGGATCCTGGATTCACTGGACCACCCCGACGCGGCCGGGGTGCGTGAGCGCCTGGCCGGCTCGCCCGGCTGACGGGCGTTCCCCTCCCCGGCCGGCTCGCCGCCGACCGTCCTGAGGATCATGCGCGGGTGTACGCGAAAAGCCCGGCCCCGTGCCACCACCTGGACCGGCGCGGTTTTGTCGTACCCGTGGGATAGAACTTCCGCACCTGGTTCTGAGGAGGTCTGTTGTGACCAGTGAGAGCGACGCCTATGAGCGGCGCAGCGCAGCGCCCGTCATAGCGCCCGTGCGGCCCCGCAAGCTGGCCAAGGTGCCGTTCGTGGAGCTGTCCGAGGGCCGTCTGCAAGGCGTGGTCTCCAGCGGGTCCGACGTCGAGCGCGTCTACGTCTCGTCCATCACCGCGGGTGACCACGGCCTGAGCTGCAACACCAACAACAACCGGCCGTGTGGTGGCCTCTCCGGCGGCACCCGGGCCTGCAACCACCTGCGCGCCCTGGCCGAGGCCGCCGTCGCGCAGTACGGCCTGGACCGCGTCGCCCGATACCTGCGGGTGACACTGCCCGACGGAGCCGGCGACCTGTGGTCCGGCCTGCACACCACGACCGCCCCCAACCGGGCCGCCGAGGTGTTCAGCGGGTTCCTGCGCCACCTCGCCTACCTCGAGGTGCCGCCCACCGCCGATCCGCTGCCCGAGCTGCAGTGGTTCCCGGCCGCCGGGGCGGTGCGCTGATGCTGGCCGACGCCCTGCGGTCCCGTCCCGCCGGCCTCGACGAGGCCCTCGCCCTGATCGACGGCCTCGACGACGCCCTGGTGCACGGCCTCGCCCGGATCGACGAGGACCGTGCCGCCGCCCTGGAGTCGTTCGCCGCCGCCTTCACCGGCTCACCACTGGCCGGCCGGGTCAGCGACTCGATCGGAAAGGTCGTCGCGGGCACGGTCACCGACGATCATGTGGCGGTGCTGGCCGGCGCCCGGTCCGCGCTCACCGGGGCCGTGCACGACGCCCTGCTCGCCGGCCTCGACGAGGCGCTCGGCCGGGTCCGTGAGCCGTGGGCCGCACCGGCCGGCCCGGCCCACTCCGGGCAGGTGCTGGCCGGCGGCCGGTCCTGGCTGCGTGAGCTGGCCATCGCCGGGTGGCGCGGGGTCGATCACGAGTTGGCGAACGGCGGCGCCCAGGTCGTGAGCGCGTTGCTCGCCGATCCGGCCGGCCGCCGCCTCGCCGTGCTGCTCGACGGGTTCTCCGCCGAGCTGCGCTGCGCCGCCCCGGTCGCGACGCTCGACCGGGTCCCGGTGCGCCGCTGGGCCGACCTCTGGTCGCGGGCGGTGCTGCTCTCCCAGGAGACCTTTCCCGCTCACGAGGCCGCCCCGGCCGACGGCCGGTTCCTGCTGCTCGGCGTCGACCTGCACGAGCACCCCACGGTCTTCCGGGCCCAGGCGCACGGGCTCCTGGAGTCGCCCGGTGGGGGAGTGCGCCTGGTTCGCACGAGCGTGGCCGCGGCCAAGGTCGACACGATCAGCGGCCCGTCCGCCTGGCGGATGCTGTCCGCGTTCCCGGTGTTCCGGGCCGCGCTGGCCGGGCAGCGGGTGGTGGAGCTGTCCGGCATGCCGCTCACCCCGGGCGGCGACCTGCTCTGGGACGAGTCGCGGGCGGCGGTCGGCGAGCCGGCCGACCCGTTCGCGGCGGCCCGGGTCCGGCTCGGTGGAGTGTCCGCTCCGGCGGTGGCCCCGCTCGACCGCCATCCGGCCGCGATCGCCGAGCCGGTCCTGCTGGAGGGCTACACGGCCGGGGAAGGCTCGTTCGACCTGGGCGGCGTGACCCTCGCCGTCGACTCCGATCGGCTCCCCGAGGCCGGGCCGCTGACCCCGGCCCTGGTCGCCGCGTCCACCGCCTGCCTGGGGCTGCTCCGCTGGGACGGCGGCCGCTGGGCGGTGCAGCCGCTCGCCGTGCAGGCCACGGTCCGGAAGAAGCCGGTCACCGTGCACACGGCCGACTGGGCTCTCGGCCCCACCGAGGCCAAGGCGGCCAAGGCCGAGGCCACCGCCGGCACCGCCGTCGAGGTGCTGCGGGAACGCGCGGGAAGGCTGCTGCGGCGATGACCACTGACCCGATCAGCCCGGCGGAAGCGGCGGATTCCACCGCCACCGCCACCGCCACCGCGGAGCACCGGCGGCAGGCGCTCTACTGGCGTCTTCTGGCCCGGCTCTTCGATCCCGAGGAGCAGGCGGCGCTGGAGTCCGCGAGCGTCGCCGTCGTCGACGACCTGGGCCTGCCCGCGGCTCTGCTCGACCCGTCGGTCTCGGTCGACAACGTGGTGCAGCGGTTCCCGCATCTGGAAGCCGAGTTCGACGGCCTGATGGCGCCCACCGGTGACGACCGTGACGGTGAGGTGCGCCGGGCCGCGCTGGTCTCCAAGGTGCTGCTCAACGTCTTCGGCACCGGCTCCGGCAACGTGACCGCCGGTCAGCTCGCCGGCTGGCAGGCCGACGCGGCCTGGTTCGAGCGGGCGCTCGGCTGTGAGCCCGGGCGGCTGCGCGGCCGTGCCGCCGACGCCGGGGAACACGCCGGCCTCGGCCCGGTGCTCGCCGGCATCGAGGGCGACCTGGTCAAGCGGATGGAGCTGCGCGAGGTGCTGGCCGACCCCCGGCTCGCCAAGCAGCTCACCCCGAGCATGTCGCTGATCGAGCAGCTCCTGCGGGACAAACGCAACCTCGACGGGGTCGCCCTGGCCAACGCCAAGGCTCTGATCAAGCGCTTCGTCGACGAGGTGGCCGAGGTGCTGCGCACCCAGGTGGCCCAGGCCAGCGCCGGCACGGTGGACCGGTCGATCCCGCCGAAACGGGTGTTCCGCAACCTCGATCTCGACCGCACCATCTGGAAGAACCTGCCGAACTGGAACCCGGAGGACGAGCGCCTCTACGTCGACCGGCTGTTCTACCGGCAGACCGCCAAGCGGGTCACACCGGCCCGGCTGATCGTGGTGGTCGACCAGTCCGGGTCGATGGTCGACTCGATGGTCAACTGCACGATCCTCGCCTCGATCTTCGCGGGACTGCCCAAGGTGGACGTGCACCTGATCGCCTACGACACCCGGGCCCTGGACCTCACCCCCTGGGTGCACGACCCGTTCGAGGTCTTGCTCCGCACCGACCTCGGCGGTGGGAACGACGGGCCGGTCGCGATGGCGATGGCCCGCCCGAAGATCACCGATCCCCGCAACACGGTGATGGTGTGGATCTCCGACTTCTACGAGTTCGACCGGTCCCAGCCGCTGTTCGAGGGCATCGAGGCGGTGCACCGCTCCGGGGTCCGCTTCATCCCGGTCGGCTCGGTGAACAGCTCCGGCACGCAGAACGTGAACCCGTGGTTCCGTCAGCGCTTCAAGGACCTGGGCACCCCG
Organism: Actinoplanes sandaracinus; assembly: GCF_030009775.1. Taxonomy (GTDB): domain Bacteria; phylum Actinomycetota; class Actinomycetes; order Mycobacteriales; family Micromonosporaceae; genus Actinoplanes; species Actinoplanes sandaracinus. The sequence goes on along the minus strand of NZ_JASCTH010000032.1, from coordinate 24,620 downwards.
GTCGTCTCCGGCCGCATCCAGAAGCTCGTCGTCGAGCTCAAGAACTTCATCGCATGATCCACGACTTGTTCGCGACTGAGGAGATCTCCCGCAATGACTGAGATGCTGCGCGCCCCCGCCGAGGTCAAGTTCGCCGAGGAACTGGACTGGCTCGAGTCGGTCGACGACGGCCCCAAGCCGTTCTCCTGGCGGCTCAGCCCCAAGATGGTGCGCCTGTTCATCCTCGGCTCCGAGCGCGCCGACGGCCTGGACCGCGAGATCAGCCAGAAGTGGTTCGGTGACCGCAGCCTCGTCGAGCGGTCCATCGTCACCCTGGCCTCCGACCGCGGCCTGCTCCTGATCGGTGACCCCGGCACCGGCAAGAGCTGGCTGGCCGAGCTGCTCGCCGCCGCGATCAGCCGCAACTCCACCCTGGTCGTGCAGGGCACCGCCGGCACCACCGAGGACCACATCAAATACTCGTGGAACGTCTCGATGGTCATCGCCAAGGGTCAGTCCCGGTCCTCGATGATCCCGTCGCCGATCATGACGGCGATGGAGGGCGGCGTGATCGGCCGTTTCGAGGAGCTGACCCGGTCCACCAGCGACGTGCAGGACGCGCTGATCTCGATCCTCTCCGAGAAGTACGTCTCGATCCCCGAGCTGGACGACGACAACATCGTCTTCGCCAAGCCCGGCTTCTCGATCATCGCGACCGCCAACAGCCGTGACCGCGGCGTCAACGACCTCTCCTCCGCGCTCAAGCGGCGCTTCAACTTCGTCCGCATCCCGGTGGTGACCAACAAGAAGAGCGAGGCCGAGATCGTCCGGTTCCGCACCGAGGAACTGCTGCGCCGGCACAACATCGAGCTGGAGGTGCCGCCCACCCTGCTCGACGTTCTGCTGCAGAGCTTCGCCGACCTGCGGGCCGCCGCCGCCTCGGCCACCAGTGACGACGAGAAACTGGAGTCGGCGCTCTCCACCGCCGAGCAGATCGGTGTCCTGGAAGACGCGATCCTGCACAGCAACTTCTTCGGAGCCCGTGAGCTGACCGCCGAGACGCTCGCCGGGTCCCTGGTCGGGTCGCTGGCCCGGCGCAGCCCGGAAGACCTCGCCATCCTCAACAAGTACTGGCACGGCGTGGTCGAGCCGCGCAGCAAGGACCACGGCGGCGAGTGGAACGGCTTCCTGGAGGGCGGTCGCCAGGCGATCGCCACCCTGTCTTGAGTGGCGCTGCGGCGAGCGGGGCTGCGGTGAGCGGCGCTGCGGTGAGCGGCTCTGTCGTGAGCGGCGCTGCGGTGAGCGGCTCTGTCGTGAGCGGCGCTGCGGTGAGCGGCCCCGCCGGGGAAAGCGCTGTGGGAGGCGGCCCGTTCAGCGCGCTGCGGGCGCAGCTCCTGGGCGCGGCCGAGGCGCTCGCGGGCGGCCCGGCCGCTCTGCCGGGCATCCTCGCCGGCATGGTCGACGACGTCGATCACGCGCTCCGGGAGCCGCTGGAGATCTTCCCGGTCTGCCACCACTCGCCGGCCTCGGCACTCGCCATGGTCCGGCGGCTGCGCCTCAAACAGCCGAAGGTCATCTATCTGGAACTCTGTGAGGATCTCGGCCCGCTCCTCACCGAGCTGCGCAACTGCCGGCTGCCGGTGGCGCTGCAGGCGTTCGCCGCCGAGCTGGACGGCTTCCCGCAGGAGTCCGCGCCGCTCAGCGTGATCGCGCCGATCACCGAGGCGTCCGCGGAGTACCAGGCGATCGCCTACGCGCTGGAGACGCCGGGCGTCGAGCTGGTCCTGGTGGACCGGTCCACCGACCACGTCTTCCAATGGCAGCCGGAGCCGGGCCACCGGCACGAGACCGACGAGCCCGAGGACACCGAGCACGAGCGGGACCTGCACGGCGACGCGGTCGGCGTGGAGATCGGTGATCTACGGCCCCGGTTCGCCGAGCTGGAGGAGCACCTGCTGCACCACGGCCGGGTCCGGCACTGGTCCGAGTGGTGGGACCAATATGTCGAACAGCCCCTCGCCGGGGCCGACCACGACACGTACCGGCAGGTCATGGTGTTGATCGGCAGCCTGTTCCGGCGGCTGGCCCCGCACGACACCCGGCGGTTCGCCGGCGACGAGGACCGCGAGCGCTACATGTGGACGCGCATCCGCGAGCACCTCGCCGCGTCCGGAGCGGACCGGGCGGACTGCATCTACATCTGCGGCGCCTTCCACGCCGCCAGCCGGGTGCCGGAAGCCGGCTCCGACCCGTCGGCGCCGGACTTCGCGATCAGTCCACGGACCGCGACGAACTGGCTCTACGGTCTGATCCCGTCCAGCCACTCGGCGATCGAGGCGCAGTTCGGGCTGGCTCCCGGCTCGGTCTCGATCGCGGCCGCGACCTGGCAGAAGAACCTGAGCCGCAACTGGCTCACGCCGTTCCGGCTGCAAGGGCAGAAGAGCTCCGGCAAGAAGAAGGCGAAAACGCCGCCCCCGCCGCCGGCGATCGGGGCCGTGCCGGTCACCGACCACCTCACCGGCTACCTGTCCGGCGCGGTCGCCCTGAACGGCCTGGACGAGGAGGAGCTGCGCGGCTGGTGCGTCGACATCGTCCGGCTCGCCCGGCGCAACGGCTACCTGGCCAGCACCGCCGACGCGATCGCGGTGTTCGAGACGTCGGTGCTGCTGGCGGGCATGCGAGGGCGGGCACGGCCGACGCCGTACGACTTCCAGGACGCCGCGGTCACCTGTATCGAGAAGGACACCGTGCCCGGCCGGCGCGACGTGGGCCGGCTCTGCGAGATCCTGCTCGGCGGCGACCGGATCGGCCAGGTCGGTTACGAGTCTCTGCCCCCGCTGGCCCGTGACGTGCTCGACCGGCTCGCCCCGCTCGGCCTCAACCTGGAGCAGCGGGCCGTCCAGCGGGCGCTGCTCGACCTGGCCGCCCAGCCCGAGCTGGCCGCCTGCTCCCAGTTGCTCTGGATGCTGCGTTACCTGCTGCCCGGCCCGGCGGTCCGCCCGATCATGGGCTCCCGCCGGCTCGGCGAGAAGCACATTCAGGAGAGCTGGGACCTTGATCTCGGCCGCCACCAGCGGTCGATCATCGAGCTGGGCTATGAGGGCGTCACCGTCGAGCAGGTGCTCGAACAGCGGCTGCGACGGGACGCGTGGAGCGCGGACGCGACCGCGGCGTCCGCCCTCAAGGCGGTCGAGAACTCGCTGCTCTTCCTGCGCAGCCCGCGGCTCACCGACGAACTCGGCAACCGGGCGGTCGAGCTGCTGGCGGCCGAGCGGACGGTGGACGAGGCGCCCGCGGTCCTGCGGCGGATCCGGCGGTTGCTCGGCTACTACCGGGTCACCCTGCCGGCGCTGCCCGCCTGGTGCGAGCGATTCGTCACCGGGGGATACGCCCACTACTGCACACTCCTGCCGACCTCGTTCGTGGCGGAGGAGACCGGGGTGCGCCAGGTCGGGGCGATGCTGGGCTTCCTGTTCAGCATGGAGAGCCTGGCCCTGTCGCTCGGCTGCGACCGGACCCAGTTGGAACTGGCGGTCCGGCAGTCACATCCGGAGTCCCCGGCGAAGGTCGCCCTGCTCTGGGCGGCCCGGTACCAGCTCGGCGAGCTGCCGATGGCCGAGCTCCGCGAGCGGGCCGACGAGTTGCTCGGCAACCCGCTCGTGGTGCCGGCGTTCCCGCAGTACGTCGCGGGCTTCGTGCAGGCGTGCGAGCCGGTTCCGCGACTGGCGCCGTTCGTCGTCGAGATCCTGTCGAAGGCGTTCGGCCGCCTTCCCGACCGGATCCTGCTGCCGTGGCTGCCGACCCTGCTCGTCACTTTGAAGGAGCAGGCCGCCGAGCTGGTTCCGGTCCTGACCAGGGAGGCGGGCCGCACCTTCCCGGCCACGCTCGCCGCCCTGGACTCGTGGACCCCACCGTGGAGCGGCGCTGCGGTGAGCCGTCCCACCGTCGCCGGCCTGTCCGGCGCGACCGGCCTCTCCGGCCCGGCGGGTGCGGCCGCCGCCCTGCTGGTGGGGAACCGGGCGGCGGCCGATGCGGTCGCGTCGATGCTCGGCTGTGCGGGCGGCTGGTCGCCCGTCCCGGCCGGGGCGGCGCCCGCCGCGGACGTGGCCGCGGCGGGCCTGCTCACCACCTATCCCGATGCGGCACAGGCGGTGGCCCACCTGGTCGGCGCCTGATCAGAAGGGCCCGGCCCGGCAGAACCCCGCGGGACGGTCACGGACCGGCGGCGAGGAGCGCCGGTCCGGGCCGGGGAAGCGTGCGGTGAGACGCGCGGGACGGATGCGGCCCGGCGAGTGGCGCCGGGCCGGGGACGGGGCGCGCCGACCGGGTGGGGGCCCGGTCGGCGCTCGGGGGATCGGTCATGCCGGAGGAGAGATCACCTCAGGTAGGCGGTGTCGGCGCCGACCTTGCCCGGCGCCGGATCGGCGCTGGTGGAGAGGACGTACACGCGGAGGTTGCCCTTCGCGTTGAGGTCCACGGTCAGGGAGCCCCCCGTGACGGTCCTGGTGTCGCCGGTGACGGCGTCGACATAGGCACCGTTCGGGATGCCGCTGAAGGTGGCGCCGCCCGAGACGGTGATCAGGGCGAAGCTGTCGACGTCGCCCGAGGTGTAGCGGCGCTTGTAGGCCATGCCGCCGCTGACGCCCTCGGTCGAGTACTGGCCCATCTGCAGGGCCGGCACCGCCCGGCGGATCAGGTTGAGCCTCTGCAGATGCTTGACCAGCGGCCGGGACAGCGTGGTGGCGACGGTTCCGCTGGCCGAGCCGACGACACCGAAGTCACTGGCGGTGACACTGCCGGCGAGGTGGCTGCCGTAATAAGCGCGGCCGGTGGTCTCGAGCGGGCACGACGGACCACAGTCGATCCGCTGGCCTGCCTTGAACTCGATCTCCGAGCCGTAGTACAGCGCCGGGATGCCGCGGAACGTCCACATCAGGGTCATGTTCTCGGCCCAGGCGTCGGTGCCTTCGGCGTAACGGACCGACGACTTGTTGGGGCCGTAATCGTGCGAGTCGACGTAGACGACGTTGTACGTGGCGTCGTTCACCGAGTCGTCGGAGTCCTTGCCGTTGCGGAAGGCGTTGGACGCGTCACCGAAGTTCATGTGCATCCGCATGTCGATGATGTTCATGCCGGAGAACCTGCTGTGATCGGGCGCGTGGTGACTGTTGCCCGACAGGAACGCGTTGGTGCTGGTGGGCTGGTTCCCCGTACCCAGATTGTTCTCGTGGTCGAACTGCTCCCGAGCCGCCGTCACGTCATCGGCCGCGTAGGTCGCCCGCTCTTTCCAGGTGAAGAACTGCGCGGAGTGGTTGACCGAGCCACGGTTCCACTTGTCGTGCACGAACGCGGCGACCTCGCCGAAGATGTAGAAGTCGCCGGCCTTGCCGGCGCCGTACTTCGCGGTGAGGTGTTGCTGGAAGGCCGGGAGGAACCGCCGGTTCCAGGTGACCCGCGGGATGTGCACGGCGGTGTCGACGCGGAAGCCGTCCACGCCCATGTCGATGTACTTCTTGTACGCCCCGATCAGGTACTCCTGCACGGCGGCGTTCTCGGTGTTCAGGTCGGCCAGATCCTCGTGCAGCCAGCAGGAGCGTGCGTCCTCGCCCTCCCAGTTGCCGATCCAGCACTGGTGGAACAGCGTCGACGGGAACATCCTGGTAGTCGGCGACGGCCACTGGCAGTGGTAGAGCGTGTATCCCTCGGGGCTCCTGGCCCCGGTCGCGGCGCCGTAGTTCGGGCAGGTGTTCCCCGCCGGTGCGGTGCCGCTCCACAGGTCGCCGTTGTAGGGACGGCCCTTGGCGAGCGCGTTCTGCGCCGCGGTCATGGTGGGGTCGTCACCGGCGTGCTCGTCCAGCGGGTCGTAGGTCTTCCCGGCCGTCTTCTCGCTGTAGAGCCACTTCCACTCGTCGTCCCGCGTGCCGTAGACGGTCGGCGTGAACAGCCCGTCGGCCCCCCAGCGTGAGGTGTGGTTGAGGACCACGTCCTGATAGATCTTCAGGCCCTTGGCGTGGGCGGCGTCGATGAGGTCCTGATAGGACGCGCCGTCCGACTCCAGTCGCGGGTCGACCTCGTAGAAGTCGTAGCCGTGGTAGCCGTGGTAGTCGTAGTCGGACCGGTTCAGCACGACCGGCGTGATCCAGACCGCGGAGAAGCCGAGCGCCTTGATGTAGTCGAGTCTGTCGACCAGGCCCTTGAAGTCGCCCCGGAACATCGGGTCGTCGCCCGCGGCGTTGCCGGACCTGGTGTGCTGGCTGCCGCCACGGTTGTTGCCGGCGTCGCCGTCGTTGAATCGGGCGGTGAGGACGAAGTAGATGCTGTCCTTGCGCGGGTCGCCGCCGAGCATCTCGCCGCCGGCTGGTGCGGGGTGCTGGACGGTCGCCGTGCTAGCCGCGCGCGCGGCCGGCGGATCGGTGAGGAGCAGGGGTACGGCGCAGAGCGCGGCCAGCGCTCGGCGGAGTGTCCGGGACACGGGGCCTCCAACCACCTCGGGGACGGCGGTGTTGCGGAGCAGATGCGGGGTTAGCGAGTTGGTAATCCCGCGTTCACATGTCGCGAAAGCTAGCAACTTCTTTCACGAACTGGAAGACCTTGAGTTCCTGCTGCAAAAAGGTGCACTCAATGCGGGTGCCGGTCCGAGAAGGGAGCACGCCCCGCCGGCGCCGGCAGGGCTTCGTTCACGCGAGGGTCAGCGGGAGGCGGCCATCGCCTCGACGCCCGCGATCAGCAGGTCCACGCTGAACGCGTAGTAGCGGTCGAGGTCCGGCTCGTCGCGCAGCGAGCTCGCGTACTCGATCATCATGGGGAACCGGTCGGCGGGCAGGGTCGCGAGCTGGACGCGTTTGCGGCGAAGCCACTCCCCGGCCTCTCCCGCCGGCGTGCCGGGCGGGCATCCCGGCTGCCCGGACACCAGGCCGATGGCGCCGTTCAGAAGGTACGTGGCGACCCAGTACCCCTCCTCGACGGTGAAGCCGGCATCGGACAGCAGGGCGAGAGTGTCGTTCGTCGCTCTGCTGAAACTCTCCGCCTGCGTCTTGTCGACCACCTGCAGCAGCCCCGGCAGCGAGGGGTGCTCGCGCATCACGCCCACCACGGTCTCGACGACGGTGCGTAGCCGTTTCTGCCAGGGGTCGCCGGCGGACGCGTCGGCCCGGACGTGGCTGAGCACGTGATCGATCACGCCGAGCAGCAGCTCGTCCTTGTTCTTGAAGTGCCAGTAGAGGGCCATCGGAGTGACCCCCAGCTCCTTGGCGAGGCGGCGGATGGTGACCGCGTCCAGCCCCTCCTCGTCGGCGAGGCGCAGCGCCCGGTCGGCCACCGAGGCTCTGGTCAGTCGATCACCCGTCACTTGACAACCATACAAGGTACAGGTCTCATGTACGAGGTACATGTACAACGTACAAGTACGACGTACAGGGGGAGAGCCTGATGGAGAAGAACCGACGGTGGTGGGCGCTGGTCGCGGTGGCGCTCGGCACCTTCATGACCTATCTCGACAACAACGTCGTCAATGTCGCGCTGCCATCGATCCAGCGTGACCTCGGGCTCAGCATCGCCGGGCTGGAATGGATCACCAGCGCGTACATCCTGGTCTTCGCCGGTCTGCTGCTGGCCGGCGGCCGCATCGCCGACGTCCTCGGCACGCGCCTCGCGTTCCTGGCCGGGCTGGCGGTCTTCACGGTGGCGTCGGTCGCCGCCGGGCTGGCCGACAGCCAGAACCTGCTGATCGGCGCACGGGCGGTGCAGGGCATCGGCGCGGCGCTGCTCGCCCCGGCGTCCCTCGCCCTGTTGCAGGAGCTGTTCCCGAACCCGAAGGAGCGCGGCGCCGCCATCGGCGTCTGGGGCGGGGTGGGCGCGCTGGCTCTGGCCATCGGGCCGTTCACCGGCGGGGTGCTCAGTGAGCACGTCTCGTGGGGCTGGATCTTCCTGATCAACCTGCCGATCGGTGTGGCCACGCTGGCGTTGACGCTCTTCAGCGTGCCGGCTCGCGCGACGCGGACGGCCGCGCTCACCACAGTCCTGCGCCGCCTCGACCCGGCCGGCCTGGCCTCCTCCTCGCTGTCGCTGTTCGCGCTGACGTACGCCCTGATCGAAGGAGGTGCGGAGGGCTGGACCTCGCCGCTCATCCTGGGGTCCTTCGGGGTGGCGGCCGTGGCGGCCGCGGTCTTCGTGATCTCGCAGAACCGCAACGCCGACTCGATGGTGGACCTGGAGTTCTTCCGGTCCCGCATGTTCACCGGCGGCCTGCTGGCGATGGGCCTGTGGGCGTTCGGGGTCTTCGGCATCTACTTCTACATGGCCATCTACCTGCAGAACGTCCTCGGATTCTCACCGACCGGGGCGGGCGCGGCGTTCATCCCGATGGCGATCATCACGGCGGCCGGCGCGGTGCTCGCGCCCCGGCTGGAGCTGCGATTCGGCGTGGCCCGGGTGACCGCTTTCGGTCTCGCGGTGATGGCGGCGGCGATCGCGGGCATCGCACAGTACGGCGAGGGCACCACCTATGCCGACCTGCTGCCCTGGTTCGCCCTCTACGGCGTCGGCGGCGGCCTGCTGATTCCGCTCAACACCGTGGTGGTCGACGCGTTGCCGCCGTGGCGGGCCGGTATCGCCTCCGGGATGCTGAACGTCGCGCGGGAGGTGTTCGGGCTGCTCGGCGTCACGGTGCTCGGCGCGATCCTGACCGCCCGGACCGAGGCGGCCGGCGGGGACTTCCTGGCGGGTTACCGGTATTCGCTGGTGGTGGCGGCCGTCCTGGTGGCCGCCGGGGTGCCGGTCAGCCTGTGGATGCTGCGCCGTCAGGCCGGCGTCGGCTCCGGCACCGCGACGGAGGCCCTGGAGATCCGCAGCCAGACCACGAACCCCCAGATGACGAACAGCGCGTAGACGGCGTAGAGGATCGCCGACGGGTAGTAGCCGAAGTGCAGCAACTCGGGCACACCGACCAGGTCCACGGCGATCCAGCACAGCCAGAACTCGACCCAGCCGCGGGCCATCGCATAGGTGGCCAGCATCGAGCCGACGAAGATCCACGAATCGGCCAGGTAGTACCACCACGGCACCGGGAAACCGGCTCCGATCTCGCGGAACACGAAGAAGCAGCCGACCACGGCGGCCAGGGCCAGCGGGATGACGGTGAGGCGCTGCCGCGGGCTCGCCCAGTGCGGGACCACGGCGGCGCCGTGGTCCCGGCGGCGGTTGCGCCGCCAGGCCCACCAGCCGTAGACGCTGGTGATCAGGAAGAAGACCTGCCGGGCGGCCTGGCCGTAGAGCGGGGTGCCGGACTCGTTGCCGAGGGCCTGCCCCAGGAAGACGGTGAACAGCAGCACGTTGCCGACGATCCCGACCGGCCAGGCCCACGCGTTGCGGCGCAGCCCGAACAGCGCCGACCCCAGCCCGAACGCGTTGCCGACGATCTCCCGCCAGTAGATCGCCTGGCCGTCGGTCACCTGCCACTGGGCCGTGTAGAACGTGGTCAGCAGTTGATCGATCCAGGTCACGGCTCATCGTAGGCACGTACCGGTTTCCGTGCCGTTTCCGCCGGCGGGCATAGTGGGCCGGTGGCCTCCCGTCTCTATGTCAAAGGCCGGCTCACCGCCGAGGGCTTCGGAGCGGGGGAGGCGGCCGGCCGGCTCGACGCCGACCCGGACGCGGTGCTCTGGCTCGACCTGGACGATCCCGGTCCGGAACAGTTGCGGGCCGTCGCGGGCGAGTTCGATCTGCACCCGCTCGCGGTCGAGGACGCCACCGGGCGGCACGAGCGGCCCAAGGTGGACCGTTACCGCCACCACCTCTTCCTCAACGTCTACGCGGTCGAGTGGGGCGACGAGGTGCGCAAGACCGAGATCAGCGCGTTCGTCACCCCGCGGGCACTGATCACCGTGCGCAAGTCGCCCTTCGACCTGGAACCCCTGCTGGCCAGGTGGGACGCCGACGAGCGGCTCGCCGCGGCCGGCGGCGTCGACTTCCTCGTGTACGGGCTGCTCGATCTGGTCGTGGACGGCCAGCACGCGGTCGCCGTGCGGATCGACGAGGCCATGGACCGCGTCGAGGACCGGATGCTCGGTGAGGGCGCGGCGCCCCGCGACGTGCGCAGGCACGGTTTCGCCCTGCGCCGGGCTCTGGCCGCGCTGCGCCGGGCGGTGGCCCCGATGCCGGAGGTGGTCGCCGACGTCGCCCGGGACCTGGCCGGCGAGGAGCACCTGCGGCCGTACTACCGGGACGTCGAGGACCACGCCCACCGGTCTCTGGAGTTGATCGAGCATGCGCGTGACCGGATCACCGAGCTGCTCGACCACGATCTGGCCGAACAGAGCAACGAACTCAACGACGTGACCCGGAAACTGGCGGCCTGGGCGGCGATCATCGCGATCCCGACCGCGCTGACCGGCTACTTCGGACAGAACGTGCCGTACCCCGGTTATGAGCGGTGGTGGGGCTTCGTGCTCAGCAGCGCCCTCATCGTGGTCGCCGGCGGCTCGCTCTATCTCTACCTGAAGCGCCGCGGTTGGTTGTGAACCGGTTAAGCAGCGTCCGTCCACAAGGGTCGCCGCGCGGCGGCTCCATCGCGTAACGTCCCCCGCAACCGGGGGAGGGGTGAATGTTCGCGCTCGTCTTCGGTGCGGTGCGGACCCGAGCCGCGCAGGCGCTGACGATTCTGGTGCTGACCGCCATCGCGGCGGCCGTCGCCGCGGCCGGCCCGTGGTACGGGTTCGCCGCCGTCGGCAAGGCCGCCGACGCCTACCTCCGGGCCGCGCCCGCCGACCAGCGGATAGTCACGGTGACCCAGCGCCTCGACACCGAGGGCCGGCCGGACGCCGCGCTGGGCCGGTTCACCGACCAGGCGCGAGCCGGGCTGCCACCCGGCGCCGGCGCCGGAACCGGCGGGATGACCCACCACATCGAGGTGCGGACCGGTCCGGGCTCCGTCCGCGTTGACCTGGCCCACCGCCAGGAGTTCTGCGATCACGTCCGGCTGGACGGGGCCTGCCCGGCGGCCCGCGGCGAAGTCGCGATCAGCCACGAGGCCGCCCGCCGGCTCGGCGCCGGACTGGGCGGAAACCTGGAGATGCTCACCATCGCGTCGGGCGTTCCGCTCAGCCTTCGCGTGGTCGGGCTCTACGCGCTGACCGACGTGACCGGGCCGTACTGGGCGAACCGCCTGTTCCGGGCCGCGTCCGGTCCGGACCCCTTGTTCACCGCGGCCGCCACCTTCGAGCACCCGCAACTGCTGAGCCCGATGATGGCGTACGACGTGGTGCTGCCGGACGCGCTGCTGCGCGGCGCCGGCGGCTTCGACCTCGATGCCGAACTCACCGCCGCCGACCGCCGGCTCGGCCAGTCCCAACTGCGGCTCACCAGTCTGGCCCGCCCGCTCCACCAGGCGATCGTCCGGGACCGCGCCTTGATCCTGAACGGCGTGACGGCCTCCGGCGCGCAGTTGCTGATCCTCACCTGGTTCGCGATCGGGCTGGCCGGCTGGTACACCCTGCGCGACCGGCGGGCCGATGCCGGCCTGCTGAAACTGCGCGGGGTGAGCCGGTCCGGGCGGCTGCGGCTGGCCTGGGGGCAACATCTGGTGCCGCTGGTCGCCGGCGTCCTGTTCGGCGCCCCCGCCGGATACCTTCTGGCGTGGGCTCTGGCCGGCCCGGTGCCGGCCGCGGCCGACCGGGCGACCGCCCTGACCTACAGCGCCGCGGCGGTGGCCGCGGTGCTGTTCGGCGGCCTGGCCGTGCTCGCCGCGGTCGAGGCCACGGTGCTCGGCCGGCCGGTCGCCGCGCTCCTGCAGCGAGCCGCGTCCGGGCGCGGCACCTGGCGTCCCGCCCTCGTCGACACGGTGCTGCTGGCCGTCGCCGCCGTCGCGATCTACCAGGCCCGCTCCGGTGGGCCCGCGGACGGCCTGGGCCGAGCCGCCCTCGCTCTGGCCACGCTCGCGGTGGGCCTGGTCGCGGCGCGGCTGCTGAGCCTGGCGACCGACCGCGGCGGCGCCGCCGCGCTGCGATCCGGGCGGCTGCTGACCGGGCTGACCGCCCTGCGGATCTCCCGGTCGCCCGGCACCGACCGGCTGTTCGCGCTGGTCGTGGTCTCGGTCGCGCTGTTCGTCACGGCGGCCGGCGGCTGGGCCGCCGAGAACGAGGCCCGGGCCGCCCGCAGCGCCGCCGAACTCGGCGCGCACCGGGTGCTGAACGTCGGGGCGGCCAACCGGACCGTGCTGCTGAACGCGGTCCGCGGAGCCGACCCGGGCGGCCGCGAGGCGATGGCCGTCGTGCGGAACCGGACCGAGAACGTCCAGGTCCTCGAGGTGGACACCGCCCGGCTCGGCGCGGTCGCGGGCTGGCGGCCCGAGTACGGCCGGGCCGCCACGCTGCCGGCCGCCGCGGCCGCCGCCGCACTGACACCGCTGCCCCTCGTCACCGGCGACCGGCTCACCCTGAACGCCCGCCGGGACGGGCCCGCCGACGTGGTGCTCACGCTGCACCTGCAGCACGAGGGCACCGGGCAGCCGGCGGCCGTCGGCTTCGGGACGCTGCGGGGCGGAGACCAGACGGTGACCGTGCCGGTGACCGCCTGCGCCACGGCGCCCGGCTGCCGGATCATCCGGTGGGACCTGACCACCCCGCCGAACCGGACCGGGCGAACCGAGGCGCCGCCCGCCGGCACCGCCGTCACCGTGCGTGGGCTCGGCCAGGGCGCCCCGGCGACCCCGGTCCTCGACGCCACCGCGCTCGGTGACATCGCCCGGTGGCGAGTCGGCACCAACGGCGCGGCACTGGACCTGGTCGCGGCGGACGGCACCCTGCGGCTGGCCACCGACCCCAACGTGACCAAGGAGGACCGGGTCGGTGTCGAGGCCTGGGCGTCCGACAGCCTCCTGCCGCTGCCCGCGCTGCTGGCCGGGCCGGTTCCCGAGCGGTGGGTGGGCGGCGACGCGTTGCTTCCGGCGTACGGGGAGCCGGTGCCCGTACAGGTGACGGGGTCCGTGGCCGCGCTGCCCGCGGTGGGCGGCGCCGGCCTGCTCGTCGACCTCGACACCACCCGTCGCCTGGCCGCCGACGCCGACCCCGGCGGGCAGTTCCAGGTGTGGCTGGCGCCCTCCGCCCGGCCCGGCATCGTCGAGGCGCTCACCGCGGGCGGCTTGACCGTGACCGCCGAGACCGACGTGACCGCCTACGCCGACCGGCTGGGCGTCCAGAGCCCGGCCATCCTGGTCCGGTTCGAGTTGCTGGCCGGCGCCGCCGCGCTGCTGCTGGCGGCCGCCATCGTCGCGGTCGCCGCCACAGTGGACCGCCGGTCGCTCGCCGAGCAGTTCGCGGCCCTGCGCGTGCAGGGCCTGCCTCGCCGGGTGGCGGTGCGAACCGGCTGGGCCGGCACGGCCGCACTGATCATTTCCGGTCTCCTCGGCGGAGTGCTGGCCGCGCTGCTGGCGATCGCTGTGACCCGCCGGGCGGTTCCACCCTTCACCGACGGCTGGGCGGTGCTCGCGCCACCGGGCCCGCTGGATCCGCTGGTGGCCGCGCTTGCCGTGGCGGTGGCCCTCATCGTGCTCGGCCTGACCGGCCTGATCGCCCTGCAACCCCTGATGAGAAGCCTGCGGGAAGGGGAGGCCGGCCGATGATCTCCCTGGTCCTGGCGATGGTCTGGAACCGGCGCGGGCAGGCCGTCACCCTCGCCCTGCTGGCCATGCTCGCGGTCGCCTCCGCCGTCGCCGCGCCGGCCTACCTGGTCGCGGCCGAGCGGGTGGTCGCCGACCGCCAGATCGCTCGCGCGCCGGCCAGGGACCTCACCCTGGTGACCCGCCACACCATCGACAACCAGGAGGACCCGCTCGGCACCGTCGACATCAGGTTCCCCGACGTCGGCCGGGTGCTGTTCCTCGGCCTGAACGGGTTCACCTTCCACCACTCCGCCGAGGTGCCGACGGTCGGCCTGGAGAAGGACAACTCCCTGCCGTCCCGGCTCGTCTTCCGCCAGAACCTGTGCGCCCACGTGCGCATCGTCGCCGGTCGCTGCCTGGTCGGCGAGGGCGATGTGCTGCTCGGCGCGGCGAGCTCAGAGCGGCTCGGCATCGCCGCCGGCGACACGATCACCCTGACCGCGGCCCGGATGAACGGCCTCGCCCGGCCACCCACCTGGGATCCCGACGGTTCGCCGAAGACGCTGACCGTCGCCGGCACCTATCGGCCCATCGATCCCACCGACGCCTACTGGGGCCTGCACGGCTATTTCGTCTCCGGTGACGACATGGGGCCGGGCGAACCGGTCTTCACCAACGCCGTCACGCTCGACACGATGGTGCGGACCACCACCGCGATGGCGATCGACGGCGTCCCCCAGCCCGGGACCATCGACGTCGACCGCCTCGGCCAGCTCCGGGCCGACATGGGCCGGCTCGCCGCGACCGCCGACGAGCTGGAGGGATCGCTGCGGTTCGAGAGCGGGATACCCCGCCTGCTCGATCGGATCGACGAGGACCGGGCCGCGGCCCGCCTCCTGGTGCCGGTCCTGTCGATCCCCCTGGTGCTGCTCGCCTGTTTCACCATCTACCTGACCGTCGGCTACGGCGCCGTGGGCCGGCAGAGCGAACTCGCCGTCGTGGCGCTCCGCGGCTCGCGCTGGTGGACCCGGTGGTGGCTGGCGACCGGCGAGAGTCTCGTGGCGGTGCTGGCCGGGGCGGTCGCCGGCTGCCTGGCCGGACAACTGCTCGTCAACACGGTCGCCGCGATCCTGTTCCCCGGTGTCGGGGCGGATCCGGCCCTCACCTCGCTGCGCTACGCCCCCTTCGCCGCCGTCGCCGCCCTCGTCGCCGCGGTGGTGGCCCAGCGGCGGCAACTGGTCAGCCCGGTCACCGGCCTGCTGCGGCGGGCGCCCGTCGTGGACCGCCGCCGGCTGCCCGCGGCCGAGGTGGTGGTGGTGGTGCTCGCGGCCGTCACCGGCGCCCAGTTCGCCCTCGTCGAGGATCCACTCACCGGCGTCGGGCTCTTCGCACCGGCGCTGATCGTGCTGGCCCTGGCGCTGGTGGCGGCGCGGCTGTTGCTTCCCCTGGTCAACCGGTATGCCGTACGCGCCCTGAACCGGGGACGGCTCGGAGTCGCGCTCGCCGGCCTCCAGTTGTCCCGCCGTCCCGGCGCCGGCCGCCTGTTCGCCCTGCTCGTCGCCTCCGCCGCGGTGGCCGGCTATGCGGCGTGCACGGTCGACACCGCCGCCGGCGGCCGGGACGCCGAGGCCCGGCTCGGCACCGGCGCCGACCGGGTCCTCACCGTCCAGTCCGTCACCCGGCAACGGCTGCTCAACGGAGTCCGTGCCATCGACCCGGACGGCAAGTTCGCGATGGCCGCCGTGCACATCGCCGGCGGCGCCGGCGCACCACCGGGCCTCGCCGTCGACACCCGGGCGCTGCCCGGCGTCCCCGCCTGGCCGGGCGGCGCCCCCGACCGCGACGACCTGCGGGAGCGCCTGCGCCCGACGGCGCCCACCCCGATCGCCTTCGGCAGCCAGGACATCGCGGTCGAGGCCACCACCACCTCGACCGATGCCCTCGAACTCGCCGTCTCGGTGTCGTCGCTGACCGGCCAGGGCGAAGGCCTCGTGGAACTCGGCGACCTCCGCTCAGGAACGCACACCTATCGCCAGGAAGTGCCGATCTGCCTCGGCGGATGCCAGATCAACGCCATCCGGATCTCCGGGGCGGGCACCGTCACCCGGGTCAGGGGCGATGTGGTGATCCGGTCGCTGGCCACCACCACACCGGCGCCGCTGACCGACGCGGCCCGCTGGCGAGCCACCAGCGAGACGCGCCTGTCGGCGTCACCGGACGGTCTGCGAGCCGAGTTCGAGGTCTCCGCGAACGTCGCCCAGGCCGCCTGGATCCAGCCGGCCTCCACCCCCTTTCCACTGCCCATCGGGTACGCCGGGACGGCTCCCGCCAACGGGACGATCCTCGACGCGGGGGCCACGACCATCCCGGTCGCGCCGGTCGCCGCCCTGCCGGCCGTTCCCGGTGTCGGGCGGCAGGCGATCCTCGTCGATCTCGAATACACCGACCTGCTGTCCAGAGAACCCAAGAGGGCGCCGGAACCGCAGATCTGGCTCAACGCGGCAGCACCGGCCGACATCGTCGACCGCCTCGCCGACCACGGCCTGCACGTCGTGTCCGAGACCTCGGCCGGCCAGGTCCGGGCCGCGCTCGACGACGAGGGCCCGGCCGTCGCCCTCTGGTTCCACGCGCTCGCCGCGATCCTCGCCGGGCTCCTCGGCGCCGGGGCGCTCGCCCTCACCGTGGCCGTCGACCGGATCCGCCGCACCGAGGACCTCGCCGCGCTCCGCGCCCAGGGGCTCCGGCCCCGCCCGGCCGGGCAGGCGACCCTCTGGACGTACCCGGTGCTGGTCCTCATCGCCTCGGCGCTCGGGTTGCTGGTCGCGGCGGCGGCGTGGCGGCTCACCGGATGGGCGCTGCCGTTGGCCGGGCTGACCCCGCCCGACCTGCCGCTGCCCGCCTGGCCACGCCCGGAGGTGCTGCTCGGCGCCGGCGCCGCGGTTCTCGTCGTCCAGTTCCTGGTCGCGGTCCTCGGTGGCCGCGACCTCCGCCGCCGGATCGAGCCCCGATGACCGCCCGTGGCGGAGCGGGCGGCAGCGATCGCCCGCGGTCCGCGCCGGCGTGCCGCGCGAACAGGGGCACGGCGTGCCGCGCGAACAGGGGCACGGCGTGAGCAGAGACCGGACGAGTGTTCTGACGACGAAGCCGGCGACGAGGCGCTGCCGGTGAGGAGGCGGAGATGACGACGTTGACCGTGGACGCGGCCGAGTTCGGGTACGGCGACACCGGCCCGGTGCTGAGCGGGATCACCGTGACGGCCCGCCCGGGGGAGGTGCTGGCGGTCACCGGAACCTCGGGCGCGGGCAAGACCACCCTGCTCAACGCGATGGCCGGCCTTCTACCGGCACGCGCCGGGACGGTGGCCGTGGACGGGACGCCGCTGACCTCCCGCGATCACGCCGTCTCGCTCTCAGTGGTGCTGATCCCGCAGGACAACGGGCTGGCGGCGATCCTGACCGCGGCCGAGAACATCTCGGTAGCGGTGATCGCGACCGGCGGCTCGCCCGCGGACGCCCGCCGCCGGACCGCCGGTGCGCTGGAGTCGCTCGGACTCTCCGGCCAGGCCAACCAGCTGATCGACGAACTCTCCGGCGGTCAGCAGCAGCGCACCGCCCTGGCCCGCGGGCTGGCGCTGCGGGGTGACGTCGTGCTGGCCGACGAGGTGACCAGCGAACTCGACGCGGCCAACCGTCAGCGTGTGCTGGACCTGCTGCGTGCCGAGGCGGGCCGGGGCGCGGCGGTCGTCTTCGCCACCCACGACCCGGAGGCGGCCGCCGCGTGCGACCGCGAACTGCACCTCGCCGACGGCGTCGCCACCTGGGCCCGCCCCTGACCCGGTTTGGGCATCCGTCCGGGTGGGGGTGGGCCCGCGAACGGTGGATCCCCGCGCTGCGGCCGGCGGCGGGGACTCGGCTACGAACCCGCACCGCCGCATCCGGATGAGGGGTGGGGCGGTGCTCAGGGCTCGTACCCCGAAAGGTTGAACCGCCCCTAGACCTGCGTCTCGTGCCCGGAGGGCACCAGGGTGACCTCGCCCTCCACCTGTTGCACGGTGAACAGCGTCCCCGGCGGATAGGACCCCAGCACCTCCGGCGGGAGCTGCACCGTCCCGTCGCCGGCGACCACCGCGAAGTCCTGCCCGTCGCGTCCTTCGGCGCCGACGCGGCCGTCGCGGATGGTGACGGCGCGGCCGAGGCGGGTGCCGACCTCGTTGTCGTGGGTGACCACCACGATGGTGGTCTGGCGCTCGGTGTTGACCGTCTCCAGAGCGTCCAGGACCTCGTCGCGGCCGGCCGTGTCGAGGCGGCTGGTCGGTTCGTCGACGAGCAGCAGGCCGGGGCCGGTGGCGATGCCGACGGCGAGCGCGGCGCGCTGCCGGCCGCCCGGGGTGAGGTCGGCGAGTTTGTTGCGGCCCTGACCGGGGAGACCGACCAGGTCGAGGATGCGGTCCGGATCGTCGAGTTCGATGCCGCGGGTGTGCGCGGCGCGGCGCTGGGCGAGCCAGATGTTGCGGTGCAGGGTGGCATAGGGGAGCAGGTTGCGGGCGGCGCCCTGCAGGACCACGCCGATCTCGGTGCCGCGCAGCCGGGAGATCTCGCCGTCGGAGAGTTTGCCCATGTCGTAGGTGCCGATGTTGATGCGGCCGGCGGACGGGCGCATCAGCCCGGCCAGCAGGGCGATCAGCGTCGATTTGCCGGAGCCGGAGGGCCCGACCAGGGCGAGAGTCTCTCCGGGGGCGATGGACAGGTCGACGCCGGCGAGCGCCACCACGTCACCGGCCTCCGCGCGATAGATGTGCACCACTCGGCGGCAGGCGACGGCAAGTCCGTTCATGGTTGCCAAGCTAACTGAGCCCGGACCGCCCTGACGACCCCGTCCGAGGGCCTTCTAGGGTGGGGGCCGTGCGTGACATCGCCGTTTTCACCGGATCTGCCCATCCTGATCTTGCTAAGGAGATCTGCGAGCACCTCGGTGTTCCGCTGATGCCGACCCGGATCGATAGGTTCGCCAACGACTGCATCGAAGTGCAGCTGCAGGGGAACTGCCGGGAACGTGACGTCTTCCTGATTCAGCCCCTGGTCCCGCCGACCCAGGAGCATCTCGCCGAACTGCTGTTCATGCTCGACGCCGCCCGGGGCGCGTCGGCCGCGCGGATCACCGTGGTGCTGCCGCATTACGCGTACGCGCGCAGCGACAAGAAGGACGCCCCCCGCATCTCGATAGGCGGCCGTCTGGTCGCCGATCTGCTGACCACCGCCGGCGCCGACCGGGTGCTGGCGATGACGCTGCACTCGCCGCAGGTGCACGGCTTCTTCAGCATTCCGGTCGACCACCTGCACGCGCTGCGCGAGCTGGCCAACCACTTCCGGGGGTACGACCTGAGCAACAGCGTCGTCGTCTCCCCCGACCTGGGCAACGCCAAGGAGGCCGCGGCCTTCGCGCGAATGCTCGGCATCGAGGTGGCGGCCGGGGCGAAGCAGCGGTTCGCCGACGACAAGGTGGTGATCAGCTCGGTGATCGGCGAGGTCGCCGACCGGGACGTGATCGTGCTGGACGACGAGATCGCCAAGGGCAGCACCGTCTTCGAACTGCTGGCCCGTCTGCGGGAACGCAACGTGCGCAGCGTCCGGGTGGCCTGCACGCACGGTCTGTTCACCAACGACGCGGTGCAGCGGCTGTCGGCGGAGAAGGAGATCGAGGAGATCGTCTGCACGAACACGGTGCCGATCCCGGCGAGCAAGAGCACCGACAAACTGACCGTCATCTCGGTGGCGCCGGCGCTGGCCGAAGCGATGCGGCGGATCCACAACGGCGAGTCGGTGAGTGCCCTCTTTTCCTGATTTCCGGCGAATCGGCCGCACACCGCGTGGCAAACGCGAATCATGATGCTCATGGGTGTCATGGCTTACCCCCTCCGGTACGCGCTTGCCGATCTCGCCCTCGCGCTCAGTCGAGCGGCGTCGGACCCGGTCGAGGTCCGCACCACGGCCGCCGGCGCCGCCGCCGACATGATCGGTGACGGCGCCGGTGTGCAACTGCTCCGCGACGACGGGCGGTACGAGGAGATCTCGTACCGCCATCTCGACGACGAACAATCGGAACCGCTGGCCCGGGCTCTGGACCGGGCCGGCCAGGCCCCCGAAGACGAGTACTCGACGGCGCTCGCGGCCAGTCGCCGCCCGATCGTGCTGGCCGGTGACTCGGCGGCCGGTCTCGGCGGCCCGGAATCGTCGATCACGGCGGCCGTGCTCTGCCCGGTGATCGTCGACAACACGTACGCCGGCTATCTGATCCTGACCCGGCACGCCCCGGACGCCTTCTACTCCACCCCCGAGGTGGAACTGGCCCGCGACATCGCCGGTGAGCTCTCCCTGGCGGTGTCGTCAGCCCGCGCCCAGGAACGGCTGCGGGCCTCCGAGGAGCGGTACCGCCGGGTGCTGGAGACCATCCCCGAGGGCGTGCTCCAGCTGGACCCCAACGGGGTGGCCAACTACGCGAACGAGGCGATCGGCGTGGTCCTCGGGATGCCCCGGGCCGAGCTGATGGGGGTGTCGCTGCGCGGCTTCCTCGACAACGTCGGGCAGAAGGAGCTGGACCGCCGGATCAACGAGTGCAAGACCGGGCGGTCCACGGTGGGCGCCACGCGGCTCATGCGGGCGGACGGGTCGCGGCGCAGCGTGCGGATCAGCATGATGCCGGTCCAGAACGAGCACCACGAGTTCGGCGGCGTGCTCTGCATGGTCACCGACACCACCGACCACATCGACGCGCGCGGCCTGAAGCGCCAGCTCGACCACCTGCGCCGGCTGGACAGCCTCGGCCATCTGATCGGCGGCCTCTCGCACGACTTCAACAACCTGATGACCGTGGTGGCCGGCTCGGCTGACATGATCCTGGGCCATTCCGAGGAGGGCTCGCCGTCGTACCAGCTGGCCAAGGACATCATGGACGCGGTTGGCACCGGGCGGACGCTGACCCATCAGCTGCTGGCGTTCGGTCGCAGTGAGGGCAACCGGCCCGAGGTGATCCCGATCCCGGACCTGCTCACCGACGTGCAGGCGCTGTTCAGTCGTACGCTCGGCGAGCGCATCGGCCTGGACCTGGCGTTCGGCCCGGACGTGTGGCCGGTGAAAGCCGAGCGCGGCCCCCTGGAGCAGGCGCTGGTCAACCTGGCCGCGAACGCCCGGGACGCGATGCTGCACGGCGGCATGGTCCGGGTGACCGCCACCAACGAGGTGGTCGAGCCGGGCCAGCTGGCCGAGGGCGCGCCGACCGGGAAACTGGTGCACCTGGTGGTCACCGACACCGGCTCCGGCATGGACGACGAGGTCCGTAAGCGGGCGCTGGAGCCGTTCTTCACCACCCGCGCGACCGCCGCCGGCCTGGGCCTGGCGACGACCGCCGGGATCGTGCACAACCTGGGCGGCCACATCGAGCTGGAGTCGCAGCCCCGGCTCGGCACGACCGTGCACATCTACCTGCCGGCGGCCGAGCAGAAGGCGGGCACGTCCGGCGAGCGGCAGCAGAAGAACGCGGTGATCGGCCGGGTGCTGATCGTCGAGGACCAGCCGGACGTGGCCCAGCTGGTGCGGCGGCTGATCGAGCCGGCGGGCTACGAGATCGCGGTGGCCACCGACGCGCTGATGGCGGTCACCCAGGTCGCCTCCGGAGCCCGGCCCGACCTGCTGATCACCGACGTGGTGATGCCGACGATGACCGGCCCGGAACTGGCCGGAGCACTGCGCACTCACCAGCCGGACCTGCCTGTCCTCTACATGTCGGGCTACACGGCGGCGTCGCTCGGCCCGCAGTTGCACCTCGACGACAACAGCATGCTGTTGGAGAAGCCGTTCACCCGGTCGACTCTGCTGGGGGCGATCCGTTCACTCTGCGGCCCTCAGCCACCAGTGTCAGGAAAATGACGCTTAGTTGCGATATTATCGGGCAAACAGCACTATTCCCGGGTGGCTCAGGACCAAGTCGTCGGGAATTCGTATCGCCTGATCCGTCCTATCGGACAGGGCGCGACCGGCACCGTCTGGCGCGGAGAGGACCACTCCACCGGCGAACCGGTGGCCGTCAAACTGTTGCACGACAGTCTGCTGCGGCAGCCGCGGCTGGTCACCCGGTTCGTGCAGGAGCGGACCATCCTGCTCATGCTGCGCCACCCCAACGTGGTCCGGGTCCGCGACCTGTTCAGCGTGGGGGAGACCCTCGGCCTGGTGATGGACCTGGTCGACGGCGGCAACCTGCGTGACCACCTGCACCGCACCAAAACGGTCGCGCCCGGCGAGGCCGCCCGCCTCGCCGGCCAGATCGCGGCCGCCCTGGCCGAGGCGCACGAACTCGGCATCATCCATCGTGACCTGAAGCCCGACAACGTCCTGCTGGACGCGGGCGGGCAGACCCGGCTCACCGACTTCGGCATCGCCCGGATCCTCACGCTGCCGAGCATGACCACACCGAACGCGGTCGTCGGCACTCCGCACTACATGGCGCCCGAGGCCTTCCACGGCACCACGCCGAGCGCGGCCACCGACGTCTACGCGCTCGGGGTGCTGCTCTACGAGCTGGTGTGCGGGCACCCGCCGTACCGCTCCGACTCCATCCCGGAACTCATGCGCCTGCACTCGGAGGGCGACCCGGAACGCCGCACCGGCCTGCCCAGCCCGCTCTGGCGGGTCATCACCCGCTGCCTGGCCACTAAACCGCGTCTGCGGCCCAGCGCCCCCGAACTCGTCAACGACCTGACCGCCATCGCCACCAACCTGGCCTCGGCGCCGGCCCTGCCGCCACCGGGCGCCGCGAAAGCCGTGCCCGATCCGCGTCGCCCGGCCCGCGACGTTCCCCCGGACGCCCCGCCGGCCCGCGCGGCCCTCCTGAACGCGGCGCCCAGCCGCGACGACCGCGCCGCCTCCGCCCCCGCGCCCGGATCCGCCGCCCCCGCCGCAGGGACTTCCGGCTCGTCCGAGGCCCCCAGCCGCAACGAAGCCGCAGGCCGCGATGCGGCCACAGGCGCTGATAGACCCTCGGGTCGTGATGGAGCTTCCAGCCGCGACGGGGCCTCCGGTCGTGATGGGGCTTCAGGTCGTGATGGGACTTCGGGCGGTGATTGGGCTGCCAGCCGTGACGCGGCTTCCCGTCGGGACGGCGGCGGGGCAGGGGCTTCCGGTTTCGATGATCTACCGGACCGATCCTCCAGCCGTGGCGGTTCCCGGGTTCCCGCCCCGCGCCGCCGGCGTCCTCGCAACGACGCACCCGCCAACCGCTGGTCCCGGCCCGGCGCGATCGCCGCGCTGACCGCCGGCGCCATGATCGCCTCCGCGATCGCCACCACCGCCTGGCATTTGGGTCGCTCCGGCGGCACGCCCGACACGGCGCCCACGGTGATCGTCGCCCCCAGCGCCCCGCAACTCACCGTCACCTCGCCCCGGCCCGGCGGCGCTTCGCGCCAGCCGTCGACCAAGCCCGGCAAGCAGCGCAAGGCCACCCGCAACGTCGCGCTTCCCCACTCACAGACCCACAACGCGGCGGTACGGGCCACGCGCCCCGCCCCGGCCAGGACTGCCACCCGGCAGCCCCTGCCGGAGGCCAGGCCGCACGGTCCATGGCAGTGTTCCCGGAACTTCGTCTTCGACCTGCCCAGCCGCACCGCCCTGGGCCCGGGCCCGTGCCACTCGGTGGGCCGGAACGTCCGTTACAAGGCGACGTTGACCGCACCCGCCGGTGGTCGTGCCCGCATCGAGGTGACCCTCCAGGACTCCTCGACCGGCCGTACCGTCGCCGGACCGACCACCTGTGAGAGCGTGAACTTCACCAGGCAGTCGTTCACCCGCGAGTGCGGCCCGGCCCACGCCGGTCCGCGCCGGGGCCGCAGCTACACCGTGGTGATGTCCGTCCGCTACGTCCGCGACGGCCGCACCACGAACAGCACCACCCGGAGCCGCCCCTTCACCTGGTAGCCGTATGCAGAAGACCACCTGCTAGCCGCGTGCCGAAGACCACCCGGCTAGGCCGTGTTTCGTAATGGGCGTAGCCATTGGTTGATGACGGCGATGGTGACGGTGGCTTCGTAGCGGACGGCGAGCTTGTCGTACCTGGTAGCCATCGCCCGATGCTGTTTGAGCTGGTTGATGCCGCACTCGTCGGCGTGACGTAGCCGGTACTGCTGGGGATTGAAGGCGGGTGGCCGCCCGCCTTTGGACCCCTTGGCCTTGCGGTGCGCATCCTGGTCAGCCTTACTGGGGATGCACACCCGGATCTTGCGGCGGCGGGTGTATCCGCGGTTGCCCCGGCTGGTGTACGCCTTGTCCGCCAGAAGCAGGTCGGGGCGGGTCCGCGGCTGGCCGCCGCCGACCCGGTACACCTTGATCTTCTCCATCACGGTGATCAGCTGCGGGCTGTCGCCCCGCTGACCTGCCGTGAATACGAACGAGAGGGTTTTACGACCCTGCTCGCAACACAGGTGCGTCTTGGTGGTGAACCCGCCTCGCGACCGCCCCAGCGCATGATCGTCGGGTTCGGTCTGTACGCCGCCCGGCGGTTCCTTCTGCAGCCGGCCATCACGGCGAGCGCCCGCAGCATGCTGGTGAGCCCGGCTGATGGTCGAGTCGACACTCACCCGCCAATCGATGTTTCCCGCCGCATCGGCTGTGGCCTGCAACCCGGCCAGAATCTTCGCCCAGGTGCCGTCACGCTGCCAGCGCCGGAACCAGCGATACAACGTCTGCCACGGCGCGTACGCCTCGGGCACGTCCCGCCACGGCGTGCCGGTCCGGATCCGCCACCGGATCCCGTCGATGACATGTCTGCTGGCCCATCTGCGTGGCCGTCCTCGACTCGTTTCCGCAGGCAGTAGCGGCTGCAACGCCGCCCACTGCGAGTCGGTCAAGTCGTGACGCCTCGCTGCCGCTACGCTCGGCACGAGGTCTCCGGAAGGTCTTCGGTTTGCTTGGTCGCTAACCGATCTACCGGAGACCTCAACCTTTATCGATCACCGCCACGCCGCACTACCTCACAACGCCAGCCGTTACGAAACACGGCCTAG
>NZ_JASCTH010000031.1:68853-121144 GCF_030009775.1 Actinoplanes sandaracinus | reverse complement strand
CAACCGCGATCCGCAAGATCCTCACCAAGCCCGCTCTGGCCGCCACACTGCGCGAACGCAGCGGCCACGCCGAGCCGGCGCCACGCTGGCCCGCCGTCGCCCAGCGCTACCACGAACTCGCCGTGACGCTGGCCGGCGCCCGCTCCGTCGCGGTGGCCGGCGCCTGACGGCCGGGGCGGCGCCCAGGCCTTCGGCGAACATCATTGGTGGGCGTCGGTGAGGGCCGCGTCAGACACGGGCGGCCCAGACGGGTCCGCCGGGGTAGGCGTACTTCGCGAGGGAAGCCGGAAGCATCTGGGCGCTCAGCCCCGGGGCGGTGGGCGCGGCGTACCGGCCGCCGACGACGCGTACCGGGTCGGCGAAGTGTTCGTGCAGGTGATCGACATACTCGATGACGCGGTCGCGCGTGGTGGCGGAGACCGCGACGAAGTCGAACATCGACAGGTGCTGCACCATCTCGCACAGTCCGACGCCGCCGGCGTGCGGGCAGACCGGCACCCCGAACTTCGCGGCGAGCAGGAGGATCGCGACGTTCTCGTTGATCCCGCCGACCCGGGCCGCGTCGATCTGGACGATGTCCACCGCGCCGGCCTGCAGCAGTTGCTTGAACACCACCCGGTTGGGGATGTGCTCGCCGGTGGCCACCTTGATCGGTCGCAGGGCACGGCGTACGGCGGCGTGGCCGAGGATGTCGTCGGGCGAGGTCGGTTCCTCGATCCAGTACGGGTCGTACGGCGCGAGCCGGCGCATCCAGTCGATGGCCGGCTGGACGTCCCAGCGCTGGTTGGCGTCCACGGCGATGCGGATGTCGTCGCCGACCGCTTGCCGCGCGGTCTTCATGCGCCGGATGTCGTCCTCGATGTCGGCGCCGACCTTCAGCTTGATCTGCCCGAAGCCGGCGGCGACGGCCTCGCGTGACAGCCGGGCGAGCTTCTCGTCGGAGTAGCCGAGCCAGCCGGGCGTCGTCGTGTACGCCGGGTAGCCGTGTTCCAGGAGCAGCGTGATGCGCTCCTGGCGGCCGGGCAGGGACCGCCGCAGGATGTCCAGCGCGTCATCGGGGGTGAGGGCGTCGCTGAGCCAGCGGAAGTCGATCTGCGCGACGATCTCCTCCGGCGACATCTCGCCGAGGAACCGCCAGACCGGCTTGCCGGCCCGCTTGGCGGCGAGATCCCAGACGGCGTTGACGACCGCGCCGGCGGCCATGTGGACGGCGCCCTTCTCCGGGCCGAGCCAGCGCAGTTGCGGATCGTGGGTGAGCGAACGGGCGAAGCCGCCGAGATCGCCGCACACCTCGGCCACCGATCTGCCCACGACGTGGGAGGTGAGGGCGGCGATGGCGTTGGCCTGCACCTCGTTGCCGCGCCCGGTGGTGAAGGCCAGGGCGTGGCCTTCGTGGCCGTCGCCGGCGTCCGTGCGCAGCCGCACGTAGGCGGCGGAGTAGTCCGGCTCAGGGTTCATGGCGTCGGAGCCGTCGAGATGATCGGACGTCGGAAAGCGAACGTCCAGCACGTCCATGGTGGTGATACGCGCGGATCCGGACACGGAGGCAGGCATGGTGTGGGCTCCTGGGGGGTGCGATGCGGTCACGGCTCGGTCCTGAAGCTGGCCGCCGTGATCCGCGTGACGATCAGCGCGGCGAGGACGGTCGGCGAGGCGACCGGCGGCGGCCGGGCGGCGTGCAGGCTGCCGGCTACGGTCCCGGATCGGGATCGTCGGAGCGGGTTCTCAGCGACGGTTTGCGGCGGTTGCGGTACTCGGCCACGACCAGTTCGGTCAATTCCTCCAAGGTCACGTCGGCGGTACGCCGGTCGAAGGTGATGGTGCCGTGCTGGAGCAGGTTGACGCGGTCGCAGACGTCGAGGACCTGGGCGTAGTTATGGGCGATGATGATGACGGAGACGTCGCCGCGGGCTTTGAGGTCCCGGATGAGGTCGAGGATGAGGGCGCCTTCCTTGGCGCCCATGGCGGCGAGTGGTTCGTCGAGGAGCAGGACTTTGGCGTCGGAGTAGACGGCGCGGGCGACGGCTACGGCCTGTCGCTGCCCGCCGGACAGCTTGGCGACCTCCGCGCCGACGTCGGGGATGTCGACTCCCATGTCGGCGAGGTGTTCTCTGGCGAGGCGGCGCATGGCCCGGTTGTTGAGCAGCGGCCCGAAACGCAGCTCGCGGTTGAGGAACATGTTGTGGAACACGCTGAGTTCGTTGATCAGGGCGAGGCCCTGGTAGACGGTGTCGATGCCGAGGGAACGGGCGTGGTCGACGCTGCGCAGCACCACCTCCTGGCCGTCCACGTGGATCCGCCCGGCGTCCGGGCGGTGGTATCCGCAAATGACTTTGATGAGGGTGGACTTGCCGGCGCCGTTGTCGCCGATCAGGCCGAGCACCTCGCCCTTGTCCAGGCGCAGGCTGACGTCGCGCAGCGCGGTGAGCGCACCGAAACGTTTGACCACGTTCTCCACCCGCAGGGCGGCACCCTGCGCCGACGGGTCCGGGGCGGTGTCAGAGGTGGTGGGTTGCGCTGTCATCAAGCGCCTCCGGTGCGCCGCAGCCGGGACAGGTATTGGTTGGCGATCATCGAGAGGAGGATCGCGCCGCCGAGGATCAGCTGGAACGGGTTGGCGCTGATCCCGATGAGATTGAACCCGTTCTGCAACTCGGCGAGGATCAGCGCGCCGAGCAACGCCCCGATGACGGTGCCGGAGCCGCCGGCCAGGGCGGTGCCGCCGATGACCGCCGCGGAGATCGCGGTGAAGACGAGGGCGGTGCCGCCGCCGATGTTGGGGTCGATGCTGTTGATCCGGAACGCTTCGAGGAGCCCGGCGAGCGCACCGAGCACGCTCGCGATCATGAAGTTGCCGATCTTGATGCGGTCGGTACGGATGCCGGCCTCGGTGGCGCCGATCGGATTGCCACCGACCGAGATCGTGTGCAGTCCCCAGCGGGTACGGGTGAGCACGATGTGGAAGATCACAACGATGGTGAGGCACCAGGTCAGCGAGGCCCAGTCCCCCGCGCCGAAGATCGTCTGGATCCGGCCCCGCGCCTGTTCGGGGATCTGTGCCGGGTAGGCGTGCGAGGTGGTGAGCAGCACGCCGAGCAGGAAGTAGTACGAACCCAAGGTCGCGACCAGGGACGGCACCTTGAGTTTGGTGACGATGAAACCGTTGCAGAACCCGATGCCGGCCGAGATGCCGAAGGCCAGCAGCAGCGCCGGGACGACGGGTACCCCGTAGAGATCCACCGCGTAGTGCATCAGGAACGGGGCGAGCGCGGCGACGACCCCGACGGACAGGTCGATCTCGCCGCTGACCAGCAGCAGCACGATGCCGATCGCGACGATCGCCGCCGGCGCGGTGGCCTGCGCGATGTTGCGCAGGTTGTCCGGTGTGAGGAAGACGTCGTTGGACGCCCGGAAGTAGACGGCCATGCCGAGGGCGACGATCAGGACGCTCGCCTCGCGCCAGCGCACCAGGACGGTGCCGACCCGGCCGAGCATGGACAGGATGCGCCGGCCGCGAACCGCGGACGGCGCTGCCTCCTGCCCGGCAGGGGGCACGCCGGCCCCGCCAGCGGCCCCTTCCCGAACTGTTTCGTGCATCAGTCCACTCCACTCACTGTTCGGTCACCCCCGGGCGGGTCATTCGTGGGCGATGGGCCCGGACCGCTCGACGAGTTTCACGTCGGTGGCCGAACCCTCGTAGCGGGTCTGGGTGGTCTGGTACTGGGTGACGTTGTCCTTCGTCACGAACAGCAGGCCGGTGTTGGTCTGCGGCGGCGAGATGAGGCCGCCGGTGACCTTGTAGAGATACAGGTAGAGCACCGGCAGGAAGCCCTGCAGGTACGGCTGCTGGTCGATGGTGTAGTCGAGGTCGCCGGCCTTGATCGCGGCAAGGGTCTCCGGGATCAGGTCGAACCCGCCGGCCACCTTCAGCCCTTTGCCGCGCATGTCGTATTTCTTGACCGTCTGGCCGATCGACTGGGTCGAGCCGGCGTCCACGGCGAGCATGCCGGCCAGGTTCGGGTGGCCCTGGGCGTACGCGTCGATGATGGACAGTCCTTTGGTGACATCCGCGTTGGTGGCCACCGCGGTGAAGGTGACCCCGCCGCCGGCGTCCGTGAACGCCTGCTGCGCCCCGTCGATCCGCGGCTGAATGTTCAGCTGGCCCGGGGTGGCGATGAACCCGACCACCTCGCCGGACTGCACCTGGGTCAGCGCCCGCTGGCCGAGGGCGTACCCGGACTCGTACAGGCCCTGCCCGACGTAGGCCAGCCGGTTGGTGCCCACGTCGTCGCGGGCGCCGTCGGCGTTGTACGACACCACCGGAATCCCGGCATCCAGGGCCTGGTCGACCGGAGCCCGGAACGCGGTCTTGTCGACCACGGCCAGGGCGAGACCGTCGGCCTTGCCGCTGATCGCGGTGTTGGTCGCGTTCACCATCTCGGCGACCACGGAGTTCGCCGAACCGGTCCACTGGAAGCTGCAGCCGAGCAGCTTGCACGCGTCTTCCGCGCCGTACTGGGCCGGGGTGAAGAACGGGTTAGTGGTGACGTGGTTGATGAACACGAACTTCCAGTTCGGCGTCTTCGGGAAGTTCCCGATCGCGTCCGCGATCGGCTCGTCCTGGCTGCACGCCGACAACAAACCGGCCGCCGCCAGCGAAGCACTCATCAGACCCGTGCCGGCCAGCAGCCGACGGCGCGAGACGCTCCCGTGCCCGAGTCTGTCGGCCGCCGCAACGACCGAAGGGTCAACAGCACGCATCATGCACTCCTTTGTTCGCTTGGTCAGCGCGCTACACCGAACTGATAGACAGTGGTCGTCCGATAGGTCTGTCCCGGCCGTAGGACGGTCGACGGGAAGTTCGCGTGGTTCGGCGAGTCCGGGTAGTGCTGCGTCTCCAGCGCGAACCCGTCGCCCATCCGGTACATCCGGCCGGACGTGCCGACCAGCGTGCCGTCCAGGAAGTTCCCGCCGTAGAACTGGATGCCCGGCTCCGTGGTCAGCACCGTCAACCGCCGGCCGCTCGACGGATCGGTCGCCCGGGCCGCCACCTCGAGCTCGCGGTAGCTGTCGTCCTTGCGGTCCAGCACCCAGTTGTGGTCGTAACCCCGGCCGATCACCAGTTGACCGAAGCCGTCCCGGTTGCGGGCCCCGATCGCAGTCGGCTTGCGGAAGTCCATCGGCGTGCCCGCGACCCGGTCGATCGCGCCGGTCGGGATCAATGTCGCGTCCACCGGCGTGTACCGGCTCGCGTTCAGCGTCAACTGGTGACCGTCGATCGTGCCGGAACCCTCACCGGCCAGGTTGAAGTACGCGTGGTTGGTCAGGTTCACCACCGTCGCCTCGGTGGTCGTGGCCACGTAGTCCATCCGGATCTCCCGCCTGCCGGTCACCGTGTAGGTCACCGTGGCCGTCAGCGCGCCCGGGTACCCCTGGTCCCCGTCCCGGGCTGGTGAACTGCAGGCGCAGCGCCACACCGCCGTCCGTGGTCAGCGGGGTCGCCTTCCACACGTGCTTGCCGAAACCGGTCGTGCCGCCGTGCAGACTGTTCGGTTCGTTGTTGACCGGCAGTTGGTACCGCACACCGTCCAGCGTGAACTGCCCCTTGGCGATGCGGTTGGCGTACCGGCCGGTGATGCAGCCGAAGTACGGGCTCTTCTCCTCGTAGTCACGGAGATCGTCGAAACCCAACGTCACGTTGGCAGTCCTGCCGCGCCGGTCCGGCGTCTCGATGCTCTGCAGGATTCCGCCGTACGTGAGAACGCGTACCCGCAATCCGTCGACGGACAGGGTGTACCGATCAACGGCCACACCCGAGGCGGTGGTTCCCCAGGCCTGTTTGGTGATCGTCGCGCGGCCGCCCGCATACGAGGTGGAGGCCGTGACCGTACCCAGACCAGCGGCCAGCAAAGCCGCCGCGCCGGCCCGGACAGCGGTTTTGCCGAATGAGATCCTGTGCATTTGCTCGCCTCTCTCGAGAGGTGCCGCGCCGACGCGTGGCAGGGCAAAGCGAAATGGGAAGAGCCCACCCGGGGATCGGGACTAAGCACCCCGAGCGGGGTATGGAGCGTCTCGTCATGCGTTCCACCAGCCAGCGGAAACCGGCTGGACACATGCCCGAAACCAAGAGTTCACATTGACGCTACAATCCGGCCAGAAACACTGTCAACGTCGATCAATATGCTTTCCGAGCTGCGGAGTATCCGCGTCCACCCGGATCTCGAAATCAACCCAGGCTTGCGAGGAGCGGATGGCTCGCCGCCCTCTCCCGCGCGCTCACGAACGTCGTTCGTGACGTTATCCGCCTGGTTTCTTCGATAGCTGAGGACGATGAGAGTTCATCGCGTCCGCCGGCCACGCCCGGAATGCGCGGCAGATCAGCCGAAGGAGGCGGCGTTGTCTTTCGTGACCATCTCGGTGCCGGTGTCGATGCTGGGCTGGACCGACTGGCCCCGGGCCGCCGCCACCGCGGTCTCGATGCCGAGCGAGCCCATCTTGGCGGGGAACTGCGCGACGGACGCGGCCTGGTCGCCGGCCTTGATCGCGGTCAGTTCGTCCGGTGACGCGTCGAAGCCGACCACGGTCAGGTCGCCCGGCTTCTTGCCGGCCGACTTGACGGCCTGGAGGGCGCCGACGATCGGAGGTCCACACGCGCCGTAGACGGCGGTCAGGGTCGGATGGGCGGCGAGCAGGTCCTGAGCCGCGTTGAGGCCCTTGGTCTGGTCGCAGTCGGTGGCCGGCTCGCCCACCACTGTCGCCTTGCTGCCTAGCGTCTCCTTGAGACCCTTGACCCGGTCGTCGAGCGAGGGGTTGCCGATCCGGCCCTGCAGGATCGCGATGGTCGCGCCGGCCGGCAGCCGGTCGGCCAGCCAGGCGCCGGCGAGTCTGCCGCCCGCCAGGTTGTCGGTGGCCACCACCGAGCTCTTGCCGTTCCAGCCGGGGATGTCGTTGTCCACGAGCACCACCTCGATGCCGGCCTTGACCGCCTTGTCCAGCGCGGTCCGCACGGCCGGGCTGGTCGGCGTGATCGCGATGGCTTCGACGTCCTTCGCGATCATGTTCTCGATGGCGTTGATCTCCCCTTCGTCGTCCGTTCCACTCTTGCCCTGGCCGTAGACGACCTCGACGTCGTCATGGCCGGCGTCGTACTCCTGTACCGCCTCGACCATGATGTCGTAGAAATCCACCGGGAATTTGGTGATGAAACCGACCTTCAGTTTTTCACCGGCGCCCGGATCGCCATTCCCGGAATCTCCGCCGGAAGAGCAGGCGGCCAGCATCAGACTCGCCACGGCAATCGCCATCATCGATCTTGTTCGCATGTCTTTTCCTCCGTTGACCTTTCTCGTCCACGCCGATCTCGTTCGCGCCGAATTCGTTCGCGCCGATCTCACCTGCGCCGACCAGGGCCGCGACGATGGCTGTTGCACCGCTGCGCCGGCAGGAGCGTCAGCCGTTACCGCCGACGATCAGCGACACGATCTGTTCCTTGTTCTCCGGCCGGGGAACAAGCTCCCCGACCGCACGGCCGCGGCGCAGCACCACGGCCCGGTCCGCCATCTCCATCACGTGATCCATCGCGTGTGACACGACGATGATCGCGAGTCCTTCGGCGCGCAGTCGCGCTATCAGGTCGAGGACATGGCGGGACTCCCGTACGCCCAGCGCGGCCGTGGGCTCGTCGAGAATCACCACGTTCGTCGCGAACGCGGCGGCCCGCGCGACGGCGACGGCCTGCCGCTGGCCACCGGACATCAGCCCCACCGGAGTGGTCAGGTCGGCCACGCCCACCGCGAGCCGGCGGAGCACCACCACGGTCGCCTCGGCCATGGCTCGCCGGCGGACCAGCCGGAGCCCTCGGGGCAGCCATCGTGGTGTGGTCATCTCCCGTCCGGCGTAGAAGTTCGCCGCCGGGTCGAGATTGTCGAACAACGCCAGGTCCTGGTACACGGTCTCGATGCCGAGGGCCCGGGCGTCCGCCGGCGAGCCCAGGTCGACCGGCACGCCGTCCATCTCCACTGTTCCGGCGTCCAGCCGGTGCACCCCGGAGACGCACTTGATGAGCGTCGACTTGCCGGCGCCGTTGTCGCCGAGCAGGGCCAGCACCTCGCCCCGCCGGACCTGGATGTCCACGCCGTCCAGTGCCACCACCGCGCCGAAACGCTTCGCCGCCCCCCGGACGCTGAGCGCGGGCGGGCTCGGCGCGGTCATGACCGCGCCGCCTGGAGGATCCGGAGCCGCTCCTCCAGGAGCCCGCGGACCACGTCCAGTTCGACGGCGAGCACGATCACGACACCGATCACGATCGGCTGCAGGAACGCGTTGACGTCGAGCAGGTTCATGGCGTTGCGAATGACCCCGATCATGAGTGCCCCCACGAGCGCGTTGCCGACATGCCCACGGCCGCCGTGAAAGCTCGCCCCGCCGATCACCACGGCGGCGATCGCGTCCAGCTCGGCGAGTTCACCGAACGTGGGCGAGCCTCCGTTGAGGCGGCCGGCGTTGACGACCGCGGCGATTCCGGCCGCCAGCCCGCTGATCACGTACACCGAGACGACCACGCCCTTGACCGGGATGGCGGCCCGGCGTGCCGCATCCGGGTTGCCGCCCACCGCGAAGATCCAGCGGCCCCAGACCATCGCCCTGGTGAGCAGCAACGTCATCAGCGCCAGTCCGACGACCAGGAACGCCGAATAGGGAAACCATCCGATCGAGCCGCCGCCGATACGCTGGACCACCTCCGGCATGCCGCTGATCGGCTGCCCACCCGACAGCCACAGCGCCAGGCCACGGGCGATGCTCAGCATGGCCAGGGTCATGATGAACGGGTGCGGCAGCCGGCCCCAGACCAGCACTCCCCCGTTGACCGCGCCGACCACCGCACCGGTGGCGAGCATGGCCAGGATGACCAGCGGACCGGACTCCATCGATCCGAACACCAGGGCCCCGGCCACCGCCGACAGCGCCAGCGTCGACCCGACGGACAGGTCGATGCCCCGGGTCACGATCACCAGCAGCTGGGCGAGCGCGAGGATCGCGATGACCGCCGTCTGGCTGAGCACGTTGCCGAGGTTGCGAGTCGTGAAGAACACCGGCGACAGCGCGCCCGCGGCCAGCACCACGACCAGCAACATCAGGGCCGGGCCGACCCGCAGGGCGGCGAGGCCCAGGCCGCCCGGATCGCGGCGCGGACCGGCGAGCGGCGAACCGGAGCCGCCGCCGGCCGGGGTGGAGCCTTTCGGCAGGTACCCCGCCGGCCAATCCATTCTCGATGCGCCGAATGTGGCCGCGGCACCGTGACCGTCGGATGCCGTGTTCGGGTGGGCGTCACGCTCAGTGGCGTCGGATGCCATCGATACCTCCACCATGGCCGGACGTGGCTGGTGAGCAGGCGCTGCGCTGATTAGCCGGAATCTAACCCTGGATTGACCCGATGTCTATAGGCGTCAAATACGGACGACACAACGAGCATGAAAGGACGGCGCTGCTATATATCACGTTATCTCGCCATTAATGGAGGAAGCACTTCTTGACTCCAGGCACATTTCCCTCGTATCGTTCGGTCGATTCATGGGATCAATTGACGACCGGAGCATGTCATGGGCGCCATCGAGTCGACGATCGGCCGGATCAAGCAGATGCTGGTCGACGGCGAGCTCCGGCCCGGCGACAAGTTGCCGGTCGAGAAGGATCTGGCCGCCGGCCTCGGCGTCTCCCGCAACACGTTGCGCGAGGCGGTCCGGGCGCTCACCACGCTGAAGGTGTTGCAGACCCGGCAGGGCGACGGCACCTATGTCACGAGCCTCGCGCCCGACCTGCTGCTGGACGGCATGGCGTTCGTCGCCGAACTGCACGGCGAAGCCGGCGAACTGCAGTTCCTGCACGTTCGCCGGCTCCTCGAACCAGAGGCCACGGCACTGGCCGTCAACCGCCTCACCGACGCCGAACTGGCCGAGCTGCGGCGTCTGTTGAGGGAGTCCCACGCCCTGGTCCAGACGCCGGCCGTCGACCACGAGCGGCTGATGGCGAACGACCGGGCATTCCACCACCTGATCACCGCTCGGTGCGGGAACCCGGTGCTGGCCGCACTGGTCGAGAACGCCTCGGGGCACACGGTGCGCGCCCGGATGTGGCGCGGCCGCGTCGACGCCGGGGCCGACGCCCGCACGGTCACGGAGCATCAGATGATCTACCAGGCGATCGCCGACCGCGACAGCGAACGCGCCCGCATGCTGGCAGCCGCGCACATCCTCGGCGTCGAGGGGTCCGTCCGCGCCATGACCGTGCCGGCGCCGGACCTCGCCGCCGGCATGATCCCTCGTGGCGGCGACATCGCCTCTTCGGACGAGTGAAACGGCGGGCCCGTCCGGTCAGGCCTGCGGGACCCGGTCCAGGAAACCGAGCACGTCGGCGATCCGGCCCGCTCCGTCCACCCTGATCACGTCGAAGCCGACCACCAGCGGCTCGACCGCGCCGGGCGGCGCCAGGTGCCAGGTGAACCGGGCGATGTCGTGGTGGGCGTCGACGGTGCCGCCGGAGCTGAACACCATGCCGGGGAACTGGGCCCGGGCGCCGCCGATGAGCGCGCTGATGCCCTCGTGACCGGTGACTGCGGCCATCGGGTCGGTGTAGGCCGCCTCGGCGGCGAACATCTCGGCGATCCGTACGGCCCGCGCGTCGGCGTCGGGTTCGTTCCAGACGGCCAGGTAGTCGTCGACGATTCCGGCGAAGTCGCTCATGTGTCCACTCCCTTTAGTCGGGGCTCCTCCGGCGAGGTCGCCGTGCAGCCGGGAGGAATATGGCAGCCGGTCCGGTGGCCCGTCGATTACCCGGCAGGTAATGGACGCCGGATCGCGCGGCCGGAAGACTGGCCGGCATGACGGTTCTCTCGGGTACCCAGCCGGCCACCGTCGGCGCGCTGCTGCGCGAGTGGCGCCGGCGCCGCCGGCTCAGCCAGCTCGAACTCTCCCTGAAGGCGGACGTCTCCGCCCGGCACCTCAGCTTCGTCGAGACCGGACGGTCCACCCCGAGCCGCGACATGGTCCTGCAACTCGCCGACCGTCTCGACCTCCCGCTGCGCGAGCGCAACCGGATGCTGCTCGCCGCCGGATACGCCCCCGCCTACCCGGAGACACCGTTGCAGGCCCCGGTGATGCGCGCCGTCCGCGACGCGGTGCGCCAGGTGCTGACCGGCCACGAGCCGTACCCGGCCGTCGTCGTCGACCGGTACTGGAACATCGTCGACGCCAACGCCGCGCTGGGGCTGATGACCAGCCGGGTGTCCCCGGCGCTGCTGACCCCGCCGCACGCCAACGTGCTGCGGGCCAGCCTGCACCCGGACGGGCTGGCCCCGCACATCGTCAATCTGGGCGAGTGGCGCGCGCATCTTCTGCACCGGCTGCATCGGCAGGTGTCGTTCAGCGGCGACCCGCGCCTGGCCGAGTTGGCGGAGGAACTGCACGGATATCCGTGCGACCAGCCCGAACCCGACCTCGACGCGCCCGGACCGGGCCGGATCATGGTGCCTCTGCGGGTCCGTACCGATCTGGGGGAGGTCACCTTCTTCAGCACGGTGGCGACGTTCGGCACGCCCCTCGACATCACCGTCGAGGAATTGTGCATCGAATCCTTCTATCCGGGCGACGCGTTCACCGCGGATGCCCTGCGCAACCCCGTGGGACGGCCGCCGGTGAGACCGTGAGCCGGCAGCCGGCGGCAGTGGACACCAATATAGAACCTGTTCTAGTTTTGGGGTTCCGGTGTCAGGCTGAGAGGTGCGCCATGACGGATCTGCCCATCCGCCGCATCAACTTCCGGTTGGACGAGACCATCCCGTTCCAATGGCTGCCGAGCCATCCGAAGTTCGGCCTCATGTGCAACGCGATCAGCATCATCGCCGTCGCGTTCGAGAAGTTCATCGTGGCGTCCACCCGGCAGGCCATCCCCCGCATCACCGATCCCGAGGCCGCCGAGGAAGCCGAGTCGTTCCTGCGTCAGGAGGCGCAACACGCCAACAACCACCGCCGGCACGTCGCCGTGCTGGTCGCGAAGTATCCCGGCCTGCAGGAGGTGGTCGACGAGGCGATCGCCAGCTACGACCACCTGCTGCGCACCCGCCCTCTGGAATGGCAGCTCGCCTACACCGCCGACCTGGAGGCGACGTTCACCCCACTCTTCAAGATCATGTTGGATCACGAGGACGTCCTGTTCCGCCCCGGCGACGAACGGGTGGCCTCGCTGTTCCTGTGGCACTTCTGCGAGGAGGTCGAGCACCGCAGCTCGGCGCTCGTCGTCTTCGACGCCGTCGTCCGCAACCGGTGGTACCGCGCCCGCGTGACCCGCGCGACGTTCCGGCACGTCATGACGGTGTACCGGAACATCCTGCGGGGTTTCGACCGGCACGTGCCCGAGGCCGACCGCCGGGCCGAATACCGCAACATCTCCCCCGACGGCGTACGCCGTGAGGAGATCGTCACCCGGCTCCCGGTGCCCGCGGGCTGGCGGCACCGGCTCGGCATCGCACCGCCCTCGCCGTTCGCCCCGGCCGGCAACGCCGAGATGGCGGTGCTCGCCTACCGGCTGCTGCGCTCGCAGGTGCCGCATCACCGGCCCGCCGACGAACCGCTGCCGACGTTCGCCGCCGACTGGTTCGCGGCGTACGACCGCGGCCTCGACCTCAGCACGTACTACTCGGCGACCGCCCGGTGAGCGCCGTCGGCCCGTGCCACGCCGACTTCACGGCCCTGGCCGGAACGCTCGGCGGCATCGACTGCGCGACCGCGAACCCGGTGGTGACCGTCCGTGATCCGGGCACGCTGCAGAGCTGGACACAACCCGTCCTCGAACTGCTCATGGTGGTGGGCGCCGTCGTCGCCCTGGTGCACGCGGTGCTCTGGTGGCGCCGCCGCGGCGACCTGTCGAACCTCGGGCTGTGGCTCGCCACCGTCGTCTACGTGCTGCTGCTGGAACCGCCGCTGTACTTCCCCGACCGCTTCGGGCTCGACGAGCCGGTCGGGCTGATCTTCGTGCACAACGTGTTCACGGTGCAGTTCCTCTTCGACCGGCTGCCGTTGTACATCGTGGCGCTCTACCCCGCGATGACGTACCTGGCCTACACGATCGTCCAGCGGACCGGCATCCTGGACCGCCGGCATCCGCTGATCGGCGCGGCCTGCGTGGCGGTGGTGTTCCACGCCGGCTACGAGATCTTCGACCAGCTCGGGCCCGGCCTGCGCTGGTGGACGTGGAACCCGGCCGCACCGTCGAACGCGCCCATGCTCGGTGACGCTCCGCTGACGAGCGCGGTCATCTTCGCAGCCGCCGCCCCGTTCGGGACCGCGCTGCTGACCCGGCTGCTCCTGGCTCGCCGGCCGCTTCCCGGGTGGTCGTTCGCCTGGCGTACCGCGGCCGTGGGAATTCTGACCCCACTCGCCATGATGGTGTTCTCCGCACCCACGGCGCCGTTCGGCGCGACCGGCCGCGCGGCGGTGCTGTGGGCCGAACTCGCCGCGCTGACGCTGGTCGCCGCCGCTGCTTTCCGGCACCACTTCCGGCGGCAGCCGCGGCTCGAAGCGGCACGGGGCGGCGCGGACCGCTTCCTCGACCGCGGACCGCTGTACGGCGGCGTCGCCTACCTCGCCGTCTTCGCGCTGTTGTGGACGGCCGGGAACGCGCCGCCCCCGGCCGTGGCCTATGCGATCGTGTGCGCGCTGGTGTTCGGGGCCGCCGTTGTGGCCCGGCCACGACCGCCGGCCGGTCCGCCCTCGGCGCGCACCTCCCTCACGGCGCGTCTCAGCGCCGGTGGAAACCGGCCGATAGGGAGAGGACGACCGTCGCGCGGGAGGTAGAGCGGGAGGTAGAGGTGACAACTGGTTACCGGCTGTCCCTCGCTCGTACCACGTTGTTCGCCATCGTCTACGCCGCCGCCTGCTACACCGGACGGCACTTCCTCCTCGGCAGTCAGATCAACCTGGTCTGGCCGGCCGCGGGCGTCGCCGTGGTCTGGTTCTGCGCACACCGCCGGGCACCCACCCGCCGCCTCGACATGCTGCTGCTCCCGGTGATCTTGGGCGGGGCCAACTGGCTGACCGGAGCCTCCCCGGCCATCGGCGTCGTCGCCGGGATCGTCGGGCTGGTGCAGGTCGCGGTCTTCCTCCGGCTGCTGCGCCGGTGGAGTCCGCACCTCTGGGGCGCCGGAGGCAGCGCGCCGCTGCGCTCGCCGTGGGACCTGTGGGCCCTGACCGGCGCCGGCTTCACGGCGACCATCGCCGCCAGCGCCGTCAGCATGGTGGGCCGCCGGCTGATCACCGGATCGTTCCCGACCGTCGTCACGACCATGTCGGTGGCCCGGCACACGGCCAGCATCCTGATCATCGGGTCCGCCGGGATCTGCGCGGGCGCCGCGATCCACCGGCTCCGGGCCGAGCATCGTTCGATCGCCGGCTGGTGGCGTCACCGCGGCCCCACCCCGCCCTGGCGGATCGCCGAGATCGCCGGGATCAGCGCCGCCGGCGTCGCCGGATACCTGGCGGTGTTCGCGGCGGAGAACCACGTCCCCGTGTCGTTCGCCCTGCTGGGCCTCACGGTCCTGGTGGCCACCCGGCTGAGCACCCCCTGGGTGCTGTTGCACAACTGCGTGGTCAGTCTCCTCGCGTTGCGGTACACCCTGACCGGGTCCGGCCCGTTCGCCCTGGTCACCGACGTGGCCCAGCGCGCGGTCGTGGTACAGCTCTTCGCCATCCTGGTCGCTCTGGTCGGGCTGTCCCTGGCGCTGGCGCGCGACGAACGGCGGAGGCTGCTGGCCGCCCTGGCGCAGGAGAAGGCCGAACTGGCCGCCC
Source organism: Actinoplanes sandaracinus (assembly GCF_030009775.1). Lineage (GTDB taxonomy): Bacteria > Actinomycetota > Actinomycetes > Mycobacteriales > Micromonosporaceae > Actinoplanes > Actinoplanes sandaracinus. The sequence continues at coordinate 106,307 of NZ_JASCTH010000031.1, read as the reverse complement.
GCCAGGTCGAACTGGCCCGGCAGAAGGCGGAGATCACGCACCACGCCGACCTGCTCACCGCGATCATCGACTCGATGGCCGACGGCCTCGCGGTGATCGGCCCGGACCGCCGGGTGACGCTGCGCAACCCGGCCGTCGCCGACCTGTTCGGCGGGCGTGCCGGCCGGGACGACGTCCTCAGCGGCACCGACTGGTCCGGCCTGCGCCCGGTCGACGGCGCCCGCTACGCCGAGGGCGAGCTGGCCTACCTGCAGGCGCTCGCCGACAAGGAGGTCTCCGGGGTCGACATGCTGGTCCAGAACCAGAGGGTGCCGGACGGCCGGGTGGTCCGGGTGACCGCCACCGCGCTGGCGCACCCGAACGGCACTTTCAGCACGGTGGTGCTCTTCCACGACGTGACCGCCGAACGCCGGCACCGCGACGAGCTGATCAACTTCGCCGGCATGGTGGCCCACGACCTGCTCAACCCGCTCGCCAGCGTGGACGGGTGGGCAGCGGCGGCGCGGGACGCGCTGGACGGCGTACCGGAGCATCCCGATCTCGACCAGGCACGCGCCGACCTGGCCCGCCTGGCGCAGGCCTCCGCGCGGATGCGTGGCCTGATCGACGGTCTGCTGTCCTACGCGACGGTGCGGCAGGCGATGGTCGCCCCGGCCCGGGTGGACCTGGCCGAGGTGGTCGCGGACATCGCCGTCGCCCGCGCGGACGCGGCGGTGGCGTCCGGCAAACCGGAGCCGCGCTTCACCATCGGCCGGCTGCCCCCGGTCCAGGCCGATCCGGTGCTGGTCCGGCAACTGATCGACAACCTGGTCGGGAACGCCATCAAGTACACCGCGCCGGGGGTGGTCCCGGCCCTGCGGATCACCGCCGGTCAGGACGGCGCGATGGTCACCGTACGCATCGTCGACAACGGCATCGGCGTCCCCGAAGGCCAGCATGAGGCGATCTTCGGCAACTTCCACCGGGCGCACGTCGACAGCGGCTATCTGGGCACCGGGCTCGGCCTGGCGATCTGCCGGCGCATCGTGGAACGGCACGGCGGCACCATCACCGCCACCGACGACCCCGGCGGCGGCTCCTGCTTCACCTTCACGCTGCCGAGCGCCGTTGAGTCACCTAACGGCCTCGCCCCCGTCTCCGCGGCGTCGCGTCCCGTGGGCACGATGTCGAGAATCCCGCACTAGAACCGCCGCGGGCGTGCCCCGCCCCGGGCCGTCCTGCCCGCGTCCGCCGTGCCGGCATTGATCAGAGAGACTTGCCGGCAGTCATCGGCAGCGGCGAAAAGAGGGCTTCCGGCGGTTGGCCGAACCCATCGGGATCGAGCACAAGGTCTGGATCGGCAGCAACGTCGTGGTGCTCCCCGGCGTCCGGATCGGCTACGGGGCCGTCGTCGGCGCTGGCAGCGTCGTGACGCGTGACGTCCCACCGATGACCGTCGTCGCCGGGGTCCCGGCCCGGGTGATCCGGAGATCACCGAGGCCGATCTCACCAGCCGGACGGCGCCGGGCTGACCGCCCGCACGGCGGCGGTCAGCGGCCGTACCTGTCGAACGGGACCGTCCAGTCGCCGAGGCCGTTCCAGATCTGCAGCTCTCGCGGGGTGTTCTTGACGTCGACGATGTCACCGAGCTGGAAGTTCTCGTAGACCCATTTGGCGTCGGCCTCGCTGAGGTTGATGCAGCCGTGCGACAGGTTCGCCCGGCCCAGCGACTTGTTCCACGGGGCGGCGTGCAGGAACTCGCCGGAGTAGGAGATCCGGGTGCAGTACTCGATGTTCTCGGACACGTAGTAGTTCGGGTCCTTGGGGTCGCTGACGCCGTAGCTCGCCGAACTCATGCTGTGCTTGCGCAGTTTCTGCAGCACGACGTGGGGACCGCCCGCCGTCCAGTAACTGATCTTCTCGCCGTTCGCGCCGGTGGTGCCGCCGCCCTTGCCGAGGCTGCTCTTCATGGTGCGCACGAGTTTGCCGTCGATGTAAACCTTCGTCAGGTGGGTCCGGTTGTCACTGACCGCGATCAGCTGGCGCCGGACCTGGAAGTCGGTGGACGCGTTCTTCTCCCCGTACACGTCCTTGCCGAGCTTGACGCCGAACACGTTGACCTTGACCTTGACGGTCGTGCCGGCGGCCCAGTACTTCGCCGGACGCCAGTGCACGGTCTTGTCGTCCTTCCAGTAGAACTTGCCCTCGACGGCGGGCGAGGTCTTGATCTCGATGGCCTTCTCCGCCGCGGCCTTGTTCACGGCACGGCTGAACGCGACGATCACCGGCTGGCCCGCGCCGTACGTGCCGCCGGTCTTGAGCGCGTTCAGCCCGTTGGCCTGGAAGGTGATCTTCGCCAGGGCGGACGGCTTCACCGTGGCGAAGGTGGAGGTGTGCTCACTCGACGCGCCCAGGCTGTCGGTGGTGGTCGCGACCACGTTGTAGGTCTTGCCGTAGGCGAGGTCGCCGGTCGAGCGCCAGGTCCCGTCGGCCTGCAGGGAGCCGTCGACCTCGGTCTTGCCGGCGGTGACCTTGACCGACTTCAGCGTGCCGCCCGCGGCGGTGACGACGATCGGCTCCGTCGGCACCACGCCGGTGGCAGCGCTCGCCGGCGTCACGGTCAGCTGAACCGGCGCGGCGGCCGGCTTCTCGGTGTTCGCCACCGGTTCGACCCAGGAGGTGGTGCCGGTGCTCGCCTTGCCGGAGGAGGAGCACCCGGCCGCCGTGGCGGCCGCGGCCACGCCCATCGCGCCGATGATGACCTTACGTCGCTGAATCATCGCTCTCACAATCGAGGGGTCCTGGTCGGCGCCATCCATGGCCGTACACAGACAAGACGTGACTCGGCCGCGGAACGTTGCCTGCCGAGTCGATCGAACTATCAATATGCGATTTTGAGGACGTCATCCTGACAGATCTGGATCCCATCCGGTACACCGCATCGACCATCGACCGCCGCCTGGCGGCGGTGAGACGCGCCATGACCAGCAGAAAGCGCCCGATATGGTGCGGAGTCGGCAGGAAAAAGGTGATCTTCCGCGGCGAGTGAAACCGGTCACGAGTCCCGCTGACCGCCACACCGCGGGGCCCGCGGGAGCGAAAAGAAAGGCGACCCGGGGCCTCGGCCCCGGGTCGCTTCGCCTGTCGTGGTGGGTGGCTACTCGCTGAGCGCGTCGAGCAGGTCGCCGACCGGGCGGTCCGGCAGGGCGCGGGCCACGTCGGCGACGGCGACGATGCCGACCAGTTGGTGGCCGTCGATGACCGGCAGCCGCCGCACCTTGTACTGCGCCATGGTGCGCAGGATCTCGGCGGCCTCGTCGTCGGCGCCGATGGTGACCGGCTTGCCCTGGGCGAGCTCGGCCGCCGACATCTCGGCCGGGTTGCGGCCCTGGCTGATCGCCTTCACCACGATGTCGCGGTCGGTCAGCATCCCGTGCAGCCGGTTGTCCTCGCCGCAGATCGGCAGCGAACCCACGTTGAGCTGAGCCATCTTCTGGGCAGCCGCTACGAGCGACTCCTTCTCGCCGACGCAGGTGACATCACGGGTCATGATCTCGCGGGCGGTCGTCATGACAGGAAACTCCTTCCAACGCAACAGTGTCGGGAAAAGGCGTACCCACTCCAGACCGACGCATTCGTCACGGCCGGGCGCCGCCGGGGGTCTTTCCGCAGATTGCGGAGCCGATGACGGCGGCTGGCGCCGGGCAGCGGGAACCAACGGTCACGGCGGAGGACCACCGATCGGTCAAGAACGGCGCGGACCGGCCGATGGTAGCGACATGGTGGCGTGGGCAGGGCTCGGCCGGGCTGAGGCCGTGGACGGCGAGACCGCGGAGGAACAGCGGGTGGAAGCCGAGATCGCGGCGATCGAGGAGCAGCCTCGTCTGGACCACGATCCCGCCGGCATGATCGTGCGGGCGCGCCGCCTGGCGGACCGGGCCGAGCGGATCGACCGGCCGGATCTGCGCCACCGGACCCGGATGATCGAGGCTGACATGCTGAGCCGCCAGGGTGACCTCCCGGCGGCCGGCCGCATCCTGCACGACGTGCACGCCTGGGCCGTCGCGCACCGGCACCCACACCTGCTGACGCTCAGCCACTGGCACCTGTCGGGGTTGTTCGCCCAGCTCGGTGACGCCACCACCGCGGTGGAGCACGCCGTGCGCGCGATGGAGATCCTCCCCACGATGACGCCGGCCGCCTCCACCAGGCTGCGCATGCGGTGCACCCTGGCGCTGGCCGACACCTACGGGGACACCGGAGACTACGCCGCGGCCCGGGAACGGTACGCGGAGGCGGAGCGCATGGCCGTCGCGACCGCGGAGATCAACGTCCGGTTCCTGATCCTGAACAACCTGGCCTACACCGAGTTCCAGGCCGGCGAGAACGCGGCGGCCTCCGAGGCGGCGGACCGCCTCCTCGCGCTCGTCGGCAGGCACGACCTGGTGCTCGACGACAGCACCCGGGACACGGTGGGGAAGATCTGGCTGTCGGCCGGCCGTCATGCCGAGGCGATCGCGCTGCTGCAGCCTTCCGAGAAGGAGTACAGCAATCAGTACGAGGAGGCGAACTCCGTCGCCAGCTGCCTGGTGACGCTGGCCGAGGCGTACCGCATGGCCGGCGAGCTCGACCAGGCCGAGACGGCTCTGCGACGCTGCCGGCGTCTGTGCGCCGAGCGGGGACTCGCCGCCGTGGAGGTCGAGGCCCAGCGGGTGGGCGCGGAACTGCTCGCCGCGGCCGGCCGGTTCGGTGAGGCGTTCACCGCGCACAAGGCCTTTCATGCCGCGGCGATGCGACTGCACTCGGCGCAGCGCGACGCGCGTACCCGCGTGCTCCAGGTGATGTACGAGACCGAGGAGGCCCTCCGGGCCGGCGAACGGGCCCGTCAGCTGGCCATGCGTGACCCGCTCACCGGGCTGTACAACCGGCGGTTCGTCGACGCCGAGCTGCCGTTGCTGCTGCACCGTGCCGCCGAGACCGGCACCGCGCTGTCGGTCGCCGTCCTCGACCTCGACTACTTCAAACGCATCAACGACACCTGTTCCCACGAGGCCGGCGACCGGGTCCTGCGGCAGATCGCCGATCTGCTCACCGCCCGCGCGCAGACGCTCAGCGGCTCCTTCGGAGCGCGCCTCGGTGGCGAGGAGTTCCTCTTCGTGATGCCCGGCGTGGACGGCCCCGGCGCGGTCGCGGAGATGTCCGGGCTCTGCCAGACGATCCGGCGGCACGACTGGCGGCCGGTCACCGGTCACCTGCCGGTCACCACGAGCATCGGAGTCAGCAGCTCGGCCGACGGCCACGGCTCCGCGGCGGACCTGCTGCGGGAGGCGGACATGCTGCTGTATCGATCGAAAGCGGACGGCCGTGACCGGATCACCAGCGCCGACGATCGCGCGACAGCGTCCGGGCCGCAGGCAATCCGCTGATACCGGTTCAATCAGCCGCGGCCCGGCCGATAGGAGTCTCAGGGATGGCGGCCGGCTAGCGGGACGAGGACGGGGCGCGGGATGATGGCGAACGACGACCGCCCGAGTGCGGGCTGCGGGAGCAGCGTGGCGACGGATCCCGCGGTCGCGGCGAGGGAGTGCGTGACCGCGGCGCTGTCCGGCCGTACGCCCGGGCCGCAGGACCTGGTGATGGTGTTCTCCACGATCGAATACGAGCCGCTCCCCTTCTTCGAGGCGGCGGCCGAGGCCGCCGGGGCGGCCCAGGTGGTCGGCTGCACCGCGTACGCCGGGTTCACCTCGGCGCAGAGTGTCGCGCGGGGCGCGGTGGCGACCTATCTGCCGGCGGCGGACCTCACCTTCGGGATCGCCGCGGCGGACTCGGTCAGCGGGGACCTCGGCCGGGCCGCCAAGCAGGTCACCGAGGCGGCCCGGGAGCGGGCCGGCGGCGACGGCGAACACTCCGTGCTGCTGATGCTCTCCGACGGGCTGGCCGGCGACCAGCGGGAGGTGGTGCGCGGCAGCTACGCGGTCACCGGGGCCACCGTGCCTCTGGTCGGCGGCGCGGCGGCGGAGGACGTCTCGATGACCGCCACCTACCAGTTCGCCGAGGGCAAAGTGATGTCCAACGGCCTGATCGCGGTCTGGATCAACTCGCCGTACCCGCTGGGCATCGGTGTGGCCCACGGCTGGCATCCGATCGGTGATCCCATGGTGGTGACCCGCGCCGAGCGCAACATCATCCACGAACTCGACGGACGTCCCGCGGTGGACGTGTACCTGTCGCAGCGCGGCGCGGTCGCCATGGTCTCCGAACCCGACGAGGGCGCCAACCCCACCTTCGCCCGGCTGACGTACGACCACCCTCTCGGCCTGGCCAACGCCGCCGGCACGTTCGACGGACGGCACATTCTCGGCCGTACGGAGGAGGGGTCGCTGGTGATGTTCGGTCACGTCAGCGAGCAGTCCGTGGTGCAGGTGCTCGCCGGTAACCAGCGTGACCTGGTGGAGGCCGCCGGCCTGGCCGCCGCCACCGCGGCCGGCCGGCTCAGCGCCCCGCCACGGGGAGCGCTGGTGTTCAGCTGCACCGGCCGGGTCGCGCCGCTCGGTGACAGCGTGCCGGACGAGGCGGCCGCCATCGCCGGCCAACTGGCCGGCGTTCCCTTCGCCGGGTTCTTCACCTACGGGGAGTTCGCCCGCGTCACCGGGTCCACCGGGTTCCACAACGCCACCGTCGTCGTCCTCGCGTTCTGACATGGTGGACATGGCTCCCGGCGCCGTCGGGAACACCGATGCGGCACGTCCCGACGACGAGATCCGCCGGCTCCGTGCCGAGCTGGCCACATCACGGGCGGTCTCGGCCCGCGCGCTGGCCCGGGCGACCCGGCTGGCGCAGCTCGTCATCGCTCTCGGCAAGGTCACCGAGGTCGCCGACGTGCTGGACTGCGCGGTGTGCGAGGTCGCCGAACTCTTCGACGCCGACGTCGCGGCGGTGCTCACCCCGCCGGAGGACGGCGACGACGGGCTGCTTCTCGCGGCGCAGTGGGGCATCGCGGGGCGCCACCTGCCGCCGGGCGCGGTCGATCGGCCGGCCGCGGCACAGCGGCTCACCTCGGTGTTCCCGGTAGCCGCCGCTCCGGTCGAGGAGAACGCCGCCCCCGACTGGCTGGTGGTCACCGAGCCGCGGCACCTCGCCTGGGGCCTGCTGACCGTCCGGGACGAGCACCTCGGCTATCTGCTGCTGGCGCGACGGGAGGACCGTCCCTTCGACACGGCCGACGTCCAGGAACTGATCGGGGTCGTCAGCCGGATCTCGCTGGCGATCGACAACGGCCGTCTGTACCGGCGGAGCCAGGAGCAGCTGCACCGGCTGCAGCGGCTCAACACGGTGACCGCCGGCCTGGCCGGCATGGTCGACGTGGCCACCGCGGCCCGCAACATCGTCGAGACGCTGATCGAGCACGTGCCGGTGGCCGGCGCCGCCGTCTACCTCAACAACGCCCACGGCGAGGAACTGGCCGCCGCCGGCGGGGCGGAATGGCCGCGGAACATCACCGCCGACCGGCTGCCGGCCCTGCCCGGCGTGCTGTCGATGAGCCTGGGCGCGCAGGACCCGAGCGCCGGGCGGCTGCTGATCACCGGCGGGCCGGCGCCGGGCACCGACGCGCGCACCTTCCTCGAACACCTGGTCGACGTCGGCGGCCTGGTGCTGGAGAAGGCGCTGCTCTTCCGGCGCATCCGGATGCAGGCGGAGACCGACGTGCTCACCGGGATGCCCAACCGCGCGTTCTTCCTGGAGTCGCTGGCGGCCACCCTGAACCGGTGCCGGCACCTCGGCACCGACGTCGCGGTGCTCTTCATCGACATGGACGGGTTCAAGGCGGTCAACGACACCTACGGCCACGACGCCGGCGACCAGTTGCTGGTCACCGCCGCTCAGCGGCTGACCGACGCCGCCGGCCTGTCCGCCCTGGCGGCCCGTCTCGGCGGCGACGAGTTCGTGGTCGCCTGCGCCGACCTCACCGCGGAACAGGCCGAACTGCTGGCCGAACGCATCGAGCGGGCCGTCAGCGTGCCTTACCAGCTCCGCCTGCCCACCGGCGAGGTCGAGGTCGTCGCGGGCTGCAGCATCGGCCTGGGCCTGGCCGCGGACCGGGGCTATGACCCTTCGCTGCTGCTGAGCGGCGCGGACGCCGCCATGTACGCGGTCAAGCAGCACCGCCGCGCGGCTCGCCGGGCCGCTACGGCCGACAGGTAGCCGGCCCGGCCCGGCCGGGCCCGTGTGAAACGCCGAACGGCGGCCCGCTGTACCAGCCGGGCCGCCGTTCGCAAGTGTGGATCAGAGCGGGCGGATGTTCTCCGCCTGCAGGCCCTTCTGGCCCTGGGTGACGTCGAACTCCACGCGCTGGTTCTCCTCGAGGCTGCGGAAACCGCTCGCCGAGATCGCCGAGAAGTGGGCGAAGACGTCAGCGCCGCCGTCGTCCTGGCTGATGAAACCGAAGCCCTTGTCGGCGTTGAACCACTTCACGGTACCTGTAGTCATGTCTGCTCCTCGCAGGCTGTTGAAACCGCACTGTGCGGCCTCGCACGCCGCTGCGTTGATCACCTGTGTCGGAACCGACACGCCAAACGAAAAAGCGCCAGGTGGGTTTCAGATAACCCATCAGGCGCCGAAAACGTCTACGGAAATCAAAACTGCAACCGGGCAACCGTAGCACAGAATCCGGCGACCACCGCCACCCGGATCGCGGGAAACTCCGGTGGCGGTGGCCGAGATCGATCAGCGGCCCGGCGGGCCCTGCCGGAGCCGGCGAGGTGACGTCACGCGACGGCGGTCCCCTCGAGTTCGACCATCAGGTCCGGGATCGCCAGCCGTGTCACCCCGAGCATCGTGGTGGCCGGCGCCGCTCCGGCGGCGCCCAGCCGCGACGCCAGCACGCCGTAGTGCTCGAAGATCCGGTCGACGTCGGTCGTGTAGACGGTGAGCCGGACGAGGTCGGCGAGGGACATGCCCGCCTCGCCGAGAACCGCCTCCAGGTTGTCGAGGCTCAACGCCACCTGCGCCGCCATGTCACCGGCGTGCTGGGGCTTGCCGTCGGCGCTCATCGCGGTCTGCCCGGCGCAGTACAGGGTCCGGGTGTGCCCGGAGACGACCTCACCCTGGTTGTACCCCAGCGCCGCCGACCAGGTCCACGGGTTGACGGCCGATCGATCCATTGTCATCTCAGATCCGTTCGTCGAGAGTGTGGGCAGCTAGGACTCGAACCCACGTGCTGGTGAGCCTGGCAGGCAATCACGACATCCTGTGTCGTGTATTCCGGGCATAATCTCGTCGCATGCGAGCCGACCGGTTGGTCTCACTGGTGCTGCTGCTGCGCCAGCGTGGTCGGCTGTCCGCCGCCACCCTGGCCCGCGAGCTGGAGGTGTCCACCCGCACCGTGCTGCGTGACATCGAGGCGCTGTCCGCGGCCGGCGTCCCGGTCTACGCCGAACGCGGCCGGCACGGCGGTTTCGCGTTGCTGCCCGGTTTCCAGACCGAGCTCACCGGACTGAACCACGACGAGGCGCTCGCCCTGCTGGTCGCCGGGTCGCGGCGCGGCGCGCAGGCGTTCGGTCTCGGCTCGGCGCTGGCTTCGGCCATGCTCAAGGTGGTCGACGCGCTGCCGGAGAGCCAGCGGGACACCGCGGCCGGAGCGGTCGGGCGGCTGCTCATCGACCCGGAGACCGACCTGCTGTCGCGGCGGCTGACCGCCGACGAGGTTCCCGACGGCATCGTGGCCGAGGTCCGGCGCGCGGTGTTCGCCGGGCACAAGGTGCGCATCCACTACGCGGCCGTGGGCCAGGCCCCGCGGTGGCGCACCGTGGACCCGATCGGCCTGGTCACCGTGCGGGAACAGGGCTATCTGCTGGCCACGAGGTCCGGCGCGGACCGCACGTACCGGCTGTCGCGCATCGTGGCCGCCGAGGAACTCGACGAGCCGGCACAGCGACCGGACCGGGTGGATCTGGACCGGGCCTGGCAGGAACGCAGCACCCGGTTCCGGGCCGGCGGCGACCCGGTCACCGTGCTGGTGCGGGTGAACCCGGCACGACGGGAGGACCTGGTGGGCACCGCGCTGGCCGTGCACGCCGAGGAGGCCGGCGCGGACGGCTGGCTGCGCCTGGAGGTGAGCTTCCAGGACGCGCGCCATGCCGAGTGGGCCCTGTGGCAGCTCGCCATGAACGCTGAGGCCCTGGCGCCGCCGTGGCTGCGCACCGCCCTGCGCGACCGCGCCACCGCCATCGCCGCCCGGTACGAGGCGTCATCGCCGAGTTGAGGGCCGATCGCCCGCGGCCGGCAGGCGTCCGGCGAGCCCGCCCCGCGTCAGGCGGCCGCCCGGTGTCAGGGCTCGGACGGGTAGCCGATCCGGGCGAGATCGCCGGCGAGGCCGGTCATCGGCAGACCGGCGTCCAGGCGGCGTACCAGTTCGCCGGTCAGCGGGCGCCCGGCGAAGACCTCACCGATCGCCTCCAGGTCCAGGGTGGTCCCGTAGTGGGCCTCGGCGCCGCACCGGTAGGCCGCCGGGGTGCCGTCCACCAGAAACTGGAACAGCCAGTCGGCGCCGTCCGGATCGTCACCGTCGGGAAAGGCCGGCCCGCCGGCGTGCCACCGGTCATCGCCGTGCCGCCGCCACAGGCACACCGTCGCCTTGAACGTGCCGTCGAAGCTGAACGCCGGCTCGGCGACGTAGTCGGCGAAGACCTCCGGCACCGTGTCGACCAGCCCCGGCCACAGCTCGTCATCGTTCTGGACCGGGCTCATCGGCGACTCGTGGTCGAAGCCCCGGACGAAGCAGCCGTCCGGCGAGAAGACGATCGACCAGTCGTCGCCGCCTCCGTTGCGCATCGACGCCAGCTGCGTGCCCGGCGCCCAGCGCGCATCGAACGAGTAGCGCCGCGACTCCGGCTCCCTGTTGATGATCGCCTCCAGCATCGCCAGCGCCCGGCACCGCTCGCGAAGCACCGCGATGCCGGGGAGAGCGGCCGCCACGTCGTGAACCGTCATCGCCACAGTGAACCTCGCGGCATCACCACGAGTTCGATGGGGCCGGCGCTGCGGACTTCCCCGCCTCGGTAACCGTGGTTACAGTGTGGCGGTGGAGCGTGTCGAGACGGGCGGGCGGTGGGTTCTGCTGTCGTACCGGATCCCGAGAGAGCCGTCGCAGCCGCGGATCGCGGTGTGGCGCAAGCTGGAACGCCTCGGTGTGGCACGGCTCGGCGACGGGCTGATCGCGCTGCCCGCCGACGAGCGGACCCGGGAACAGCTCGACTGGGTGGCCGAGGAGGTGGTCGAGCACGGCGGCGCCGCCACGCTGTGGATCGCCGAGCCCGGCAGCGTCGAGCAGGAGCGGGCCGTCGTCGCGGCGATGCGGGCGGCCCGCGCCGCCGAGTACCGCGCGGTCATCGGCGAAGCCCGCGCCGCCGCCGGTGACGAGGCCGAGCGCGTCCGCGCCGTGCGCCGGCTCCGCGGCGAGTTGCGCCGCATCGCCGACCGTGACTACTTCCCGCCGGCCGAGCGGGATTCCGCCCGGCTCGCGGTGCAGGACCTCGCCGCGCAGGCCGGGCGGCCCGAGGCCGGGCGGCCCGTGACCGAGAAGGAGCGGGCGTGAGGTGGGCGACCCGCGCCGGCGTGCACATCGACCGGGCGGCCTGCGCCTGGCTGATCCGCCGGCACATCGACCCCGACGCGGAGTTCCTCTTCGTCGATGACCGCACGGCGGTGCCCGGCGACGCCACCGCCTTCGACATGCGCGGGGTCGAGCTCGGACACCACCGAGGTGACTGTTCGTTCGAGACGATCCTGCGCCGCTACGAGCTGCACGATCCGGTGCTGTGGAAGATCGCCGAGATCGTGCACGAGGCCGACCTGGCCGACGAACGCTACGACGCCCCGGAAGGCCCCGGCCTCGACGTGATCCTCCGTGGCCTGTCGATGATCCGCGACGACGAGGAGGTTCTGGCGCTGACCGGGCCACTCTTCGACGGCCTGTACGAATACCAGCGACGCGCCGTGCTGCTGAACCGCACCCCGGGCTGAACCCACCAGGAGACACACACCGTGACCACCACCGAACCCGGCGGCACCGCGCTTCCGTCTGCCGTGCCGGCGGGTGACGTCGTCCCGTTCGGCCGGGCCGTACGCGCCTGGTTCAGCATCTCGCTGCAGACCTTCGGCGGCCCGGCCGGGCAGATCGCCGTCATGCAGCGCCACCTCGTCGACGAACGCCGCTGGATCGGCCAGAAGCGGTTCCTGCACGCTCTGAACTACTGCATGCTGCTGCCCGGCCCGGAGGCCCAGCAGCTGGCCATCTACGTCGGCTGGCTGCTCAACGGCATCCGCGGCGGCTTGGTCGCCGGCACCCTGTTCGTCCTGCCCGGGGTGGTCGCCCTGCTCGCGCTCTCGGCGGTCTACGTCGGTTTCGGCGATACCCGGGTGGTGGCCGCGTTGTTCGCCGGCCTCGCGCCGGCCGTGGTGGCGATCGTCGCGCAGGCGGTGTGGCGGGTCGCCGGCCGGGCGCTGAACAACCGCACCCTGGTCGCCTTCGCCGTGATCGCCTTCCTCGCTCTCGCCGCGTTCGCGGTGCCGTTCCCCATCGTGGTCGCCGCCGCGGCGCTGGCCGGGTGGGCCCTGCACCGGTGGCGTCCCGCCCTGGTGGAGTCCTCCGGCGGGCACGGCGCGGCGAAGGACGGCCCGGAGCCGCTGATCTCCGACGACACCCTGCACCACGAGCGGCCGTCCGGGCGCCGCACCGCCACCATCCTCGGCGTCGGGCTGGCCGCCTGGTTGATCCCGGTCGCGTTGTTCGCGGTGTTCACCGGGACGAACAGCGTCTACACCCAGCAGGGGCTGTTCTTCTCCGGCACCGCGGTGGTCACGTTCGGCGGCGCCTACGCGGTGCTCGCGTTCGTCGCCCAGCGCGCCGTCGAGCACTACGCCTGGCTGTCGGCCGGTGACATGGTCCGTGGTCTCGCGCTCGCCGAGAGCACCCCCGGTCCGCTGATCATGGTGGTGCAGTTCGTGGCGTTCCTCGGGGCCTACAGCAACCCCGGCAGCCTGGATCCGTGGGTGGCCGGTGTGGTGGCGTCGCTGCTGACGACCTGGGTGACGTTCGTGCCGTGCTTCCTGTTCATCCTGCTCGGCGCGCCCTACGTGGAACGGCTGCGCGGCAACCGGTCGCTGTCGGCGGCGCTGACCGGCATCACCGCCGCCGTCGTCGGCGTCATCGCGAACCTCGGTCTCTACTTCGCCGTCCACACCCTGTTCAGCCGGGTCCGGGACGTCGACGCCGGGCCGCTGCGCCTGACGCTGCCCGAACTGGCCTCGGCCCGGGCCACTCCCCTGGTCATCGCCGCCGTCGCGGCCGTCCTGATCTTCTGGCGGGGCTGGTCCGTGCTGCGGGTGCTCGGCGTCTGCGCCGTGCTCGGCCTGGCCGCGGGGCTCGCCGGCCTCCCCGGGATCTGACGGCGGCACGCTTCGCCGGTGGCCGCCGCCTACGCCTATCGTTACCGGGTCTCCCGTACGCCGGCCCGGGTGTCGCCTTCTCGGTGACGACGGGCCGGCCGAAGGCCGACCGACCGCCTTCGACCGCGGTGGCGTCCTCGCCCTCGTGGTCTCCGTCGACAACCATGGGGAACCGGTGCAGAAGTCACACACCTCCGTAGTCCTGGCCGTTCTGCTTCTCGCCGCAACGGCCGGATGCCAGAGCGGCGGCGAGGCGTCGCCGTCACCGTCGCTTTCGGCGCCCGCCGCTTCCGTCCCGGCGTCCACCGAGGCCGGGACGGCGCCGGCGTCCCCGGCAGCGGCGTCCTCACCGGCGGCGTCCGCCGCGGCGGAGAAGGCGTTTCCGCTCGCCGTCAGCCGCCGGGGCGGCTTCGCCGGCGTCGACGATCACGTCTCGATCACGGCGGACGGCACAGCGGTCGTGACGCGCCGCGGCGGGCCGGCCGTGCGGACCTCCCTGCCGGCCGCCACCATGGACGAACTCCGCCTGCTGCTGGCCGCGCCGGAATTCGCCGGCCGGACGACGCCGCCGGACGCCCCGGTGTGCAACGACGGCTTCGAGTACGAGCTGGTGAGCCCGTCGTCGACCACGCGCGTGCACGACTGCGGCGGCGGGCACGGGACCGCGGTCGACCGCGTCCTCGCCATCGTCGCGCAGCTGTTCAACAGCTGACCGGAACGCCGCGTCAGCCGACGGCGGCCAGGCCGGTCCCGGCCGCCGCCTCGCACACCACGATCGCCGTGCCGCCGTCGGCCGACATGATCCGGTCAGGCCGGGGCCCGCGCGGGCGCGCGCCGGTCGGGATCGGGGTCGGGGTCGGAGGCGGAGGCGGCGGCGGAGGCGGTGCGGGGCGCCGGGGGCAGGGCCCGGCCGCCGGTCTCCCCGCCGCGGTTCAGCCACCGCTTCGGGGTGTGCTCGCGCCACCACTTCTCGGCCGGTTCCTCGACCCAGGTGAAGAGTCCCCAGCAGATCACGTTGGTGACCACGGCCATGCCGATCATGGTGAACAGCACGGCGTTGCTGCTCGGCATCCGGCCCCACTCGTACGTCGCCAGCCGGCTGATCGTGTGGTGGATCAGGTAGAAGCTGTACGACCAGAGGCCCAGCATGACCAGCAGCCGGTGGTTGAGGACGCCCCGGTGCCCCGCGATCTCCCGCTGCACGAAGGCCAGCATGATCAGGGCCGCCAGGACGGCTACCGTCGGCCGGATGGTGAACTCCAGCTGGTGCGCCACCAAGTCCGAGTACGGCCACCGCTGCTGGTAGTACACGTAGACGTACAGCAGCAGCCCGGCGATCGGGACGATCGGGCGCAGCGGCAGCCGCCAGCCGCGCTTGACGGCCAGCGCCAGGGTCATGCCGAGCATGAACTCCGGCAGGTAGACCAGCGGATGACGCATCACCCAGCGGGCCATCGCGGGTTCGAGGTTCGCGTCGGCGATCCAGTTGACCGCCCACATGGCGGTCAGGCCGGCGGCGGCGGTGAGCGCGAGCCGGCGGGTCCGCATCCGGGCCGCGACCGGGGCGATCAGGGGGAAGAGCGCATAGAAGAGCAGCTCGACGCTGAGCGTCCAGGTCACCGGGTTGCCCGGCAGGGTGGGCGTGACGTTCGGGAACCAGGTCTGCACCAGGAACACCGACGAGATCACGCTGGGCCAGTCGATGTCCTTGCCGGCCGCGATGGAGAACGCGTAGACGGCGGCGGGCAGGACGACCAGGTGGACCGGCCAGATCCGGCCGATCCTGCGCCAGTAGAAGACGAACGGATGCTCACGGGGCTTGAAGACCCACATCATCAGGAAGCCGGAGAGCACGAAGAAGAACGTGACACCGTGCCCGCCGATCCCGGAGAACGGGAAGATCGCCGGGGCGCGACCGAACCCGGTCTGGCCGCCGAGGCCGGTGAAGTGGTGCGCGAACACCGCGAAGGCCGCGAAGAACCGCAGGCTCGTCAAGGAGTCCAGTCGCTTCGGCATCGCCGTCGCTTCGGCCCGCGGGCCGTCCGTGAGCATGGGCATGGGGTCAGCGGTCCACCGTGGTGACGACCACGTGTTCCGGGGTCGTCCGGCGGCGGGAGATGACGGCACAGGGGGGTGGCTCCGTCACGGAGCGCTCGGTCGAGATCTCAGTCAGCAAGGAAGAACATCCCATTTCCATCCGGAAAACTGCATGGGAACTTAGCAAGGGGCCGAACGGCACGGTTCATCGGACGGCCGGCGAGCCGGACCCCGCGCGGCGGGCACCGCTCGGGGTGAGACGAGACCCTCGCGAGCCCACGGCGTGCCCGAGTGTCGACGCCGCCTAGCCGCGCCCGGCGTCCGCGATTAAACTCGGAGGTCTGTGGCGGACGTCCCATGGCGTGCGCGAGCCGGCGTCATCAGAGCGGCGCGGACCCACCCACGGTGGCGTCCTGCAGCGACCCGCGCATGGCCCGGAGACCATCACGGTGCCGGCGATGCGCCCTAGGCAGGGGCGTGGTCTTTTGGGCACCAGGGAACCCATGGCTCCGTCCGAGGCGTTCGCCCGGCTGGGCCGGATCAAGCTGGGTGACGTCGACCTCAGCGGCGTCCTCCACACGATCGCCGACCTCGCCAAGCGCACGATCCCCGGCGCCGGGGAGGTCTCGGTCACTCTGCTGCGCAAGGACCGGCCGCATACCGCGTCCTTCACCGGCGAGTTGGCGCTGTCCCTGGACCAGTCGCAGTACGACTCGGGTCACGGGCCGTGCCTTGACGCGGCCGTCGCCGCGGCCACGCTCTCGGTGCCGGACATGGCCACCGACACCCGCTGGCCCGCGTGGACGTCGCGAGCGTCGCGACAGGGTGTCCACAGTTCCCTGTCGATCGGCCTGCCGGTTCAGGAAGCCGTCGTCGGCGCGCTGAACGTCTACGCCACCGCGCCGCACGCCTTCGCCGACGACACGATCGTCGTCGCCGAGACGTTCGCCGACTACGCCGCGGTGGCGCTGTCCAACGCGCACCTGTACGACAGCACCGCGACCCTCGCCGAGCAGATGCGGGCCGCGATGGCGAGCCGTGCCGTCATCGACCAGGCCAAGGGCATCGTCATGGGCAGCCGGCGATGCACGGCCGACGAGGCGTTCGCCGTCCTCACCAAGATCTCGCAGGACACCAACCGCAAGCTGCGCGACGTGGCGGCGGCCCTGGTCGCCCAGGCGACGGGCCACTCCCGGCAGCGGCGATAGCGGAAGGCGGCCGATGGTCACCGATGCGACACTCGCCCGTATCGGCCACGGGGTGGAGCTGCATCATTCTCAGGGCCGGCGCGAGGCTGCCCGCGAGTTGTTCGCGCGGATCTGGGACGAGATCGGCGGGGAGCGCGGCGATCCCCTGCACGTGTGCGTCCTCGCGCACTCGATGGCCGATGTGCAGGACGATGTCCAGCAGGAACTGGTCTGGGATCAGCGGGCGCTGGCGGCGGCCGGCTCGCTCACCGACGCCCGGGTCGCTCAGGCCGGGGTGCCGATGACGGTGGCCGGCCTGTATCCGTCGTTGCACCTCAACCTGGCCGAGTGTTACCGCAGGCTCGGCGATCTCGGCCGTGCCCGCGAGCACCTGCGGCGGGCACGGGCGGGGATCGGCGCGCTCGGCGAGGACGAGTACGGGCGGCTGATCAGGGACGGCCTGGACCGGCTGGCCCGGCAGCTGACCGCTGAGTAGCGGGGGGCGGGACCCCTGCGGTCCCCCGCCCACCCGTCATCCGGCGGATCAGCGACCGGAGATCAGGATCGGCCCCCGGGGACGCCGTCGGGCGCACCCATTGCCGGACGATGCAATACGACTGTATTGTGAAAACATGAACGTGATCCCGCTGGACCAGGCGACCGCTGAGCTGGCGGGCGGCAAGGCGGCCGCCCTGGGTGAGCTGATCCGGCGCGGCGAGCGCGTGCCTCCCGGCTTCTGCGTCACCGTCGCGGCCCACCGCGGTGGCGTGCTGCCGGAAGCCGAGATCCTCGACGCCTACCGGAGACTCGGCGGCGGCCCGGTGGCGGTGCGCTCCAGCGCGACGGCCGAGGACCTGCCCGGCGCCGCGTTCGCCGGGCAGTACGCATCGGTTCTCGACGTCCGCGGCGAGGCGGAACTGGTCGCGGCCGTCGCACGGTGCTGGGAGTCGCTGCACCACCCCCGTGCGGTCGCGTACCGGCAGGCCCGGGACGTCGACGACACGGGCATCGCGATGGGCGTCGTGGTGCAGCGGATGGTCGACGCCACGACGGCCGGGGTGCTGTTCACCGCCAACCCGCTGACCGGCTGCCGCACCCAGATGCTAGTGGAGGCCGCCGCGGGCACGAGCGTGGTGGACGGCGCCGCCGAGGTCGACCGCTACCTGCTCGACGGCGACGTGCCCGGCCCGGCCTGGCTGGCCGGGTTGCGGGCCGCCGGAGCACGGCTGCAGCAGACGTTCGGCAGCCCTCAGGACGTGGAGTTCGCCGTCGGCCACGACGGCGAACTGTGGCTGCTGCAGTCCCGGCCGATCACCACACTGTTCCCGCCGCCGCCGGACAGCGGCGACGATCCGCGCGTCTACGTGGAGTTCGGGCACGTGCAGGGCATGCTCCGGCCGGTCACCCCGATGGGCATGGCCACCCTCAAGAAGACGGTCGCCGCGATGCTCGCCGCCCTCGGCTTCACGGCCGAGATCGTCGACATCGGCG
Organism: Actinoplanes sandaracinus; assembly: GCF_030009775.1. Classification (GTDB taxonomy): domain Bacteria; phylum Actinomycetota; class Actinomycetes; order Mycobacteriales; family Micromonosporaceae; genus Actinoplanes; species Actinoplanes sandaracinus. The sequence continues at coordinate 88,167 of NZ_JASCTH010000031.1, read as the reverse complement.
GCCGGCTCTACGGCGACCTGACCGATCTGGCCCGCCATCCCACTGCCCGCAAACGCCTGGTCCCCTTGATGGCGGTGGACTTCGGGCCGCGCGCGCAGGCGGCGATGGAGCACGTGCTCGCCGACCCGCGGTTCGCGCCGCGTCGCCCGGAGGGCAAGCGGTCCGCGCCCGCGGGGAGCCTGGGCACGGCGGCCCGCGCGCTGACCGGAATCACCCGGGCCCTGGCCCGGCCCGGCAAGGCCCGGCGGCGCCTGTACGCCGCCGTCGACGAGTTGCGCGCCGCGTCGGCCGCGCCGGACGATCTGCGCACGCCGGGCGAGCGCCTGCGGTTCGTGCGCGAGGACCGGGCGAGCGAGGGCGCCGGCGGGCACACCGACACGATCACCTGGCCGATCGTGGCCGGGATGCTGGCCGGCACGCTCCCGGCGCACCTCCTCAAGGGCCTCGCCGGCCCCGACGAGATCCACGCCGTGCTGGGCGGAGTACCGCACAACATCACCATCGAGATGGACCTCGCGCTGTGGCGGATCGCGCGGGACGCCGGCGAGCACCGGTCGCTGCTGCTCGGCGCCCCGCCCGCCGAGCTCGCCGAGCGCTACCGCCTCGGCGATCTTCCGGAGTTCGGGCTGACCGATTTCCTTCAGCGGTACGGGCACCGCGGCGTCGCCGAGGCCGACCTGGGTGTGCCGCGCTGGGCGGAGAATCCGGCGCCGGTCTTCGCCGCGCTCGCCGGCTACCTGCGCCTCGACGATCCGGAGCAGGCGCCGGACCGACGGTTCGAGCGGGCCGCCGCGGCCGGTGAGGCGGCCTTGAACGACCTGGCGGCGCGGGCCCGGCGCCGGCCGGTGCGCGGGCGGCTCGCCGTCTTCCTGCTGCGCCGGGCCCGCGCTCTCGCCGGGCTACGGGAGGCGGGAAAGTTCGCCGGGCTCTACCACCTGCGCGCGGTCCGGGAGCAACTGCTGCTGATCGGGGCCGAACTGGCCGGGGCCGGGCTCCTCGACGAGGCCGGCGACATCATGTTCCTCGACCTGGAGGAGGTCGGCGCCGCCGTCCACCAGCAGGTGGATCACCGAGCCCTGGCCGCGGCGAGGAAGGCGGCCCACCGGGCCGAGTCACGGCGGACCGCGGTGCCGGTGGCGCTGCTCTCCGACGGCACCGACGTCGAACGCCTCCTGCCGCCGGGAGACGGCCCGGACGGCGTGCTCACCGGAGTGGGCGCCTCGGCGGGCCGGGTGACCGGCCCCGCCCGGGTCGTGCGCGACCCGGCGACGGCCCGGGTCGAGCCGGGAGACATCCTGGTCACCGCGACCACCGACCCGGGCTGGACGCCGCTGTTCCTCACCGCGGCGGCGCTGGTCAGCGAGACCGGCGCGATCATGGCGCACGGCCCGACGGTGGCCCGCGAGTACGGCATCCCGGCGGTGATCAGCGTGCCCGGCGCGACCACGGTGATCGGTGACGGGCAGTTGATCACCGTGGACGGCGCGGCCGGAACCGTGACTCTCGGCTAGCTCCTCAGCAGGCGCCGCTGTGCAGGGTCGTGTGGATCTGGTGCAGAAGCGTCGCGCCGCTGAACGGCTTGTTGACGATCGGAACGCCGTCGGGGAGCCGCCGGTCGCTGTCGGCCGTGTATCCGGACATGAAGACGATGTGGAGGGACGGGCGGGCTCCGAGCACCGTTTGAATGAACTCCAGGACCGGCATTCCGGGCATGATGACGTCCGACAGGAGCAGGTCGAACGAGAGAGCGTCGTCGCGGATGAGCCGCAGCGCCTCCTCGCGGGTGGAGGCGTCGGAGACCTCGTACCCGCCTCGGGTGAGCACCCGCCGCGTGATGGTGCGGATGTCGTCGTCGTCCTCGACCACGAGGACGCGTTCGCCGTGGCCCCGGCCCGTGTCGCCGGTTCCGCTGTCCGTCTCGGTGGTGGGCGCCGGGCGGTCCGCGGCCGGCAGATAGACGGCGATCCGTGTTCCCGCGCCGGGCGCGGAGTCGACGGTGATCGCTCCGGACGCCTCCTGCACCGCGCCGTAGACGGTCGCCAGGCCGAGGCCGCTGCCCTGGCCGGTGCTCCTGGTGGTGAAGAACGGCTCGAACGCCCGGCGCTGGACCTCCTCGTCCATGCCGCACCCCGTGTCGGCGACGGCGAGGCACACGTACCGCGCCGATCGCGGGACGGCGCCGATCGCCGTGGCGGGCAGGTCGTCCACGCGTGCCGTCCGGATGACGAGACGCCCGCCTTCCGGCATCGCGGCGCGGGCGTTCACCACCAGGTTCATGATGATCTGTTCGAGGCGGCTGGGGTCGATGGTGACGAAGTCGAGATCCGGCTCGATGTCGATGCTGAACTCGATGTCCTCGCCGATCGTGCGGCGCAGCAGCCGTTCGATCTGGCCGACCACCGCGTTCAGGTCCACCATCTCGGGCTGGGACGGTTGCAGACGGCTGAAGATGAGCAGCTGGCGGGTCAGGGCGGTGGCCCGCCGGGCGGCGTCGTCGATGTTCTCCAGGTCCGGCCGGCACGGATGGGCGGGGCCGAGCTCGTCGAGCACGAAAGCGGTGTAGCCGCTGATCACACCGAGGAGGTTGTTGAAGTCATGTGCGACCCCGCCGGCGAGCTGGCCGAGGGAGTCCAGCCGTTCCGCCTGGTGCAACTGCCGTTCCAGTTCCCGGCGTTGCTCGGCGGCGTCCACCTGGGCGGTGATGTCCCGCAGGAGGCCCTCGACGGCGATCGGGACGCCGGCGTCGTACACCGCGACGAGTCGCTGCTCGGCGCAGGCGCGCGTGCCGTCGGGCCGCGACCAGCGCACGGTGAGCGGACTGCCCGGCGGTGACTGCCACGACCGCCGCATGACCTCGCGGTCGTCGGGATCCATGGTGCCGAAGAGCAGTTCCGGCTGCTCGTACAGCTCCTCCGGGGACAGCCCGGTCATCGCGGCTATGGCGGGGCTGATGTATTCGAGAACCGGGGCCGGACCGGGCCGAAATCGGAACAGGACGTCCTGGAGGTTCTCGGCGACGAGCCGGAAACGCTCCTCGCTGGTGCGCAGCGCCGCCTCCGTGCGCCGCCGTTCCTGACGATCCCGCGCTTCCCGCAGTTCGCGTTGCACCGCCGGCCCGAGGCGGGCGAGCTTGTCCTTGAGCACGAAGTCGTGGGCGCCGGCACGCATCAACGCGGTGGCGGACTCCTCGCCGATCTGCCCGGAGACGACGATGAAAGGCACGTCCAGGCCGGTGTCACGGAGCAGTTGCAGCGCCGCCTCCGCGTTGAACGCCGGCATGCCGTTGTCGGAGATCACGATGTCGGGCGATCCGCGCGCCAAGGCGGCACACATCGCGTCGGCCGTCTCGACGCGCTCGTAGTCGACCCGCAGGCCGGACCGGCGGAGCCGGTTCACGACCAGGACGGCGTCGTCGTCGCTGTCCTCGATGAGCAGCAGCCGGATCTCCTCCGGCTCCTCAGTCATGGGTTCTTCCCACCGGCCGGTTCACCAGCAGCCAGTACATGCCCAGCACCCGGACCGCGTCCAGGAACTCGTCGAACGCCACGGGTTTGCGCACGAAGCTGTTGGCGCCGAGGTCATAGGTGTTCACGATGTCGCGTTCCTCGGTCGAGGTGGTGAGGACGACGACCGGCAGGTATTTGGTGCGCGGATCGGACCGGATGCTCCGCAGCACCTCCAGACCGCTGACCTTCGGCATGTTGAGGTCCAGCAGGACCAGCGCCGGCATCGTGTCCGTCCGGCCGGCGGACGGCTCCTCGGCCGGGAACAGGTACCGCAGCGCCTCCTCCCCGTCGGCGGCGATGTCCACGGCGTTGGTGATGTTGTTCTTCTTCAGCGCGCGCAGGGTGAGCGTCACGTCGTCCTGGCTGTCGTCGATGATGAGGATCTTGCCGCCGGCACTCATGGCTTTCCCTTTTCGCCGCTCATCAGATTGAAATAGAACGTCGCGCCCTGGTCGATCTCGGCCTCGGCGAAGATGCGGCCACCATGACGGCGCACGACGCGGGCCACGATCGCGAGCCCGATGCCGGTGCCCTCGAAGTCGGCGGTCGTGTGCAGCCGCTGGAAGGCGTCGAACAGCTTGCCGGCATAGCTCATGTCGAAACCCACGCCGTTGTCTCGTACGAAGAAGAAGGTCTCGCCGCAGTGGACGGCGCGGCCCACCTCGATGATCGCCTCGGCCCTCTTGCCGGTGAACTTCCAGGCGTTGGCCAGAAGGTTCTGCAGGGCGAGCCGCAGCAGGTGGGGATCGGCCTCAGCGGTGAGACCGTCGGGGACGATGAGCGTGACGGAGCGATCCGGATCGACCGCCCGCAGGTCCGCGACGACGTCCTGGCTCATCGCGGAGAGGTCCACCTCGCAGCGCTCCAGCTCGGCCCGCGTGGCGCGGGACAGGTTGAGCAGGTCGTCGATCATCCGGCCCATGCGCCCCACGTTGCGCTGCAGCCGGTGCAGGTAGTCCTTGCCGACGTCGTCGAGAACGTCGCCATAGTCCTCCAGCAGCGCGTCGCTGAAGCCGTGCAACGAGCGCAGCGGCGCCCGCAGGTCGTGCGAGACGGAGTAGGCGAACGCGTCGAGCTCCTTGGTCGACGCCTCCAGCTCGGCCGTGCGGTGCAGGACCCGGGTCTCCAGGCTTGCGTTGAGCCGCCGCACCTCGTCCTCGGCCCGCTTGCGGTCGGTGATGTCGGTGGAGATGCCGCACACGGCATAGGGCCTGCCCGCGGTGTCCAGCACGGGGAACTTCACCGAGATGTACGTGCGCAGGCCGTCGACGCCGTCCGCGGTCTCCTCGTACTGCACGGACTTGCCGGCGGCCGCGACCTGGAGGTCATTGGCACGTAACTGGTCGGCGAGCTCGGCGGGGAACACCCCGTGGTCGGTGAGGTTGACGACCCGGTGGCGGGGAACACCGAACAGTCGTTCCCACGACTTGTTGACCAAAAGGTACTGCCCGTTGTCGACCCGCTTCATATAGATGTTCGACTCGGAGTTGTCGATCAGCTTCTGCAGCTGGTTGTGGCTGGCCGCCGCCTCGTTCCGCGCCGCGGTGCGGGCTCGGTCCGCGCGGATCACGACGTCCAGGGCGTACAGGCCGAACGCGCCGAGCACGGTGACGTGGCCGCCGGTCACCGCCGTCGTCGTCCGGTCGCCGTGCCGGCGGATGAGCAGGAGGCCGAGCGCCGAGCCCGCCACGACGGCGGCGGCGAGTGCGCGGCGGATCGCGGCCGGCGCCGCGCCGCGGGTGAACAGGTATCGCAGGACCTGGGTGACTTCGGTGATGTGGCCTTCGCTGTGGTGCCCGCTGACCGCAGGAGTCGTTACCATGGCGGCCCCCGATGCACCCAAGCTACGACGAGATCCACGCTAACACTGTGCGTAGTCAGTTCGTGCGGTTTTCGTCGCTTTCGGGCGCTCGCTCGTACTCGACGTGCAGGGTCCGGCCGATGAGGTCCACCAGACGCAGCACTCCTCGGTGATCCGGCGCCGACCCGTGCACGATGCCCAGGTAGGCGAGGGTGCCGCGCCGCCAGTCCAGTGCCGTGCCCGGCTCGGTCAGCACCTCGACGAGGTGGATTCCCGGCACGTCACCGAGTTCGTCGATCCCGTCGAGCCGCCGCAGCGCGACCGCCTCCATCGGCGGGGTCAGAAAGTACTGGAACGCGTGCCGCCGGTAGGCCGTCGCCGGGGGACTGTACGGTCGCCCGAGCGCCACGGTGAGCGCGGCACGCACGAGGTCGAACCCCCGCGCGCGCCGGACCAGGTCGGCGACGTACCCGCCGAGGCGGCCGTTGACCTCGATGATCCGCGGGCCGCCGGGGGTGAGTTTGACCTCCGTGTGGGTGATGCCGTGCCGGACGCCGAGAGCCGTGAGCGCCGCGGTCGTGAGCGCCAGCACCTCGTCCCGCCAGCCGTCGCCCAGCGTGCTGGGCACCACGTAACCGGTCTCCCGCAGCGGCGCGGCCAGTGGGAACTTGCCGGTCACCTCGACGTGCCGGATGTCGCCGTGCGAGGTCATCGACTCGACGGAGACGTAGTCGGCCCAGTCCTGGCCCGCGGCCGACGGGTCGCCGGACAGCAGTCGCTCGACGACGAACTCGGCGGTGGAGCCGCCGGTCTCGGCGCCGGTGAAGGCACGCCATCTCACCTGGGCCTCGTCGAGGCTGTGCACGGTGCAGGTCCGTGCGCTCGCCGCGCCGCTGCGGGGCTTGAGGACCGCCGGAAGGCCGACCGTGTCCAGGGCCGGGGCGAGTTCGGTGAGGTCGCGGACGACGCGGCATGCGGTGTGCTGGACACCCGCCTCGGCGAGTACGCGGCGTTGCGTGTACTTGTCGGTCACCGCCGCCGCGGTGTCCACGCTGAGGAAGGCCAGACCCCGGCGGTCCGCGAGGGCGGCGGTCCGGTTGAGCTGGCTCTCGCTGAAGGTGACGATGCCGGCCAGGTCCGCGCAGTCCGGCGCGGCCACTATCTGTTCGTCGGTCATACCGGTGGTGTCGCAGACCGGCGCCAGCGCCCGAAGATCGTCGTAGAGCGCCCGCACGTGCGGCAGGCTCCGGTCGCAGAGGAAGACGATCCGGGCGAGGTCCCGGGCCGAGGCGAGGATGCTCATCGGGCTGGCGGAGCCGAAGTCGAACACGACGGCCACCCGGGGCAACGGCACGGCGGTGGTCATGCCGCCCCCGACCGGGAACCCGCGACCGGCCGGCCGCCGTCCGGGGCCGGAAAGTAGCCGGACCGCTGGAAGAACCGCACGTAGTGGTCGAGCAGCGCGGTGTCGACCGGAGGCATCGCGATGGACGATCCGGCCAGTGCCCGCTCGGTGTTGCTCCGGCTGAAGTGCGGGAAGTGGTCGGCGAAGTACATCTGCTTGACCACGAGACCACTGCGCGGGCTCCGGTCGACCCAGAGAGGCATGAACGGGGTGAACGGGTGCCGGGGGTGCTCGGCGACGAACGCCACCGCCCGCGTCACCCACTCGTCGAACGGCAGCGTGCGGACCTGGTAGCCATGGCCGCGCAGCACCTCCGTCATGTCGGACAGCGTCGCGGGCCTCGGGTTGGTCAGGTGATAGGTACGCGTCTCGGTGGTGCGGGTCAGCGCGATGTGCACGATCTGCGCCGCCAGCACGTCGACCGGCACGAGATCGAGGGGGATGCCGGCGTCCGGCGCGATCCGCAGGTCGACGATCAGCCGCAGCAGCGCGCAGGTGGCGTTCTCCAGATTCCACGCCCCCCGGGCGAGGTCGCCGGAGATCTCGTACGGCCGGTGGATGCCGACCGGCAGCCCCTCGCTCGCCGCCCGGCCCAGCACCGTCTCGGCCACCCATTTCGTTTCGGTGTACCCCATGAACAGGTGTTCCGGGTAGGCCAGCGGGGTGTCCTCCGAGACGTCACGCACCCCGGCCGCCCCGAAACCGGCCAGCACCGCGAGCGTGGACACGAAGTGCACCGGGACGCGCCGGGGCATCGCGAGCCGCACCAGCTCCCGGGTGCCGCCCACCGTGACCGGCGCCAGTGGAGAGTAGGGGTAGACGAAATTCACATAGGCGCCGGCGTGCAGGACGAGGTCCACCCGTCCGGCCAGCTCGTCGAACGCCGCGGCGGTCAGCCCGAGGGCCGGCCGGCCCAGGTCACCGGCCAGCGGATGCACGCGATCATCGGGAAGGTCACCGAGCCGGTACCGCTGTTGCCCGGCGGCCAGCCGGCGCCGGGCGTGCTCGGCGTCGCCGGCCCGGACCAGGCAGTGGATGTCGGCGTCGGTGACGGTCAGCAACCGGCGGAGCAGATAGCTGCCGAGGAAGCCGGTGCCGCCGGTGAGCAGAACGGGCCCGCCGGAGAAGCGCGTCGCCGCGGTGTCGAGCTCGTCGGCCGGCGACCGTGGCCGCGTCACCACCGGCGGCCGGGTGTTCGCCCCGGGCGCCGCCGTGACCACGGTGTCGAGCCCGCTCTCGCGGCGGAACTCGGCGTCCATCGCGGCGCTGTCGCGGTCGAGGAGACCGGCGCGCGCCTCACGCACCGCCTCGGCGCAGCCGGCGAGGGTCGGATCGGCCAACAGCCGGGACGTCAGGACCCGGCTCTGGCTCTGGTCGACCCCGAACATCGTCTGCAGCCGCACGAACAGGCGCGCCGCCAGCAACGAGTTGCCGCCGAGGTCGAAGAAGCTGTCGTCGAGGCTGACCTCGTGGGGTTCCAGGTCGAGGACCTCCACCCAGAGCCGGGCGAGCCCCACTTCGATCGGCGTCGCCGGCCGGCGGTCCGCGGGCACCGGCGTCGACGGCCGGTCCCCGCCGCGCACCGCGAGCGCGGCGAGTGAGCCCCGGTCGATCTTTCCCGTGCCGGCCAGGGGCAGACGGTCCAGCCGGACGATCCGGGCGGGGAGCATGAACCGTGGCAGGCGGGCGGCGAGGTACGCCCCGAGATCGGTCGCCGTCGGGCCGCCCGGCCCACCGGCGTCGCCGTCTCGCGTGGCGGGGGGCGCCGGCTGGTAGTAGGCGACGATCGTCCGGGTGTCCGGGTCGTCGCCGGCGACCACGACGGCCGCGGCGGCGACACCGTCCGAGCCGGCGAGCACCGTCTCGATCTCGTCCAGCTCGATCCGGAAGCCACGGACCTTCACCATCCGGTCCAGGCGGCCGAGAAAGTCGATGTCACCGTTGGGCAGCCAACGGGCCCGGTCACCGGTACGGAACAGTCTCGCGCCGGACCGGCGCCCGCGCCGGTCCGGCAGGAAACGCGCGGCGGTCTGCGCGGGATCGTTGGCGTACCCCCGGGCGACGCCGTCGCCGCCGACCCAGAGCTCGCCCTCGACACCGACCGGCACCGGATCGCCGTCCTCGTCCACGATGTAGCAGGTGGAGTTGGAAACGGGACGTCCGATCGGAATCCGCGCGGTCCCCTCCGGCACGTCGACGATGTGATGAGTGGTGGAGAAGGCGGTGTTCTCCGTCGGTCCGTAACCGTTGAGAAGCCGTTGCGGCGGCCCGCTCGCCAGCACCCCGCGCACGAGGGCCGGGTCGAGCACGTCACCGCCGGCTATCACGCAGCGCAACCCGGCGAACATGCCCGGCAGCGTCCGCGCACACTGGTGGAAGACCCCGGCGGTCAGCCACGCGACCGTAACTGCCTCCTCGGAGAACAGCCGGTGCAGCAGGGCCGGATCCAGCAGGGTCGGCTGGTCGACGATCACCAGCCCGGCGCCGTTGAGCAGAGCGCCCCAGACCTCGAAAACCGATGCGTCGAACGCCGGATGACCGGTGTGCGCGACCCGGTCGGCCGCGGTGATCTGCAGGTAGTCGGCGCCGATGACGAGCCGGGCGACCGCGCGATGCGGCACCTCGACGGCCTTGGGAACGCCGGTCGAGCCGGAGGTGAACATGACGTAGGCCGGATCGCCGCCACCGGTTCCCGGGTCCGGCGGGCGTGGGCCGCCGTCGCGGTGGTCGGCGGCCGCGACCGAGCGGGCGTCCTCCAGGACCCCCGCGGTGTCCGGCAGCCTGACCAGGTGCCGGATCCCGAGTTCGCCGGTCAGAGTCTGTAGCCGGACGGCCGGATCCGTCGGGTCCAGCGGCACGTAGGTGGCGCCCGCCTTCAGGATGGCGAGCATCCCGGCCGGGGATTCGAGGCAACGCCCGCCCAAAAGACCCACCGCGTCGCCGGCCCGCACACCGACCTCGGACAGACGGGCCGCCAGCCCGTCGGACCATCGATCGAGTTCCGCATAGGTGATCCGGCGATCGCCGTCGACCACGGCGGTCGCGCCGGGGGCCGCCGCCACCTGCCCGGCGAACAACTCCGGGATGGAGGATTGGTCCGGATAGTCGGCCACCTGCCCGAACCATCGAGTCTGTGGTGGTGTTTCGCCGGAATCGTCAACAATCATGGTCAGACCTCCGCCCGCCTCGGACGTGAGCCACTCACCCGCGCCCCCGAGCCGTCGAGGTTGCCCACTACCTCGTCTCATGGTGTCCGCATCACGCGGACCTGGAAAGTCGTGTACCCCGGTGGGGGCGAACGCATACCCGGCGACCGTGCCACAAGAGGCGGGGAGAGCACGCGGTCAGGGCAGGCGACGGCAGAGCAAAGCGTCCGGGGTACGCGACGACGGGAACCGTCCCGTGTAGGCGATGCCGGCCGCGTACTCGCCGTCGGCGCACTGGCCCTTGTAGTGGCCGCCGGCGAAGTCGCCGCCCGGGCCGCCCGCGGGACGGCTGTCGCCACGGTCGAACCACACGGTCCGGCCGGCGTCGGTCACCGCGGCCAGGGCGGAGACGCACAGCACGCTGGACACGGCGGCCCCCCGCACCGCATAGCCGATCAGCACCGAGGACGCCGGGCACTGCAGCTTGGTGTAGCCGGACGCCCAGTCTCGCGACACGTGCCTCTCGTCCGTCACCACCTGGTACGCGCCCCACGTGGTGGCGCCGGAGAAGTCGGTGCACAGTCCCCGGTTGCCGGTGTGACTCAACCCGATCAACCGCTGCCCGTCCGGACAGACGGCTTTGCGGGCGCCGCGATCGAAGTCGGGCTGGGCGCGCATCCGCGACGACGCGATGAAGTCGCCGTGGTCGGGGCTCAGCATCGACCGGGACGCGACCGGGGCGACATACCCCTGACGGGCGGTCGTGGTGATCAGCCGCTGCCAGGCGGCGGACCGCCAGTCCACGCCGTCGAGCAGACCGGAGCGCTGGCCGGCGGCGTCGAAGAAGAGCAGCCCCCACGCGTTGCCGCTCTCCGCCCAGCCGATCACCGGCCAGTAGGCGAAGTCAGCGTCGGCCCTGATCAGCAGGTCGGCGAAGTTCTCGAACCAGGCCCGCTGCCGGCTGCCGGGCGCGGCGCCGGCGTCCACGCCGAACTCGCTGATCCACACCGGCGCGGTGAAGTGGCTGCCGGGCTCCCCCGCGACGAACGACGCGTCCCGCTCGAAGACGGCGGCGAGCTCCGCGGGGCTCAGGTCGCGGTAACGGGGGTCGCTGGTCTCCCCCGTCCCGGTGGCGCCGCTGTGGTTCGGGCCGGTGTAGTCGTAGAAGTGGGCCGAGTACACCAGCTTCCCGGACCTCACCAGAGTGTGCGACAGCGTGCGGACCGGCCGCAGGGTCGGCCGCTCGTGCGGGAGGCCGTCGACCGGGATCCCGGTCCAGTTGATGCCCTCGACGATGATCAACAGGTTCGGGTTGGCCTCGGCGAGGATCCGGTCGCCGGCCCGCTGGGAGGCCGCGAACCAGTCGTGCGCGTTGCCCCGGCCCCAGTTCGGGTCGTCCAGGACGGTACGGCGCACCTCGTTGTAGAGGTCGGCGCCGACCACCCGCGGCTCGTCGCGGTAACGGCGGGCCATGAACAGCCAGTCGTCCTCCCACTGCTGGACGCTCTGCGAGGTGTTCCACCGCTCGTTGCCGTCGAGGGCGCAGCACCAGCGGGTGGTGTTGGTGTGGTTGTTGAGGATCACCGCGAGCCCGGCGCCGGTGAGCGCGGCGACGACCCGGTCGTACACCTGAAGGGGAGTGAGGCCCCGCATCCGGGGGTTGGCGGCCACGGCGGCGTCGGTCACCGGCCGGGTGTCGCGCAGCATCTCGTTCGAGAAGGGCAGGCGCACGCTGTTGAGGCCCAGGTCGCGGAATCCGGCGACGACCGTGGCCAGCGGCGCCCGGTCGAGCCCGAGCGGGATCCGCCCGGAGTTCTCCCCGGCGTGGTGGGCGGCGTTGTCGGCCGTGTCGCCGGAACCGTTCCAGGTGCCGCTCGCGCCGTGCCAGTTGCCGGAGCGCAGTTTGAAGCGCTGCCCGTCCGCGTCGACGATGTAGCGGCCGCGGGTCGACAGCGGCCCCGTCCATCCGGGGTCCGCCTCCGCGATCGTGGCGGCGGAGGCGGAAGCCGCGGGGGCCCCGGGCAGGAGGGCGGCCAGCAGCAGCGGGGCCAGGAGCAGACGTTCGGCGAGACGCACGGTGACCACCAACCTTCGACGGGTCCGGTGGTCACATTGAAGAGCATCACCGGCCTTTATGGAACAGTCCTAAGAAATAGACGGTCCGCAAAGGCCGGCGCGCCGGAGACGGCGATGCGATCAGGCGGCGTCCACTCGCTGGTCGCGTTGGTGCTCCGCGTGGTGATGGCGGGCTTCCTGGAGCTGGTCTTCGAGAATGATGATCCGGCAGGCGGCTTCCAGCGCGGTGCCCTGAGCGACCAGTTCCCTGGCCCGGGCGGCGAGGCGCAGTTGGTAGCGCGAATAACGGCGATGCCCACCGGCGGACCGGTACGGGTTGAACAGCTTCGCCTCGTCGAGGCGGCGCAGGAAGTCCTGCGAGGCGCCGGTGATCTCCGCGGCGCGGCCCATCGTGTAGGCGGGGTAGTCCTCGTCACCGAACATGTCGTCGGGTTGGGCCATGCATGTGCCTCTCTCATGACGAGGGCCCCGGCGCGGAAGCGCCGGGGCCCGGGGTTACGGGTTCAAACACCATCTACCGGCACGTTCGCCGGTTTGCCGTGTCCGCACCGGCCGCCGTCGGCGGTTGAGGGTGCGAGGATCGCGTAAGCGTGACCGGAGACCACCTCTCGTTCGATGGAGACTGCGGTGTCCACTCCAGAATCGAACCGCGTCCTGGAGACGGGCGATCCAACGGTGTTCGGGCCCTCCCTTTCCTCTGCTTCGCATTTCCTGTGGTGCTCACCTGCTGATCACCGGTGCCGGAGCCCCACGCGACTTCATGGCCCCACCACGTGCGGTGATCGACACTTCCACTGATCGACACTTGCACTGATCGACACTCGCACTGCGGGCCGAGCGAGCCACGACATCTGTCCGGGCCCTGCTTGACGCTCGGCCGTTCTCGTCTGCGTCTTCGACGATCTCTCTTGGGTACGGGAGAAACACTAACCACGCTTCACAAGAATGTCTAGTTCCTCCGACCTAGATTTTCTCGGCACCGGGATCACTTTCTCGGCGCCGAGATCGTTTCCGCCGCGCCGAGATCAGAGGAACTCGGGAATCTCCGCCACCGCCTGCCGGATGATCGCGCGGCGGACCGAGTCGGCCGCGTCAGCTGGCAGCAGAGCCACCACTGCCGCGGGCCACGATCCTTCCAAGACCGCCCTCACCTCGGGGGTGTGCCGGTACGAGGTTCCGTAGAGCACGCGGTCGGATCGGCCCCAGACGACCTCGCCGATCCCGAGCACCATCTCGATCCTCGAATCCCGGGCCGCCGGGATCATCACCGGCTCGCCCGAGTCGACGGCCACGAACAGTTCCGCGCCCATCTGGGGCAGGTACGGCAACAGCGCCGGGAACAACGCGGCCAGCAGGGCGAATCCCGGCCCCAGATCGGAACGCTGCCGCCGGAAACCCAGCAGCCGGGCGACGATCTCCCGGAACAACGGCACCGGGATGTTCTCACCGAACCGGCAGAGATGCGCGAGCACCGGGCGCGCCAGCCACTCGGCGGTCACGTCGGCCTCCAGGAAGGCCCGCATCATCTTGTCGTCGACGCCACCGGCCCGGCCCGGGACGGGCTCGGTGAGCGTCGCCGCCAGTTCGCCCGCCAGCTGCTCGGCTCCGTCCACCGGGGTCAGCCGGTAGTTGTCGGTCATCATGGCGATGCCGGCGTTGTAGGCGGCGCCGCGCACCCGGTTGGCGGTCTCGAGCCGGAGCCGGCGGACGAACGTGTTGGAGATCGGATCGCTGCGGGCCTCGACCGCTGCCCAGCTCCCGGTGGGACGGCCCAGCGAAGTCAGCAGCTGGCGCCACTCCTCACCGTGATCACGCTGGAAGCTGGCATGCCAGAGGTCGAGCAGGGTGGTCCAGTGTTCCTCGGGGTCGGCGTCGGCCGGAGCGAGGTAGGCGAGCGGGACTGGATCGTCGACCAGCCGGGTCAGCAGGAGCACCAGGTTCGCGGTGTACGTCGCCATCCGGTCGGTGTAGCGGCCGCCGGACGGGTCGTAGCCGGCGAACGCGCCCCGGCCCCACCGGTCCGGGGCCGCCCGGATGATCCGGCTGAGAACCACGAGCACGCCCTGTCGGGTGTCCGCGGCCTCCGCGGCGAACAACTGCCGCGCGAACGGCAGCACCTGCGCCGCCCCCGCGGTGATGAGACGGTGCGACAGGAGAGCGAACAGCAGATCGTCGTCCCACTGCTGGGAGCTGGGGCGGGCCAGGGCCCGGTGCAGGTCGACCAGTTGATTCACCACGTGATAGGCGACCAGGTACTCGCCGAAGGTGGCGTGCAGGAACTCGTAGCTGCGGCCGACATGGCCGGCGTCGGCCTCCGCGGCGGTGATGAAGAAGAACCGGCCGATGACCCGTTGCGCCGGATCGAGGGCGCCGGCCGGAGTCAGGATCGGGTCGGCGTGCCGGCGGCTCAGCGCCACCAGGTCGAGCCGTAGCTGATCCTCGCCGAGGTGGAGGCGGCCCCGGTTGATCATGCCGAAGGCGACGACGCCGAGCTGCCACAACGCGTCGTACCGGCGCTGCGCCGACGTGACCTCCGGTGGCTGCCCGGGCTTGGTCAGCTCGCGGGTGATGAAGTCGTGCAGCAGAGCGCCGTAGAGGTCCGCGGCGGAGCTCTGCCGCGGTAACGGGCTTCGAGCGGCGTAGACGGCCAGCAGCAGCAACAGCAACGGCTGATGGGACAGGTCGCCGAGTCGCAGGACGGTCGCCGGATCCGGGTCGAGGACTCCCGCGCCGGCGTTCACCGTGCGCCAGATCCGCAGCCACTGCCGCACCTGATCGTCGGAGAAGTCCTCCAGCTTCACCATCAGCGAGCCCTCCGGGATCCCGGCGAGTTCCGCGACGATCGTGCGGGCCGTGACGACGGCGATCAGCGGGGTGCCGGTGACCTTCTCGACCCGCTGGAACTCGGCGACGTCCGCGAGGTAGCCGGACTGCGTGGAGCCGGTGGCCTGCATCAGCTCGTCGAGCCCGTCGATGAACAACACCCGCACGGTGTCCTCGCTCGCCGCGCAGAAGTCGGTCCAGTTCACGTGGCCGTTGGTGGCCTTCTCCAGCGACCCGCTCAGCTGCGCGTGCAGGGGGGCCGACGGGTCGCCCACATCGCGCAGCGCGATGCGGACCGCGGTGAAACGGTCAGCGCCCGCGAGTCGTGCCGCGCAGACCTTGGTGAAGAGGCTCTTGCCGGAGCCGGGGTGCCCGAGGACCACCATCGGCTTCTCGGTGCCGGCGGGGCCGGCGACGTGCCCGGCGAGGAACGTCTCGATGTCGTCCTCGAGCGGCTGGCGCGCCCACCAGCGCTCGTCACCCGGGCGTGCGTCGCGGTCGGCGATCGCCCACCGGAACCGGGGGCTCACATAGCCCGCCTCCACCGTGGGCAGGACGACCCCGCCCAGGTCACCCGCCTCACCGATCGGAATGAGCGTCGCCGAGAGGACCTCCCGGTTGATCGCCTCGATGACGGTCAGAATCCGGGCGGCCTGCCGATCCCCGCGCCGGACGATCGTGGCCACCCAGTGCTCCAGGCGGGCCAGCGACGTGCCGGTGACCTCCTGCGTGGCGGCGTGCTCGCCGAGCATCGCCCAGATCTCGAACTCGCGGACCTCGGCGGCGAGCCGCGCGTACTCCACCCGGTACCGGCGGACCGCGCGCTCGACGATCTGCCGCACCAGCGGGTCGGCCGGCCGAACCTCGGCATCGCGGGGCCACCCGTGGAAGCCGGCGAAGAACTCCAGGCTCGCACGGGTCAGCTCGCGGTAGAACGGCTCGATCCGATCGACGATGCTCCGGTGCAGGCCGGAGGTCGCGTCCGGCAGCGGCACACGGCCGGACGCCAGCAGGCCGACGGCCCGTTCACCGGCAGCGACCGCGGTCAGCCGCGACAGATCCTCATCGGTCAGGTCGAGACGGTCGTAGACCGAACCGAGCACCTCGCGGATCGCCGCGAAGAACGAGCCGTGCACCAGGGCCGTGTGGGTCGCGGCCAGGACGTCGAAGCGCTCGCGGCCCGCACCCTTACGCAGCCGCTCGTAACCGGCGGAGACCAGCCCGTCGAGGAGCCGGACCGTCTCGTTCTTCTGGTCCACCCAGCCGAAGACGGTGAACAGTTCGGAGACTCCGGTGGTCAGGTAGCCGACGCCGCTGCCGAGGATCGCCAACCCGAGCAGCCGGTCCAGCTTTTCCACGACCTTGGGCGTGTCGGCGAGGATGCGACGCGCACCGTCGAGAGTGTACGGATCGGTGGCCACGAATAGTGATCGTAGCGTCGCTGCGTGATCTCATGCGGCGCTGCCGGTGCGGACCCATGCGCCGGCGCGCACGGAGTCGAGCATCGCGTCGAGGGCGGCGGCGGCCGCGACGGCGTCGGCGAGGGTGGCGCCGTGCGGCTTGCCCTCGACGATCGACCGCAGGAAGCCGGCCGCCTCGATCACCTTGGTGTCGTCGTAGCTCATCGGGATGCCCGCGCCCGGCTGGAACGCCGCGAACTCGCCGTGGCCCGGCCCGGCGAAGACCGTCCGGTAGCTTCGCGACTGGACGGAGTCGCCGGTGCTCACGGCGAGTTCCCCCATCCGCCGGAAGTCCCAGCCGAGCGCGCCCCGGGTGCCGTGGATCTCGAAGCCGTAGGTGTTCTGCTCCCCCACCGCGACCCGGCTGGCGGTCAGGGTGCCGCGGGCGCCGCTGGCGAAGCGCAGCAGCACGCCGAGGTAGTCCTCGTTCTCGACCGGTCCCGGCGGGCCGTCGGCGCGGGAGAAGTGGCTGGCCGCGCCGGTGACCGCCGGCCGCAGCCCGATGACGGTGGAGGTGTCGGCGACCAGCGCGTCGATCTCACCGAGCAGGTGCCGGGCCAGGTCGACGGCGTGCGAGGCGAGGTCGCCGAGCACCCCGGCGCCGCCGTGCGAGCGGGTGAACCGCCAGGACAGCCCACCGGCCGGGTCGGCGGCGTAGTCGCTGGCGAACCGGAATCGCGCATCGGTGACCTGCCCGATCGCGCCGGCGGCGAGCAGCGCCCGGGCCTCGGCGACGGCCGGCGCGGACCGGTAGTTGAACCCGACCGTGCCCTGCACGCCGGCGGCGGCCGCGGCGGCGGCCACGGCCCGGGCGTCGTCGCCGGTCAGGCCGACCGGTTTCTCGATCCACAGGTGCCGGCCGGTGGCGGCGACGGCCGCGCCGATCTCCCGGTGCAGGAAGTTCGGTGTGGTGACGCTGACCGCCTCGACACGCGGGTCGGCGAGCAGCTCGCGCCAGTCGGTGGTGGCGGTCGCGAAGCCGTACTGGGCGGCGGCCGCCTCGGCCCGGCCCGGTTCGGCGTCGGCGACCGCGACCAGCCGCGGCTCGATCGCCAGGTCCGGGTAGTGGTGACGGAGGCGCAGGTAGGCGCGGGTGTGCACGTGCCCCATCCAGCCGAAGCCGATCACCGCCACGCCGAGGTGGTTCATGACGCCGCCTCCTCGCGCTCCACGGCGCCGGTGCCGCGTTCGAGCTCGTGCGCGAGCTGGTCGAGTTCGGCGCCACCGGCCATCATCCGGGTGAGCTCGGGCAGCGACAGCTCGCCCTTGGCGAAGTCGCCGAGACTTCTGCCCCGGTTGAGCAGCAGAAACCGGTCACCCACCGGGTACGCGTGGTGCGGGTTGTGCGTGACGAGGACGACCGCCAGGCCACGGTCGCGCGCCCGCGCGATGTAGCGCAGCACCACCCCGGCCTGCTTGACGCCGAGCGCGGAGGTCGGTTCGTCGAGGATCAGCAGCCGGGCGCCGAAGTGGACCGCCCGCGCGATCGCCACCGACTGCCGTTCGCCGCCGGAGAGCGTGCCGACGGGCTGGTCCGGGTCGCGGATGTCGATGCCCATGTCGGCCAGCTCGCGGCGGGTCGTCTCGATCGCCCTGCTCCGGTCGAACCGGCGCAACGGGCCCCAGCCCTTGGTCGGCTCCGACCCGAGGAAGAAGTTGCGCCAGATCGCCATCAGCGGCACCATCGCGAGGTCCTGGTAGACCGTCGCGATGCCGGCGTCCAGCGCTTGGCGCGGGCTGCCGAGTTTGACCGGCCTGCCATCGAGCAGCAGCTCACCGCCGTCCGGCTGGTGCACTCCGGACAGGATCTTGATGAGGGTCGACTTGCCGGCGCCGTTGTCGCCCAGAACGCAGGTGACCTGGCCGGCGCGGACGGTGGTGGAGATGCCGTTGAGGGAGATGACGCTGCCGAACGTCTTGGTGACGTCCTTGATCTCCAGCAGTGGAGCGTCGGTCATCGCTATCTCCTCGACAGTTCGGCGAAGCGGCGGAGGTACTGGTTGGCCAGCACGGCCAGCAGGAGCATCGCGCCGAGGAAGAACTTGAACCAGTCGGCGTCCCAGCCCGCGTAGACGATGCCCTGCGAGGTCATGCCGAAGATCAGCGCGCCGACGGACGCGCCGATCGCCGAGCCGAAGCCGCCGGTCAGCAGGCAGCCGCCGATCACCGCCGCGACGATGTAGATCAGTTCCTGACCGAAACCCGCCTGCGCCTGGATCGAGGTCAGCCGGGTGATCTGGGTCGTGCCGACGAACCAGGCGGCGAACGACGTGATCATGAACAGGGAGATCGTGGTACGGGCGACCGGGACGCCGACGTTGCGCCCGGCGTTCGCGTCGCCGCCGACCGCGAAGATCCAGTTGCCGAACCTCGTGCGCAGCAACAGCCACGAGCCGAGGATCGTCGCGGCTATCCACCAGAGGATCGCGATCTGGAACCGGGCGCCGGCGATCGCGATCTCACTGGCGAAGATCGCGTGTAGCACGTCGTACCCGATGATCTGGTTGAAGTTGTTGATCTGGACGGTGTTGGTGACGAGTTTCGTCACACCCAGGTTGAGGCCCTGGAGCATCAGGAAGGTGCCGAGCGTGATGATGAAGCTCGGCAGTCCGGTGCGGACGACCAGGTATCCGTTGACGAAGCCGATCGCGAGGACCACGGCTAGGGAGATCAGCAGCGCCGCCCAGGTGTTCACGCCGTAGTAGGTGGTGAGCAGGCCGCTGGTGATCGCGGCGGTGCCGGTCTGCACGCCCGCGGAGAGGTCGAAGTGGCCGCCGATCATGAGCAGCGCGACCGCGACGGCCATGATGCCGAGGGTGCTGGCGGGGTCCAGCCAGTTCGCGATGCCACTGGCCGAGCGGAAGACCTCGGACAGGGCGGCGAAGAAGGCGAAGACGAGGACGGCGCCGAGCAGCGCGCCGAGTTCGGGCTTGAGCAACAGGCGCTTGAGGACGCCCACCCGGGCGACGCGCTCGTCGGCGACGGTGATCGCTGACATGTTCCTCCTCAAAGAGGCTGGTGGGGCGGCCGGCAGAGCCGGCCGCCCCCGGCGGCCTCCGGCGGGAGCGGGTGCCGGCCGCGGGCCCGCGGGCGCGAG
>NZ_JASCTH010000031.1:0-68843 GCF_030009775.1 Actinoplanes sandaracinus | reverse complement strand
TCTCCCCTGGGGGGGGGGGGGGGCGCGCCCCCCCCCCCCCCCCCCCCGGGCGGCATCCGTCGTCAGCGGGTCCCGGCCGCGGCCAGTCGCGCGATCTGGGCGGCGTTGTCCTTGGTCACGAGCGTGGGGCCGGTCAGCACCTGCTGGCCACCGCCGAGGACGTTGAGGTTCGCCTTGTACTGGGTGAGCATCGTGACGGCGACGTAGCCCTGCAGGTAGGGCTGCTGGTCGACGGCGAAGAGGATCTTGCCGTCCTGGACGCCCTTGGCCACGTCGGCGTTCAGGTCGAAGGTGGCGAGCCGCGCGGCCGAGGAGGCCTCGCCGATCGCGGCGGCGGCGACGCCGGCGACCGGGCCGCCGAGCGTGACGACGCCGTCGACGGCCGTGTCGGACTGGAGCTTCGACTTGATCGTCGACTGGGAGGACTGCAGGTTGTTGATGTCCACCTGCAGGTTCTCGACCGGCGCGCCGAGGGTGCCGGCCACCGCCGCGCACCGCTCCTCCAAACCGACGTTGCCGGCCTCGTGGATCACGCAGATCGCCTTCTTGATGCCCTGCTTCCTCAACTCGGCGCCGACGGCCTCGCCGGCCACCTTCTCGTCCTGACCGATGTGGGTCAGCGCTCCGAACTCCTTGGACCGCCCCGCGCCGGAGTTGATCGTGATGACCGGGATGCCGGCGGCGACCGCCTTCCCGACCGACGACTTCAGCGCGTCCGGGTTGGCCATCGACACGACCAGGCCGTCGACCTTCTGGTTCACCGCGGCGTCGATCAGCTGCGCCTGCTTCTGCGGGTCGCCGTCACTGGAGTACATGATCGTGTCGCCCATGTCGGCGCCGGCCTTCTCCACGCCGTTCTTGACGATGCTCCAGAACGCGTCGCCGGCCGCACCGTGCGTGACCACCGCGATCTTGTAGCCGTAGCCGCCGGCCCCACCTGCCGGGGTCTTGTTCTCGTCCTCGGCATTGACCGCGTTCTGGCTGGTGCAGGCGGTGAGGACGAGCATGGTGACGGACAGGACGGCCACGGGCGCCCACCCGCGTGATCTACGAATCATGGGAGTTCCTCTCTGGAAGATGCCATCCGCACAAGTGATCGGCCCGCTCCACGCGAGGGGTCACTGAGCCGCCCGCGACGTCCGGCATCTCCCCTCCAGCGAGTGTCGCCGAGCGGTGTCCCGGCGTTTCCGCGGCGCGTGTCTGCAGCCTCTGCCGCCCGCATGGCGAGGTCAAGAGCTTGTCATGAGATCAACCGAACAAGGAAGGCCGACAGCCGGAGAAGCCTGTCCACCGGACGTGGGAGCCGACGCCGAATCCACTGCGGGCGACGGCCGGGTCCCGTATCAGCTTGGGGTGAGCACGACACCGTCCGATCGACACTGCCCGGAGGCACCGATGAAGCGCCGCCATCTCCTCACCGCGGCCGGAGCGGCCGGCCTCGCCGCGACGGGCGCCCGGCCGGGGGCCGCGGGACCGGTCTCCCCCGCGCCGGCCGGCCGCGTCCGGGTCCGCACCGGGCTGGAGCGGCTCGCGGGTTCCGGCTGGGACGCGGTCCGCGGCGGGCGGGTCGGCGTCGTGTCGAACCTGACCGCCGTCGATCGGGAGTATCGGCATCTGGTCGACCGGATGCACGCCGCCGGGGTGCCGATCGGCGGGATCTTCGGGCCGGAGCACGGCTTTCGCGGATCGGCGCGCGCCGGTGGCAGCGAGGGCTTCGGCACGGACGCCCGGACCGGCCTGAAGGTGTACGACGGATACCGCGCCACGCACGACCAATGGGCGACGATGTTCAAGCAGGCCGGTGTGCAGACCGTGGTCTTCGACATCCAGGACGTCGGCGCCCGGTTCTACACCTACATCTGGACGCTGTACGACTCGATGGCCGCGGCGGCCCGGCTGGGGCTGCGCTATGTGGTCCTGGACCGTCCCAACCCGGTCGGCGGACGGGCCTTCGGGCCGGCTCTCCAGCCCGGCTTCACCTCGGGCGTCGGGCTCAAGCCGATCGTGCAGCAGCACGGCATGACGGTCGGCGAGCTGGCCCGCTACTACAACGGCGAGTTGCTGCCGCAGGAGCCGGCCGGCCGCCCGGCGACGCTCGAGGTGGTCACGTGCCTGGGATGGGACGGCCGCCTGCACGGAGGCGAGATCGACATCCCGTGGGTGATGCCGAGTCCGAACATGCCCACCGTGGACACCGCGGCGGTCTATCCGGGAACCTGCCTCTTCGAAGGGGTCGCGTCGCTGTCCGAGGGGCGCGGCACCACCCGGCCGTTCGAACTCATCGGCGCGCCGGGCCTCGACTACCGGTGGCGCGACCGGGTGGCCGGGCACGGCCTGCCGGGGGTGGCGCTGCGCGAGGCGTACTTCGTGCCCACCTATCACAAGTTCACCGACCGGCTCTGCACCGGAATCGACATCAAGGTGACCGACCCCGCGGTGTTCGATCCCATCCGGACCGCGGTGACGATGCTGGTCGAGGCGCGCCGCCTGCCCGGCTTCGCCTGGCGCGACGACAACCCGGGCCGGCCGCCCTTCGTCGACCTGCTCTCCGGGTCGGCACGGCTGCGCACGATGGTCGACGCCGGCGCGCCGGTCACCGACATCACCGGCTCCTGGCAGGAGGAACTGGCCGCCTTCGAGAAGTCACGGAACCCGTATCTGCTCTATCCCCGTTCGCGCCCGTGACTCGCACCGTCATGCGGCCGGAGGGATGACAGAGGCGGCGTCCGGCCCGTCACCGGTTCGGCCGGACCTCATCGGAATTCTCCGACGGCCGGACGGGCCGGACCGCGCGCGCCTAGGCTGGCGGCGAAATGTCCGAGCTCCCCCTTCTTCGCGGCACATGAAAAGGTCACCATGCGCGCCTTCGCGACCGCTCTGCTCGCCATCGCCGTCACGGCCGGCGCCGGCGGTGAGCCCGCCACCGCGGCGGCGGACTGGAGCGTCTCGGGGCTGCGGCCGGTCGGCCAGCCGATCGAGGCCGGCGGCGTCGCGGTGGCATACGTGGTCCGGGACCGGCACCTCTACGCGCAGGGCATCCGGCCCGGCAACGGCACGATCATCTGGGAGCGCGAGGTCACGCCCAGCCGGCAGACGGTCGGCATCGAGCTGACGCCGCACAAGGTCGGCGACAAGGTGACCTTTCTGGAGCCACGGTCGCAGCGCGGGCCGCAGTGGGCGAGCCTGGTGATCGTCGACGCGGCGACCGGGCGGGTGGAGCAGAGCAGCCCGCCCGCGCTGTTCCGCACCGTGCCGGAGAGGTGTTTCGACGACCGGGCAGCCTGCGCGATGGCGACCACGGACGCGGGCGGGAAGATGCGCGGGTATCGGCTCGACGTCGCGACGGGCGCCTTCACGCCGTACCCCGTCGCTCTCCCCACGACCGCCCGCGTCATCGGCGAAGCGGGGCTGCACGACCTGGGCGGCCGTCCGGACGAGCGGATCGCTCTCGTCCGGGACGGGGCGATCCGGTGGCAGCGGCCGCTGACGGACGCCTTTCCCGCCGGGTTCAGCACCAGTAACGGCTGGAACTGGACACACTTTCGAGCCGACGGCGTGTTCGCGGGCTCGGTGTTCGGCCCCGGCGAGAGGACGGCCACCACCGTCGACTTCGACCTCGCGCCCGTCAGCGCAAGCGCCGGCCTGGACGAGAAGACCGGGGCCGTCCTGTGGCGTGACGCCGGATCCGTGGTGGCGTGCGCCATCGGGGTCCCCCTGCCGTACGAGCCGGTCCGGTGCCGGGTCCGCGGCCGGGAGCACGTCGTCTTCGACCCTCTGCAGATCACGTTCGAGGATCTGGACGTGACACTGGAGGGCTTCGACCCCCGCACCGGGAAGACCCGCTGGTCGGTGCCGGCCGGCGCCTCTGAACAGCTGGCCGGCGGGCTGGAGCGCGCGGCGGTGGCGGGTGAGCACACGATCGTCGTCGAGCTCGGCAGCGGGCACCGGATGATCGACCTGACCGACGGCGCGGTCACCGTGCCGCGGAAGGACGCCACGTTCTGGTGCCTGGAAGTGAGCCGGTTCACCTTCCACGAGGGATACGCCCATCCGAAGGGCACCGCCGAGAGGTTCGACCGGGAGGGTGGCAACATCGCCACCGCCTGCGATGCCGCCGGGAAGCCGGTCGGTTCCGGCCGGCCGCCGGCGGGCGCGTCGCGGGCGGTCGGCGCGGTGGCGGGAGGCTACGCCGTGGTGGCCACCGCGGACGGCTACCAGGGGATCGCGCTCGCCGGCCGGTGACGCCTCGTCATGATCCACGAGGCGGTCCGGGCAGCGGCCCGGGCCGCCACCTCCCGTCGCGGCTTCAGCCGGCCAGTTGGTTGAGCTTGCGGATCTGCCGGTCGAAGGCCCGCGCGGGTACGACGCGGCGCATCGTGCTGACGAATCCGGCCCGGGAGCCGGCGGTGTACCGCAGCTTCGGCTTGATGTCGGTCGCGGCCGCGATGACCGCCTGGGAGACGGCGACCGGGTCGTCGCCGGCCTTGACCGCCTCGACGATCAGCCTGTCGGCGACGGCGCGCTGCTTGGCGTAGACGTCCATCGGGGTGTCGGGGCGCAAGCTGTTGGCCTCGATGCCGGTGTTGGTCCAGCCGGGCTCGACCAGCAGGACCCGGACGCCGTGCTCGCGGACCTCGTGGTCGAGCGACTCGGAGTAGCCCTCGATCGCGTGCTTGGAGGCGGCGTAGGAGGCCATGAACGGCGCGGGCATGAACCCGACCACGGACGAGATGTTGACGATCCGGCCGCGCCGCTGGGCGCGCATGTGCGGCAGGACGGCGTTGGTCATCCGGACGACGCCGAAGACGTTCACGTCGAACAGCGCCTGCACCTGCGCCACGGAGCTCTCCTCGGCGGCCCCCGCCGAAGCCACCCCGGCGTTGTTGACCAGCAGATCGATGCGGCCGTGCCGCTTGATGACCTGCGCGACCGCGGCGGCGACCGACTCGTCGCTGGTCACGTCGAGATCGAGATAGGTCACGCCGTCGCGGCGGGCGAGGTGTGCGGTGCGCCGGCCGGTGCCGATCACCTCGTGACCCGCCTTCACCAGCCCGAGAGCGACGGCGTTACCGATACCCGCGGACGCGCCCGTGACGAGCGCGATCGGCTTGTTCGACGTCATGATGATCTCCTGCGAAGTGAGAGGGTCGCGGACTTTCGGCAGCTCGATGAAGACGCTTCACCCGGACGGCAGCGGTGGCGGCCCTCGGAGGAAACCGATCTGTTTCACCACCATAAACCGATCTGTTTCCGGCCGCAAGCCGGCGGTCGACGGCCGGCGCCACGCCGTAAACTGATCGGTTTTCGAAACGTGAGGACGCGGGTAGCCTGGGATCATGGGGACTCAGACACCGCCCGCCGGTACCGCCTCCACGCGCGCACGACTGCTCGACGCCGCGGCGAAGCTCTTCCACGAACAGGGCATCCACGTCGGCGTCGACGCGGTGTGCCGAGCCGCGGGCGTGTCCAAGCGCTCGATGTACCAGCTCTTCGCCGGCAAGGAGGACCTGGTCGCCGCCAGTCTGGAACGCGTCGCGCCGGAATACTCGGCCGCCCTGCTGCCGGCCGCCGATGACGGCGGATCACCGCGGGAACGGATCCGGCACGTCTTCGAACGCCTGGAAGAGCTGGAGCCGGCGCAGGATTTCCTCGGGTGCCCGTTCGTCGCGACAGCGGTCCAGGCCCGCTCCCCCGAGCACCCGGCGAGCCTGGTCGCCCGCCGGCAGAAGGACGGGCTCACCGCGTTCTTCCGCCACGAGGCGCGACGCGGCGGCGCTCGCGACCCCGAGTTGCTGGCCCGCCAGCTGACCATGGTCTTCGACGGAGCCAGCGTCCGGTCCGTCATGCAGGCCCGCGAGCTGGACGGGCTCGCCGTCACGACCGCCAACGCCCTGATGGAGGTCGCCGGCATGGGCCCGCCGGCGGCGTCCGGCGACGGCGCGGTGCTGGCCGGGTCCGCCCCCGCCGAAACGACCGCATAGACCGCGCGTCCCGCGTCCCGCGTCCCGATCGCCGAGCGCGCCACGCCGGCCCGTCGCGCTCGGTTCAACAAGCGCGACGGGCCGGCACCCCACCGATGAAAGATCCAGGGGCCTAGACGCGGCCGGGCACGACGGTCACCGCTGCCGGGTGAGCAGGCCCGGCCGCCACGGCAGCTGGTCGTAGGGGCCACCGGCGCTGGGGTTCTTACCCTGGTAGAGCAGCTGCAGATTGCAGGGATCGACGGTCATGGTCTGGTCGGGATTGCTGCGCACCAGGTCGCCGTGGCTGATGTCGTTGGTCCAGGTGGCGCCGCTGTTGGCCTTGCCGGCGAAGGGATTGCTCTCACTGGCGGCCTGCGGGGTCCACGAACCGCTCAGGCTGCCGGCCGTGAACGAGCGGAAGTAGCGTCCCTGGCTGCCGATCGCCTCGACGATCATCAGGTACCGGTTCTGCCCCTGGAGCTTGTAGACCTGGGGCGCCTCGAACAGGTTGTTCCTCGTGTCGCTCATGATCGTGGTGTACGACGAGCCGAAGTTGCCCGGGAAGTTCCCGATCGGCATGCTCGCCCGGTAGATCTTGCCGTTGTCACCGGCGAAGAACAGGTACATGTTCTGCCCGTCGGCGATCAGGGTCTGGTCGATCGGGCCGGTGCCGGAATCGGCGATGCCGCCGGTGAACAGCGGCTGCGGCGCGGACCATCCGTTGGGGTTGGTCGGGTCGCTGGAGGTCCGGTAGATGAAGGGCCACGCGCCCCACTGATAGGCCAGGACCCAGATGTTCTTGGGGGCGAAGTAGAACAGCGTGGGCGCCACAGCGCCCTGGTTCATCCCGTTCTGGCCGGCCGAGGCCATGTCGGACCAGTTGGTGAACGGGGTGAAGTTCATCGAGCCGTAGGACGAGCCGGCGACGTTCGAGGCGTAGACGAGGTGCTTGCCGTTGTGGACGACGGTGGTGAAGTCCTTCAACGAGACCCATCCCGCCTTGGGATTGGCCAGGGGTCCCGTCGACGTCCAGCGGTAAGTCGACGGCAGTGGGCACGTCTCGCCGGGCGTCGAGGGCGAGGTGGACGGAGACGGGCCGGACGGTGACGACGGCACGGTCGATCCGGTGCAGGCCACGCCGTTGAGGGCGAACCCGGAGGGTACGGGGTTGGCGCCGGTCCACGATCCGTTGAAACCGAACGACACGGTGCCGTTGGTCGCGACAGCACCGTTGTAGCTCACGTTCCGCGCGGTCACCGCGGAGCCGCTCTGCGTCACCGACGCGTTCCACGCCTGGGTCACCGTCTGCCCGGGGCCGTACGACCACGTCAACGTCCACCCGGACAACGGGTCGCCCAGGTTGGTGATCGCCACGTTGGCGCCGAACCCGCCCTGCCACTGCGACGACACGGTGTAGTCCACCGAGCAGCCGGCCGCGGCGGCATCCGCGGGCAACGCCACGACGACCGCTGTGGACGCCAGCAGCGCGAGGCCTCCCGACACCAGCGCGGCACTCAACGATCTGGATCCGATCATGGGATCTCCCTGGTGGGGATGGCGGCTCACGCGTCTCTGGTCGGCGAGGGCCGCTTCGGACATGTTCGAAAGTGATCTCCGCCCGCCCTGATCGCCGTGGTGGCGCGGCCGAACACGGGCCGCCGGTCAGCGACCGGCGCCGGCTGTGCCGGCGAACCGCCACCAGTCGACGTTGAACAGCGAGCCGCCACCGCCGGTGAAGCGCAGGTACAGGTCCCGGGTGCCGGTGGCGCCGCTGACCGGGCAGGTGACGGTGGTCCAGGTCTGCCAGCCGCCGGTCGCCGGAACCGTGCACGTCCCGGCGAGAGCGCCGGTGGCGCCGCCCAGCCGCAGTTCGATGCGGCCACCGGCGGTCGCGGAGGCGACCCGTGCGGAGAACGACGTCGCGCCGGAGCCGAAGCCGACGCCCTTCACCTTGATGTGGTCGCCGTTGTCGATGTAGCCGACGTTCATGCCGCCTTCGCTCGCGGGCTCGGTCTCGACACCGGAGCTCCAGGCGATGGTCTCGGCCTCCTGCCGGACGTACGGGTTGAGCGTCCCGATCTGCGGCGCACCGGTCGTCGTCATCGTGATCGACGGAATGGTGCCGTCGGCGTTGTAGGTGAACTTCTCCACGGCGACCGAGCGGGTGTATCCGCCGCCGCCGGGCAGCGCCCCGTTGTGGTAGAAGAAGTACGAGCCGCCGTTGAAGTCGATGACTCCCGCGTGATTGGTGAAGCTGCTGCCCTGTGTGGGCATGACGGTGCCACGATAGGTCCACGGCCCGGTCGGGCCGGGCGCCGTGGAGTACCCGATGAACTCCGAGCAGCATCGGGCGGCGAAGACGTTGTAGTAGGTGCCGTTGCGTTTGTAGACCCAGGGCCCTTCCTCGTACAGCGTCGGCCGGGCGGCATTGCCGGTGCGCGTGCCGAAACCGGCGGTGGTCAGCGGAATCCGCGTCACGCCGCCGGAGTAGCTGATCATGTCGGCGTTCAGCCGCACGTACCAGAGATTGGGGTTTCCCCAGTAGAGGTAGGCCTGGCCGTCGTCGTCGATGAACACCGTGGGGTCGATCTCGCCGTTCTCGGCGAGCGGACGCCCGATGGCGTCGGTGAACGGACCGGTCGGGCTGGTGGCCACCCCGACACCGATGGCCATCCGCCCGGTGGCACGGTTGGTGACCGGCACGTACCAGTAGAACTTGCCGTTGCGCTGGACCACCTGGCCGGCCCAGGCGTTGGCGCTGGCCCACCTGAAGGTGGCGAGGCTCATCGGGGAACCGTGATCGGTCCAGTTGACCATGTCGGCGGACGAGTACAGCCGCCACTCCTTCATGGTGAAGTACGTCGAGTTGTCCTCGTCGTGGCCGGTGTAGAGATAGACGCGGCCGTTGTGCACCAGCGGCGCCGGGTCGGCCGTGTAGACGGTCTGCACGATCGGGTTGTCCGCGTGTGCGGCGGCCGGGAACACGGCGAAAAGGACGAGCATGGCGGCCGTGCAGAGAATGCTGACGAGCGATCTTTTCGACATCGGACGCGACTCCATCGTTGGCTGGCGGAGGCGGTGCTGGCCACGACCGGACGGCGGTCAGCGTGGCGGGGTGTGATATCGGCTTGCATTGGGAGCGCTAACAAGCTTAATGCAGAAGGTTGCCAGGATGTTTCGAGACATTCAAGAGGGTCTTTAGAAAAATCGACTCGCAGATTACTACGACTGCACGTCACTCGCCCGCATAACACTTTAGGTGGAACGAATCTCACGGGCCACGAAAACAATTATCCGGGCCGCGACGGGGCCGCGACGAAATGTCATGCGGACAGGACCGCACGCGCGGTGGAAGCGGCGTGGCGCGGGTGATGCCGCCACACCACCTCCACCGCGGCGGGGTCAGCTCAGGCTGAATCTCTGGTTGGCCTGGCCGCCGCAGTCGTAGAGCTGGACCTGCTGGCCGTTACCGGTCCCCCAGACGTCCAGGCAGCGCCCGGACTGCACGCCGGTGATGGTGCCGTTGGCGTTGACGTTCCACTGCTGGTTGGCCTGCCCGTTGCAGCTGTAGATCTGCACGGCCGAGCCGTTGCCGGAACCGGCCGCGTCCAGGCACTTGCTGCCGTAGACGGTCAACTGCTTGCCGGAGGTGCGGGTCCAGGCCTGGTTGGCCTGGCCGTTGCAGTCGTAGAGCTGGACCCGGGTGCCGTTGTTCTGCGATGCGCCGGGCACGTCGACACACCTGCCGGACTGGGCGCCGACGATCCGGTTCGCTCCGCCCGGGGTCGAGGGGCTCCCACTCGGACCCGGCGAGGACGGGCCAGGGCCGGCGCCGTTGAGGACGTTGAGCACCGACGTGTAGGCCGCCTTCTTGTTGCCACTGCGGTCGAACAGCAGCGGGTTCTCGCTGGCACGCCACGAGTCGCTGTCCCGCACGCCCCACACCGTGATGCCGATGCAGCGGGGCACGTTGATGCAGGCCTGGGTCAGGCCGGCGTACTGCGAGGTGGACGAGTTGGTGACGTCAACCTCGGTCAGGGTCACGTCCACGCCGAGAGCGGCGAAGCTCGACAGTGTCTGCTGGAAGTTGCCCGGCAGCGAGCTGCCACCGGTGAAGTGGGTCTGCAGGCCCACGCAGTCGATCGGCACGCCCCGCGACTTGAAGTCGCGGATCAGGTTGTAGACGCCCTGCGTCTTGCCGTAGGACCAGTTCTCGATGTTGTAGTCGTTGTAGCAGAGCTTGACCGACGGGTCGGCGGCGCGCGCGGTGCGGAACGCCACCTCGATCCAGTCGTTGCCGGTGGACTGCAGGTTGGACTGCCGGCGGCTGCCGTTCTCCTCGAAGGCCTCGTTGACGACGTCCCAGGCGGCGAGTTTGCCCCGGTAGTGGGCCATCACACCATTGATGTGCTCGATCATCGCCTGGCGCAGGCTGCTCCCGCCGAGGTTCCGCATCCAGTCCGGCTGCTGCGCGTGCCACGCGAGGGTGTGGCCACGGACCTTCATGCCCCGCTGGGTCGCCCAGTTGTAGATCTGATCACCGGAACTGAAGTTGAACCGGCCCCGCTGAGGTTGCAGGGCATCCGGCTTCATCTCGTTCTCGGCCGTCACCATGTTGAACTCACGCCCGGCGATCGAGGTGTACGTCGCATCACCGAGCCGGCCCGCGGCGATCGCCGTGCCGAAGTACCGGCCCGACTGCTGAGCCGCGGCGCCGAGAGTGCTGGCCGCGGCGTTCGCGTCCGGCATCACCATCACGGCGCTGAACGCCCCGACGGCGGCCACGGCGCCGGCGAGCAGCGTTCGGGCTCGCAACGATCGCCGCCGCGGCGCGCCGGCGGGAGGGAGGGGGGAACTGGTTGCCACGAAGGTCTCCCTTCTCGGCTCTGCGTCCGGCCGCCGAGCATCACACGCATGGCGGGTCGCACCCGCTACGCGTGTGTGAAGGAAAGCCGGGGGAGCGCACAGCCCAGGTCAAAAGCGATGGACTTCAATGCAACGCCATGCTGGCACGGTAACAGGACTGAAACAAGGAGTCCCGGAAGATTTTCGCAACTATCAGCAGCGAAAGAATCGGCACGCCTTGCCACGAAGACGGATCTGCCAGCAGGTTCTCTGATGGATGCGGTATCCGTGCAGTTGCATGACCCACACCGCCCGCCACTCCCCGATCCAGCATCAGCCGCTAGGCCCGAAACTTTCGGCTCGCCCGGGTCAGGTCATTCTGTTGTGGTCGTTCACATCAGTTGCCGCCGCCGTCCCGGCCGCGGTGACCGGAACGGCGGTGCCATGGGCGGGGCTCTCCGTGTCGGCGGGGCGCTCGGTGTCGGCGCGGGCCAGGATGCCGGCGCCGGCGAGGAGGCTGGCGCTGCCGATGGCGAGCAGGACGGTCCGGTATCCGCCGGGTGCGGTGAGCAGCGCCGCGGCGGCCAGTGGCGCGGCGGCTTTGGCGAGGGTGACGAGAGCCGCGAGGACGCCGGCGATGCCGGCGTAGGCGGTGGTGCCGTAACGGTCGGCGAGCAACTGTGGGGTGGCGAGACTGGCGATGCCGAAGCCGAGCCCGAACGCGGTGACGGTGAGGATCGCGCCGAGACGGTTGCTCGCGACGGCGGGCAGGGTGAACGCGGCGGCGGCCTGCAGGGCGAAGATGGCGGCGACGATCCGGTGCAGGCGCAGCCGCCGGCCGGCGGCGGTGAGCAGGAGCCGGCCGGTGACGGACAGGATGCCGAGGAGCCCGGCGATGGTGGCGGCGAAGGTGGCGGGGTGGCCCCGGCTGGTGAGGAAACCGACGAGGTGGACGGTCATGGTGCCCATCGCGGCGCTGTGGGCGACGAACGCGGCGGCGAGCCACCAGAACCGGCGGTCCCGGAGCGCGGCCCTCCTCCGGTCACGGCGGTGGGCGGCGGTGACGCGCCGGGCGGCGACGGCCGGCTCCGGTGGGCGGCGCACGACGAGCAGATGCAGCGGTACGGCGATCGCGCCGTAGAGGGCCGCGAGCATCAGCAAGGTGGTGCGCCAGCCGTGCCGGTCGGTGAGCAGCCCGGCCAGTGGCATGAAGACGGTGCTGGCGAATCCCGCGACGACGATCATGCCGAGGATCGCCTTCGGGCGCCGGGCGGCGTCGAACCACGAGACGAGGACGGCGGTGGCCGGTTCGTACAGCGCCATCGCCATCGCCACGCCGAGCCCGGCGAAGACCGGGTACAGGTGCCACACCGCCGTCGCCTGCGACCAGGCGACGAGCATGCCGGCGCCGAGGGCCGCGCCGGCGGTCATCAGGGCACGGCCGCCGTGCCGGTCCAGCCGGCGGCCGACCGGTACGGATACGGCCGCCTGGACCAGGATCGCGACGGTGAGGGCGCCGGTCACGGCCGCCGGCGAGGCGTTCAGGTCGGCGGCGATCGGGTGCAACAGCACGGCGAAGGTGTAGTAGAGGGTGCCGTACCCGATGGTCTGTGTGATGGCGAAGGTGGCGACCAGCCACCAGCCGTGGAACACCCGCCGGCCGGCAGCGGCCGGCGGGATGACGGTGTTCACGAGGTCAGCAGCAGGAGCCGGGCTGTCCCTCGGCGGGCTTGTCGCCGAGGGTGATCAGGTTCGACGGGGCGGTGAGCAGCCCACCGGCGATGCCGGTGGCCAGCCCGCGCCCGGCCGGCTGCTCGACGGCGGCCGGCGCGGAGCCCCCGCAGCAGCCGTCACCGGTGGCGACGGCGTCGTCGCCCTCGACCGGGTTGCTGTTGCAGACGCCGGTCTCGGGCAGGTCGAGCCGCACGTCACGGGCCGCGTCCCAGTCGCCGGCCAGCGCCGCGACCACCGAGCGGGCCTGCTCGTAACCGGTGGCGAGCAGGAACGTCGGCGCCCGGCCGTAGCTCTTGACGCCGATGGCGAAGTAGCCCGGCTCCGGATGGGTCAGCTCGTCGATGCCGTGCGGCGGGACGGTGCCGCAGGAGTGCTCGTTCGGGTCGATCAGCGGAGCCAGCGCCCGGGTGGAGCCGAGGATCGGGTCCAGGTCGAGGCGCAGCTCACCGGTGATCGCGTGGTTCGGGCGGAACCCGGTCGCGGACACGATCCGGTCCACGGTGACCAGCCGTTCACCGTCGGACACCCGCACCGCGTCGCCGGCCGGCGTGACCCTCTCGACGGAGAAGCCGGTGAACAGGGTGATGGTGCCGTTCTCCACGTGTTCGCGCAGCCGGGAACCGAGAGCGCCGCGGGCCGGCAGCGCGTCGGCTCCCCCACCGCCGTAGGTGCGCGCCGGGCTGCTCGCGCGGATCGCCCAGGTCACCGTCGTGCCGGGCGCCTGCTTGGCGAGCTCGGCCAGGGCCAGCAGCGTGTTCGCGGCCGAATGACCGGCGCCGACGACCAGGGTGCGCTTTCCGGCGAAGCGGTCCCGGTCGCGGTCCAGGACGTCCGGCAGAGCGCTGTCGACGTACGCCGCAGCCTCTGTCTCGCCGTGCGCGGCGATGCCGGAGGCGCCGAGCACACTGGGGGTGCCCCAGGTGCCGGAGGCGTCGATGACGGCCTGGGCGAGGATGTCCTCGCCGGCGGCGAGCCGGACCAGGTAGGGCGTGGCGTCGCGGCCCAGGCTGCGCACCCGGTCGAGGCCGAACCGGGTGACCGCGGCGACCCGGGCCCCGTAGCGGATGTTCGGCTTGATCGCCGGCAGGTCGGCCAGGGGCTGCAGGTAGTCGGCGGCGAGCTGGGCGCCGGTCGGCAGCTTGTCGTCGTCGGGCCGGACCCAGCCGGCGTCGGACAGCAAGCGGGCGGCGGCCGGGTCGATGTTGAACCGCCACGGCGAGAACAGCCGCACGTGGCCCCACTCGCGGACGGCGGCGGCCGGGCCGTCGCCGGATTCGACCACGAGGAAGGGCAGGCCGCGCTCGGTGAGCTGGGCGGCGGCGGCGAGACCGACCGGGCCGGCGCCGATGACGACGACGGGCAGGTCCGGGAAGTTGCTGGTCATGAGGGGAGCTCCTGTCGTGAGACGGATCGAGGCGAGAAGGTGGTGACGTCCGGGCTGGTCATCCGCAGCAGCCCTGTCCGGAGGCGACCGCCTCCTTCTTCGCGCCCGGACCGCAGCAGGAGCCCGCCTGCCGGGCCTCGGCGGTGGTGCCGCAGCATGGGGCGGCGGTCCCGGCTGCCTCGCCGAGCCCGGAGAGGTCAGGCGCGGAGAGGTCAGGCGCGGAGAGGTCAGGCCCGGTGAGGTCAGGCCCGGTGAGGTCGGCCGGCGGCTGGTCGCCGCAGCAGGCGGCGGACGCGGCGAGCGAGGAAGCGGAACGTGGTGAGTCTTTCATGTTGCCTCGACATCCGTTGAAGTAGACGCTTGTCGAAACAGAGAGTTGCACGTTGTTTTGATAGATGTCAACCTAGACGCATGACGAAACAGTCCGGCGCGCTCACCCTCATCGACCTCGACACCGCGACGCCGTGCTGCCCGCCCCTGGCTCAGCAACCCCTCCCCGCGGAGACCGCCGCCGTGCTGGCGCCGGCGTTCAAGGCGCTCGGCGATCCGGTGCGGCTGCAGCTCATGTCGATGATCGCGTCCGCGCCGGGCGGCGAGGCGTGCGTGTGCGACCTGACGCCGGCGTTCGAACTGTCCGGGCCGACGATCTCGCACCACCTGAAGACGCTGCGCGAGGCCGGCCTGGTCGACTCCGAGCGGCGCGGCACGTGGGTGTACTACCGCGCCCGCGCGACGATCCTGCGGCAGTTGGCGGGCCTGCTCGCCGCGGACGCGCCGAGCTAGGTCACGCCCCGGCGCGGATGAGCGGGCCGCCTCGGTCGAGTAGCCGCCGGGGCTCGGCGTGGGGCACGCCGCCGGCACCGGTTTCGGGGCGGGCGGGCTCACCGACTTCACCATCGGCATCGGTACGGTGCGCGGATGAGCCAGAAACTGCCGCGGTGGAGCGTGACCGGCGTCGTCACCCGGACGGTGTCAGGAGTGGCACTCGTCGTGGTCGCGGTCGGCATCGTGCGGATGGCCGTCCGATTCGTCGAGATCGCCGTCGAGGCGCCGCGATTCATCGCCGGATACCTGGCCGTCGTCGCCGTCGTCGCCGTCGTGTCGCTGGCGTACCGGTTCGGTGCCCGCGCCCGCCGGCAGCGCCGTCCGCGGCAGGACAGGTCGGCGTTGAACCGGCCCGGGCTCCGGCCGTCCTGGGTTCCGGAGGACGTCGCCAGGGGGCTCATCCTGCTCGGCAGCGGGATCCTCGTCGGCGGCGGGGGCGTCGTGCTGGCCGTCGACGGCTTCGGGCACGGGTTCGGCTTCTTCGAGCACCTCTCCCTGGGTTTGCCGGGCGTGGTGTTCGGGATTTTCTGCCTTCCGGCCGGCGTGGAACATTTCCGCGCTCGGAAACAGCGGTGGCAGGCCGGCCGGGAGAGGGCGTCTTGGGTGCTGATCCGGAAGTATGCCGCCCGTGCCGGCCGTTACGAGGGCGACGGCCTGCGCGAGTTGCTGCGGGCGCTGGCCGATCCGGGGGTCGTCGGGTCGGTCGCGCTCGCCGAGTTGAGACGCTGCCCGGGCCTGCTGGACGGGCTGAGCTACCACGGCCGTCTCGGTGGCCTCGCCGCCGAGCTGCGGCCGTTCGTGGACGTCGTGACCGCTGCCGCGTCCGGCCGGGGCCACCGGCTTCCCTGGCGGCGCCCCCGACCGGAGTTCGGCTTGGCGGCCGCGCTGGCCTCCGTGGACCGTGATGGGTATGCCCGGGAGGCGGCCGTCGCCGCGATGGCCGCCGAGCCGTCCCCGGCGTACGCCTGGTTCCTCGCCGAACGCACCGTCGACCCGGTCGAACCGGTCCGGGCCCGAGCCGTCGCCGCGCTCGAGGCGCTGGTCGCCGCCGACCCGCAGACGTACGCGCCGGTGGTCCGGGAGGCCGCCGCGCGGCTGGCCGGCCGGCGGTGGGCCGCGGCGCTGCTTGCCCTTGCCGGCCTCGCCCCGGAGTGCCCGCCGGCGCGGGAGGTCTTCCCGTGCTGCCGGCAGTGGGCCTGGCGGTGGGCCGAGCCCTGCCGCCCCGTACGCCTCGCCGAGAAGGCCCGCCGTGTGGGTGCGGCGTAGCGGATCGGGCGGGTGTGGTGCGGTTCCGAGACCGCCCGGCTCGGATTCACCGAGAACCCACACCACTTTCTCCCGGCCCACGGCGATCCGCTTGCGTCGGCGAGGAAGCTCAGTAATCATTGACTCAATGAACGCTGACACTTCGTCGCTGACGGCGCGGGCCCGGGTGCACGCCGCCCTCGGCGACCCCGCCCGCCTCGCCATCGTCGACGCGCTCACCCTCGGCGACGCCTCCCCCGGCGAGATCGCCGCCGAGTTCGGCATGCCCACCAACCTGGTCGCCCACCACGTCAAGGTCCTGCAGGAGGCGGGCCTGCTGGTGCGCACCCGATCCGAGGGCGACCGCCGCCGCACCTACCTGCGACTGGTGCCGGGCGTGCTGTCGTCGCTCACCGCACCACGGCTGGACAGCGCGGAGCGGGTCGTGTTCGTCTGCACCCACAACTCCGCCCGCTCCCAGCTCGCCGCCGCCCTGTGGCGCGACCGCATCGGCGGCCAGGTCGCCTCCGCCGGCACACTCCCGGCCCCGCGCGTGCACCCCCGGGCGGTCCGGGTCGCCCACTCCCACGGCCTCGCCCTGGACCCGGCCGGCACCAACCACGTCGACGACGTGGTCGGTGACGGCGACCTGATCATCGCGGTCTGCGACAACGCCCACGAAGACCTCACCGGTCCGATCCGGCCCCGGCTGCACTGGTCCGTGCCCGACCCCGCCCGCGTC
Source organism: Actinoplanes sandaracinus (assembly GCF_030009775.1). Taxonomy (GTDB): domain Bacteria; phylum Actinomycetota; class Actinomycetes; order Mycobacteriales; family Micromonosporaceae; genus Actinoplanes; species Actinoplanes sandaracinus. Next base: position 52,105 of record NZ_JASCTH010000031.1, on the reverse strand, counting down.
GACACCGACGAGGCGTTCGAAGCCGCCTACACCGACCTCGCCGGCCGCATCGACCGGATCGCGCCCGCCCTCGATCCGGGAGCCGACCATGGCTGACCTGATCCATCCCGATCCCGCGCGAGCTGTCCGTCGACGCCGCGCCCGGCGCCTGCTCGATCAGCTCGCCGTCCTCGCCGGCTGAACCCACCTCCACCGATACGACTCGGAGTCACACCACTCTCATGCACCAGATCACTCTGTGGCGGCGGCTGCTCGCCGAGTTCCTCGGCACCGCGCTGCTGGTCACCGCCGTCGTCGGCTCCGGCATCATGGCGGTCGAGCTCTCGCCGAACGACGTCGGCCTGCAGTTGCTGGAGAACTCGGTCGCCACCGCGTTCGCCCTCGGCGCGCTCATCCTCACCTTCGGGCCGGTCTCCGGCGCCCACTTCAACCCGGTGGTGTCGGCGGCCGACTGGTTCCTCGGCCGCCGCTCCGGCACCGGCCTGACGATCAAGGACCTCGGGGGGTACGCCGTAGCGCAGACCCTGGGAGCCATCGCCGGATCGATCCTGGCGAACCTCATGTTCGACCTGGCGCCCGTCACGATGTCGACGAAGGAACGCGCCGCCGGCAACCTGTGGCTCGGTGAGATCGTCGCCGTCGTCGGCCTGCTCCTGCTGATCTTCGCCCTCGGCAGATCCGGCCGCGCCTCGGTCGCACCGGCCGCGGTCGGCGCGTACATCGGCGCCGCCTACTGGTTCACCTCGTCCACCAGCTTCGCCAACCCGTCGGTCACCATCGGCCGCGCCTTCACCGACACCTTCGCCGGCATCGCCCCGGCCTCGGTGCCCGGCTTCGTCGTCGCACAACTCGTCGGCCTGCTCATCGGCGTGGCTCTGGTGGTCGCGCTGTACCCGCACGCCGGCGACAACGCCGACGCCGTCGTGGTCCCGCACGACCACGCCGACCCGGCCCGCCGCACCTGAGCACCGACATCCTCGCGACGGCCACCGCCACACCGGCCGAGATCGACATCCGGGTTCAGACCCTGTTCAGCCCGCTCACTACCAACCCTCAAGGAAGCCACCGCTCATGAGCGACACCAAGCCCACCGTCCTGTTCGTCTGCGTCCACAACGCCGGCCGCTCGCAGATGGCCGCCGGCTGGCTGCGCCACCTCGCCGGCGACAAGGTCGAAGTCCGGTCCGCCGGCTCCGCCCCCGCCGAGACGATCAACCCGGCCGCGGTCGAGGCGATGAGGGAGGTCGGCATCGACATCACCGACCAGACCCCCACCAAACTCACCTGGGACGCCGCCAAGGAGTCCGACGCCATCATCACCATGGGCTGCGGCGACGCCTGCCCCGTCTTCCCCGGCAAACGTTACGAGGACTGGAAACTCGAAGACCCGGCCGGCAAGGGCGTCGACTCGGTCCGCCCGATCCGCGACGAGATCAAGGCCCGCATCGAGGTGCTGCTCGCCGACCTGCTCCCGGCCACCTGACGGAGCTGATCGCGGTCTGACCGTCATCGGCCGTCCGTGCCTTCCAGTCCTCGCCTTTGTTGGCATCCCAGTAGGGTTTGGAGTTGTCGCTCTCCAGACCCTCCAGGAGGGTGAACGGTTCACGGGGGAACCCGGTGAACCGGGCGGTTCCCTGCTTACTTGCCACGTCCGGTCACCTTCCCGTTGTAGTCGAGGGCCTCCCGAATCCAGGAGGTGAGGACCTCGTCGGACTCGACACACCCGGCATTGACGACGATCCACCCCTTGCTCATCTTTCGGCCCCGCATGACGGGCCATTCCGCCCCGTCGCGCTCCAGCAGATCGCCCACCCGGGCCGGGTCGCAGCGGACCATGAGATCGCCCTGCGTATTGGCGGTGGCGGTTATCTTGTCGTTGACCATGAAAGTGAGGCCGCCGAACATACTCACTTCCCGCACGGCGAGGCCGGAGAGGGCCTCGCGGATCCGATCTGCGAGTTCACGGTCGTACGCCATCGGCTGGGTCCTTTCCTTGAAAAGCGGCGGATCGGCGATCAGACGATCCGCCGCGCCCTATCGCCGTTATCGCAAAACAGGATCGCACGGGCCACAGCCGTTTCGGGCGTCGTCACTGCGGTGGGGGCCCGGCCACGGTCTCTGCAAGGTAGCGGATCGACCGTTTCATGCTATTCCGAGGAGTCGCGGCGGTCGGTGGGGGTTGCCGCTGTTTCGGCGTAGGGCTTCGGCGATGTTGGTGACGCCGGTCAGCTGTAGCGGCTGCACGGCCACCTGCGCGCCGACGGCGGACATCGCTCACCCGCCACCGTGGCCGGAGCCGGAGCCGGAGCCGGATGAGCCTGGCGGAACACCGCGCGCCGAAGCATGGCGGTTGCTGATGTCCGAACGGCGACAGGCCTTCGGGGCCGGAATCTGAGAGACTCGGCATGAGGCTGCCGCCGGTGATGCGATGGATCGCAAGCCGCGGAACGGGCACCGACGAGGATCAGGCCATGTGCGGTGTCTTGATGCCGCCATCGCGGCTCCCCTGTGGATGGTCCTTAGTCCGCGACAGCAGCGCGCTTTCCCGTTGTCTCACTCAGGGCTGTCCAACACCGATAGAAGGTGACGGCATGTTCAAGACGGTGATATTGGCTCGCTGGGAGGATTCCTTCCGGGCCATCGAGGTAGAGGCCGACGACTCCGTGTTCGAGGACCTCAGCCACGGCTCCTCGGACAAATCTCTGCTCCCGGACGAGGTTCGCCGGGATTTGCTCGAGGAACTGGTGAAGGAGCAGATCGAACTGCACCGGCTCCTGGGACTGAGCGTCGCCGGGATAAGGACCATCAGCTTCGGAGCGGAGGCGAAGTCGAACAGCCGGTTCGGGCCGCCGGTGCGCCTGTTCACCCCGAACGAGGAAGTGCTGCGGAAACTTCGGCCCACGCCCTCGGGCGGGCCGCAAAGGATGCTTCCCAACCGCAGGATCGTCTGTTTCGAAAGTGACGGATGCCTGTGTTGCTATTGCCTGGGGATGTAGCCTCATCCCGCTCGAACTCTCACAACGGCCGGGCAACCGCCCGTGTGCCGTCCGAGCGCTACGCCTCCAGGACGCGTTTGAGCCTGGCCAGGTCTTTGCGATTCTCCCGGCGCATCGCCGCCGCCATCACGGGCGCGGCGATCCTGCCGAACCCGGCCGGCTCCCCCCGGTTGCGCAGCGTCATCCTGGTCCGCCCCTCGCCGGCCGGCTGCCACAGGTAACTCGTCTCCATCGGGAACGGCCCCTGGGCGGTGCGCATCACCAGCCGCTCGCCGGGCAGGAACTCGATCACCTCGTACGTGTAGGCGAGCCGGCGCCCCAGGAACCGTGCCACGAAGTCCAGCGTGGATCCCACCCGCAGCGGCGGCTCGGAACGCCACTCGACCGAGTCGATGTTCGCGTACCAGTGCGTCGCATGCGACGGGTCACCGGCATATGCGGCGACCACCGCACACGGCCGGTCGATCACGATGTCGGTCGCCACGTCGACGGTCACACCCGTGACGCTACGCCGCGCCCCGCGGGTCAGGGCCCGGTCGGCGATGACGGCGAACCCGCCCGGCCGACGGCGAGTCAGCGCAGCAGCGTCAGGGTGAGGAGCACCACCGCCCCGGCGACCAGGTCCAGCGCGACGGTGGCGGCCACCCGTGCCGGGGAGCGGCGACCGGCTCGGCGGAGCACGGCGATCTGCACCGCGACCAGGTTGATCAGACATGCGCCGAGAGCAAGCGGCACGGCGACCCGGTTGCTCCAGCCCAGGAGGAACGCGAGCCCGGCGACGGCCAGCGCCGGCAGGGCCGCCTCCGCCACCGGCCAGGCATGCCGCAGCGAGGACGGCCAGGTGCGGTACGCCCCGCTGACGACGCTCGCGTAGCCGTGTGCGAGCCAGAGCGAGACGCCGTAGCCCATGAGGAGCACGGCGAGCCGGCCCGGGCTCGACGACGCGTACTCGGCCACGATGACCGCCACGCTGATCGTGCCGTAGATGCTGATCGCCCAGGCGGACCGGTCCGCCTGCTCGCCGTCCGGTCCGGCACCCGCCTGTGCAGCCATGTTCGAGGATGTTGCCCGCGCCTGCGGACGCGAGGGCGGCGTTTCGCACTCCGACGCGCGCCGATGTGAGATTTCTCCGCTCGCCACGACGACCCGGTCGCGAGGCGGAGCCCTCAACCGCGGGTCGCCGGCCGCTGTCCGGTACGGCTGTCCGTGGTACGGGCGTCGAAACGCCGGCGGTACTCCGAGGGCGAGGTGGCGAACGCCGCGGCGAAGCTCTGCCGGAGCGTGACACCGCTGCCGAACCCGCAGACGGCGGCGACCTGGTCGATCGGCAGGTCCGTCGATTCGAGCAGACGACGGGCCTCGTCGAGGCGCTGACGCTTGACCCAGAGTGCGGGGGTGACGCCGGTCGAGGCCTGGAACGCCCGGATGAAGGTACGCCGGCTCATGTGCGCGACGGCGGCCAGCCGCTCGATGGTGAGGGGCTCCGCCAGGTGCCGCAGAGCCCACTCGAGCGTTGCGGCGATCGGCTCGTCGGAGGCATGCGCGGGAAGCGGTCGTTCGATGTACTGCGCCTGCCCGCCCTCGCGGTGCGGGGCCACCACGAGACTGCGCGCCACCCGGTTGGCCGCCGCCGCGCCGAGCCTGCGACGGACGAGGTGCAGGCACGCGTCGATCGCCGACGCGGTCCCGGCGGAGGTCAGCACGTCGCCGTGGTCGATGTAGAGCACGGAGGCGTCGACCGCGATGTCGGGGTGGCGTGTGGCCAGCATGTCGACGGCCTGCCAGTGCGTCACGGCCGTGCGCCGGGACAGCAGGCCCGCGTCGGCGACGGCGACCGCCCCCAGACACAGCCCGGCGACCGTCGCTCCGCGGCTGTGCGCCCCCGTCAGGGTTCGCTGAAGTGTCGGCCCGGCGGCACGGCCGTCGTCGAACCAGGAGGGGACGACCACGATGTCGGCCTCCTCGGCCGCCGCGAGTCCCCGCAGGCCGCCGAGTGTGTAGCCCTCGGCGGTGCGGATCGACTCGGCGCGATCGGAGAACAGCACCGTCTCCCAGTCGCCCAGGCCCTGCCGTGCCACCTCGTCGAAGACCATCTGCGGCACCGAGAGATGGAACATCGTGACGCCGTCGAAGGCGTAGACGGCGATGCGCACGGCTTCCAAGGTTGGCACGAATCCATCGTAGCGTTGCACGCGTGCCAATGGTCTGAGGGTCCCGCCGCCCGCAGACTCGGTGTGTCCCCTGAAGGCAGCAACAACGAGCCGAGGAGCACGCCAGCCATGACCACCCCGCGCCGCGCACTGATCGTCATCGACGTCCAGCAGGAGTACTTCAGCGGTCCGCTGGAGATCCAGTACCCGCCGCACGCCGCGTCGCTCCCGCAGATCGCGCGCGCCATCGACCTGGCCACCGCCGCCGGCATCCCCGTCGTCGCCGTCCAGCACACGGCCGGCGAGGGCGCGCCGGTCTTCGATCCCACCCAGCCGGGCTTCCGGCTGCACCCGGAAATCGAGAGCCGCCGCACGGACGGGTGGAAGTCCGTCGTCAAGCGGTACGGCACCGTGTTCGCCGGCACGGACCTGGTCGCCTGGCTGCGCGAGCGGGAGATCGACACCATCACCCTCGTCGGTTACATGACCAACAACTGCGTGCTCGCCTCCGCCGCGGAGGCGGAGACCCACGGCCTGACCGCCGAGGTGCTCTCCGACGCCACCGGCACGATCAACATCGCCAACGAGGCCGGCTTCGTCGACGCGAAGACGCTCCACACCACCCTGCTGACGTTGCTCAACTCGAACTTCGCCGCCGTCGCGGACACCATGACCTGGTCCGACGCGGCTTCAGCCGGACGGCCGCTGTCCAAGAGCGACCTCGGCACCTCCGCCGTCATGGGTGCGCGGCACGCCTCGCAGGCGTGACACCACACCAGGCGTCACCACCCGGCCGGCGGCCCCTGCCCTCGATGGCGCCGCCGGCCGGGTGGTCGTCACAGGTCTGCCTCGCCGGCCGCGGCCGCCTCCTGCACGGCCGTGGACCGGCGCGCGCCCGCGCGCTCCTGGACCGCCTCCTGCCGGGGAGCGGCCGCCGCCGTAGCCCGCTTCTCGGTGCTCGCCGCCGGCGCGGGCTGGGCCCCGATCACCCCGCCGCGGATGCGGTTGCTCGCCGCGATCACGGCGGCCGGGGCGTTGCTGTGCGCGGTCAGCGCGCCGTCGATGATGTTGTCGTCGACGGTCACCGCGCCGGTGCTGTTGGTGATGCCGACATCGGCGCCGAAGTAGCCGCCGGAGGCGCAGCTGTCCAGGGCGCCGTTCGGGCCCAGCTGGACGCCGCCGACGTTGCCGGCGAACGTCGATCTGCCGCGCACGGCGCTCCCGCAGACGACGGTTCCCGTGCCGCTGTTGAGCACCGACAACGTGCCGTCGACGAAGGAGTCGTGCAGGTCGGTGTAGTAGGTGCCGGAGCTGTTGAGGTTGCCGGTGACCTCGGTGCCCTCGCCGAGGCGCACCTCGCCGCCCTGGGCGGTGACCGTGCCGGTGATGCGCGCGCCTTCGGTGAAGAGGAAGCCGTCGACTCCGGCGGCGCCCTTGGGGCGCACGGTGACCGCTCCGCTGGCCGCGTTCTTGAGGAACACACCGTAGCCGCCGGACGCCAGAACCACGGTGCCGCCGATCGTGGTGCCGCGGGCGTCGAGGTAGCCGTCCGCGGAGATGCGTATCGTGCCGTCGGTGCGCCCGCCGTCGATCACGAGGTTCGCGCCGGCCGCGACGGTGATGTTGCCGGTGACGACGGTGCCGGTCAGCGCGCAGGACTCGCCGGCGGGAACGTGCAGGTCGTTGGGCACGGTCACCGGACCGCCCGTACCGATGCAGTGCGTCACCAGGCCGGCGGTGGCGGCGGACGGCGAGGTGAGCAGGGAACCGGTGACGACGGCGGCGGTGAGGGCGGCGAGGGTGGCGGTACGTCGCATGGTGGCGCTCCTGGTCGGGAGGGTTCGGGCGATGGTCATGAGCCGACGTCCGATCGCGCGGCCGCGCGGACGATGGTTCCGGCCTGCCGCGGGGTCAGCCGGCCGGCGGTGACGAGGCTCGCGGTGACGCTCTCGACGTGCCGGACGAAAGCGGCGTGGGTGGGGTACGTGTCCCGTTCGGCGATCAGGTCGTTGACGGTGCAGCCGTTGCCCGTGTCGGCGTTGGGGACCCGGGTGTCGATGCCGTCGATGATCACGGTGTCTCGTGTGTCGGAGTCCGGGCAGGCGTCCGTGCCCGGTGCGACCACGGTGAAGGACACCGCTCTCTCGGCGGCGGTGTTGCCCGCGTTGTCCGCTGCCCGGTAACCGACGGTGTGCGCGCCGGCCGCGCTCACGGCCACCGGGGACGTGTACGCCGTCCAGGCGCCGGAGTCGAGCCGGTACTCCACGGTGTCCACGCCGGACTCGGCGTCGGTGGCGGTGATCGTGACGGTCGCCGTACCGAGGTAGGCACCGCCGGTGTCGCGTGCGCCGGTCACGACGGCGGTGACGGCCGGCGGTGTGGTGTCCTCGACGGGGCGCTCCACAACGGTGAAGTGCGTCATCTGGACGGCGGAGGTGTTGCCGGCCTTGTCGGTGGCCCGGGAGTGCAGCATGTGCATGCCGGGGGCGCTCACCACGATCGGTGTGGTGTAGGCGGTCCAGGCGCCGCTGTCGAGCTGGTATTCCGTCCGTTCCACGCCCGAGCCGGCGTCGGTCGCGGTGATCGTGGCGGTCGCCCGGCCGAGGTAGTTCCCGGCGGCGTCCTGCTCTCCGGTCAGGGCGGCGGTCACCGTCGGAGCGGTGGTGTCACCCGGCGCGCCCACGACGCGGAAGGACACCGAGCCGGTGGTGGAGACGTTGCCGGCGTGGTCGGTGGCCCGGAACTGCACCGCGTGGTCACCGATCGCGGTGATCACAGCCGGGGTCGTGTAGGTCTGCCAGCTCGTGTCGTCGACCTGGTACTCCACCGTCTTCACGCCGGATCCGGTGTCGGCGGCGGCCACGGTGACGGTGGCGGAGCCGACATAGTGACCGTCGGCGTTGCGGTTGCCGGTGACCGTGCCGGTGACCGTCGGCGCGGTGGTGTCCTCGCCGCCGCCCGCGGTGACGGTCAGTTCGCCCACCATGGTGCTGTGTCCCGGAATGGTGCAGAAGTAGCGGTACTTGCCCGGTGTGAGCGTGACGGTGGCCTCGTGCCGGCCGTCGTTCACGTCGAACGGGCTGGCCAGGATGTTGAGAGTGACGTCGTGGTTGTAGCCCGCGGTGGTGGTGTCGAAGGTCAGGGTGTGCGGCATCCCGGTGGTGTTGCCGGTGGCCGCGCTGTTCTCGAACACGACGGTGGTCGCACCGGCTACCGCGGTGGCCGGTGCGCTGCGGTATGCGGTGATGTCGTCGTCGGCGGTCCAGGTCAAGGTCTGTGCTGCGGCCACCGCGGGCGGCACGGAGATCGACAGCACCGCGAGGAGCATGCCGATCATCGCCGCACCCGCGCGGCGGGTCAGGGACGTTCGCACGAGTTGACGCCTTTCCCGGTGGGGGGGGGGCCGCGGGGGGGGCGGCGGGGGCGCCCGCGGCGCGGGTGTGGGGCCTGGCCGGGGGGGGGGGCCCGGCGGGGGGGCGGGCCGGCCCCCCCGGCTCAGAGGTTGCGGACGCGGATGTTGCGGAACTCGATCAGGTCGTTGTCGCCGTGGTTCTGCAGCCCGAGGTGCCCACGCAGGAACTGCCGCAGGTCGGTGCCCGGATCCGACGGCCGTGACGACGTCTTGCCGGGCGTGTTGTCGAACTCGTTGATCACCACGCCGTTGCGGGTGATCGTGTAGTGCTGCCCGACGACGCGGATCTCGTAGTCGTTCCACACGTTCTTCGGCGTGACGCGGGCCTCGGCCAGGGTCACCGGATCGAAGTTGTAGATCGAGCCGGTCTTCTGCGGCTCCCCGCTCTCGCCGTCGTAGATCTGCACCTCATGCCCGCAGTAGATGGCCACCCAGGCCGGTGAGGTGCGGGCCGAACCTTGCGTGCCGCAGCTGCCCGGTGGCCGCCGGTCCAGCGGGATCCGCGGGTCCGGGAACCGGGCGAACACCCCGCTGTTGCCGCGTGTCGTGCCCGGTGCGACGTCGCGGAACTGCAGCCGCAACGAGAAGTCCGCGACCTCCCTGGTGTGCCAGAGCATCCCCAGGCCACCGGAGGGGCGCAGCGCTCCGTCCGCCTGAATGCCGAACGACCCCGAGGGCGCCTGGACCCAGTCCCGCAGCGACGGTGCGGTGCCGTCGAAGAGCGGCTCGTAGCCGGTGTGACCGGGCCGCCCGACCGGTGCGGCCGCCGCCGCTCTGATCAGGGTGCCGGCCTGCCGGGCGGTGAGGACACGGTCGTCCTGCAGCTCACGGGCCACCGCGGTGACGTGGCGCACGAAGCCGTCGTGGTCGGCCCAGGTGCTCTCGTCGTCGATCAGGTCGTTGATCGTGCAGCCGCCGCCGGCCGTCTTGTTCGGCACACCGGTGTCGGTGTCGGCCAGGCGCACGGTGGCCCGGCTGTCCGGTACGGCGCAGCCCACGTCGACGTGGACGGTCACGACGACCTTCTCGCCGTCGGCGTAGGTCACGGTGTGCCGGGCGGTGTAGGCGCCGGGATCGTCGTAGACGTGCCGCGGGTCGGCGAGGGTGGAGCTGGTCCCGTCGCCGAACTCCCACAGGTGGGCGACTCCGCCGGATCGCGAGCCGGTGAAGGCGTGCGTCAGCGGCTTGTTCTGCACCGCGACCGAGGCCGCCTGCGGAGCCGGAGTGGGCGCCCCGCCGGTGTAGACCACCCGCAGCAGCTTCTGTGCCGGGTGCAGGCTGAAGAAGCCGCCGCCGTAGTCGAGCAGGTAGAGCGCCCCGTCCGGGCCGAACTTGGCGTCCATCCAGCTCATCAGGCGGTTGTCGGCGTTGCCGCCGGGCAGGATGGCGCGCAGCGTCTCACCGAACAGTGGCGGCTTCTGCTGCGGCACCCCGGCCGGGTCGACCGTGATCGCCACCCGGTTGGCGGCGTTCGACTGGTCACCGATGAACCACTTGTCATCCCAGTACGCCGGCCACTTCACCGCGCTGTCCGGGGCGGCCCGATCGTGGTGGTAGATCGGACCGGACATGATCGCCTGGCCGCCGCCGCGCAGGTACGGCTGGGTGTAGACGGCGTCGGCGGCGTGGTAGGTGGGGATGCCGCTGCCGTCGGCGCGGGGCGGGAAGACCGGGCCGCCGCCACCCGGGGCGTACCAGATCATGTTGTCCCGGGCCGGCGGGATGTCGACCAGGCCGGTGTTGCGCGGTGAGGTGTTCTTCAGGTTGTCGCAGTCGTACCAGCCGGTCAGCACGGTGGCGTCGGTGGTGCTGCGGTCGCGGTACGGCTGCCGGTTGCCCATGCAGTACGGCCAGCCCTGGTTGCCGGCCGAGGTGATGATGGTGGCCGTCTCGTACTTCGCCGGCCCCAGATTCGGGTTCGGCTGCGCGGCGTCCGGGCCGACCCAGCCCGCGGTCAGCCAGTTGTGCTCCGGGTCGATCTGCAGGCGCGCGATGTTGCGTACGCCCATCACGTAGATCTCCGGCCGGGTCTTGCCGGTGCCGGGCGGGAAGAGGTTGCCCTCAGGGATGGTGTAGGTGCCGTCCGGTTCCGGATGGATCCGGATGATCTTCCCGGCCAGGTCGTCGGTGCTGCCGGAGGTGCGCCGCGCGTCCTGGAACGAGATCCCGGCGTACTCCTGGGTCCAGTTGTTCCCGGAATAGCCCTGCGAGCCCTCGGACGAGTTGTTGTCGCCGGACCCGACGTACAGGTTGCCCTGCTTGTCGAACGCCATGCCGCCGCCGGCGTGGCAGCAGCTGTGAATCTGGACCGGGAATCGCAGCAGGTCCTTGCGGGTGGCCTGATCGATGCTCTGCGTGTCACGGTCGTAGGTGAACCGGCTGACGGTGCGCTGCCCGACGCGTTTGACCCGGTCGATCGAGTCGTGCGGCATCCAGTAGACGTAGAGCCAGCCGTTCTCGGCGAACTTCGGGTCCGGCACGATGCCGAGCAGACCCTCCTCGTTCTTCACCAGCTCGGAGCCGCTGCCCCGGTTGCCCATCACCGGCAGCGTGGTCAGCTGTTTGACCTTTTTGGTGCGCGGGTTCCAGGAGTGGATGGTGCCGCAGCCCAGACCGACCAACGGGTCGTCCCAGCTGACGACCGGCCCGCTCGGGCAGGCCGCCTTGCCGACGTAGAAGACGGTGCCGTCACCGGCGATGGTCAGCCCGTGCGGCTCGCCGATCTGGTCGAGCTGCCCGGTCTGGTTCGCCGCGGTCAGCCGCTCGGTCTTGTAGTTGGCCGCGATGGTGGCCTGGCAGTCGCCGCGCTGGATGCCTGTCGCCCAGCTCAGCGCGCCGGTGAGGTGCCGGCGGAAGCCTGCTTCGCCGTAGCTTTCCGCGGTGTGGCCCATGCCGGTGTAGAAGGACCGCCCGCCGTCGTAGTCGCGGCACCACGACACCGGATGGAACGGCCCGTTGGCAGCCGGCCCCGGGTTGTAGTGGCGCTCCTCGACCTGGGCGAGCGTGTGCACGGTGCCGAGCGGGTTCGGGTCCCAGTTGTACCAGCGGTCCGACCGGGTGACCGTGGCCGGCAGCCCTTCGGTGGCCGGGTGCTGCCGGTCGAGGACATCCACCACGGAACGGTTGACCGCCGGCGAGGCCGGGGGAACGCTGTCGGCGGTGAACAGCCGCAGGTCGGCGAGCTGGATGAGCGGCTCGCCGGCGTTGGCGGTGATGTTCAGCCGGAAGAACCGGGCGTTCTGCGGGGCGGCCAGGTCGAAACGGCGGGTCTGGAAGCGGTCGGTGAACGTCTGCCCGGCGCGGTTGTCCACGTCGGTCCAGGCCTGCCCGTCCGGCGAGGTCTGCAACGACCAGTCCTTCGGGTCCCGGCCCGCGAAGTCGTTGGCCGAGGTCAGCGCGTACCCGGTGATCGTCTTCGGCGCCGCCAGCTCATAGGTCACCCAGCCGGTCGGGGTGCGGACCAGCCACTTGGTGTTCGCGTCGCCGTCGGTGAGCTTCTCCTTGGTCTCGTTCGGCGCGTTCTCGCCGCTGGCGGTCACCGTGGCGACGGGTTCGGCCGCCGGGACGGCGCCGGCGGGGCGGGTGCCGATCAGGCCGGTGAACCAGGTCGAGTCGAGCTGGGCCTTGGCCGCGTCGGCGATGCCGACGAAACCTCCACCCCCTTTCATGTACGCGGTGAGAGCACTCTCCTGATCGCGGGAGAGCGCCGCGGCGCCCGCCGACAGGAACACCACCGCCCGGTGCCTGGCCAACTCGGCGGCCGTGAACACGGCCGGGTCGGACGTGACGTCGACCGCGATGCCGGCGGCCTGTCCCAGTTGCCGGACCGTCTGCGCCGCGGTGACGACCGGGTCCTCCTGCTCCGCTGCCGGGCCGTGGAAGACGATCACCGACGTCTGCGCCACCGCGGCCACCGGCGCCGGCGCGGCGCTCCCGATGGCCGGTGTCCCGCTCACCACCAGGGCTGCCGCCGCGATGACGGACAGCCCTCGTCGTACCCCTGCTCTCATCCGTGGGCCCCCTGATGATCGGTGTGGCTTCCCGAAGTGCCGTGGGTGTGTCCCTGGAACCGGTGGATGGCCTCCTCGGCGCCGGGCGGCATGCTGCCGTCGGCGTTGCGCACCAGGAAGATGCCGGCCATGCCGCCGTCGGAATGGTTCTGCACGTGGCAGTGGTACATCCAGGCTCCCGGGCCGACGCCCTCACCGGCCAGCACCTGGAACCCGAACGAGCTGCCCGGGTTGAGGTCTTTGTTGTCGATCACCGGGCTGGGGTCGCCCAGGCTCTCCAACATGCCGGTGCGGTTGTCGGCCCAGCGATGCGCGTGCAGGTGAAAGGTGTGGAACAGGTTGCCGTGCCCGATGGCGATCCACTCCACCCGCTGCCCGAGGTTCGCCTCGAACATCGGGGTGTTCGGCGCCATCCTGTTGTTGATCGTCATGTCGTGGAAGACCACGGTGAACTGCTTGTCCGGCAGGATGTCGCCGCGCCGGCGCACGATCAGCGCGCCGTAGAGGCCTTTGGCCACGCCCGCGGTGCCGTGGTCGGTGCCCATGGCGTGGTCGTGGTAGTGCCAGTAGCCGGCGCTGCCCGGCATGAAGCGCCGCCCGGCGGCCGCGAACATCTCCCGCGAACGCCACACGTAGGTACGGGTCTCGCCCGGGTCGTTGTACGAGTCGTTCAGCGGGCTGCCGTCGGAGCCGGTGCTGTAGTCCACCCCGTGCGGATGGATCGACAGGCGCTGGTTCGTGGTGTTGACCAGGGTGATCTCCAGCGTGTCACCCTCGTACATCTCCAGGATCGGGCCGGGTACGGTGGCCTGCCCGCGCTGCAGCCCGTAGCCGACGAGGCCACCCGGCAGCGCCTCGGCGTAGATCGTCACTCGTCTGGTGGCGGCGAGGGAGGCGCGTGCGGGAGCGCTCGGTAGCGCCGCCACGGCGCCGCCGATCGCGGGCACGGCAGCACCCAGCGTCCCCGCGGCGATCAGCGAACGTCGGGAGAACGTGAGTCCGGTCCCACCGGCGGTATCGTCCATGCGTCTCCGTTCCACCCGGGCGGCAGGACGCGACAGAGCACCCAAGATTTAAAGACGTGGATGGCCTGACGCCACGCTCGGAGGCGTTGTCGCGTTATCGGCCCGGTGATCTCAGCAGTTACCTGATGACCCGAATCTATGGACGACCTCAATAAAAGTAAAGACTTATATAGACTAACTTTCGTCCGCGAATCTGAAAGTTTACCTAAAAGTCCAGGTCAGCACATTGATGCTCATGAAATCATCTTCACCGCGCCGACAACGCCGACCGGACCTCTCAGGCGGCGCCCCTCCAGCCGCACCGGCGGACACCGCCGCTCAGATCCAGCCGTTCGATCTGGCGCGGTGTGCCGCCTCGATGCGGTTACGCGTGTTGGTCTTGCCGATCGCGGCGGAGAGGTAGTTACGGACCGTGCTCTCGGACAGGTGCAGGCGGGCGGCGATGTCCGCGACCGTGGCGCCGTCCACCGCGCCGTGCAGGACGTCGCGCTCACGGTCGCTGAGGGGGTTGGGGCCGGCTGACAGGGCTGCCGCCGCCAGCGCCGGGTCGATCACTCGTTCGCCGGCCAGGACCCGGCGGATCGCCGCGGCCAGGTGCTCGACCGGCCCGTCCTTGACCAGGAAGCCGGTGGCGCCGGCTTCCATGGCCCGGCGCAGGTAGCCGGGCCGGCCGAAGGTGGTGAGGATCAGCACCCGGCAACCGGGCAACTCGTCGCGCAGCGTCGCCGCGGTGTCGAGGCCGCTGCCGTCGGGCATCTCGATGTCGAGCAGGGCTACGTCGGGGCGGGCGCGCAGGGCGGCGTCGAGGGCCTCGGCGGTGGTGCCGGCCTCGGCGACCACGTCGATGTCGGGTTCCAGGTTGAGCAGCAGGGCCAGGGCGTTGCGCATCATGCCCTGGTCCTCGGCGAGCAGCAGCCGGATCATCGGGTCACCGCCTCCAGCCGGGCGGCGGGAATGCGGGCGGTGAATCGCAGGCCGCCGCCGGGCGCCGCGCCGATGTTCAGGGTGCCGCCGGCCTGTTCGAGCCGTTCGGTGAGTCCGCGCAGGCCGGTGCCCGGCGTCGGCTCGCCGCCCACGCCGTTGTCGCTGATGGTCAGCGTCGAGCCGCTGACGTCGGTGCTGACCGTGATGTCGCAGCGGGTGGCCCGGCTGTGGCGCAGGACGTTGGTCACCGCTTCGCGTAGCACCCAGCGGAACGCGTCGTCGGCTCCGGCGCCGAGAGGGTGTCCGTTCTCCGTCACCGTGACGTCGATGCCGACATCGGCCAGGACGGTCCGGGCGTTGGCCAGCTCGCGGCGGAAGTCGTGACCGCGGTAGCCGGTGACGGCTTCGCGGACCTCGGTGAGGGCGGTGCGGCCGATGCCTTCGATGTCGGCGGCCTCGGCGGCGGCACGCCGCGGATCGGTCAGAGTGAGCCGGCGTACGACCTCGGCCTTCACCACGATCAGCGACAGGGTGTGGCCGAGCAGATCGTGCAGGTCCTGAGCGAAGCGGAGCCGTTCGCGTTCCACGACTGTTCTGGCGAGTTCGCGCTGGGCGTGACGGAGTTCGTCGACAAGCCTCACGAAGTGCACGAACGCGATGGCCGAGGCGCCGGCAAGGGCGGTGATCAGTGCGGTCGGGGTGATGTCGCCGGCGGGGAGCCGGTAGGCGGCGGCGATCAGCAGCACGGCGGCGACGCTGCCGCCGGCCCAGGCGAATGCCCAGGCCGGCCTGGTGAGGCCCATCGCGCCGGCGGAGCACACGTACAGCAGCAGGGTCAGCCAGCCGTCGGAGTCCGCGGCGTGCACGGCGGCGAGGCCGATGCCGAGCAGGGCGAGCAGCGCCAGCCCGGCGTGGTGCAGCGCCGGTGGGACGGGCAGCTTCGTGACGGGTACGGCCACGAGCGCGAGGTAGAGCAGCACGAAGACGATCAGTCCGGCGGCGGAGGGCAGGGCCGGGCGCGCTCGGCCGTCCGCGACCGTGGTGGCGGCCGGCAGCAGGAGCCACAGCCATGCGGTGTGGGCGGCCACGAGCACGAATCCACGGCGCCGCCGGCCGCGATCGATCAGCTCGGGGATGGAACCGGACATGATCGCCACCGTATCCGCTGTCAGCGGCGCGCGGTGGAGCGCCGGTAGGCCCCGGCAGCGACCGCGGCGAACAGCAGGGTCCATGCCGCGAGGACGGCCAGCCCGGTCGCGGTGGGCGGCTGCCCCGCGGCGGAGCGCCACCCCAGTTCGGCGTATCGGTACGTCGGCAGCGCGTGTGCCAGGTGCCGCAGGTCGTCCGGGAAGTAGGCGGCGGGCACGAGCAGGCCGCCGAGCACCGACAGGGCCAGGAAGACCAGGAAGTTGACCGGGACGGCGACGTGCGGGGACACGCCGTAGCCGATGGCGAGCCCGAGCAGGGCGAACGGCACGGTGCCGGTCCACATCAGCAGCAACAACGCGAGCCATCGGCCGGCGCTGAGCTCGACGTGGTGCTGGATCGACGCGACGATGCCTACCGCGATCACCGGTGGGATGGCGGTGATCGATCCGATCAGGGTTTTCACCGCGACGACCTGCCCGGAGGTGAGCGGGGTGACGCGCAGTTGGCGCAGCCAGCCGACGGCGCGCTCCTGGGAGACCGCCGATCCGACCATGAGCACGCCGGCCACGGCGCCGTACCCGGCCAGGCCGATCATGACGGCGACCGGCGCGGCGAGTCCTTCGAGGCGTTCACCGGCGGACCAGCCCGAGAAGATCAGGTACGTGGCGACCGGTCCGATGATGGAGAAGAACATCAGACGCGGGTCGCGGACCAGCCGGCGCAGTTCGAATCGCAGATAGGCGCGCATCAGTGCTCCGTTTCGATGGTCTTGGTGTCCGGCCCGTCGGTGTCCGGCCCGTCGGTGGTCAGGGCGAGGAACGCGGTGTCCAGCCGGGCCGACGTGCCGACGCCGGCCATGGCCCGGATCCGCGCGGGCGGGCCGTCGGCGACGATGCGGCCGGCGGCGAGCACCACGATGCGGTCGGCGACGTCGTCGGCCTCGTGTAGCTGGTGGGTGCTGAACAGCACGGTGTGGCCGTCGGCCGCGTAGGCGCGGATGGCGGTCCAGAACTGCTGGCGGGCGGCGACGTCCATGGCTGTGGTGGGCTCGTCGAGCACGAGCAGACGGGGATCGCCGGCGAGCGCGAACGCGAACCGGGCGCGTTGCGTCTCACCGGCGGAGAGCCGGTCGACGCGCCGGTTCGCGAAGTCGGTGACACCGGCGGTCGCGAGGATCCGGTCGGTGCCGAGCGGCCGCGGATACAACGCGCGGGCCAACTCGACGACGTCGCGGACGGTGGCGCCGGGCACGAATCCGGCGTCCTGCAGCATCGCGGCGACTCGGCCGGCGCGGACGGCGTCGGCGGCCGGCTCACCGAACAGGGCCACGGTGCCCGTGCCGGGCGGGACGAGACCCAGCATGATCGAGATGGTGGTGCTCTTGCCCGCCCCGTTGGGGCCGAGCAGGGCGACGACGGCGCCTGTCTCGATCGTGAGGTCGAGGTCGTCGACGGCACGGACGGCGCCGAAGCGCCGGGTGATTCCGGACAGACGTACTGCGGGAGCTTCCATGCCGTCCACGCTAGGGACGGGAGGAGGATGCGAGCAGAGCCACGGATACGCGGTCGGCGGTGACAAATGTCCCGGGGTGGCCAGAGCCGGGCGCCCGGCCACGGACCGTGTAGATGATCTTCATGGGCCCAGGCGGCGCTCGCCCTTCTACGGAAGCCCGGCATCGACGACAATCGCTGGCATGAAGCGTCCTCTCGCCGTCGTCCTCGGTGTTCTCGCCGTCCTCCTCGTCACGCCGCAGCCCGCCCTCGCCGCCGACGCGTCCTACCGCTCGCTCGGCACCGCGAGCAATCCCGACTGGATGGCGCCGCTGGCCGGCTCGACCAGCCTCGCCGCGCTCTCCATTCCGGGCACCCACGAGACCATGTCGACGCGCGGTGGCATCCTCACCCAGACGCAGGAGGACTTCGGCGACAGCGGCGGCACGCTCGCCCGCCAGCTGACCGCGGGCATCCGGATGATCGACATCCGGGCGCGGGTGAACACCGGCGACACCTTCACCATCCACCACGGGGCGATCTACCAGAACGCCAACTTCGACGACGTGCTCACCCGGCTCGGCGCGTTTCTCGCCGGGCATCCGGGCGAGACCGTGGTGATGCGGCTCAAGCAGGAGTGCACCGGCGAGTTCGGCTCCTGCACCGACGTGCCGGGCCAGCGGAGCTTCGCCGACATCTTCGACGCGTACGCGGCCCGCTACCCGAACCTGTTCTGGCAGCCGTCGGTGACCCGCACGGCCGGCGCGCCGACGCCGTCGCTCGGCGCCGTCCGCGGCCGGGTCGTCCTGGCCGTCCTGAACGGACCGCGCGGCGGCCCGATCGGGCGCTACGGGCTCGCGCAGTTCGCCGGCTGGGACGACGGCTCCTCCACCTATGTGCAGGACGAGTACCACGTGCCCAACGTGGGCGCCATCGCGACCAAACGCGACCAGGTACGCCGGTTCCTCGACGCCACCAGCGCCGGCGACCCGGCCACGATGTACGTCAACTTCGCCAGCGGCGCCAGCCTGTTCGCCCAGCCGCGGCAGGTGGCCGGCGGGGCGTTCGGGGTGCGCGGCGTCAACCCGTTCCTGCTCACCTATCTCCACGAGGGCCCGGAGGTGCACACCCCGGTGACCCGCACCGGCATGCTGATGCTCGACTTCCCCGGCGGCGGCCTGATCGGCAAGGTCATCTCACTGAACGCCCGCTGACCAGGGCCCGCCGTTCCACGGCGGGGTCCTGGTCAGCGGTCGCGGTCGTGACCGGGACACCGGCGGCCGGGCTCCCCTGAGCCCGCCCGCCGGCGCCGTCACAGCCTGCGGACGACGCTCTGGCCGGGATCGACGACGACCGTCGCGGCGATCGCGCCCTGGCGCCGGAACGTCACGGTCACCTGCGCGGCCGTCGGGTTGACGGCGAGGAGCCGCGGGTGTTCGGCGCTGCCGAACGCCATCCCGAACGGACCGTCGGCCACGACGGCCGGCTGCGGCGATCCATAGGCGGCGAGCATCTCCACCCAGTACCGCACCATGGCACGGCTGGTGCTCTCCTCCCGGGGCAGTTGCGGGCCGAGCCGGGCCCGCGCCTGCGCCGGATCGGCGATCGCGAGATCGGCGGCGAACAGATCGCCCCAGACCCGTGGCATGCCACCCACCTCCTTGCCGAGCTGGGTGGAACGGGCGGCGGCCGGCCCGGCGTCGCCGCGATACAGCGAGCCGAAGGTGAGGGGCAACAGCTGGATGCCGACGATCGACTCCGGTTTCGGGTCGAACCAGGTCGCGTAATCGATCTTGGCATCCCACACGATCCCGGCCACGGTGTGCTCGTATCCGGCCGGCCGCTGCAGGCCCTCCCCCAGCCAGTACATCCGCGCGGTCGCCGCTTCCAGCGCGTAGTGGGTGACGCCGTACGCCGTCAGGTCCGCGTCGCCGGTGACGAGGCCCCACCGGGCGACCGCCTCCCACGCCGCGACCGCCTCGCCCGACGACTCCTGGTTGTTGCCGTCGGCGAACGGGGCGAAGCCGGACGCCGCCGAGTGTCCCAGATAGGCGTTGAACGCGCGGAACGCCGGGAAGCCGTCCGCCCCGCTGCCCGACAGCGTGCCGCTGTAGTCGCGTGCCACCAGACTGACGGCCGCGCCGTAGTCCCGGAGGAAGGCCGGGTCCGCCTCGGCGAGCACCGCCGCCGCACGCACCAGATACCCGTACTGGAAGTGATGGTCGTTGTAGTCGTTGCTGCCGAACTCGGCGGGCACCGCGATGAGCCCGCCCCACGTCTGGTCGTACACGAAGTACCGGGTGTCGCCGGCGCCTCCGTAGGTCAGCCAGTCCACCAGCCCGGCACGCAGCCGTTGCAGCGCCGCGTCCTGCTGGGGCCGCGCGCCGATCCCCTTGGCGACCTCCGCCAGGGTGGCCAGCCTGCCCAGTTCCTTGAGCCCGAAGTAGCTGCCGCCGTCGGCGGTGGGCGGCTCGTCGGCGAGATCCCGCTGGAGGTCGTCCAGCACCGCGGCACGCGCCGGATCGGACAGCGTGACCGCCGGCACCTCGGTGATCAGGCCGGGCATCGGCACCCGGACGCGGACGGCGGGGCCGCGGACCACCGAGAGCGGTCCGAGGGCATCGGAGTACGTTCCGGCCAGCGGCTGCGGGACGCCGTCGTCGCGGACGAGCCCCTTCTGCTGGTGCGGCAGCAGCGCCCACACGCCGGGCCGGCCCGACCGCCGCTCCGCCGTGAGGGTCTGCGTCACCGTGCCCGCGGCGCCGTCGTAGGCCATGTGCGACGTCGTGCGGATCACCGGGTCGCCGGCCGCGGCCGCGATGGCGTCCGTCCACGCGGCGTCGTCCACCTGGTCGGGCACCCGAGCCACCACGATCGCGGTGCGGCCGGGCCGGTCCACGGTGAGCCGGTCGCCGTCCTGACGCCATTCGGCGCCGTCCTGAGCCTGCACGTCCCAGCGCTGCCCGGCGATGGTGAGCCGGGCGAGCGGACCGCCGCCGTCGCCGCGGTGCAGCGGACCGGTCGCGGTGAGCGCCGGCTTGGCGTCGCGGAAGTCGAGGTACAGCAACGGACTGCCCTGCACGACGGTGAGCTCCACGGTTCCTCCGCCGCGAAGTCCGGCGCGCAGGACGACGTGGAAGGCGCCGTACCCGACGACTTCCGGCACGGTCATCGGCCCGGCCGCGACGAGGGCCGGCGCGAACGGCGTGACGACCGCTTTCGCGGATGCGGTCGCGGTGGCCGAGCTGACAGCGAGCCCCGCGTCGGTCCTCTTGATCGCCAGGGGCCGGGCCCAGATCGGCTGATCCGGGGCGCCGGTCAGGACGGAGGTCCACCACTGGTTCGTCGGCAGCGCCTGCCCGGCCAGCGACTGCCCGGCTCGCGCCGGACGCTGCTTCGGGCTCGCGGTGGCGGGCAGGGTGTCGGCCAGGCCGGCCTTGCCCTCCGTGGCCGGGCGCCGCACCGATGTCGTGGCGTCGCCCTCGCTCAGCACACCGGCCGCCGGCGCGGCTCGCTCCGGGTCGCGCACGTCCGGTTCCGGCCCCTCTGTGCAGCTCGCGGTGAGCACGACCGTGGACAACAGACATGCGGCGGTCACGATCCGCCGAAGACCGGCCCTCATCCGGCGCTGTTGACGGCGGGGATCCGGCCGACCGCGGTCCTGGTGTCCACCTCGGCCGTGTACCGCAGGCCCGGCACCAGCGCGCTCACGGCATCCACGTCGCCGGTGCCCGGCACCAGCACGACGGTGAGCCGCTCATGCGCCACCTTCTGTTCCTCGGTGAGCGGAGCGTCCAGGAGGGGGTCGGCGCCGACCCGCGGTTTCACGTGATCCAGCGTGGCCGACACCGGACGGCCGAGACCGGGGCCGGTGACGCGGGCGGCCATGCCGAGCCGCAGATCGCGCAGTTGCTCCTCGGTGGCCTTCGCCTCGAAGCTCAACTCGGTGTGGTCGTACATCGTGATGATCGGTTCACCGGCGCCCGCCACCCCTCCGACCGCGATGTCGATCCTGGACACCGTGCCGGGCATCGGGGCCTTCAGCGTCTCCGTGCGAGGGCCCCGCGTGGCCTGCGCGGGGTCCTCGGCCAGTCTCACCCGCGCGAGCTCCTGGCCCGCGGCGACCCGGGCCTGTTCGGTCACCAGGACCTCGGTGACCACCCCGGCTCCGGTGGATCCGACCGGCAGGGCGTCCGCGGTGAGCACGGCGTCCTCCAGCGAGACGAACGCGGCGTCGGCGAGCCGCTGAGTCACCACATAGGTGCCACCCGCGGCCGCGCAGGCCACGAGCGCGGCGGTGGCGAGGAAGGTCCGCAGGGCCGGCACCCGGGACCGGGCGGCGCGCCCGTCACCGTCGCGGCCGGCCGGCTCGGAGGTGGCCTCCGGCGCCGGGGACGTGGCCGGAGAGAACTGATCGGAAGTGTCGTGTTCGACCACACTGGTCATGGCGATATCCCTTTGAACGGTCAGATGCGATGGGGTTGCGGCTCCGAGGGCGGGCCGGGCCTAGCGCACGGCGGCCGGCGCGGCGTTCCGGCCGCCGCCGACGGCCGGCTCGGCGGTCCGGCCGGCGCCGACGGGCGGCTCGGCGGTCCGGCCGGCGCCGACGGGCGGCGGCTCCGGAAGCGGCTCCCCGGGGCTCGGCCGGACGGATTCGACGATGATCCGGCCCAGGATGAGGACGATCATGGTCGCCCAGGCCACCGACAGCCACGTCGGCGCCGGATCGGCCATGACCACGAGGCCGACGACGATGCCGGTCGTGTTGAGCAGGGCCAGCGCCAGCTGGGGCATGACGACCCACAGGGACCGCGAGCCGGCGCCGGCCTGGTTCGTCACGCTCCATCGCGCCGGCTTGTCGCGCAGCGTCGCCCAGAACGCCCGGGCGTGCACCGGGGCGGCGCCGATGCTGGCCACGATCGCCGACATCCGGAACCCACCGGACTGCAGCCAGGTGACCACCAGGACCATCACCTGGAACGGCAGGTAGTGCGCCGCCCAGGTGAGCCCGTCGGCCCGGATCGGGCTCAGCGCGAACAGCAGGTAGAGGGCGGGAAAGAGCATGAAGACGAGCATCGCGAGCGACAACACGTAGTGCGTGCCGACGAACAGGTACTGCAGTCGCTGGTCGAGCGTCAGTTCACTGCCACGGCGGAACAGCCTGCCGCGCAGGACCACCTCGAAGCCGCCGCTCGCCCAGCGGAGCTGCTGCTTGAAGTACGACGTCACGTCCACCGGCGCCAGTCCGCGCGCCAGCACCTGCGGCACGTAGATCGACTTCCAGCCCCGCCGGTGCAGCTCCAGCGACGTCCAGATGTCCTCGGAGTTGCTGCCGGTGGCGATCCCGCCGATCTCGTCCAGCGCCGCCCGCCGGAACATCACATTCGTGCCGACGCAGAACGCGGCGTTGAAGTGGTTCTTACCCGGGCACACCAGCTCGTAGAAGATGCGCTGAGCCTCCGACGAGCCGGTGGAGATGAGGTTCGTCTGGTTGGCGTACGACTGGGGAGACTGCACGAACGCCACCTCCGGGTCGTCGAAGTGCGCAAGCACCTGGAGCAGGAAGTTCGGCTCCGGGACGTGGTCGGCGTCGAAGATCACCACGTACTCGCCGGTGGTCCGGCCGAGCGCGGCGTTGACGTTGCCCGCTTTCGCGTGCCGTCCGCCGTCGCGGCGCAGATAGCCGACGCCCTCGTCGGCGCAGATCTGTCGCAGGACGTCGCTGTCCCCGTCGTCGAGGACCCACGTCTCGTGGGCCAGCGTCATGTCCCGGGCCGCGCGCAACGTCGCGCGGACCAGCTCGGGCGCTTCGCCGTAGGCGGTGATGAAGACGTCGATGGACGGCACCACGGCGCCGGCGCGGAGCTGGTTGCGCCACACGGTGACGTTGGCCGGCTCGCTCCGGTCGTCGTGGGCGAGGATGGTCCACCACGTCCCGATGGCATGGATCGCGATGAGGCCTTCGGCCACCAGCATCGCGGCCCACAGCCAGGTCGGCCCGCGGTACTGCGGATCCAGCAGGAAGATCTGGTAGAACACCGTCGCGAGCAGCGCTCCGATGATGGCGACTCGGGTGGACCGCTGCAACGGCCGCCACGCCTGGCGGGGGGACGGACCCGCCAGGCGGGCTTGCGGACTGGTGGAGGGCATGTTTGCTCCCAGTGGTTGCATGGCCAGGAGATCTGGGCCGCGAGACGCATGGCCGGCGGGTGTGGTTACCCGCCCCGGTCGAACGGGCCGAGCAGACGGCATTGTTGGAACGTCCACGGACGTCGGGGCATTGCGCGAATGGTGATCACGCCGCCGCACCGACACTTACACATTGATGCCTGCCACTGACTTGGTCGCCATTGGCCGCCCCGAGAACCGTAGGGCCGCCAGGCCGCCACCCGCAAACCATGTGACTGGTGCCACAGAGCCGCCGGAAACGTCACCGACGCGCCCGGTAAACATGGCCTTCATCAATCCCGCCGCACCACCGGACCCGCCACGATCGCCATCGCAGCTCAACCGCGAGAATGCCCCAGAAAGGCGAACACGGCTCCACCGGCCGGTTCGCCGACCTTCCAGCAAACGCTCTATCGGGCGGACCGGATGATTTCAGCGCATCCCTGAGCACCGTGGCCTGCGGAGACTAAAGATGGACCGAAGCGTAAACACGACGGTGCACGCTTATCTGCGCAATCTGAAATCTATCGCCGGGCGACGTTCGCACGTCTCTCGGATTGTCACGCAACCGCATATTGCGTACGGTGACACGAGCGCCGTCAGCAACGCGCCCCGACTTCAGAAAAAGGATCACCAGCTCATGCCGATCACCGAAATATTTCATGGTGATGACAATTTTGACGGTTTCTCGGCGCGCATTCCGGTGAACACGCCGAATCGATCGAAATGCCGGCGCTATGACCGATAGCCGACGTCGGCGGATCAGCGCCGGGAAACCGCTGGTGACCGGGCACATGCGGCCGACCCTGGAGACGGTCGCCGACCTGGCCGGGGTGTCCCGGGCGACCGTGTCCCGGGTGGTCAACGGCTCGACGTCGGTATCGCCCGATCTGCGGGACACGGTGCTGCGCGCCGTGCGCACTCTCGGATACGTGCCCAACCGGGCCGCCCGTGGCCTGGTGACGCAATGCATGGACGCGTACGCGCTGGTGCTCGCCGAGTCGGCGGAACGGATCTTCTCCGAGGATCCGTTCTTCTCCACCCTCGTGAGCGGGGCAGCGCACGAACTGGCGGCGGCCGGCAAGGAACTGGTGCTGCACCTGGCGAGTTCGCAGCAGAGCCTGGACCGGGTTCGCGACGCCGCTCTGAGCGGCCACGTCGACGGTGTCATGGTGGTGTCGATGTGCGGCGCCGAGGAACTGGCCGGCACACTCGCCGCGCAGGGCGTTCCGGTGGTGGTCAACGGACGACCGCTGGGCCTGTCGCCCGTGCCCTACGTCGATGTCGCGAACGTCGACGCCGCCCGGTCGGCGGTGCGCCGCCTGGTGGACTCCGGCCGCCGCCGGATCGCCACAATCGCCGGACCGCAGACCGTCCCCGGCGCGATCGACCGGTTGACCGGCTATCGCGCCGAGATGCGGCACTCCCGGCTCCCGCCGGCCGTCGCGGTCGGTGACTTCACCTACAGCTCCGCCAGTTCGGCGATGCGGCGGCTCCTCACCGACCACCCGCGGCTCGACGCCGTCTTCGTCGCCTCCGACCTGATGGCCCACGCGGCCATGCAGGTTCTCCGGCTCTCCGGCCGGCAGGTCCCCTCCGACGTCGCGGTGATCGGGTTCGACGACACCGAGCCGGCCCGGTACGCGGAGCCTCCGCTGACCACGGTGCGCCTGCCGGTCCACGAGATCGGCAGCACCATGGCACGGCAGGTGATGCGGATGGCCCGCGGCGAGCGGATCGAACGGTCCGTCCTGCTGAGCACGGAATTCGTCGTGCGCGAGTCGGCCTGAGACGTGGGCTTCACCGGTCGTGGCCCGACCGCTTCCGCCGCCCGTGACGGTCTCGGTCGGCGTCCTCAGCGGACCGCGGTGTGCGCGGCCGGCGGAAGAAGGGCGGGATCGCCCGAGGGCCAGCCGTCGGGGGTGGGGCCGAGGGCGGTGAGCTGCTCGATCTGCTGACCGCACCACGGCGAGTAGGCGTCCGGTGCGGCCTTGACGTCGCGGACGAAGTCGGACCAGGGCAGCCATCGGGTGGCGGCGACCTCGTCGGGATGGGGCCGCGGGTCGCTGTCGGCGGTCGCGTGGAAGACGGGGCACATCTCGTTCTCCACGACGCCGTGCAGTTCGGCCCGGTATCGGAACGCGGGCAGCACGAGCCGGACGGTTTTCAGCGTGATTCCCAGCTCGAAGGCGGCCCGGCGGTGGACGGCGTCGACGATCGGCTCGCCCTCCTGGGGGTGCCCGCAAACGCTGTTGGTCCAGATGCCCGGCCACGTCTTCTTGTGGAGCGCGCGCTGAGAGATCAGGAACCGGCCGGCGGCGTCGAAGATGTAGCAGGAGAACGCGAGGTGAAGGGGGGTGGCATCGGTGTGCACGGTGCGCTTGTCGGCCAGCCCTCGCGCCTCGCCGGATTCGTTCAGGAGAATGACGTGTTCCACGATGGTCCGATTCCAGGCGCAGAGAGCATGGGGCGGCCCGCGCGGAAAGCATGGGACGGCCCCGATGAGGCGAACTCAGGGGTGCCTGACGCTACACACTCGGCAAGTGCTCCGCCAGTAGCCCAAAGTAACCGCAGAGCCGCAACGAGATCATCGGCGTGTCCGTTCCCGGTCGCGCCCGGACGCGGCCGGCGCGGATCATCACTGGTCGAGGCGACGATCGTGACCACACGGCTGCGGTTTCGGCCCAAGAGGCACGCTGCGTACATAGCGAATATTTCTCGCTTATGCATCCGTACCCCATGATCCTCTTTTGTTCGATCTTGTCCGGATGTCGGCGCTGCCCCCACGCCATCCCGGATCCCCGCCGGCCTGCTCATATGCCCCTCGCGCCGTGGTGCGAAGTGGACGGCCACTGCGGACGGTGACTGAGCGGCATTGATCAGTCGACTGTGATCTATGTCGCCCTCGACTTGAGTTCATGATCCACATGACTATTGGTGGGCACGGGCGATCCGCGGCTGCACCCCCGCGAGTGCGGAGCAAACCAGACAGGTCGATCGAAGGGAGCCGCGCGACAGGGCAGTCGACGGCTGCCAGGGACAGGGGTCTTGATGCAGGACGTGTCGGTAATGGATCGTCTCGGTGGTCAACTCAGCCGGCTCTGCGGCGTCGTCGGCATAGACCCGGCGGCCCCGGTGGCCCTGCTGTCCGGGGTCCTCGGCGAGCACGGGTCACGGTCGCTCTCCGCGCCACCGGCCTGGCCGTCCGGCGTCGCCGACGATCACACCCCGATCGAGTTCTCGCTCGCCTACAACGAGACCGAACCGCCGGCCCTGCGCATCCTCGCCGAAGTGCTCGCACCCGCTCCCGGAGTGGCCGAGAACATGGCGGCCACCTACGCGTTCCTGCACCGCCACGCCGATCGGTACGGCCTGTCCACCCGCCGGCTCGACATGGTTCGCGATCTGTTCGCCGGCGACCGTACGACAGGCGATTTCGGGCTCTGGATCTCCCTGGTGTTCCGCGCCGGACGGCGACCGGAGTTCAAGGTCTACTTCAATCCCGAGGTCACGGGCGCCGAACGCGCACCGGAGATCGTCGCGGAGGCTCTGCGCCGTCTGGGTCTCGGCGACGCGTACGCGCGCATGCTCGACCACGCCGTCCGCCCGGGTGAGCTGGGCCGCCGCGACCGTCTGACGTTCTTCGCCCTCGACCTGCACGACGGGCCGCAGGCCCGGGTGAAGCTCTACCTGTCGCACCACGACGCCGGGCCGGAGGACGCGGCCCGCGCCGCCGCCGCGGTCGACGGCGTCGATCCGGCCGAGGTGGCCGCCTTCTGCGTGGACAGCGGCCGCGCCGCCCGGTTCGACGGCCGGCCTCTGGTGGACAGCTACACGATCACCGAAGGCGTCGGCCGCCCGGTCGGCTACAGCATCTATGTGCCGATCCGTGACTACGTCGGCGACGACCGGCAGGCTCACCACCGGATGCTGCCGCTGCTCGACCGCTACGGGTTCGACCCCGCGTTCCTCGACCGGGCCATCGCCGCCGTCACCGACCGGCCACTCGACGACGGTGTCGGGCTGCTCGCCCACGTCTCGCTGCGCCTCGGCCCACCACGCCCGGGGATGACGGTCTATCTGTCCTCCGAGGCGTACCAGGTGATGCCGCCCCGGCCACTGTCCATCGCCGTCTGAGGAGCCCTCTTGCTGCCCGATCACATCCCGCTTCCACCGCCGTACCGGATCAAGGTGGTGGAGGCCATTCCCTTCCTCTCCGCGCGGGAGCGGCGCGAGGCCATCGCCGCGGCCGGGTACAACCCGTTCCATCTGCGTGCCGACCAGATCACCGTGGACCTGCTCTCGGATTCGGGCACCGGGGCGACCTCGACCGCGCAGGAGGCCGCGGCGGCGCTCGGCGACGAGTCGTACGCCGGGGCCCGGTCCTGGTTCCGTTTCCGTGACGAGGCCGCCGACCTGACCGGCTATCCCCATCTGCTGCCGGTGCACCAGGGCCGGGCCGGCGAGCGCATCCTGTTCTCGAACCTGCTGGGCCCCGGGCGGATCTGTCTCAGCAACACCCATTTCGACACCACTCACGCCAACGTCGAGATGGCCGGCGCCGAAGCGCGGGACCTGCCCTGCGCCGAGGCCGCCGACCTGGACAGCGCCGAGCCTTTCAAGGGCAACATCGACCTGACCACGCTGGAACAGACACTGGCGGGCCCGGACGGCCCCCGAGTCGGCCTGGTGCTCATGACGATCACCAACAACGGGCTCGGCGCTCAGCCGGTCTCCATGGCCAACCTGGAAGCGGCCGCGGCCATCTGCCGCCGTCACGGGATCCCCTTCTTCCTGGACGCCGCGCGGTTCGCCGAGAACGCCTGGCTCGTCCGGCAGCGCGAGGAGGGCTACCAGGACTGGACCCCACGGCAGATCGCCACCCGGGCCTTCCAGCTCGCCGACGGCTGCCTGATCAGCCTGAAGAAGGACGGTCTCACCGCGATCGGCGGCCTGATCGGGCTGCGCGACGCCGACCTCTTCGAGCGCTGCGAGGCCAACCTGATCGCCACCGAGGGCTTCTCCACCTATGGCGGGCTCGCCGGGCACGATCTGGAGCGCCTCGCGCAGGGCCTGCGCGAGGTGGTGGACCCGGCCTATCTGGCGGCCCGCGCCGAGCAGACCGCCCGTTTCGCCCGCATGATCAACGACGCCGGCGTCGACACCGTCGCGCCCGCCGGCATCCACGCCCTCTACCTCAACGCCGGCCGGCTGCTCCCGCACCTGTCCCCCGCACAGTTCCCCGGCCACTCGCTCGGCTGCCAGCTCTATCTCGACGGCGGCATCCGCTCCGCCGAACTGGGTTCGCTGTACCTGGGCACCCTCGACGCCGAGAACCGGCTGGTCAGCCCGGCGCCCTTCGAGTTGGTCCGGCTGGCGATCCCACGCCGGGTCTACACCGAGGAGCATTTCGCGTACGTCGCCGCGGTACTGGCCGGGATCGCGAAGGACCCGGAGCGGATCCGTGGCTACCGGATCGCCTCGGCGCCGGCACGGCTGCGCCACTTCAAGGTTCGTCTCGAACCGCTGGCCTGAGACCCCGGGCCGACCGTGAGGTCCCGCCGCCGGCCGTCAGGCGGCGGGACAGCGCCCGCTTGCGGGCCCTTCCCCGGGTGACTCACACCCTGAAACCCGGGTGACTCGCACCCGAAAAGCGTCAGTGGGCCCGAGCCACCGGCAGGCGCGCCATCGCGTGCCGGACGAGGGAGACCAGCGCCAGCTTGCTCGACGCGCGGTCCCGCGCGTCGAGCCACACCAGAGGGACGTCCGCCCCCAGCTCCAGCGCGCCGCGGATCTCCTCCTCGGTGTACGGGCACTCACCGAAGAACCGGTTGACCGCCGCCACGAACGGGATCCCCCGTCGCTCGAAATAGTCGACGGCGGGAAAGCTGCTGTCCAGCCGCCGGGTGTCGACCAGCACGATCGCCCCGATCGCGCCCTGCGCCAGCTCGTCCCACATGAACCAGAAGCGGTCCTGCCCGGGCGTGCCGAACAGGTAGAGCACCACGTCCGGGCTGATGGTGATCCGCCCGAAATCCAGCGCCACGGTCGTGGTGGTCTTGGACTCCACGCCGGTCACGTCGTCCACCCCGACGCCGGCCTCGGTGAGAAGCTCCTCAGTGGTCAGTGGCGCGATCTCGCTCACCGATCCCACCAGGGTGGTCTTGCCGGTACCGAAACCGCCGGCCACGACTATCTTGACTGATGTACGTTTCATTCCCCAGTCCTCGTGACTAAAGCCGCTCAAGGCCGGCCAGGACCGCACCCAGCAGGGCCGGGTCGACGACCCTCTGCTGCGCCGGGGAGCCGCTGTCGAGATATCCCTGTTCCAGCAGCACGTCGACCATCACCTTGACGATCGTCAGCGGGATGTGCAGGTACGCGCCGATCTCGGCTATCGAGATCCAGTTCCCGCACCGGTTCAGGATCTGCAGGTACTCGGGCTCGAGCCGGGTGGCGTCAGCCGCGAGCGCGATCACCTGGGTGGCGAGGTCCAGACTGCTGTTGCGTGGAGTGGTCCGCCCGTTGACCAGGATGTACAACGGGAGGAATCGTCCGGCCTCTGACTCGTCGTCGCCGTCCCAGTCCTCAATCATGGCTTGCTGAGGCGTCGGAGCCCGGCTGCGCCGAGCGGGCCGGCGCACCCAGATAGTCGCCGATGCGGGTGACCAGCCGGCTCACCTCGTACGCCACCATGCCCATGTCGACGTCCTGGGCGCAGAGAACCGCCAGGCGCGCGTTCTGCCCGGCCGCCGCGATGAACAGGGTGTGCTCGTGGAATTCGATGACGACCTGCTGTACCGGCCCGCTGGCGAACCGGCGGCCGGTCCCGGCGGCCACGCTGTACATCGAGGAGGCTCCGGCGGCGAGGATCTCCGCCAGCTCCTGCACCATCGAGGTCGACTTCTGGACGATCAGCCCATCGGTGGACAGCACCACCACGGAGATGACGTGCGGCAGCTCGACGAGTTCGTCGAGCATCCAGGGCAGTTCGATGGAGGAGGTCGAGTTGGTCACGCGTTCCTGCCTTGCTCAGCTCGGGTTTCTGTCTCTTGGCGGTCGGCCGTACGCCCGGCGGCCCGCCCTCTCTGGTACTGCGCGAAGCGGCTGCGGGCCTCTTCCGGGGAACGCGCCGCAGTCAGCTCGTGCGTGCTCTCCTCGGCCGAGGCCCCGTCCCGCAGGCCGGGCGCGAGGTGTTGCTGCGGCTGCCGGTGCGGCAGCGGCGGCTTGGTTGCGGCCGGGGCGCTCGTGGCCTCGGCCGGTTCGGGCGTCCGGGCGCTGCCGCTCGGCGCTGGCGGGCTCATCGGGCCGCCCGCGGTGTCGTCGGACGGAGGGCCGGTGCCGGCCTCGGGCTCCAGCAGGACCACCGTGGACCGTGTCGCGGCGGGCGCCGCCTCGACAGCCCGGTCCGGCCGGCGAGGGCCGCCGTCGACCGGTGGCACCGCGGCGCGGGCCGCCGTCGCGGCGCCGGCGTGCGGCTCGTCGCCGTCCGTGGTGTGGTCACCGGTGACGAGCAGCCGCTCGGGCAGCAGCACGATGGCGAGCAGGCCACCGTAGGCGGACCGGCGCAGGCTCACCTGCACGCCCTCCCGCTTGGCGAGTTCCGCCACCACGTAGAGGCCTACCTGCGCGCCGTCCTTCAGTTCGGTGACCTCGGGAGTGGGCGCGGCGGAGAGCAGGACATTCGCCCGCTCCACGGCGTCGGCGCTCATTCCCACGCCGGCGTCCTCGATCTCGATCGCGACGCCGTGATTGACCTTGACGGCCGTCACCCAGACGGTCGTGCGGGGCGCGGAGAACGCCAGCGCGTTGTCCAGCAGTTCGGCCAGCAGATGGATGACCTCGGCGACCGCGTACCCGACCAAGTCCGCGTCGGTCGCGCTGCGCAGGCTGATCCGCTGGTAGTTGTGGGCCTCGGCGAAGGAGGCCAGCAGCACCCGGCGCAGCGGCATCGGTTTGGAGAAGCGCCGGCCGATCTGCCCACCGGCGAGGATGACCAGGTTCTCCAGGAAGCGCCTGGTCTGGTTGAGCTGGTGATGGATGTCGAAGAGGTGGCTCAGCAGCTTCTCGTCGCCGATCTGTCCCTGCAGGTCCTCGATGACCTTCAGGCCGCGCCGCAGCGGGCGCTGCGGGCGCCGGGCGACGCCCATTAGCATCGCGGTGCCCGCGGCCCGGGCCTTCGCCTCGTCGACGGCGGCCTCGGCGGCCGCCCGCACCGACCGGTTGAGCACGCCAGCCACCTGGCCGATCTCGTCGCTGCCGTAGTCGCGCTGGGCGAACTCGACCGCCAGATCGACCGGTTCGCGCCGGCGCAGCCGGTCCATGACGGCCGGAAGACGCTCGTCGATCAGCGCATCGGCGTCACTGCCGAGCCTCGACAGGCGGACCGAGAGCGCCCGGTCGACGAGGACGGCTGACTGGCGCAGGGCCCAGAGGATCGCGCCGACCGCCACCAGCAGCGCCACCAGGCTGCCGATCAGGGCACTGAGAAGCTGGTTGTTGCCGGTTCGCAGGGTAAGGGCGGAGATCTGGTCGGCCTCATCGATGGTCAGCGCGGACAGCTGCGCGGCGGTGGCGGCGGTCACCTGCGACCACTGGCCGCGGGCGCCGCCGAGCGCGGCCGGCACGCCCTTGCGCCAGGAGCCGTTCGCGACGATCGCGTCCTCGGCGGCGAGCAGCGCCTGCCAGTCGCTGGTGGCCGTGAGGGTCTGCAGACGGTCGCGGACCAGCGGCTCCATCTGCGGACGGCTGATGTCGATCTGGTAGTGGTAGGCGTTGACCAGGCGGACGAACTCCAGGTACTCCGCGTTGCCGAAGGTGTTCGCGGCGAACGCGCCGTCCATCATCGACGCGGCCCGGGACATCAGGTCGCTCGCGCGGAACAGTTCGGTGGCGGTGATGCCGCCCTGCGCCGCGACGGCGTCCGGGACGATGCGGGCCTGATCGTCGAAGAGGCTCGTCGCCGCGTCGAGCAGTTCGTTGTAGAACGAGTACGCCTGCTCGTCGGTGGTGGAGCGGGCGTCGATCGCGGTGCGGGTGCTCGGCAGCTGGTCGAGGAAGCCGGCCAGGGTCCGCCATCGCTGCTGGATCGAGTCCGGTGCGGCGGACAGCGCGCTGTCGGCGACCGCACGGAGCTTCACGAGCTCGTCGTCGGTCTGCTGACGCTGGTCGAGCAGCGGTTTCAGGTCGGGCGTGGGGCGGGCCAGGAAGGCGATGCTGAGCCGGCGCTCCTGCTGGATCGAGGAGAGCGCGGTGACCGCGGGGATCGACACCTCGCGCACCGTGATGGCCACCGTCCGGTTGTAGAAGCCCTGGAAGACCAGGTATCCGGAGGCGGTGAACCACAGGAGCAGGGCGACGACACTGGGGACGAGGACGAGGCGTACGACGCGTCGCTTGATCGACTGCTGTCGGCTCTTCTGTGGACGGTTCGCGGTCGACGCCGATTCCAGGCGGGGATCGGTTCGCGTGCTCGCGGGGTCGGCCGGTACGGGCGCCAACGTTCATCCAATCTGGGCAGCATGAAGCCCCGATCAGCGCCCGGTTGCGGCGCCGTCGGAGTGCGTACAGACCCTAGCGTCGCGGTGCGATCCGCACCAGCGAGGATATTTCGCTTTTGTCGAGATCCTTTATCGACGGTCCTGCTCAGCGGATCTTGCCCGGCCGGTAAACATTCGGCAGGCGTCCCGCATGCGCGCACCTCCTGCCCGGACAGTGGGAACACGACGTCCACTGTGGAGTGCCGGCGAACAGCCCGGTCCCCCGTGACTCGGCCGCACCGGACGGACGAGGGCCGCGCGAGCGGGTCGCCGGGGGTGGCGTCGTCGCGCCGGATCCGCGGGCCTCAGGCCGCCGTTCGGCCCTTTGTGCTCGGCGGATCGGCGGGCTCTGGTTCCCGCGCTCGTCACCGAGCACGACATCGACGAGGCCGCCCGCTGTGAAAGCGGCCGGTGTCGAAGCCGAGCACCTCGAACCGGTGAATCGTGCCGGGTGGGGCGGCCGCGGGTCGCGCCAGGTTCATCCGGATCGGATGCGGAAGGTCGCCGATCCACTCCTCCATCATGGTCGCCAGCTCGGTGGTTGCGGTGGCCGCCAAGCTCATGCTCAGCACATGAGCGGTGCGGGTGTCCGGAGGCGCATGCCTGACGGCATCGGCCGCCTGCGGGAAGGATGGGTGCCAGGGCTCGAACAGAGGCTGTTGCCACGGCTCGGTATCCTGGCCGGCCGGGAGGAAATCGGCGAGGCCGTCGCTGACAGTGGGAACGGCGCGCGGTAGGTCCGCGGTCCAGTCCTGTCCGCCCGGCATCCAGCGGAAGCCGGCCACGAACCCCGCCGGCAGGTAGCCCTCGGTACGCGTCACCTGCTCATGATCGACGAAGCCGAGATCGGTCGCTGCGGATTATTCGCCGGTGTGCCGTTCCGCATTCGACAGCGATGCCGGACCGCTGGCTATCCGGCCTGATCGAGCGCCGGACCGATCATCGCGAAGGCCCGGTCGGTCAGCACGTGCGGGTCGGCCGCCCCGTCGCTGACACTCCAGTGCAGCATCGCCGCCTCGAACGCGGCGAGCGCCATCCTGGCCGCCATCTCCGGGAACATATCGGTGGCGGGATCCCGGCCGAGGCGGACGGCCAACTCGATGGTCAGCCCTTCGCGCCACTGCGCCTGCCGCTCCAGCATGCGGGCGTGCAGCACCGGCGTACGCAGGATCAGTTGAACCACCCGCAACGATTTGAGCGGCTCGTCGACGCAGTGGTCGATGGCTATGCCGACGGCGTGGCGCAGCGCGGTGGCCGGCGGCTCGCCCGCCGGCCGCGCCCGCAGTTCGTCGCGCATGTCGGTGCCGAGCGAGGCCAGCAGCTGGATGGCCACGTCCTCCTTGGAGGAGAAGTACCGGAAGAACGTGCGCCGTGAGATGCCGGCCGCCTCCACGATCTCGTCGACCGTCGTGGTGTCGAAGCCCTTGACCGCGCACAGCTGCAACGCCGCCTCGGTGATCTCGGCGGCAACCAGCTGCCGTTTGCGTTGCGCCATGCTAGCCATCGCGTCACGATACTACGCGCCGCAATTGACACCCTGTGCCATCGACGGCATGCTATGGCATATGACGGTATCGCTGATCACCGGCACCACCAGCGGGCTCGGCCTGGCCACCGCCCGCGTCCTCCTCGACCGCGGCGACCGGGTCATCGCCGCGGTCCGCGACCCGGAACGCGCCACCCGCCTGCTGCCAGGCGTCGAAGCCCGCCACCTCGACCTGTCCGACCTCGACTCGGTCCGCGCCTTCACCACCGGCTTGCGCAGCGACCACCGCCGGCTGGACCTCCTGATCAACAACGCCGGCGTGATGGGGATGCCGCGCACGCTCACAGCACAGGGCCACGAGATGCAGTTCGGCGTCAACCACCTGGGCCACTTCGCGCTCACCGGCCTGCTGCTCGACATGCTCGCCGCCGGCCGTGACCCGCGCGTCGTCACCGTCTCATCACACCTGCACCGCAAGGGCGAACTGCGCTTCGAAGACCTCACCGGCGCCACCGATTATCAGCCGATGACCGCCTACAACCAGTCCAAACTCGCCAACGCCGTCTTCGGCATCGAGCTACAGCGCCGCCTCACGGCGGCCGGCAGCCCGATCCGCAGCGTGCTCGCCCACCCGGGCTTCGCCCGGACCGGTCTGCAGCAGGCCGCCACCGTCGGATTCAACCGCATGATGCTGCGCATCAGCACCCCGCTGATCGCTCAAGGCCCGGAGCAGGGCGCGCTTCCCATTCTGTACGCCGCGACAGACCCGTCCGTCCGCGGCGGCGAGTTCTACGGCCCGTCCGGCCCGGGCAAACTGCGCGGCAGTCCGAAACTCGTCCCGCCGTCAGCCGACGCCCGCGACCCACGACTCGCCGCC
Organism: Actinoplanes sandaracinus; assembly: GCF_030009775.1. Lineage (GTDB taxonomy): Bacteria > Actinomycetota > Actinomycetes > Mycobacteriales > Micromonosporaceae > Actinoplanes > Actinoplanes sandaracinus. The sequence goes on along the minus strand of NZ_JASCTH010000031.1, from coordinate 16,880 downwards.
CACCTCTGGGCGGTCTCCGAACAGCTCACGGGTGTGGACTACGCGCTGGAAAGCCATTCCCGCTGAGCGCGCGTATTCGCGGCCGATCGAGAAGGGCGCGACCTCGCCCTCGGTGGCCGGGACGGCCTGCAGGCGATGCGCATGATGCCGCTCCTCTCTCAGGGGACGGCCGGCGTCCGCGCCATCTCCGTGCGCAGACGCCGGGCGAGCAGGGCGACGATGAGGCCGGCCGCCGAGACGACGGACAGCGCGGCCCGAAAACCGGTCGCATCGACGAGGACCCCGACCAGCAGCGGGGCGATGAGGAAGCCGACGCGCGACACCAGCGACACCAGCGCGATGCCGCCGCCCGCGCTCGCCCCGGACAGACGGCCGGCGAGGCTGAACGCCACCGGGAAGATCGGGCTGGCGCCGAGGCCGACCAGGGCGAAGCCTGCGATCGCCGCGACCGGTGAGGCGACGAGCAGGCTCAGCCCGAAGGCCACCGCGGTCAGCAGCGCGCCGGCCAGCAGTACCCGGGTCGGCCCGAAGCGGTCGACCAGCCGGTCACCGACCAGCCGGCCGGCGGCCATGAACACCGAGAACGCGACGAACGCCAGCCCGGCCACACCCGGCGCGGCGTCCAGCCCGGTGGACAGGTACACCGCGCTCCAGGACTGGGGGACGTCCTCGATGAAGGCGGCGGCCAGCACGAGCAGGCCGAGCAGGACCAGCACCGGCGTCGGGCGGGCCACCCGGGTGGTCCTCTCTCCCGGCGCGGCCGGGGCGGTGGGCGGGGTGTGCCGCAGCAGGCCGCGGCCCAGGACGAGCGCGGTCGCGCACAGCACGACCCCGACCACCAGCAGGTGCAGCCACACGGCGACGCCCAGTGCCGCGGCGGCGGCGCTGAGGACGCCACCGGTGACCGCACCGATGCTCCACGCGGCGTGGAAGCCGCTGAGCAACGAACGCCCGGAGCGCTGCTCGACGAGCGCACCGGCGGCGTTCATCGCGACGTCCATGAGCGCGTCCACGACGCCGAGCAGGATCAGCGCCAGCAGCAGGCCCCACCAGACCGGGGCGAGGCCGGGCAGCACCAGGCACACCGCCAGCGCGGCGATCGCCGCGAACAGGGCCCGGCGGCTGCCGAAACGGTCGACCACCATTCCGGACAGCAGGGTGAAGATCAGGCCACCGATGCCGCCGCCGGCCAGGGCGAGGCCGAGGGTGGTGGCGTCGAGCTCCAGGGCCTGTTGCACGGAGGGGATGCGCGGCGCCCAGCTGGCGAACGCGGCGCCGTTGGTGAAGAAGGCGGCGGCGACCGCCCATCGCGCGCGGTGCAGCGTCTGGGGGCCCGCCGTGGTTCCGATAGACACATCGCCTCCGTGAAGCAGCAGGAATTCTGGCGTATCGCCGGCAGTGGATCACCTTGCGCAGTTGGCCGTGCAGGGTTGGCCGCCACGACGACCTGGGCGGTCCGGGCCGTGACTGTGCGTCCGTCGTGGTCGGTGATCACCCCGCCGGCCTCCTCGACGATCAGTGCCCCGACCGCGTAGTCCTACGCTTCGCCGTCCACTTCGGCGAAGACGTCGGCACTGCGCGTCCTTGGTGACCGCGGCGACCCGCGGGGAGGAATCAGCGTTGACGCGTTCCTTACGGTGTCCCTGTGGGAGTCGATGCATTCGTTTACTGCCGGTGCTGGCAGGACGGCCGGACACCGCCGGCACCGGTGGGACCCGTCGGCTTCGACGAGGAGGGCCATCTGAGCCTGCTGGTTTCTGGGCATGAGTACACCGAGGCGGATGCCGCCTTCGACGGCTGGATAGCAAGCGCCTGCCCGCACGAGCTGATGGAACAGGCCGGCGAGCACCTGGCCAACTGGACGGGATACCGCCTGTTCCAGCAGGCGCTGGGGGCGGCGGGGTGGTCGCACTTCCCCACCCTGCGAGCCGAACTGCCCAGCGCCAACGGCGGCCGGATGCCGGCCGAGGCAGCCGCCCGCGTTCTCCACGAGCTGGACTACTTCGAGCAGCGGGCAGTCATCGACGATGAGGTCGTGTTGGTCGACGAGGCGACCGAAGCGGTGGCGTTGACGTACGTCGCCGCGTACCAGGGTGTGCTGATGCTGGGCCCCGGCTACCGGGCCGGGGTGGACCCGGAGGGCTTCTTCATCCTCGACCCCGACTCCGATCCGCCGGCCACGCTGTTTCGGTCGACCCGGTTCCGGCAACGGGTACTACCCGGCGGGCAGGTGCAGTTCAGCGACGAGGAGAAGAGCGTTCGGATCGCGATGTCGCCGGTCGGGGGCACGGGAACGCCGCCCGAGCGGCTGTGCCTGAGGACGCGGCACCAGTCGCCGGCCGCGTTCGGCTACATCGTGGAGCCGTTACGCCGGTTGTGCCGGGCCGCCATGACGACCGGCAACCCCGTGATGTGGTGCTGACCGGCCGCGGAGGTGGGCGGCTGTCCGGGCGTATCCAGCAGCAGTGCACCGATCGATCAGCGATCGGCGATGATCAGCTCGAGGGAATGAGCGATTCCGCCGAGTAAGGCTTGATCGCCGCTGTGAACGTAAGTGTCGATAGCGGTGTCGGCGAACTTGATCGCATGGGCGTCGCCGGAGTCGACGGCGCGGTGCAGCAAGTCATCGATATCAGTCGTGGCCGGGCCGTGGTCGGCGGCGAGCCCTTCGCTGGGCGCGTACGCGGCGGTGACGGCTGCCGCCGCGGCCCAGGCCGCGGCGACACTGGGTTCCCACAGTGTTTGCGGCAGTGCTGGCAGCGCCCGCAGTACGGCGTTGGGAGCAGTGGCGGCGTGCACGAGCATGACCGGGCTCGCGTGTCCATGCGTGCTGTGCTGAATCACGGCCGCGTCCACGATCGCCGCCAGCCGGGCGGTGGCGTCGGTATCCGGTTCGCCGGGCACCGCGCCGACGGCGCCGGCCCACGGGCCCAGGTCGGCGAGTTGAGCCAGACGGGCGCGGATCCCGAACCTCTGATCGGGTACTCGTGGCACCGTGTCGAGAGCGATCCTCGGGTCGCTCCGCACATAGGGCCCAGCGCCGGGCGGCGCCAAGGGCTGCCAGCGTGCCGCCCAGTACGCCAGTCCTTGGCCGAGTTCTTCGACGCGGGAGTCGGTTTCCTCGTCGAGCAGAGTCCGGACCGCGTGCCCGGTCCGGATCACTCCGTGAGTGGCGCCGGCGGCGATTCCGGGTAGGAGACGGGGCCACCAGCGAGCGAGGACCACTCGCCAGGGATCATCGGCCACCTCGCGTTCGAAGAAGTTCAGCCAGTCACCGGTGCGGACCGGATCGCCGAGTGGGTCCCGCCACTCGGCGGCCGCGATGGAGCGGATCCCCCGAGGCCGCTCCTCCAGACGATCCCCATAGCCGTCCAGCCAGCGATGCACCACATGTTCGTGCCCATGACGCACCAGAGCCTCGGCCGCCATCGGAGCATGGTTCGACAACCAGCCGTCACGCTCCGGACCGGTGTGCCGAACCCGCTCATAAACCTCGTCGAGTATCGGAAGTGCCATGCGGACCAGACTGCAACCTCAACTGAGGTTGACGTCAACAACCCATTCACGAATTGACGCCGCTGGTCAGATCTGTGAGTGGCGAGGGCGACCGGTTTCTCATCCGCCGATCTGGAGCACTTCCCGCCCGTCTGCCCGCCTGGGCCAGAGGTCCGCGATCTCGGTCTCGGTTCCCACTCCGAGGAAGAAGGCGGACCTCAGGCACCGGGGCGGCCTTCAAGGAGCGAGGCGGGCCTGAAGGCGATGCGGCGAATCTCCGGGAGATGCCGGGCGTCAGGCGAGGAAGCGGACCTCGGGGAACGCTGTGCTCGGCCTGTCGAGCAGGTGGCCGCGCCGTCGTAGGTGCAGGTCGAAGAAGGCCAGCGGGTACGCCTGCTGGATCCGGACCGCCCGGGCCGGCGCGAGCGTGCCGATCCACTCAGTGAGCCGCTCTGCGGGCATGTCGATGACGTCCGCCAGTTGGGGCAACAGCCACTGCTGGTCGCAGTAGGACGAGTGGATCGCCCCGTCGGCCTGGATGTTGAGCCGCCAGCCGCGTAGTTGTGACCAGAACTCGGCGACGCTCGGCTCGGCGTCGCGGGTGAACTCCGCGGTCATCATCATGAATGGCCGGTCCAGGCCGCCGCTGACCGGTGGCTGTGACTGCATGGGGCCGTCGATGCTCAACCCGGCCCGGATCCGTTCGTCGCCGATCATCGCGAGGGCGGTGGCCGTGCCGCCTTTGGACCACCCGAACACGCCGATACGGCCGGTGTCGAGGGCGGTGCCCAGCCCGGCGGGCAGCGGCCGCTGCTCGATGTCGGGGTTGCGCCCCGCGGCGAGGTCCGCGATGCGGTCGAGCACGAACCGGATGTCCGCGGCGAAGTCCCACGGCGTCAGTGCCGGGTCGTCCAGCGGGACGCCGACCCGCCCGTCGGGGAACTCGGTGAACGCGTCGTGGGTGTGGTCCACGGTGACCACCGCGTACCCGTGGCTGGCGAGTTCCTGCACCGTGATGGTGGTGTCGGAACGGTGATCGTGCGCGCCGTGCGAGTACACGACCACCGGGAGCCGTCCGTTGGCCGGGCGGACGGGGGCGCTCAGGTGACCGGCCGTGCGCGGCGCGGTCACGACGGCGGGGTCGAAACCGGCCGACTCGAGGAGTGCACGCATCGGGGCGTCGGGCAGCCACGACGTCAGCGGGTGCCGGCCGGTGGCGCAGGCCGGGTACCAGACGCTCACCATCAGTTCGCGGTAGCGGCTTGGCCCGGCCACCGGATTCGGGCGGCCGCGGTCGACCAGGTGCAGCGGCACCGTACCGATCGGGTACGGGCCGGTGGGTGGCGGCAGGGTCAACCGGGCCGGCCCGGTGGCCGGCGCCGATCGGGCGGGGCCGGCCAGGCCGATCGGCAGGACGGCGCCGGTCGTCAGTGCGGCGGCGAGCAGGCGGCGACGCGTCATCCGCCGTTGGATGGCCGAGGTGGACGGCATGGTTCCTCCATAAGGTCGTCGGGTGGTGGGTGCGGCTATTCGGTGCGCGCGGTCTGCGGGCCGGTGATGCGTTCCAGCAGCGGCAGGGTGCCGGCGGTGATACCGAGGCAGGCGGCGATCCCGGCGGTGACGATCGCGTAGAACTCCCAGCCGGGGGCCACGAGTGTGTAGCCCATCTGTGACCGGAGGAACAGCTGGGCGGCGAGCAGGCCGGTGGCGACGGCTACGACGGTCACGGCGAACATCGGTGCGGTGGCCTCGAGGGCCACGACCCGGCGCAGCGTCTGTACGGGCGTCCCGCTGAGCCGCAGCAGGCTGAACGGGCGCTTGCGTTCGGTGAGGCCGCCGGCGACGCTGACCGCGAGACTGCACCCGGCGAGCGCGAGGCTGGCGACGATGATGACCTCGGCCAGTTGCTGCCAGCCACGCAACTGGTTGGTGAACTGGGACGCGAAGTCGCCGGGCACGTTCGGGGCGGTCCAGAAGGACGCCGAGTAGGCCCTCTCGAGCACGGTGCGGGCGCGTTCGATCGCGGCGGCGGAGCCGTCCGTGCCGACGACGATCGACGCCATCGGCAGCCGGGCCAGTTCCGTGACCGGGACCGGGGCCTCGGGCCAGATCGTCGAGGCGGAGGCCGATTCACGCCAGAGTGTGAAGTCCGTCGACGTCTCGGCCGCGTTCACGCCGTCGGCGCACCGGCCGTAGGGCTGCGGAATGTCCGCGCAGGCGACCACTCCGGCGTGGTGACCCGGTTCGGTGACGGGGTTGGCCCGGATCACGGTCGTGGTGCGTACGCCGGGGATCGCGCGCAGATCGTCCAGGACCGGGCCGGGATCCGCCTGCGGTTCCGTGGCGAAGGTGGCCGACAACGTGCCGGCTTCGGCGGAGCCGACGGGGGCCGGCCCGCGTTCCGCGGCGATCGTGGTGATGACACCGATCGCCACGCTGGTCACGAAGAGGGCGAGCATGATCCCGCTGACGGCCCGGAAGCCGGCTCTCGGATTGTCGGCGAGCCGCCTCGCGGCCAGGAGGGCGGCCGGCCGGTCGGCGTGGCGCGCCATCAGTCGTGCGACGGTCATGGTGAGCCACGGGCCGGCGAGGATCAGACCCGTCATGATCAGCAGGATGGCGGGCAGGAACAGCATGATCTGACCGTTGGACGTCGACGGCCGGTACTCGATCGCGAAGATCAGAATCCCGACGCCGAACACGGCCGGGATGATCCGGTACGGCCGTGGCGCCTTCGGGGTGACCCGCCGGGTCACCCCGAGCGCGGAGATCTGGACCCGGCGCAGCGAGAGCTGTGCCGCCAGCGCCGCCCCGGCCGGCACACCGACCGCGACGAGCAGAATGTTCACCGGGCTCAGCGACATGTCGCCGGGGAAGAACGGCATGCCGGTGAACGGGATCGCGGCGAGTGTATCCCTGAGGATGCGGAAGAGGGCGAATCCGGCGGCGGTGCCGGCGACGGCCGCGGCACCGGCCTCGACCGCGGCGAACAGCGTGATCTGGTGCGGCGTCGCCCCGACCAGACGCATCGCGGCGAACCGCTGCTCCCGCCGGGCGGCGCCCAGGCGGGTAGCCGTGCCGATGAAGACGAGCACCGGGAACAGCAACCCGGCGGCGATCACCGCCATGATCATGTTCACGACGCTCGCCGGCACCGCGGAGGTGACGGCGACCGCGGTGACCTGGCGGGCGTTCGGCAGTGCGGCGACCTCGCCGGGGGTCCCGCCGACGACGATGAGCAGCGAGTCGGGTGACGCCAGCCCGGCCGGGGCGATCGCGCCGAGGTCACGGGCGGGGTAGCGGGCGGCGAGCTGGTCGGCGGGGTTGGCGGCCAGCAGCTCGCGCATCGCCGGGGAGGCGTAGTACTCCCCGGGACCCGGGGTATCCGCAATGCCGGGGACATCCGGCGCGGCGGGCCCGGTCGCGGCGACGTCGATGCGGGAGATCGGCTCGCCGTGGAAGTAGTCGCCCCGGGTCGCCCACCACAGCGGATCCCCGCTCCCCTCCGTGGAGCTGGTGGGGTACAGCGACGCGTACCGGAGCAGCTGCGCGTTGGCGGCGTTGATCCCGGCTAGCGTGGTCAGCAGCAGGCCGGTGCCCACGGCGACGGCGACGGCGATGACGACCAGGCGGGTGAGGGCCTCGCGGCCGCCGGCCACGGCCAGGCGCAGCCCGAATCCGATCATGACGGGATCCTGTCCAGCACAGTGACACGCCCGTCGCGGACGATGGCCTCGCGGTCGGCGTACGCCGCCACCCGCGCCTCGTGGGTGACCAGGATGACCGTGGTGCCCTGCCCCCGCGCGGCGTCGACGAGCAGGTCCATGACGTGCTCGCCGGTGAGCGAGTCCAGCGCCCCGGTGGGTTCGTCGGCGAACAGCATCTCCGGTTTGGCGACCAGGGCGCGGGCGAGCGCGACTCGCTGCGCCTGACCTCCGGACAGCTCCCCGGAACGGCGTGACTGCAGGCCGCCGAGGTCGAGCCGCTCGAACCACCCGTCCGCCTCGCGCATCGCCGGCGCCCGGCGGACCCCGTTGAGCAGCAGCGGCAGGGCGACGTTCTCCGCCGCGGTGAGCTCCGGAACGAGTTGCCCGAACTGGAACACGAACCCGAACCGTTGCCGCCGCAGGACGCTGCGCTGCGTCTCGGTCATCGTGTCGAGCCTGGTCTCGCCGAGGTGGATCTGGCCGGCGCTGGGCACGAGGATGCCGGCCAGGCAGTGCAGCAGGGTCGACTTGCCGGAGCCGCTGGGCCCCATGATGGCGAGGATCTCGCCGGCCTCGACCGCGACACTGGCGCCGCGCAGCGCCGGGGTGGAGCCGAACGAATACTCGACGTCGCGTGCTTCGAGGGCGACGGTCACGGCCGCACCGCCTTTTTCAGGGCGTCGAGCCGTGCTGCGGTCATCTCGATCCATCGCAGGTCCGCCTCCAAGTGGTAGAGGCTGTGGTCGGCGAGGAGCAGGTCGACGAGGCCGCCGGCCCGCTTGACGGCGGTGAGCTCGCGCATCCGCTCCAGGTGGGCACGGCGCTGGAGGTCCAGGTAGTCCTCGGCGGACCGGTCGAGCATCAGCGACAGCACGACCTTGCTGAAGAGAACGCTCTGCAAGTTCGGCTCCGGCTCGACGGGCTGGGTCAGCCACTGCTCGACCTCGGTCGCGCCGAGGTCGGTGATGACGTAGCGCTTACGGTCGGGGCCGGCACCCGGCTCGACCTCACTGATCACCACCTTCCCGTCGCGAGCCAGACGGCTGAGGGTGGAATAGACCTGTCCGAACGGCAGGGGCTTGCCGCGGCCGAAGAAGACGTCGTAGTCGCGTTTGAGGTCGTAGCCGTGGCTGGGATGCCGCTCTAACAGCCCCAGGAAGGTCATGGGAACGCTCATGGAGGAACTGTACCCTGAGGGTATACCTCGCGTATATACCTTCAGGGTGTTCTGTCCCCCGTGTGATGTCGGCGACCTCGCCGGGACTCTTTGCGCGTAAGCCGGTGCGCCGAGTGGGTGGCAACCCTGGCGGTTAGGGAAGGCTTAGCTTATGGTCGCGCCATGTTGCCGCAGGACCTGGACACACCAGCGCCGCACCCTCTCCTGGGCCGTAGCCTGGCGTCGTTCGGGGACCGAACGGCCCTGGTCACCGCGGATGAGGAGATCTCTTACCGGGAGCTGTCCCTGAGGGTCGCGCGGACCGCGCGAGGACTGGGTGGCGGACGCCGGTTTGTGCTCATGGTGGGAGCGAACTCCGTCGACGCGGTCGTGACCTATCTGGCGGTCCTTGCCGGTGGTCATGTTCCCATGCTGGTTCCCGACGACGACGCGGTGATCGCGTCACTGACCGCGGCGTACGACCCTGACGTGGTGTGCCGGCCGGTGGGTGGACGGTGGCGCACGACGCAGCGGCGCCCCGGCTCGGCCACCGTCCTGCATCCCGATCTCGGCCTGCTGCTCAGCACGTCCGGATCGACCGGTTCCCCCAAGCTGGTGCGGCTGTCGTACGACAACCTGCGCGCGAATGCCGAGGCGATCGCCGAGTACCTCGGCATCCGGGAGACCGACCGGGCCGTGACCACTCTGCCGTTGTCCTACTGCTACGGCCTGTCGGTGCTGCACAGTCATCTGGTGCGCGGTGCCGGCGTCGTCCTGACCGGGCTGTCCGTCGCCGACGCATGCTTCTGGGAGTTGTTCCGCCGGGCTCGCGGCACGTGCCTCGCGGGAGTGCCGTACACCTTCGCGCTGCTGGACCGGGTGGGCTTCGCCGAGATGGATCTGCCCGGCCTGCGCTATGTGACGCAGGCCGGCGGGCGGATGAATCCCGAGCAGGTACGCCGATATGCCGAGCTCGGGCGTCGCCGTGGGTGGGACCTGTTCGTCATGTACGGGCAGACGGAGGCGACCGCACGGATGGCGTACCTGCCGCCGGATCGCGCGCTGATGAGTCCCGAGGCGATCGGCGTGCCGGTGCCGGGCGGTGACCTGAGGCTGGAACCGCTGGACACCGGCGACGACCCCGAGATCGGCGAGCTGGTCTACCGCGGGCCCAACGTCATGCTCGGGTACGCCGAGTGCCCGGCCGATCTGAGTCTGGGCCGGACCGTCCACGAGTTGTTCACCGGCGACCTCGCCCGGCGCCGCGACGACGGGCTGTTCCAGATCGTCGGCCGGCGCAGCCGTTTCGCCAAGGTCTTCGGTCTGCGCCTCGATCTGCAGCGCCTGGAGGCCGGTCTGGAGGCCGACGGTGTGCGGTCCTGCTGCGTGGCCACCGACGAGCAGGTGGTGGTGGCCGTCGAGGAAGGCGCGCGAGCCGGGACTGTCCGGCGGCTCGTCGCCTCCCGCTGCGGGGTCCCCGTCCGCGCCGTCCGCGTGATCGCGCTGCCCGAGCTGCCGGTGCTGACGTCGGGCAAGGTCGACCTGCAAGCCGTGACCGCCCTGGCCCGAGGCGAGACGCCGGCCACGCCCGCCCCGCCGGCCGACCCCGCCGGCGTGGACCTGCGCGCCGTGTACGCCGAGCTCCTGGACCGTGCCGATGTCACCGACGACAGCACGTTCGTCGGCCTGGGCGGGGACTCGCTGTCGTACGTGGAGATGTCGGTCCGCCTGGAACAGATCCTCGGACCGCTGCCGGTGGGCTGGCACACCATGCCGATCGCCCGGTTGCGCGCCGGAGCGGCCGAGGTGCCGGCGGGTTCGCGGCGACGCCGCACGCTGGACACCACGGTGGCGCTGAGGGCGGTGGCGATCGTGCTCATCGTCGGCACGCACATCCAGCTGTTCACCGTCCGCGGTGGCGCACACCTGCTGCTGGCGGTGGCGGGCTTCGGCTTCGCCCGGTTCCATCTCGCCGACGTGCCGCATCGCCGGCGGCTGCGGCACGTGTCCTCCTCGATCGCCCGCATCGCCGTACCGTGCATGCTGTACCTGGTGCCGGTGGTGCTGCTCGACAGCTCGTACAGCTGGCAGAACGTGCTGCTGCTCAACGAGGCGCTGGGTCCGCGGGTGGGACCGCAGCGGGACTTCTGGTTCATCGAGAACCTGGTGTACACGCTGCTGGCGTTGCTCGCGCTGCTCGCGCTGCCGATGGTCGACCGATTCGAGCGGCGGATGCCGTTCGCGCTGCCGCTCGGCCTGCTGGCGCTGGGGCTCGCCGTCCGGTACGACGTGATTCCGGTCTCGCCCTGGGACCATCTCGCCACGCCGGCCCGGCTGTTCTGGTTCTTCGCGTTGGGCTGGGCGGCCGGCAAGGCGACAACCGTCCGACGGCGGCTGCTGCTCACCGTGCTGGCACCGCTGACGGTCCTCGGCTACTTCGACACCCCGCTGCGCGAGTCCGTGATCATCATCGGGTTCACCGCGCTGGTCTGGCTGCCGCACCTTCCCAGCACGGCGCTGGTGAATCGGGTGGCCGGAGCGCTGGCGGGCAGTTCGCTGTACGCGTACCTCACCCACTGGCAGGTGTATCCGCTGCTGGACGACCACTCCAAGCTGGCCGCCCTGCTGGCTGCCCTGGCCGTCGGTGTGGCCTTCGGCGCGGCGGTCGACCGGGCCACGAGGTGGCTGCCGCGGCGGCAACCGGTGACCGCCGGCCGTTCCGACCCACCGGACTGAGGCACTGCCGGCTTCAGGCCTCGATCGATCAATGAAGGAGAAACGCACGTGGGTCCCTCCCGGACAAGACTCGCGCTGGTCACGGCGCTGAGCGCGGCAGTGCTTTCAGGCATGGCCGCGTGCGGCGACGGACCAGCCAGCGAGCCCGGCGACAAGAAGGTCATGCTGTACAGCGGCCGGAACGAAGCCCTGATCAAGCCGCTGCTGGACAAGTTCACGCAGCAGACCGGCATCGAGATCGAGGCGCGGTACGGCACGACCGCCCAGATGGCGGCGCAACTGGCCGAGGAGGGCGACCGCTCCCCGGCCGAGGCGTTCCTGTCGCAGGACGCCGGCGCTCTCGGTGCTGTCAACAAGAAGGGGCTGCTGGCCCCGCTGCCGCCCGAGGTGGGCGCGAAGGTTCCGGCGACCTACCGCGCCCAGGACGGCAACTGGGTGGGCGTCACCGCTCGCTCGCGGGTGCTCGTCCACAACCCCACCCTCGTCAAGGCTGAGGAGCTGCCCTCCTCGGTCTTCGATCTCACGGACGCCCGGTGGAAGGGCAAGGTGGCGATCGCCCCGACCAATGGCTCGTTCCAGGCCTTCGTCACCGGGGTCCGGCTGCAGCACGGCGAAGCCAAGGCGAAGGAGTTCTTCACCGCCCTCAAGGCCAACGACGTACAGATCCTCGAGAACAACATCGCGATCGTGGAGGCGGTCGACGCCGGTAAGGTGCCGGTCGGCCTGGTCAACCACTACTACCTCGGCGAGATCGCCAAGGAGCGTGGCACCACGCCCGACAAGCTCAACGCGAAGCTGCACTTCTTCGCCCCGGGCGACACCGGCGCCATGGTCAACGTCTCCGGCATCGGCGTGCTGCGCCGCTCCGGAACCGACCCGGACGTACGTGCCCTGGTGGACTTCCTGTTGAGCGCCGAGGCGCAGACCGACTTCGCCCAGCGGACCTTCGAGTACCCGCTGGTCGCCGGAGCCCCCGCACCGGCGTACGTGCCGCCGCTGGCGGATCTCAAGGTGCCGGCGATCGATCTCAACGACCTGGACACCCTCGAGGCGAGCATCGCCCTGATCAAGGCTGCGGGGTTGACGCCCTGACCGTCCGGACCCGAGCCGACCGGCGGACGCGCACCGCGGCGTCCGCCGTCCCGGCGTGGTGGCGGGCCCGGCGGCGCCCGGTGTCTCGCCCGGTACTGACCGCCGCGGCGGGCATCGCGGTCGTCGTCGCCCTTCTGCCGCTGGGTTATCTGCTGATACGGGTGACCGAGGCGGGACTCGACCGGGCCGCCGCCGAGCTGCTCACCGCCCGCGTCGGCCGGCTCGCCGCCACCAGCCTGGCCCTGGCCGCGGTCGTGACGCTCGCCTGCACCGTCCTCGGTGTGGGCAGTGCCTTCCTGGTGACCCGCACCGATCTGCCGGCAGCACGCCTGTTCGCCGTGCTCGCCGCGCTGCCGCTGGCGGTGCCCACCTACATCGCCGCCTTCGCCTGGGTGTCGGCGGTGGACGACTTCACCGGGTTCTGGCCGTCCGCCCTCGTCCTGACGCTGTGCAGCTACCCGTACGTGTTCCTGCCGGTGGCCGCCGCCCTGCACCGCGCCGACCCGGCACAGGAGGACGTCGCCCGATCGCTGGGCCACCACCCGTGGCGGACCTTCCGCGGGGTGACCCTGCCGCAGCTTCGGCCGGCGATCGCCGGCGGCGCCCTGCTCGTGGCGCTGTACGTGCTCTCCGACTTCGGCGCCGTGGCACTGCTGCGCACCGACACCTTCACCCGGGCCGTGTTCACCGCCTTCGATCTCGGTTTCGACCTCACCGGGGCGCTGCTGTTGTCGACCGTCCTGGTCGCCCTCACCACGGTTCTGCTCATCGGCGAGTCGCTGACCCGTCGGCGCGGCGCCCGGTACGCCCGCCTCGGTGCCGGCGCACGCCGTCCCCATGTGCGGATTCCGCTCGGTGGCCGGCGGTGGCCGGCGGCGCTGATGCTCATGGTGGCCGCGGCACTGGCCCTCGGCGTGCCCGCGCTGAACCTGTCCCGCCGGTTGGCCGCCGGGGTGTCGCGCCCGGGCTCCCTCACCGAGATCGCTACCGCGGCCGGGAACTCGTTGACGGTGTCCGCCGCTGGCGCGGTGTTAACCATGCTGCTGGCGTTGCCCATCGGACTGCTGGTGGCACGCGCGTCAGGACCTCTCGCGGCGGTGGTCGAACGACTCAGCTATCTCACCCACGCCCTGCCCGGCGTCGTGATCGGGCTGTCCCTGGTGTTCTTCGGCGTGCACGTCGCCTATCCGCTCTACCAGACCCGGTGGCTGCTCACGCTGGCGTACGCGGCGCTGTTCCTGCCTCTCGCCGTGGCGGCCGTGAGCGCCGCCGCCGCGCAGGCCCCGCCGGCCCTGGACGACGTGGCTCGCAGTCTCGGCCGCCGGCCGCTGCGGGTCTTCATCACCATCACGGCGCCGCTGCTCACCCCCGGTATCGCCGCCGGCGCCGCACTGGTGTTCCTGACCTGCATGAAAGAGCTGCCGGCCACGCTGCTGCTGCGCCCCACCGGCATGGACACCCTCGCCACCGAACTGTGGGGCCACACCGGGGTGGCCGCGTACGCCGCCGCCGCGCCGTACGCCGCCCTGCTGGTGCTCCTGTCCGCCGTCCCCGCCTGGTTCCTCGCCGCCCGCAGCGGCGCACTCGGTCCGGAAGGAAATCGATGACCGCACTCACCGTGACCGCGGCCTGCAAGACCTACGGTGCCGTGCCGGTCCTCACCGACGTGGGCCTGTCCGTCGCGGCCGGCTCGCTCACCGCCGTCCTCGGGCCGTCCGGATGCGGCAAGACCACCCTGCTGCGCTGCGTCGCCGGCCTGGAACGCCTCGACGCGGGGCAGATCCGGGTGGCGGACTCGGTGGTCGAGGGCCCCGGCACACACGTGCCCGCCCACCGCCGCCGGGTCGCCCTGGTGCCGCAGGAGGGAGCGCTGTTCCCGCACCTGTCCGTCGCCGACAACGTGGGATACGGGCTCGACCGGGCGCAGCGCCGCAGCGGCCGGATCGAGGAGGTCCTCGTCCTCGTCGGGCTGGAGGGATACCAGCGGCGGATGCCGCATCAGCTCTCCGGCGGCCAGCAGCAACGGGTGGCTCTGGCCCGGGCACTCGCGCCGCGTCCCCGGCTGGTCCTGCTGGACGAGCCGTTCAGCGCACTGGACGCGGGCCTGCGCGCCAGCCTCCGGCAGGACGTCCGGCAGGCGCTGCGCCGCGACGGCGCCACCGCGGTCCTGGTGACCCACGACCAGGCAGAAGCGCTGTCGCTCGCCGATCACGTGGTCGTCATGCGCGCCGGACGCGTGGTGCAGGACGGGCCGCCGACCGAGGTCTACGCGACACCCACCGATCACTGGGTCGCCCGGTTCGTGGGCGACGCCGTGCTGCTGACCGGTGTCGTACGGGCAGGGCACGCGCACACCGCGATCGGGGCGGCGCCGGTGCATGCGGACGCGGACGGGGAGGTCACCGTCCTGCTGCGCCCCGAGCAGGTCCGGATCACCCCGATCGGCACACCCACCGCCGGCCAGGTCACCGGACGAGTGCTGCGCCACGACTTCCACGGACACGACACACTCACCGTGGTGCGCCTCGCCGACGGCACCGAGGTGCAGTCCCGCCGGCTCAACGACGGCCCCGTACCGGCTACCGGCGACGCCGTCCAGGTCAGCGTGAGGGGCCCGGTGCGCACCTGGCCGGCCGGGCCGCAGCCGCGGGACGCCGGCGATCCCGCTCCGTCCCGCCGGGCCGGAGCCGGGCACGCATGAGATCACCCTGGACGTGGACCTTCCTGCCTCGTCTCTAGGTTGTCCGGCATGGAATACGTGCGTCTCGGCCGGACCGGCCTGAAGGTGTCCCGGATCTGCCTCGGCATGATGACCTACGGCTCGCGCGACTGGCGGGACTGGGTGCTCGACGAGCAGGCCGCCACGTCGATCGTGCGGCGGGCCGTCGAGCAGGGCATCACCTTCTTCGACACCGCCGACATGTATTCGGTCGGCGGCAGTGAGGAGATCACCGGGCGGCTGCTGCACTCGCACTTCGCCAGTCGCGACGACTACGTGCTGGCGACCAAGGTGTTCTTCCCGATGGGTGACGGGCCCAACGACCGCGGACTGTCCCGCAAGCACATCATGGCCTCGCTCGACGCGTCGCTGCGCCGCCTCGGCACCGACCACGTCGACCTCTACCAGATCCACCGGTTCGACCCGGAGACACCGATCGAGGAGACGATGGAGGCGCTGCACGACGTGGTCCGTGCCGGCAAGGCGCGCTACCTGGGCGCCTCCACCATGCATGCCTGACAGTTCGCGAAGGCGCAGTTCACCGCCCGCAGCAACGGCTGGACCACATTCGTCTCGATGCAGCCGCAGTACAACCTCGCCTACCGGGAGGAGGAGCGGGACATGCTGCCGTTCTGCCTCGACTCCGGCGTGGGTGTCATCCCGTGGAGCCCGCTCGCCAAGGGTGTGCTGGCCCGTGGCCGTGCCGCCGAGTCGCAGCGGGCGAAGACCGATCCGCTGGTCGCCCGGCTCTCCACCGAGGACGACTACGCGGTCGCCGACGCGGTGGCACGGGTGGCGGCGGCGCACGACGTGCCCCCGGCCCGGGTGGCGCTGGCGTGGCTGCTGTCGAAGCCCGCGGTGACCGCCCCGATCATCGGCGCGTCGAAGCAGTCCCACATCGACGACGCGGTGGCGGCCGTCGGACTGCGGCTGACCGAGGACGACGTCGCCGCCCTGGAGGCGCCGTACCGGCCGCACGCGCTGATCGGCTTCTAAGCGTGTTTCATAAGCCGGTCAGAGCCACTCGCAGATGACGGCGATGGTCAGGACGGCCTGGAACCTGACGGCCAACTTGTCGTAGCGAGTGGACGCCCCGCGGTGGCGTTTGAGTCGGGCGATGCCGTTCTCGACGGCGTGCCGCATCCGGTAGAAGATCTTGTCGAACTTGGGTGGGCGTCCGCCGCGGGAGCCTTTGGCTCTGCGGTGCGTGGCGGCGGGCGTGCAGGTCGCGATGCCAGCGCAGCACCGTATCCGGGCAGACCAGCAGCCGCAGCAACGCTTGATCAAGCCGGAGGGCGCCGTGCTGATCATGGACATGGTTCACCCGTTACAAGATCAGCGACAGGGTCTTCAGCGGCTGAGCGCGAACACGGCCATTCCTGCATAGGTACTCGCAATGGTCCCCTGTAGATGCTGGCCGTCGGCCCCAAGGGTGAGATTCACCAGTCCCGTCGCGCCATTGACCGCCTGCCAGCTCAGTTGCTGCAGGGACAGGTCAAGGCTTGAGTTCCCCCCGTTTTGACGGAGCGGTGGTTACCTGCTTCCGGCGGGGGCAGGGGTGAGGTTATCTGGCTCGGTCTGGGCGTGCCAGGCGGTCTCGTATTCGTCGGGGCTGAGGTAGCCGAGTTCCTTCTGGATGCGGCGGGTGTTGTACCAGCCGTCGATGTATCCGAAGATTGCGTTCTCGGCTTCGTCTCGGGTTCGCCAGCTCGTGCGGTAGACCAGTTCGATCTTCAGCGTCGACCAGAAGTTCTCCATCAGCGCGTTGTCGAACGAGTCGCCGACCGAGCCCATGGACGGTCGGATTCCGTTGTCCTGCAGCCGTTGTGAGAAGCGGAAACTCGTATAGTTCGAACCCCTGTCCGAGTGGTGGATCAACTGGCCGTCGCGGACGTCACGCGACCAGATGCCGTACTCGAGCGCGGCCAGGATCAGATCGGTGTCGCACCGATCAGAGGTCTTCCAGCCGACGATG
>NZ_JASCTH010000030.1 GCF_030009775.1 Actinoplanes sandaracinus | reverse complement strand
CATCGTCGGCTGGAAGACCTCTGATCGGTGCGACACCGATCTGATCCTGGCCGCGCTCGAGTACGGCATCTGGTCGCGTGACGTCCGCGACGGCCAGTTGATCCACCACTCGGACAGGGGTTCGAACTATACGAGTTTCCGCTTCTCACAACGGCTGCAGGACAACGGAATCCGACCGTCCATGGGCTCGGTCGGCGACTCGTTCGACAACGCGCTGATGGAGAACTTCTGGTCGACGCTGAAGATCGAACTGGTCTACCGCACGAGCTGGCGAACCCGAGACGAAGCCGAGAACGCAATCTTCGGATACATCGACGGCTGGTACAACACCCGCCGCATCCAGAAGGAACTCGGCTACCTCAGCCCCGACGAATACGAGACCGCCTGGCACGCCCAGACCGAGCCAGATAACCTCACCCCTGCCCCCGCCGGAAGCAGGTAACCACCGCTCCGTCGAAACGGGGGGAACTCACACATCACCTGGGCAAACATCACCCTCATGACCCGCCGGATCACCCGCGCGGACGGTCGGCGGGCCGCAGTGCCCAAACTCATCGCCGCCTAATCAGCTGGGCATCGGAGACGCGCGGATCGCGGCAGAGCCCCGCATCTGTTACAGCCTCGGTGGGCCCATCGTCGGACGGCGGCCGTACGTCATGATTTACGGTCGTAGGTGCTGGTGATCCGTCATGACCATCACGGGCCGACATTCGGGGCGCCGTCGGGCTGGTGCCTCACATCCGCGATCTCAATACGTCGAACTCGCAGCCCGGCGAGGACGGATCGAAGCCGTGTTCGATCAGCCAGCGGGACGCCAGCAGGCTGCGCAACGACCACCAGGCGCGGATCACGTCCCGGTTGACGTCGGTGCCGTAACCGGCGAGGAGATCGCCGAGACGTTCCTCGTGCCCAAGGGTGAGGATGGCCAGGTCGAACAGCGGATCTCCGGGCCCCGCCTCGGACCAGTCGATCACGCCGGTGACGCGGGCGACGGCTCGCCGAGACGGCCGAGCGCCTTTCCGGGGACGGCTGCAATCGCGAGAACGGGTGGCTTGCGCCACAGGACCTCGGGGGTCGGGACGGGCGCCAACCGCATCGCCTCGACCTCGACATCGATGCGCGCCTGATCGCTATCGACCTTCAGGAACACGTCACCGACGCGCAGGGTCGCACGCTCGTTGTGGGCGACGACGACCGTGACCTCTTCCACGTCGGCCATCATCACGGGCTGATCATCGGCGCCGCCACATGTTTATCGCGTGCGATAGCGATGCGTTGCGGCGCACAGGCCCGTGACCTTGCCGGCTACCGCACATCGGCCAGATCCGCGCACCGGATCAAGGAGGGCCACCTCCGCGGTGCGACGTTCGGATCGGCGTCACCGTGACGGTGATACGAACGGCAGAGAGGGAGTCCGGCAGGTCAATGCTGGCGCTAGCTGCGGAAACAGGGTGCGAGACAGCCACTGAGCCTGTTCTTTAATTTCCCGGCGCAGGGCACAGACGTCGGAGATCCCGTACGGAGCACGACCGCGAACCGTGAAAGCACCCCGGGGTGCAGGAGCGGAGCAGCGTTCCTCCGACCGGGTGGGCAGAGCCGAGTAACACCAACGTTGATCCGGAATGGCACGATGGCCGCATGATCAACTCACCCAAGCTGGTCAAGTCTGTGCCGGACGCCTCGTGGCTCCCGCCGGGAAGCACTGCGGAGGTTTGGGTCGGTGCCGACATCGAGGCTCCTGAGCCTGCGGTGATCGTGCGCCTTCTCGTGCGGCGCGAGACCGTGTCTGGATCGCAGTTGTTCTGCATTCAAACGCCCCAGGGCTTTGACATCCCCACAGTGTTTCTCGGTAGCGAAGGTGGCTGGCGTGCTGCAGCAGACGGGATCGCTGCCTTGACATCGGAATACCTCGGCAAGGCAGCGTCCACTCGGTGTATCGGCTTCGTCCGCAACCTCGTGCCCGTTCCGGACGAGACCTATCACCTGCCGGCGCCCTTGGCACACGTGCCGGTCTTCGTTCCACGCGATCCATCGCTCCTTCCACCGGAAGACGCCGGTACGTGGATCTCGGCGTCCGATGTGCCTTCCTTGCTACCGGAGCGGCATTGGTGGCCCATTGCCTGCGAGGCGCTGGGCTGGCCGCAGGGATAACGATTCGCCCCGGCTCTCCCGGGCCTGGAGGTCGATCGTCGACTCAGGTGAAGGGGCCGGTGCGTCAAGACCAATCTCGGTCCTTGCGCCAGAAGTCAGCACTCATGGAGCGAGTTGAGGCGCAGTCGGCGGATGGATCGAGTCTTCTTCTGATCGACGCTCTTGTAGTGATCGTGGCAGATGAAGGTGGGGATAGCGGGGTTCTGTCGGCGTTCCGGGATGAGGCCGGGTCGATCCGGGGCGGCTACGGCGGGCGTTGACGGCGCTGCCTGTACCGCGGTTCGGTGACGGCCGGATCGTCCTCGCGGTCGACGTGTCACCGTGGCTGCGTTCGGACGTCGCGTGCAGCCCGGACCGTAGGACGACACCATGATCGACCGCTACGGGACACCGTGGCAGAGTTCAGCGGTGCTTGAGGTGGCCGCCGGCCGTCAGGTGGAATCAGGGTCGCGGCGCAACGCGTTTCCAACCACGGCCCTGGCGCTGGTCGCGCGGGGTGGTTGCGGCCAGGCAGCGCGGGCAGATGTAGCCGATGTCGTCGCCCGGGGCCGTCGTGTCCGAGGCGCGAAAGTCGAACCGCTCGTGCGGGAAGCGCATCAGGCGGGTCCGGCTCAGCGCCAGACCGCACAGGGTCTGGTTGGTGCCCGGCAGCCAAGCATGCAGCTCACCTGCCGGCGCCCGGGCGCCATCCGGGCCGGGAACCTCGCTGGAGGCGGCGATGGCCGCGCTTGTAGCTCTTGCCATGCCCGCTGGTTACCCGTTCGGGGGCAGAGCTTTTGGGTTGTCTGGTCGCTGTGGGCCCCGGCTATTATCAGAAGCTACCAGACAACGCAATGACCCTGCTTTCGGGGGCCTCGTACACGATCCGTTTCACGCTGCCCCGGAATGCTGCACAGGCCGCAAAGCGCTCGCTGATCAGGGGCTGCCAGCGATCGCTCGAAATCAACGCTTCCTGCCGCCGGGGAGCCTGTGGCGCCGGAACACATCCCGGAAAAGCACTCCGTTCATCGGAAGCGCAATGTCAGAAGGATTCAAATCACGGCGGCAAACGCGGTTATGGCACGGTGCAGGCCTTTCTATCGATTTACTCGATGTGGTCGCGCTGCGTGCCTTCCTCGTACGCCCGGCGGTCGTGAGCAGCCCTTGCTTCCTCGGATACAGCCTCTTCGAACCGGGGGTCCAACGGCACGTTGGCAATCTCAGCCAAGTTCTTGATGCCCAACGCGATATCGCCTCTGTAGTGGGAACAGGCCCTCAAATATGACTGAAGCCCCATGGGAGTTGTCGGACGGCCGCTGTGGATTCCGTTGGTGGCGCCTTCCGATGCTTCCTGGAAGTTGCGAGCACCCACCTGAATCTGCAGCAGCGGGGGAGCGAGGCGCGATCTTCGACCGATCCGCTGCAGAGCGTCATTTGCGCGTCGTCGGATCTCCTCGGCCGATTGACGTAGGTGGTCCGGGAAATGAGATTGGTACCCCCCTTCTTCCGTCAAGAGTCTCCGATCCTCAAGAAATGTGATCAAAGCAGCGACGATCTCTCGCTCGGTTTCAGCATCCTGCAGTACGGTCTTGCGATATGTGATCAATCCGGCGATGACCGCGCCCACGCCCCCGGCCACCGCGCAAGCGACGACAACCCACGTTGGTGCGTGGAGCTGGTCAGCCACGTCCTTGCTGGTGGCTCCGACGACAGCCATCACGCCGAGCACGGTCAGGGTAACGCCATAGGATGTGGCTTTCTTGGTCGTTCCTGACATGGCAATCAACCCCACAAGTGATGCGCCCAAAGCCGAAACCCTCGTTGACTCGGCTCGCGCCGGACGAGATCTGACAGCGCAGCGCACATCGTGCACTCCGATCGCCACTCCCGGTAAATGGCCAGGCTATGTGCGGTTGACGCACTCCAGAAGCCGCTGACCGGGCGTAACTCAGGTCGGATCGAGGACAATGAACTGATGTCAACAAGATTTGACTGGATTCTTGTATTCGACATGGGTCAGGTGCAGCGCGGCGCCGCACCGTCCGGTCAAGCCGGCTGGGATGCCCGGTCGCCACATCCGCCCTTCAGGGGAGCCTGCGGTCGTCCTCGTCAGGGTGGCCGGGCAGCCGCTTGAGCTCCGCCGGAAAGCGGGCGGCGAACGCCTTGTGGACCGGAGCCCCGCGGACGTGGTCCATGACGGCGAACACCACGTGATCGAACCAGCCCGAGGCGGCACCCAGCGCGTCAGCGAACGCATCCGCCACCGTCGACGGGTCGTTACGGAAGACACCGCAACCCCACGCCCCGAGTACGAGTCGCCGATGGCCGTGCACGGCGGCGACGGTGAGCACCCGCCGCGCCCGAGCGGCGAGCAGCGTGGCCACCTGGGCGGCCCGGTTGTGCCGAACAGCGCCACGGTTGGGTGCGGCAGCGGTCAGGAACGACACCTCGTACGCGGCGTCGAGCAGCCGGCCGTCATCGTCGCGGAAGACCGGCACCCGCGGGGAGTAGATGACCCGATCGCTGTAGAGCGGGTTGGCCTGTGCCCGGTGAAAGTTGTAGTACTCCGGTACGGCGGTCAGGCATGGGTAGAGCGCCGCGGCCCGGGCGAGGCTCTCCTCCTGAGCCTGTGCTCCGGTGCGGAAGCCGCCACCCGGGTTCTTCGCCGAGGCAAAGACCAGCGCCGCCACATCTCCATCGGCGGCGAGACGACGAGTCGCCGCGAGGGTGCTCTCCCGGGTCACCTCGACGACCGGGGCAGCGCCACCCGTGACATGCGGCGCGATCGGCTCTCCCGGCACATGCAGTTTCGTACCCGCCACCGCCGCGCTTATCCGATCCGCCAGCGCGACGCGTCCGCCGCGCGGAGCAACGTAGTGGCCGGCGTCGAGAATTTCCAGGGTATCCCGAGCCAGTGCCCGTAGTTCTCTACTCATCACCAGGAATCATCCGCTGACGGGGATGCGAACAGCGACTCATTTAGGAGGGCCTGCCGGTGGTTCAGCGGCGCCGCATCGTCACCGTGGCGCCGGGAAGCGTACGACCTGATCTGGCGCGCATGCCGCGGCGCCCGCGGCTGAAACGCCTCGGCCCGCGTGATAGGGGGTCACCAGCTCCATCACGCCGGGCCAGCAAGGTGAGGTGACCGGCGGGGGAGCGCCCGAGCGGCGAGATCCGGTGTCAAGGAGCTGACAGTTGTCCTGTCTCGAGCGAAATGGTGATGTTCAGTGATGCCGTGACACGCGACGCCATTAGTTGATCATGGTGGGGTTGGTCACGTGGACCAGTCCGCCGAGTGGGAACCGTCAGGACTGGCTCCTATGCTCGCCGCATGGCAGCATGCCCGGCCCGCGCATCGCAGGTCGGTGCACCAGCGGGGGATGCGGCGGGGAAGGGGATGTGGGTGCGGCCGGACAGTTCCGAGGTTGATGACGACGAACGCCCGGCTGATGGCCTCGACCTGTGGCAGCTGGCCGGTCTGCCCGGCGGTCTGCTGCAGGCCAGTTACTTGACCAGCCGGTTCGCGCCGCAGTACCGGCTGATCGTTGACGTGCTGCTCGCCGAACAGGAACACACCCTTACCGGGGTGGCCGCTACCGAGCTGCCTGAGCTCCTACGCCGACGCCTGCGCCGTCTGGGCTCCGACCCGGCCCTGCTCGACGATCCCGGCTTCCGGCTCAAGGAGCGGATGACCCGGCTCGAACGCTGGGGTGTCGTCTACCGCTTCCAGGACAAGGCCGTCCGCGACGCCGAGTTCGTCCTCGACCGGGACCGTTACCAGCTGACCGAGACCGTCGCCCAGCTCCATCGGGCGATCACCTCGCTGGGAGACGACACCGCTGCCGAGGCCGCCGCCACCCTGGCCCCCGGCATCCTGACCGCGAATCTGAATCTGCTGCACGAGTGCGCCCACACCGACCCGGCCGCAGCCGCCGCGGCCTGGTCGGTGATCGCGACAACCCACCAGTCGATGGTGAAAGCCGCCGCGGGCTGGCAGGCCCGCCTCGCCGGAGCCCTCGCCGGCGCGCCGACGCCGGAGAAGATCACCACCGTGCAGGAGACGCTGCGCCGCTACGTCGACATGTGGGGCGCCGGCATCGACACACACTCCGAGACGATCACCAGCCGCGCCGGGAGACTGGCTCTGCTCCCGAGCGAGGTGTGGCGGCGTATCGCCGTGCACACCCTCGGCGCCAACGCCGACGAGCCCGCGATCGACGCGCTGGTCGACACGCATCAGCACACCCTGCGAACGCTACGGCGCTGGTTCGACGGCCCGGACTGCCAGGCCCGCAAACTACGGCGGCAGATGCGCGACACGATCGGGCCGCTGCTGCGCGGACAGCGAACCCTGGCCGCGGTCGGCGGTCACGTCTCGCGGCGGGCCGAACTGCTCGATCTGGCGACGCGCCTCGAATCGGCTACCGACGACGACGCTGCCTGGCGACTGTGGTGCGCCGCCACCGGCCTGTTCGCCGCCCGGCACCTTCCTGGCGAGACGAATCCGCCGGCCGGTAGCGCGGGCGCCGTGTCGTTCTGGGACGCCGACCCGGTTCCGATCGAGGCGCGTCTCCGCAAGCAAGGCCCCAAAGCCGTGACCGGGACCGCGGCCCGGCTTCCCGACCGCACCGGCGCCAAACGTGCCGCCCGGGAACGTGCTGCCCGCATGGCAGCGCAAGCCGCGCTCACCGAAGCAGCGATCCTCGCCCGGTCCGGGCAACGACTCTCGCAATGGGGCAACGTGACCGCCGCCGAACTTCAGATGCTGCTGGTTCTGCTCGCCACGATCGCTGCCGCCCGCCCCGACCAGGTCGGCGCCAGGTCGGCGACCACGGGCGACGCTCGCTGGCTTCTGCACGCCGAAGCGCCGCGGGACGGCGCACCCGCCGCGATCGTGCACACCCCGGAGGGCCGCCTGGTCCACCCCGACATCGCCTTGCACATCAGCCCGGCCGGGATCCGCCCGTGAACACCACGACCTCGGCCATCGAGAAGGAAGCCCAGCAGGCCTTCCTCGGCCTGCTCGCCCAACCGTTGGTCACCCCGGCGACGAACCGGATCCTGCACCGGCACGTGCTGCGCCACCAACGCCAGATCACCGACCACGCCCGCCGCGCCGGATACCGCGTCCAGCGCGTCGGCCGGGCGGTCAGGCTGATCCGGGTACCGATCAACGGACAGGTCACCGCACCACCACGCCCCGCCGGAGCGCCCGGCAGGCGGCTGCTGGCGCTGACCTGTTGCCTGGCCGCCTGCTGCGAGGAAGTCTCGGCAACCGTCACCCTGCAACAGCTGTCCGACATGGTCCGTGACCTGACCGGCGCCGCGGGCGTCACCGTGACCGGCTACGACCCGGAACAGAAACCGCAACGGCGGCTGCTGCGGGACGCCGCGACCCTGCTCGCCGACTGGGGTGTACTGCGCCGCCGTACCAGCGACGAGAAGATGCTGCTCGACTGGACCGAGGAAGGCTCCGGGCCCGGAGCCGGGTACGAGGTCGACCGCGATGCCCTGCTCCTGATGACCAGCCCCGACGTCCTGGCCGCAGCCCTGCACCCGCCGGACGTCGACGCGGAGCAGTTCGCCGCGACCCGCACCGTGCGGCAGTTGCGGGCGCTGCTGGAGACCCCAGCCGTGGTTTACGCCGAACTCGACGAGCACGACGCGGACGCGCTCCGCAAAGCCCGCGGCCTGCGCACCTCCGACCTGGCGCAGATGACCGGCGGCACTGTCGAAGCCCGCGCCGAAGGCCTGGTGCTGGCTCTGCCCGACGACCCTGACCGGCAGCCGACCGTTGCCGACTGGCCTCGTGCCCGCGCCTCGGACTGGGTCGCGCTGCTGATGGCCGACCTCGCCGGACGTCACGGCGCCCGCACCGCCACCGGCGCAGTCCTGCTGACCAACGCGCAGGTCGACGAAGTCGTCGACGACCTCGTCGACTGGCGCGGCGACTACATGTCCAAAGATCAGAAGACCGTGCCCGGCACCGTCCGTACGGACGCTGAGACGATCCTGACCGAACTCGGCCTGCTACAGGTCGGCTTCGACGGTTCGTGGACGTTGTCGCCGGTTGCGGGCCGCTACCGCGACCCCGACATCACCCTGATCGACACCACGGAGCCGACCCGATGACGATGCCCGACCTGCCCGCCCCGGGACCGGCCGCCACCGACCGGCAACTGGCCGCCTGGCGCGACGCCGTGACCACCGCCGGGCTGCCCGACCCGTCACGCCACCGCTGGCAGGTGCTGCGCGCCGGCGTGGTCGGCCTCTGGGAATTCGACGTCGCCGAGTACTGGTTCGCCGACGGCCGTGCCCAGTTCGTCGGCCAGAACCAGTCCGGCAAGTCGACCATGATGGCCTTGACCACGCTGCTCATGCTCGCCGGCAGCCTTGACCGCAAGTACGTCGACACGTTCGGCGACTCGGAGAAGGAGTACCGGTACTACGTCGAACCTGTCGCCGACGACCGGGACCGGCGTGACGCGTCAACCTCGACCAACCGTGGCTGGGCCTGGGTCGAATACGGCCGCATCGGCCCGCTCGGCGCCCCCGAGTTCTTCACCACGATGCTGTACACGCAGACCAAACGCGGTGTGAAGCAGATGACCCGCGTCTGGGTCGTCTGCCACGGCACGGCTCGCGTGCGCGACGGCCTGGACCTGGCCGCCGGGCAGGCCGTCACCGAGCCCAAGGATCTCGAGCCCGTCGACGGCGTCACCCTCTACCCCAAGGGTTCGGACTACACCGAGCGGCTCGCCACCGACCTGTTCGGCTTCGACGACACCGAACGCTACGCGACCGTGATCGAGATGCTGAAGGTGCTGCGCACCCCGCACCTCGGGCAGAAGCTCGACCCGGCCTGGTTCACCTCCCAGATCCGCTCCGCGCTGCCGCCGATCGCGAAAAGCGAGGTGACCGAACTCGCCAACGGCTGGCAGGAGTTGGAGCAGCTGGCGCGCGACCGCGACCACGCCGACGAGGCACGCAAAGCGATCACCGTCTACCTCAACCGGGCCTGGCGCCCCTGGGCCGATGCCGTTCTGCGGCTGCACGCCGACACGCTGATCGCCGCCGACACCGCCGTCGTCAAGGCCGCCGAGAACGCCACCGCGGCGGAAACGAGACTCGGCCAGGCCCGCGGCCGCCTCGACGACGAAACCCAGAACACCACCAGCCTCGAGAAAGCGCTCGAACGGACCCGCGCCGAACTGATGCAGCTGCTGCGCTCCTCGGCGTACACGACCGCAGTCGAGCGCGCCAACGACGCCAAACGGCTGCGCGCCGACGCCAACGCCGCCCGAGAACGTGCCCGCAAAGCCGCCGCTCAGCTGGTCGGCACCCGCGATGACCTCGACACGGCCACCGCCCGCCGCGACAAGACCGCCGAAGAACTCGGCACGGCCCACCACGAGGTCGAGGCCGCCGCCGGTCACGCCGTCGACACGGCCACCGCCGCTGGTCTCGGCGAGCACGCGCCCGCGTGGGCGGCAGCCGGCGACGTCGACCGGTTCGACGTGGCGGTCACCAACCGCCGCGGACAAGTCACCGCACTACGCAAACTCATCCGTACCGCCGCCCGGGCAGCCGCGACCTGGAACACCCTCGACGACCTGGCGCAGAAGGCACAAACCGAACTCAACGACCGTACGGCTGCCGCCACCGCCACCGAAAGCTCACTGCACCAGGCCGTGCAGACCCTGTCCGACCACCTGGAACGCTGGGCCGTCGCTCTCGGCGAATGGTCCCCACCGACCGGCACCCGCACCCAGTGGATCACCGCGGTCACCGACCAAACCCATGCCGAGCGGCCACGAGAACTACTCACCGCCCTGCTGACCCGCCAGTGGCTGGAGCCCGTCACCGCCCCGCTGATCACCCGTGCCGCCGACCTGCGCGCCGCCGCAAGAACCGCCACCAAACAGGCAGCCGACACCGACGCCGAAGCCGACAGGCTCGCCGCCGCCGACGACCCCATCCCCGAGCCGCCGGCACGCTGGACCCGCCGGGACCGCCCCGCCTTCCCCACCACGGCAGGCGCACCGCTGTGGCGACTTCTCGACCCGGTCGACGGTCTCGACCCCGCCATCCTCGACCACGTCGAGGCTGCCCTGGCCGCCGCCGGGCTCCTCGACACGTGGGTCACCCCCCACGGCGCCTGGAACCCCGAGCATGACGGCGACGACGCCGTCATCATCACCGGCGCCCTCCCGGCCGCGACAACCCCACTCGCGCGCATACTGCAGCCCGCCGAAGACGCCGCAACCCTCACCGACGTCACCACGAAGATCCTCAACGGCATCGGATACACCACCGGCGGCCCCCTCACCGCGCCGGTCTGCCTCGCCGCAGACGGGCGATGGCGAACCCCTGCCGCAACCGGCCGGGCAGCCCCTGCCGAACATGGCGCCGAACTGATCGGCACCGCCGCTCGCACCGCCACCCGACGCCGCAAGATCGCTGACCTGCGCGCGCAAGCCACCGCGTTCCGTGACGAGGCTGAGCGCCTCACCAGCGAAGCCGACCGCACCACCACCCAGGTCACGAACCTGCGCGATGCCGCCGGGCGAGCACCCACCGACGCCGACGTCGTGGCCGCCGCCGCCGCGTACACCTCCGCGATCCGCGAAGCCGACAAAGCCGACTCTGCCTACCGCGAGGCCCGCAGTCGCGAACGAGACGCCCGCACCCTGTCCGAAACGGCGGCAGCAGACGTCACCCGCTATGCCACCGACTACCAGCTGCCGATCGGCGACGAGAATCTCGACATCCTCGCCGCGGCGCTCGACACCACCGCCGCGGCCGCCGGCTCCCTGCGGCTCGCTCTGCGCGGGCTCGGAGCCGCCACATCCGCGGCCACCGACGCCGCCGAGCGGTTCACCGCCGAAGAGCGCCGGGTCAACGACGCCACCACACTGGCCAACGACGAGGCGGCAGCCGCTGAGCGGGCCGACACGAACGCGACACTGGCCGAACAGTCCGTCGATGCCGACGCGCAACAACTGTTCGCCCAGGCCGAACACCTCGAACGCAAAGTCGAGGAGTACGGCCCGTCGATCTCGGCAAGCCGGCGCGAAGGACTCGCCCGCTCGAAAGAAGCAGGCGAAGCCGAAAACGCCTGGAAGCAACGCTGCAACGACCTCACCGCGGCTCGCGAGCACCGCGACATCGCAGCGGCCGCCTGGTGGACGCCCGTCGACGCCGGCCTCACGGCCGCCCGCCACCTGCCCACCCCGGAAAGCCGCGACCTGCCCGCCGCACTCGCCCACGCCCGCACCGCGGCCGAGCAACTACGACCACCGATGTGGCCCGACCGGCTCGACGACAAAGCCAAACGCGCCGAAGCCGCACTCTCACGCATGCTCGGCAGCTCACTGATCGACCTGCGCACCGTCCTCGAGACCCACGGCGGCCGCTCCGTGATCACCACCGAGGCCGACGAGCAACATCCCCTGCCGTCGGTCACTCTGATCGTCGACGCCTCCGGCACCTCACTCGATCCGGCAGAAGCCATCCTGCATCTGCAGAAGCTGGTCGACGACCTGTCCCGCACACATGACGAGAAGCTCCACCAGATGTACACCGAACTGCTCTCGTCCACGTTCATCGATCACCTCGCCGACCGGATGAAAAAGGTCATCACCCTGCTCAAGGTCGTCAACGACGTCCTTGAGAAGCACCCGACCGGCGCCAACAAGACCACCCTGCGACTGCGCCGCGTCGCCGCCGAAGGACAGGCCCCCGGCTTCAGAATCCTCACGGCACTGCTCGACGGCACTATCGAGTCCGAGGCCGCACAGCAACAGATTCAACTGTTCCTCGGCGCCCGCCTGCGCGAGGCCCAGGACGCCGGCCTCGTCGGCACCGAAGACTGGACGGACCGCCTCGCCGAACTTCTGGACTACCGCGCCTGGTTCGACGTCGTCGCCCAATACCGAGTCGGCGACGGCGACGAGAACCGGTGGAAGGATCTCACCAGAAAAGTCCACGGCGTCGACTCCGGCGGCGGCAAAGTCGTCACCCTTCTGCAACCACTGCTGGCAACCTTGGTCGCCCTGTACTCCGAATCCCCGGACGCACCACGGCCGCTATGGCTCGACGAGGCGTTCGAAGGCGTCGACCCCGGCAACCGCGCCACGATGATGCGGATGCTCACCGACTTCGACCTCGACTTCCTGCTCGCCGGCCCGGCGCCACTGGTCGCCGTCGCGCAAGTACCCGCCGCCGCCGTATGGGTCATCACCCGCGCACCCGCACCGGTCCCCGGCGTCGACCTGTCCTTGATGCTGTGGGCGGGCCGAACCCTCGAACAGATCCCCGTCGGTGACTACGCGACTCGGCTGCTCACCCCACGCCGAACCGCCGACGACCCCGGACCCGACCTGTTCGCCACCATGCTCGCCGACCCCGTGTCGGCCGAGCCGCGGCACACCAACGGATCACACCACGCCGACAGCGTCACCGAGGAGGCATCGGATACGGCCGTGATCGCCGCGAGCGAGCCCGCATGAGCGCGGCAACCGACCGGTGGGCCGCACAGCCCGGCCCTCACAAGGTCCTCACCGTGGTCCGGGAACTGCTGCAGGAACGCCGCACCGGCAACGGTGTCACCGTCCGCGTCGATCTGACCGCGGCCGAGCGAACCCAACTGGCCCGTTATCTCGGCCTGACCTGGGACACCTCGGGCCAACCCGTGACCCTCGGCAGACTGCGGGCCGCGCTCACCCGCGCCGGCGACGACCTGCTCGACCTGCTGACGCGCACCGGCGGCCCCATCGAGGACGTCCGCGGCCGCCGCGAACAAGCCGTCGCCCACACCGCGGCCACCATCGACGCCGCCTACACCGACCTCGGCACCGCCGGCCTGCCCGACCACGCGGTACAACTGGCCCGGACACGCCGCTGGCTCGGCACCGACCCCGGCACCGCCACCCGCCGATCCGACGACCTGCAACGCCTGTGGCACGTCCTTCCCGGCACCGGCCGCCCACTCGCCGAGATCGCCAACACCCTCTACGCCGACCCGCACCGCCTCGACCGCGACACCGACCTCGGCCGTATCGCCGCCCGCCTGCTCGCGGCCACGACCGCCACCGCCGACAACGCCGTCTCCGCCGCGGACACCGCACTGATCGCCACCCGATGGCGACACGTGTGGGCGGCACACGGCATCAGCTGCGACGAGGTCTCCGCCACCGTCCTGGTCCTGAACCTTCCACTGACCGGGAAAGCACCGGCGGCACCGATCGCGGGCGCCGCCGCCGCGCACGGCGAACCGGTGTGGCTGACCAGCCGCAGCCTGCGCGGTGACTGGCGACCCGCGCCCGAACTGACCGTCGTCCGCGTCTGCGAGAACCCCGCCGTCGCGGAGGCCGCCGCCGAACAACTCGGCACAACCTGCCTTCCGCTGGTGTGCATCTACGGCCGGCCCTCCTCAGCAGCTTGGACACTGCTACGCGGCCTCGCTGCCGCCGGTGTCCACCTGCGGGTCACCGCCGACCGCGACGCCGCCGGACGCGGCTTCCTCGCCGAGATGCTCGCACTGCCCGGCGCCACCGAATGGCTTCCCGAGGCCGACGGCCTGTACGAGGAAGCCCGGCTCCAAGCCCTCATCACCGACCTCACTCCGGCCCGCCACGCGGGGTTCGGAGAACCCGCCAGTCCCCACCATCAGTAATCGAACATGTGGATCAGACGTCCGAGACCGTCATGCTGTAGTCGTAACCGCATTGCATGGAGAAGTTCCACAGCCCCTGCCACAGCTCCTTACCGGTGTCGGGATCTTGGACCAGGATGCCCACCACCCCTGGCTGGTAAGTGAGAATCGATGAGTCCGACGGGGCCTGGAAATAGCCTTCGGCATTCCGTTTGCTGGAGGTGAGGGCGCCGGAGTAGAAAGACGAACTCTCCCGGAGTGCGTAATAGTCGTCATAGTGTTTGGTCTGACCGCCGCCCAGCCGGACGAATATCTTGTTGTACCCGGAGTAGGAGACCTTGAAGTAGGATTCGTTCTTGCGGCATCGTGCCGAGGAATTGCCGTTCTCCTGCTCCCAGGCGTCCCAATCCACTTCGCCGGGTTCCGAAGCAATCACCACGGACGTCGGCCGGGCCGGCGCATCGGCGGCCGCAGCCACCGGCGCCATTCCGGGGGACAGGAGAGAAAAACCGGCAAAAATGCTTACCGCGGCCGCCCGGCCGGACCATCGCTTCGTTGTTGACGAAGACATCACCGCACCCCTTTGCTGCTGATCGCAGAGAACCGAACGCGCCGATTCAAGCACCGTTTTTCAGGCGTCTTTTTCGATTCTGCGGACGGTCGGCCTTCCGGCTCCTCGGCGATGACTGGTCAGCCACATCAGCATCCCCCGAACAGGCAGCTTCGAGCGGCGAGCCGCACGGTGGGTGTCGCGGGGACGAGGCCCCGATCCGCGCGTTCCGCGGACAGGAGCCTCCGACTCGGGTGGGCGCGATAGGTTTCGACCCTACGACACCTCGCTGGTAAGGCCCCGGCTCATTCGTCAGCCGGCGGATCGTCGTCCGGCGACGCCGTGCCGACCGCCCCGTCCCTGGCCTGGTCAGCCCCCGGATCGTGCAGCGAACCCCGGAATCCGGCAGGTACGCTGTCCCGGCATCCTCGGTCCCTCTTCCCGGGGGTGGCCCACACGAATGCGGCGGTGAAGAGAGACAGCCATGGATACGGACGTGACGCCGGTCGTTTGTGACCACCGTGTGCTGCACGACCCGCAGGCGGTACTCGAGGCCGCGCTGGAGGCGTACGTCGCGATCGACTCAGCGGATCGGGTGCTCGGCTGGAACACCGCCGCCGAGGCCTTGTTCGGCTACTCGCACGCTCAGGCGTGCGGGCGAGCCGTCGCTGATCTGATCATTCCGGAGCGGTACCGGGAGCAGCACCGCGCCGGCCTCGCCCGGACGGCCGCCGGCGAGCCGGGGCGGGTGCTCGGGAATCGCCTGCAACTGGCCGCGGTGCACCGCGACGGCCACGAATTCCCGATCGAGATGACGCTGACCATCACCACCACCCCGGACGGGCCGGTGTTCCACGCCTTCGCCTACGACGTGAGCGCCAGGGTGCGTGCCGCCCGGTTCACCGGGGTGGAGGCCGCGGTCTCGCGAGGGCTGGCCGAGGCGTCATCCAGCGACGCCGCATCGGCCCGGGTGACCGAGGCGCTCGGGAGGCACATGGGCTGGCCGGTGGTGGAGCTGTGGTTGACCGATCTGGACCGCCAACTGCTGGTCTGCACCGCACGCTACGCCGAGCCCGGCCGTCTTCTGGCCGGGTTCGCCGTCGACGAACTCGACTACGGCATCGGACTGCCCGGCCGCGTCTACCTGCAGCGGCGGTCGGCCTGGGTGCCGGATCTGGCCGCCGACGCCACGTTGGTGCGCAGCCGTGCCGCCGCCGCCATCGGCCTGCACGTCGCGGTCGGGGTGCCGGTCTGGGCCGGCGGGCGGATCCTCGGCGCCCTCTGCGTCTTCGGTGACCGCGCCGAGGAGCCTGAGGACACCCTTCTCGGGCTGTTGTCCGGTGTGGCCGCGCATGTCGGGCAGTACCTGGAACGCCGCCGCACCGAAGAACTCGCCATCGAACTCGCCCGCACCAAGGACGAGTTCCTCGCCATGGTCACCCACGAGCTGCGCAACCCGCTGACAGCGATCACCGCCACCGCCACGGTGCTCAGCGACGAAGCCGACGCGCTCACCCCGCCCGATCTGCGCCACTACCTGGGCATCATCAATCGCAACGCGCTACGGCTCACCGTGATGGCCGAAGACCTCCTCGACCTCTCCCGCCTCGAATCCGGTCATATGGCCATCCATCCCACCGACTGTGATCTGACCGAAGTCGTCAACGCCGCGATACAAGACCTCACCGAGGCGGCCGTGGACAAGAATCTGACCGTCACGGTGACGATCCCTCCCCGGCTGCCTCTGCATGCCGATCCGGACCGGTTGCGGCAAGTCGCCGACAACCTGCTGTCCAACGCGATCAAATACACTCCGGCCGGCGGTACGATCACCGTCACCGCCGACACCCGCAGCGAACCCGACAGCAACGGTAAACAGATCGTCTGGTCGATCGCCGATACCGGCATCGGCATCCCGGCCGCCGACCGGCCGAGACTGTTCCGTCGGTTCTACCGCGCCTCCTCCGCCCTCGACCGGCGCATCCCCGGCACCGGTCTCGGCCTGGTCATCGTCCGCACCATCCTCGAACGCCACCACGGCACCATCACCCTGGCCGACCACCAGGGCCCGGGCACCACGTTCGTCATCGAGCTACCCACCGAGCCCCTGGAACAGAGCACGCCCCCGAGACACCCCCAGGATCCGTACCCGTAAGAGCGGTGAACACCCAGGGGCGGGCTTTTCGGAAGGGCGCGGGGTCTGCCCGCCTGGAGACCAAAGACCGTCAAGAGCTTCTTCAGTACGGCCGGACGAGGCGCTGTCCAAGAGGGAGACAGCCGTGGCCCGAATCGTGCGCGATCGCGGTCACAGGCCTTTGGCCATGTTGCGGCCGGTCTCGCTGAAACCCAGCCGCTCGTAGAGGGCTCGGGCGCCGGTGTGGTGAGCGAAGACGTGGAGACCGATTCTGGTCAGCGCGTTGCGAGCCGCGTCTACAGCTACCGGCCCGACGCGGCGACGCTCTGCGCGTAGTGCGCCTCGGCCTCGGCCCGCCACGGCTTGTACTGATCCTCGGTCGTCGGCTCCAGCCGCACGCCCGTCATGATTACAACCTCCCGAGTCATAACCGCCCAGGGCGCGCTCTCCATGGGGAATCCGCAACTGATCAGAGGGCCTGGTCAAAGACCATCATGTCCTTGCCGGGCCCGTCATAGCCCACGACCGGCCCCGTCACCGTGAAGCCCATGCTCTGGTGAAAAGCGATCGACCCTGTGTTGACCGGCGCGGTGATCGCACCGACCCTGCTGCATCCGCCAGCCCGCGCGAGTGCGAAGAACGCCTCGTAGAGGCGGCGGCCGAGCCCGGAACCGCGAGCGGCGGGCGCGACGCCGACGAAGTGGATGTATGCCCGGCCGGGTTGAGAGGGCGAGAGGACACCGATGATGAATCCGGTGAGTACGCCGTCGTGATCGCGTGCGATCAGGCTGGTGCGGTGGAAATGGTCGAGAAAGAGGCGCGGCAGCGAACCGGCGATCTCGCGTCCCCACCAGTCGTCGACTACGGCGATGATGTCGTCGTAGTCCGCGGGCCGCGCGGGGCGCAGCTCCCACTCCATAATCTTGATCATGGTGCGGACGATGCCGATGACGCCGGGGTCCGCAACGCCGGCATACGGACAGATGTCTTCGAAAGTTCTCGCACGCCTACTCCTTGTCAGGCTGGTCGGTTCCCCGGACCTCGCCGATGCCGGGATCATGCCGGCGCCGCGAGGCCCGGGCATGGAGGTTTGTCAGGTGCCCGCGAGCGCGGGTTCCGCGTCGGGTTCACCCGCTGAGAGCGCGGCGTCGTCGTGGTGCTTGAACAGTTCGCTGGGCCACCACATCCATCGGCCCACGTCCAGGGTCAGGGCGGTGACCAGGACCGAGCGGACGATCATCGTGTCCAGCAGCACACCGAAGGCCACCGCGAATCCGAGTTGCGCCGCGAACACCAGTGGCAGCGCGCCCAATGCCGCGAAGGTCCCGGCCAGCACCAGACCCGCCGAGGTGATCACGCCGCCGGTGGCGGACAGACCGGTCAGCGCGCCGCGCCGGGTGCCGTGCAGCATTGCCTCCTCACGTACCCGGGTGACCAGGAAGATGTTGTAGTCGATGCCCAGGGCGACCAGGAACACGAACACCAGGAGCGGGAAGTTCGCGTCCGCCCCGGCGAAGTCGAACACGTGGTTGAACACCACCGCGCTCACGCCGAGGGCCGCTCCGAGCGACAGCACCACGGTGGCCATGAGCAGCAGTGGCGCGACGATCGCCCGTAGCAGCAGGGCGAGGATGCCGAAGACCACGACGAGCACGATGGGGATGATCACCTCGGCGTCGCGGGTGGCCGCCTGCTGGATGTCGAGTGCTACCGCCGTGTTGCCGCCGAGCAGGGCCTCCGCACCCTCGATCTGGTGGATCGCGGCTCTGGCCTCTTCGACGGTGCGCATCGCGGCGCTGCTGCCGGGAGGGTCGTCGAGAGTTCCGAGTACGAGGGCCTCACCATCCCTGATCATCGGCGCCGCGACGCCGGCGACCCCAGGCACCCCGGACAGTACGGTTCTGACCCGCTCCGCCGAGGCGGCCTCGGCCACCGCATGAATGGGGTCACCGGATCCGGCCGGGAAGTGCCTGGACTGGATCTGTTCGCCGGCGACCGCCTGCGTCTCGGTGGTGAACCGGCCATTGCTGGGGATCCCGTCGGCCTTGAGTCCCGTCATCCCGATCGTCATGACGCCGAGGACGAGCGCGGTACCGATCCACACGATCCGCGGCCGGCGGGAGACAACGGCGCCGATGCGGGTCCAGATGCTCGGCCTGGTTGCCCCGGCGAAGCCGTACGACGGCTTCGCCGGCCAGAAGATCCAGCGGCCGCAGATGACCAGCAGGGCCGGCGTCAGCGTGACCATGGCCAGCAGGCCGACGAGGATGCCGATGGCGCTGGCCGGCCCGAGCCCCTTCGTGGAGTTGAGTGTGGCGAGCATCAGTACCAGCAGGCTGACCGCGACGGTCGCGGCGCTGGCGATGATGGCGGGGCCGGAGCGGCGCAGGGCCTGCGCCATGGCTTCGTGCCGGTCCTGGTGCCGCCGCAGTTCCTCCCGGTAGCGGGAGATGAGCAACAGCGCGTAGTCGGTGGCGGCGCCGAACACCAGGACGGTCAGAATGAAACTTGTCTGCGTGTTGACGGTCAGGCCCGCGTGCTTCGCCAGCAGGTAGATCACCGCTTCGGCCGTGACCAGAGCGCCACCCGCGGCCAGCAGCGGCACCAGTGGCAGCAGTGGGCTGCGGTAGGTCAGTAGCAGGATGGCGACAACCACCAAGGCGGTGATCGTCTCCACGAGGCCTCCGCCGCCGAAGGATTTCACCGAGTCGGACGCGTAACCGGCCGGCCCGGTGACGTGGAACCCGAGACCGTCGGCGTTTTGCTCGCCGACCCTGGTCATCGCGTCGACGACCTTGCGGGCTCCGTCCCACCCTTCCCTACCGTCGTGAACGTGGACCACGGTCTGCATCGCCTTGCCGTCGGCGGACCTCGATGGGCCCTGTGGCCGCCCCACGACGTTCTCGATGCCCTGGAAAGCCTCGGCGTCGGCCAGGGCTTTGGTCATGTCGGCGGGGGTGATGCCCTCGGGCCGGCTGTAGATCACGATGGCGGGGAGGGTCTCGGCGGGCTGGAACCTCGCGGCCCGCTCGGCGACCTTGGTCGACTCCGCACCGCCGGGCAGCCAGGCCGCATTGTCGTTCTTCTCGACGTCACCCAGCTTGCCGGCCAGCGTCAGCGCCGGAACCAGCAGGGCGACCCAGAGGGCCACGATGACCCATTTCGCTACCCTCCCGGCGGGTAACGACGTCACTTTTCGCATCATCGGGGTTCCTTTACTGTCCAAACGGCATGGCAAAGATCGGCGTGGGAGAACTGGGGGAGTCGGCAATGGCGCAGGTGGACCGGAAGGCCGTGGACCAGCACGGCGCCTGCGCGGGCGATCGTGCCCAGCGCCACCGACGTGGTCAGCCCGGGTTATCGCATCGCCGGGCGGATGGGGAGCCGCCCTTGCGGGCGGTTCAGGTACTGCTCGGCCGGAGCCGGGCGAGGGGCCCGCGCCACCGTGCCGAAGGATCCGCGGCGCCAGATCGCCGTTCGAACCGGTAGCGTGGATCGAACAGTCGCACGAGCCCCGCACGCGGGACTCCTCGCACGCCGTAGATAATCGTGATGTGCGGACCGGGCCGGCCCGCAGCGTCGCGTAGTGCCCGCCTCGGGGACGCGCGCCGAGCGACGCACTCGACGGTCGCCCTGATCATCAGGCGGTCCAGTGTGGGCCGGTCGAAGTCATGTGAACGACGCTAAGGGCTCAGTGAGTTAACCTCAAATGCAACTTTCGCACCTGAAGGATGCATGTGGCGCAACCACCGATGGATCTGAACCTTCTTATCGCGCTCGACGCGCTGCTCGGCGAGCGCAGCGTGGGTGGCGCCGCGCGGCGGATGCACCTCTCCTCGCCGGCCATGAGCCGTACGCTCGCCCGTATCCGCAAGGCCACCGGTGACGCGATCCTGGTGCGTACCGGCCGCACCATGACGCCGACGCCACGGGCGCTGGAGATTCAGATCGCCACCCGCGAACTCCTCGAGCGCGCTGAGGCGATCTTCACGCCGCCGGGTATGCCGGACCTGCCCCGGCTGACCCGTACCTTCTCGATCGTGGCCGCCGACCTGGCCGCCGTGGTCGGCGCGCGGTTGCTGGACCGCATTCGCCGCGAGGCGCCCGGTGTGACGCTGCGGCTTCTCGGCGAGGGCGCCACCGATTCCGGCCGGCTGCGGGACCGCGACGTCGACCTGGAGATCGGCGTCATCCACGGCGCGCCGCCGGATGTCCAGGTAGAGCCACTGGCGCAGTACGAGATGGCGCTGGCGGTGCGGGAAGGGCATCCCCTCGCCCGCGGCCGCCTCACCGCGGCCCGGCTGGCCGCCGCCGGCCACGTCAGCGCCTCCCGCCTGGGCCTCGCCACCGGCCCGCTGGACACCGCCCTAGCCGCGCATGGCCTGCGCCGCGCGGTGGTCGCGGTCGTGCCGTCGCACACCGAGGCGCTGATGATGGTCGCGCGCAGCGACCTGGTCGGCCTGTTGCCGGTACGACGAGGCGAACACGCGTCCTGGGTACCCGGCGTACAGGTGCTCGCCTCGCCCGTCGCACTGCCCATCATGGAGGTCTCCCTGGCGTGGCACCGCCGGCACGACACCGACGGCGCCCACGAGTGGCTCCGCCGCTGCGTGACTGAGGTCATCACCTCCTGATCCGTGATGCGGAAGTCGTCGCCGAGGAGGGCGCGCAGCCGGGCCAGCGCCCGCGCGTCGCGCATCTTCACGACCGACATCGAGACGTTGAGGATCATGGCGACGGTGTCGATGCCGTGGTCCTCGGCGTGCCGGAGCACCAGCACCGCCTGGTCCTCGACGCTGAGCTGGGCCAGCGTCTCGATCAGCGCGAGGCGCAGCTCCGGCGTGCCGTTCGCCCGGCCGGACCGCTGTTCCGGAGATCGGCCTCGCGCTCGACGCGTGTGTGCCCGAGCCTGCGCCCCGGCCCTGGGACGGTGCTTGGAACGGCCGAGGCGGGAGTTCGCGCGCACATCTGACGGCTGCTCAGTTGCCGCCGGGTGCTGCCGATCGGGGAGTAGGTATCCGACATTCGAACCAGGCGGACAGAATGTTCACACCAGCGCGTGTACTGCTCGGGCGGTTACGGTACGCGTACAAGATTGTTGTCGTCACGGTGGTGCTGCTGTTGCCGCTGGGCTTCGTGACATGGGGTTACGTCGGAATTCAGACCGGTCAGGTCGCTTTCAGCGCCAGCGAACGTGTCGGTGTCGCCTACCTGCAACCGCTGCTGGGGCTGACCTCGGCCACGGTGCGGGCCCGGCATCTGGCGGTTTCGGGCGGTGATCCGGAGGAAGCCGGCACCAGAGCGGCGATGACCGAGATGGAAGCGGCCAACGAGGCGAACGGAGCGGAACTCGGCGTCGGCGACACGTGGGCGGCGGCCAAGGCGGAGGTGGAGTCCGCCACTGACTCAGATGCCGGCGCACCCGCCTTCGAGGCGTACAACAAGGCCTTGGACGCTCTGCTCGGCCTGGTGGTCGCCGTCTCCGACGCGTCGAATCTCACCCTCGATCCCGACCTCGACTCCTATTACGTCATGGACACGTTGGTCTTCCGGCTGCCGCAACTGCTGGACCAGGCTGGTCGGACCGTCGACGAGACGATACTGGCGACCGGCCAGTCCGCGGCCGTGGCCCGGACCACCCAGCTCCACCTGGCGCGTGCGGCCGGCGCGCTGGCGAGTACGCAGGCGGCGGTCGACGCGGGAATGGCCACCGCCCTGGCCAAGACGGCCCGCCCCCAGTTGGCTGACGCCGAAGGGTCGATCACCGCCGAGCGTGAATCCGTGGAAGCCCTGCTCGCACAGGTCGACGAAGCGGTGGCCTCGGGCCGGCTCTCGCTGGTCACCCCCGCTGCCGGGGACGAGGCGTGGACCGCTCTGGTGCGGCTCGTGGACGAACTCGCGCCACAACTCGACGCGCTGCTCGCGACGAGGATCAGTGGTTTCCAGGCGAAGGCGTACGTCGTCGAGGCCGCGGCGGCCGTGGCCCTCCTTCTGGTCGGCTATCTCCTGGTCGGCTTCTACCTGTCCGCCACAGTGCCGCTACGGCGGATCGTCACCGCGTTGCGCGCCTTGGCCGACGGTGACCTCACCCAGCAGGTGCCGGTGGACACGCGCGACGAGGTCGGCCAGATGGGCGCCGCCTTCAACGACGCGCTGACCAGAATCCGGAAGGCGGTGCACGGCCTGCGTGCTGACGCGGACGAGGTCGCCGCGAACTCCGCCAGGCTGTCCCAGGTCGGTGGGGACATGCGCGCGACCGCGGAGTCGACGGCCAC
Source organism: Actinoplanes sandaracinus (assembly GCF_030009775.1). Classification (GTDB taxonomy): domain Bacteria; phylum Actinomycetota; class Actinomycetes; order Mycobacteriales; family Micromonosporaceae; genus Actinoplanes; species Actinoplanes sandaracinus. Next base: position 101,008 of record NZ_JASCTH010000030.1, on the reverse strand, counting down.
CCAGGCACAGCATGTCGGCACGATCGCTGACAGCGTCTCCGGTCACGTGTCGGCGATCGCGGCCGGCGCCGAGGAGATGTCCGCGTCGATCAACGAGATCGCGTCCGGGGCGAGTCAGGCCGCCGCCGTGGCCACCTCGGCGGTCGACGCGGCCCGCGACGCCAAACAGACCGTCGGCCGTCTCGGCACCAGCTCCGCGCAGATCAACGACGTACTGAAAGTCATCACCGCGATCGCGACACAGACGAACCTGCTCGCCCTCAACGCGACGATCGAGGCGGCACGGGCGGGGTCGGCCGGCAAGGGATTCGCCGTGGTCGCCGGTGAGGTCAAGGAGTTGGCGCAGGAGACGAGCCGGGCCACCCAGGACATCGCGACCCGCATCGACGCGATTCAGGGTGACGCCCTCGCCGCGGTCGACGCGATCGAGCAGATCGGTGAGGTGATCGCCCGAGTGAACGAGATCCAGTCCACCATCGCCGCCGCAGTCGAGGAACAGTCGGCCACCACGGCGGAGATGGGACACGGCATCAGCGACCTGGCGGGCGGCGCCGCGCAGATCGCCGCGGGGGTCGGTTCCGTCATCGCCGAAGCGAACCGGACGACCGACGGTACGGACGCGACAGCCCGCGCGTCACAGGAACTCGCGCAGACCGCCGAGCGGCTGCGCGAGATCGTCACGCGATTCACCACGTGACTGCCGACGCCGCGGGGGATGCGGTCGGCGCGTGCTTGCCGGCCGTACGTCAGTCGTTGGCCGGGTCTTCTCCGGGCGCGGGCCGGTAGCAGGGGCTGGCCAGAACGACGGCGACGCGGGCGAGGTCCTTCGTGGTTGTCACGGTGATGGTGGCGCCGGTGCTGTGGTCGCGCGCCGACAGGGTCGTGCGGGTGCCGTCGCCGAACGTCTGTTCGCCGGTGATCTCGTAGCCTCCCTGCCGCCAGGTGCTCTTGAGCCGGTCGAACGCGGCGCGTTGGTCGCCGCCGGTGACGGGGACGTTCGCGGCGCCCTGGAGCTGCCAGAGTCTGTCAGCCGCGGCTGCTCCGGAGCGGCTGGTGCAGGGCACGGTCGTCGCGTCCCAGCCTTCCGGGCGGCCGCCGATCGCCTCGGCCACCGCGTTGACAGCGGCTTCGGCCTGGCTCGTGGCCTGCGCCACGGTCTGGGTCCGCACGGGAACTTGGCTCCTTGTCGGGTCGCCGGGTTGACGGTCGTCGTTCTGGCCGGTGCCGGTGCAGCCGGCGAGTGACGCTACGACGGCGAGAGCGAGTACGGCATGTGCGGCGCGGAGTTGAAGGTGGGACACGCTACGGGGCCTTTCCGAAGATGCGGGCGGCGTCGTAGTCGCCGGCGATAGAAGAAAGTCGCCGAAGGTGGAGTTCTCCGGGCGGGCGACGTAGTTGTCGGCGGCGGCGCCGGCCCACATGTGGTCCGTCGGGATGTTGAACTCGGCGGCGTTGTCCACCCGCATGCCGGGACTGCCGACGGCGACCATGTCGGTGACGGCGAGGCCGTCGCCGTTACTGGCGGCCTCACCGAGGACGGTGCTGCCGTAGCTGTGTCCCATTGCGGTGAGGTGGGAGCCGCCGGCGGTGTGGGCGGTGTTCAAGCCGTCGAGTTCGGTACCGACCCCGGGAACGAGCAGGGCGGTGTGGGCCGCGGTGTCCGGGTTGCCGATCGCCACGGCCGCTGTGCCGTCGCCGAGCGGTTGGAAGCCGAGCAGGTACAGCCGCTTCTGCTCCGGCTGCTCTTCACTGGCTTCAGCTTGTCGAGCAGGTTCACGGCGCGGTCGTGCTGGCTGTTGTCCTGGTCGTCACGGCGGTTGACGCTGTCGCCGATGTAGTTGCGCAGGGCCAGCTGGTTGGCCTGGTCACGGTCGGTGGCCGGCAGCCCGTCGAGGGCCCCGACCCGGTCTGGCCAGGCGGTCGCGTACAGGTGCCGCTCTTCCGGGCTGCGCCCCGCCCACCAGTCGTGTGCGGCGCGGTGGTCGCCGCCCGCGGCGGGAATGCCGGCCTCGGTCAGATTCAGGGCGGCCGCGGCGGTCCGGGCGGCGGCGGCGTCGCCGTCCCATCCGGAGCCGCGTAACGGCCGGGCCAGTTCGGTGACGGCGTCGCTGGCCAGGTCCTCGGCCAGCCGGGCCAAGGCGGTCCACGCGTCGGCGGCGGTGTCGAGGGCGTCCACGCGGGCGTCGCGGAGTTCGGTGAGGGTGAGCATCAACGTTCCTTGAGGTACCAGAACCGGTTGCCGCCGGTCGCGTCGCTGGTGCGGTAGTCGGTCGCGGTCGCGGACAAGGCATCACCGAATTCCTGCAGGTACCGTGCGTACATCGTCACCTCGGCGGTGTGCGCGGACAGCACGTTCTCCACCTCGGCCCGCAGCGAGAAGCCGGTGCCGAGCGCACCGATCGCGGACCGGGTCTCGGGCTCCACGTCGGCGGCCGCGGTCGTCCACCGGCGGCTGAGGTCATGCGCTTGTTGCGCCGCCGCGTCGAGCGCGGCCGGATCCGCCTTCATATGGTCTGTTGCCCCCGTTTTCGCATGAGCAGCGACGCCGCATCCCAGCGGCTGCCCGATGCAGATATATCAGATCAGGTCAATGCGGGCAGCGGTGGTCGAGGGCCTGCTCGGCTTCCGCCGGCCGGTTGGTCGACGATGCCCCGGCAGGTACCGGGCACCGCTGCGAAGTTCCTGGAGCGTTCCGCCATTCGGCGGCCAGAACGACCCGGACGGTACTAGCAATAGTTAACGATAAATGGTAAGATAGCCCACTTCTATGCCTAATGTTGTCCTGCCGCGTGACCCCTCGCGGGTCCCTCACAGAGGACGACACCCCATGGACAACATCGAAGCGCGCATTGACCAGTTCCTCGCCACGTTCTCCTCTGCGAGTGAGACGTCGCGCCCAGATCTGCTCGGCGACTGCTTTGCCGACTCATTCCTGTCGGCAAACAACAGCGGCGCCCGGCCAACGACTCGAGATGCGCTTCTACGCACCCTGTCCCACCGAACCGACATGTTCAAGAACGCGGGAATCGGCACCCCTGAACTCATCGAACGCTCGTGGCGCCAACTCGACGGGCATTACCTCTTGGTCAGTACCAACTGGCACGCCCCACGGACATCCGGCGGACAATCTATCGCCCTGGCCTCCTCGTTCCTCTTGTACGACGATGGGCGGCGTCTACGAATCGTTGTCTACCTCAACCACGAGGGCCTGCCACAGCCGATCGTCTGAACCGCGCGGCACGCTGATGCCCCCGCGGGAGACGCCCGGCTCGGTCCAGGAGAACCGGCTCGTGAACAAGTCCATCGCCGAGCCCGCCGACGGGCGCCCTGCCGGGTGCGGCGAACAGGCGTAGGGTCAAGGTGTCGCCCTGGACCCGGTGGACTGGTATTTGGCCGCTGTGAGCGTCTCGGCGTTTCTTCGCCCGCCGCAGCGATCAGGTGCGTTTCGCACGCAGACTGTTTCTCGGGCACGAATATCCGGCTGCGGCCGAAGTCAGGATCTCCTCATGTGGTCCTGTGGATCGCACGGCCTGCCGGACCCCGAGCTGGACCTGGCCGCGCATGCCCTGACCAACCCGACGTTCGGCACGCCAGGAAGGAACCCGGCATGAGCACCGACACTCCCATGGGAGCCGCCGACACCCGCGCCCAGGCCCGGGCACTGTCCGCGGCCGCTGCCATGGCAGGGCACGCCCCGTCGATTCACAACACCCAGCCATGGCGCTGGCGTCTCACCGGCAACGAACTGAACCTGCGCCTCGACCACAGCCGGGCACTCGACGTCACCGACCGCGACTCCCGGCTGGCCATCCTGAGCTGCGGCGCCGCCCTGCACCACGCCCTGGTCGGCCTCGCCGCCGATGGCTGGCACACCGACGTCGCGCGCATGCCGGACCCCGCGTACCCCGATCACCTCGCGCGGTTGAGTCTCGACCGGCGGATCCCGGTCAGTCTCGAGGCGCGGCGCCACCGGCAGACCATTGGGCTGCGCCACACCGACCGTCGGCCCACCGCGGCCGCTCCGGTGGACGCCGACAACCTGTACGCCGTCGTCGCGGCCGCCGAGTCCGCGGGCACAGGCCTGCACCTGCTGCACCCTGACCAGGTGTACGGTCTGGCCAGAGACGCTGACCAGGCCCAGCGCGCCGAGAACGAGGACATCGCCTGGCAGGCCGAACTCGCCTACTGGACCGGTGGCTCCCGGCCGCTGGGCAGCGGCATCCCGGACGCCGCCATCCCGGACCACACCACTCGGGCCACCGTGCCGGACCGCGACTTCGGCCATCACGGCGACCTACCCGTCACCGGCGCACCCGGGAACGCCGCCACGTTCGCGATCCTCTACGGCCCCGCCGACGACGAGGCCAACTGGCTCCGCACCGGCGAAGCACTGTCCGCGGCCTGGCTCACCGCCACCGAACTGGGCCTGTCGGTCCTGCCGCTGAGCGCCACCATCGAAGTGACTGTGACCCGGGAACGCATCCGGCTCCTGCTCGCCGGCCTCGGGCACCCGCACCTCGTGCTGCGCATCAGCGCCGGAGACCCGGCCGGCAGCGCCGCCGCGCGCGCTCCGCGACTCGCCGCCGCACAGGTCATCGAACGGGGATGGAACGGCCGCCACACGTGACCCCGGGCACGCCCGGCACCTTTACGCGCACGGTGAGGCGGGGGACACGGTCGCCCACACGACCTTGCCGCCGCGGGCCGGTATGGCGCCCCAGGCAGCGGCCACGGCATGGACCAGCCGGAGGCCTCGTCCCTGCTCGTCGAGCGGAATTCCGTCGCGGACGGAGACCGGCGCGGTGAGACGGGGATACCGGGTGTCGCCGTCACGAACGGCCAGGTGCAGCCGGGTGCCGTCCCCGGCAACGGTGGCCATGGCGTCGGTGCGAGCGTGTTCCACGGCGTTGGTGGCGAGTTCCGACATGATCAGTAGGGCGCCACGCGGCCCGCCCTTACCGCCGCCATCCAGAACGGCAAGCTCACCCCGTGCAGATCCCCCACGTCGTGCAGATCGATGATGATGGCAGTAGCCGGTCCGGCGAGACAGAGCCGCAGAGTGGTGGCCACCTGACCGCGGAGGGGGCTGTGACCAGCGGCCATGCACCGTCACTTCGACCACGGTGGCGCTCACGTCAGCCATGACGCCTACCGAGACACCACGACGATCGGTTCCGGCGGCGACCAGGTACGGAGGCTGGGCCGTACCTGTTCGAGGGTGGTCATCCTTTTGAAGACTTCACGGCAGCTCCAGGGCGCCCGGGGAGAACGGTGCGCTACCAAGGTCCGGAGCAGCGGACGGCGATGAAGTGACATCGCCGCTGGTTCAACGGTATATGAATGGGGCACACAGTGCCGGGCGCCGAGAATACAGGTGAGACCGCGCAGTTCGCGGATGCGATCCGGTGGCGGCGGACAGCTGCCTCGCCTCAGGGCATCGAAGCGTGGATCGTTGCTTGCCGCTACGAAGAACAGGAGGCCGAGGCATGGCGATGAGCCGGATCGTCCCCGGCCTCGGCAACTCGTCGCTACGGGCATCAACATCCGGGCGTACGGTGCTGACGGCTGCGATGGCGAACGCCCGTGCCCAGTCGACGTGCATGCCGGGTCCGGCGGGTCCGACCTGCTGTGCGCCGCCGATGGCGGGGTGCTGGAACCTCGGCCGGAGGGATGCGTAGGCTGTATAGATTCGTCCTTACTGCCCGGCCCGGCCAAGGGGCCCTGGCGTGGAGGTTACCGCCGTGTCGCATGGTGAGCCGCGTGGTCGGGCTGGCTTGGCGGGGTGTCGCCGGGTCGGTGGGCGCCGGGCGTCGGGTGGCCGCCGTGGGTGATCGCGTCGACATGATCCGCAACCTGATCGAGGATCAGCCGTTCCCGCCGGGCGGCGGGGTCGGGTTGCTGTTCCGGGTGTGTACCGCCGCCACGCACACGTTGGCGGCGTCGGGCGCCGGGATCAGCATGATGACCGAGACGGGAGCCCGGGGGGTCTACGCCGCGTCGGACCCGCTGACCGAGCGCATCGAGGAGCTGCAGTTCGTGCTCGGTGAGGGGCCGTGCTGGGATGCGTTCTCGTTGCGGCGCCCGGTGCTGGTGCCGGACCTCGGCGGTGTGTCGCCGGCGCGCTGGCCGATGTACATCCCGGCTGTCCAGGACAGCGGGATCCGGGCGGTCTTCTCGTTCCCGCTGCAGTTGGGTGCTGTGCGCCTCGGTGTGCTCGACGTCTTCCGCCGCCGGGCCGGGTCGCTGACCGGTGACGAACTCGCCGACGCGCTCGTCTTCGCGGAGGTGACCATGACGGCGTTGCTCGACCATCACGAGCAAGCAACGACGACGGGTTTCGGCGACGGTCTCGCCGACGCGGGGGAGCACCGTGCCGAGTTGTTCCAGGCCCAGGGGATGGTCATGGTGCAGCTGGGGGTTTCCATCGGTGAGGCCATGGCCCGGATGCGGGCGTACGCGTTCGCACATGGCCGCCACCTCGACGACGTGGCCCGCGACGTGGTCGCCCGCCGGCTGCATTTCGACCGGGACCGTCCATGACCGCATACGTGAACGCCGGCCAGGCCGGGAGGCAGGCATGATTACCGTATCCGTGCAGAAACTGGCGACGATCTTCGTCGAGATCGCCGACACGCTGGTCGACGAGTTCGACATGCTCGAGTACATGCACATGATCACCGAGCGGGTCGCCGACTTGACCGAAACGCCGGCCGTCGGCATGCTGCTCGCCGGCCACCGTGGGCGGCTGGAGTTCGTCGCCGGGTCGACCGAGAACGTCACTCTGGTGGAACTGTTCGTGGTGCAGAACGAGGAAGGCCCCTGTTTGGAGGCGTTCCACACCGGTGAGCCCGTCGTGAATGTGGATCTGGGCCACGCGGCCGGCCGGTGGCCCCGCTTCGCGCCGCTTGCCGTCGAGGCGGGGTTTCAGTCGGTGCACGCCTTTCCGATGCGGTTGCGCCGGGAGGTGATCGGGACGTTGAACGTCTTCGGTGACACCCCCGGCCGGGACTTCGGGGGCGATGACGTCACGGTCATGCAGGCCCTGGCCGACGCGGCCACCATCGGTCTGTTGCAGGAACGCGCCATCAGTCACGGTGAAACGCTCACCGAGCAACTGCAGGGGGCTTTGAACAGCCGGGTCATCATCGAACAGGCCAAGGGCGCGGTCGCACAGGCGCGTGGCATCAGCGTCGACGAGGCGTTCACCGTCATCCGCGGTTACGCCCGGAACCACAACCGCCGGCTGACCGAGGTCGCCAATGCCGTCGTCACGGACCCGCACAGCCTGCAACAACTCCTCGACACGTAACGGCCGGCATCGAGACGCCCGGCGAGGGCGCCGGTGTCAGCCGCCGGGGCGGGCGCGGACGGCGGCCCAGACGATCTTGCCGCCGCGGGTGGGTATGGCGCCCCAGGCGTCGGCGTCGGCGTGAACGACCCTGAGTCCCGTCCCGCGCCGGGTCACAAGGTCTGTCCTGGTCGAGGGCTGCGAGTGACGTGGCTGGGAAAGCCGGCTGACGCCGTCGTGTACCGCGAGGTGCATACCTCCACCGCGGTGGGACACGGTGACGCGGATGTCGGTGCCGGCGTGCTCGACGGCGTTGACGACGAGTTCGGATGCGGTGGGCAGGCATACCGCGAATGGCACCGGTGGTCGCAGGACGCTCGCGGCTCGGTGAGCGGCCAGCCACAGCGGCATGCTGGCAGCGTCGGGATCGCCGAGGTCGTACAGGTCGGCGATGACAGCCACCGGCGGCTCGGCCAGACATTTGGCGATCGCCGCGGACACGGTGGCGCCGAGGCGCCGCGACCAGCGGCCGTGCACGCCGATCTTCACCAGCGCGGTGTCGGGGTTCGAGCGTCACTATCGCCGGATACGGCCCGGCGAGCAGGGGACCGACCGGCGCCTCACCCGGCTGCGCCGGGCGCGGCGTCGGCTGTTGTCGCCCGAATCCCGTCGGGTGGGGGTGCGGGCCGGTCGGTGGGTAGCCGGACGGTGATGGTGGTGCCGGGTGGGTCGTCGTCGCTGGTGGCGGTGATCGTTCCGCCGTGCTGTTCGATGATGGTACGGGCCAGTGACAGCCCCAGCCCGGTGCCGGGGACGGCGTTCGTGAGGGCGCCCTGGGTGCGGAAGAATCGCTGGAAGAGCTGCTCGCGTTCGGCGGCGGGAATGACCTGGCCGGTGTTGGACACGGTGAGCTGGGTGGCGGGTCCGTCGGTGGTGACGGTGGCGATGATGCGGCTGCCGTCGTCGGCCCAGTCGACAGCGTTGGTGAGCAGTTCGTCGACGACTTGAGTGAGCCGGCGCGGGTCGCCCCACAGGATCGCCTCGTCGGGTCCGTCGATGTCGAAGGTGACGTCCTTGCCGGTGAAACGGGTGCGGAAAGCGGCGGCGGCGGCCCGCACGGTCGCGCTCAGGTCCATGCGCTGGGAGTCGATGGCGATGTCCCCGGACTGCATGCCGGCGATGTCGAGGAGCTTGTCGATGATCACCTGCAGGCGGCCGGTGTTGCGCCGTACCACCTGCAGCATCTCGACCCGATCGCCGGTGGGCAGGTCGGGATCGTCGACCATCATGGCGGCGTACGACAGAATGCTGGTCAGTGGCGTGCGAATCTCGTGCCCGACCAGGGCGATGTATTCGTCGCGACTGTGCTCGAGTTCGTCGCTCAGAGCGCTGCCACGGCGGCGTTCGAGGAACTGCCCGATGTGGGCGGCGATGCCGGCCATGACGGCGGTGCGGACATCGTCAGGGTGTTCGGTGTAGGTGCTGTAACAGGCCAGAACGCCCCGCGTGACCGATCCGATGGGCACCGGCACGGCCACCGCCGAGCGCAGCGGGCCCCAGCCGACGGCCTGTACGCGCGCGGCGGTGTCGGTGCTGAGGTCCGTGGCCCAGACCGTCTCGGAGGTCTGCCACGCGCGCCCGGGCATGCCCTGGCCATGGCCGAGCCGCTCGGGCAGGCCGGGCGGCAACAGTTTCCGTTCATCGGTCCACTGAAACCGCCGGAGCAGGACGGTGCCGACCTCGTCGATGGTCCAGAACTCGGTGGCCGCCCAGTCGAGCATGCGCCCGATCGTGCCGATGGTCTCCTGAAGGAGTTCGTCGGCAGGGCGGATCTCGGAGTCGGACAGCAGGCGCCGGATCGTCAGCTCGCAGTCCTTCAACACGGCGGCACTGTGCCGGTGGGTCACGTCCTGGAACGTGACCACGGCTCCCAGCGACCCGCCGTCGGCGTCGGTGACTGGCTCCGCGTCGGCGAGCAGCATCGAAGGCCGCTGCTGCGGCCGTTCCACCATGATCTCGGTGCCGTGCAGACGCTCGCCGGCCAAGGCCCGCATGAGGGGTCCCACCGCCGGGGGCAGCATGCCGGCGGGGGGCTGGACCAGTTTTTGCCGGGCCCACGCCCGCAGGTCGATGCCTTCGGGCAACTCGCCGTTGAGGTTCTGATTCGCCTGGTTGGAGAAGACCAACCGCCCCGCGGCGTCACAGGCGGCCACACCGATCTGCAAGCTGTGGAGCAGCGCTGCCAGCAGCCTCTGCGCCTCATCGGTCCGGGCGGCCGAGCATGGCCCGGCCACGAACGCCGTGCATGCCTGCGCCCCTTGATCCACCGCGGTGAGATGGTCGGGCCGCCACAGCCGTGGCCGATAGTCCAGCACCGCGCACACCCCGGCGACCGCGCCGTCGACGTCGCGGACCGGATAGCCCAGGTAAGCACGTTCACCCATCGCACGTGCCGACGCCTCCGTGGGCACCCGGGCATCAGCGGTGATGTCGCCGATCACCATGGGCCGCCCCTGCGCGATCACGAGCCCGGCCAGCGCCGACGACACGGGCACCGAGAGTGCGCTCGCCCACTGCGGCGGCAGGCCGTACGCGCCGACCAGCCGTAACTGCTCACCGTCCAGCAGGTGAACCATCGCGACGGGCGCCTGCGCGGACTGCGCCATCAACGTCATCAGATGATCGGCGGCGGCCTGCGGCGAACCCCCATGCCGCGAATCCATCCGGCCCGGCGCCGGGTGAACGTTGCCACCCGTACGACGTCGGCCCGGCTCATTCCTTCGTATCTCTGCAAAAGCCATGAGAGACCTCATCGATATCAGGGACAGCAAGCAGGGAGTCGCTGCCCGGGCGGCCAGACCGTGGTCGGTATCAGCCGGGCCGCACGTTGTCAGGCACGATCGATGATCTGTTCGACGGGCAGTCGGGGCGCGTGCGGTGCCAGGTCGGCAGCCGTGTCGGTGCGGCCGAGGCGCAGCAACAGATACGGGTGCCCGACGCTGGCGATCATCGCCCGCATCGCCTGACGGCTGGCGACAACCTCGATCGGTGCGCTGTACGGCAGAACGGTGGCACCGCGAGCAGTGGCGGTGAGCCAGCCGGCGGACAGCGCCTCACCGGCACGCAACCAGTCGATCGGGTCGTCGCCGCGGCCGTAGAGCATGACGAACACCGCCGCGGTGTCGTGTGCGGCGCCCACCGGCAGGTCACCGTGATGACCGAAATCGCGGCCCGGCACCGTGGTCTGTGTGACCCGGTCGGGGATCGCCGCGTCGGGAACCCCCGACCCGGACGGCCGGGTCCCGCCTGCCCACGCAGCGAGTTCCGCCCGCCAGGCGGGATCTTTGGCCTCGCTGCACTGCGCGTGGTCGACGGCGGCGGCCAGCTCGAGAATCTGATCGGGCCGCAGCGTGTGCGACTCCGTGTCCTGGGCTTGCACCGCTGCGACGACGGCGGTGATGTCCGCCGCGTCGAGCGGTGATCCGGCGACCGGACGCCGGTCGGTGTGCCGCAACGGAATGGTCCGGAGGTACTCCACCGACGCCGGGTCGGTAGGCGCCCGGCCGGTGACCCGGAGCCGGGCGAGCACGTCCGGGTCGCCGTCGCGCGGCATCCGGGTCACGATGGCGTCCCAGCCCTGCCCCCGCAACGCCACGTGCGCGTGGTGGAGGGCCGCGCCGCAGCTCAATGTCGCCAGGCGCGCTTCCGGGTCGGTGACCCGCATGATCCGCTCGGAGGCGAGGCGCAGTTCGAGCGTGTCGGCGGTGAGCCGCCACCGCCACGGCTGGGTGTTGCAGATCGACGGGGCGTACCCGCCGATGGCGGCCGCCTCCTCGAGGGCGTGAGCGCCGACCTGGGTGTCGGTCGGATGGGTCATGGCGTCACTGAACATCATGGAAGTCCTTCGTGAGCAGGTTCGACTCACCAGACGTCGCCCCGGCCGCGCCGCAGGACACTGACGGCCGTTCACGGCCGAAGTTCGTGGATCATCGCCTTCGCGTGGCACCACAGGTGAGTACGGGACGCCACCTCGGTTGAGGTGTCGGATGTCCGGTCGTACCCGCGGGGTCCAGGCGGCAGAGTCGCGTCAGCGGATGGCTCCGGCCGACGCTGTCACTCGTATGCGAATGTCACCGCAAGCTTACGCCGATTCGGAACGTGGCATACCGCGAAATCTCGGGCGGTGATAAATGAGCGCATGCTCAGTGAATGACGAATCCCATGGTTGTCGAACTCGGCCGAGCCGACATCGAGACGCTGGCGCGAGAGGCGTCGGCGGGTGACCAGGCAGCGCTGAACTCGCTTCTGATCGCGGTGGGGCCGGAGACGCTCCGGTTGTGCGGGCGATTCCTTCCGAACCGTGAGGACGCCGAGGAAGCGTGCCAGGACACGCTGTGGGCGGTGGCTTGTGGAATCGGGAAATTCCACGGCCGGTCCACCTTCCGCACCTGGTGGCACAGTCTCGCGGCCAATCGGGCCCGGTCGACCTACCAGGTGATCCGCCGTCGGCGCGGCGGCGAGGCGTCCGGCGCCCCGCTGCCGGACCAGGCCGACCCGCGGCGCACCAGCGTCGTGGCCGCCACTCGCGTCGACTTGCTCGAGGCCCTCGACGGACTGCCGCCGGACTATGCGGAGGCGGCCGCCCTGCGGGACGTGCTCGGTTTGAGCTACGGCGACATCGCCGAACTCCTCGACATCCCGGAGGGAACCGTGAAGTCCCGCATCCATGAGGCCCGCCGCCGGCTGCGCCTCAGCCTGAACCACCAATGAGGAAGACCTTGACAAAGCTGCGAACAAAAGGCGGTGCCGACGTGACTAACAGGGTGACAGTCCAAAAAATCGACGAAAGAGAGCCGACATGCGTCATCTCCAGTTCCGTCATATCGCGGCCGCCGGGGCGATCGCCGTGATGGCGACCGTGCCACTCGCCGCCTGCGGCGACCCGTCGGTGTCGCCACGGCCCCCGCAAGCCGCTGACAACGCGACGTCTGCCGCGCCGGGCCGGGTCCCGTCGGCCACGCCCAGCGCGCCGGCTCGGGCCCAGAACCCCGAGCCCGCTGCCGCGAGACAGCCGGCCGCGCCGGGGCCGGTGCGGACCAAGACCGTCAAACCGACCTCGACCAAGCCGACCTCGACCAAGCCGACCGGCACCTGCTACGGCGCCGTGCGGCACGACCTGGACCTGCGCAACACCGTGCTGGACCTGGTCAAGTCGATGTGCTTCCACACCGGTGGAGTCCTGCGGCTGCAGGGAATCGGGCCTGGTCTCGTCACCGCGACGCCCGGGTCCCTGGTCTCACAGAACTACGCGGGCGGCGTGGTCGACCTGCGGTTCGTCAGGCCGGGCACGGTCACCGTGACCATCCCGCAGGACGAGCGGACCTACACCATCACGGTCGTGGTCGTCCGCTAACCGGCGCGCACCCGTACTCCCGCGAGCAACGTGTCGACGAAGACCGACGCGTTGCCCGCAGGCGGTGCGACCTGGACGTACACCAATCCGGTTCCGCCCGGTGCGGTGCCCGCCGCCTCCACCAACCGGCCTCGCCGGTCGGCGCAGTCGAACCCGGCGATGACCCAGTCGATGCCGGCCTGCCGGCTGCGGCGCACCGGAGCCGGCGCGCAGCCGGCATGCGGAAGCTGAGCGATGACCGCGGCCGGCGTACGGTCGGCCGTGCCGTCGCGTGCCAGCCAGATGAACGCGCCCCGCACCGCCTCGTCGGTGCGCCACCGGGCCGGGTCAGGCGACACCAGCAGTGCCGGGTATCGCGGACCACCCGGTTGCCCGGGCCAGGCCCACCGGCCCGTCGTGGCCCGCCACCCGTCCGGGAGCCGGACGGCGATCCGGCCGGTCGCGTCCACCGCCACCCCCGGCTGCCGCGAGAAACGACCGCCCACCGCGTCGGACGTCAGCCCGGCAACCAGGGCAGCCGCCGCGAACCACATCGTCACCCGTGATGCGGCGCGGACCAGCGGCCTCGTCCGCGTCGCGGTCGTGGCCCGGTCCAGCGCCGCCGCCAGCGCCGCGGCGTCGGAGTATCGGTCGGCCGGTCGCGGTGCCGTCGCCGTCCGCAGCACGTCGGCAACCTTGCCCGGCACGCCTTCGCGAAGCCGCACCGGCTCACCCGGACGGCGGCGCACCGGTGCGCCCAAGAGCCGAACACCCAACTGCCCCAGACCGAAGACGTCGGTACGCCGATCGACGACCGCCAGCGGATCGTCCTGCTCCGGCGCCATGTAGCCGGGCGTCCCCGCCCGGGCGGTCAGGCCGGAGGCCGTCGCGAGCGCCTTGGCCAGCCCCAGATCGGCGATGACGACATGCTCGGCGTGTGGTCCCTGCCCGGTCCCGGCCGGCCGGGACCGGAACAGTACATTGCCGGGCGCCAGATCACGATGGACGATGCCGTGATCGTGCAGCACCGCGACACCCTCGCAGATCGCCCGCAGCAGCGGTCCGGCCTGCCGGACCGGAATCGGTCCCCGGGCCAGCCGATCGCGCAGACTACCGCCGTCGGCCCAGCCCATCACCGAGTACGGCCGGCCGTCGGGCAACTCCCCGAGCGCGTACACCGACACGATGCGATCGTCGTCCAGCCGCCAGAGCAACCGTGCCTCATCCAGGAACCGCTCCCGGATGCGCAGATCATGGCTCCAGTTCTCGGCCAGCACTTTGATGGCGACGTGGGCGTCGAGTGACGGGTCGTATCCCAGCCAGACGGTTGCGAAGGAACCGACACCGAGCAACCGTTCGATGCGGTACGACCCGATCCGGACCGGAGGGGTCACCACTGCCCGAGCATAGCCTCGCCGTCACGGCACCCGCGGTGAGCGTTCTCGATCCGCACCGCGCGGCTGTTCTCCGGACCGGACCACGACGCCACACAGATCAAGGTCCGGACCGGCGATGGCGTACCGCTGTCCCGGGTGTCTCACCCGGCGCCTGACGATGGTGCGGCCCACGCGGGGTTGGTGGAACGGTGATCCGCCGGGTCTGCTCGGCCGATGGCATGGACCGGCGGCGGGCGAGACGGCGATAGGTCCGGCCGAGTTCCAGCGCGATCCACTCCTTGCCCTCGCCGGCAACCGCCTCCAGGACTCGCAGTGCGCCGGAGACTCCGGAGCTCTCGCGGGCGAGGCCAGCCAGATCCTCCGGGGACTCCCGGAGCCGGTCGATCGTCTCCGCGCCGAAGTGGTCGACCAGCACACGAATCTTCGAGCCGTCGAACAGGGCCAGCTCAAGTGCCTCCCGCCGAACCACCTTGTCCCGCTGCACCGCTTCGGCGTCGTCGCTGAGCACCCGCGGCTGCCCGTCGTCGAAACGTACGCTGACCTCTTTCACCTTGGCGGTGACGATCGACCGGTACTGGAAGTTCTCGCGCTGCTCGCCGACGAACTTGCCGGAGGCGAACTCGAGCCGGGCCTGCACCTTGCGTACCCCGCCGCCGGTGAGCAGGAAGAGCAGCACCGTGTAGGCCGAGTGCCGGAACGGCCCACCGACGAAGCGGGCCCGGACGGTGCCCGGCGCCGCCTCGGTGAGTATGACGTGCGTGAAGACCTCCTGGCTGGTGAGCCGGCTCTCCACCATGGCGCCCCGTTTGAAGTACGCGAGATCGAGAGCGAGCCACTGTCCCATCTCGACGTCGGTGGGCCGGTCGGCGAGCCAGGCCACCCGGCGCTGGTGGGCGGTCTGCTCGGCTTCCCACCGGCGGTCGAACTCGGCGGTGTCGAGGGCGATCCGCCGGCGTTCGCCGTACAGCACCATGGCGCCGTGGCGGCCGACCCGGGCGGCGGCGTACAGCATGCCGGCGGTGAGCAGCAGCGCGAAGAACTGGCTGCCCAGCAGCGTCAGCACGGAGATCACGGCAGCTCCGACGAGCGCGGTGAGGCCGCCGAGGAAGGCCGGCGGAGCCATCGGGGCGGTCGCCCGGTCGTGGCGGAAATCGTCGAGGCCTCCTGCCTTCCAGCGCCGGGCGATGTCGTCGGCATGGTGGTTGACCAGCCAGGCGACGCTCGCGGCGGGCAGCCCGGAGAAGGCGTAGAGATCCACGAGGTCGCCGTGCAGCGCCGCCCGCAGACCCCACGTCTCGCGCCAGAACGCGTCCCGGCGATGGTCGGCGGGCTGCCGCTGGGAGAAGGCGGCGTCGATCATGGCGGTGACCGTCTCGGTGAAGCCCTCCTCCGGTGCGGAGTTCCCGGGACGTTCGATCGCGGAGCGTTCGCCACGAACCAGCTCGGCCTCCTTGGCGTCGCGGCGGCTGCGCAGGTAGGCGCGTTCCATCAGGTGCCGGCCCGCGTACCAGCCGCCGGTGCCGAGCAGCACCGGAACCAGGAGGACGGCAAGGACGCTCACCTCGGCCAGCGCGGCGAGCAACACCCAGAGGGCGAACAGCGCGATGCCCGCGGCTGCGGCGAGCGGTCGCCACGCGGTGCCGGGCGGAGTGGGCACGGGCACCTTGCGGACCGGTGGGGCCGGGTCCGGTTCGAAGAACTTCGGCACCCGGGTACGGCGATCGCCCGCCATCCGTGCGGCCCGGACGCGTTCGCTGTTGTGCTGCTCGGCGTCGTCCTCGAGGATGTGCGCCAGGAACTGATCGAGATGGCGTTCGATCTCCACTCGATCGTTCTCGGGAAGCTCCGCGTGACAGCGCATCGCCTCCGCACAGGACAGCGGGTTCGGTCGCCCGTCCGGCCCGATGTCGCTCAGCGCCCCGACGAAGCGCTGGATCACGGCAGTGCACCGCCAGAAGCGCCCGCTGGGTTGGTCCTCGGCCATCGCGAACGCGTGGTCCAGCGCCGCGAAGTCGTCGGCGTCGAGATCGGCCAGGCGCCGGCCGCTGAGCACGGCCAGCGTCCACCGGTACGCGACCTCGGCGGACCTCAGGCCACTCTCCATCACCGCTGTCCGGATCCGGCGGCGTGCCTCGTCCGGGAGGCCGCCGTGCAGATAGTTCACCGCTACCCGGAACTGTTCCTCCGGGGTGGCGTTCCCGGCCACCTGGTAGATGTGCGCGTCGCCGTGCAGCACGCCGATCTGGGTGTCGACGTACGCGTTCCCGTCGGTGATGAGGACCTGCCTCGCGTCGGCGTCCCACTCCGTCATGCGCCGATCCCTTCGAAGGTCGACAGGACCGTGGCCACTTGAGCGCCGAATCCGGCCACGCCGCTGAGTAGCCCGCTGAGCTTGCGCAGCGCTCGCCGGGCCTGTCCGCGCTGTTGTTCGTCGGTGGCCGGAAGGGCGGCCTCAGCGGCATCGAGTTCGTGCTGGGCGTCGGCCAGGGTCGCCGCGTCGATCTCGCCGCGGCGGTGTGCCTGGTTCAGCGTGTCTCTCAGCCGGTCGAGACCGCCCGCGAGGTCACCGGCAGCGGCGGCGTAAACGCCGGCGCCCTGGTGGAGACCACCACTCACCTGGCCGATCTGGTTGCCGACACTGGCGTTTCCGGTTGTGTTGAACTGCTGGTAAAAGGAGGTCATCATCTTCCTCGTCGCTGGCCGGTGCTCGGCGGGTCAGGCCTGTGACAGGGTTGCGGCCGGGACCGTGCCGGGGAAGCGCCGAGGGGAGGACAATCTCCGCGCACCCGTGCTCACCAGTGGTGATGTGCGTTGCAGATTTGCGACAGCATCCGTTCAGGTGTCAGCCGGAAGGGGCCGTCAGTGGCGCCGGCCCGAGCCGGGCGCCGAGGCGCGGGGACATCGACCCGGCCGGGTCGACGATCACCAAGAATTGATCAAAAGAAAGTGGGGGCCCGAATGGGCCCCCACTTCCCTAACCTATATCCAGCAACCGGGACTCGAACCCTATCCTCGAAGCACACGACGAACGCGGGCGACTCAGATCAGCACCAATGCTCTACTGGCTGTACGCCCATCCTACGCTTCCCGGGCCCATGCGTCATCGGCCGAAATGAGCGATCACGGCTTGTTTCCGGCCGGGTCCACGAAGGTCGCCTCGCCGTCCCTCAGTCTTCGGTCGACAGACATGGACGAACCCACCGCGATATTGTCGGAAACCCGCCACAAAGATGATTGTCCGGCGGTCGCGTTATTGATCGCCGCGGTCCGGATGCCGACCGAGAAACCGCTCAGGTGGTTGCGGGCGATCAGGGCGGACGGGCCGTAGAAGCCGTACACCCGGATTCCCTCGATGTGGAGCCGCCCGGCTGTGCCGATCTTCTCGCAGGTCACCAGGTTGCCGTCGATCAGCAGGCTGGTGCTGTTGCCGACGAAGACGCCGTGCCGTTCCGTCACCGATTCCGGCATCAGCGCGATGTGGACGACGTTGTGGCTGATCACGACCCGGCCGGCGGTGTCCGAGACGGGTGCGTCACGGCCGGGATTGCGCTTCCGCCGGGCGCTGACCCCGACGTGGATGCCCTGCACCACGTCTCGCACGGTGTTGCCGCTGATCCGTACGTCGTGCGCGACGGTACCGCCGACGACGATTCCGCGGGCCGCCACCATCCGCACGCCGGTGGCCGCGGTGGCGCCGGCGAACAGCTGGACGATGAACGTGCGGAAGGCGGGTGAGGTGTGCACGCCGACTACGCCGATGCCCCGCAGCAGGCTCTCCGCCATGTCGTTGAGGAAGTCGCCCATGGCCAGATAGTCGCGCCGCCGGCCGGGCAGCCTCCGCCAATTCGCCACGGTCTGCCATGGATCCCGCAGGTTCGGATGGGTGACGATCCAGACCTTGACACCGCCGACGCTGATCGGCGACCACCCGGGTTTGGGTTGCTGGCCGCCGGTGTCTTCGCCCAGGAGCCCGTAATTGTAGAGCAGGGTGCGCCGGAAACGGCGGAGGAACTGTTCGTCCTGCAGCCAATGGACCGCGAATTTCCCGTTCTCCGCGGCGTCCACCCGCACCGTGTTGTCAATGAGCGTGGTGCGTCCGTAATTGACTACCTGAAGGCCGACCTGATTCGCGCCGGCCACCAGATCGCACCCGTTCACCCGGGCCGTGGACCGCACCGCCTGCTCGCCGCCGAACGTGGTGTGCAGCGAGATCGCCGCCGCGGCGGTGACCGGCCCGGAGGCGCAGCGGGCGGTGACCCGGGTGACCGACACCCGCTCGCAGTTCCGGGTGGTGATCGCGCCGCCGAGGTTCGGCCTGGCTCCCGGCCCCTGCGACGGCGCCGGGGTGTCGGCCCGGACCGACAGATCGGAGACATCCACCGAGGTGCAGTCGACGAACCGGATCACCGTCTCCACCCCGCGGCCGGTGATCCGGCTGCCGCCGCCGTCGCCGTGCAGGCGGACGTGCTTGTTGCGGAACTCGATGGTGCGGTCGGTCTCGTAGTCGCCGGGTTGGAAGCAGACGCAGACGTCGTTCGCGCCGGCGATCGAGTCCAGCCGGTGTTGCCAGTTGATGGCCGGCGACACGGTGATGCAGCAGCCCCGGTCCTTGGTGAGCGGCACGAACGTGTCGCGGCAGTCGACCGTGGTGTGCCCGCCGCCCGGCCGCCAGTGGACGATGCCCAGCGGAGCGTAGAACCGCCGCGGCCCCTCGGCGGGCAGCCCCGCCTCGAGCCGCCACGGCACCACCCGGGCCGGGCTCTCCGGCCGTGCGGCGATGATCCAGAAGTCGCCCGGCCGCAGCGGCCCGCCGCTCAGCGTGACGGTCAACCCGGTGCCGGTCAGCGGCACCGGCGTGCCGGCGGTGAACGGGATCTCGCTGACCGAGGCGGTGTCCCCTCCGCGGTTCCACACCCGCAGGTAGAAGAAGCTGTCCTGAACCGTGCTGAGGGTGGTGGCGTCGCTCCGGCTCTGCCAGGTGGCGCCGAAAGCAGCCGGCACCGGGGGCGTCGTGGTGATCGTCCGGGCGTCCGGGTCGTACGACGCGGCGACCTTGGCCAGGAAGCCGCCGTGCGTCTCGGCCACCTTCTCGCCGTTCGGGAGCACCGCCGACCAGGGCAGCAACTCGACCGTCTGCTGGGCCAGCGGCCAGTGCGCCTCGTCCTTCGGTGGCTGCAGGAACCGGACGGTCTGCACACCGGCCTGGGTGCTCACCCGCACGCGGTAGAGCGGGGACGCGTTGTCGTAGCTCCACAGCAGCTTGTTCCCGCCGGCGCCCACCTCGACCCGGATCGCCTGGTTCTCCGCGCCGAGGTAGCCGTTCTGCGCCGACGGGCTGCACAGGTTGTCGCCCGAGCCGGCGTTCGGTACGAAGCCGACGCGCAGCGTCGCGCCGCTGGTCAGCTCGTTGTCCTCGGACAACGGCCCCAGTCTGGCCCGCACCGCGGCCCACGCGGCGCTGCAGCTCTCCGTGCCGACGTTCGGCAGCACCCGGACCCGGCGCATGGTGCGCAACCGCACCGAGGTGTCCGGGCCGCCGAGCGCCACCTCGGTCAGCTCGGTGTCCTCGACAGCGGTGACCGGCTGCTGCCAGACCTCGAGATAGACGGCGTCGATGCGCTCGGCGCCGCCCGTGTCCGGCCGTTCCGACGGCGGTTGCTGCAACCAGTCCCGCTGCAGCGTGAACGCCTCGGTCTGGTCCAGCGTGACCCGATGCCCGCCGACGTACATCGTGCCCGGCAGCAGATCGAAGTCGATCTTGTTGGCGGTGATCCGCGGCGCGGCCACCTTGAACCCGTTGTCCGGCGAACCGGCCGCGCCGATCACCTGCGCCCGGGTACGCCGTGTGTCGTCGGCGTCGATGGCCTGCGCTTCGTTCCAGTCGTCGTCGGAGAGCAGCCGCCCCTGCTGGGCCTGGACACCGCTCCAGTGCTTGGACACCCGTGCGTCGTACGCCGAACGGGACACATCGTGGGCCATGGCTTACGTCTCCGTGGTGAAGAGGGGAATGAGGCCGAACGGCAGGAACTCGGTGACCTTCGCCCGCAGGCTGTCGAGCTTGACCGGGTTGAGCAGCCGGTGGAACGCGCCGATCTCGGTGCCGTTCTCGCCGCCCCGGGCCAGTGCTGCCGGCGCGATGTCGGACAACTGGCCGTAGCCGGGATCGCCGAAGCGTTGCGACGTGAACAGCGCCCGCGGATCGGCGATCTCGACCGACTGGTACGCGCGCGGCACCTGGCTGTCCGGTGCGAAGGCGCTGAACCGTACGCATCCGGCCTGAATGTCCTCCACCCGGATCCGCCCGGTGCAGAGCAACTCGGACGCCTCGATCTGGCGCGCCGCCACGTCTCCGATCACGGTGCAGCCCCGGATGCGCAGCTCGCCGTCCGGCTGGCGCAACGCCTCCGGGACGGTGGCCGGGTCGATGGTGTGGATGATCGAGTCGGTCGCGGTGAGCGTGCGAACGAAGCCGGTCGCCGCCACGGTGACCGGCCCGGTGATGCAGGCGTCGAGCACCAGTGCGGAGACCGAGGACTCGATCGACAGCGTGACCGGCCCGAGCGCGGCGCCGTCCGCGTCCGGACCGCCGGGGTCCAGCGTGCAGTGCGCGATCCGGACCGACGACCAGTTCGCGCCGGCGGCGGCGGCCAACCGGATCACGTGAGGACCGCGCGAGCCCAGCCACCAGCCGTCGAGGGTCAGCTCGCTGTCCGGCCCGTCCGCGGTGATCACCAAATCGGCGTCCAGTTCCACGTACGGGCGCTGCTCACCGTCCGCCTGCAGCAGCAGCCGGGGCCCGGCGTTCAGGTCGGCCACCGGACCGTAACGGAGACTGTCCACGATCGATATCGCGGCGTCCGGGCCGGTGGCGGGTGCGGCGACGGCCCCGCCGCCGCCTAACCGGGCGGTCGCCGGCACGGTCGGCAAGCCGTCCCGGCGGTAGCTGCCCGCACCGATCGGGCCGGCGAAGCCGTACGCGTAACTGACCCGGATCGTGGCGGGCTGCGTGCCGGACGAGAACACACCCAGCCCGTTCTCCGCGTCGATCACCAGCACCGTGTCCGGCGGGTTCACGCTGCCGCCGGCCAGGTTGCCGGCCGTGGTGACCTCCTGAGCCACCGGCGCCGGCGTGCCCGCGCCGGGGTGGGCCTCCACCATGATCGACCAGCGGTCCGCACCGGCGTCGCCGGCGGTCGGCAGCAGAGTCGCCTTGCCGCAGTCGGCGATGATCGCATCGGCCAGGATCCGGCGCATCGCGACCACGCCGGGCGGCGACACCGCCGCGGCCGCGAACAGCGCCGCCAGCCTGGTGCGCAGGGCCGCCTCGCCGGCCAGCGGCACCCCGCGGACCAGCCGCAGGACGCCGGCCTGCGCCACGGTCGTCGTGCTGTCTGCGGTCCAGGCCAGGATGTCCGCCTCGGTGATCAGGTACTCGGCGTGCCCGAGCACCTCGCAACTGATCGGCGCGGGCAATTCCCACTCCAGCGCCCGCCGCCATCCATGCGTGAAGTCCGGCCGGCTGGACGTGGCGAAGAGTGCGACCGTGCGCCCGGACGGGTCGAAGGTGAACCGGCGGCGGCCGCCGGAGTCCGCGGCCAGGAGCCGGGGCGCGGCCCGCAGAACCGCGAACGCGCTCAGCCGGTAGAGGTGGAAGGCCAGCTTGGTGATGCCGTACCGGCCGTCGATGCCGCCTCGGTGGCGGCGGGTGTCAGGCAGATGTGCGTACTCGTCCCAGGCGCCGTAGGCCAGCCGGGCACCGCGCGGCCGGCGCAGATCGGGCAGGCCGTGGGCGGGGGCGGCGGTGAGCCGGCCGGTGGCGGCCGGCGCGGTGTCCAGACCGTGCGGCATCCGGACCAGTTGCCGGAACTCCTCGACCACCGTCCCCTCCCAGCCGGTGATGTCGGCGGTCAAGCCCTCCAGGACGGCCGGGGTGCCGGCCCGGCGGCGGTAGTAGATGGTGTTCGCGACGTCGGTCCGGCGCGAGCGGGTGTCCAGCGCCGAGACCATCCGGGTGCCGACCAGATCACCCAGGTACGGCACCGCCCAGCCGTCGCACAGGTCGATGAACACGTCGTCCCACAGGCGGTCGGTGCTGTGCCGCAGCACCGCGGCCTGGCCGGCGAGGACCTCGACGAGGGCGCGGAGCACCCCGGAGCGGTCCTCGTCGCGGTAGAACGGCGGGATCAGCTCCCACAGCTTCTCCGCGTAGTACTGGGGCAGCCGGTCGTTGACGTCAGGCATCCTGGTCCTCCGTCGCGGTCACGGTGAGGCTGACCTGGAACCACCGGCCGTTGCCCGGCTGGTAGCCGTAGTCGGCGAAGCCGGCGTCCTGCCAGGTCAGGCCGGCCACGCCGGTGACGCCCGGCACGGTGAGGATCTCGGCTAGCAGCACGCTGCGGAACAGCGGCACGCCGACGCCGATCCGCTCGGCGGACAGCAGCCCGGAGACCGGGGTGGTCAGCGTCCGCACCACCTCGTCGATCACCACCGCGCGCTGGTGGTCGCGGTGCACCCGCAGGTCGGCGGCGAGGGTGGCGGGTACCGCCTCGGCGCCGGCCACGGTGATCGGGGTGGCCGGCGCCGAGGCGGCCCGCAGCGAGGTGGTGATCGGGCCCGCCTGGCCGGCCGGACCGATGTACCAGACGTGCACGGCCGGCAGTTGCCGTTCGGGGTCCCAGGCCCACTGCGCCTGCACGGCGCGCACCCCTGGCTGCCCGGCGGCGAGAGCCTCCATGTCCTGGATGGACACCGCGCGGCCGAACAACAGCGCCGAGCGCGGGGCGTACGTGCGGACCCGCTCGGCCGGCTGCGCGTCGTCACCGCCGGACGCGGCCACCGGGTTGCGTACCGCGGTGATCCCCTTGACCGGCCGGGCGAGCTGAGTGATGCCGCCGGCCGGGGGTGTGGCCGCGCCCGCGCCGAAGCGGTAGCGGGCGACCACCGCGGCGCCGGACGGCAGCCGCGCCCCGCGGACGCTGTCGCCGAAGATCACGGTGGAGGCGCCGGCATCGTCCTGGCGGACCACGTAGACCGTCGCGTCCGGGGCCGCCCCGAAGAAGCTGGGCACCTCGGACCAGCGGATGTCGCGGACCCACACGGTCAACGTGCTGCGCACCCCGTTCGGGTCCACGCCGGTCGGCGCCGAGAGGTAGGTCAGCGGATTCTTGCGCAGGGTGAACGCCTGGTTGGCGACCGATCCGTCACCGGCGCCGAGCACCTCCGCCGGGACCGTCTCGCCGCGGCTGACTCCGGCCAGGTTGGCGTGCACGGTGGCCGGTGGGGCGAGCACGGTGGTCAGCCCGCCGCCCTGGCCCGGGAGCAGCGCGCCGGTCTCGAAGTCGACCTGGCCGGCCAGGCCGGCGCCGGTGCCGTCGGCGTCCTCGACCAGGAACGTGACCGGGCGGGTGCCGTCGGGCGGGGCCTCGATCGGGGGCCGCAGCCGCAGCGCCGCGCCCGGTTGGATCCGGGGATCCACCGGCATGGTGAGGGTGCCGGCCTCCTGCAGCCCGTACTCGATGATGATCTTGGCGGGGTCGGTGCCCAGCGTGCCGGCCGGCCAGCCGGGCGCGATGGTCACCACGGTGACCGGGGTGCGCAGCGGCGGGCCGGTCACGGTCGTGCTGCCGACGGTGAACGTGGTCTCGCCGGCCAGCTTCCGGGTTTCCTGCGACGTGGTGGTCACCGTGAGGGCGGCCGTGCCGAGCGGGCCGACCGCGATGATCCGCGAACCCGGCTGGATCTGGCTCACCGTGCCGGCGAGCGCCAGGGTGGTGGCGCCGTTCGCCAGCGTCTGTGGCTGCAGCGGCCCGGTCCACAGCGTGGTGGTCGCGCCCGGGCGCAGCAACCGGGCCGTGGCGAGTGGCACCGCGGCGGTCAGCGCTTTGTCGAGCGTCACGAGGTGCCCGCCGGCGCCACGGGTGACCGAGGTCGCCGTGAACACCCCGGCCGACGCGCCGGCCGACTCGACGAGCAGATGATCACCGGCGCCGACCCGCGCCGAGCGCTGTTCCACCAGCAGGGTCGTGGCCAGGGCCGGCACGCTCGCCGGCCGGGTCGGCTCCAGCGCCCAGCCGTTCAGCAGCGGGTGCACGGTGGTGTCCGCGTCCAGCTCGAACACCTGCGGCGGCTCGGCCCCGAACGCCGACGAGCGGAACGCGGTGCCGGCCGGCAGCACCAGCGGCTGGCGGCCGTCCGCGCGTACCGCCAGCCGGGCCCGGGCCGCGACGGCCGGGCGGGGACGGTAGCCGAGCAGCTCGACCAGTCTGCGCACCGAGGGAGCGAGCCGGGCGGTGCGCAGGTAGCTCTCGTGCGCGATGGTCTCGTCGTAGAACGACAGCACCTCGCAGGCGTACGCCCACATCTCCAGCACCATCACGCCGAGGTCCTGGTCGCCGCGGGCGCGCCAGCCGGCCAGCGCCGGACGGTGGGCCGGCAGCTCCGCCAGCATCGCCCGGCGGAACTGCTCGAAAGTGGCGATCTGCCGGGGGATGACCGTCAGGCCGGCGTCGATCGCGGCCGGCGCGGGATGGGTGAACGTGTCGCACGGGCAGTTCGGTCTGGTCGTCATGCGCCACCCTCCGGGATCAGTTCGTACGAACCGCGGTCGGGGTGCAGCGCGTCGTTCTCCACCCGGATCACCTCGTTACGCCCGGGCCGGTACGACGCGGGCAGCTCCAGCCAGCCGAACACGCCCCGCCGGCGGAACGCGATCGCCTCCACCGCACGTACCCCGCCGACGCGCTGGATCGTGGCCTCCAGCCCGGACCGGTCCAGTGGAGTGCCGAAAGTGAAGTTGTCCGGCGCGAAGAAGCCGTCCAGCACGGCCGCGATCCGCACCTTCACCTCGGCGGCGTAGGCGTCCGGCGCGACACAGAAGCCGATGCGCAGATCCAGATCGGCATACCGCGGGTCCAGGGTGCTGGTCTCGCGGCCCGCCTGCCGGAACCGGTCCAGCTGCTCACCCAGCTCGGCCCGCTCGGCCGCGGTCACCTCGACCCGGGACCGCGGATCCGGCGTGACGAACGCGGTCTGCCAGGAACCGGTCCACCGGAAGCTGCATCCGGCCCGCTGCACCCAGTCGAGGCGCTGGGCCGCCTCCGCGTAGTCCTCCGGGCGTACGGCCCGGAAGGTCACCGCCCGGAACGCCTCCGGAGCCAGTTGCCGGATCTCGGCCGGCGTTTCCGGGTCGACGCCGTTGTCCACTGCGAACGGGTTCTCCACGGCCGCGATCAGGGCGGCGGCCGAGTCGTGCACGTGCCGGATCGCGCCCGCCGGCAGGTTGGCGGCCCGGCCGTTGCCGACCAGGTAGTTCACCCGGAACCGGGTGCCCCGGGCTGGGATCAGCCCGAACGTGCCGTCCCCGAACCGGATCGTCACGCCCGCGTCGGCGGCGTGGTCGAGATGGACGAACTCGTGATCCGCCCGCTGGTAGCCGACCGTCCGCCGCCAGAAGCCGTCGTCCAGCAGATAGTCGCGGGCCAGCGCCGTCGACGCCGGGGCGTCCAGCAGCGAGGCCCTCGCCATCCACAGGCGTCCGTCGACGAAGCCGCCGGCGCCGTCCGGGATCCGCTCGCTCAGCCGCAACTCCGGCGTCGCCCGTCGCGGATCCCCGGGGTCGGCCACGGAGCGCCGGCGGACCAGGCCGTCGACGTCGGTGCGGTACAGGCTGAACAGGAGAGCGGTGCTGCCGTCCGGGCCGGTCCGCTCGATCGCCCAGGCCGGGTCGGCCGGCTCCGGCGGGTCGGCGGGGTGGTCGGCCGGCCCGGGCGGCGACTCGGCCGCGAGCAGGGCATCCGGCGACGGCGCGCCGCTGCCGGGCCCGATCACGAACGTCCGGGTCACCTGGTCGCCGGCCACCGCGGGCAGCACGTTGCCGTACACATGCAGGGTGGCCAGGTCGAGCTCGGCGGTCAGCGCCTGCGCGGCCGACCAGCGCAGCAGGACGGTGTCGCGGCCGCGCAGCGGATCCCGCACCACCTCGGCCGACGTCACCCGGACCAGGCGGGCGCACGACGGCAGCGCCGGATCGTCCGGCTCGGTGCGCAGCAGCACCCACCGGCCGGGTCCGTCCCCGCCGGGCGGGTCGTCGTCGAACGGCTTCAGCGCGTCGGCCACCGCCTGGCCGCCGCCCGGGCGGTCCTCGCCGGCCAGCGACAGCGAGGTGCTGCCCACCGGCAGGCAGACGTCGTGCACGTCCCACTGGTACGGGATCAGCCGGGTGTCGTTGCGGGCCGGATCGATCGCGTACCCGTGCTTCCGCAGCATCTCGTCCAGGTTCCGGCCGATCGAGAAGCCGACCCGTACGCCGTCGCGCAGGCCGTGCAGCGCGGTTCCGGCCGGCACCGAGCCCTTCGCCGCCGCCGTGACGGCGATCCAGGTGTCGGCGCCCAGGCCGTCGTGGATCCGGTAGTCGACCAGGCGGGCGTGCCGGCGCAACGAGCGCCGCTGGGTGGCCGTCTCCAGGTGCGCCTCCCGCGCCACCCGGTCCTGGTGGTAGGCGAACTCGTCGGCGAGCGCGGCCATCACCTCGACCAGCATCACCGCGGCGTCCGGGGCCAGCCGGTCGGCCCAGCGCGGGTACCGCTGTGCGGCGAAGTCCAGCAACGTGGTGCGCATGCTCCAGAAGTCGCGGGCTTGATAGTCGATCGCGAGGCCGGCCGACGGCGGGTCCCCGCACACGTGCTCCCCGCGCGCGCAGTCCACATCGCTGGGACAGCCCGCCTTGAACGAGAACTCGACGCTCGCGAGGTACGGGTCGAGCAGCGGCGAACCGATGGTCAGCGTGTAACGGCCGAACCCGCCCGGCACGACGGTCGACACCCGCATGACGACCTCGCCGCCGACCGTGGGAAAGGTGACCGGCGGCGCCACCGGCACCGGCGGCGCGTCCCGCTCGGTCGCCACGATCGAGATGAGCTCCGCGGTCAGCAGCGCCTGCTGCGTGGCCGAGGGCGCGGCGAGGAAGTGCACGTCCAGCGTGGTCTGAGTGGCCGGGTCGACGGTCAGGTGGTCGATGCCGAGCACATCGGTGCCGGTGTGCAGCGCGCTGCGCCGATCGATGCCCGGGATCATGGCGCGACCGCCAGGTTCAGGAACCGCCGCTCGCCGCGGGCGTTGATCACGTACGCCACGGTGACGTCCAGCAGCGCGTCGCTCGCCACCACCCGGACGTGGTCGACGGTGATCACCCCGGCCAGCCACCGCTCCAGCGCCTCCAGGACCATGACCCGCAGCAGCGACGCGGTGGCGGTGGAGTTCGGCGCGAACACCATGCGGCGCAGACCGCAGCCGAAGTCCGGCCGGTTGACGCGCTCGCCCGGGCCGGTCAGCAGCACCTGCCGGATCAACTGGTCGACGTGTGCGGCATAGTCCGGCTCCTGGGCCAGCCGCCCGGCCTCCGGATCGATCGCGAACGGGAAGCGGACGCTGTCGCTGACCGGCCGCCTCATCGGGTGCCCACCCGTCGCTGCGTGGTGACCACCGAGACCGGGCCCTGCGGCACGTTGGCGCCGCTGAGGCACATGCCCGCGGCCGACTCCGACAGCGTCGGCGATCCGGCCGTCACCCGCAGATCCGCCACGATCCACGTCACCGACAGGCACGGGCTGGGCGCGCCCGGCGGAAGCGTGAACGGGCAGCCCGCCACGGTGAAGGTGTCACCGCTGGTCAGCAGGTGCGCGTCACTCTTCGCCCGGGTGTTGGACGGGGTGGCCCGCACCTGGCCGCCGTGCGGGCACTGCATGGCCGTGTTCGCGGTCAGCGCGTTGCCGGACATCACTTCACCTCCAGGGCGCCGTCGTCGACCGAGACGCTGGACTGGGTCACCGCGACGCTCTGGCCGCCCATCTCGCTCCTCACACCGTCGGTGGAGACGGTGTGCACGGCCTTGTCCCGCTTGGTCACCACGTCATCGCCGATGGTCAACTCGCCGGCGTCGTCCACCGCGAGCCGCACCTCCGGCACGTCGTCGTCGAGCACCACCGTCGACGAACCCGTCCGCAGCACCTTGGCCGGCGCGCCGGTGGCGGCGTCCGGGACCTCATCGTCGGCCCAGAAGAAGCCCGACCACAACGGGTACGACGGATCGCCGCCCTCGAACTCCACCCACACCCCGGTGCCCGCCTCCGGCAACATAAACAGGCCGACCTTGGCCCCGGCGTACGGAACGCACGGCATCGCCCAGACCTCGAGGTCGCCCAGCACGGCCGGGACACGCACCTTGAGCCGCGCCCGGGTGGTCGGATCGGCGTTGTCGGTCACCGTGCCCCGGTACTTGCCGAACTGCCGGTACCGCACCCAGTCGATGAGCTGTTCGAGTGGATCGACGTCCATGTCAGGCTCCCCACGCGTTGCGCAGAAGTTCGATCTCCATCCGGTGGCTCCCCGCGTCGATCGTGTGCCGGACCCCGGCGACCAGGTAGGAGCCGCTGTGCCGGGAGCCCGCGCCCCGCAGGTCCAGCACCGTGTGCGCGCGGACCGCCCGGCCGACTCGCTCCCGGGTGGTCTCCCCGGTGGCCCGCACGAAGAAGTACGACTCGGTCAGCGCACCGGCCGAGCGGGCCCGCAGGTCACCGGCGTCGTCCACCGGTGCGGCCAGGAACATCGACCGGGTGTCGCCGGTGATCGCGGCCAGATCGTCCGAGCCGAGCGCGGCCAGCGGCGACTCGGCCATCGCCCCGTCCAGATCCGCCTTGGTGTTCAGGTCGACCTGCATTCCCTCGACGCTGGTCGGGCGCTCGGTGTCCCAGGTCAGGTCGAGCGACCGCAGGTGCGGGGGTTCCTTGTTGATGGTCAGCGTGACCGCGGCCGGCCCGCTCGTCGGCGGCCTGCGGAAGTGCGCGGTCCGCACGCCGGTGGGATCCGCGGTGACCCAGAACGCGTACCCGTTGCGGCGTGCCAGCCGGCGTACGAAGGCCAGGTCGCTCTCCCGCTGCACCAGCGTGTGTTTGTTCTCGTAGTGGCCGGCCGCGGTGGACTCGACGTCCGGCGCCAGCCCGTACGAGCTGATGATGCTGGTCACCGCGTCGCTGTCGGTCACTTCGGGCCAGAGCGCCGAGCGCGCCTGACGGTCCATCGTGATCGACGTGTCGCTGCCCCGGACCTCGACGTAGCTGCCCGCGCCGCCGTGCTCGAAGTGCACCCGCTGGGCGCCCACCGGTCCGGCGACCAGACACTCGTTGCCGCCGGCGCCGGGCACCAGAACGGACAGCTCGGCGCCGGCCGACAACCGGTCGTCGACCAGGAGGCCGAAGTCCCCGGCCGACGCCTCGAACTCGAACCGGAGCCGGAACACCGTCGGCCGGCCGAGGCGCTCGTGCACCTCGACCCAACTGGCGGACGCCAGTGAGGCGTCGACCGTGCCGTCGACGGCGATCGCGACCCCGAGCGGCATCAGGACCTCCGCACCGGAACGGTGATCTCACGGCGCTCGGTCAACCACTCCGCCTGCATGGCGTCGTTCGCCTCGGCCAGGCGCCAGAATCCCGCCGGGTCGTCCAGGTACTGCGCGGCCAGGTGATCCGGGCGCTCGCCCTGCCGCAGCAGGTGCACGCCGGCGACCGCCTGCTCCGGCGGCGGGGGCACGGCCACCACGCTGACCGTCCGGCCCCGGTGGTCCGGCACCTGGTAAACCGGTACGTCGCGGTAGCGGCTGCGCTCGTCGTAACTGGACATGATGCGTATCCCTCCTGGTCAGAACGGCAGCGTGGCGAGCAGGCTCGCCACGCCCGACGCGACGCTGGTGGCGGCGAGGACCTTCTTCTGCGTGGTGGCCGCCCGGTACGCGGCACAGGCGATCGACTCGGCCGGGGGCAGCGGGTCGGTCTCCTTCGCCAGCTTCGACCGGAAGTAGTCCTCGGTCAGCACCCGGATGCCGACGGTGACCTTGGCCCGGATCGGGTAGAGCGCGGAGTTGAACGCCTGTTCCTCCACCGTGAAGGAGGAGATCTTGACCGGCAGGATCCGGCCCGGCCCCCAGGCGAACAACACCACCGGCAGCTCGGCCTTGTCCGGCACCGTGTCGGTGGCGGCCCCGAGCGCGCCCGCGATCGCCCCGACCGCCGACGTGAGCAATCCGGGCGTGATGGTCGGATACATCAGCATCTCCAGCGCGGCGATCCGGTCGGCGACGCCGGTGAGCACGGTCTGCGGGTGCAGCGCCGGCTCCTCCAGATCGTCGATCGCGTCGAACGCGATGACGACGTCCATCTCCTCCTCGGGGTCGTACGGCGCGACCCGCGCGGCGGGATTCAGC
This sequence comes from Actinoplanes sandaracinus, assembly GCF_030009775.1. Classification (GTDB taxonomy): domain Bacteria; phylum Actinomycetota; class Actinomycetes; order Mycobacteriales; family Micromonosporaceae; genus Actinoplanes; species Actinoplanes sandaracinus. The sequence goes on along the minus strand of NZ_JASCTH010000030.1, from coordinate 70,679 downwards.
GGGTCCGCTTCCTTGTCCGGCGGCTGCTCGTAGGGTTTGAGCTTGCGGGTGAGCGACTCGGGGTTGTACTGGAACCCGATCACCTGCGGCACCGGGCCGATGCCGGTGACGTCCAGCCGGATGAACGCCCCCTTGAGAACCTTCGGCGCCAGCGGAGACCGGTTCGTCATCGCCCCGTAGTCCCTTCGGTGTCGAGCACGGCGGGCATCTCGGTCCCGTCGGAAAGTCGGTAGACGGCGATCCGGGACAACAGGTCGGCGTGCGACGCGGCGACCCGATGTGTCGAGTCCGTCAGTGGCTGCCCGCGCCGCCGGGTGACCGTCATCTCGTGCTCGTCGAACTCGTAGACGGCGGGATCGTCGTCAGCCAGCCGGGCCGCCAGGATCGAGTGTCCGGTCTCGACCCACTCGGCCAGCGGGAAGAGCCCGGCCTGGTCCCGGATCAGCTCGCGTCGCTCGTCGGTGTCGTAGGCGCCGGGCACGGGCAGGTACCAGACATCGGCGGTCGGACGGGGCTCGATGATCCGGAACTGGACCCGGTCGTCGGGCAGAATCCCGGCGAGCACCGACCGCGACGCGGCCACGGCTTCGGGGACGGGCACACCGGCGAGGCCGGCCATGGCGGCGTGCACCACGTCGTCCTCCCGGTAGAACACGGTGTCCGGGAAGTGCGCGACGAATCGCTCGAGCGCCTCCGCGTCCGGCGTTCCGGACACCCACGACCGCGCGTCCTCCGCGTCGCCGAGTGTCCGGTGACTGCCGAAGTCCGCAGGCCGGTCCAGTCCCTGGCCGGCGGCCCAGTCCCGGTTGCGGCGGTAGATGTCGTCGGTCGACTCGCCCCGTCGCGCCGCGGCCACCACCGCGCCGCCGAAACCGTGGACGGCCTCGACCGTCACACCGGGCGAGTCCGGGATCCCGGGACGGACCAGGACCGGGCGCAGCCCGTCCAGCAGACCGCAGCAGATGCGCACGTCGTGCTCCCAGGCTTCGCGGGCGAACTCCCACGCCTCCGCCGGCCCGAACTCCAGCAGGCGGAGCCGGCCACCGGAGCGGCTGCGTTGCCAGGCCGGGCGGATCTCGTGCCAGCTCGCCGGTTCGATCGGATTGCCGAGGAAGCGGCCACGCCGCAGACCGCCGACGGTGGTCAGGGGCGCGAGATCGGTGAGGAAACAGAAGTCGAGGCTGATCTCCGCCAGGGCGGCATGACCCGCCAGCGGCCCGGCGTCCTCGACCGGGCAGGCGAGCACACGCAGCTTTTCCAGCCGATCCAACCCCGCGACATCGTCGAGAGTGCGGATGGCGCAGGCGGTCAGTTCCAGCGTGGTCAGGCCGGTGCAGTGGCGCAGCTCGCCGAGCTCTTCGGCGTGCAGCACACGCAGCTCCGCCACGGCGTCCAGCTCGTTGGCCGAGAACGGCGGCGGGTGACCGATCGCCTGCTCGGCGGCCGATCGGACCCCGTGGTCCACGATTTCGATCATGTCGCCGCGCTCCCGAATCTGTCGCGGATCGTGCGGAAGTCGCCCTTGACGTTCTCGAAGTTGCCGGCCTGCTCGGCCGCCAGCTTCGCCGGGTCAAGAACCCGGCCCCCCTTGGTGTGCAACCCGGGGTGCAGCGGCACGAGAACACCACTGCCGTCCCAGATCCAGTCCAGGAACACGCCGTACAGCAGCTCGATGCACGAATGGATGCCGGTGCTGCTGTCGAACGCCGCACGCAAGGCGTTGTGGAAGTCCTCCTGATACTCGGTGCGCGGCCGTCCTCCGATGTACACGGCACCGGAGTGGCCCTGCGGCACCCAGAGTTCCTCCGGGCCCAGCCTCTCCTTCGCCCAATACCGCGTATCGAAGATCAGCCATGAAGTCTCCGTGCGCAGGGCGTGGTGCAGCTCGATCCACTTGACGCCGTCGAGGAAATTCGCCGCACTCTGTGCGAGCGCGATCGTGCTCGGCACGTAGTCACTGGGAATCCACTCGTGCATGCCTCGGTGTGCACCCCGGAAGCGGCGGATCAGCCATTCGCGGCTGGCCGGGTCCTCCTTCCAGATCAGGGCGAAGCGGTCCCAGCCGAGCGAGCCGACCTCCCCGTCCGAGGCCATCCTGGTCATGAAGTTCAGGACCCCCGGCGCGTCCCGGACCGCCGCCTCGAGTAGCGGGTCCACGACGTCGGCCTCGGTGTCGGCGACCAGATCCTCGTAGACGCCGCCCTGCACGACGACATAGAGGTTCGCGCCCTCCGGGCTGACCTGGGCGATGCCGCCGGCGGCGCCCTGCGCGAACCAGTCGTCCAGGTCGAGATTGACGTCCTCGCGGTTGAGCTTCTCCGCCTCGGCGAAGTGCTTCTCATATTTCTCGGCATCGAAGGGCTCTTCGGAGGACAACGGGTACGCCGCCGCCGTGGTGTCCTTGATCGGCTTGAATCGACCCTTGGCCGAGGTGGGCGCGACCTTGGCTACCGCCTTGAACGCCTCGATCCGCTGCCGGGGACCACGTAGTGCCGGACCGGTGATCAGACCGGTGCTCATCACGTCGTAACCGGCGTCCAACGCGAATCCGGTCGGGTCGCTGCGAAGAACGACCCGGCGGACAAAGGCCGCCGCACCGGCACGCTGCGCGAGGTTGCGCAGGTTGCGGGCGGACTGGAGATCGCCGGGCGGAGGTGGCGGAAGCTGGAGTGTGCCGTCCTTGAAGTTCTCCGGGTACTTCGCCAGCAGGTGGCCGATCAGGGTGTCGTCCTGCCGGGAATCGCTGAAGATGCCGGTCGCGGCGCCCTCGGCGAGGTCGGTGACGAGCTGCCGCGGCAGGCGCGGCTCGAGCCGGACCGGCGACTGCGGGAGCACCGTTCGCACGACGACCGGCCCGGCAAGCCCGTACAGGTCGGCGATCCTCTTGAGTACCGCGGCCAGTTCCCGCTCCTCGCGGACAACCGTTTCCTGGTCCTTCGCGATCTTCTCGGGCGGGGGAGCGGCCGCCGGTTTGGTCGCTGCCGTGCCGACCTCGGCGACGACCTTGTCCGCCTGGGCGTCGGTCAGGCCGGCGATCTTGCGCGCCTCCGCGATCAGCGCGGGTGCCTCCGCCTTGATCTTCGGTGCGGTCTTCGCGTGCCCGAGTTGCGCGGCGCGGTCCTTCAGCCACTGCTCGACGGTGGTGACCTCGCTGCGCATCATGACCGTGGCGTTGGCGCCGGTCACCGCGATGAACAACTCGTGAGCCTCACCGCCGCCCTCGAACGGCACCCGCAGGCCTACCGCCGTGTCGCCCGCCGGCGTCTTGTCGTCCTTGCCCTTGATGCCCAGCTTCGCCAGGAGCTTGCGGCCCATGTCGACCAGCCACGTGACGACCCGGCGCAGAGCGCCCTCCACCCAGCCCTGCAGCCCCTTCACCGCGGTCGCCACCTTGGCCGGCAGGCCGCCCAGCCCGAGGTAGTCGGCCAGGAAGTCGATCACCGGTGCGACCAGCATGGCCAGCGCCTTCTCGACCGTCTTCGCGACGCCGGCGACGTTGCCGGAGATCACGTCGGCCAGGCCGTTCACGATCGCCTCGACCAGATGGAAGATCTTCGCGGCGTTGGTGAAGACCCACTTGAGTACGCGGTAGATGGCCTCCAGCGCGGCCAGGATGGCGCCCGCCGGGTTGAGCATCAGGATGATCCGCTGGGCGACCTTCACGATCAGGGTTTCGCTGATGAAGCGGATCGCGGCGTCGATGATCGCGTCGATGATGGTCTTCGGCTCGAGCGTCTTCTCGATGTCCTCGATGATGCCGCCGATGCCCTTGGTGGCCAGCGTGTAGATGGCCCCGGCGGTCTTCTCGATGATGGCCACCGGCTTCTCGCCCAGCTGCTCGACCAGCAGCTTGCGGATCCGCGCCCAGGAAATGCCGAGCAGTTGGAGGCAGAACACCACCACATTGCGCAGCGACAGTTCCTTGGGGATCTCGATCGACATGCCCTCCCGCTTGAGCCCGGAGAGCAGCCATTCGAGCAGGCCGGTGATCAGGTGCTTGCCGATGTTGTCGAAGAACAGCTGGAAGCCGGCCGCGATCCCGCCCATCAGGTTGTTCGCGAAGGCCAGCGGCGCGTCCACGATGTCGCGGGCGACCTGCTTGATCTTTTCCAGCACGGCCCAGAACGCCGGCGGCGAGATGCCGAGGATCTCCAGCAGGCCGTCGATGATGAACTTCACCGGGTCGTCGAGGAAGCGGCCGACCGCGTCCAGGAACCGGCCCCACAGGCCCCGGGCCGCCTTGCGCAGCTGCTGGATCTTTTCGCGCGCGGCCTGCACCGCGTTGCCCGCGTTCTCGATCAGCTCCTGGTTGAATGCCGTGCGGGTCGCCTCGGCCTGGTCGTGCAACGCGTCCAGCTTCTGGCCGAAACCCTTGAGCTGCTGGGCCGCCCACTCCTGTTCCTCGGCCGGCAGATCGGTGGTGAAGACGGCGGTGATGCCCGTACGCGCGGTCACGATGATCTCGTCGGCGATCTTGATGATGCCGTTGACGTAGCTCGAGATGTCCAGGATGAGCGTGCAGACACCGTCGCCGAAGTTCTTCTCCGCGTCGGCATACGCCCGGGTGACCCAGTCCGGCAGCCCGGCGACCGCGTCCCAGCCGGACACGAAGAATCCGCCGACCCCCTCGTGCCGTTCCGCGACCTGGCCGGTGACGATCTTCAGGTCGCTGTTGAACTTCTCGGTCAGCGGCGGCAGCCCGGCCGTCCACTTGCCCATCGCGGTTCCCGGCACCGCCGACAGCAACTCCTGCACCCTGGTCTGCGCGCCGGAGTAGATGTCCTCGGCCCGCTTCGACAGCCGCGTCCGCAGTGCTTCGCCGCTCTCCTTGAGCCGGTCCTGCTGGCCCTGCACGCCGCCGGCATGCTCCGTGCGCGCCGCGTGCAGCGACGCCACCGCCTTGGCCTGCAGGGCAGCCAGGTCCTCGTCGGACTTGGCCAGCGCCACCCGCTGGTGCTTGAGCGCCTCGGCCGGTCCGCCGGCGGCCAGCGTGCTCAACTCGCCCTGGGCCGCCCGGGCCTCGGCCACCGGCCCGCCGGTCACCAGCTTGGCGGCGTCCTTCTCCAGCCCGGCGTTCTGGGCCTGCGCGCTCATCGCCGAGGTGTCCTGGTCCAGGCTGACCTGATCGGCCGGCACCGGGTCGGGGGTCGCCGCGCCGGCGGCGAGCGGCGGGACCGGCGCGGCGCCGGGGATCGGCTCGACGCCCGGCGCGGCGGGCGGCGCCGGGCCTTGCGGGGCGGTGTCCAACGGACCGTACGAGGCCTTGGTGGCGTCGACGTTCCGCTGCACTCCGGACTGCACACCCCGCCCGGCCTGGTCGGCCACCTCGACCGGCCGGGAGTCGATGACGCCTTCCTCGTCGGCCGGCCGCTTCGAGGCGATCAGCCGGCGGATCCGGTCGCACAACTCGACGACGTCGACGCTCGGCTTCTCCTTGGCGGCGATGTCCTCGACGAGCTTGCGGGCCGCGCGGGCGTCGCTTTCCACCTGCGGCTCCTGCACGGCCGCCTGGCCGGCGGTGACGTTCTCGCCGGCGGCGGGCACCGCGGTGGTGGTCGTGCTCGCGGCGGCGGCGCGGCGCCGTACGCCGGTGAGCCGCGACTGTTCCCCGGCCGACAGGCCGGCCGCCGGCTCGGGCATCAACGGGACGTCCGGCCGGGCCGCGGGTCCGGCGTCCGCGGTGCCGGCCTCGACGACGGCGGGAGGAGCGGGCGCGGCGTCGCTCACGGCCTCCTCGCCCGGTGCGCGGACTTTCCCGCCGGGAGCCAGCTCGCCGGGCCGCTCCTCCGGTTCCGATTCCGGTTCCGGTCGGGGTTCGGTAACGACGTCTTCGTCGGCCACGCCGTCGACGGCCCGGTCCGCGGCCCGGTCCGCGGTCGTCTCCAGGATGGACGGGCCGGCCGGCGTCACCGCCAGGAACGCGGGCCGGTCGAGCATGCCGTGCTGGGCCTGGGCCACGTGCGCGACCTCGTGCGCGATGATCCAATCCCCGTCGCGGGTGCCCGGCCGGAACTGCCCGGCCGCGAAGTAGATTTCCGTGCCGACCGTGACCGCGTACGCCTCGTGGCCGGCGGCGAACGCCTCGGCCGCCTCGTCGGTGTGCACGCGCGCGGCGTCGGCGGCCCGTGCACCGACCACCGGGGCCACCTTGCGGCGGACCGCCTCGGGCAGCGGGCGTCCGGGCCCGTCGCCCGGCAGCGGGCCGGCGTGGCGGTGATTCCCGCCCGCCGCCACCGCCGGAGGCCCGGACGGCCTGCGGGCCGGCGCCGGCTTGACCTCGGCCGTCCGCCGGCCGGTCGCCGGGGTGGCGGCGTTGCGCGCGACGGCTGTACTCATCGGGTCAGCGCCTCGAGCACCGCGGCCGCGACCGTCTCGACCAGCTCGTCCCGACTCGCCCCTGGGCGCGCGGTCACCGTGATGTCCAGCGCGCCCAGCGATCTGGCCGGCAACGCCTTCCCCAGGCCGTGCCCGATGCGTTCGGCGACCTCCCGCGACACCCGGCGGGCGGCCGGTGCGCTCAGCCCCGGTAGGCGCAGGAACAGCTCCTCGATGATCACCCGGTCAGTCGTCATCGGCGACCAGCCGTTCCCGGATCCGCTCGGCCAGCGGGCGGTCCTCCTTGGCCAGCTCACCGCGCAACCCGGACACCAGGTGGGGGAGCGTCACCGCGGTGCGGTCGCGGCGGGCGGCGAACATCGCGGTGAGCACCGCGAACTTGATCTGGGCGCCGGTCACCTCGATGCCGGCCGCCAGCCGGGCGAGACCGCCGGCCAGCGCGTCCGCGCGCTTCGCGCCGGCCAGCGCGCCGACCAGGGTGCCCCACAGCCGCAGCCGCTCGGCGGCGTCCGGCAGCGGATAGTCCAGCACGTAGCGGATCCGGCGCAGGAAGGCCGGATCGATGTCGCCCCGCCGGTTGGTCGACAGCAGCGCGATGCCCTCGTAGCTCTCGATCGCCTGCAGCAGATAGCCGGTGTCGGTGTTGGCGAAGCGGTCGTTCGCCTCCTTGATCTCGGTGCGCCGGCCGAACAACGCGTCGGCCTCGTCGAAGAGCAGCACCACATCCTGCGAGGCGGCCCGGCGCAGCAACCGGTCCACGTTGCGGCTGGTCTCGCCCACCCACTTGCTGACCACGGTGGCCAGGTCGATGCGGAACAGGTCCTGCCCGAGCGCCGCCGCGATCACCTGCGCCGACATGGTCTTACCGGTTCCGGGCGGCCCGCAGAACAGCGCCAGCAGGCCACGGCCCTGCGGGAACAACCGCCGGGCGGCCGGCTGCTCCCACAGCGCGGCCCTGTTCCGCGCCTCGAACAACAGATCGTCCAGGGCCTGGTCCACCGCGTCGGTGACCACCAGATCGCCACGCTCGAACGGGCAGTCGAGCCGGCGGGCCAGGTCGCCGAGCGAGTCCCGGGCGGTGTCCCGCAGGATCGCACCGGCGCATGCCGGCGTGCTGGGACCCCGGCGGTGCAGCAGTTCCAGGTCGGCCGGCCGGGTGCGGTGCTGGGTGACCAGCTTCTCGAGGTCGTCGGCCGGCCAGTCGGCGCTCCACGGCGCGTACGACCGCCACAGCGCCCGGCGGGTCTCCAGCGACGGAGCCGGCAGCTCCACCAGGTGGTCCACGGCATGGCCGGCGGGCGGTGTCCAGGCCGGGTTCTCGTCGATCACGAACTGAAGCGGGAAGTGTGAGTCGAGGCGCTGGTTGCGCCGGATGCCCGGCGACGGATCGCCGACGAAGGCGGGCGCGCACCGGTCCAGGAAGGCACGCCGCTGAACCCGCAGGTAGACCGGCCCGAACCGGTCCTCGGCCAGGTCGGTGAGGTCCACGGTGAGCAGCGGCAACCGCATCCGGCCGGCGAGCGCGGCGGCGAACGACCGCCGGCCGCTGCCGGGGAGGCCGGCCACCCGGACGCGGACCGGGGTCGGCGGCCGGTTGCTCAGCCAGCGGTTCACGGCGGCCGCGGCATCGTCGAGCGGCCAGTCCGCCAGCGGCGGGAGCACCGGCTGGACCCCGGCGATGTCGGCCATCTCCGGGTCGAGCGCATCGCTGCCCAGCAGCCAGTCCCGGATCGCCGGATCGAGCGTGCGGGCGGGCGGCTCGCCCACGCCGGTATCGGTGCTCAGCACGATGTCCCAGGTGAACAGCGCCGAACCGGGGTCGACGACCAGCGGATCCCGGTGGCCGTAGAGCCGGCCGACGAGGTGATCGGTGACGTACTGCCGGGCGGCGTCGTCCTGCAGGTACCCGTACACCCGGGAGAGCGCCGGGTCGACCGCGGCACCCAGGCAGGCCTGCACCAGGTCGCGTTCCGCCGCCGCCAGCCGGAACACCCGGCACAGATGCGCGAGCCGGGAGGCGCGGTCGCCGTCCAGCGCGGACTCCGCCGCGGCCAGCCGTTTGCGCAGCCCCTCGTCGCCCTCCCGGGCGGCCCAGTCCGCCTCGGCCGCCGGGCCGTCACGGCCGGCCAGAAGGGTGTCGACCTCGGCGTGGCTGATCGACCAGCCGGGTGCGCGGCCCTGCTCGTCCGCCCACAGCGAGCGCAGCCAGCCGGCCCGCAACGCCGCCCGCAGCCGGACCCGGCTGAGAACGGTCTCCACGATCGGCTCGGCGGTCATGGTTCGATCCAGCGGGGTGGCGACTCGGCGCCGAGCACGACCAGCCGCAGCGACACCGCGGACCCGCCGCCCAGTCCGGCCGGCAGCCGGAAGGTCACGGTGCTGGCCGACTCCACCCGGAACTGGCCCGGATCCAGCGCGCCGGTGCTGGTGCGTTCGGTCAGCACGGTGTCGCCGACGCTGAGCTGGACGGCGTCCGGCGGGAACGGAGGCAGCGGCGGCCCGGGGGAGCGGAAGGTGTAGCCGGTCAGGGTGCCGATGTCGGCGGCGAATGTGAGGGCGTCGATCCGCGCCGCGATGCTGAACGGTGTGCCGTTGGACAGCACCGGGAAGTCGCGGGTCGTGCCGTCCGGCAGCGAGCGGCGGCGGATCACCCGGACCCGCGCGGTGTAGGTGCCGGGCACCACCGCCTGCGTGCCGGCCGCTTCCCGTACGGTCGCGGACAGCTCGTCGTCGGTCCCGGTGACCGTCCACGTGTCGTCCACCTCGACCGGCCCGGACCATCGGGCGTGCTGCAGCACCAGCCGGCTGTCCACGTCGCCGCGCAGGTTGTAGCCGGTCACGGTGACCCGGCCGTCGATCGGCACCTCGGCCGGCCGGGCGACGAGATCCTGCGGCGGCAGGCCGGGCACCTCGACGTGCACGGTGTTCTGCGCGCCGTCCAGCCGGGGAGCCGACCCGGCGAAGCTCTGCACGCCGTACCGGAGGACGCGGCCCGACATCGACTTCGGCCGTTCCGGCTCGAGCAGCACCGCCGACACCTGGTAATAGAGCGAGAGGCGGGTGGCCAGCGACCCGGAGTTCCAGTACCCGGACGCCTCCGGCGCGGTGACCGGCTGCAGGCTGATCCGCAACGTGTTGCCCTCGCCGTCGAGGCCGACCGCCTTGAGCACCTCCAGTGGCGGCTGCGGCGCCTTACGTGCCAGCACCGTGGCGTCGTCGACGACTGGGTGATCGTGCAGGGCCTTCGCCGCGCAGCCGACGAGCACCTGCTCCTGGAAGGTGGGCTGCTCGCCGGTGCCGGCGCCGACCGCGGTGACCTGGTAGTGGAGCGAGACGGCCATCGGGACCAACCGCACCGGGACCGGGTCGTGACCGAGCCCCGCGACGTTCTTCAGATAGCCGTCCTCGGTGACGTGGTACAGGTAGACCCCGAGCGTGCCCGGCTCCAGCTTGTCCGGCGGCTGGCCGGTGACCTTGGGCGCCTGCCCGAAGGTCCAGGCCGGCGACGTGCTGATGTGAGCCTGCACCAGCGAGGTCAGGGCCTTGGTCACCATGGACAGGTCGAGGAGTGCCATCACAGCTGTCCGAGACCGAATCGCTGCGGAAGGCCTCCGGCCGGGCCGGCCGGAGGTACGGGCGCCCGCCGGGCCGCGGGCGTGCGGCGCGGCTCCGGCGCGGCCGGCCGGACCGGCTCGACGACCACGGTGACCCGGCCGATCACGATCTCCGTACGGGCCGGGGCGGGCGGTGCCGGCGGCGGAGCCGGAGCGGCCACCCGGGCGCGTAAGGGCTGCGGGCGTGGGGTGGTGGCCTTCGCGGTCGCCGGCGAGCGCGGGGCGATCGACGGCAGTGGCGACGGTGACAGCAACACCGGGACGGGCGGCTCTCCCGCCGCCGGCTTCACCACGGCCGGCTTCGCGACCGCCGGCGCCGCGTCCGGCCGCACGGGCGCGGGCACGGCGGGCGCCGCGAGAATGGTCTCTGGTACGGACACGGCGGAGTCCGGGTGCGTGATCGCCTCGGGCAGCGGTGGCGCGCGAAGCGGGTCGGGCCGGATCCGGCCGGGCGGGGCCACGGTCGCGCCGCTGGGCCGGATCGGTGACCGCGGCCGGACGGGTTTCGCTGCGGACCTCGTCTCCGCCGGCCGGTTCGGCTCGGGAGGCGTGCCGGACGTCGGCGGGGCGATCGCCGGAGCGGCCTCCAGCACCGCGGGCAGGGCCACCGCCGGGTGGTCCGTGGCGGGCGGCGGCGGGCCTGCGACACCGGCCGGCGGGACGGCCGGCGCGTCGGGGACGGCCGCGAACGGGTCGGCCACCGTCGCCCAGCGCCGCGTCACGGCCGGCTGGACCGCGCTCAGCGGCCGCCCGGACGAGCGCTCGACGATCCGGCGCAGGTAACCGCTCATCGGCGTTCCGCCGCGCGCGGGACCGGCTCGCCGTCGAGCAGCGCGACGAACGCCCGGCGGTTGCTGCGCGGCAGGGACAGGATCTCGCGCAGACCCCAGCCGTACGCGATGGCGATGCGGTGCAGGTCACCGAGCAGGCCCGCCCAGTCCGAGCGGACGGCGCCGAGCAGGTAGTCCTGCATCTGGAAGCGCACCGCCGCGTGGTGTCCGCACTCCGGGCAGGTCGCCGCGAGGTCCATATCGATGCCGGCGCCGGTCTCCTCCATCGCCGCCTCGACCAGCGGCCCGTCCACGGCCGGGTCGCCGGAGATCAGGCAGCGGGCCAGCAGTGCCTGCTCGGCGTCGTCCGCGGCGAGCCCGAGGACGGCCGTCTCGTCCCGGGCGGTCGGCAGCCGGAACCGCACCCCGCCGGGCAGCGAGCAGACGCCGTCCGCCCCGGCCGGCGTGGCGGCGCGAACCTGGGCGGCCAGGTCGGCGAGCACGAAGTCGAGGTCGAACGGCGAGCCGCAGGCCGCGCAGGTGACCGCGCCGGAGATCCGCGGGCCCCAGCCGAGTTGGTACGCGGCCGCCAGCAGCAGGTCACGCTCCACCACGGTCAGCGCCGCGGCGTCACCGGGCCGGACCGCGGCCGCCGGATCGTCGACCAGCAGTCGGTCGAGCAGCCGGACGGCGTCCATCGTGGTGTGCCCGCCGACCGCCTGCTCGTCGGAGCCGGCCGGCTCGCGGATCAACGCCCAGCGGCGGCCGGTCCGCTCCAGCGGCACCCGGCACACCGGACCGGCCGCGATCGCCGGGTCCGCCGCGCCGGACATCACGGCTCCGGAAGTTCGGGCTCGGCCAGATCCCGCTCCCAGCCCTCGTTCTGCAGAACGATCTTCTCGATGGCGACCACGTGCGCGTTCGCGTCGAGTTCCGGCAGCGCGGTGTACTCCGAGACCCAGCAGCGGAACACGTTGTACGCCTTGGCCACCTGCCCCGCCTCGTTGAGCAGCTGGATGGTGATCTCCCGGCGGAACTGGGCGAGCGCCATCCCGGCATCCCCGGTCATGGTGTTGACCTGGTTGGCCCAGGCCTCGAACTCGACGTCCTGGGTCACCCCGCGCTCGATCGTGATCGGGTCGAACTTCCAGGTGCTCGGCGACAGGTACTGGATGCTGTTGTCGCCGCCGCTGCGGAAGGCGACCGGTTCGGTGGCCCGCTTCAGCGGACTGATCTTGGAGACTCCGGCGATGAACCGGCCGTCCCACCTCAGCCGGAACTTGTAGTTCTTGTACGGGTCGAAGCGGGTGGCGTTGACCGTGAACTGGGGCACGGAACCTCCTTTCGGATCCTCAGACGGCGATCTCGCCGGCCATCTGCTGCAGGTGGAGCACGACGAATTCGGCCGGCTTGAGCGGCGCGAAGCCGACCCAGACGTTGACGATGCCCTTGTTGCGGTCGTCCTGCGTGGTGGTCTCGGCGTCGCAGCGGACGAAGTACGCATCGGTCGACTTCTGGCCCTGGAACGCGCCTTGGGTGAACAACCCGTGCATGAACGCGCCGACGTTGAGCCGGATCTGTCCCCACAGCGGCGCGTCGTTGGGCTCGAACACCGCCCAGCGCAGACCCCGGTAAAGGGTCTCCTCCAGGAACAGCGCCAGCCGCCGGATCGACACGTACTTGTAGTCCGAGGGGCTGGCGTCGTCGCCGTCCATGGTGCGGGCTCCCCACGACACCACGCCGGTCGGGAATATCCGGATCGTGTTCACCGCCTTCGGGTTGAGCATCCCGTTCTCGCCGTCGGAGAACCGGCGTTCCAGCCCGCTGATGCCGCGGATGTCGGCCTCGGTGCCGGCCGGGGACTTCCACACCCCCCGCGCGGTGTCGGTACGCGCCATCAGCCCGGCGATCGACCCGGACGCGCCGATCTGCACCGGCAGCCCGGCAATGGTTACGGTCAGCCGTGGGTAGTAGACGGCCGCATGGTCCTTGACCAGGCCGACGCGTAACGCGTCGACACCGGCCGCGGCCGCGGCGGCGGATCCCCAGAGCGGCGCGTCCATCACCAGGAACGCCCGGCGTTGCAGGCAGAAGACACTGGCCTGGCCCCACAGCGGCTCACGGGTCACGCCGTCGGCGGCGGGCAGCACCAGCAGGTTGAACAGGTCGATCTCGCGGTCGGCGGCCAGGTAGGCGGCCGAGTAGTCGGCGTCGGCCGGGGCGGCCCCGTCGTCGCCGGCAACCCCGGGGCTCTGGTAGGCGCCGGTCCCGGTCGTGCCCAGGCTGTAGAACCGGGGTCCCAGGTCGAGCATCGCCCCGGTCGGGCTCCAGCCGGTGAAGTCCGGCGCCGAGCCGCTGTCGTTGTCCTGCCCGTCGCGCCGGATGAAGTTCAGCCGGTAGCCCCATGCGCGGGCGGTCCACGGGAACGCCGGATCGGCCGCCGCCGTGTCGTTGACCAGCGAGACGATCAGCGCCAGCTTTTCCTGCAGACCGCTGTTGTTGCCGTTCCGGCCGGCCGGGAACGCGTCCCTGTACATCGCGGCGTTCCCGGCGCCGGTCTGCAGACCGGTCCGCGCCGGCGTGCCGAACGCCACCGGGGTGGCGCCGTCCAGCTTCACGGCGGTCACCGCGGCCGGATCCAGGGAGGCCAGCGCCGAGTTGGCGCTGCCCATGATCGCGGCCGGCAGGACGGAGATCCCGGTCGGCGCCGGCCGTGCGTCGGCGTACGCGCCCTTCTCCAAACCGCCCTGAGCGGTACCCAGCATCAGCGGGACCGCCACGTCGTTGGTCATCGCCGGCCGGATGAACACATCCTGCGTGGGATGGTCGACCTGGATCCACTTCGCCTTCTCGGTCGCGCCGAAGACCGACGGCGGCGCGGCGACGGTGGTCACCGTGAGGTCGGTCTCCGACGTGCCGGGCAGCGGGGCGAGGGCGGTCTTGATCGCGGTGGCGAGCCCGCTCTTCATGGTGGCCTCGTCGGTGATGCCGGTGACCGGCACGGTGACCGTGACGTATCTGCCGCCGCCCACGCTGATGTCGAACTGGTTGCTGGTCGCGGTGACGATCGCGTTCCAGGCGGGCGGGAACTTGGCGTTGTCCGTTTCGATCGGCCGGCCCGCCCGCGAGAAGGCCGCGTTCGGGGTGGGGGCCGCGGGGACGGAGGCGGTCACCAGCTTCGAGTTCTGGGTCAGGTAGATGGGGGCGTACGCCGGCGACGCCGGGTTCATCGACAGGCTGCGCCAGGTCTCACCGAGAGCCTCGACCTGGGTCCCGGCCGGGGTGGTGTCCCGGCGGAACAGCTCCAGCGTGAACGTCGACTCCGGCTGGTCGGTGTCGTAGCGGACCAGCGCCCGGATCTGGCTTCCCTTGATGCCCGGGGCGGCCGCGGCCAGCAGGAGCGCGGCCGACTTGTCCTCCCGGTTGAGCGTCACCGTGGCGGCCACCGCCCCGCCGGCGATGCGCATCACGTACGCGGTCGTGCCGCCGTTCAGGAAGAACTGCCGGACCTGCAGCGGCAGCTCGGTGAGGGCGCCGTCCTCGCTGAACGCCGCGGCGAACTCGCTGTAGCTGAGGCAGCGCACCGGGGTGCTCAGCGGCCCATCCGCGCAGCGGCCGATGATCAGCGCCGTCGACGTGCTGACGCCCACGATGGTGCGGACGCCGCTGGGGACTTCCTGGATGTACACACCTGGATAGGTGGGAGCGATCGGCATCGCCGGTGGTCCTTTCCCTGGACGTCGCGGCCCGGTCCTGTGCCTCGAGTGTTCGCGCCCGGCCCGGGCCGGAGAATGGATCGCCGGATCCATGGTGGGTTCATCGCGGGCGCACCGCTGTGGATCCGTCATCCTCCGAACGTGTGGATGAGACCGGACGGTGGGTCCTGTGGCCGACAGAGCCGTACCCGCCGGGAGGAGGCCGCGCCTACGTTGAGAACGGCGCCGGGCACTCAGCGGTCGGGCGAGGGGGCGACATGGAGTCACCGGAACCGGCTGCGGACAGCGGGACCACCGTCTACCTCGTCGCGGCCGTCAGGCTCTATCGCGACGGGCTGGCCCTGGCGCTGCGGCAGGCGGGCGGCCCGCAGTTGGCGGGCGCGGCGGCCGAGCTGTACGAGCTCGAGACGGCGCTGGCCGCCGCACGACGCCCGGTGCTCCTGCTGGACGTGGCCGCCGTGGCCGGCCCGGAGGCGCTCGGCCCCCTACTGGAGGCCTTCCCCCGGGTGCGCGTGCTGATGCTCGGCCTCTCCGACGTCACCGCCGAGATCCTCGACTGGCTCGAGGCGGGCGCCTGCGGTTTCGTCACCCGCCAGCGCTCCGTCCTGGACCTGGTCGCGGCGATCGAGGACGTCGTCCGCGACGAGCTCTCCTGCCCGCCGCAGCTCGCCGGCGCACTGATGCACCGCGTGGCCGCGCTGGCCGCGCGGCGCCGGCATGAGTGGGTCGGTGACCTGCTCAGCCCGCGCGAGATCGAGGTGGTCACGCTGATCGGCCGTGGGATGTCCAACAAGCAGATCGCCGCGCAGTTGTTCATCACGCTGGCCACGGTCAAGAACCACGTGCACAACATCCTCGACAAGCTGAACGTCACCGCGCGTGGCGAGGCGGTCGCCTACCTGCGCACCCGGCACCGGCTCGAGCCGGTGCCGCCTCAACGGCCGTGGATGGCGTCGCGCAGCGCGACGGGCGACAACTCGCCGGTCGGCGTGCAGACGTAGGCGGACCGTCCGTCCACCGCGATGACCACCACGCGCACGGAGGATCCGCTGTTCAGCAGCGACTCCATCGTGTCCCCGGCAATCGGGCCCTCGGTGGTGCAGACGACCACGTCAACCTGCTGGGTGGTTCGGTCCACGATCCGCAGCGCCGGGTCCTGCTCGATCACCGCCCGGACGATGTCGCCGAGCATCGCGGGCAGTCCGAGCAGCGCAACGCGTACCGGATCCACGGCTCCCCCTCCCGGCCGAGTCTCCGCGCATGCCGGGCGAGTGCAAAGAGATCGCCGGATCCATTCCGGTCAATCCAGGGCCCATTCCACCCTGGCCGTCGGGCCGGTCCGGGACGTCCGGCGGGACCACTCGGGAACATGTCGCCGACCCGGACGTGGTCGTCCAGCACGTACCGGATCTCTGCGACGGCCGCGGCGTGGCGCGACGGTATGCCGGTGCGGGTACCGGCTTGAGCCGGCACCCGCACACGGTGGCCCTCGTCAGCCGATCGGGACCGGCGGATGCCAGGCGCCGGTGCCGACCACCCAGGCGACCCGCAGGCCGCCGCCCTGATCGCGAAGCACCGTGGTGAGCGTGCTGTCGTTCTGTTTGGCCAGGGCGACCGGGCCGCCGGGCAGGCCGCCCGGATCACCCACCGGCACCGGGCCGTTCCAGGCGCCGCGTTTGACGACCCAGGCCACGTTGAGCCGGCCACTGTTGTCGATCGCGGTGGCGGTGAGCAGGTCCTTGGTCTGCTTGGCCAGCGCGACGGTGGCGCCGCGCGGGAAAGACCCGCCGCTGATCGGAACCGGGGCGTGCCATTGGCCGACGTCGGCCACCCAGGCCACGTTGATCCGCCCGTCCCCGTCGACGAAGGCGGCCGTCACGATGTGCGGATCCTGCTGGGCGAGGGTGACCGCGGTGACGGACTGATGGTCGACGGGGCCGCTGACCACCGACGGTGGATTCCATTCGCCGGTGTTGAGGTTCTTCGTGGCGATCTCCAGGGCCGACTGGTTGTCGAAGAAGCCCAGCACCAGCCGGTTGATCAGCAGGCCATTGGACTGCAGGGTGGCGCCGACCGGCGAGCCGGGCACGCCGCCCCCTCCGCCGACTGCCAGTGGGTGCGACCAGTCGCCGAGCCCCCGGGCCTCGGTGACCTGCAATCGGCCGAACTTGTCGACGTACGTGGCGGTGAGCAGGTCCGGGCCGGTCTGGATCAGGGTCACCGCACCGCCCGGCGTGCCATCCTTCGGGCCGAAGGGGACCGGGGCGGTCCACCGGCCGCCGCCGTCGACGTGGGCGGCGTACATCTGGCGGTTCTTGCCGTTGAACACCGCCGTCAGCCGGTTGCCGGTCTGTTTGGCCAGTGCGACCGGGGTCCGCGGCAGCGCCAGGTCGCCGCTGATCCGGACCGGCCGACTCCACGGCCCGTTGCCGTCCACCCAGGAGACGTTGAGGGTGCCGGCCCCGTCGATGAAGGCCGCGGTCAGTCGGTTCGACGTCTGTTTGGCCAGGCCCACGCCGTCAACGGGGGCCATGGCCGGTGCGGCGGCCGCGGGCGCCGGCAGAGCCAGCAGCGCGGCGGGAAGCAGGAGGGCGAGGTTGCGGAGTCGCATGCTCAACTCCCGCTGCTCGACGAGCTGCTGCTGGAGCTGGAGCTGCCGCCCGAACTGCTGGAACCGCTGCTCGAATCCTGACTTCCCGAGCCCTGGCCGCCGGAACCGCCTTTGCTCGACGAGCCGCTGGCGCTGTTTCCTCGACTCCAGAATCCCATTGCTACCTCGCTTCGAGTGGTTGCACGTGCAATCAAGGTAGGAATCGCCGGTCGCCGAGACATCCGGGTACTCCCGGACCACCGACACGATCGGGGACGCCCGGACGGCCCATTCACCCCGCACGACCCCCGGCGGTACGAGATGGGGAATAACCACCGACCGGAAGGAGCCGGGCGTGCCGCTGCTCGACCGTGACGCCGAGCTGACCACCCTCCTCGGATTGATCGACCGGCTCGCCCAGGGAACCGGAGGTGCCGGCTTCGTCGAGGCGGAACCCGGCCTGGGCAAGACCGCCCTGCTCACTGCCGTGGCCGCCGAAGCCGCCGCCCGCGGTCACGACGTGTTCCGCGGCGCGGCCGGTGAACTCGACGCCGACCGTCCGCTCGGCCCGGTGGCCGAGGCCCTCGGAATCCACCGGGCCGGCGCCGACCCGCAGCGCGCCGAGATCGGCCGGTTGCTCGACGAGACCGCGCACACGCTGCTGCGCCACCGGCTGATCGACGCCGTCGTGTCCCTGGTGGAGCGTCTGAGCCTGACGAATCCGACGGTGCTGATCCTGGAAGACCTGCACTGGGCCGACGAGACGACGCTGCTCGCCGTTCACCACCTGCGCAGCCGCCTGTCCCACCTGCCCGTGGTGCTGCTGGCGAGCCTCCGTCCGATGCCCCGGTCCGCGTTGCTGCGCCGGATCGTCGACGGGGGGATGCACCTGATGCTCGGGCCGCTGGGCGACGACGCGGTGGCCGCGCTGGTGCAGGCCGTGGCGCAGGCTCCGCCGTCGGCCCGCCTGCTGACGGCTGCCCGTGCGGCCGGCGGCAACCCGCTCTACCTGACCGAACTGGTCCGGACGCTGCGTGCCGAGGGGCGCCTGGACCTGGCCGGCGGCGTCGCCGACACCGACGACCGGGCCGCGCCGCGGTCACTGCGGTGGCTGGTCCTGCAGCAGCTGGCCGCGCTCTCGGCCGGCACCGTGCCGGTGCTGCGGGTCGCCGCGGTGCTGGGCGCCTCGTTCAGCGTGACCGATCTGGGCACGGTCCTCGACCGGGCGCCCAGCGAGCTGATGCGCGACCTCGGCGAGGCGCTGGACGCGCGGATCGTCGACGACGCGGGTGACTGTCTCGTCTTCCGTCACCAGGTGGTGCGCGACGCCGTCTATCTGGACCTGCCCGAGGCCGTCCGGCGCGGCCTGCATCTGCAGGCGGGCCGGGCCCTCGCCGCGGCCGGCGCGGACCCGGTGACCGTGGCACCCCACCTGGTACGGGGCGCCACGCCCGGCGACGAGTCGGCCGTGGACTGGCTCTGCCGGGCGGCGTCCCAGGTCGCGCCGACCACGCCGGCGGCCGCGGTGGACCTCTTCGAACAGGCCCTGCGGCTGATCGAGAAAAACGACCCGCGGCGGTACGCGATCACGGCCGACCTGGTCGAGGTTCTGATCTGGGCCCGCCGCTACCCGGACCTGCTCGCGCTGGCCCACGAGATCGCCGACCACGATCCGGACGACCAGCGGCGCAACAGCGTCCGGCTGTCGGTGACCCGGGCCCTGCTGATGGTCGGCAAGTGCCCGGAGGCGCGCGCCGAGGTCGAGGCCGGCATGCGCGACTTTCGCGGCAGCGAACGGGACCGGCTGCGTCTGCGGGCCGGGCCGGACGCGCTCACCCTGGCTTTCGCCGGCGCCTCGGCCGATGCCCAGGCCCTGCTCGACGACGTGCTGCGGCAGGCCGAGCGGCTGGGCGACGACGAGGCCCGGCAGAGCGGGCACACGGTGCTGTGCATCGCGTCCCTGCTGCTCGGCGAGACCGGGCGGGCCGTGGCGGCGGGTGAGACGGCGCTCGCGCTGGGCGGGGCGTCCACCAGCGTGGCCCACCGGTGGGGTGCGCACATCTTCCACGGCACCGCGCTGATGGACGCCGACCGGCTCGATGACGGGCATCGGGTGCTGCGGCACGGCCGCCGAGTCGCCGACTGGGCCGGGATGCCGTGGCAGGCCATGCATTACCACGCGCAGATCGGGCTGTTTCACTTCGACGTCGGGCGCTGGGACGACGCGATCGCCGAGCTCGAGGCGGCCTCGCTGGTGGCCGGAGACTTCGCCGGGATGCCGTCGACCTTCGCCGAGGCGATCGCGGCGGTCGTCGAGGTCCGGCGCGGGTCGCTGAGCGCGGCGGCCGCGCACGTCGAGCGGGCGCGCCGGGCCATCGCCCACGGCCACGTCTTGGGAGCCGACGCCGCGCTCCGGGCCGAAGCCCTGGTCCACGAGGCGAAGGGAGACCGGGACACCGCCCTGATCCTGATCGAGCAGGCCTGGCGGCTGAACCTCGCCGCCGGGATGCCCGGTCAGAACGTACGCATCGGCCCCGACCTGGTGCGCCTGGCCCTGGCTGCCGGCCATGGTGAGCTGGCCGCTCTGGCCGCCGCCGAGGCCGGACGGCTGGCCGAGCTGAACCCGGTCGCGTCGCGCCGCGGCCTGGCGCTGCTGTGCCGCGGTCTCGTCGAGTCCGATCCGGAGACGCTGGCCGAGGCGGTCCGGGTGTGCCGGGAGACGCCGCGGCTCGGCGATCAGGCCACGGCGGGCCTGGCCGCCGGGGCGGCGTTCGCGGCCGCCGGGCGCCGGATCGAGGCCGTCGACCTGCTCGTGGACGCGATCACCGCGGCCGAGCGGTGCGGCGCGGCCCGGGACGTGGCCGAAGGCGAGGCGGCGCTGCGCGGGCTGAAGGTCCGGCGTGGCCCGCGCCGTCCGCACCGGCCGACGGCCACCGGGTGGGACGCCCTGACCAGCACGGAGCTGGCGATCGTCCGGCTCGCCGTGGAAGGGTTGACGAACGCGCAGATCGGTCAGCGCCTGTTTACGTCTCCCCGTACCGTCGAAACGCATTTCTCGCACGTCTTCGCGAAGCTGGGCCTCTCGTCGCGGGTCCAGGTCGCGGCCGAGGCCGCGCGACGGCAGAACAGCGCGTCGAGCGTGCGGGAGGATCCGACCCGGCCGGTCCCGGCGATCCCGGCGACGCACTCGTCATCGGAGCACCGGCCCTGGTAGCTGCCGGACGGAAGTCACCGCCCGGGTCGCCGTGGGTGGGCGACCGGCCCGGTCTGCTGGAGAACGCCCGACGACCCGTCAGGGACCGCGCACCGGTTGCTCGGGCTGGTCACCTCCTGGGTGGAGCGCCGCCGGTTCGGCGGTGGCCGGAAGGCCAAGGTCGGCCGTGGACGGTCCGACGGCGGGGGCGGCCGGGCGGTCGAGGTGGGCCGCCGGCGGCCAGACCGGTTGCAGGACGTGCCAGTCCTGTGGATGGCGGCGGATGGTTTCGGTGAACACGTCGGCCAGCGCCTGCGTCATGGCCGTCGCCTGCGCACGCCGGCCCGCGGCAGGCGACGCGACGATCTCCTCGTGCAGGTGGACGCGCAGGCCCCGACCGCTGTACCAGAGGCTGACCGGGATCAAGGCCGCGCCGGTGGACAGCGCCAGCCGGGCTGGTCCGGCCGGCATGGTGGTGGCCCGGCCGTGCAGCCGCACCGGCAACCCGGCCCCGGTGACGTCCCGGTCGGCGAGCAGGCAGACCACGCCGCCCTCGGCCAGCCGCCGGCCGAGGGCGGGCACCGTGCGCCGCGGCTCGTCCACCGGTAACACCTCGATGCCGACGGCGGCCCGAGCCACCACGAACCGCTGGTACAGCGCCTCCGGACGTAACCGCTGGCCGACCGTGGTGATCGGGTGCCCGAGCTCGGCGAGCGCGGCGCCGGCGAGGTCCCAGTTTCCGCTGTGCGGCAGCGCGAGGATCGCGCCGCGGCCGGAGCCGGCCAACGGCAGCCGGTCCAGCCCTTCGAAGGTCACCGGCGGCCGGGCGCCCGACAGCTGGAAGAACTCCCGCCAGTACCGCAGGTAGGAGTGCACGCCGAGGCGCGCCAGCCGGCGGACCTCGGCACTGTCCGGGGCGGCGCCGGTGACCTGCGCGAGGTTGGCGCGCAGCTGCCGTACGCCGGAGGTCTGCCGCCGCCAGACGACCTCCGCGATGAGGAAGAACAGGGCCCGCGCCGGCCAGGCCGGCAGACGACCGACCGCCGCCCAGCCGATCCGGTACGGCCCCGTGCCGTCCCCGATCATCTGCTCCCCCCGCCTGCATGGTGTGGAAATCCAGGGCCCTGCTGGTCAGACGCCTTTGTCACCCCTTCGGGCGACACATGGCACAGTGCAGTACATCAGAAAGCCTGGACGCCGCTACCTGGCAGTGTCACAAAGGTCTTAGGTGATCGGTGCAGCTCCTCAAGGGAGAGCTGTGCCGATTGAAAGGATCAACCGCGATTACCGCGCCGTCCTTGCCTCCCCCGTCTCTCCAGCTTCGCCGCATGGGGAGCACGGCGATCGGTGTTCCGCGGCCGTTGTAGAGCGTGACCGACACCGCCAGAAGGTGTCTCGCGCCGTGGAGACGGCGAAGCGCGCACCACCATGTTGGCCGGGCGATCGTCGAAGCGCCCCTGTGCCGCGGTGCGCAGCGCGGTGTCCATCGGACTGCCGCTGCGCGGATCTGCGAGCGGCGTTCTCAACGTGTACGCCCGCAGGCTTTCGACGCGGACGCGGTCGTCCTGGCCGAGACATTCGCGGGTTGCGCCGCGGTTGCCATGGCCAATGCGCACATGTACGACGGGCCCACCACCCTTGCCGGCTACATGCGGTCCGTGATGGACGGCCGCGCCGTTATCGGGCAGGCCACAGCTGCTCCCTCGCCCGACTTCTCGCCCGAACGGCCGGTCGAAGATCTTCGACCGGTGCCACACCTGAACCGCGAGTATTCCGGCGCCAGGCATCGTGGTTGCCCGAGCGCGAGAGATGCAGAGGTTTGGCCTGTCCAGCGCGACGCGGATCAGCGGGGGAGCACGCCCAGCAGGGTTGCGGTCAGGGCCGGCTTCAGGTAGTCCCGCAGCTTCAGATGGAAACGGGCCAGGTCGGGTTCGGCCTGGTAGGCGGCCTGCAGACTGGGTGGGGGTGTGCTGTACGCCGACAGTGCGCCGGCCATGACCATGGTTTGCAGACTGAACAGTGTTGCGTTCTCGCCCAGCTCCGGCAGGTGCTTCTGGATCAGGGCGGTCATGGCTGTCAGGCGGTCCAGGGAGGCGCGCTTGTAGCGCGTCACGACCTCGACGGAGACGTTGCGTTCCAGGACACTGCCCTGCGCGCCGAAGAGGTCGCACATCACCGCTCGGCCGGAGAGTGAGCGGCTGAGGATCTCGGCCACCGCTGTCGCCCGCTCGGCCATGGGGAGGCTTTCGTCGATGCCGGCGGCCAGCTCGCCCGCCAGTTCCGTCAGCCACTCCTGCAGGAAGTGGTCCAGTAGCTCCAGCAACACCGCCTCGCGAGACTCGAAGTAGCGCAGCACGTTCGGCTTCGCCAGGCCTACCCGGCGGCTGAGCTCGTTCAGGGTGACCGCGGCCACCGGCATCTCGTCGAGCATCGCCGACGCTACGTCGAGGATCGCCCGACGGCGGATCTCCCGCTGCTCGTCGGTTCGCGCGCGCTGGAAGCTCATGATCACCATCTTATCTTAGGTACCGGCGGTACGTTGACAACGTACCGGGGGTACTTTAGTGTCGTTCCCACAAGATACCTTCGGTACTTTAAGGGAGTCGGGCATGAGCGAGAAATGGACGACGGCGAACATCCCGGACCAGCGCGGCCGGGTGGCTGTGGTGACCGGGGCCAACACCGGTTTGGGGTACGAGACCGCCAAGGCGCTCGCCGAGCGTGGGGCGTCCGTGGTGCTCGCCGTGCGCAACGTCGCCAAGGGCGAGCAGGCCGCGGCCCGCATGACCGGCGACGTGACCGTGCAGGCCCTCGACCTGACCTCGCTCGGCTCCGTCCGGGCCGCGGCGGCGGCGCTGCGGTCCCGGCTCGACCGGATCGACCTGCTGATCAACAACGCCGGCGTGATGTACACCCCGAAGCAAACCACCCGGGACGGCTTCGAGATGCAGTTCGGCACCAACCACCTCGGCCACTTCGCGCTCACCGGGCTGCTGCTGGATCTGATGCTGCCGGTGCCCGGCTCGCGCGTGGTGACGGTCAGCAGCGTCGGCCACCGCATCCGGGCCGCGATCCACTTCGACGACCTGCAGGGGGAGCGGTCGTACAGCCGGGCCGCCGCCTACGGCCAGTCCAAGCTCGCCAACCTGATGTTCACCTACGAGTTGCAGCGCCGGCTCGCCGCGCACGGCACGACCGTCGCGATGGCCGCGCACCCCGGTATGTCCAGCACCGAGCTCATCCGCAACACCCCCGCGGCACTGCGGCTTCCGCTGACCTGGCTCGCGCCGCTGATCACCCAGACGCCGGCGATGGGCGCGCTGCCGACCCTGCGCGCCGCCGCCGACCCCGCCGCGCTCGGCGGCCAGTACTACGGTCCCGGCGGGCGTTACGAGATCATGGGCCACCCCCGGCTGGTCACCTCCAGCCCGCGGTCGTACGAGGTAGCCGTCCAGCAGCGGCTGTGGGCCGCCTCCGAAGACCTCACCGGCGTGAAGTTCCCCGTCATGCAGCCCCAGCGGAGCGCGTTTCCCTCCGGCTCGGTCACCACGATGTAGCCCGCGCTGATAGGAGGCACCGGGCTCGTCCCGACGCAAGCGAGTGGCGCTGAGACTCTCCACCGAACCCGGGGTTCGACAGGCGGCGCAGGGCCCGGACAGTCGACTATGGGGTGGGGGAGCCGAGCACGAAGGCGATGTCGTCCCATCGGGTCGTCGCCAGCCCGGCTACGGCTCCGGTAAGGATCGCGATGGCCCAGCCTGCCGGGTCGGTGGCCATCGCGGTGGTGGCCGCGGTGGCGAGGCCCAGCACGGCCACGGCGCCGAGTCCGAGATTGCGGGCCAGGTGGTGCGGCCGGACCGGTCCGGCGTCGTGACCGAAGCAGTGGCAACGCAGGGCGGTCCCCTGTCGGAGACCGGTGGCCAGGACGGCGGTGAAGACGGCCAGGGTCACCACGGCGAGCAGGTAGCCGGCCAGGGCCGTCCCGGGAGTCCAGAGAAGCAGTACGGTCGTCGCCTCGGCCGCCACCGTTGCGACCGCGACCGGGCGGCGGGACGCCACTGCGATCCACGGGATCGGGGCGAGAGACGCCACAAAGGCGGCGAAGCCGTCGTGCCGGGCGGATATCGCCGGGTGATCGCCGTGGACGGCAAGACCCTGCGGGGCGCCCGCCTGGGTGACGGCCGTCATGGGCCCAGATCCCGGTCGGGGACCGGACCCGCGAACGCGGTCACGGCCGCCGCGAGACCCGCACCGTCAAAGCCGTCACCGTCGCCACGCCCGGCGGCATCGGATTCCCGCACGCCAAGCAAGCCGTCCGGATCACCCGGACCCGCATCATCGCTGGTCAAACCAGCCGCGAGACGGCCTACCTGACCGTGTCACTGCCCGCCAGCCAGGCCCTGCCGGTCGACCTGCAGACCTGGATCGCCGGCACTGGAACATCGAAAACCGCATCCGTCACGTCCGCGACATGACGTTCCGTGAAGATCTACACCAAGCCCGAACCGGCACCGGACCCGCCGTCATCGCGACCCCGCGTAACACCGCGATCGGCTGGCACCGCACCAACGGCGCCACCAACATCGCCCGAGCTACCCGCCAAGCCAACCGCCGCTCACATGACCTGATCACCGCTGTGACCAGCAGTTACCCGACAACGCAATTGCCCTGGATGGACACCCCGGCGAGAAGAAACCCACGACGGTACGACCGGACAACTCGTCCCGCGACACCGGCCGGTCCCGGAGGTCGCGCGCAGCGAACTTCCCGGCCACAGCGCCTACCGGCAGCACATCGGGGTAATTGACCGGCCGGCCCATAGAGCGGCTGCGCAGCCGGCGAATGATTCCGAGAGTCAGCAACAAATTCAGGATGCTGACCGCGCTGAGCACCGCGACGAGCGCATAGAGATACCCCGCAAGCCTACCCCCGTAGTCGGCCGCGAGTCAGTGACCATGAACCTTGTCGATCTACACCGTACACAGGCGATCGATGGGTGTCATGGCTGCTTCAACGAGTGCCGCGCGGGATCAGGCCGCGGTCTCGTCGACCGCCGTCTCGGGCGGCGTGCCCTCGAACGCGGCCGCGAGCTCGATCCGCTTGGTATGGCTCGCTCCGATGACTTCGATGCCGCACGTTCCGATATAGCCAGCCAGGCTGAGCTCGACGACGTACGGGACGATCGCGGGCTGACCGGACGGGGGCATGCATCCGACGACCTCGATGCCCCAGTATTCCGGCTTCTGCGCATAACGCAGTGGGTTGAGCGAGACCTGCATGTTCGCGAACGGCTTTTGCCCGGCGACGACCAGCATCGGAGGCGGCGGGGGATAGATCATGAGGGAGACGACGTCGGCCCGCTCGAAGTCGATGACGCGGCACGACTGGGCGGGGGGCAGGTTCTCTGCTGTGGGCATGCTCTGCTCCTTCAATGACTCGTGCTGATCAGCCGGTGTGCTGGGAGCCGACGCGCATCCGCCGGCCAGAGCCGCATCCGCGGCCCTGGCCGGCGGATCACCGTCACCGGCCCACGCCACTACGCATCGGCTCAACCGCGTCTCTGCACCGTCCCGCTGGTCGGAAATCCGAAAGCAGGCTGAGGTCGCCGTTGAGGCGATGGCTTTTCCGGTACGGGAGGGCGACATGATTTGCGCTCGTCGCTGACGAGAGGATGTCAGGAGAAGCGGCCCGATCCGTGTCGTGTCCGGACGTGGCAATCCGCTGGGGCGACCCTAGCGGCACCGCTTCCACGCCAGATGATAGATCGTTTCGATACTGCCGTCGGTGGAGTCCATCGTGAGGTAGCTGACGTCGGTCGAGGTGCCCCGCGTCACCCGCAACTCCGTGTTGATGTTGAGATTGCGCCGTTCACCGCAGGGGCGGTAAACCAGGGCGGCGACCGGCACCTCGTCGGTGGCGATCCAGTTGTCGTCATACGGCGCCGGGATGCGGTGGTTGGCGAAGCTTCCCTGGCTCATGCCTTGGAAGTAGTAGTTGGCCCGCTGCTGAGCGACGGCGCCCCGCTTCAAGAATCCGTAGCCGCGGTAGTCAGCCTTGGCGATCGCGAAGGTGAAGCCTTGTGGTGCGTGGACCAGGACGTTCAGCTGGCAGTTCTTACGGTTTTCAGTGACCGGGATCCCCGGCCCCGCCTGAGCCAGATAGTTGCTGTAGATCGCGGTGAAGGCGGTGTTGTCCGGGGAGATGGCGACGTCGGCGGTGCCCGGCGCGCAGCCCGACCCCGCCATGGCGACCAGCTCGATGATGATCCGGTCGGGCGGCGGATCGGCGGTCATGCTGCTCGCGGAAGCGGGCGCGACGCTGATCAGCGACGAGATGAGAAACGCGAGTACGACACCACCTCGGGTCAAGGATCTTCGCATGGGATTTCCTTCCAGGTCAGATGCATTGAAGGCTCAGAATATGATCGGAAGTCGATACACGTCAATGGCACTAAAGGCCAATGGCGGGCAGGTGATCGGGCTATTTCGTTCATAATCGCGCAGTGTGCGGTCCACCAAATTCCCAATGTCTCGTTCGCGGACAAAAAGGCTCACGCCTTGTCCCGGTTGGATACGGCTCGACCCCTTTGGTGCTGCGTACAATATGAATGCATATCGTTGGATGTTGTTTCCGGCAATCTTGGGTGCGCGGTGGCGCCTGTCGATCTCTTGTTCTTCACAATGGGTCTCGCTACGATTCGTCGCGAATTCATTTCCGGCCTTGTGGCGATCAAGTGCGGACTCCGCAACATCAACGCCCAGGACGGCATCCTGACGCGCGGTCCAGCGACGGCTGAGGCGCGATCACGTCCGCCACTTCGGGCTATTGGAGGATATTCATGATGAAAGAAATGGCCGGTGCGAAGCGCTTCATCGCTGTCACGCTCAGCACCGTTCTCGCGTTTGCCCTTTCCGGGCCCGCCCATGCGTCATCCGGAAGCACCACCATCGTCTCGGACCGGAACATCACCGTCGAGGTGATCGCCAGCAACGGCTCCGGCTGCGCGCCCGGGACGGCACGGGTGACGGGCAACGCCGACGACACCGGGTTCCGGGTGAGGTACCAGAATTTCACCGCCGAGGCGGGAGGTAACGCTGACCCGACCAGCAGCCGGAAGAACTGCCAGTTGAGCGTGCTGGTAACCACCCCGCCTGGCTGGACCGTCGCCATCGCCGAGGCCGAGTACCGGGGCCGAGCCCACCTCCATTCCGGAGCTTCCGCCCTGCACCGCACGAACTACTACTGGCAAGGGTCGTCCCGGGACAACCGGGTCAACGAACGGTTTGCCGGGCCCTTCTTCGGAACCTGGTCCACCAGAGACGTGGAAGCAGTGCTCCACTACGCACCTTGCGCTGAGCAACGTGTGCTGAACCTCAACACCGAGCTACGCGTCGACGCCCGCGGCTCGTCCAGCAGAAGCAGCATGTCCATGAGCGCGACCGAGGGTAACGCCGAGACCCTGTTCAACATCAGTTGGGCACGGTGCTGACACCCGAACCAGCCATCGGCTTCCAGTAACTGCGCCGAGCTGATATTGCAGACCGGCTGCATCGAGCCCACCTCTATGCCGAACCAGCCAAGGAGACGCACATGACTTCTCCCCAGCATCGACTCAGTACGGTTGGACATCTCAGAACCGCAGTCCTGGCTGCCCTGCTGTTCACCGCGCCCCTCTTCGGCACCACGTCTGCCGCGCAGGCGACCGCGCCGCATGCGACCGCGACGGTCGCCGTCGCCCAGTGGAGCGGCTGGGCCGAGGTGCCGGGCGGCGGCGCAACGCCCGACAGTCCTGCCGCCGTCTCCTACAACGGCGCTCAGAACGTGTTCGTGCGGGGCACGGACAATGCCATCTACCGCAATGTGCTCAGTGGCGGCGCGTGGAGCGGCTGGGCACAGGTGCCCGGCAACGGCGCCACCCCTTCGGCCCCCGCCGCTGTGGTTCAGGGCGGCGCGCTCAACCTCTTCGTGCGTGGTACGGACAATGCCATCTACCGCAATGTGCTGAGTGCTGGCGCGTGGAGTGGGTGGGCGCAGGTGCCCGGTAACGGCGCCACGCCTTCAGCTCCGGCAGGTGTGGTGTTCGGCGGTGCGCTTCACCTGTTCGTGCGTGGTACGGACAACGCCATCTACCGCAATGTGCTCAGTGGCGGCGCGTGGAGCGGCTGGGCACAGGTGCCCGGCAACGGCGCCACCCCGTCCGGCCTTGGGGTCGACACCTTCACCGGCACCCTCCAACTGTTCGCCCGAGGCACCGACAACCGTATCTACCGCAACGTGCTCGTACCATGACGGACCGCCGGGTCGAGGAGGCGACAGCGGCCTTCTCGACCCGGCCGAGCATGTCCCGCAACCGGACCTCAGTCCTTGAGTCGCTGTGTGATGCGACTATCCAGCAGGTTCTGCCGTCCCAGGCGCAGCACGCGATGGTGACGAGGCGTGGGAAGCGCGGCGTGCGTTGTCTGCGGCTATCCGCGTGCTGCCCCGTGCTGGTCAGCGGCGTGACTCAGTGCTATGCCCTCAGATGCCCAGCAACATCTCCTGCCCTCCTGACCCTCGCCGCAGCCGTGACGACCACGAGCGTCAGGCACAGCAGCGCCAACGTCACCACCAGCGGGTTGACGAAGGCGGGCACCAGATCGGGCCCGCATGTGGTGTCGTGAAGCGGCCACAGGCTCGTTGCTCCGACAGACGACACGGGGTGCTCATAGCCGACGGCAGTCCGCGAGGCGATCACACATCGGTCCTCGGCATCGGTCATCAACAAGGAAGTCGTTCGGGCCAATCCGTATCCGTAGGAGGCGATCGCGGCCATCGCCATCCCGGCGCTCAGCGGCCATTCCCACCGACCTGACGCCGGCGATGCGCCCTGTCCGCCGGCGAGGCGTGCCAATGCCAGAATGACTAGCGCACAGGCGCCCACTGCGACCAACGGCCAGCCCAGCGCGACCAGTACGAGCACGAGGTAGAGCGCTGCCATGAGACAGCAACCTAGTCACAGCCGGCAAGAGATCCCAACCTCGCTGACCTAACAGAGCTCATGACTGCCCAAGGGGCGTCGGCGTCCAGCCCTTCCGCTCATCGCCAAGATCGAGTGCACTCAAAGGTTTGTGCCACTCAACTGTGTCCGTGGCCCGGCTTCAGAGGGCGACCTGTCGCCACACCATGTCAGGGGCGGGCCGGGGTCTCCGCTGCAAAGGTGACGATCCGTGCAGCGAGTTCGCCGGGATGCCAGAGAACCACGTCATGGCTGGCGTCGGGGATGATCTCGGCGACCGCGTTCGGCATCCTGGCGGTGACCGTGGCGGCGACCTCCTGGGCGTCGTAGAGCTGGCTGTGGCCGCCGAGCAGCACCAGCGTGGGCGCCGTGATCCGTTCGAACTCGTCGTCGGTGAGTGGGGTGGGCAGGATGTGCCCGCGCCGGAAACCGAACGTGGCTTTGACCAGTGGCATCGCGTCGTCGTCACGCAACGCGAGGTTGCGCAGCGGCCGGGCCAGCGCGTGCCGGACCAGCTTGGGCGCGAAGCTCGCCAGTCCGTTCACGATCATCCAGGTCAGGAACTTCCCGCTGACCTTCCCGAAGCCGCCCGGGTCGAGCAGCGTGAGACCCGCGACCGCGTGCGGTGAGCGCAATGCGTGGCGTAGGGCGATCCAACCACCGTACGAGGTGCCAACCAGGTGGGCGCGGCCGACGCCGAGCGCCGTCAGGACCTCGTCGAGCCATGCGGACCATTCGTCGCCGCTGTCGATGGCGCGGGTCTGGACGGACGGGCCGGGCTCGCCGACGGTGTCGATCGCGATGACCGGGCGGGACGCGGCAAGCCGGCCCGCGTAGGCATGCCACATCACTGCCGGCCCACCCGAGCCCGGCAGCAGCACGAACGGAGTGCCGTCGCCGGAACCGAGCCGGTGAATGCGGGTCGTGCCGAAGCTCGTGACCACATCGGAGTCAACGGACGTGGACGGCCAGAGCCGGGCGACGGCTTCGTAATAGACGGTGAGAAAGCGCTCGCGGGCTTGATCATTGCGGAACTCGCCGACCGGCATCGTGGCCTCCGTCCAACGCTTATGATGATACGAGCGTATCATCAACCTATGCCGAAACGGGTAGATCATGAGCAGCGACGGCGGCAGATCGGCGAGGCGCTGCTACGGATCGCGAGCACACGCGGCCTGCAGTCGGCCACCATGCGCGAGGTGGCCGCCGAGGCCGGTGTTTCGCTGCGGCTGGTGCAGTACTACTTCCACACCAAGGAACAGCTACTGCTGGCCGCGCTCGCCTACCTCGCCGAACAGCTCACCGAACGGGTGTCGGCAAGCATCCGAGCGCTCGGCCCGGTCACCGCACGCACCGTCGTCTACGGCACGCTCACTGCGGTCCTGCCTACCGACGAGGAGAGCGTCAGGCTGACGCGCGCCTACACCGGCTTCTACACCCTGCTCTTCAGTAGGGAGGCGGAGATGGCAACCCGGCACGGCGCCACCTACCCCGACAAATTGGAATCACTGCTGGCCACACAAATCACCGCAGCTCAAGAGGGGGGCGAGGTCGCGGCCGACGTGGACCCGGCGCTGACCGCGGCCGCGTTGCTCGCGCTGACCAACGGACTGGGCTCCAGCGTGCTGGGCGGCCAGCGCGACGGCGCCGCAGCCCGGCTGATCCTCGAGGACCAGCTTGGCCGGCTGTTTCACACCGTGGAGTCGTCCACTCCTACCCCCGTCCGAGCGCCTACTCATCGTCGCGACCGACACGAACACACATGAATGACAGAAACCATCGCCGGGACAAAGGTCGCTGGCATGAGGGACACACCTCGATGGCAAAGGACAGAGATGACGCCTGCCGTACATCGATCATCCCGGGCAAAACCGTTCGTTGGCCGCACGCCACGGCCCAGGCCTCGCCGGTCCGCGGCCGACCCAAGATACCGAGCCGACGACCGGAAATCCGCTTGGCGAATCACGTCGACGGCGATGTCTTCGACACGCGAACCTCGGGTGTGGAGGCCGCGCCGGCCGGTCGAGGGTTGACGGGTTGCGGGCGGGTGGTGGCAAGTTCGGCGATGCGGGCCCAGGCCGGGGAGGCGGCGGAGGCGGACGCGAGGGCGAGCAGGCTGGCGGCGCTACCCGGCGGGGTGGCCTCGGCACCCGGGCTCTGCCGGGCGAACCAGGCGCGGGTCCGGGCGGCGAGGGCCGGCAGGCGTGGATCGTCCGGTGGCCAGTCGTACGCCTGGTCGTAGTCGCGGTACAGCTCGCAGAATTCGGGGTCGGCGACGGCGTCGAGTTTGCCGGCGATCCAGGTGGCCGCCTCGCCCGGGGCGGCGGCCTGAAGCAGGATCCACAGTTCGCGTTCGAGCAGGACGCCTCGTTCGCTGACGCCGATGGCGCGGAGCCGGTCCAGGTATCCGGCGACGTCGGCGGTCACGAAGAGCCGGTCGCCGCCGGTCAGCTGGACGATGCGTTCCCGGGTGAGCCGGATCTGTTCGGCGCGTTCGTGCAGGTTGTGGTCGATCTCGTCGATGGCGGCGGCGAACTCGGCGGGGCCGGCGGTGAGGAGCTCGCGGATCCGGGCCAGGGGCACACCCGCCTCGGCCAGCGTACGGATCTTGACGAGCTGAATCGCGTGGCCGGCACCGTAGCGGCGGTAACCGGAGGCGTCCCGGGACGGTTCGGGCAGCAGGCCGCGCTCGTGGTAGACCCGTACCGCCTTGACGGTCACGCCCGCGTAGGCGGCGAGCCGGCCGATGGTCAGCAGATGCCGGTCATCGGCCGGGTAGTCGGTCATGGTCCGCATCGTGTCAGATCCCGGCACGGCGAGTCATCCTGCCGCCGGAGGACCGGTACCGGGCCCCGGTCCGGTCCGTGACCGCGTGGTAGGAGACCAGGTAGTGGGCGGGAAGTGCGTCGAGCGGGAAGCCGGCCGGAGCGAACAGGCCGGGGCCGACCGCCACGTACCGCATCGGGGGTGCGGTGAACGGGCCGCCGATGAAGCCGGTGAAGATGCGTTCCTGGTCGGCGTCGGTGGGCTCGTAGGTGACGTGTTCCTCCAGTTCACCGTCGACGATTCGCACGTCCACCCGGAGCTGGTTCGACCGGTAGGTGCCGGCGTACGGCCGCAGGTCGATGGTCTGCGGCGCCCAGGTGGGGATCGTGGACGCGCCGGCCAGACCGGACAGGAACTCGTCGTGCAGTTCCAGGGCGCGTGGGTCGTTGCCGTAGGCGGCGAACACCAGATCCTGTTCCGGGATGACGGCCAGGACCGCGACGCCCCCGGGTGAGGCGCCGGTCATGGTCAGGACGGTGGTGTCTCCGACGGTGCGGATCAGCCAGCCGAGGCCGGACGGCGACGCTGCGGGCGTACCGGGATCGCTGTTGATCTCGCGCATCGCCGCAAGGGACTCGGGGGAGAGCAGCCCAGCGTCGAGGTGGAGGCGGCCGAAGGCCAGCAGGTCGCTGATCGTGCCGATCGGGGTGCCGCCGGCCGCGGCCCACGTCGCCGGCAGCGTGAACATGCTGGTCGGCCGGGACGGGCCGGGGAAATGCCCGACGGCGGTGGATCGCAGGATGGCCTGTTCGGCGGAGGTGACCGAACCGGTCATCCCGGCGGGTGGGAAGAGGTCACGTTCGAGCAGGTCGTGGTAGGTGCGGCCGGTGATCGCCTCGAGCAGATGACCGGCGACGATCATGCCGCCGTTGGAGTAGCTGAGGTGCTCACCCGGCGCGAAGAGGCTGCCGCACTCGCGGGCCAGACGTTCCAGGTAGTGGCTGCGCGGGAAGAACAGGTCGGCGTCGATGCCGCTGGTGTGGTTGAGCAGGTGCCGGACCCGGATCTCGCCGGCCGCCCCGGAACCGGCCAGCCGGAAGCCGGGCAGATGGTCGACGACCCGCGACTCCAGGTCCAGGCGGCCCTGCTCGACCTGCCGCATGACCAGCGTCGTCGTCATGACTTTGGTGATGGATCCGAAGAGGAATCCGGTGTCGTCGCGCATCGGGGCACCCGTCGCCGTGTTGGCGATCCCGTGCACGACGACACTCCGCTGTCCGGCACGGTCGATGCCGGCGAGGTATCCAGGGATCTCGTTGTCGCGGCAGAAGCCGGCGGCGCGCTCGTCGATGTTCATGCCACCGATCCTGGAACCCTGCCCCTGGGGCAAGGTCAAGCCCCGGCGCGCCGACCACCGCATTCACCCGGGCAACCGGTGGACTCCCGCGGTGTTCCACCATGAGGCGACCGCTCGCAGGTGTGCAGGTGTCCGGGTATCTGCGGCGATCAAAGGGAGCAGGCCATGGCCGCCCTTAGTTGCCATGGCCTGGATGAGTCTGTGCGCGACGGCGTCGGTCGGTGCGTACGGCCGGTCGCTCGGAGGCCGTAGGTGTCGCTCGACGGCCGCCCGCCAGTAACTCTCGGGGCTGTTTCCGGGGATCTGGCCGAGCGCTCGGGCCGCCGCCTCGTGCACCGGGGTCGGGTGCTCGCGGGCGAGCAGGAGACGCTGGAACGGGGTGTGATCCACCGGCACCGCCATCGCTGCCAAGCCGTTCACCATGGCCGCCACGTGCGCCGAATCGGCTCGGGTGCGTCCACCGGCCAGTTCGCCGGCGAGGACGTCGGCCACCGGACGTGCGTAAGGCGATGCCCCGATCATCATGCCGGCATGCAGGCGCACGGTCAGGTCAGGACTGAACAGCAGGTCGGCGAGCACTGCGATCAGCGTTTCGTCGGCATCCGTGGGCGCCTCGTCGAGGCGGCTCATCGCGGCCAGCGCCAACTGGTTGGCCAGCGCATCGGCCCCGGCGGGCGCGTATGCCGTGCCCGGACTCGCTGTCTCCGCCCGGGCCCGGAGCCGATGCAACGCGGGGCTGGCCGACGAGGTGGTCGCCTGGCGCAGCACATTGGCGACGTACCCGCCGACGGCGACGGAGCAGGCCGTGGGCGTGACGATGGCGTTGAGCCGGTCGACCAGGAGCGGCAGGACCGCGCGCGGAACGGTGTGGCGAGCCATCTTGCCGACGGCGGCGGTGACAGCGCCACAGAGAGCACGTTCCCCTGTGGGGGCCGACAATTGACGGAGCAGGACCCGAACAGCCTCAGGATGCTCCGCATGCTCGAGAAGTGACAGCGGCTCCAGGCGAATCTGGTGCACCGAGCTCGCGGCGTCGCATGCCGCCACCGCATCGGCTCGGCCGCGCGGATGCCGCAGTAATCGGAAGCAAGCCTGGTTCCGTAGGGCCCACTCGGCGCCGGTTGTGGTGGTCAGCTCGGCAAGCAGCCGGGCGGACAGCTCTTCCCACGCCGTTCGCGGGTGCAGCAA
The DNA here is from genome assembly GCF_030009775.1 of Actinoplanes sandaracinus. GTDB lineage: Bacteria > Actinomycetota > Actinomycetes > Mycobacteriales > Micromonosporaceae > Actinoplanes > Actinoplanes sandaracinus. Next base: position 36,154 of record NZ_JASCTH010000030.1, on the reverse strand, counting down.
TGCCTGGGGATACGCCGACAGGCGCGCAGTCAGCTCGTCCCAGGCCACACCGCTCACGGGCATGGCGGAGAGGGCCTGTTCGAGCAGCGCGTGCAAACGCGCGACGCCACCGTCCGGCTCGAGTCCGCGACCGGGCTCGGCGGAGAGCCGGGGCGGGCTGCCAGCCGGACCGCGCCCGAGCAGGTAGGCGATCGCGACAAGGCGATGCGTCGGCAGACCTAGCAGCTTCTCGTAGTTGTGCAGCGTCGAGTAGTCCACTGTTGCTGTGGCGGTCTCCCACCGGGAGACCTGAGCGGCGCTGGCGGGGTGATGGGTGGCTTGGCTCCGCAGCGCGGCGGCGAAACGGGTCCCTGTGCGCATGGTTCGGTCCGGGCCCAAGATGCGATTGACCCGCAGCAGCCAGGCGAGGCGGTGCCGCGCCGTGGCGATACCGGCGTTGCGTACGGCCAGTGCCGAGGCCTGATCCGACTCCGAGCAGGGATCCATCGACCACGGAGCGGCGGAATGTGCCGCTTCGGCGCGCACCGAGACGGTGGGTCGCATCCGTCCATCCTAGAAGTCAGCCTCCTGTCGTGGACGGGCCGCCGGCGACTGACCCATGGCCAGCGACAGTCGGCCTGGATCGGTCGAAGGGTCGCGTGATGGTCTTTTGCGTGGATCAGGCTCGCCGTGGCGGCCCGCCCCCGTGACGCGCGCCGACCTACCGTGACTTCACGGGACGATCTCTGAACAGGCCCCGAGCCAGCCTCTCAGTACTGGACCAAAAGGTCGTACCACCCGGGCCAGCGGCTGTTCGGCACACATTTGGCGCTTTCTACTCGCGGGTACCATGACCACGCCGCACGCTGGCAGTCCTCAATCGATCGGTATGACCAGATGTAGATCCAGGGGGCTCGCGAGACGCTGGACGCTTCTGCCGCTACCGAGGAGCCCGACGCTGTTTGCGCTGAAACTGGCGTCGTGCCCGCCAGGGTTCCGGCCAAGACGCTCGCCGTCATCACGATCGCCGAAACGAAGCGCCGCCGTGTCAAATCTTTCGACATTGTTGCCTCCACATCTGATATGCGCGATGTCCCTCGACGGTAGCCAGGATGGCGTCGCCACTCCGGAGCCGTTGCAAAAGAAAATGCGACTGCAACATCGGGGTATGAATGCGCCGACCTCCATTACAATGTCTGCGCCCAGATGAGGAGATCAACCACTGGTGTGGCCGATGAAATCTGCGGGCACACCGGTATTCACGCCGCACTCGCCGATGCCGAGTTTGTGGCCGCGCCGTGATGATCCCTCCGGCCCGTATGGCAGAAGTTTCCGTACGTCATAAAAATGAAATAATTGTCGAGGTTCCGATTCTAGTGGATTTCTGTGATCGTGCTAACTTCCACCGGTCTGAATGTTCCTGACGGCATCGGCAGTTGCTGCCCATGCTTCAAGATGGACAACATGGGGATGCCCCGCCGGTGTAACTTCTCCAAGGTCATCCGATATCAGGCAAGCTGTCGCGCCATTCGGTGTCAGCTGTGGTTCACCAGGTCACTCCGCTCGTTCTCAGCGGCTCCCTGCGCGGGGCGCTGCGATCCCTGGCCTGGCTGGCCACATTCCCGGCAACAACCATCGTTCCTGGCCACGGGCCGCTGCTCCGCGCCGCCGATCGCGGCGAGGTCTTCGGTGCCATCGCCCGCTACTACCGACTGGTTTCGTGGCGGGCATCCAGGACGTCGCACGTCCGACGGGTGCCCGCCGGTCCCTCGGCGAGTGTCTGGGGCAGTTCTCCACTTGCGCGACCAGCCTCCCTGTGTAACCCTGAAGTTACTTCGAGAGTAGCCAAGGTTCCTTTAAGAGTTGTGTAAGTTACTTCCAGGGGCCACGCGGGCACGCAACCGGGAGGAGAAGAATCATGACCACCCCCAACTCCCGGCAGCGCCTCGGCCGGCTGCTCGACGTCGCGTTGCTCGCCTGGGGTGCGTCGTCGGCCGTCGCGTTGCTCGCCAACGGAATCAACGACGTCCGGCAGGCACCCGGTTGGCCGCGCTGGCTAGAGCTGACCTACCTCGTCGGTGTCCTGCTGGCAGTGCCGGCCCTCCTCGTTGCCTACTGGGCCAAGTCCCGGCTCAAGCAGCTCGGCGCCGTCCTCGACGACGAGCAGACCGCAGCGACCCACACCCGCTCGATGGCCGCCGCCCTGGTCGGTGTCCTCTGCGTCCAGTTGCCGTTCTTCTTCCACGTCGAGATCGCTTCGGTGGCGCAGGCCAAGTTCACTGTCGCGGCGGCGCTGGTGACCTACGGCGCGGCGCGGCTGTGGCTCAACCGGGACGCCTGATGAGCCCGACCGCCGCCGCCCACCCGCTCCGCAATCGAATCAAGGTGGAACGCGCCCGCCACAACCTCACCCAGGAACAACTCGCCGACCTGGTCGGCGTCACCCGCAAGACCATCAACACCGTTGAGACCGGACGCTTCGTCCCCTCCACGATTCTCGCGCTCAGACTCGCCAAAGCCCTGCACATCACGGTCGAGGAACTGTTCTATCTCGCCGACGAGCAGTGAGCACCACCCCGGCCCCGTCCGCACGAGGGAGCATCCCGGTGACCATCCGACTCCTGCGCCTGACTCTCTGCGCCACTATCGCCCTGATCACTCTGAGCACCGGCGCGCCCGCCGCCGCGGCCACCGTGCACCCCGACGGCTCCACGCTGCGCTGGGGCGACTGCCCCACCGACGTCACAGCACATCCCCGACAGCAATGCGCCGCCCTGCTGGTGCCACTGGACTACCGCCGGCCCCACGGCCGGCAGATCACCATCACGCTGTCCCGGATCCGCGCCGCGGACCCCGCACGACGCCTCGGCACCCTCGTGCTCAACCCCGGCGGCCCCGGCGTCGGCGGGCTCAGTGAGCCCTCGGACCGGTATGGCCCCTCCGAACCACCGGAACTCCGCGACCGCTACGACCTGGTCGGCTTCGACGCCCGCGGCATCCGGCACAGCACTCCCGTCACGTGCGGTCTACCCGCGCCGAACCCGCTGGTGCGCTACCCCGCACCCGACGGCTCCATCGAGCACACCATCTCCTACGCCAAGCAGACCGCCGACGCCTGCCGGCGCCACTCCGCGGATGTCCTGCCGCACATCACCACCGCCAACACCGCCCGTGACCTCGACCGCATCCGCGCCGCCCTCGGCGAACAGCGGATCTCCTACCTGGGGCTGTCCTACGGCACCTACCTCGGAGCGGTGTACGCCACCCTGTTCCCGCACCGCACGGACCGGGTCGTCCTGGACAGTGCCATCGACCCCGACCGCGTCGGTTACGACTTCGTCCGCCTCGGTGCGCTCGGCCTGGCGCAACGACTACCCGACGCCACCCGCTGGATCGCCGATCGCCACCAGACCTACCGCCTCGGGCGCACCCCCGAGCAGGTCCACCGCCGCTACCGGGCGCTGACCGCTGCCCTCGACAGCGCACCCGTCGCACACCCCCAGGGGCCTCTCACCGGCAACTGGTTACGCCACTACACCCTCAGCATGCTGCGCCTGCGCGAAACAGCGGGCTTCGCGGACCTCGCCGAGATCTGGCAGTACCTTGCCGAGCGGTCCACCGCGACCGCCCCGGTCACCACCAGGGCCGACCAGCCCATCGCACTCACGCCGACAGACAACCGGAAGGCCGTCGAACTCGCCGTCGGCTGCGGCGACGTAGCCTGGCCCCGCGACATCAACCACTACATCCGAGCCGTCCGAGCCGACCGCCACCGCTTCCCCGACGACGCCGGACGCTCCGCCAACATCACCCCGTGCGCCTTCTGGCCGGCCCCCGTCGAAGCACCGGTCCGGGTCGCCGATCGCGGCCCCCGCAACATCCTCATCCTGCAGAACCTGCGCGACCCCGCCACCCCGTGGACCTCGGGGTACGGCCTGCGCCGCGCCCTCGGCCACCGCTCCACCATGATCAGCGCGGACAGCGGCGGACACCTCGTCATCGGAACCAACCAATGCGCCACCAACCTCGCCCTGCGTTACCTCACCACCGATGCGAGAACCCTGCCCCGGGATCAGAACTGCCCACCCACCCCCGCCGGCCCGACACCATAAGGCCACCTACCCACACACCCGGCGGGCGGTCCGGGACACCGTCACCACCATGACGGTGTCCCGGGCCGGGGGACCGGTCGATGCCTACGGCGCCTCGGCGGCGGCCGTATGTGGTTCGAGCCGCCCGTGCTGGGCGACGAGACCGCCGGGCCGGGATTCGAACACGACCGCCAAGGGCGCCGCGACGAACACCGAGGAGTACGTGCCGACGGCGATGCCGATGAGCAACGCCAGAGCGAAGTCCACCAGGGAATCTCCACCCAGTACGGCGAGCGCGGCGAGGATGAAGACCGCGCCCAGACCGGTGTTGACGGTGCGCGGCACGGTCTGCAGACAGCCCGTGTTCGCCAGCCGTGCGAACGGGATCCGCCGGTTGTTCGTCGCCCGGGCCATCTCCCGGATGCGGTCGAAGGTCACGACCGAGTCGTTGACCGAGTAGCCGATCACGGTGAGCAGGGCGGCGAGGAAGACGCCGTCGATGGGCCGGCCCAGCCAGGCGAACACCCCGATCAGCAGCAGCACGTCGTGGAGCATGGCCAGCACCGTGGCGGCGCCCCACTGCCAGCGGAACCGCACCGCGAGGTAGGCCAGCTGGGCGATCAACGCCACGGCCAGGGCGATGACGGCGTTGCGGCGCAGTTCGGAGCCGAGCGTCGGGCCGATCTTCTCGTCGCGTAGCCGCTGGACATCTCCGCCGCTCGCCCCCGCCAGCGCGGAACGGACACCGGCCTCGGTGGCGTCGTCGAAGTCTCCGGCACGGACGCTGATGTTGCCGTCACCGGATGCGTTGACGACCGCGCGGTCGAGCCCTGCTGACTGGACCGCGGCCCGGGCCTCGTCGACGGGCACCGGCGCCGAGGCGGCGTACTCGACCAGCCGACCTCCGGTGAACTCCACCCCGAAGTTCAGCCCGCGCGCCCCCACACCCGCCAGCGCCAGCACCACGGCAGCGACGGAGAGGCCCAGCCACAGCCGCCGGCGTCCCATGACGTCCGGGTCGCGAGCCTCCAGCTTCTGCCGTACCCAGCCGATTCCGCCCAGCCCGCTCCACTGCGGCCGACGTGCCAGCCAGCGGGCGTTCACCAGCGGAGACGCCAGCACCCGGGTCAGCACCAGGGCGGTGAACATCGACGTCACCACACCGATGGACAGGGTGACGCCGAAACCGCGCACCGGACCGGAGGCGAAGAAGAACAACAACCCGGCCGCGAGCAGAGTCGTGACGTTGGAATCCGCGATCGCCGACCAGGCGTTGGCAAAACCCGACCGGAGCGCGGTACGCAAGCTGCGCCGCGTTCCACCGCCGGCGTACTCCTCCCGGGCACGTTCGAAGATCAGCACGTTGGCGTCGAGTGCCATGCCGATCGCCAGGACGAAGCCGGCCAGCCCCGGCAGAGTCAGGGTGGCGCCGATGGCCAGCAGCGACGCGTACGAGATGAGGCCGTAGAAGATCAGTGCGATGGCCGCGACACCACCGACGATCCGGTACACGGCGATGATGAACAGGATCGTGGCGATCATCCCGAGGACGGCGGCCGTCGCTGACGCGTCGATAGCGGCCTTGCCGAGGCTCGGACCGACCGTACGCTGCTCGATGACCTCGACCGGAACCGGCAGCCCACCGGCACGGACGAGCAACGCCAGGTCCTTCGCCTCCGCCTCGGTGAATGATCCGGTGATCTGCGTCCGGCCGCCGCTGATGCCGGCTTCGCAGACGACATCCGCGTTGACCTGGGGTGAGGAGATCACCTCTCGGTCCAGCACGATGGCCACCCGCCTGGCCGGGTCACCGGCCGGGGCGCAGGCGGCCGTGCCGGTCAGCTTCCGCCAGGCCTCACCGCCGGTGCCGCGGAAGTCGAGGTCGACCTGCCAGCCGCCGAACTGACCGAGCGACGCCGCGGCACCGTCGACCTGTTGCCCGGAGAGCACGGCCGGGCCCAACCGCAGCGGTTGCCCGTCCTCCGACGGCAGCACGATCTCTTCGGGCGTGGCCTGTGCCGGGGCTGACGGCCCCGCCGACGGCGCCGGCTGCTCAGGTGCGACACCGAGGACCGGCCGGAAGGTCAGTTGAGCGGTACGGCCGATGACCCGTACCGCCTCGGCGGGTTCGGTCACCCCCGGCAGTTCGACGATGATGCGCCGCTCGCCGGAGCGAGCCAGGGTCGGCTCGGCCACACCGAGCTCGTCGACGCGGCGGCGCAGCACCTCGAGCGCCTCGTCGGTGGTGACGGCGTCGGCCTTGGCGAACTCACCGTCACGGGTTTCGAGAACTATCTGGGTTCCGCCGCGCAGGTCCAGCCCGAGCCGAGGCGGCCGGGTGGCGAGCAGCCATCCCGATACCGCCAGAACGACCAGGGCAAGAACCGCGCGCACGGCAGTGGCGCGTGACATTTCGGATGCTCCTCAACGCAGGAAGACCCGCGTGGCCGCCGTCAGGCTCCACCGCGGGTGGAAGGAAAGGACGCTGTTACGCCGATCGGCGTGGTGGCGCCCGTCCTCGTACCGCGTGCAGGAGCATCGACGGCGTCTTGGCCGGGGCCGTCCTTACGGCAGCCGACCACCGGCCACGCGGCTGAGTGCCGAGCAGCAGCGCCACGAGCGCGGCCACGACCAGCAACAGCGGCCCCGGCGACGGCTTGCCGGTCAGCCGGGCTTCCGGCACCACCGGGGTGACCGAGTGCGGCACCACGGCGGCGATCGCCAGGCGAGGCACCTCGCCCATCGCCACGGACTCACCGCGGCCCAGGCCGACCAGAGCTGCCCAGGCGATGCTGAGAACCAGCACCAGGGGCAGCGCGGCGAAACGGCAGCCCCGCCGCACCCGCTGGTCACCCCACAACGCCCGGCCCCCTCATCCGAAGAGCCGAGCCTACCGCGTTGATTCACGCGCGCCGGTCCCGTCGCGGGCGCGCTCGGGTGGTTGTCCGGCTCAGCCCGCCCGCAGTTGCGCCCGCACCTGCTGCAACTCCTGAACCATGGGATGCCCCGCTCCGTAAGCCGCTCGCAGCCCTTCGATCGCGTCCTCCAGCAACGGCAGGGCCTCAGCGACCCGCCCCTGGTTGGCCCGGATCGCCGCCAGATTCACCTGACTGTCCAGTGTCTCCGGATGGCGCCGCCCCAGCACCCGCCGCCGCGCCTCGAGCACCGCGGCGGTCTCCCGCTCCGCCTGACCGGCCTTCCCCCGCGCGCTGAGCACCGCCGCCAGACTGTTGCGCGTGGTCAAGACATCCGGGTGCTGATCGCCGAGAACCCTGCTGCGTTCGGCCAGCACCTGGCGGAACATCTCCTCGGCCGGCCCCAGCTTGTTGAGGTGGAACAACACAGCCGCCAGGTTGTGGCGGCTGATGTGCGCCTGGTCGCCCGGGTCGCCGTTCCGGGCCAGGTCGGCCAGGATCGCCCGGTACATCCGCTCCGCCTCGGCGAGCCGGCCCGGGGTGCCGCGCAGCGTGCCCGCCAGGGCGTTGCGGCTGGTGACGGTGTCCACGTGGGTGGCACCAAGGGTACGGGTCCGGCGCGCGACGGTGTCCCGCAGCAGCCCCTCGGCCTCGTCGTGCCGGTCCAGGTGCACCAGCACGATCGCCAGGTTGTTCGCGGCGCTCAGGGTGTTCTCGTCGTTCTGGCCGCGCAGGCGTTCCCATCCCGACAGCGCTTGCCGGTAGGTCTCCTCGGCGTCGGACAGGTGTCCGGCGTCCTGGAGCACCCGGCTCAGGTCGTTGAGCACGGGCAGCCGTTTCGCCGGGTCGCCCAGCCGGACGTCGGAGAGCCACTCCAGCAGCTCGATGGCCTGCTTCCGGTCGGCCGGCTCGTCGGCGAGGATCAACGCGTACCGGTGGGCGAGCTCCAAGGTCTCCGGGTGTTCCTGGCCCCGCTCCCTGATCGACGAGTCGAGCAGTGCGCCGACCGCGAGCTTCGGCGGAATGGTGACGGTGGCCTGCGGGACTTCGCCGCTGCGATCCACGGTCACCGAGATCTCGCCGAACTCCCCGAACGGCGTGGTGACGGTCTCGACCTGCTCGGTGGTGGGCTCGACCTTCGGCTTACGGCGGAACCATTTCATCGCGTACCTCCAGGGTTCGACCATTCCAGACCGACGCCAAGATCGGGAGGCAGCTACCGTCCACTGTGCACATACCCGGCCCACAACGTCGGCGTGCCGGGATAGGCGTCTCGGCAACGCTCGACCGCGGCGTGCAGCCCAGCGGCCGCCCCCGATCCCGCGCACAGGCCTTCGTGCAGGTCCACCGCGACGGCCCGGGCGATCCGGTCGTTGACCGGCCACAGCGCACCCACCACCTCCGGATAGCCGGCCAGCTGGAACGCCGACGTGAGGTGCAACGCCTCGTCCGGCAGGCGCGCGGTGGTGCGCGACGTCTCGCACGCGGAGAGCACCGCGAGGCGGGCACCGCTCAAATCAAGATCAGCAATATTCCGTACGGTCAAAGCCCGCACCTGATGATCGTGCAGCAACAGGCGGCTCGCCGAAGGATCCGCGGGATCCGCCACGGCGTGGCAGGCGAAGTGCACGCCCGGATGGTCCGCCAGCGCCTCGCGGACAGCGGCGGCGGTCGCCTCGGGCCCGCTGAGCACGGTGGCCGCGGTCAGCTCGGCCACCGCCTTCGCCTCACGCCCGGCCTGGGGCAGCGGCGGCGCGCCCGGGGTCTGGGCCATCGCGACCACCAGCGTCGGCCCCGGCGCCGGCGTCTGGGCGCGGGCCCGGCGCAGGGCCCGCAGCGTCGGCGTATAGGACGAGATCACCCGCACACCCGCCGCAGCGTGCACCGGCAGCAGCGCAAGCGGCCCGACCGGTGACCACCACACGCGCGGCTGCGGCCCGTCCCCGGCCAGCCGGGCGAGCACGGGGTCGACGATCGTGTGCGCCAGCCAGCGCAGGATCTCGCTCACCGTCCGCTGAGCGGCGCGTTCACCCGGACCCGGCTCGCCCGCCTGCTCCACCGCGGCGGCCAGCTCCGCGGAACGCTCCTCGGCGGCCTGCGGCGTCAGACCAGGCAGCGGCACCACCTCGACGCCGGACGACCGGACTATCAGCGCGTCGCTGCGATAGACGCTGGCGTTGATCAGCACCACCGGCCCGTCCGCCGCGCAGCCATAGAGCTCGGCCGGCTCCGGTGCGCCCAGCAGATTCGCGAACCCGGGCAGCGCCCGGGCTTGAGCCAGCCGCGCACGTAACCGCAGGTCCAGTTCGTGGCGCTCGTCGGCAGCGGACCCGGTGAGCGGCCCGCCGGGGCGGAGCCGGTCGAGCAACACGGCGATGTCGGCGGCCAGTTCCGGGTGCTGTTCGGCGAGCAGGGCCACGTCGTCGCGGCCCTGCGTGGCCTGGCTCAGCAGCACACCGCGTGCCGACTCCAGCAACTGCAGTGCCGTCTCGGGGTGGCCGGCGTGCAGCGCGCACGCTGTGGCGTCCGCCGCCAGACCGTCCAGCCGGCCCAGGCCGTACTCGAGGTCACTGCGGCCCAACCGGCGCGACACCGCCAACGGCAACAGGCGTACGGCCAGAGCGTGCCCGTCATGTGCATGCGCCCATCGACCGGCGTCCGCTTCGGCACGTCCCCACGAGCGGGCGGCGAGCGCGCGGGCCATCGGGCGCAGCCCTGCCGTGGACGCGGCGTCCTGGTAGGCGGCTCCGGCAGCACGCAGCACGGCCGGGTCTCGCGACGCGGCGTACCGGAGTGTGAGCACGTCGGCGTACGCCAGCAGGCACTCGGCGCGCAGCGGCTCGTCCGGCGAGCTCGCCCGCACCGCGGCGCCGAGCGAGGCGACGGCGCGGCGCAGGTCATCCGGGTCGCCACCGGCCTCGTAGCGGGCGAGCCGGAGTTGACCCTGGTTGCCGAGCAGGGCGACGTGGTCGGCGTCGCCGTAGGGCACCCGCTCGGCGGTCTCGTCCAGGGCTGCCAGCGCCTCGCTGAGGTCGGCTGTCCGCCCGGTGAGCGCGAACCGCCGCCGCCGCAGGCCGGCCAGCAGCAGGTCCACGGTGATCTCCCAGCCGCCGTGCGACCGGGCCCGTTCGCCGGCCGCGATCGCCTCGTCCAGCAGGGCTGTCTCGCCGGTGCGCTCGACCAGGCTCAGCGTGGCGGCCATGAAGCTCTGCACCCGGTTGCCCCACGAGCCGTGCTCCGGCGGCGTGGCCTCCAGCGCCTCGCGCAGCAGTCCGGCGCCCTCGCGCAGCGCGCCCTGGTCGTCGGTGTGCCGGCCGCGATCGCTGAGCGCCGTGGCGAGATCGGTCAACCGGTACGGCCGGCCGGGCGTGCCCGCCGGGGTGAGTTCCAGCGCCCGGCGCAGGTGCCGGATGGCCGTCTCACGGATCTGTTCGTCGCCAGTGTGCAGCGCGGTCAGCTGGAGGTTGTTGCCTAGCGAGGCGAGCCGGTCGGCGTGCCGGGGATGGAGCGCTGGGGTGTCCCGGACACAGCGTCGCAGCAGATGGGCGCCGTCGCGCAACACGCCGAGCTCGCGCGTGAGGTGGTAGCGCAGCCGCAGCAGTTCGCCCAGACTCTCCCGGACGTCGGCGGCCAGTGGATCGCCGTCCGCGAGCCGTGCCAAGGCGGCTCGCTGCAGCGCCTCGGCCTCGGTCAGCGGCCCGAGATCACGGTCGCGTTCGGCCATCAGCCGCAGCGTCTCCGATCGGTTCATCGCGATCTGCGGCGGGTCCGTGGGGCGCGGCGGGGGAGTGCAGGACAGGGCGCCCCGCAGGAAGCCGCGGTCGCCGGTCAGCTGGAAGCGGTCGCGGAGGACCGGCGCCAGGTTGTTGAGCACCACGGCCCGCGCCGGGTGCGTACGGGGTATCCGGTCGGCCGTGTCGGCCAGCAGGCGGTGTGCTTCGACGAGATCGGCGGCATCCCCGACGTAGAGAAAACGCTCGCGCAGCGTGGCGGCCAGGCTGGTGATCGCTTCCAGGTCGCCGTGAGCGGCCATGCGGCGCAACGCCCCGATCTCACCGTCGTACGGTGTCCGTGCGGTCACGCACCGAGGCTATCCTGAGTGGCCGACACGGAAGGTGATCGATGACTGACGAACCTCGGCTCGCGATCCTGTGCGCCCGGCTGGGTGCCGACACGGACCCGGTCCGGGCCGTGCCCGCCGTCCGGTCCATGGCGGACCGTGTCGTGGCGCGGCTGCGCTCTGGCGATCCGGTCCTCGAGGACGATTTCGACGAGATCGAGGACGAGCTGATGCGAGCCGGGTACGCCGCGGGACTGAGCTCGACCCGCATCTACCGGCCGCTGCTCGGCGACGGCCGGCCGGTGCTGGAGTTCCTGGCCTGCCCGGGTGGCCGGTGCTCGCGGGTGGAGCTGCCCGACGCCCCGGCCGAGTGCGCTGTCTTCGCCGCGCCGATGACCCGGACCCGGCTCGCCTCGTGACCGTCTTCCTGGAGGCGCTCGGCGGGAAGCTGGCGGAGCGCTGGGTCGCGCTGCTTGTGCTGCCTGGCCTGCTCTTGCTGGCCACCATCGGGGTGGGGCACACCCTGGGGCAGGCTCACTGGAACGACATCGGCCGTCTCGCCGCCGAACTGAACCGTCTCGCCGCCGAGCCCGCGCTGCGCGGCACCGGCACGCTGGTGCTGGTGCTGGCCGGGTTGCTCCTCGCCGCGCTGGGGATCGGCTTCGCGGTGCAGGGCGCGGGCGCCGGAGTGGAACGGCTGTGGCTCGCCGCGCGCCCCCAGCGGCTCGTGACCTGGCGTGCCCGCCGCTGGGCGACCGCGCGGTCGGCGGCGTCGGCGGCCCTGCTCGAAGCCGCCCGCGCCCAGCAGAGCGACGACCCGGCGGTGTCCACGCTGGCCGCCGAGGCTCGCCACCTGCACCTCGTACGCGAAAGACTGGGTGTGACCGCTCCGGCCCACGCTTTCTGGGTCGGTGACCGCCTCGCCGTGCCCGCCGAGCGCGCGGCCACCGCGTACGCCCTCGATCTGGGCGCCGCATGGCCGCGCCTGTGGATGCTTCTGCCGCCCGAGGCGCGCACCGAGCTGGAAACCGCCCGCACCCGTCTCGCCACCGCTGCCCGACTGGCGGCCTGGGCGGCCGGCTACCTCGCTGTGGGCCTGCTGTGGTGGCCGGCCGCTGTGGCTGGCCTGATCACCGCAGTGGTCTCCTGGCGTCAATCCCGCACCGCCGCCGCCGTCCTCGCCGACCTGGTCGAGTCCGTTGTCGACGTGCACGGCCGCCAGCTGGCCGAGACGCTGGGCCTGAGCACGTCGGGAACGCTGACGCCGGAGCTAGGCGCGAAGATCACCGCCCTGCTGCGCAGAGACTTTAACTTTTCACAACACGAGAGCAGCGAAACGTCACTGATTCGTCAGCGTCCACTCGAACATTTCGTAGAGGGGAATGATCTTTAGTCTTTCGGCGGAAACGGGTCCGGCCAGCCACGTGGCCCCGCCGGCGTGGTGGAAAGTGGTTTCAAAATCTGGCGCCGGAGTCACACTCATGAGCACCGAGCTACCTTTGCGGCTGCCCGTTTCGAGTGCTTTTTTCCAGTCGGTCGATAGATGCACCCATTGCCGGGTCATGGGCCGGAGGCCGCCGTCCTGGTTTTTGAAGATCGCATTGATCGCGTTGATCGGCGTCGCATGAAACAGCCGTGGCTGCTCGGTCGGTTCCTTGTAGTCGATGTCGACATGCACCGAGTGACCGTACATGGCCCGGATGTGAGTGTTCGAGCTTTCGAACCGGGTCTCGTCGATGGCTGTGGCAACCGCCAGCACGTCGATGCTGGAAACTCGGAGCCCGTCCGCCCTCAGTTGCCCGGTGAGCACGTCGACGGGGGCCCAACCGGCTGAGTCCCGGGGAATCGCCGGGTTGTGCCGGAGGTGAAAGGCCAGTGCCTTGCTGATGTGCCGGCGCCGGGAGTCCGCAAGGTCGGGTATGGCCAGGCCGGCCGGCGCACCGGTCCGATGGGCCCAAAGGACGAGGAAGTCGCTGGCCAGATCGGCTCCGTGGGCTTTCGAGGCCTCATTCTCAATGAGCCGCAGCAACCGCTGCCCATGCAAACGCCGGACACGGCTGCCGCCGGGTTCGGTGAGCGCCCGCACGGCGCGCGCCATCAGCCCAGCGATGTACCCCTTGAGTAGGTCGTCGTCGCCGACCTCGCCACCGCCCAGGGCGAGCACTCGGCCATACGCGTTCAGGATGCCGAGACGCTGGGACCAGCCGTCCTCGGTGCAGGGCAGGATCGGGACGTCATCAGTCAGCTGAGCCAACTCGTACCCGACCGGCCGCCACCCCACGGCCTCGAGGTCCACGGCGAGGATTCGTTCTTCGTCGGTGACGATCCAGTTGAACGCGTGGGCGTCGCGACGCGGAAAGGAAGGCACCGCCCCTGCCAGCTCCCACCAGCGCTGGAAGTAGGACCGGTCGCCGGCCTGGTCGACGACAACCTTGAGCCAGCGCCCGATCTCCTTGGTCTTCAGCTCCTTGCGCATGCCGTGCGGCGGACCGGCGGTCTGCCGTTCGATCGAATGGATGTAGGCGAGGTACCGGGCCGTAGAGGTGAGCCGGGCCAGCGCGACCGCCGGAGTCTCGGAGCCGATATCGGCGAGCGAGGAGCCGCGGGCGAAACGGCGGACGGTCATCACCGGCCGCAGCTCCCCGGCGCCGTCGGGCAAGCGCTCCTCGATGGCGGTGATGTGGTCGACCAAACCGTATCGGTCGGCCAGGCCGGCCCTGGCGAGGGCCTGCTCGATCACCTCGGCTCGGCGTAGCTCGAGTTGGCTGCTGCGGAACGAGGTGCGCTTGAAGACGAATGTGTCGGTGGAAATGCCGAGGTGGTCCTCGACGGTCAGGGCGTTACTGCGACCGCCGAGATGCCGATGCCGAACGTCGGGGCTGCGGATCGCGCGCGCGGCCGCCGACCGGTACAGCTCGGTCTCGTCGCCGCGGACGATCGCCCGTAGCCACAGCCGATAGCCGGACTCGTGCTCCAGCCTGCGTTCGATGTCGACCATCTCCGACTCGGCGATCGCGCCGTTTTCCTCGATGTCGCGGCCGAGGATGACCAGGGGGTTGCACGAGTTCGGGTCGGACACCGCCTCGTTCAGCAGCCGGGCGATCCCGTCCTTGCGGATCCGCGGGTTGTTCGTCAACGCCGCGAGGTGGATGAAGTCGTCCCCCTGGCGAATCCGGCTGCCCTCGTCGGTGAGCGGCGAGGCGTTTCCCTGCCTGATCCGGGTCGCCTCGCGCAGCGCCGAGATCCTGCGGTCGGTGTGGACGATGGGTGAAACCGAGACCGCGCTCTGCAGGTCCGCGAGGACACGCCGCGATAGCGGCTCGCCCCGCGAACTGATCATCAGCTTGGTGAGCGCCGCGATCAGGTGGTCGACCACATCGAGCCCGCCCCGAGTGTCGTCGATATCGGTGAGCAGGGTATCGAGGGCGTGTTCGGCGAGCCCGAACGGGGTCCGCATGGAGCGGATGACGACCTTCGGATGCCACTTCGGCAGGGCTTTCTCCAACAGGTCGGTGAACGCACTGAGGATCGTGCAACGCACGCGGTCCGCCGGCTCCAGCCAATTCGCATCGAGCGCCTGCTCGATGCTGCTGCGAACGCGTTGCAGGCAGAGCGCCCGAGCTGCGTCCGAGACCGCTGCCTCGGCGAGCCGGAGCCACAATTCGGCTAGATTGAGGCACAGCGCAGGACGCGGCGGATCGGCGTCGGTCTGTTCGTACTTGCGGCGGGCGTCAAGCAAGATGGTGACATCGCCGACGAGGTCGTAAAGACGGGTCGCCGCCTCCAGGTAGTAAGGCATGGCGTCCAGTGCGGGATTGCCGAGGCTCATCGACTCGTCCAGCAGGCCGATGGCGTCCCGCAGCCGCTGTTCCTCGCAGTTTTCGAACCGGGAGATCAACACAGTCGCCACGGCGGCTTTGCCGAGGAACTGGCTGCGGGTGTGCTCGTTTGCCAGATGATCCTCCGCGACCACCCGCTGCAGATACTCCCGAGCGAGCGACAGTGTCCGGGTGAAAACGAACGGCCGCCGCCAATTCAGTTCCCGAGCGTGCTCGTAGAGCGCGATGCCAACGTGCTGACGGCAGACGTGCAGCGACTTGTCGAATTGCATGCCCCCAGGTAGCCCAGCGGCGACAGCGGCAGGGTGCGCTGAGAACCAACGCTCGAAAGCGAGCATCTCCAGGACCGTAAGGCCACGGTGCTCACGGTCCTGCAGATGTTGCCGCCACAGCGCGATCACTTCAGCCGCGCTCGTTCCGGCCCCCAGCAGGGTCGCGAGCGGACTGGGCTTGCCCTCCGTGAAATGAGCCTGCAGCGCGTTGGCGAGCGAGGTCATCCCCAGTTGATCGACGATCCACTCCAGGTCTTTCGCATCGTCGGCCAACTCGGCGGCTGTCTCCTGCGGGTTGATGACGATACGCGGCGGCGGCGAGGGAGCGGCGGCTACGTTTCGCGGCGCTTTGCTGGACGTCCGCTGGAGTCGCCGGGCAACGTCACCCGGCGTCGGAAGTGGGGCACCGCCATCCATGCCGTCACGATAGACGCTCGGTTGTGGCAACGCCGTCGATCCGACCACTCCAGCTCGGAGTTCCGGCCTTGAGGTCGATGCGGCGATCGGCCTACGAACGGGCGTTGCAGTATTGACAACCGTGCTTGTTGGCCTTCCCTGATGTCTTCGGGTTGATCTATGCATTAGGTCCGTTTGACAGTCGTCGGACCATGCTGGCTGATCCGGGGGTGGCACCAGCGGCGTGGCCATACTGGCCGACCTTGCGGTAGCGCCACCACAATCGCCAGGCCTGCACGCTGATCGCGGTGAGCCCGAGCGCCGCCAGCAACGCTCCCACTGACATGTAGTGATGCGCCGAGTCGCAGGCGTCCTGAGTCGTGTGAGGATCGGAGGGCAGGTACCGGACCTTGATCGTGTCGCCGGGCTGTTTGAGACCGCAGTTCTTCGGCGCCACCGACGTCTCGACCTGCCGGCCCTCGGACGTGGTGAACCTGACGATCATGTAGTCCGTGCGGGTGAACGTTTCGGTCCTGGTGACCTCACCGGAGACCACAACGCCCTCTTTCGTGAGGTGGTACGCCGGTTCCGCGGTACCTGCGAAGTACCACCACGCGACCAGCGCCATCAGAGGCAGGCAGAAGCGCATCCACCAGACTTTCCGGTAGGAGCGACGGGACTCGCTCTTTTCCTGCGGGTTCGCCGTGTCCTTCATCGCTCCCACCGCCCATTCACTGTCCTTGATGTCGACAGTGAGGTTTGCCGGGTCGCGGTAGGACGAAACGTCTACATGCCGGTGGGCGGGGAAAGGGGCCGGGGACTGCGGCAACGCTGGCCAGGCGAACCCGCCTCAACCCAGCCTTTCAAGACCAGTAGCGGCCCGTCGCGGTTGGTGTCGGGTGGGGGTTGCCCGTGAGGCGGTATCTCCCGGGCCTTCATGACGCTAAGTAGCCGGGCCTAACATCCGGATCTGTTTGATGTGGGGGCTTGAGGCGCCGCACCCTCACTAAGAAAGTACTTGATGTTCGGCTTTGTGCCGAACTGAAGAACGCCTCTTCATACGCGAAACTGCATGGCAGCCCGCCCCTGTGGATCCAAGTCATGGGCGACCGGCTTCTCGTCATGCGGTGTCCAGGAGATGGGGACCTCGAACACTGGGAGATCTGGGATGCCGACAGATCCACCTTCGTTGCGCTTGTTGACGTGACGGTCATCCCAGACATGCGAGTCGGGCACCTTCGTCTCATCTCGGGCCATCTCGACACAGCTCTCTGGCGGGTCTGGATGCGCCACACCGGCCTCACGAGCTCCTCCTTGATCCGTCCGCGAACTCCCCTGCACTATCGCAGCTACTGAGGCGCAGAGGGTGCATCTCCGCCAGCGTCGTCTGGCAGGCCTATTGCCCAACCGGTGTGAGCATCAGCAGCATGACCGGTCGGTGCTGAGGGTGAATGGCTGATCTGAGCAGGCGGTGCAGATGCCCTCTCGGCGTTTCCCGCCACGGCAGCAGTCGCCGGTCGTGGCGGCAAGCGTCGCCGTCGCCGTGGCCAGCGGAGGTTCGGTCCGCCGTTTCGTCAGCAAGTTCGGTCCTCACCGGAATCGTCGGTATCGGTGGCAGAACCGTGTCAGCGCCGTGGCGGTCGCGTGTCAGAACCGGCGGGAATCCTGGGGTTGCGGCGGAAACGAGCCGGCCGCGGGAAGAATCAAGCAGAGGAGAAGCGCGATGCCGACTGTCGATGGAAAGTGGACCGGCATGGTGCGGGTGGACGATACGGCGTTGGCCGTCACCGACACCGGCGGTTCCGGTATTCCGGTGGTCTACCTCAACGGTCAGTTCGCCACGCAGGGGTACTGGCGGCGGGTGATCGCCGAGTTGGGGCCGGAATGGCGGCACATCACCTACGACGAGCGCGCCCGCGGCAGATCGAAGCGTTCGGCGGACTATTCGTTCGAGGCCGCCGTCCGGGATGTCGATGCCGTTCTCGCGGCCCGGGGTGTGGACCGGGCAATGGTGGTGGGCTGGTCGTACGGAGCCGTCGTCGGGGCGCACTGGGCCGGCCGGAATCCGGAGCGTGCCCTGGGTGCGGTCCTGGTCGACGGCGCGTTCCCGCACGACTGGCTCGACGACGCCATGGAGCAGCGGATCCGGAAGCTGTTCCGGCGGTTGAACTGGTTCCTGCCGTTGCTGCGCCCGACCGGCCTGGCCCCGCGGATGACCGCCGAGCAGCAGGCCGACAGCAACATCGAGCTCGGCAAGCTCTCCCGCGAGCGCGAGTTGGGCCCTGTGCTGGACGGCATCACCGTCCCGGTGCGGTATGTCATTGCTTCGGGGACGTCCTTCGGAAGTCGCGGTGACGAGCAGGAGCGGATCCGGGCCGGCCTCGATCAGGTGACCGCCCGCAACCCGGATATCAAGATCAGTGCGAAGGTCGCCAGCAACCACGGTGCGATCCTCAAGAAGGACTTCCGCGCCATCGCCGAGGCGGTACGCGAGGTCGCCGCCCTCGACCGCAAACGTCGATGACAGAGTCGCAACTGATCCGGCACACCCACGGGACCTGCTGACCGAACCCGGTATGGGGCTACCGCGACCAAGCCTGACGCTTGCTGTCACGCCCCTACGTGGATACCCGGCCGGCGGGTGGGGTCCTGTTCGTGTTCGCGGATGATCTCGCGGGCGACGGGGGCGGTGTCGCCGCGTCCGAGCAGGAAGTAGCGGATCATGTGGACGACGGGGCTGCCTTCGGCCCAGGCGAAGTAGCAGTGTGGGCGTACCCCGGTGGTGTCGCGTAGTGCTAGCAGGATCGCGGCGATGGCGTTGGGTGCGGCGGGTGCTTCGGCGCGCAGGACCCGGTGACCGTCGACCTCGATACCGCGGACGGTCAGGGTGTCGCTGAAGGCGGACGGGTCGACGACGTCGATCTCGAGGAAGATGACGTCGGCGCTGCCGGGTACGGGGTTGTCGTCGCGCTGTTCGCGTTCTTTGCCGGCGTATTCGGCGGCGTCGCCGGCCTGGCGGCGGTTGGCGATGAGGTTGATGCGGCCGTCGTACTCGATGGTGTCGGTGATGAACCGGCGGGCGTTGTCGTCGAACTCGATGCGGTCGGTGCGCAGTTCGGTGGTGCGGGACACCCGGGAGATCAGGGAGACGGCGATGATGCCGGCGACGAACATCGCCGAGATGGTGATGCCGTCGGGCTTGTCGATGACATTCTCCACCAGCGCGTAGCAGAGGATCGCGGTGAGCAGCCCGAACCCGGCGCCGGCGAGATGCTGCTGCGCCCGGAACACGGCGACGGTGACGGCGAACGCGCCGGAGACCATCATCGCGAGGATGCCGGTGGCGTAGGCGCCGGCCTGGGCGTCGACGTCGGCGTCGAACGCGATCGTGAGGACGACGCTGATGATCGTGTAGACGAGCACGACCGGTCGGACGGCGCGGCCCCATTCCGGGGCCATGCCGTATCCGGGCAGGTAGCGGGGCACGATGTTGACCAGGCCGGCCATCGCGGAGGCGCCGGCGAACCACAGGATCAGTACGGTGCTGATGTCGTAGATCGTGCCGAAGACCTCACCGAGCTGCTGGTGGGCCAGCCAGGCCAGGGCGCGTCCGTTGGCGGCGCCGCCTTCGGCGAACTCGGCGGCGGGAATGAGTACCGTGGTGACGAAGCTGCTGGCCAACAGGTACACGCTCATGATCACCGCGGCGCCGGTGAGCAGCTTGCGGGTGTTGTGCACCCGGGACCGCAGCCGCTGACTCTCGTCGGCGCCGGTGGCGGCGACCAGCGGCATCATGCTCACCCCGGTCTCGAACCCGGACAGCCCGAGCACCAGCAGAGGGAACGCGAGCAGGGCGGGCACGATCAGGTCGCCGGCACCACCGCCGCCGGAGGTGAGCGCGGCGGTCCACGCCGACCAGGCGCCGGGCGTGCTGATGATCTCCGCGATGCCGGCGGCGATGATGACGGCGTTCAGGCCGAGGAACACCGCGACCAGCGGGATGGCGACGTTGACCGCCTCGCTGAAGCCGAGCAGGAACACCCCGCCGAGCAGGAGCAGCAGGACGACGGTCAGGGCGACGGCGTGGCCGTGCAGGAACTGCGGGGCGTGCGGGTTCTCCAGAACGTGCAGGCTGGCGTCGGCGGCCGACAGCGTGATGGTGATGATCCAACTGGTGGCGACGAACCCGAGGAGCACGAGGACGAAGATCTTGCCGCGCCAGAACGGCAGGAGCCGTTCGAGCATGGCCACCGACCCGGCGCCGTGCGGGCTCTCCTTGGCGACGCGCCGATACATCGGCAGCATCCCGAACAGCGTCAACGCCACGATCAGCAGGGTGGCCAGCGGGGACACGGCGCCGGCCGCGGCGGCGGCGATCGCCGGGACATAGGCGAGGCTGGAGAAGTAGTCGACGCCGGTCAGGCACATCACCTTCCACCAGGCGTGCTGCTCGGCGTGCGCCTCGCCGGCGGCCGGGCCGACCGGCTGGACCTGGTGCTTGAGCAGCCACGTCGACAGCGTCCCGCCCCGATGCTCGCGCTGGGCGGGCGTGTCCACGACCGGGGGGATCGCGTACGCGGAGTCCGCAGGCTCCTGATCGGTTGCCTTTGCCTTGTCGGTCGTCTCCATTGCTCACTTTCCGTACTCGCTACGAATGCCCCGTCCGCCGCCCTTCTGGCGGGGATCATGCTTCCCCGAGAAGGCTCGGCCGGCGCCGTCAGGTAAGACTCGAAAAGGCCTGGACGCTGCGGGCGTCGCCCGCGACGATGAGCACGTCACCGGCGTAGATCCTGGTGTCCGCTGTCGTGTAGGTGAACGGCTCGCCCGGCCGTTTGATCGACACCACGGTCACGCCATAGGTGCCGCGCAGCTCGGCGTCGGCCAGCGTCCGGTCGATCGTCACTTCGGGTGCGACGGTCTTGGCGAGCACGTAGTCGTCGTCGAACTGGATGAAGTTCAGGATCTGGCCGGTGACCAGATGTGCGATGCGTTCGCCCATCTCCTGCTCGGGAAGGACCACGTGATGGGCGCCGACGCGCCGCAGGATGGTGGCGTGTTGCCGGCTCAGCGCCTTGGCCAGGATGTGCGGCACGCCCAGGTCGGTCAGCAGGGAGGTGGTCATGATGCTGGCCTGGATGTCGGTGCCGATCCCGACCACGACGTTGGTCAGGTCGTGCACGCCGAGCTGGCGCAGGGCTTCCTCGTCGGTGGTGTCCGCGACCGCGGTGTGGGTGAGCAGGTCGGCGTAGGCCTGCACCTGGCGCCGGTCGGAGTCGATGCCGATGACCTCCCAGCCCTGGCGCACGAGCTCCAACGCGAGGGAGCCGCCGAAGCGGCCCAGGCCCAGTACGG
This sequence comes from Actinoplanes sandaracinus, assembly GCF_030009775.1. Classification (GTDB taxonomy): domain Bacteria; phylum Actinomycetota; class Actinomycetes; order Mycobacteriales; family Micromonosporaceae; genus Actinoplanes; species Actinoplanes sandaracinus. The sequence goes on along the minus strand of NZ_JASCTH010000030.1, from coordinate 15,250 downwards.
CGATGCGGCCGTCGGCAGCGGGTTTCCTAGCCAACGATGGTTCGCTCCTCAGGTAGTTCGTACCGGCGGGTGCGTTCCCGCAGCGCGAGCGCCGCTCCGGCGGTGATCGGGCCCAGCCGGCCGATGAACATCAACGCGATGAGGATGACGTGCCCCGCAGTGCCCACCTGTGCGGTGATGCCGGTGGTCATACCGACGGTGGCGAACGCGGACGTCACCTCGAACAACACCTGGTTCAGGGTGAACGGCGTCAGCGCCAGCAGCGCCAGTGTGGACGCCATCACCAGGCCGACGCTGAGCAGCGCGATTGTCAACGCTTGCCGCTGGATCCCGGCGGGCAGTCGCCGGCCCAGCGCGTGCACGCTCGGCTCACCGCGGATCTCGGCGAGGATCACGAATCCCAGCAACGCGAAGGTGGTGACCTTGATCCCGCCGGCGGTGCCGCCGCTGCCCCCGCCGATGAACATCAACACGTCGTTGATCAACAGGGTGACGTCGTGCGTCTGTGCCAGGTCGACGCTGTTGAATCCGGCGGTGCGGGGCATCACCGCGGTGGTGAACCCGGCCAGCAGCCTGTCTGCGAAACCGAGCCGGCCCAGGGTGGCGGTGTTGGCCCATTCCGCCCAGGTGATCAGCAGCCAGCCCCCGCCGAGCAGGAGACCGGTCATCCCCATAGTGATCTTGGTGTGCAGCGACCACCGCTGCGGGGTACGCAAGGCCCGGCGCAGTTCGAACAGCACCGGGAAGCCGAGGCCGCCGATGACGATCGCCGCGCAGATCGGCAGGCAGATCAACGGATCGCCGACGAACCGCATCAGGCTGTCGGCGTACAGGCCGAAGCCGGCGTTGTTGAACGCCGACACCGCATGGAACAGCCCGAGATAGGCTGCCCGGCCCCACGATTCGCCGTATCCGTCGGCGAACCGCCAGGTCAGCACCACCGCCACGACGGCTTCCACCAGCAGGCTGATCCGCAGCACCCCGAGCACCACCTGGCGGACGTCGCCGACACCCATGGTTTTGGTCTCGGCCTGCGTACCCAACTGCAGCCGCATCCGCAGCCGGCCGGCCACCAACAGCCCCAACAGCGACGCCAGGGTCATGATGCCGAACCCGCCGATCTGGATCAGCCCGAGGATGATCACCTCGCCGAATCCCGACCAGTAGCCGCCGGTGTCCTCGATGACCAGCCCGGTCACGCACACCGCTGAGGTGGCGGTGAACAGGGCCGTGATCGCTCCGGCGCCTCGCCCGGTCTCGGTGGCCGCCGGGAGCAGCAACAGCCCCCAGCCCACCACGACGGCCGCCGCGAAACCGAGCACCACCAGCCGGGCCGGATGCCGCGCCACCTGCCCGGCCCACCGGGTCACCGGCGCCGGGAGCCGCACACCCCGCAGGTGTTCACCTGCCTGCACGGCCAGGCGCCACACCCCACGCCGCAGCGCGGCACCACCCTGCCGGGTCACCCATCGCGGAGCCTTCGGCGGACTCACCAACGGCGCCCAGATCAGCAGTGCCACACCGGCAGCCACCGCGGCGAAGAACCCCACGATCGTCGCCAGCCCCAGCAACAGCTGACCCCACGTCGAATCCACCCGACCCATGATCCTTCAGGTGGGCGCTCGCGTGCCCGCTGACGCCGTCAATAAAGCGTCAACAAAATGGATCAGGGCGGCCGGGACGGCACATGCTGTCAGGTGGGCACATCCTCGGCCTTGATCCGGGTCGAGCACTGGCCGCATGATCTCAGCCCGACCCGTCAACAACCTGAACGTCCTTCGCGCTGTGCTGTTGAGCTACCGCGATAACGCTGTCCCGAGACCGGGGCGAACCGTGGGAGGGCGGGCCTCCTACAGGGCTCGCAGGAACGCGTCGAGTTCGAGCAGGTCGATTCTCGCGAAGTCGTCCGGTTGCAGCACGATGACGAGTTCCCTGCAGACCAACTGCTGCCGGGAACGGGCGACGAACGACAGCAGGACCATCCGTAACAGGCTCTCGCGATCGAGCCAGTCGATCCGGGCCAGGTCCGCGCCGACCAGTGGAATCGCGACCCGTCCCTGCTGGGCGTGCCGGAACGCCGCATCCCAGATCCGGGCCAGGCTATGCCACAAGTCCTCGACCCCGGACCGGGCCACCAGATCGGTGCCCATCCGGCTGTAAGCGACGGCGAAGACGCGACGCTCCGGCGGGCCCACCGTCGCGACCGTACCGATCGGATAGCGCGACAGTTTGCCTATCGGTTTCGACGACCGGGTGACCTTGCCGACCACGGGTGTGGTGGCCAGGGCCGCGTCCAGTTCCGCGTCGAGCCGGCCCATGTCGCCACCGTAACGGCGGAGCAGGACCTGCCCCTGGACACTGCGCCGGTTGATGACGAGGTCGTCGGTGATGTCGGTGTCGAACGTGTCAGTGAAACCGACGACGATGTGTGCGTCCTCATCGAGCAGGTCACCTGCCTTGACGGTGACCGTCATGTCGGGCCGGCCGAATTCGCGGTGAACCCGCCGACCGGGCAGCGCGCGGACCAGACCCCACAGCAGACAGCCCGCGACGACGGCGAGCGTCAGGGCGAACGGCTGCTGGAACTTGGTCGCGAAGACCTGTGCGACGAGCTGTACGGCGGCCGCGACGAGCCCGAACGCGATGAGCGCGTGCGCGGCGAGTCCGATCATGCCGCGCCGCGAAGTGAAGATGCGCCGCAGCCGTCTCCCGAGGCTCATCTGGCATCCCATTCTTCGAGGAAGTCGACGATCCTGGGGCCCTGCGATTCGAGAAAGTCGATGTACCAGACGCCCAAGGTCGTTACCAGTTGTTCGAATTCTTGGGGGTTGTCCGCGATGACGAAGAGACCGACACACCACAGCAGCGCCTTGATGAGATTGGACTTGGCCGGGGGAGGGCGCTTCGCGGCCACGTACGCCGCTTGGCTCTGCTGGCCGGACCGGATCCGGCGGTCGGCCCGGACCCGGGCTTGTGGATAGGACGTTCCGGTGGCCGCTCGCTCCGTCCCGCCGGCGGAATTGCCGACGGCGTGGACGAACATGATCCGGCCCGGGCCGACCGCGGGGTTACGGCGCAGGAGCGGCAGTTCGTGACGGTAGAGGTACGACTTGGGGTGTGCCGTGGCGGCGAACACCAGCACACGTCCCCTCGCCTGCCCGGCGAACCGCCGGGACAACACCTGCCACAGCTCCGCGCGCTCGCGAGGGCTGACGAGCTTGCGCCGAACACCGGGATTGTCCAGCACTTTCGCGAACCACTCGCCACCCGGGGTCAGATGGATCGGCAGCGGCACGGGTGAGGAACGGCGTGGATCTCTGGCGAAGGCCGCTGCCAGGTCCTGGTTGCTGACCGGCGCGCCGCGGCGCACCTGATGCACATGCGACCACAGCAGCGTCCCGTTGACGGGTGTGCGCAGGTCGGCCGTGTCGGCCCGTTCACGCAGGTATTCGATGACCGGCTTGCCGGCGGCCGCCTCGACCACGCTGCGAGCGAGCGCGTCGGCCTCCCGTGTCTGCCGGGCCGCGGCCCGGCGTTCTGCGGCCAGCCGCCGGGCTTCCCTGATCAGCCGTTCGTCGTCACCGAGATCGGTCACCCCAGACTCCCGCTGGGAAGCAGCACCTCCGAGACGACCGCGACACCACCGGCACGGCGCATCGCGGCGGTGCCGGTGAAGACGTTGACCCACAGCAGCAGGTCGACGGCGGGCAGCCTCCAGCGGGCAAGCCGGAACGGATCCCGCTCGATGACTCGGATCTCCGGGTCGTCCCAGCGCTCCAGCACCGGGAAATCCGGGTCGTCCCAGGCGGTGACCGTCTCCGGCCGCCCGGCGGCGGCGACGACCGCGTCGGCGTACGTTTGCCAGGCCCGCCCGGCCACCGCGAACAGTTCCTCGTTCTCCGCCGGCGTCGCGGCATCGGCCTCCCACACCCAATGGCTGACCGAGTCCTCCACACGCTCGAACGTGTAGACCGACCCGGTCGGCAGGCACACGGCTGGCTCCGGGTCGAGGCCGACCAGTGTCCAACCGAGTCCGGCCAGCGTGGCCTCGAACCGGTTCGTCGAGTTCAGTGACGCCGCGGCCAGCCCCAGCCAGTCGGTCCGGAGCAGCTCCCGGACATCGGTGGTCAACCTCGCGGCATCGGCGTCGGTCCGCTCGATGATGGCCAACGATCCCCCTCGCAACAAATCGGCGCTGAGCCTACGGAAGCGGCATCGAGATCGGTCCCGGTTCTTCGGGCGACCCGGAACGGGCGACACCCGTCATCGGGTACACGGGAGGGTGAACTCTCCGCCGACCTGGACTCGTGTGTACTACGAGCCGGTGAACGCACGCACCTGCATGAGTGCCCGAGAGAGCTGAGGGGGCCGACGCCGTAGATGTCGTGTGGCCGAGTTGAGGACGTTCGGCAGCAGGTATTCAGCACTATGGGCGCGTGTCGTCAGAACGGATCTCGTACGTTCGCGACGAACTGTTAAGTCGTCTCATCGGCTGCAGCGGTGAGCCACACGCGGCGTCTCCCGGCCGGGGCGTCAGCGGCGGCACATGAAGATGAGCGGGCCGAGTACGCAGCAGGAAACGATGATGGACATGCTGACCGCGGCCGTAGCGCGGACGGTCGAGTCGGTCCGACTGCCGCGGGCGAACGGAAGAGCCTGTTCCACGATCGTGGCCATGATCCACACAAACGCGAGCACCGGCAGATACAGGTCCCAGGAGGAGTCACGGAAGGCGCTGGTGTCACCGTTACCGCGGCCGATGTAGTTGGGGCATTCCTCCAACCCGGTGGCCGGATCGAGTACCAGAATCAGGCCGGCCAGGAACAAGCCGCCGACACTGAACGACCACAGCCCACGCAAGGGCGACGGACGTAGATGATCATTCCTCACGGGCGTCACACTACGAAGCCTCCGCAAGGAACCTTGGTCGCCGCCGTGTGGACCCGGCGCAGTGTTGGTGACGGGGCGAAAGGGCCGCGGTTTCACGACTGGATCTGGCTGGCCGGCGTCGGCGCCGACGGTGATCCGGAGGACGACGGCCGGCGCGGCCTGTTGATCCGCGTAACAACACCACCCGCCACTTTCTCTCCACAGAGGCCACTCACCTCGCAAATCCCCAGTTCAGGCGCCTGCCTTCAGACAACGCAATCGCCTTGGGCCGGTCTGCCCCGCGCCACCTGAAACTTTGCCTCAATCATGAAGAATCTGGAGACGAAATATTGCTAGACACCTGAACGATCAATCGGAGGCCGCGCTCTTCCCCGCAACGCCAGATACCGGCGTGACTACAGCAAACCGATGATCCAGCCGTACCACTACTTTGCAGAGGTCGTGAGGTTGATCGCGCGTGATTCGCGCGCGAGCCGGAAAGATCTGGATGTTGGTATCGGCATCGAGTCGGAACGTACTCATTGTGATCTCCGGGCTACATGTGCCACCATCGGCACGACGTATACCATCATCGATCGATGACGAGGCCCACGGGGGTAGGTCAGTGCTGAGGCATATGCGTTCGTAAATTGTGTTCTTGAATTGTTGACGGTCTGGCACGTTCCAGGCCGTTGTCGGGGTCGTTTGGCGAGTCGTCCCTCCTGGTCTCCGTCTGCCCAACGGAATGCAAAGCCATTCCGTTGATGAATGGTGGGCGCAAAAGGAGTGCGCCACTCGCAAACGCGGCACGGGGGATCTTGATGCTGACTGGCGCCAACCTGAATATGTCCCATCGCCATCAGGAAGCGAATCTTTGCGCGCTGTTCGACGAAAGCCTCGCAGCGCACCGCGACCGCATCGCCGTGTGGGACGGCGACGGGCCGCACGACTACGCCCGGCTGGGCCGGCGAGTCGACGAGATAGCGCACGCCCTGCGCGGGATCGGGTGCCGGCCGGGCACACGCGTCTGCCTGGCCGTGAGCCACGGGATCGACCTGGTGGCCTCGGTGCTCGCCGTGCTGCGGCTCGGCGCCGCCTACGTGCCGGTCGACCATAGAAATCCCGTTGACCGGGTCAGATACATCGTCGACGACAGCGCGGCGACCATGGTCGTCTACTCCGCCGAGCATGCTGAACTGGCTGGCCGGCTCGGACTGGCCGGGCTGCGACTGGGCGTGCTGGCCGACCCTGGCGAGCCTGTCGAGACGGTGGCCGTCGGCCCGACAGACCTCGCCTACATCCTCTACACCTCAGGGTCGACGGGACCACCCAAGGGTGTCTGCATCACACACGAAAACCTCGCGAATTATGTGACCTGGGCGAGAGACAGATACATTCGGTCCGTAGACGACAGGATCGCTCTATACACTACTCTTGCATTCGACTTCACCGTGACGTGCATATTTCCGCCGCTGATCGCCGGTGCGTCCATCGGCGTCTACGACGGTGTCGCCGACCCCATGGTGATACAGCGGATTGTGGCGGACGAAGCGGTCACCGTCATCAAGATAACGCCGTCGTACCTGTACCTTCTCTCCCATCTTCTGGATGGTCGGCAGCACATTCGGCGCCTGATTGTCGGGGGCGAGGACCTGACGGCCGAACTCGCGGCTAAAGTGCACTCCCAGCTGAATGGTGACGTCGATATCGTCAACGAGTACGGGCCTACGGAAGCCACCGTCGGATGTGTGTTCCATACGTTCGACCCGAGAATAGATCGGGGCGGATCCGTTCCGATCGGCGTACCGATCCCGGGCATGCGGGCATATGTAGTGAATGACGACGGCACCCTGGTGCGCGACGGCGGCGAAGGTGAGCTCTGCCTTTCCGGAAAAAGCGTAGCGCCCGGGTATCTGCGGCCGGGGCCGAGCGGCTTCGGCGACAATCCGTTCGAGCCGGGGACGGTCATGTACCGCACCGGCGACATCGTCCGGCGAGACGAGGCAGGTGATCTCCTGTTCATCGGCAGGAGAGACGACCAGGTCAAGATTCGGGGAAACCGGGTCGAGCTCGCGGAGGTCTCCGCCGCGATCCTCGACCATCCCATGGTGACGTCGGCGTACGTCACGGCCGTCCGCGAGCACGGATCTCGCGCGCTGGTGGCGGTGGCCACCGGCGACGCCGGCCTCGCGGAGGCCCATCTGCTGGAGCACCTCACCCGGCGACTGCCGGGATACGCGGTGCCCACCAGCCTGAAGGTCATCGACGACATACCACTGACTCTCAACCAGAAAGTGGACCGGGCCGCGGTCCTGACGATTCTCGCCGAAGCGGGGGGCTGACCAATGACCACATCGACCACCGACGAGTTTCAGCGCGCCATCGACACCATCACGCCGATCTGGGCCGAACTGCTGAAGAGCGAGCCCGAACTGGTCTCCGAGTCCACCGACTTCTTCAAGGCCGGCGGACACTCTCTCACCGCGATGCTTCTCGTCACCCGGGTGGGGCGCGAACTCGGCAAGACGGTGCCCCTCTTCGCCCTCGTCGAGCACCCCACCCTCGCCGAGTTCGTCGCATACGTGCTGCGGTCCGAGGAGCCCGTGAAGATCGTGGAACCGCCGGCGCCGGACGGCTCGTCGTCGCAGACCGAGCGGTTGCTGCGATACAACGAGCCCGACCGCTCGGAAACCCGCAACAAGCGATTCGAGCGCTACTACGCCGCGGCCATGGGCAGCGCCGCCCATGGCGAATTCTGCCGGCAGGTCTACGGCGACAACTTCGGCCAGCACGGCATGGCGGACTCCGCGCAGATCGACCGCATGCTCGCGATGCTCACGCCGAAGGAGGGCGACACCATCCTGGACCTCGGCTGCGGGTACGGACTGATCTCCCGGTACATCGCGGAGAAGACCGGTGCGAACGTCGTCGGTGTCGACCTGTCGGCCAGCGCCATCGAGTACGCGAACCGGCTGGCCGAATCCGACAGCCGATTGCGGTTCCATGTCATGGACGCCCGCGACCTGAGGTTTCCGCCGGGCACGTTCACGCACATCGTCTCGTTCGACACGATCTACTACGCCCCTTCACTCGAAGGGCTTCTGCGCAGATTTCAGGAGATCGGCACCGAAGCACTGCGGCTCGGGATCGTACGCACGTTCCCGCTGCGGACCTTCACCAAGGAGACATGGAGTCCCGACCGTACCGAGCTGGCGACCCTGCTGACCAAGCTCTTCGGCGGTTACGAGGTCGTCGACCTGAGCCGTGAGGAGAACGAGCACTGGCGCAACAAGGTCACGGTACTCGAGTCGCTGCGGGAGCAGTTCGTGGCGGAGGGCAGCGAGGAACTGTTCGACTTCCGGTACACCGAGGCGACGTATGAGGCCGGCATCGAGCAGTTCCGGTACATGTTCGTGTCGAGGCACCCGTGACGGCCGTCCGCACCGAGGTTCGGAGACCCGAGCGGGTCTCCGACCAGCCGCCCGCGCGCGGCATCTCCTACAACCAGGAGCAGATCTGCCTCCTCAGCAGCTTCTACCCGGGCAACCAGGCGTACAACGCGCAGGCGGCGATCCATGTTCGGGGAGAGCTGGATCTGGCCGTCCTGGAACGGGCCGTGTCGTACGTCGTCGCCCGGCACGAGATGCTGCGCACGACGATCAGCCTGGATGACGACGGCTTCCGGGCTACCGTCCATGAGCCGTTCGACTTCGCGATCCCGCTGCACGACCTGTCCGGGCTGCCGTCACCGGATCGGCTGCCGGCATGTGACGCGGTGCGCCGCGGGCTGCAGGACCGGGTCTTCGACGTGGCGCGGCTTCCGCTGCTGACCATCGACGCCGTGCGGCTCGCCGCCGACGAGTGGACGCTGATCCAGGTCGAGCACCACGTCGTCCATGACGGGTGGTCGTTCGGCCGGCTGTGGGAGGAGATCCAGGTCGCCTACAACGCCCTGGCGACCGGCCGACAGCCCGACCTGCCCCCGCTTCAGGCGCAGTACCAGCAGTTCGTCAGCTGGCAGCGTGGCCGGATGGAGGGTGAGTACGGCCAGGAGGCGGTCGACTTCTGGGCCGACTACCTCGACGGCGCCGCGGACGTGTCGCTCGGCGGTACACCGGCGCGCGTCGACAGCCTGGACGGCCACCTGATCGAGGCCACGGTGCCGGCGGACACGTACGGCCGGATCCGTCAGACCGCGCGCCGCATGGCCGTGTCGCCGTTCGTGCTGATGTTCAGCGTCTACGCGCGCCTGTTGGCCGCGCGGAGCGGGAAGACCGACTTCTGTGTCGGCATCTCGGTGCACGGCCGCACCGAGGCGGAGCTGGAGCCGTTGATCGGCATGATGGTCAACGCCATGCCGGTGCGGGTCACCGTCCGCGCGGAAGATCCGCCCGACCGCGTCGCTCGCGGCATACAGACGTCGATGTTCCGGGCGCTGCGCTACAGCGACGTACCGCTGTCGCTGATCGTCCGGCGGATGAAGCTCACGCAGAAGCCCGGCCGTAACCCGGTCTTCCAGCACTGCTTCAGCTTCCACGACTCGCGGGTTCCGCGACTGGAGTTCGGCGGCGCGAGCGCCGAGATACACGAGGAGCAGAGCCAGACCGCGAAGTTCGAGATGAACATCGTCGTGATCCCGCCGAGCGACACGCGCGACGCCACACACGCGCGGATGTTCTGGCAGTTCTCGCAGCGTGCCTTCGCGCGGGCGGAGGCGGTCGCGTTCGTCCGCGACTACGAGCACGAGCTGGCGCGGGTGCTCCGTGAGTCGTAACGCGGCGGGCCCGAGAGCACCGGCGGCCCGCACCGTCAGGTGGGCGCCCGCCGTGATCATGGGCCTGGCCGGCTTCACCGCCACGTTCGACATCACCGCGGTGTCGCTCGTGCTCACCGACCTCAGCCGGCAGTTCTCGCTCGATGTCGCCGGCTCGGTCTGGATCATGAATGGCTACAACCTGACGCTGACGATCATGCTCCTCACCGCCGGCGTGCTCGCCGACCGCTACGGGCACCGGCAATCGGTGATCTTCGGCGCCGCGCTGTTCGGCGTCGCGTCCGTGGCGTGCGCGTTCGCACCCGGCTACGGCGTCCTGATCGGCGGGCGCGTCCTGCAGGGGATCGCCGGCGCGTTCATCGTCTGTGGAGGCCTCGCGCTGGTCGGCCGGTTCTACACCGAAAAGGCGGAGAGGGTACGCGCGTTCGCGCTGATCGGCACCCTTCAGGGCTTGGCGCTGGTGGCCGGCCCGGGGCTCGGCGGCATCATCGCGAGCACGCTCGGCTGGGAGTGGATCTTCCTGATCAACATCCCGATCTGCGTGATCATCGTCGCCGGCTGCCTGACCGTGCGCGAGCAGCCTGGGGAACGCCAGGACAAACCGCTCGACGTGCCCGGCCTGACCGTCTTCAGCGGGTTCCTGTTCCTAGCCACCTGGCTGTTGCTCTACGGACCGGGCTTCGGCGAACCGATGATCGGCACACTGGCCCTCATCGCCGGGCTGATCGTCATTTTCGCCGGGTTCCTATGGATCGAGCGGAGGGTCCGGCATCCGGCCATCGACCTCGGCCTCTTCCGGATCCGGGGGTTCGTCGGCCTCGCGCTGGTGCCTCTGGTCCTCGCGGTCAGCTACTGGTCGCTGATGGTCTACCTACCACTGTTTCTCGAAAGCTCGCTGCGCTACGACATCGGCACCATCTCCTACCTGATGCTCTTCTTCACGGTGCCGATGTTCGCCGTGCCGTACCTGGTCACGCGCGTGGCCGCAACGTCGAGACACAGCAGGTTCTTCAGCGGCGGGCTGATCGTGGTGGCCGTCGGATGCCTGGTCATGGCCGCCGGCGCCCACATGCCGTCGCTCGCGGTCGTAGCCGTGGGGATGACCGTCGCCGGGATCGGCGCGGCCACCGTGCAGAACCAGGTGACCGGCGCGATCATCGCGAGCGCTCCGTCGGGTCGGGCCGGCTCGGTCGCCGCGATCATGACCATCCTGCGGCAGGGCGGGTTCGCCGTCGGCAGCGCTCTGCTGAGCAACGCGACCGGCGGCTTCCCGGCTCTCTTCGGCATCTGTGCGTTGGTGGCCGGAGCCGGCGCGGTGTGCTCGTTCCTGCTGATCCGGTTCGACGAAACGAGACTTGACCAAGGAGTGACCGGTGGATCGGAATCCGGGTGACAGCCGTGCCGTCATCGCCGCAACGGTGCACGCGATCTGGCGCGACATACTCGACGGGCAGGCCGCAGAGCCGCACGACGACTTCTTCGACGTCGGCGGCACCTCGCTGGGCGCGGTGAAGTTTCTCGCCGAGATCGAAAGCAGCTTCGGGCTCGACGCGCTCACGCCCGAAGAGCTCTACACGAGGTCGACGTTCGAGGCGATAGTGGCCGCGATCGAGAGCAACGTCCGCCGCGCCGCGGGCTTCCCCGACCACACCATCGCGGAGTTGTTCGCGCGGCGTGCCGCCGAGACGCCGGACGGGATCGCGTTGAGGTTCCGCGACCGCGCCGTCACCTACCGGCAGCTCGACCGCGCCGCGAACGGCCTCGCCTGGCGGCTGCGGCGGCAGGGTGTCGGGCCCGGCACGGTGGTGGCCACCGCGATGGCGCGCACGCCCGGGTTCGTCACCGCGCTGCTGGGCATCCTCAAGGCCGGCGGCGCCTACCTGCCGATCGATCCGGCGTGGCCGGCCGCCCGGCTTGCCACGATGATGGAGCGAGCGTCGGTGCCCATCGTCGTCACGGAGGCGGAGACCGACGCGCTGCCCGACCACGTCACCCGGCTGCACATCGGTGATACGGACACCGCCTGCGCCGACGGCGCGCCGGAGACCGGCGTGGACCCGGGGGATCCGGCGATCGTCAACTTCACCTCCGGGTCGACCGGCGAGCCGAAGGGCGTCCTCACCCCGCACCGCGGCGTCACCAGCCTGCTCTTCCCGGGCGACTTCGCGAAGCTGTCGGCGGACACGGTTCTGCTGGCGCACATGTCACCGAGCTTCGACGGGATGACGGTCGAGCTGTGGGGACCGCTGCTGCACGGTGGCACCTGCGTGCTGTTCGACGGCACGTTCCCCAGCGTCAGCCGGCTCCGCACGGCCATCCGCGACAACGGCGTCAACACGCTCACGTTGACCACCGCGCTGTTCAACGTCGTGGTGGACAGCGCGCCAGACGTGCTGGACCCGTTGTCCGCCCTGGTCGTCGGCGGCGAGGCGCAGTCACCGCGGCACTTCCGTGCCGCGCACAAGCGGCTGCCGCACCTGCCGATCGTCAACGCGTACGGGCCCACCGAGACGACCGTGATCGCCACCTGCTTCCCGGTCGCCGATCTCATGCCGGACGCGCCGTCGGTGCCGATCGGCCGGCCCCTCCCCAACCGTGAGGTGTCTCTCCTCGGGCCCGACCTCATCCCGGTGGCGGCGGGCGAGGCCGGCGAGATCTGCGTGTCCGGCCCCGGCCTGGCGATCGGCTACGTCGGCCGCCCCGATCTGACGGCCGAGCGGTTCGTCACGATCCCCTCGCCAAACGGTGGGCAGCGACGGGTCTACCGCACCGGCGACCTCGCCCGCCTGGCACCCTCCGGCGAGCTCGAGTTCCTGGGACGCGCCGACCGCCAGGTGAAGCTCAACGGGCAGCGCATCGAGCTCGAGGAGATCGAGCGCGTCCTGGCCACGCACCCCCGCGTCCACCAGGCCGCGGCGCTGATACACGGCGAGGGCGTGACCCGCACCCTGAAGGCCGTGCTCGTCGCGCCGGAGGGTGTGCCGCCCGACCTGGGCGAGCTCCTGGCCCGTTCGCTGCCCGCCTACATGGTCCCCGCCGGCATGCGCGCGATCGACGCGCTGCCGCTCAACACCAACGGCAAGATCGACCGGGCCGCGCTGGCTCGGCTGTTCGACCACCGACCGTGAGGAGAGATTCAGGTGCCCGCCAAGTCGTTGCAGGTGCTGGTCGACTACGCACGCCGCAACTCGCCCTTCTACTCCGATCTCTACCGTGACGTCCCCGAGGTGGTCACCGATCTCACCCAGCTGCCCCTGGTGACCCAGGAGGCCTTCTGGGAGGCGAACACGTACCCGGACAACCGGGTGCTCACCAGGCCGCTGACAGACGGTGTCGTGTACAAGTCGGGCGGCACCACCGGCGCGCCCAAATTCTCGCCGTGGAGTGAGGAGGAGAACCGTGACGCCGCCATCGCGTTCGGCACCGGCCTGGTGCGAGCCGGGCTGCTGCGGCCGGGCCACCGCGTGGCCAACCTCTTCATGGCCGGCGAGCTGTACGGCGGCTTCCTGTTCACCAACGACGTGCTGGCGAACGCGTCGATCGAAACCCTGCGGCTGCCGATCGCCGGCGCGGCGCCGGTGGAGTTCGTCGCGGCCGTGTTCAAGGAATTCGGCGTCAACGTCACCTGCGGCATGTCGACGACGCTCGTCAAACTGGCCGACCTGCTGATCGAGCGCGGCGAGACCGCCGACTCGGTCGAGTCGCTCCTTTTCGCCGGCGAACCGCTCTTCGACGACGTCCGGTCGGTGCTCGCTCAGGCCTTCCCCAAGGCCACCATCGGCTCGCTGGGATACGCCGCGATCGACGGCGGCCCCCTCGGCTCGCCGGTCCCCGGTGGCGACGTGCGGGTGCACCAGTCACTCGCGCCGTACAGCGTCGTCGAGTTGATCGACGAGGCGACCGGCGAGCCGATCACCTCGCCCGGTGTGCCGGGCCGGCTCGTCGGCACCAACATGTCCCGGACGCTGATGCCGCTCATCCGGTACCCGGTCGGCGACCGCGCGGAGTGGACGGACACCAGCCGGATGCGGTTCCGCTTGCTGGGCAGATCCGGAGACAGCATCAAGGTCGGGCCGGATGTGCTCCGCCCCGGCGAGATCCGCGCGGTCGTCGCCCGGGTCGACGGCGACGGGCTGGTGAGTGGGATGCAACTCGTCGCCCGCCGCTGGGACGGCAAAGACGGGCTCGTGCTGCGCCTGGCCGCGCGTGCCGAGCCCGCCGAGGGTCTGAGCCAGGCGGTCGTCGACGCCGTGTACGCGGCCAGCCCGCCCTATCCCCGCGCCGTCGATCGGGGCGTCATCCACCCGATCACGGTGGAATGGGTGCGCCCGTCCGAGCTGGCGACCAACTCCCGCACAGGCAAGCTCATCGAGGTGGTGGACGAACGATGACCCAGCTATTGACCAACGGGGCGACGACGGTCGCCATGTTCAACGCCGAAGGGGCGGCCGGACCTGACCGGATCGGGGCCATCGCCGGCGAGGTACGGGCCGCGTTGGAGACCCATGGCGCCGCGCTGATGTCCGGCTTCGGCGTCTCCTCGGCCGAGCAGTTCGAGGCAGCGGCGCAGGCGGTCGGCGGCGAGCTCTACCCGAACAACCACGAGCACGAGCCGGTCAACGCCGACGGCACCGTGCAGACTCCGGTCTTCTACCCGGCCGACCGCAAGCTCCTGTGGCACAACGAGAACTCGTTCAACCTGGAGTGGCCGCTGCGGCTGCTGTTCTGCTGCGTGACGGCGCCGGCGGAGGGCGGCGAGACGCCCGTCGTCGACAGTCGGCTGGTGCTACGGCACCTCGACCGCTCGATCGTCGAGCGGTTCACCGAGCGCGGCGTACGCTACGAGCGCGGCTACCACAGGGGTCTGGGGCTCGACTGGCGTACGGTCTTCGACACCGACGACCCCGGCGAGGTCACTCGCAAGTGCGCGGCCGAAGGGGTGGAGTGCGACTGGCGGGCCGACGGCACGCTGCGTACGGCCGCGGTGCGCCCCGCCGTGGTCAGACACCCGGACACCGGTGAGTTGTCCTGGTTCAATCAGGCACAGCACTGGCACCCGTCCTGCCTGGAGCCGGAGACCCGCGAGGCGCTGCTGGCCCTGTACGACCAGGACGACCTGCCACGCGACTGCCGCTACGGCGACGGCTCGCCGATCGAAGACTCGGTGATGGCGGAGATCCTGGGGGTGTACGAGGAACTGGAGTACGCGTTCACCTGGCGGGAGGGCGACGTGCTGGCCATCGACAACGTGCTCGTCGCTCACGCCCGCAACCCCTACTCCGGCCCGCGCCGCCTCCTGGTCGCGCTCACGGAGATGCGCCGCTTCGACGGCAACGGCGACTAGTAGTGCTTTGTCACTTTCGAGTGGCTGATGGTGACTTGTTCATGGACGGTCGCTGTCATTGAGGTATGGACGTTGTTGAGGCTGACCGGTTGCGTGATGACCTGGCCGAGTTCGCGTCGGATGTGTTCGCGTCGCTGACCAGGGCGGGCTGGCAGGATCGGGCGGCCACGTATCTGCAGGGATTGATGATCGACGGGCGGCGGAAGTCGATCCAGCCGATGGCCGCCCGGCTGCAGGGCGTGCATGAGCAGGCGTTGAACCAC
>NZ_JASCTH010000003.1 GCF_030009775.1 Actinoplanes sandaracinus | reverse complement strand
TACATTCCGAACCCGGTAGCTAAGCCCTCCAGCGCCGATGGTACTGCACTCGTGAGGGTGTGGGAGAGTAGGACGCCGCCGGACTCAACGTGATGAAAGGCCCACCCCACACGGGGTGGGCCTTTCTGTGTTTGCGCGCCAGTACTTCGGCCTTCTACGTGTGCGCCGGCACTCCCGGCTCTCTGTGTTTGTGGCACTCTGGGTGTTTGTGCTGCTCGGGCTCGCAAGGCAGAGCCTTGCCCGATCAGACGCCTCGGTCAGGCAGAGCCTTGCCCCATCAGACGGAGCCCTGCCCGATCAGGCGGAGCCCTGGGGCGCAGATTAGGCGAAAGCCCTGGGGGGTCAGTTGCGGGTTTGGACGGCGGAGCGGAGTTCGCGCATCAGGGGGGCGGCCTCGGTGTCGCTGCGGCCGGGGAACATCGCGAGAGCGAGGCTGCCGTGGTCGGCCCAGCCGCAGACGGCCAGGTCGCCTTCGGTGGACTTGGTGACGCCGCACTTCATGGTGCCGCCGAAGTCGCCCGCGTCGACCTCTTTCAGGCCGGTCACCGCGCCCTGTTCGTCGCTCATGAGCTGAATCGCTGAGTCCAGGTCGCTCTTGGGCGACCAGAGCAGGGTGGTGCCGCCGAAGAAGAGAACCGACTTGTCGTCGCTGCCGGTGTAGACGGCGCCCACCGCCTTGCTCATGGGGATCTCGGCGGAGAGGGCGGTCTGGAGGTAGTCGGCTGTGGCGGTGGCCTGCTCGCTGTCGTCCAGGGTCAGCGAGCCGATCTTCGAAGGAGTGGAGAGCGTCGTCTGGCGCTGCGAGTTCACCTTCCAGCCGAACCAGGCGAGGGTGCCGGCCGCGGCCAGGGCCACGGCGAGAACACTCGCCAGGACGATGGTGCGGGTCTGGCTGGGCTTGGCCGGTGCGGCAGCGGTAGCCGTGGCCTCGGCTTCGTCGCTCTGTGGAGCGGTGAGCCGGAACGGAGCGTCACCTTCGCCGTTCTCCGATGCGCCGATCTCGAACGGAACGTCACCGGCGCCCTGACCCGGAGCGACTGTCCCTGCTTCCGCGAAGCCGGCCTGCGGACGGTGGGTGCGAGTCTGGGAGGCCTCCGCGGGTGAGTCATCCGCGGCAGCCGTGTGGGGGACGTCCGTGGGACCGAGCTCCCGTTGGGCGGCACCTGTGTGGTGGGCGACCACGCGTTCGGCATCAGCGGAGCCGCCATCGGCGCGGAGTGCGCTCGTGGTGTCGGCGTCTGCGCGGACGAGGTCTGTGGCCTGGGCGTCTACGCGGGCGACGTCCGTGGTGGTGGCGTCTACGCGGGTGGTGTCGGCGCCGTGAACATCGGCGCGGGGCACGATCGCGGTGCCGGCGTCTCCGCGGGCGGGGCCTACTCGGGCGGTGTCCGGGCGGGCGACGTCCGTGACGTCGGCGGTGCCCGCACGGGCGGCGTCTGCGGCGTCGGCGTGCGCGCCGGGTGAGTTTGCGGCGTCGGCATCCGCGCCGGGGGCGTTCGTGGAGTCGGGGTTCGCGCCGGGTGAGTTCGTGGAGTCGGGGTTCGCGCCGGGTGAGTTCGTTAGCTCGTTGCCGGCACGCCCGGCGTCGGTGGAGTCGACGTCCACGCGGGTGGCAGCCGCGGGCGTGACGGCCGCGGCGGCCCGATCAGCGTGGGCGGGATCCGCGGAAACGGGATCGGCGGAGGTGGGTGTGTGCTGGCCGCGGTCCGACATCTGGCGAGCCTATCTCGCGGAATGGACGGCCGTGGGCCTGCCCGGACGGCGATTCGCCGCCCGCACACCCTCCGGAGGTGGTGCGAATTCCGGGTACCCGGTGGGGCTCCGTAGACTTGTCGGGTGACCGATGCGACCGAAACCCGTACCCCCGACAGCCGGCCCACCGGTGGCCTCTCCGCCCAGTACCAGCCGGGCGAGGTAGAGCAGCGGCGGTACGAGCGTTGGGTATCGGAGGGCTACTTCACCGCGGACCCGAAGAGTGACAAGCCGCCGTTCACCATCGTCATCCCACCACCGAACGTGACCGGGTCGCTGCATGTGGGCCACGCCCTCGACCACACGATCCAGGACACCCTGGTCCGCCTCAAGCGGATGCAGGGCTTCGAGGTGTTGTGGCTGCCCGGCATGGACCACGCCGGCATCGCCACGCAGAACGTGGTGGAGCGGCAGCTCGCCGCCCAGCAGCTGTCCCGGCACGACCTCGGGCGGGAGAAGTTCGTCGAGCGGGTCTGGGAGTGGAAGGCCGAGTCCGGCGGCAAGATCCTCGGCCAGATGCGCCGGCTGGGCGACTCCGTCGACTGGAGCCGTGAGCGCTTCACCATGGACGAGGGCCTGTCCCGGGCTGTTCAGACGATCTTCAAGCGGCTGTACGACGACGAGCTGATCTACCGGGCCAACCGGATCATCAACTGGTGCCCGCGCTGTCTCACCGCGCTCAGCGACATCGAGGTGGAGCACACCGACGACGAGGGCGAGCTGGTCTCGATCCGGTATGGCGAGGGCGAGAACTCGATCGTCGTGGCCACCACCCGGGCCGAGACGATGCTCGGTGACACCGCGGTCGCGGTGCACCCCGACGACGAGCGTTACCAGCATCTGATCGGCACCGAGGTGGAGCTGCCGCTGACCGGCCGGCGGATCCCGATCGTGGCGGACGAGCACGTCGACCCGGCCTTCGGCACCGGCGCGGTCAAGGTGACACCGGCCCACGACCCGAACGACTTCGAGATCGGCCAGCGGCACGGGCTGCCCAGCCCGGCGATCATGAACGAGCGGGCGGTCATCACCGTACCCGGCCCGTTTGAAGGTCTTGATCGTTATGAGGCTCGCCCGGCCATCGTCGCGGCCCTGCGGGAGCAGGGGCGCATCGTCGCCGAGAAGCGGCCCTATCTGCACTCGGTGGGTCACTGCTCGCGGTGCAAGACGACCGTGGAGCCGCGGCTGTCGCTGCAGTGGTTCGTCAACACCAAGCCGCTCGCGCAGGCCGCCGGTGACGCGGTGCGCGACGGCCGGGTCAAGATCGAGCCGGCGGAGCTGTCCAAGCGCTACTTCGCCTGGGTCGACAACATGCACGACTGGTGCATCTCCCGGCAGCTGTGGTGGGGCCACCGCATCCCGGTGTGGTACGGGCCGGAGGGCCAGATCGTCTGTGTCGGACCGGACGAGCAGCCGCCGACGGGTGAGGGCTGGCACCAGGACGAGGACGTCCTCGACACCTGGTTCTCGTCCGGGCTGTGGCCGTTCTCCACGCTGGGCTGGCCGGAGCAGACCGCCGACCTGGAGAAGTTCTATCCGACCAGCGTGCTGGTGACCGGTTACGACATCCTGTTCTTCTGGGTCGCCCGGATGATGATGTTCGGTCTCTACGCGATGGACGGCAAGCAGCCGTTCGACGTGGTCAACCTGCACGGCATGGTGCGCGACCAGTTCGGCAAGAAGATGTCGAAATCGTTCGGCAACGTCGTCGACCCGCTCGACTGGATCGAGCGCTACGGCGCCGACGCCACCCGCTTCACCCTGGCCCGCGGCGCCAACCCCGGCTCCGACGTGCCGATCAGCGAGGAGTGGTGCCAGGGCTCGCGCAACTTCTGCAACAAGCTGTGGAACGCGACCCGCTTCGCGCTGATGAACGGCGCCACCGTCGACGGCGACCTGCCGCCGGCGAGCGAGCTCAGCGCCATCGACAAGTGGATCCTGTCCCGCCTCCAGCACACCATCGGTGAGGTCGACCAGCTCTTCGCGGCGTACGAGTACGCGAAGGTCTGCGACACCCTCTACCACTTCGCGTGGGACGACGTCTGCGACTGGTATGTCGAGCTCAGCAAGCCGGTCCTGGCCGGCACCGGCAAGGCCGCCGACAACAGCCGGCGGGTCCTCGGGCACGTGCTCGACCAGCTTCTGCGGCTGCTGCACCCGGTCATCCCGTTCGTCACCGAGGAGCTGTGGATCGCGCTCACCGGCGGCGAGACCGTGATGCGCTCCGCGTGGCCCACGGTCGACCCGGCGCTGATCGACGACGCCGCCGAGGAGGAGCTGGCCGCCCTGCAGAAGGTGGTCACCGAGGTCCGGCGGTTCCGTTCCGACCAGGGCCTGAAGCCGAGCCAGCGGGTCACCGCCGCGCTGACCGGCCTCGGCAACGTCGGCATCGACGCGCACGAGCCGCTGATCCGTTCGCTGGCCCGGCTCGACGCGCCCGGCGCCGACTTCGCCACCACCGCGACCCTCGCGGTGACCGGCGGCATCACGGTCGACCTGGACACCCGCGGCGCCATCGACGTGGCGGCCGAGCGGGCCCGGCTGACGAAGGACCGGGCCGCCGCCGAGAAGGAGGCCACCCAGTGCCGGGCCAAGCTCGGCAACGAGGCGTTCATCGGCAAGGCGCCGGAACAGGTCGTCGCGAAGATCAAGGACCGCCTGGCCGCGGCCGAGACCGATCTGGTCCGGATCGCTGCCGCCCTCGAAGCCCTGCCGGCCGCCTGACCTCACGGTCACCGGGCGACAGGCGGGAAGAAAGCAGAGCATGAGCGAGTACGACGAGGTCGAAGCCGCACTGAACCAGCGCGGCTTCACCCGCATGGTCTTCGACATGCAGAAGATCCGGGACCTGGTGGATGTGCTGGGCAGCCCGCAGCGGGCCTACCCGGCGATCCACCTGACCGGCACCAACGGCAAGACCAGCACAGCCCGGATGATCGACGCGCTGCTGCAGGCGCACGGGTTGCACACCGGCCGCTACACCAGCCCGCACCTGGAGACCGTGCGCGAGCGGATCAGCCTGGACGGCGAACCCGTCTCGGAGGAACGGTTCGTCGCCACCTATCAGGACGTGGCGCCGCTGGCCGAGCTGATCGACGCGCGCAACCCGGAGCCGCTGACCTACTTCGACATGACGACCGCGATGGCGTACGCGGCGTTCGCCGACGCCCCCGTCGACATCGCGGTGGTCGAGGTCGGCCTCGGCGGCGAGGAGGACGCCACCAACGTCATCGAGGCCGGCGTCTGCGTGCTCACCCCGATCGGCCTCGACCACACCGAGTGGCTCGGCGACACCGTCGAGGACATCGCCTGGCACAAGGTCGGCATCATCCACCACGGCGCCACGGTGATCACCGCGCTTCAGGACGAGGACGCCATGCGGCCCATCGTCGAACGCTGTGCGGACATGGGCGCCACCCTCGCCCGCGAGGGCAGCGAGTTCGGCGTCGTCCACCGGACCCAGGCGGTCGGCGGGCAGGTGCTCGTCCTCCAGGGGCTCGGCGGCGTCTACGACGAGGTCTTCCTGCCGCTCTTCGGCGCCCACCAGGCGCAGAACGCCGCGCTCGCGCTCGCCGCGGTCGAGGCGTTCCTCGGCGCCGGCGCCGGCAAGCAACTGGAGATCGACCTCGTCCGTGAGGGCTTCGCCCGGGTCGACTCGCCCGGCCGGCTGGAACGGGTGCGCAGCGCCCCGACCATCCTGCTCGACGGCGCGCACAACCCGCACGGCATGGCCGCCACGGTCGCCGCGCTGGAGGAGGAGTTCACCTTCCGGCACCTGATCGCGGTGCTGTCGGTGCTCGGCGACAAGGACGTGACCGGCCTTCTCGAGCTGCTCGAACCGGTGGTGGCGCGGATCGTGGTGACGCAGAACAGCTCGCCCCGCGCGATGACCGCCATCGAGCTGGGCCAGCTGGCGATCGAGGTCTTCGGCGAGGATCGGGTCACGGTCGCCACCGACATGCCGGACGCCATCGCGGAAGCGGTGTTCCAGGCCGAGGAGGACGCTTCCGGTGAGCTGAGCGGCGTCGGCGTGCTGATCACCGGATCGGTGGTCACCGTCGCCGACGCGCGGAAACTTCTCCGGCGATGACCGCTCCGGACGAGAACGCGATGCCGTCCGACGGCGAGCAGACCGCCGCGCCGCGGCCCTCAGGCCTCAAGAACCCCCAGGCCGCTGTACGGGGACTCGGCTCCGGAACCCTGGTGCTGGAGGCGATCGTCCTGCTCCTGACGATCCAGCCGATCCTGCTTCTCGGCGGCGACCTCAAGAGCCAGGGCGTCACCATGGCGGTCATCGCCGCGGTGCTGTCGGTCGTCCTGGCCGGGCTGATGGGCAAAGGGTGGGCGTGGCATGTGGGCACCGCCCTGCAACTGGTGCTGATCGCGGGCGGGTTCCTGCATTTCGCGCTCGCCGCGGTCGGAGTGATCTTCGGGGCGGCGTGGGCGTACGCGCTGCACGTCCGCCGTACCATCCTGGGCTGATTCCGGCGGGCCGGGCGTTCGGTGAACGTCCGGCCCTGGAAATCAGTAGATGGCCCGCCACTGGGTGATGGCGATGTTGTGGTCGTCCGGATCGCGGAACGTGGCGGACCAGAGCTCCAGCTTGTCGCCACGGTTCACTGGGCGGGGCGAGTGGACGAACGCGACACCCTTCTCCCGCAGCTCCGCGTGCACCGCCTCGATGTCGCCGACCTCGAGGTTCAGGTAGATCAGGCGGCCCGCCTCGGACGACAGGTTGTGCACCGTACGCAGCACCAGCCGGGTGTCGCCGGAAGCCAGCACCGCACTGCCGTCGCCGGTGTCGATCTCGTGGAAGCCGAGGATGTCCCGGTAGAACGCGGTCGAGCGCTCCAGGTCGGTGACCAGCACCGTGATGCCGACCCCGTGGATCGCACCGGCCGGCCCGGGACGCGCGCTCGGATAGGCGGTGATCACATCAGCCGCGTGCTCATCCGGATTCTTGCGGCCGCTGAAGTCCCCCCACGGGCCGCCCGCGCGGCGCTGCTCCTCGCCGGCAGCCGGAACGTCCTCCCGATGCGGAGTCGGTGTCGCGTCGGGCGAGACGGCCGCACGGCCCACCGCCACCCCGATGATGCCGTCCCGCAGCGCGGACGACGGGCGGGGCGTCTCCTCCGCGGGGGCGGCGATGATGCCGTCCGCGCGGGCGGCGGCCGCCCGCGGTGACGCCTCCGGGGCCGCTTCGGGATTGCCGGCCAACGGGAAGTTGAGGCCGTCGAGCGGAATGTCGATCTGGTCGATGCCGGGCCGCGGCGCCGAGGAGCGCGGTGTGGCCGGCGGCGCGCTCGGGAACGGCCGGTCGGGCTGCGGGACAGCCGGCGGGGCCGAGACCGGCGATGGCGCGGACGGCGACGACGAGGGGGTACGTTCCGCGCGCGACTGCGCGGGATACGCGGCGGGAGCCGGTTCGGCCCTCGCCGCGGGAACGTCTCGCCCCGGCTCCGCCGTAGCCGAGAGGTCGCCGGCCGGGGAGTCGTCAGACGCGTACAAGTCGTCCGGGTGGATGTCGTCGCCCGGCTGCACGAAGAAGCGGGTCCGGCTGCCGAGAGGACGGGTCTCCACGTTCGGCGGAACCGCAGAAGCGGGCGTCGCGCCCGGAGCGGAAGACCTGGGCCGGTCGGGGGCGGGTTGAGTAGCGGTGGGCCGCGCGGGGGCCGGCTGCGGGTCGGTGGGCCGCGTGGGGCCGGGTCGTGAGGCAGCCGGGTGTTCCGCGGCTGGGGAGACCGGGCGGCCGGGGGGCGCCCAGCGATCGTCGGCGTGAGACGGCCGGGGCGTCGGTCCCTGCATGGGCTGAGCGGCCTCCGCCGAGGGCGCGGCCGGCGCAGCCGGCCGCGCCCAGGCCTGCTGCTCCCGGGAAGAGCCGCCGGAAGGCGTGCCGGGCCGGGCGGACCGGGCCGGTGGCGGTGGCGGCGCGGCGGCATCGCTCGGCCGTGCGGCCGGCGGCGGCGGCGGGGCGTCGGACCGGCGTGCCGTCGGAGGCGGTGGCGGCTGGAGACCCGGCTCCCGCCCGGCGGGCGACGAAGGGGCGGCCGCGGGCCTCGGCACCCGTGTCGCAGGCGAGACCGGGGCCGAGGACGCGCGGCCGGTCGAAGGAGCGGGGTTGGGCGAAGGAGCGGGGTTGGGCGAAGGAGCGGGGCGGGGCGCGGTCCAGGGAGACGGCTCCGGCCTGGACTGAGCGCTCGGCTCGGACGGGTCGTCCGGGGCGGGCGAGGGTGCGGACCGGGTGGGCGTCGCGGACCGGGTCGGGAAGCCGGGCGCCGTGGTCTCGCCGTGGTCCGAGCGGCGACGGGTCGACTGCTGGCTCGGCACGGCTGCGGCCGCCGTGCCCGCGGCAACGCCGGCTGCGGCTGCGGCCGCCGTGGTGGACGCGCTGGTTCCGCCCGGTCGGCTGGGTGGACCGTCGAGGTCCAGGTCGATGTCGGCGGCCGGGTCGGACGGCGCGGAGTGGGCGAGCCGGGACTCCGCTGAAGCGGGCTGCGACTCCGGCGCGGTGGATGGGGACTCGGCCGTGGCGGACGGGGACTCGGCCGCGGTGGATGGGGACTCGGCCGTGGCGGACGGGGACTCGGCCGCGGTGGATGGGGACTCGGCCGTGGCGGGCTGTGACTCCGGTGGGGTGGGCTGTGACTCCGGCGTGGTCGGCTGGGGGTCCGCTGGGGCGGGCCGGGACTCGGCCGGGGTGCGCTGTGCCGGGGGCACGGTGCCCGCCTGCGGTGTGGCGGTGGTGGTTGCGGTGGGGGAGTCGTGGGTCGTACCCGATGGGGTGTCTCGTTCGACGGTGACGGTGGCTGAGCCGCCGCGCGGGCGTGGGCTCGGGCGGGAACCCGGCGGGCGGCCGGAGGTCGAGCCGGAAGGGGTCCACGAGCCGCCCGGCGGAGGTCCTGCCTGGGGTGGTGCGGCATAGGCGCCGGCCGACGGGGAGCCGGGTCCCGCGTCCGGTCCGGAGCTGTGGTGTGTGCGCTCTCCCGGGACGGGGGCCGTGGCGGGCCGGTCCGGTCCGGGGGCGGAACGTGCGGCGGACACCGTGTCAGGCCCGGCCCAGGCGTCCGCGCTCGCGGTCCGTGCGGTGCGGGAAGGCCGCGAGGAAGACCGGCCGGCGTCCTCGTCGGTGGCCCTGGAGGGCTGGGAGGGGGACCAGTCCGTCGTCCGGGGAGGCTCGGAGGAGGACCGGTCTGTCGTCCTGGAGGGCTCGGAGGAGGGCCAGGCGTCCTCATCCGGGGCGGCGGCTCCGGCGGGTGCGGGGCCGGAACGCTGGGAGGAGTCCCGGGCCGACGTGGTGGCGCCGGATGAGGACCAGCCCGAATCGTCGGCCGGATCGTCCTCGGCAGGTTCGTCGTCGGTCCGGTCGACCGGGTCGGCTGAGCCGGTCCGGACGTCGGCCGGGACGCCGGTGGAGCCGGCCGGGTCGGCACGATGGGCCCGGTCAGCGGGATGGTCCGGGTCGGCGGGGTCGGCCACGTCCGCGGCGTCGGGTGTGGTGCGGGTGGAGGCCGACGGCCGGGTGAACTCGTCGGTCGCCGCCGGCTGGCTGAAGTGGCGTGCGCTGCCGGCCCGGCGTGGGAGCGGAGCCGGGTCCTCGTCGGTGCCGACGACCTGGCCCTCGACGATGGTGCCGGCGGGCGTGTCGCGGACCACGACGGGGGTGGCGGTGCGGCGGGCGAAGCCGGTGGACGTGCCACGGGAACCGGAGGACGGCAGCGGGTCGTCGTCGGTGTCGACGTCCCAGTCGTGCTCGCGGCCCTCCCACGGAGCGGCGTCGACGGTGCCGAACAGTTCCTCATCGAGGTCGTCGGGCTCGTCACCGGCGGCGGGCGGGGGAGGCGGCGGGTCGTCGCCTTCCAGCCGGGAGGGCGCATCCCGCCAGCTGACCCGGACCCGGCGGGTGTCGTCGACGTCGACGGTGATGGGCACGGTGGCTCCGGGCAGCGGCCACTTGTCGACCGGGATGCGCGGCTCGCGGACCGTCGTGTCGAACGCGCCGAGGCCGGGGGCGACCACGATCAGCTCGATGGTGGCGCGACCGTAGGCGCCGGCGGCCGGGGGCGGTGTGATCGACCTGACCTCGGCGGTGCCGGCCACGGTGGCGCGGCCGCCACGGCGTGACACCGGCACCAGCGCCACCGCTATGGCGATGACCAGCACGGCGCCGCCGAAGAAGGCGACCGGCGAACTCGACATGCCCAGCCCGAGAGCGATCACGAACACCGCAATCGTGCCGATGATCCATGCCACCAGCTTGCGCGCCGGAGCGATGGGCCGGCCGGTCTGGTTTGCCACTGTGGACCTCCCGGTAGTTCCCGTCAGGTTATGACCCGGCGGCGCCTCCGCGAAAGTGCGGCAGTCCGGACATCGCCGCTCGCCCTGTTCGCGGTACCGATAGGCTGAACTCCCGCGTGTCTGCCCTGTGTTGTTACGGAGGAACTGCGTGTCCAGCACCACCGAGCGTTCGCTCGTCCTGATCAAGCCCGATGCGGTCCGCCGCGGGCTGCTCGGCGAGATTCTGTCCCGTTTCGAGCGTAAGGGCCTGGTGGTCGAGGCGCTGGAGTTGCGCACGATGGACGCGTCGCTCGCCGACGCCCACTATGCCGAGCATGTGGACAAGGCGTTCTACCCGCCGCTGAAGGACTTCATGACCAGCGGCCCGCTGGCAGCCCTGGTGCTCTCCGGCGACTCGGTGATCGAGGTGGTCCGCGCGATGATCGGCGCGACCGACGGCCGCAAGGCGGCCGCCGGCACGATCCGTGGTGACCTGGCCCTCTCCAACCGGGAGAACCTGGTGCACGCCTCCGACTCCCCGGAGAGCGCCGAGCGCGAGCTGGCGCTCTGGTTCCCCAAGATCTGATTTCCCGGGGCCTGACGGTCCTACAGGGTGTCCAGGCTGGCCCGTCTGCGGGATTCCGCCTCGAAGACCCTCAGCAGGACCGCGGCGAGAACCGCGTAACCGGCTCCCACCAGCAGTTCCTGGCCCAGCGCGGGCGCGGCCGCATCGAGGCCGCGCCCGGCGGCCAGCAGCCGGGCCGCCTCCGCCGCGTGGGTGATCGGCAGCACCTCTCCGACGGCGGCCATCCACGGCGGCAGGCTTCCGGCCGGCACGTTCACCCCGGTGAGCAGCAGGAGCAGAGCCATCGCGACGTTGGAGACCACGAAGACGTCGCGGAACCGCAGCCCCAGCGCGCCCAGCGTGAGGCCGAAGAAGCCGCAGGCCAGTGAGCCCGCCGCCATGGCCAGGGCCAGTCCGGGCAGCGCGGTGAGCGGGATGCGCAGGCCGAGCATCAGCGAGGCGACGGTCAGGGTGAAGACCGCGATCAGAAGACCGTTCCCGGCGTACGGCAGAACGCGCCCCCAGAACACGGCGGTCCGGCTGCGCGGCGAGAGCAGCACGTGCCCGAGAGTGCCGAAGCGCCGCTCGTTGGCGACCGCCATGGTGCCGCCGAACACGCAGGCCATCGACGCGGTGAACACGGCGTTGCCGACCAGGAAGAACTGGTCGTCGCCGACCCGCAGTTGCCGGCCCAGGTAGGCGAAGAAGAGCAGCTGGAACACCGGCCCGATGAGCAGGGTGCCGACGAACAGCGCGGGGCGGGTCCAGTTGAACAGGGCTCGGTAGGCGATCATGCCGCCGACCGTCACCAGTCGTAGCGTCCTCATGCCAGGGCCAGGGTCGCGGTGACGCGGGCGCGTCGCTCGACCACGGTCAGTGCCGCGGCGCCGAGTGCCAGGCAGGCCACGCTGATGGCCAGGCAGATCCCGACCGACGGCCAGACCGGGCCGCCTGCGGTGGCCTCGTGCAACGCTCGCGCTCCCCAGGTGGTCGGCAGGACCGCGGCGATCGGGATGGTCCAGGTGGGCAGCACGGTCAGCGGCACGAGCATGCCGGACACCAGCCACACCGGGTATTCCAGGACGTTGGCCAGCGCGTTGGCGTTGCGCATGAGCACGAACGTGGCCGCCAGCAGCAGCCCGAACATGCCGAGCGCGACGATGCAGACGACGGCGGCGATCGGAAAGGCGACGGGGTGCGCGAAGTCGAGGCGGATGCCGAACAGCACGCGTCCCCAGATCAGCGTGGCGAGCAGTGAGTAGGTTCCGGTGATCCCGGTGGCGATGGTGAGCGGCAGGATGACCATCACCGGCCGCCGCGGCGCCATCATGATCATTTCGAGGGTGCCCTGCCAGCGCTGGTTCTGGATGGCGCCGCCCGAGCCGAAGAGCACCGACGACCAGACGCCCATCAGGCCGGCGCCGACCGCCGCCTGGAGCAGGCGGTCCTGCTCGCCGCCGGAGCGGAACAGATAGACCGCGAGGACGGCCTGCACCACCGGGACCACCAGCGAGATCGCCACCTCGAACGGCGACCGGCTCAGGTGCTTGGCGTGCAGCAGCGTGCCGATCAGCAACATCCGCAGTGTCCTCATGAGGCGTTCACGATCGCCACGTACGCGTCCTCCAGGGTGGGTTCCCGGCTGTCCACCCGGCCCAGCCGGATGCCGGCCAGTTCGCGCAGCACGTCACCCTGCACGTCGACGTGCGCGTCCGACTGGACGGTCAGCACCTGGAGCGCCCCGCGGGTCTCGACCGCCGTCTCCCGGACGCCCGGCAGGTCGCGGAGCGCGGAGATGGCGGTGTCCGGCACGCCGTACGCCTCCACCTCGACCACGCGCCGCCCGTCCGCCCGTTGCCGCAGTTCGGCAGGGGTGCCCAGAGCCTGGATCCGGCCGTCGGCGATCACCGCGATCCGGTCGCAGAGCTCGTCGGCCTCGGCCATGTAGTGGGTGGTGAGCAGCACCGTGGTGCCGGTGGCGGCCAGGTCGGCGACGGTCCGGCGCAGCTCACGGGCGGCGACCGGGTCCACCCCGATGGACGGCTCGTCGAGGAACAGCACCTCCGGGGAGTGCAGCAGGCCGCGGGCGATGTGCAGCCGCTGCCGCATGCCCCGCGAGTAGCCCTCGACGCGTTCGCGTTCCCGGCCGGTCAGCCCGACCAGGTCCAGCAGTTCGCCGATCCGCCGTCTCTGGTCGCGCGGGGCGACGCCGTACAGCTCGGCGAAGTAGCGCAGGTTGTCCAGGGCGGAGAGGCGGTCGTAGAGGCCACGGTCGCCGCCGAAGACGTACCCGATCCGCCGCCGTACCTCCCGGGTCTGCCGGACCACGTCGAACCCGCAGATGCGGGCGGACCCGGCCGAGGGGATGAGCAGGGTGTTGAGCATCTTGATGGTGGTGGTCTTGCCGGCGCCGTTCGGGCCGAGCAGGCCGAACAGCTCGCCGCGCCGGACCGTGAAATCGACCTCGCGAACCGCCTCGACCGTGCTGTTCCTGGGACGTAACCAGCCGGTTCTCGTCCGGTAGGTACGACGCAGGCCCACCGCCTCGATGGCGTGGTCGCTGCTTCCTGATGGGGCACTGTGCATGGAGGGAAAGCTATGGAACCGAAAGGGATTCAGGAAACGAATTCGGTCGCGGCCGAATCCTCACCGAGCAGGTTGACCAGAGCCAGGCCGGCCGGCTCCAGTGCGTAGAGGACGCGCCGTCCCGCCCGGCGGCGGTGCACCACGCCGGCGGCCTGGAGCCCGGCGAGATGCTCGGAGACGGTGCTCGGCGCCAGACCCAGCGCGGTGGCCAGGCCGGTGGTGGTGGCCGGGGTGGCGAGGGCCCGCAACACGGTGGCCCGGCCCCGTCCGATGAGCAGGGAGAGCCGGTCGTCCGTCCGGTCGGTGACCGGGCCGGGGCCGCCGGCCAGCACCGCCGCGCCACGCGCCTGGTACGTGACCATCACCACGTCGGGATCGTCGGTGGAGCAGGGCAGCCCACCGTGCGAGAAGATCAGCGGCACCAGCAGGAGCCGCTGGTCGGTGACGGAGAAGCTGTGTTCGAGCTGCTTGACGACGGTCAGCACCGGCGGCTCCCAGCGGATCCGGTCGTGCAGCCGGCCGAGCAGGGCGTCCGGGCCGTCGGCGGCCAGCGCCTGGGCCCGCAGCAGCACCTCCTCGTCCAGCGCGGCCCGCATGGCCGGCCAGTACGGCGCCATCACCGCCTCCCACCAGGCGGACAGGCCGTCGGCGAGACCGTTCAGCGCGGTCTCCCGGTCGTCGAGGAACGGTTTCAGCGGTGGCGGCGTCTCCCCGTGCGGATGGTGGATCGCGATCTGTGCCTCGATCACCTCGGCCGGGGTGCGGCGGAACAGCTCGATCTGTTCCTCGAACGACGGCGCCGGAACGGCCGGCATCGGGACGAGGAAGTCCGGCAGCATCCGGCCGAACCGGTAGTAGAGCCGGACCGGCTCCGGCATCGGAACCTGCCGGGCACGCCGCACCCAGTCGGTGTAGGGCCAGGGGACGGTCGACGGATCCTTGCCGAGGAGCCACACGCCGCAGATCGTCTCGAGCAGCGGGCTCGTCGCGATCCGGGTGCGGGCCAGGGTGGGTTCGTCGATCTCGATCCGGATCACGGGTCGAGTCTAGGGATCCGGCCGCGCGGTAATGCGGATGAGGGAACCGGAGGGCGACCGGTATCGTTGAACCGCACGCAGGCTTTGAACCGGCCATCACCGGGGAGCCTCCGGAAGAACGGACCCTGCTCGCGGCGAGGGTCCCAGTAGAACCGGGTGGACCGGCACGCGCGAGCGCCGGCGAAATGAGCGGGCGGGTCTCCCGTCAAGCGAGGTGGTACCGCGGGCCGGCGACGGCTCGTCCTCGCAGTCACGACACGTGAACTGCTTGAGGGGAACCATGACTTATCCGAAGCACACCGATGCCACGGGTGTTCCAGCGAGTCCGGACCTGCCGGCCGTCGAACGCGCCGTCCTCGACCACTGGGCGGCCGACAAGACGTTCGAGGCGTCCGTCGAGCAGCGCCCGGCCGGGGAGAACGGCGCCAACGAGTACGTCTTCTACGACGGCCCGCCGTTCGCCAACGGCCTGCCGCACTACGGGCACCTCTTCACCGGGTATGTGAAGGACCTGGTCCCGCGGTACCAGACGATGCGGGGCCGGCGGGTCGAGCGGCGGTTCGGCTGGGACACCCACGGCCTGCCCGCCGAGGTCGAGGCGGAGAAGCAGCTCGGCATCACCAGCAAGGCACAGATCGTCGAGCTGGGCATCGACAAGTTCAACGAGGCCTGCCGCACGTCGGTGCTCGCCTACACCAAGGACTGGGAGCGTTATGTGACGCGCCAGGCCCGCTGGGTGGACTTCGCCGACGACTACAAGACCCTCGACCCGGAATACATGGAATCGGTCATGTGGGCGTTCAAGACGCTGCATGAGAAGGGGCTCGTCTACGAAGGGTTCCGGGTTCTGGCGTACTGCTTCCGCTGTGAGACGCCGCTGTCCAACACCGAGACCCGGATGGACGACGTCTACCGGGACCGGACCGACCCGGCGCTCACGGTGAAGTTCCGCCTGGAGACCGGCGAGGACATCGCGGTGTGGACCACCACGCCGTGGACGCTGCCGTCCAACCTGGCGCTCGCCGTCGGTCCCGACATCGAATACGCCCTCCTGGAGAAGGACGGGCATCGGTTGCTCGTCGGCGCCGGGCGGGTGGGCGCTTACGCCAAAGAGCTGGAGGGGTACGAGCAGACCGGCACCGTCCTCGGCAGCGAGCTGGTGGGCCGCCGGTACACGCCGCTGTTCGACTTCCTCGTCGAGCCGGCCGGGCCGAACGCCTTCCAGGTCCTCGGCGCCGACTTCGTGACCACCGAGGACGGCACCGGCGTCGTCCACATGGCTCCCGCCTTCGGTGAGGACGACCAGAACGCCTGCAACGCGGCCGGGATCCCGACCGTCGTGACCGTCGACGACCACACCCGGTTCACCTCGCTGGTCCCGGACTTCCAGGGCCTGCAGGTCTTCGACGCCAACAAGCCGGTGATCGCCACGCTGAAGGAGCGCGGCGTGGTACTGCGCCACGACGGGTACACCCACTCGTACCCGCACTGCTGGCGCTGTGACACCCCGCTCGTCTACAAGGCGGTGTCGTCCTGGTTCGTCGCGGTGAGCACGTTCCGGGACCGGATGGTCGAGCTGAACCAGGAGATCAGCTGGACGCCGTCGCACATCAAGGACGGCTCGTTCGGCAAGTGGCTGGCGAACGCCCGCGACTGGTCGATCTCCCGCAACCGGTTCTGGGGTTCCCCGATCCCGGTGTGGAAGTCCGACGACCCGCAGTACCCGCGTGTCGACGTCTACGGCTCGTTCGAGGACATGGAGCGCGACTTCGGGGTCAAGGTCACCGACCTGCACCGGCCCTACGTCGACCAGCTGACCCGGCCCAACCCGGACGACCCGACCGGGCAGTCGACCATGCGGCGCGTGCCGGAGGTGCTGGACTGCTGGTTCGAGTCCGGGTCGATGCCGTTCGCCCAGGTGCACTACCCGTTCGAGAACAAGGACTGGTTCGAGCACCACTACCCGGGCGACTTCATCGTCGAGTACATCGGCCAGACCCGTGGCTGGTTCTACACCATGCACGTGCTGGCCACGGCGCTGTTCGACCGGCCCGCGTTCCGGAACTGCCTGAGTCACGGCATCCTGCTCGGCGAGGACGGCCGGAAGATGTCCAAGTCGCTGCGGAACTACCCGGACGTGTACGGGGTCTTCGACTCGTACGGCTCGGACGCGATGCGCTGGATGCTGATGTCGTCGCCGGTGCTCCGGGGCGGGGACATGCCGGTCACCGAGGTGGCGATCCGCGACTCGGTGCGCCAGGTGCTGCTCCCGCTGTGGAACGTCTGGTACTTCTTCAGCCTCTACGCCAACGCCTCCGGTTACGAGGCCCGGCTCCGCGCGGACTCGCAGCACCTGCTCGACCGGTACATCCTCGCCAAGACCGGTGAGCTGGTCAGCGACGTGCAGCGGCAGATGGACGACTACGACATCTCCGGTGCGGCGGCCTCCGTCCGGTCCTACCTCGACGCGCTGACCAACTGGTACGTGCGCCGGTCCCGGGACCGGTTCTGGGAGGGTGACCAGGACGCCTTCGACACCCTGGCCACGGTGCTGGAGACCCTCACCCGGGTGGTGGCGCCGCTCGCGCCGCTGACCGCCGAGGAGATCTGGCGCGGCCTGACCGGCGGCCGTTCGGTGCACCTGACCGACTGGCCCTCGGCGGACGCGTTCCCGGCCGACCACGAGCTGGTCGCGTCGATGGACGCGATCCGGGACGTCGCCTCGGCGGCCCTGTCGCTGCGTAAGGCGAAGGGCCTGCGGGTCCGGCTGCCGCTGGCCTCGGCGACCGTCGCCACCCCCGGCGGCGCGGCCCTGGCGGGGCTCGCCGACCTGCTCTCCGACGAGGTCAACGTCAAGAACGTGGTGTTCACCGACGACGTGGCCGCGTACTGCCAGCAGGTCCTCAACGTCGTCCCGCGGGCGCTCGGTCCCCGGGTCGGCAAGCAGGTCCAGCAGGTGATCAAGGCGGTGAAGAGCGGCGATTGGCAGCTCGTCGACGGCGCCCCGGTCGCGGCCGGCGTCACCCTCGCCGAAGGGGAGTACGAGCTGAAGCTGGTCGCCGCCGACGCGGAGAACTCCGCGCCGCTGCCGGCCGGCGGCGGTGTCGTGGTCCTCGACACGGTCGTCACCCCGGAACTGGCGTCCGAGGGCCTGGCCCGCGACGTGATCCGGGTCGTGCAGCAGGCCCGGCGGGACGCCGACCTGGACGTCAGCGACCGGATCGCGCTGGTGCTGTCGGCGACGGCGCCGGTGCGGGCGGCGGTCGAGACGTACCGGGACTTCGTCGCCGGTGAGACTCTCGCCACGTCGCTGGAGTTCGCCGACCTGGCCGACGGTTTCGCCGGTGAGGCGGGCGACGGGGAGCGGGTCGTGGTGACCGTCACCCGCACCATCTGAAACAGCCGATTGGCCCGGATGTTCGCCTATAGCAGGCGAACGTCCGGGCCGGTTCAGCGCCGCTAGATACTTCGCCGCGACTGTCGGCTAACCTCACAGCACCACAAACCCCCAGGTGTCACGGAGGATGCGTTGCCGCTGCTCTACTCCATCGGCAAGGTCACGCTCGGCAAAGCGTTGATGACCGGCTGGCGGCCGCACGTCGAAGGCATCGAGAACATCCCGTCGACCGGCGGCGCGATCTTCGCCAGTAACCATCTCTCCGTCGCCGACGAGCTTCTCCTCGGCAGCGTGGTGCCGCGCCACCTGGCCTTCTGGGCCAAGTCGGACTACTTCACCGGTACCGGCCTGAAGGGCATGTTCAACCGCAAGCTCATGGCAGGCGTCGGCGCCATCCGCGTCGAACGCACCGGCGGCCGCGCGGCCCTCACCGCCTTCGACGCCGCCATCCCCGCTCTGAAGAGCGGTGACCTGGTCGCCGTCTATCCCGAGGGCACCCGCTCGCCCGACGGCCGCCTCTACCGCGGTCGCACCGGCGTCGCCCGCCTCGCCGTCGCCGCCGGCGTCCCGATCATCCCGGTCGGCGTCCTCGGCACCGACAAGGTGCAGCCCATCGGCCGGCTCTACCCCAAGCTGATCCGCGGCGTGATCACGGTCAAGTTCGGTAAGCCGATCGAGACGATCGGCCGCGCCGACGACCGCACCGCCCTGCGCGAGCTCACCGACCACGTGATGGGTGAGATCCAGAAGCTGACCGGCCAGGAGTACATCCCCCGCTACGCGCCCAAGCGCGAGGAACCCTCCGCCTGACGCACCGCCGCCCGGCCGTCCGCTTCCACCGGCAGGTGAGCGGGCGGGTCCGGTCGGCCGGACCGCCGCGAGGCGCGTCCCGGTCCCGGTGGCCGGGCGGCTCGCGGTAGGCGGTTCGAGACGCGCCGCGTGCGGTGGTCCGGCCTGGCGGTCGGCTCGCGGTGGGCGGTTCCGGACGCCGCGTGCGGTGGTCCGGCCCGGCGGTTCGCTTCCGCCCCTGTGCGGTACGGCTACCCGACCCTGATCCGTGGCGGTCCCCGCGACGTCCCCCCGATCACGGCCCCAGCGCGACTCTCGGGCGGAGGCGGCGGGTCACCGGCTACCCGTCGCCGACGGTGATGGAGTTCACCCGTGGTGTGTGGACCGGCGGATGTGGGTGGAAGGTCAAGCCGGTTCGAGGACCGTCTCGCGGAGGCCGGCCACCAGTTTGGCGCTGTCGGCCAGGGACCGGCGGGTGAGCAGGACCGTGGCGAGGCTGCCGTGGTCGGCCCAGACGCAGGCCACGACCCCGGCACCGTCCAGGCGGCCGGTTCCGCATTGCTGGTGGGCGCCGAACTCGCCGAGGTCGAACGGCTCGATGTCCTTCAGCTTGAGGGGGCCGGTGAGCCGTTCGATCTGGGCCTGCACGTCGGAGCCGGGGGTGAGCCGCAGGCCGGTGACACCGAAGACGGTGACTCGCTTGCCCCGGGAGTCGACGTAGATGCCGGCGAAGGCGCCGCCGTCGGCGCCCGTCTCCTGAAGCTGGTCGGCGAGCTTCTGGGCGGCGCGCCGCCCCGCGGCGGTGTCGCGCAGGTCCAGGTCGGCGAAGGAGGCGGGCAGGACGGCGGTGACCGGGTACTGGCGCACGCCGGGCAGCAGCCAGTAGGCGAGCAGCAGCAGGCCGATGACCGTGAGCACGGTGAGTCTGCGCAGCCGGCGTCGGCGGCGGGGCCGTGGCGGCGGGGCGGCCCAGGGCGGCGTCGCCGGCGGGCGGGGCTGGACCGGGATCGGGGACGGCTTGGCCGGTGCGGCGGACCTCCGGGCCCAGGGGCGCGGCTTCACGGCCGTGCCCGCCGCCTGCCGGCCCAGGGAC
Source organism: Actinoplanes sandaracinus (assembly GCF_030009775.1). Lineage (GTDB taxonomy): Bacteria > Actinomycetota > Actinomycetes > Mycobacteriales > Micromonosporaceae > Actinoplanes > Actinoplanes sandaracinus. The sequence continues at coordinate 406,196 of NZ_JASCTH010000003.1, read as the reverse complement.
CGCAGCTTGTCCGGACTGGTCGTCGCGGCCTGACGGCTCCACGAGCGCAGCTTCTCCGGAGCGCCGGCGGCGGCCCGCTGGCTCTTCGAGGCGGCCTGGCGGCCCCACGCGCGGACCTTCGGCGGGATCAGCGGCGGCAGGCCGGAGCCGGCGGCCGGAGGCGGATAGGTGCCCGGCGCCGGGATGGTGGAGCGGCGCGGTTCCGGCGCGTGCCCGGACCCGGCGCCGGCGGCCGGCGCGTTGCGGGCCGGGGGCGCCGGTGTGGCAGGGGGAATGTCGAGGCGGGTCGGCGGCGCCGGTGTGGCGGCGGGCGTGTCCCGGCGGGTCGGCGGCGCCGGTGCGGGGCCGGGAATGTCCAGCCGGGTCGTCGGCGGCGTGGAGGCCGGGACGTCGAGGCGGGTCTCCGGGAGCGGGGTGGTCGCGGCCGGGGTGGTGTAGGCGTCCGGCCAGGCGGGGGTGTCCTGATCGGCCCACGGGTCGACGGCGGGGATCGCGGTGCGGTCGTCGCCGGGTTCGGCGGCCGGGCCGGCGCCGTTGATCCGGTCCACCATGCGAGACCAGAGAGACCGGCGGGGCGCACTCTCGGGGACCACCGCGGCGCCGCTCCACCGGCCGTGCACGACGGTGGTCGGCGGCTCACCGGAACCGGCGAGCCGGGTGGGGCCGGGCATCCCGGCGGCCGGGGTGGTGTCACCCGGCTGCTGGTCGGCCATGGATTCGATCTCCTCCCGCGCGCCTGGAGGCGAGCGCTCGTTCCCAGGTTAGGCACGCTGCGCCAGTGGGACGGCGGGGCCGGATCGGGACACCGAACGCGAATGCCGGACAACGAGGGCGATGTGCGGAACGCTCCGGAGTCGTATGGTTACCCGGACTTCGCATCACCCTGCCTGACGGGCCGGGGAGTGCCGGGAGTCACTATTCGCGTGCAGTCAGGGAGGGAGGGGCGCCTCCGCGGGCCGCAACCGGCCTGAGTGGTGCGCCGGACATCGCATGGGTACGACGCAGAGAAACGCGGTAACGATCACGGGCTCCGAGTCCGGACGGCCGATGCTGTTCGCCCACGGGTACGGCTGCGACCAGAACATGTGGCGCTTCGTCACGCCGGCCTTCCAGGACACCCACCGGATCGTTCTCTTCGACCACGTCGGCAACGGCAAGTCCGACCTGTCGGCTTACCGGGATTCCCGCCATGGCTCCCTCGCGGGTTATGCCGAGGACATTCTGGAGATCGTCCAGGAGAACGACCTGCGTGACGTGATCTTCGTGGGCCACTCGGTGAGTGCGATGATCGGCGTGCTCGCCGCGATCCGGGAGCCGGAGCGGTTCTCCGGGATCGTGATGATCGGCCCGTCGCCGCGGTACATCGACGACGAGGCGGACGGTTACGTCGGCGGGTTCCTCCACTCCGACATCGAGCAGATGCTGGAGTCGTTGGACAGCAACTATCTGGGTTGGTCGAGCGCGATGGCCCCGGTGATCATGGGAAATCCGGACCGGCCCGAACTGGGGGAGGAGCTGACGAACAGCTTCTGCCGTACCGATCCGGAGATCGCCCGGAAGTTCGCCCGGGTGACGTTCCTCTCCGACAACCGCGCCGATCTGCCGGACCTGCGGGTCCCGTCCCTGATCCTCCAGTGCGCGGACGACGTCATCGCCCCCGCGGTGGTCGGTGACTACGTCCACAAGAACACCCAGGAGAGCACCTTCATGGCCCTGAACGCGACCGGGCACTGCCCGAACCTGAGCGCGCCCGAAGAGACGGTTGACGCGATCAAGTCCTGGTTGTAGACAGCGGGCATGATCGGCGGAGCATTGGCGTGAGTGAATCTGGCGTGCCGGACGTGACGAGTGAGTTGCGACTTCCTTGGGACGACGATCCCGAGGACTTGTACGAGCATGCGCCGTGTGGCTATCTGACGACGCTTCCGGACGGCACCATCGTCCGGGTCAACGAGACCTTCCTGACGTGGACCGGGTACTCCCGAGCCGATCTGATCGGTCACCGACGGTTCCGTGACCTGCTGACTCCGGGTGACCAGATCTACCATGAGACGCACTACGCGCCGCTGCTGATGATGCAGGGCGAGGTGCACGAGATCGCGCTCGAAGTGGTGGGCGCCGACCGGCGCCGGCTGCCCACCCTGGTCAACTCGGTGCTGGAGCGAGGTCCGACCGGCGCGCCCCGCATCATTCGCACGATGGTCTTCAACGCGACCGAGCGGCGTGGCTACGAGCGCGAGCTGCTCGCCGCCCGCCGGGCGGCGGAGTCGTCCGAGCAGCGGGTCCGGGTGCTGCAGCAGATAGTGGCCGACCTGGCGGCGGCCCCTACCGAGGCCGAGGTCGCGGAAGCGGTGCTCCGCGCGCCGGAACCCGCTTTCCAGGCCGCGAGCAGCAGCATCTACCTGATCGACCCGGAACGGGACCTGTTGGTCGCGGTCGCCTCGACCGATCCGACCACCGGCAACTGGGACGACATGCCGTGCTCGTCGACACGGGCGGTGGCCGAGGTGGCCCGGCGCGGTGACCTGCACGTGATCGGCACCCTGGCCGAGGCGGAGGCGCACTTCCCCGACCTGGCCGAGTCGATGCGCCGGTCGGAACGCCGCAGCGTGGTGCTGCTGCCGTTGACCACCGGGCCGGCCGACGAGCAGGGCGGCGTGGCGGTGCTGGGCGTGCTCGCGTTCAGTTTCCGGGACGAACGCACGCTTACCGACGGTGAGCTGCGGGTGATCCGGCTCCTGGGGCAGCAGGCCGGGCAGGCTCTCGACCGGGCCCGGCTCTACGACGACGCCCGGCGGCGCGAGGAGCGGTCGGAGTTCCTGGCCCGTACCACCCGCGCCCTGGACGAGGAGCACCGTCTGCTCCAGCGGGCCCGCCGGCTGGTCGAGCGGGTGGTGCCGGAGATCGCCGACTGGGCGCTGGTGCGGCTGCAGGTGGGCCCGGCCGGTCTGGTCGAGCACCACGGCGGCCCGGCGCCGGACCCGGCCCGGCTGGGGGCCCGCACGGCCGAGGCGATCGAGACGGCGGCGCCGGTCTTCGCCATCGACGGCGACGGGCTGGGCTGCACCGTGCTGCCGCTCATCGTCCGTGGCCGGGTGCTCGGCACGCTCGCCGTCCGGATGGCCCCGGACCGCCGCGGCGCCGAGGCCGAGCGGCTGTTCCTGGTCGATCTGGCCGACCGGGTCGCGCTCGCGTGCGAGAACGCCCGCCTCTACGAGCAGGAACGGGCCATCGCGCGGACCCTGCAGCGCAGCCTGCTCGCCGCGGACGTGCCGGGCGCCGACCCCCGTTTCGTGGTGGAGACCCACTACCAGGCCGCGGCGCAGGACATGGAGGTCGGCGGCGACTGGTACGACGCCTTCCTGATCACCGCCAACAAGCTGGCCGTGGTGGTCGGCGACGTGGTCGGTCGCGGCATCGAGGCGGCCACCACGATGGGGCAGCTGCGCAGCGCGATCCGGGCACTGGCCTCGGCCGAGAACGGGCCGGCCCGGCTGCTCGAAGGCCTGGACCGGTTCTGTGACCGGGTCGACTCGGCCCGGATGTCCACGGTCGTCTACGCCGAGGTGGACCTGCTCAGCAGCGAGGTGACGTACGCCTGCGCCGGCCACCTGCCACCGCTGCTGCACGAGCCGGCCGGTTCCCCGCAGTACCTGCTGGACGCCCGGTCCGCGCCGATCGGCTCCCGGGCCGGTGACCGGCGCCGGGTCGAGCACCGGATGCGGCTGGCCGCCGGCAGCCGCCTGCTGCTCTACACCGATGGGCTCATCGAGCGCCGTACCCGCCCGATCGACCGTGGTTTCGAGATCCTCGCCCGCGAGTACGCGCGCCTGCGTGACGCCCCGCTCAAGGGCCTGACCGCGGGGCTGGCCGACACCCTGGTCGGCCGGGACCACAGCGACGACGTGTGCCTGCTCTGCCTCACCCTCGGCACCGAGGAGCGGCTGGAGCGTTCGATCGGCGCCGACCCGGTGCAGATCGCCCTGCTCCGCGCCGACATGCGGGGCTGGCTGGCCGGTCACGGCGTGGACACCGAATGCCTCAACGCGGTGCTGCTGGCCTGTTCCGAAGCGGTGGCCAACTCGATCGAGCACGGCTACGCCCACGACCCGTTCGGGGTGGTGGACGTGGCCGCCACCATCAGCGCCGGCACCGTCGAGATCCGGGTCAGTGACAGGGGCCGCTGGCGTGGGCCGGGCAACGACGTCGCCCGCGGCCGCGGGCTGCAACTGATTTACGAGTCGATGGACGACGTGGCCTTCGACCGTGCCGGTGACGGGACGATGGTCATCATGCGGCGCCACCGGGGGGAGCCATCGTGACGGACCAGTGGGTGAGTTTCTCGCGGCGGGGAATGGCCGATCTCGTACATCTGAAGGGTGAGATCGATCTGGCGAACGCCAACGACATCGGCCGGGTGATAGTGGCGCACACCACCGCGGCGAATGCCGTGCTGATCGACCTGACAGCGGTCTCGTTCCTGGACAGCGCCGGTGTGCGGCTGCTCGACTACATCGTCGGAGATCTGGACGACCGGGGGAAACCGATCCGGCTGGTCGTCGGGGAACGTGGGGCCGCACGGATGACGTTGCAGCTCTGCGCGTTCCGGGCCGACCTGCTGGCGACCGACCTGGAACGGGCCGCGACGGACCTCGGCGGCTAGTCTCGCGTACCCTGGACACCCATGAGCGTGAGTTCCGTCTTCCCGCAGCTCGAGCAGCTGCTGCCCAGGGTCAGCAAACCGATCCAGTATGTGGGCGGCGAGCTCGGGGCCGTCGTCAAGGACTGGGACGCCACCGTCGTCCGCTGGGCGCTGATGTACCCCGACGCCTACGAGGTCGGCCTGCCCAACCAGGGCGTTCAGATCCTCTACGAGGTGCTGAACGAGCAGGAGGACGTGCTCGCCGAGCGCACCTACTCGGTGTGGCCCGACCTCGAGGCGCTCATGAAGGAGAACGGCGTCCCGCAGTTCACCGTCGACGCGCACCGGCCGGTGAAGGCGTTCGACGTGTTCGGGCTGTCGTTCGCCACCGAGCTGGGCTACACCAACATGCTCAGCGCCCTCGACCTGGCCGGCATCCCGATGAACAGCGCCGACCGCGGTCTCGACGACCCGATCGTGCTGGCCGGCGGGCATGCCAGCTTCAACCCGGAGCCGATCGCCGACTTCATCGACGCCGCCGTGCTCGGCGACGGCGAGGAGGCGGTTCTCGAGATCACCGGGATCATCCGGGACTGGAAGGCGGAGGGCCGCCCCGGTGGCCGCGACGAGCTCCTGCTGCGCCTGGCCCGGACCGAGAGCATCTACGTGCCCCGGTTCTACGACGTGGACTACCTGCCCGACGGCCGGATCCAGCGCGTCGTGCCGAACCGGCCGGACGTGCCGTTCCGGGTCTCCAAGCGCACCACGATGGATCTCGACGCCTGGCCGTACCCGAAGAAGCCCCTCGTCCCGCTCGCCGAGACGGTCCACGAGCGCTATGCGGTGGAGATCTTCCGCGGCTGCACCCGGGGTTGCCGGTTCTGCCAGGCCGGCATGATCACCCGCCCGGTCCGGGAGCGGTCGATCACCACGGTCGGCCAGATGGTCAAGGAGGGCCTGGAGTTCTCCGGCTACAGCGAGGTCGGCCTGCTCTCGCTCTCCAGCGCCGACCACTCCGAGATCGGTGACATGTGCTCCGGCCTGGCCGAGCAGTACGCCGACACCAACGTCTCGCTGTCGCTGCCGTCCACCCGGGTCGACGCGTTCAACATCGATCTGGCTCAGGAACTGTCCCGCAACGGGCGGCGGACCGGCCTCACCTTCGCGCCCGAGGGTGGTTCGGAGCGGATCCGCAAGGTCATCAACAAGATGGTGACCAAGGAGGACCTGATCCGGACGGTCGTCACGGCGTACTCGAACGGCTGGCGGCAGGTGAAGCTGTACTTCATGTGCGGCCTGCCCAGCGAGACCGACGAGGACGTCCTGGAGATCGCCGAGATGGCGCACGAGGTGATCCGGGCCGGCCGTGAGGCGGCCGGCACCAAGGACATCCGTTGCACGGTGTCGATCGGCGCGTTCGTGCCGAAACCGCACACCCCGTTCCAGTGGGCTCCGATGGACCGGCCGGAGGTCATCGACGGCCGCCTCAAGCTGCTCAAGCAGGCGATCAACAGTGACCGCTCGCTCGGCCGCGCGATCGGCTTCCGCTACCACGACGGTGAGCCGTCCCTGATCGAGGGCCTGCTGTCGCGCGGTGACCGCCGCGTCGGCCAGGTCATCCGCCGTGCCTGGGAGAAGGGCGGCCGTTTCGACGGCTGGTCCGAGCACTTCTCGTACGCCCGCTGGGTCGAGGCGGCCGAAGAGGTGCTGCCCGGCTTCGGCGTGGACCTGGACTGGTTCACCACCCGCGAGCGCGAGGAACTGGAGGTCCTGCCCTGGGACCACCTCGACTCCGGCCTCGACAAGGACTGGCTCTGGCAGGACTGGCAGGACTCGATGAGCGAGTACGAGCAGGACGACTGCCGCTGGACCCCCTGCTTCGACTGCGGCGTCTGCCCGTCGATGGACACCGAGATCCAGATCGGTCCCACCGGCAAGAAGCTGCTGCCCCTGACACCCGTGAACGGCCTACGGGTTCCCGCTTAGGAGACTTCCGATTCCCCCGAAGAACCAGCCCGTCGGTGGCCAGGCCCCGGTCGTCCAGAGGGTCCGCCTCCGGTACGCCAAGCGTGGCCCGCTGCGTTTCACCTCACACCGGGACTTCGCCCGTGCGTTCGAGCGGGCGCTGCGCCGTGCCGCCGTACCGATCGCCTTCTCACAGGGCTTCACCCCGCACCCGAAGATCTCCTATGCCAGCGCCGCGCCGACCGGTGTCGGCAGCGAGGCGGAGTACCTGGAGATCGGCCTGCAGGCCCCGATCGACCCGGAGGAGTTGCGGGTCGCGCTGGACGCCGCCCTCTCCCCGGGGCTGGACGTGCTGGAGGCGGTGATCGCCGGCGCGGGCAGCCTCGCCGACCGGATCGACGCCTCCCACTGGCGGATCGAACTTCCCGAGGTCGAGTCCGCGGTGGCGGAGAAGGCCGTCGCCGCGTTCCTCGGCGCGCCGGAAGTGCTGGTGGAGCGCATGACGAAGCAGGGCCGCCGCAGTTTCGACGCCAGGGCGGCGGTGGCCCGGTGCGAGGTCGCCGATGAGCCGGACCTACCTTCCGGGGCGGTTGCGGTACCGTGTGCGATAATCGACCTTGTCGTACGGCAGGTAACGCCAGCCGTGCGGCCCGATGACGTCCTCTCCGGCCTGCGCGTGGTGGCCGGCCTGGAGCCGCCGGTGCCCCCACGGGTGACCCGGCTGGCCCAGGGCACACTCACCGCGCAGGGGGAGATCGTCGATCCGTTGGACGCGGATCGCGTTGACGTCGGCATCGGAGAGCGCTAGCCGAAAACCGGCCAGCGTTCGTTGGCAGACTTCGGAAGCTCGGCCGCGATGGCCGGGCCCGAAAAACTTTGCAGCGATCCTGCGTGGCAGCGCTTACCCGCGCCCGGGGTCGCCGAGAACTGGAGAGCGCCCCATGCTCGATAACGAGCCCCCAGTCAACCTGGGAGATCAGGGCGGTGAACGGGACGGAGTCACCACTCCCCCCGCAGACGCCGCCGCAGGCACCACCCCGGCACGCCGGACGCGGGCTCCGCGCCGTAAAGCGGTCGCGCCTCCACCGGAGGCCGACACGCCCGGCGCCGTGGCCGGTCAGGTCGAGGCCGGCCCGGCCACCGAGCCGGGCGCCGCGATCGAGGCCGCAGCCGTGGCCGGCGACGGCGAGGCTCCGGCCGCGCCGGTGAAGAAGGCCACCCGGGCCCGCCGTAAGAAGGTCGAGCCCGCACTGGAGGTCCCGGCGGAGGCCCCGGCGGAGACCTCCGTCACGGCCGACGTGCCGGCCGAGGAGCCTGCCGAGGCTCCGGCCGCGCCGGTGAAGAAGGCCACCCGGGCCCGCCGTAAGAAGGTCGAACCGGCCGCTGAGCAGCCCGCCCTGATCGAGGCTCCGGCCGCGGAGCAGGCGCCTGAGCCGTCCGTGCCCGACGCCCCCGTGGCGGAGGTGAGCGAGGAGGACGAGGCCGCGCTCATCGAGGACGCCGCTGTGGAGGCCGCTGCCGCGGCCCGGGCCGCCGGCGCCCCGGTCGTCGGCATCCTGCCGCTCGACGACGACTTCGTGGAGGAACAGCCGGCCAAGGCGCCCCGTGCCCGCCGCGCCGCGCTGCCCCCCGCTGTCCTGTTCATGCCGCCGGAGGCGACCCAGGCCGAGCCGGCGCCGGTGGGCCGTCGCCGCCGTCCGGTCGCCGAACCGCTCGCGGTCGTGGCCGAGGCGCCCGCCGCGGAGCTCTCCGGCGTTGAGGAGACGGTGGCCGAGGAGCCCGTCGCCGAGGAGGCGCCGGAGGTCACCCGCCGCAGCCGTCGCCGCCGCCGGGGCGCCGCCGAGGAGCCCGCCGAGGTCGCGGTCACCGAGACCGAGCCGGTGCTGGACGAGGTCGACGAGACCGACGAGAACGCCGACGACGCCGAGGACGGCTCGGACGAGGACGGCGACGATGACGACGAGGACGGCGGCGCCGGCCGTCGTCGCCGCCGCCGTGGCCGTCGTGGCCGGGGCCGCGGCAAGGGCCCGTCCGACGAGGCCGACGAAGGCGACGCCGAGGAGCCCGAGGGTGAGGAGGGCGCGGAGGCGTCCGCCGACGAGGGCGAGGACGACGAGGAGTCGGAGGAGACCGAGGGCGACGGTGTCACCCGCCGGCGGCGTCGCCGGCGCCGCAAGGGCTCCAGTGGTGACGGCGAGACCGGCGGCATCGAGGACGGCGTGCACACCGTGGTCCGGGTGCGCGAGCCGCGCCGCAGCGACGAGGTGCAGGGCGTCTCCGGTTCGACCCGGCTCGAGGCCAAGCGCCAGCGTCGCCGCGACGGCCGTGAGCAGCGCCGCACCCGCCCGCCGATCCTGAGCGAGTCGGAGTTCCTGGCCCGCCGGGAGGCGGTCGACCGGGTGATGGTGGTCCGGCAGAAATCGGACCGTCTCCAGATCGCGGTCCTCGAGGACGGCATCCTGGTCGAGCACTATGTGGCCCGGGCCACCTCCGGCACCATGGTCGGCAACGTCTATCTCGGTAAGGTGCAGAACGTCCTGCCGAGCATGGAAGCCGCCTTCGTCGACGTCGGCCGCGGCCGTAACGCCGTGCTCTACGCCGGTGAGGTCAACTGGGACGCGACCGGCCTGGAGGGCCGGGCCCGCTCGATCGAGCAGGCGCTGCGCTCCGGCGACTCGGTGCTGGTGCAGGTCACCAAGGACCCGATCGGTCACAAGGGCGCCCGGCTGACCAGCCACATCGCCCTCTCCGGCCGGCACCTGGTCTACGTGCCCAACGGCAACGCCTCGGGCATCAGCCGCAAGCTGCCGGACAACGAGCGCAAGCGGCTCCGCGACATCCTGAAGAAGATGGTGCCGGACGGCGCCGGCGTGATCGTCCGGACCGCGGCCGAGGGCGCCACCGAGGACGAGCTGGCCCGCGACGTCAAGCGGCTGCAGGCGCAGTGGGAGGACATCCAGGCGCGCGCCGCCGAGGGCAACGCCCCGCGGGCGCTGTCCGAGGAGCCCGACCTGGTCATCCGGGTCGTCCGGGACCTCTTCAACGAGGACTTCCGCGAGCTGGTGGTCCAGGGCGAGCAGGCGTACGCCGAGGTGGAGAACTACCTCGAGTCGGTCTCTCCGGACCTGGTCGAGCGGCTGCACCGGCACACCGGCGTCAACGACGTCTTCGCCGAGCACCGGATCGACGAGCAGATCATGAAGGGCCTGGACCGCAAGGTCTTCCTTCCGTCCGGCGGTCACCTGGTGATCGACCGGACCGAGGCGATGACCGTGGTCGACGTCAACACCGGTAAGTACACCGGCGCGGGCGGCAACCTGGAGGAGACGGTCACCCGCAACAACCTGGAGGCGGCCGAGGAGATCGTGCGCCAGCTGCGGCTGCGCGACCTCGGCGGCATCGTGGTGATCGACTTCATCGACATGGTGCTGGAGAGCAACCGCGACCTGGTGCTGCGGCGGCTCACCGAGTGCCTGGGCCGGGACCGTACGAAGCACCAGGTCACCGAGATCACGTCGCTCGGCCTGGTGCAGATGACCCGCAAGCGGATCGGTGCGGGCCTGCTCGAGGCGTTCAGCGAGAACTGTGACCACTGCAAGGGCCGCGGTGTGCTGATCCACCCGGAGCCGGTGCCAGAGAAGCGGTCGAACGGCGGCGGTGGCAACAGCGGCGGCGGCAGCGGTGGCAACAGCGGCGGGGCCGGCAGCCAGGTGAAGGTGGTCGCCGCTTCGGCGCGCACCGAGGCTCCGGCACAGCAACAGCAACAGCAGTCGACCCGTCAGCGCCGGCGCCGGGGTGGTGGCGACAACGCCCCGGTGGAGCAGCCGGTCGAGGTGGTGGAAGCCGCCGAGACGGTGACGCCGCCGGAAGCCTCCGAGGTCGCCGCGGCTCCGGCCGCGGTCGCCCCGGCCGCTGTGGCTCCGGTCACTGTGCCTTCGGTCACCGTGACCGAGGTCGCTGCGGACGCCGGTCCGGCCGCGGAGGTGGCCGAGGTGCCGCCCGCCCCGGTCGCGGGCTCGGGCATCGTCCGGCGAACCCAGCCGTCGCCGCCCGCCACGGCCGACGACGACGAGTACGACATCAGCGGGTACGACCTGTCCCGCTATGACGTCCCGGCGGACGCGAACGGCACCGGGCCCGAGGCGGAGGCCGAGCCGATGCGGCTGGCCGGTGCCGACGACCCGGACGCGGCGGACGAGGACGACGACGAGGACGAGGACGACGACGTGGTGGGCGCCGGCGCGGGCACCCGCCGCCGGTCGAGGCGGAGCGGCGCGAGGCGGCGAACCCGCCCCTGAGCAGCATGAGCCCGGCCCGGCAGTGACTTGTAAAGAAAGTTAACTGCTGGGCCGGGTTTTCCGTTACCCTCGGCGGGATCGATCCCTGTCCCCCGAGGAGACCGAGCCCCCATGCGAATCCACACCCTTGCGGCGGCGGCGCTCGCCACCGCCTTTCTGGCAGGCTGCACCGGCGGCGGGTCCGAGGCGTCCACCGCGGCCCCGGCCGTGACGCGGTCGGCGGCCACGGCCGAGAAGCCCACCGACACCGCGCTCGGCGCGGACACCGAGGCCATCTGCGCCCAGGCGAGCCGGACCAGCAGCGAATTCGGCAAGACCTTCGCCGAGGACTACCAGCTCTTGACCCGGGCCGCCGCTGAGGGCGCCCAGGAGAAGGCCAAGGCCCAGGAGAAGGTCACCCGTGACCTCCAGAGCTTCTCGTACGCTCTGCTGGACATGTCGAAGCTGGTCTCCGACCCCAAGGTCAAGGAGGCTCTGGCCGCGATGGGGGCACAGGTCACCGCGCTCAAGGGCGACATCGGTCAGGTCGATGACAAGAAACTCGCCGACCTGCACGACGTGCTGGACAAGGCATGTGGCCGCGGTTAACAGCCCGGTTTGGGGCTCGGCCCCACGATGAAGTAGTCTTGCCGACGGCGCCTTTTCGGCGCTAGTTCCGTGCGCGCTTGAGGAAGCTGAGCTTTCAGAGAGCCCCGAGCGCTTGCCGGATTCTGTGCAACATCCGCCAGCAGCCGTGAGGCTGCGTAAGTCTCAGGGAGTCCGCGTCGATGTACGCGATCGTCAAGACCGGCGGCAAGCAGTACAAGGTTGCCGAGGGCGACGTGATCGAGGTCGAGAAGCTCGTGGGGCAGCCCGGCGACGCTCTGACCCTGGCCGCGGTGCTTCTCGTCGACGGTGACAACCTGGTGACCGAAGCGGCCAAGCTTGCCAACGTTACGGTGTCCGGCGAGATCGCCGAGCACACCAAGGGTCCGAAGATCCGGATCCACAAGTTCAAGAACAAGACCGGCTACCACAAGCGCCAGGGGCACCGCCAGCCGCTGACGCGCGTCAAGGTGACCGGCATCTCCAGCGGGAAGTAGGCGCAGCCATGGCTCATAAAAAGGGTGCATCAAGCTCGCGTAACGGCCGTGACTCCGCCGCCCAGCGCCTCGGCGTCAAGCGGTTCGGTGGTCAGCTGGTCAGCGCCGGTGAGATCCTGATCCGTCAGCGGGGCACGAAGTTCCACCCGGGCGACCTCGTCGGCCGTGGTGGCGACGACACGCTCTTCGCGCTGTCCGCCGGCAACGTCCTGTTCGGGAAGCTGCGCGGCCGCAAGACCGTCAGCATCGTCCCGATCGCGGAGTAGTTTTTCTCTACAGCGGGCCGTGGACCCTCGGGTCCGCGGCCCGCTGTTGTTTTTTCGCTTCGGTGTGTGGGGTTCGGGCGCGGAGCGCACCGACCTTCCGGCACTGAACCTCGGTAGGTAGTAGGAGTCGAGAAGTGACCACGTTCGTCGACCGGGTAGTGCTGCACCTGCAGGCGGGTGACGGTGGACACGGCTGTTCCTCCGTGCACCGGGAGAAGTTCAAGCCGCTCGGCGGGCCGGACGGCGGCAACGGCGGGCACGGCGGGAGCATCACCCTGGTGGTGGACCCGCAGCAGCACACCCTGCTGGACTTCCATTTCCACCCGCACATCAAAGCCAACAACGGCGGTGGCGGCGCCGGCTCGAACCGGGACGGCGCGACCGGCCGGGACCTGATCCTCAAGGTGCCCGACGGCACGGTCGTGATGACCGAGGACGGCGAGGTGCTGGCCGACCTGGTCGGCGCCGGCACCGAGTTCACCGTGGCCCGGGGCGGCCGGGGTGGCCGGGGCAACGCGTCGCTGGCCAACGCCCGTCGCAAGGTGCCGGGCTTCGCCGAGCTGGGCGAGCCGGGTGACCAGCTGGACGTGGTGCTGGAGCTCAAGAGCGTCGCCGACGTCGGCCTGGTCGGCTTCCCGTCGGCCGGCAAGTCGTCGCTGATCGCGGTGATGTCCGCGGCCAAGCCGAAGATCGCCGACTACCCGTTCACCACCCTGGTGCCGAACCTGGGCGTGGTGCAGGCCGGCGAGCACACCTACACCATCGCCGACGTGCCCGGCCTGATCCCCGGCGCGGCCACCGGCAAGGGCCTGGGCATGCAGTTCCTGCGCCACATCGAGCGGACCTCGGTGCTGGTGCACGTGCTGGACGCGGCGGCGCCGGAGATCGAGCGGGACCCGCTGGCCGACCTGGACGCGATCGAGGCCGAACTGTCCGCGTACGGGGGCCTTGAGGACCGGCCGCGGATCGTGGTGCTCAACAAGATCGACATCCCGGACGGACGCGACCTGGCCGAGATGGTCCGCCCCGACCTGGAGGCCCGTGGCTACCAGGTGTTCGAGATCAGCGCGATGACCCGGGAAGGTCTCCGGGAGTTCAGCTTCGCCCTGGCCAAGCTGGTCGCGGAATACCGCGCGGCCAAGCCGGTCGAGGAAGCGACCCGAGTGGTGATCCGCCCCCGGGCGGTCGACGACACCGGTTTCACCGTGCAGCAGGACGAGGACGGCGTCTTCGTGATCCGCGGCACCCAGGTGGAGCGCTGGGTGCGGCAGACCAACTTCGACAACGACGAGGCCATCGGCTACCTGGGCGACCGGCTGGAGCGTCTCGGAGTCGAAGCCGAGCTCGCCAAGAAGGGCGCGCAGCCCGGCAGTCCGGTGCGGATCGGCCAGCGCGAGTTCGACTGGCAGCCGAACGCCGGCGAGTACATCTCCGGTCCGCGTGGCACCGACATCCGCCTGGAGGAGCTCGACACCCGGCCCTCCGCGGCGCAGCGGCTCGCCGCCCGCAAGGCCCGGCGCGTCCGCGGCGACGACGAACTGCTGCACATGGCGACCGACGGCACGGTCAGCACCATCTCCAACGCGAACCGGCCGGTGCTGGTCAGTGACGAGGATGACATCTCCGGCGACACCGACGAATAGGCCGCAGTCCAGATCAGCGCAACCCTCCGGAAACGGTCGTCACCTAGAGTCACGTCCGTGCTGATCGAAATCCGCTCCTCCCTCGATCCCGAACTGGCCGCCCTCATCACCGCCCAACAGCGGGAACTGGAGGCGGCCGGTGCGGAGGCGGATCGGATGTTCGAGCCGGGTGACGACGTGGCGTATCTGGTGGGTGTGGTGAACGGACGGGCCGTCGCCTGCGGCGCCTGGCAGGAGACCGGGCCCGGCGCCGCGGAACTGCGGCGGCTGTACGTGCGCCCGGCCTTCCGAGGCCGCGGTCTGGCCCGCCAGATGATCGTCGCCATCGAGGAGGAGGCGCTCGCCGCGGACCGGCCGCTGCTCCGGCTGGAGCTGGGGGCCCGGTTGTCCGCGGCGATCGCCCTCTATCAGTCCTCGGGCTACCGGCAGGTCCCGTCTACCGGCCCGCACCGGGTCCGCTTCGAGAAGCGGCTGCCCGCGCTAGTCCAGTAGGCCCAGGGCGGAGCGGGCACGGCGGACCGTCGCCACCGCCCGTGGCCGCACCCGCGCCGCGCTGTCCGCCAGGATCTGCCGGACGTGCCCGGGGTCGACGGCGAACTCGGCGTGCCGCGCCCGGATGGGCGCGAGCAGTGTCTCCACCGCGTCCGTCACCTCGCGTTTGAGCGCACCGTAGGAGCCCGGATCGGACGGCTGCCGCCCGGAGCAGGCCGCCAGCACGTCGATCAGGTTGGTGACGCCGGGCTGTCTCTCCCGGTCGCGGCGGACCACCGCGAACTCGTCGGTGACCGCCCGCGCCACGGCCCGCCGCACCACGTCCGGCGGATCGAGCAGCCCGATCCGGCCGGTCCCCGTGCTCTTGCCCATCTTGATGGTCGGCTCGGCGAGGTCCATGACCCGGGCGGCGGCGTCCGGGCGCACCCCTTGGGGCACCGTGAAAGTCTCCCCGTAACGGCTGTTGAACCTGGTGGCGAGGGTACGGGCGAGCTCTAGGTGCTGATTCTGGTCCTCACCGACCGGCACCGCGGTGATGTCCTGCACCAGGATGTCGGCGGCCATCAGCACCGGGTAGGTGAGCAGGCTCAGCCGCACCGGGCCGCCGGCGGCCGACTTCTCCTTGAACTGGATCATGCGCGCCGCCTCGCCGAACCCGGTCACGCACTCCAGCAGGTAGTGCAGCTCGGTGTGCTCCGGGATCTGCGACTGCACGACGATCGGGGTGCGTTCCGGGTCCACGCCGGCGGCCAGCATGACCGTCGCCTGTTCGAGCGTGAGGGCGCGTACCCGCTGGGGGTCGTGATCCATCGTGAGCGCGTGCAGGTCGGCGATGAGGGCGATGGAGGCGGTGTCCGCCTGCGCGGCGATCAAGGGGCGCAGAGCGCCCAGCAGATTGCCGAGATGCAGGTGGCCGGTGGGCTTGAAACCGGTGAGGCGGCGGGTGGGTGCCATCGAAGATCTCCTTGCGGGGTACGGAGGACCGCCTGCTCCCGGGAGATCGCGAAGAAACAGCAGCGGCCGCCCGGTCGGGCGGCCGCGGTGGAGGAACGCGCGTGTGGGTGAGCCGCCCCGTCAGGGCAGCCACCAAGCGAAGGTCGACGCGCGCACGGACCGAGATTAACAGGGCCGGGCAGGTCCGTCATGATTGTTTCATGCCGACCCTGACCCGTGCTGAGGCCGTCGAGCGAGCGTCCCTCGTCGACGTCGAGGAATATCACGTCGACCTGGACCTCACCGGTTCCGGCGACACCTTCCGCTCCCGTGCGGTGGTGCGTTTCCGCGCCCGGCCCGGCGACGCGACCTTCCTCGAGTTCGAGCCGGTCGAGGTGGTGTCGATGACGCTGAACGGCGTTCCCGTGCCCCCGGAGGCCTCGACCGGCGCGCGCCTGGAGCTGACCGGCCTGGCCGAGGAGAACGAGCTGGTCGTCGACGCGACGATGCGGTACTCGAACGACGGCGAGGGCCTGCACCGCTACACCGACCCGGCCGACGGGTACACCTACCTCTACCAGCACCTGTTCCTCAACAACGCGGGCCGGGTGCTGCCCGCCTTCGACCAGCCCGACCTCAAGGCCGTCTTCCGGGTGAGCGTCACCGCCCCCGAGGACTGGCTGGTCGCCACGAACGGTGAGCTGGTCTCCCGGGACGGCGGCCGCTGGGAGTTCGCGCCCACCAAGCGGATCTCCACCTACCTGGCGACCCTGATCGCCGGCCGGTACCACGTGGTGACCGACGAGCACGACGGGATCCCGCTGGTGCTCTACGCGCGGGCGGCGCTCGCCGAGCACCTGGACGCCCAGGCGCCGGAGATCTTCGAGCTGACCAGGCAGTCGCTGGACCGGTTCCACGAGATGTTCGAGATCCGCTACCCGTTCGGCCACTACCAGCAGGCGTTCGCGCCCGAGTTCAACTTCGGCGCGATGGAGTACCCGGGGCTGGTCGTCTTCCGGGACGAGATGATCCCCCGCTCGGCGGTCACCGACACCGAGCGCGAGCGCCGGGCCAACGTGATCGCGCACGAGATGGCGCACATGTGGTTCGGCGACCTGGTCACCATGGCCTGGTGGGACGACCTGTGGCTGAACGAGTCGTTCGCGGAGTACCTGGGCTCCCGGGTGACCGCCGAGGCGACCCGCTTCTCCGACGCCTGGACCACCTTCGCGATGCATCGCAAGGCGTGGGGCCTGCGCGCCGACCAGCGGCCGTCGACCCACCCGGTCGCCCCGTCCGACGTCTCCGACACCGAGCAGGCGCTGCTCAACTTCGACGGCATCTCGTACGCCAAGGGCGCCGCCGTGCTCAAGCAACTGGTCGCCTGGCTCGGTGACGAGGCGTTCCTCGCCGGCCTGAACGCCCACTTCGAGGCGCACGCGTACGGCAACGCCACCCTGGCCGACCTGCTCGGCGCCCTGTCCAAGGCGAGCGGGCGGGACCTCTCCGGCTGGGCCGAGGTGTGGTTGCGCCGCGCCCAGGTCAACACGCTGCGCGCCGAGGTCGTCTCCGACGGCGCGAACTACGTCGAGGTGGCCGTGGTGCAGACCGCCCCGGCCGGGCATCCGACGCTGCGGCCGCACCGGATCGGCGTCGGCCTCTACGACCGGGCCACCGACGGCAGCGTGGTGCGGCGGGAACTCATCGAGGTGGAGCTGGACGCGACCGGGCGTACCGTACTGGCCGGTCTCGCCGGGAAGCCGGCGGCGGACCTGCTGCTGCTCAACGACGGCGACCTGACATACGCGAAGATACGCCTGGACGACGACTCCGCCGCCGCCGTGCCGCTGCTCCTGCCCCGCCTCGACGACTCGCTGCCCCGCGCGGTGATCTGGGCCGCCACCCTGGACGCCGTGGTGGACGGCGAACGCCCGGTCGCCGAACTGGTCGCCCTGGTCCTCGCCGCCCTGCCGGTGGAGTCCGAGGTGGCCGTCGTCGAGGACGTGCTGCGCGCCACCCGGGGCCTGGTCGACCGGTACGCCACCCCGGAGACCCGCCCGGCCGCGCTGGCTCTGCTCGCCCAGGCCGCCGACCGGCTGCTCGCGGTGTGCGCGCCCGGCGACCCCCGGCAGCTCGCCGCGGCCCGCGGGCTGATCGGGGCGGGAGTCGACGTGGCCCGCCTGCGCGGCTGGCTGGCCGGCGAGAACGTGCCGGCCGGCCTGGCGGTCGACGCCGACCTGCGCTGGCTGATCATCTACCGGCTGGCCGTGCTCGGCGCGGCCGGCGCCGACGTGATCGATGCCGAGCTGGACTCCGACCGCAGCGCCTCCGGCGAGCAGTGGGCGGCCCGGTGCCGCGCGGCCCGCCCGGACGCCGACGCCAAGGCGGCCGCCTGGACCGCGATCGTCGGCGACACCACGTTGTCCAACCGGATGGCCGAGCTCACCGCGAGCGGGTTCTGGCAGGCCGAGCAACTGGACCTGCTGGAGCCGTACGTCGAGCGGTACTTCGCCGAGATGCCGGAGATGATGCGCGTCCGCGGCGGGATGAGCTCCGAGCACATCGCTCTCGTGGCGTACCCCTCGTATGCCGTCTCGGAGCGGACCCGGCAGCTCGCCGCGGACCTGCTGGCCACCACCGGCCTGAACCAGATCCTGCGTCGCGTGGTGGAGGACTCCGACGACGACATGCGCCGGGCGCTGGTCGCCCGGGGCTGACCGGATTCGCCCGTCTCCACCCCTGTGACCTCGTGGCCCTCGTAGCCTGAGGCCACGGGGGTGGATGCGTGGAGTGGTCCCAGGAGCTGTCCAGCGGTCTGCTGCAGGCCGCGCCGGACGCGATCCTGGTTTTGGACGAGGGCCGGATCGTGCTGGCCAACGACCGGGCCGGGCAGATGTACGGCTGGCCGACGGCCGAACTCGTGGGTCAGTCCGTCGAGTTGCTGCTCACCGCGGAGTCCCGCGCCCTGGCCGCGGAGCGGCAGCGCCTCATCGACGAGGGCGCCCCCGGCTCGATCGGCCGGATCGTGACCACCGCCCGGCGGCGGGACGGCACCGAGTTCCCGGTCGAGTCGTCCACCACGCTCGTCGACACCGCGCGGGGCCGGCTCGCCGTCGCGGTGGTGCGGGACGTCACCGAGCGGGTGCGCATCGAGGAGGAGAAGGACCGCCTGCGTGCTGAGGCGCAGGCGCACCGCAGCCAGCGTCTGGAGAGCCTGGGCCAGCTCGCCGGCGGCATCGCCCACGACTTCAACAACATGCTCGGCGTGATCCTCAACTACGCCTCGTTCGTGATCGAGGAGGCCGAGTCGGCCGAACCGGACGCCACGATGATCGCCTCGGACGCCAAGCAGGTGATCCGGGCCGGCAAACGCGGCACCGACCTCACCCATCAGCTGCTGGCCTTCGCCCGCCGCGAGGTGGTCCGCCCGCAGCCGGTCAACCTGAACGCCCTGATCACCGAGGTCCAGGGGCTGCTGGGCCGCACTCTCGGCGAGCACATCACCCTGATCTTCCGGCCCGGCGCGAATCTGCCGACGGTCACCTGCGATCCCAGCCAGATCGAGCAGATGCTGGTCAACCTCGCGCTGAACGCCCGGGACGCGATGGCGCACGGCGGCAACCTGGTGATCGACACGGCGCTGCTCGACGAGCGGATCCGGCTGCGGGTCTCCGACTCCGGCCGGGGCATGCCCGCCGACGTGGCCGAACGCGCCTTCGAGCCGTTCTTCACCACCAAGGGCAGCGCCGAGGGAACTGGGCTCGGCCTGGCCACCGTCTACGGCATCGTCACCCAGGCCGGCGGCGAGGTGACCCTGACCAGCGACGTCGGCCTCGGCACCACGGTCACCGTGCTGCTCCCGGCCGGCGCCGCGGTCGAGCCCGCGGACGCCGCGGCGGAGCCGGCGCCGACCGGTGGGCACGGCGAGACCCTGCTCGTCGTCGAGGACGAGGAAGCGCTGCGTGACGTGGCCGGACGGATCCTCACCGGCGCCGGGTACCGGGTGATCGCGGCCGAGGGCGGCGCTCACGCCCTCGAACTCGCCGCCCGCCACGACGGTGAGATCGACCTGCTGGTCAGCGACGTGGTGATGCCCGGGATGCTGGGCAAGGAACTGGCCGAGCGGCTGGTCGACGTGCGGCCCGGCACGCGGGTGCTCTACATGTCCGGGTACGCCCAGCCGGTCCTCGCCTCGCAGGGCACCCTCGACCCCGGCGTGGCGCTGCTGGAGAAGCCGTTCACCGCCAACGACCTGCTCACTGCCGTCCGCCGCCGTCTCGACGGGTGATCCCCTCCGACCGCCCGAAGATCGGAAGGAAAGATATTCTTCTCTGATGTCCGGACGGCGTGTAGGGATCATGGGTGGGACGTTCGATCCGATCCATCACGGTCACCTGGTCGCGGCGAGCGAGGTGCAGGCGCGCTTCGAGCTCGACGAGGTGATGTTCGTGCCGACCGGCCAGCCGTACGAGAAGGGCCGCGTCTCGCCCGCCGAGGACCGCTATCTGATGACGGTCGTCGCCACCGCCTCCAACCCGCGCTTCCACGTGAGCCGCGCCGACATGGACCGGGACGGCCCCACCTACACCGTCGACACGCTGCGTGACATGCGGGCCATCTACGGGCAGTCGGCCGAGCTGTACTTCATCACCGGCGCCGACGCCCTCGGCCGCATCATGTCGTGGAAGGACGCGCTCACGATGCTGGAGCTGGCGCACTTCATCGGTGTCACCCGGCCGGGTTTCGAACTCTCCGGGGCGCACCTGCCCGCCGAGAGCGTGACCCTGGTGGAGGTCCCGGCGTTGGCGATCTCCTCCAGCGACTGCCGGAAACGAGTGGCGGCCGGTGAACCGGTCTGGTACCTGGTACCGGACGGTGTCGTGCAATACATCAACAAGCGGGGCCTGTATCGGGACTCGGGTATTGCCGGGCCGGTGTGAGACGCTTGAACTCCTGATAACCCGACCGAGGGGACTCTTTTGCCCGTCACCGAACGCGCCCTTGAACTCGCTCTGACGGCCGCCCAGGCCGCCGCGGACAAGAAGGCGCACGACATCTCCGTCATCGACGTCGCCGAACAGCTCTACATCACCGACGCGTTCGTCATCGCCTCGGCGTCCAACGAGCGCCAGGTCCTCGCGATCGTCGACGCCGTCGAGGAAGCACTGCTCAACCTGCCGGAGAAGGCGAAGCCGGTGCGCCGCGAGGGCGAGCGGGCGGGCCGCTGGGTGCTGCTCGACTACGTCGACATCGTGGTGCACGTCCAGCACAGCGAGGAGCGCGAGTTCTACTCCCTGGACCGGCTGTGGAAGGACTGCCCGATCATCCCGTTCGTCGACCGCGACATGGTCGATGCCGGGGCTCCGGCCGCCGAAGCGTCGTGACCCGCCTCATCGTCTGGCGGCACGGCAACACCGACTGGAACGCCGGCTCCCGCGTCCAGGGGCAGACCGACGTGCCGCTCAACGACCTCGGCCGCCGTCAGGCCGTCGACGCCGCCGAGCTGCTCGTCCGCATGCGCCCGGACGCGATCGTCTCCAGCGACCTGAGCCGGGCCTTCGACACGGCGGCCGCGCTCGCCGCGCTGACCGGACTCACCATCAGCACCGACGAGCGGCTCCGCGAGCGGTTCTTCGGCGACTGGCAGGGCCTCACCATGGCCGAGGTCGCCGCCGAGCGCCCCGCCGAGCACGCCCGCTGGACCGCCGGTGAGGACGTGATCGGCGGCGAGGTGGAGACCCTCGACGACCTCGGCAAGCGTGTCTCCGAGGCCCTGCTGGAGGCGGCCCGGCTGGCCCCGCCCGGCGGCACCGTCGTGGTCGCCACCCACGGCGCGGCGGCCCGTCAGGGCGTCGGGCACCTGCTCGGCTGGCAGCGCGAGCACCTGCGCACGCTGCGCGCCCTGCAGAACTGCCACTGGGTGGAGCTGACCCACGACGAGGCCCGCGGCTGGCAGATGGCGGCCTACAACGTCGGCGTCCTCGCCGATCGCCCGGTCCCGCCGCCGGTCTGAGGGAACCGGCGGGGCTCCGGTAACGTCTGACCATCATGATCCGTAGAACCGTCGTCCCCGCCGCGCTGCTTCTGGCGCTCACCGCCGGCTGCGCGAACAACACGCCCACCCCCGTCGGCGCCGGTGGCACCCCCGAATCCGCCACCGTGTCAGCCACCGCGTCCGCCAGTGCCGCCGCTCCCGCTCCGAAGGCCTCCGCGGCGGCCGGTGAGACCACGCTCACCGGCACCGTGACCGCCGGGGTCGAGCCGAACTGCATCCTCCTCAAGGACGGCGCCGGCGACCATCTGCTGATCGTCCAGGACGAGAAGCTGCGCTCCTCACTCCAGGTCGGGGCCCAGGTCACCGTGGTCGGCAAGGCCGAGCCCGGGATGATGACCACGTGCATGCAGGGGGAGCCGTTCGTGGTCTCCTCGGTGGCCGGCAGCTGACGTACATCTGAATCAAGTACCTTGCCTGCATGACCATCGCGGTCGTCACCGACTCCACCGCGTACCTGCCAGCCGAGCTCAACGGCACGTATGACCTGACCATCGTGCCGCTCACCGTTGTGATCAACGGCTGGGACGGCCTGGAGGGCATCGAGGTCTCACCGGCCGAGGTGGCCCGCGCGCTGACGGCGCGCCGGGCCGCCGTCAGCACCTCACGGCCGGCGCCCTCACAGTTCGTCGCCGAGTACCGGCGCCTGCTCGACGCGGGCGCCGACGGCGTCGTCTCGGTGCACCTCTCCGCCAAACTCTCCGGCACCTTCGAAGCCGCCCAGCTCGCCGCGGCCGAGGTCGGCCCGCGCGTCGCGGTCGTCGACAGCGGCACCGCCGCCATGGGCCTCGGCTTTCCCGCGCTGGCCGCCGCCGCGGCCGCCCGGCAGGGCCACGACCTGGAGACGGTCCGCCGGGCCGCCGCCGACCACGCGGCCCGGGTGACCACCCTGTTCTACGTCGACACGCTCGAGTTCCTGCGCCGCGGCGGCCGCATCGGCGCGGCCTCCGCCCTGCTCGGCACGGCCCTCTCGGTCAAGCCGATCCTGCACGTCGACAACGGCGCGGTCACCGTCCGCGACAAGGTCCGCACGGCCGGGCGCGCCCTCACCCGCCTCGTCGATCTCGCGGCCGAGGCCGCCGGCGACGGCGACGCCGACGTCGCCGTCCACCATCTCGGCACCCCCGACCGGGCGTCCGCGCTGGTCGACGCCCTCAGTGCCCGGCTCGGCGATCGCTTGCGCGACTGCTATCTCACCGAGGTGGGCGCGGTGGTCGCCGCACACACCGGGCCCGGCCTGGCGGGTGTGGTCATTCACCGACGAAAACCATGATGTCGTACGGGGACAGCGCCGGTCCCCGACCGCACCACCCCTCCCGTGAGCCCAGGGGCATCCCCACCCGCCTCGGTAGATCCACACCAGCCCCGCCCAGCGAGATCCACCCGCTCTAGATCTTCGATGCCCTCGGCACGGGGCCGCCGCCTCACGATCGCGCGGGCGGCGGTGAGGCGGCAGCAGCCCGGTGGTCGCGGGGTGCGCGTGTGGGGCAGCCACCTCGCGCGGACTGCCACGGTTCCCTGCGTGGCCGTACCGGAAAGAAAGAAGCGGGAGCGGATCGCGGCGGCCGCGGCAGCGGGGTCGTCAGGTGGGCCAGGAGTGGGCCAGCCAGCGGGCGGGGGTGTGCGGGGTGGCGGTGAGGTGCGCGGCGAGGGCCGACCAGGGGAGCACCCGGTCGCCGGCCTGCACCTCGTCGGCCTCGGGAAGCAGCGTGGGGGTGTCGTCGGGCCAGAGCGCACGGGTGCGCCAGCCCTCGGTGGGGGAGCCGAGCAGGTGCAGCGGCGCCGACGGCAGAGCCGGGTCCGGGGGCTGCTGGGAGTACTCGTGCACGGCGAGGAGACGCTCCGCCCGCCGGACCGTCTGATGCAGGGGATGCCCGGGCGGCGCCTGATAGGGAACGGTGCAGCCGTCCGGACCGCTGCGGTACGCCATCGGGGTCAGCGGGTGCGGCGACGTGGCGAAAACGCTCTCCGCCTCGGCGAAAAGCGCCGCCAGGTGCCGGCTGTCGTCGGCGGTCACCAGAAGGGTGCCGCGTTCCGGCGCGAACGCCACCGGGGTGCCGCCGACCTGGTCGGTCAGCCGGGTCAGCCACCCCGCCAGGAGCAGGTGCGAGGTCCAGTACGAGTTGCCGTCGTCCACGAAGCGCACCACCACCGGGCCGTTCGCCACCCCATGGAGCACGGCGCCGGTGAGGTTGGCCTGGGCGGTGGCGAAGACCTGGTCGGAACCGGTCTTCCAGGCTGCGGCCTGGGCCCGGGTCACATAGGTCATGGTGTCGGGCTGGTCGACCACGACGAACTCGGACAGGAACGGCAGCACCGGCCGGTGCAACGGCGCGCCCGGAGCGGCGCCACGCAGCACCGGGCGCAGCAGCGGGGCCGCCTCCTCCCAGGAAGCCGGAACCCGCAGCAGCCCGGCGATGAAGTCGTCCAGAGACTTCGTCCTGCTCAGCAGCGGGGCCAGGGG
The DNA here is from genome assembly GCF_030009775.1 of Actinoplanes sandaracinus. Taxonomy (GTDB): domain Bacteria; phylum Actinomycetota; class Actinomycetes; order Mycobacteriales; family Micromonosporaceae; genus Actinoplanes; species Actinoplanes sandaracinus. The sequence continues at coordinate 382,359 of NZ_JASCTH010000003.1, read as the reverse complement.
CAGGATGGTGGGTTCACTGTCACCGGGGGCGGTGAACCTGATCTCGAACGGGCGGGAATGGTAACGGGCATCCGGAATGCCGGCGCGGCGCAGACGCCGGATGACTTTTCCGGCGAGCCGGGCGCGGGCGATCCTACGCAACAGGCCCACGGTGTCCTCGGGGATTCTCTTCGGGGATGTCAGGCGGGGTTCATCGCGGCCGGCGCGACAGGATCGCGCGAGCGTCGAGATCATCGTCGGTGACGACGGTGGCCGTCAATCCGTTCCCATCGGCGATCGTCAGAGCCGTCGCGGTCTGTGCCTCGGTGATCTCGGACAGCAGCAGGCCACCGGGAGCCAGCCAGCGCGGGGCCTCGGCGGCCACCGCACGGAAGACCGCGAGACCGTCGTCGCCGCCGTCGAGGGCGGTGCGAGGTTCGTGGTCGCGGGCCTCCGCGGGCAGGAACGGGATGTGCCGGGTGGCCACGTAGGGGACGTTCGCCAGGATCAGGTCGATCCGGCCACGCAGACCGGTGGGCAGGGCCTGGAACAGGTCCCCCTGATGGACCCGGGCCTGGTTCCCTTCGGCCTGGTTCCCTTCGGCCTGGTTCCCTGCGGCCCCGATCGCGGCGGTCCGGGTGGTGCGGACCCGGGCTGCGGCGGCCTCGCTGTCTGCGGTCAGGTTCTCGCGGGCGCAGGTGACCGCGACCGGGTCCAGGTCGGCGGCGTGCAGGGTGATCCCGGGAACGCGGTGGCGGACGGCCAGGCCGAGGGCGCCGGAGCCGCAGCACAGATCGACCACCAGCGCGCCCGGGCCGATCGCGGCGGCTCCCAGGCGCACCAGCAGCTCGCTGCGGACCCGGGGAACGAAGACGCCGGGGCGGAGGCGGACCCGTACGCCACCGAAGTCGGCGTATCCGACGACCTGCTCGACGGGCTCGCCGGCGGCACGCCGGGTGACCATCGCGGCCAGGGCGTCGTCGGAGCCGTCGGCGGCCTCGCCCAGAATGGCCGCCTCCTCTTCGGCGAACACGCATCCCGCGGCGCGGAGCCGGACGATCGCCTCGTCCCGGGCCCCGGTGGAGAGTCCTGCTGTCACGACGCAGTCCTTCGGTTGTCCCTTGAGTTGTCCACAGTGCCGAGTTGTCCACAGGGCCGCGATCGGCGGACCCGGAAGGCTCCTACGGTCGGGCGGTGCGAGAGGCGAAGGATAGCGGTGACGTCGTGGGAGCACGGCTTCGGGCGGTGCTCGACGGGGGAGCGGCCGCCCGTGCGGTTCCCGAGGAGGGGCCCCTGGACTGGGCGGACATCGTTCCGGCCTGGTCGTCGGAGGATGACGATGTCCCCCCTTCAGGCGTCTCCCGTTCCGGGGACGGGCTGGGCGTCTCCCATTCCGGCGGCGCTGTGCAGGTCTCCCGTCCCGGGGATGCGCCAGGGGTCTCTCGTGCCGGGGGCGCGGGGGTGGGCGGCGGCGGTTCGCGTGGGTCTTCGGCCTACCCGTGGGACGCCGTTTCCGGCTCCTGGGACACCCGTTCGGTGGCTGAGCGGCCTGGTTCGGTGACTGAGCCGCTTGGTTCCGTGGCTGAGCGGCCTGGTTCCCTGGTTGAGCCGCCCGGGGAAGGGCTCAGCGGGGTCGGGGCGTTCGGCGGCGGGCGACGGCAGTGGCTGAACGCCTTCGATCCGGGGCGGCCGGGGGTTCGGGCTCTGGCCGCGGTGGCCGCGGTCGTCGTCCTGGTGGCGGGGTTCCTGGCGTGGCGGGCGCAGCCGCGGGTCGACCCGGTCGAACTCGGGCAGGGCGGTGCGGTGGCGGCTTCCGGGCCCGCCCGCGGCTCCGGTTCCGGTTCCGGTTCCGGTTCCGGTTCCGGCTCTACCGTGGGGCCGGGCTCCGGCTCGGCCCCGGGGCAGGCTTCGGGTGAGGTCGTGGTCGCGGTCGGCGGGAAGGTGCGGCGGCCCGGGCTGGTGCGGCTCAGCCCCGGCGCGCGGGTCGCCGACGCGCTGACCGCGGCCGGTGGCGCCGAACCCGGGGTCGACGTGGCGATGCTCAACCTCGCCCGGCGGGTCACCGACGGTGAGCTGATCATGGTGGGGGTGACGCCGCCGCCGGGCACGCCGCCCGGGGCCGGGCCGGGAACCGGCGCGCCGGGGACCCCCGGAGCACCGGTCAACCTGAACACGGCGACCCTGGCCCAGTTGGACGGGCTGCCGGGCGTGGGGCCGGTGCTGGCCCAGCGGATCCTGGCCGCGCGAGATGCCCAGGGTGGCTTTCGCGGCGTCAGCGACCTGCGGAAGGTCGACGGGATCGGAGAGTCGCGCTACGAGCAGCTCAAAGACCTGGTGACGGTCTGATGGACCGGGTTCCGGACCTCCGGCTGGCGGGGTTCACGGTCGGGCTCTGGCTGACCGCCCTCGCCGCGCTCCACCTCCCCGCGGCGTGGGGGCTCACGGTCGGTCTGGCCGGTCTGGCCGTCGCGGGAGGCCTTCTCGCGGTCACGCACGGCTCTGCAGCGCAGGCAAGCGGCTCTTCCCCGGTGGCGCGTGGATCTGCCGCTGCCGGTCTTTCCGCGCTTGTCCCCGGCGCCTCCGTGCCCGGGTCACGCCGGGCGGGTTCGGCCGGATCCGTGCCCGGGTCACGCCGGGCGGGCTCCGCCGGATCCGGGGCCGTCGGGTCGCCGGTCACGGGTGGCCGTTGGTGGGCCGGGGCGATGCGGTGGGTCGGGGTCGCCGTGGCGCTCGGGGTGGGGTGCGGAGCGATCGCCACGGCGGCCCGCGTTTCGGTGCGGGAGGCTCCGGCGCTGACCGCGCTCGTCGAGGCCGCGGAGACGGTCCGGGTCGAGGCGGTGGTGCGCGACGACCCCCGGCCGCTGGCCAGGACGTCCGGGCCGCCGACCTACCTGGTCGCCGTCGATCTGGAGTCGGTGACCGCCGAGGGCGCCGCCCCGATCCGGCTCTCCGCGCGGGCCCTGGTGCTGGGCGCGGACCAGGGCTGGCGCGGGCTGCTCCCCGGCCAGCGGGTCACCGCGGCCGGACGGCTCATGCCGCCGAGGCCCGGTGACCTGCGGGCCGCGGTCGTCTCCGCGCGAACCCCGCCGGTTCTGGACGGCCGGTCGTCGTGGGCCCAGCGTGGGGCGGCCGTGCTGCGGGCCGGCCTTCAGCGGGCATGCGAGCCGTTGCCGGATGACTCCGGCGGGCTGCTGCCGGGGCTGGTGGTCGGCGACACCAGCCGGCTCGACCCGGCCCTGGAGGAGGATTTCCGCACCACCGGCATGACTCATTTGACCGCCGTTTCCGGCACTAATGTGGCAATCGTCCTCGGGGTCGTGCTCTTCGTGGTCCGGCGGGCGCGGGCCGGGCCGGTGCTCTGCGCCGTGCTGTGCGCGATCGCCCTGGCCGGCTTCGTCATCCTGGCCCGGCCGTCGCCGAGCGTGATCCGGGCAGCGGCGATGGGAGCCATCGGACTGCTGGGACTGGCCGCCGGACGCGCCAGGGCCGCGGTGCCGGCCCTGGCGGCGGGAGCGGCGGTCCTGCTGATCGCCGACCCGGAACTCGCGGCCGATCCCGGGTTCGCCCTGTCGGTGATGGCCACGGCGGGCCTCCTGCTGATCGCCCCGGTCTGGCGCGACGGGCTGCGCCGCCGGGGCTGCCCGGCCGGAGTGGCCGAGGCGCTGGCCGTGCCGGCGGCGGCTCAGGTCGCCTGCGGGCCGGTGATCGCCGCGATCTCCGGGACGGTCAGCCTCGTCGCGGTGCCGGCCAACCTGGTGGCGGTGCCGGCGATCGCCCCGGCCACGTTGCTCGGCGTCGGGGCGGCCGTGCTGTCACCGGTGTGGCCGGCGGCCGCTGAGTTCGCCGCCTGGGCCGGTCACTGGCCCACCGCTTGGCTGGTGCTGGTGGCGCGCATCGGGGCCCGGGTGCCGGCGGGGGCGCTGCCGTGGCCCGGCGGCGCGGCGGGTGGGCTGTTGCTTGCCGGGCTGACGGTCGCCTTCCTGGTCGCGGCGCGGCGAGCGATCGTACGACGATTGGCGGCCGTGGTGGCCCTCGGCGCGATCCTGGGCGCCCTGCCGGTGCGGCTGCTCGCGTCCGGGTGGCCGCCACCGGGCTGGCTGGTGGTGGCGTGCGCGGTCGGCCAGGGTGACGCCGTGGTGCTGGCGGCCGGATCCGGGCGGGCCGTGGTGGTCGACGCCGGGCCGGAGCCGAACGCGGTCGACCACTGCCTGCGCCGGCTCGGTGTCCGGCAGGTCACGGTCCTGGTGGTCAGCCACTTCCACGCCGACCACATCGGCGGGGTCGCCGGAGTGTTCCGGGGTCGTGAGGTGGGCGCGGTGATCGGGCCCGAGTGGCCGGAGCCGGCGGCCGGGCGGGCGGCGGTGGAGCAGGCCGCCGCGGCGGCCGGGATCGCCCCGCGGGCGGCCGGGCCGGGCTGGGCGTACGCGGTGGGTGGGCTGAATCTGGAGGTGATCGGCCCGATCACGCCGATGCGCGGCACCAACTCGGATCCGAACAACAACTCGCTGATCCTGCGTGCCGCGACCGAGGGGCGGTCGGTGCTGCTGCTCGGGGACGCGGAGACCGAGGAGCAGGAGGATCTCGTCACCGGGCTCGGGCCGGCGGCGCTGCGGGCGGACGTGCTGAAGGTGGCGCACCACGGGAGCGCCCTTCAGGCGACGTCGCTGCTGGACGCGGTGGACCCGGCGGTGGCTCTGGTGTCGGTCGGCCGGGACAACGACTACGGGCACCCGAACCCGGTGCTGCTCGGGCGGATCGCTCAGGGCGGCACGCGGATTTTGCGCACCGACGAGTCGGGTGATGTGGCGGTGGTGGTGTCCGGCGGCGGGCTGGCGGTCGCCGCGCGGGGTGAGCCGCCGGGGTAGGACCACGCGACACGCCCGGGAGTGATCGGCCTCGCGGGATTTTAACCGACTATGGGCCTCAATAAAGGGCGAATCACTCGAAACGGTCAGATGAAGCATCGGGCCTGAGTAAGCGACTGTACGGCGGCCACGGAATCTTGCACTGCCGATATGTCTGGTTTCGCATTCCCTGGCCCGCGATCTGCGCTAACGAGTGAGGCTCACGGAACTGTCGGTCCCCCGTGCGACGATGTTGCACGTGAATGCCGCGCCACCCCCCTCGTTGCTGCTCGTCCAAGGCGATGAGGAACTACTCGCCGCCCGTGCCGTTGCCGAGGCGGTCGAGTCGGCGCGGGCCGCCGACCCGGGCGCCGACGTCCGGGAATACGAGGCGGCGTCGCTCATGGCCGGCGAGGTCGCCGAGATGCTCAGCCCCTCGCTGTTCGGTGGCCGCCGGGTGCTGGTCATCCGCGCCGGTCAGGACGCGCGCAAGGACCTCAGCACCGCCCTGCTGGCCTATGCGAAGAACCCCGACCCCGACGTCACCCTGATCGTGACCCACGTCGGCGGGGCCAAGGGCAAGGCGTTCGCCGACGGGTTGCGCGCCGCCGGCGCCACCGTCGTGCCGGTGATGAAGCTGAAGAAGGACGCCGAGCGGATCGCGTTCGTCCGCAACGAGTTCCGCGGCCACGGCATCCGGTGTGACGACTCCGCCGCCGCCGCGCTGCTCCAGGCGGTCGGCACCGACCTGCGCGAGATCGCCGCGGCCTGCTCCCAGCTTCTGGCCGACACCGACGGCAGGATCACCGAGACCGTGGTCGCGCGCTACTACAAGGGCCGCGCCGAGGTCACCGGCTTCGCGGTGGCCGACGCCGCCATGGTCGGCGACCTGCCGGGCGCGCTGGAGGCTTTGCGCTGGGCCCTGCACGTCGGGGTCGACCCGGTGCCGATCGCCGACGCGCTCGCCGACGGTGTGCGCACCGTGGCGCGGGTCGCCTCGGCCGGGCGCGGCAACCCCTACCAGCTCGCGAGCACGCTCGGCATGCCCGCCTGGAAGATCGAGAAAGCCCAGGTCCGCAGCCGCGGCTGGACGCCGGAGGGCCTGGTCGACGCCATGCGTGCGGCCGCCGACTGCAACGCCGCTGTCAAGGGCGGCGCCGAGGACCGGGGTTTCGCGCTGGAACAGACCGTCTTCGCGATCGCGGCAGCCCGCCGGGACGGAGGCGCCCGATGACCCGGACGGTCCGAGCCCGCCGCGCCGAGCGGGCCAACCAGCCGCTCTACGCGCGGGCGCTGCGCCTGCGCCACCTCGCGCCGAGCGGTCTGCTCTGCTTCGTCTTCCTCGAGGGGACGGTGGTCCTCGGCGTCCTGCTCGCCCTCGCCGAGTTGGTCAGCTGGTGGGGCGTGATCGTGTTGCCGGTGACTGTCGCGCTGATGGTGAAGTTCAACGACCTCGTGGCCGGGGCGCTCACCCCGCGTCCGGCCGTCGCCGAGACCACGTCGGCCCGGGCGGCCGTGCTGCGACCGGCCACCATGCAGGGTTATGGGCAGGTCGCCCCCGACTCCGGGTTCGCGCCGTCCGTCCCGTCCGGAGCGCCGGCCACTGATCCCGCCGGTTACGGCGAGGTCACGTTCCCGGCCGGCAGCGCGGGCTCGGAGTGGGCTCGTTCCGGCCGTGCCGAGGGCGCCGGGGCGGATCCGCAGAGCTCCCAGCGGGCCGGGCTCCGTGTCGCCGTCTCACGCTCGGCCGCATGGAGCAACGGATCCACGATGCCCGTCCGGCCCGCGACGTCGTCTTCGTCTCACCGTGCCGGTGATGTCGGTCCGGCGGTCGCGCCCATGGCCGAGCAGGCCGGCGGTTATGCGGTGGCCGGCTCCCCCTTAGCCGAGAGGACCGGTGGCTATGCGCCGATCGTCTCGCAGGAGCCGTCAGCTGTGGGGTATGGGCCCGACGACATGGCGGGAGCGCCGGCCGTCGGCTACCCGGGCTCGTACAGCCGCGGCTTCTCCGGAAACGAGTATTCGCAGGTCACCAGAAACCCCTACGGCGGCGAGCAGGCCGGCGGCGTGCCTGACTCCGGCGACTTCCAGGCGCGTTCCGGCGAGGAGCCGCGGGGAAACAGCACGTCGACCCGGCGCCCCTGGGCCGACCAACTGGACGTGCGACAGCAGATGGCGCGCCAGGCCGCGTCCCGCCGCTACGAGTAACCACGGCTTCTCGCCGATCAGGACCGTTGCGGAGTGCCCGTGACGGTCCTCTCCGTTGCCCCCACCTGCCGGATCCGGGGCACGTCGCTGGACTTCCACGCCCCGGGGGTCACGCCGGGCGCTTTGTCTTCGTCGAGCGTGGACGACCGCTGGCACCGAAACGAAACCGGGCACCGCTACGAACCCGAAGGTCCTGCGGTGCCCGGGTTTGTCCAAGCCGACCCGCCTCAAGGACGGGTGCGGGTCATCGGCCGCATCCATGCGGCCATGACCTGATCCGGAACGAGCGGATCAGGCGGACAGCGCGGCGATCTTCTTGGCGATGGCCGACTTGCGGTTGGCCGCCTGGTTCTTGTGAATGACGCCCTTGCTGACAGCCTTGTCCAGCTGGCGCGAAGCGGCACGCAGCAGCGCGGTGGCCGACTCGGTGTTGCCCGAGTCACTCGCCTCGTGCAGCTTGCGGATCACGGTCTTCAGCGAAGACTTGACCGACTTGTTGCGCAGACGGGCCTTCTCGTTCTGCCGGTTGCGCTTGATCTGGGACTTGATGTTCGCCACGCGACAGCCTTGTCCTGACTAGTTCGGAAAATGGTCTCAACGAATGGTCATCACGCGGCCGTCTCAACCGGCGAGGCCGGTGCATGAAACAAACAGCGTGTCACCACACGCGATGGACCAGATTACCAGCACCCCTCCGAGCCGCCAAAACCGCTCCGGCTCAGCGCCACCAGGCACGCTTGCGAGGGGCCTCCCCGCCCGTGTTCCAGCCCCGGCGTTCGGCCAGCCAGGCGAGCGCCTGCTCGCCGCTGAACCGTTGGTGCTGGCGGCTGTGCGGGGACGCGCTGCTCGGCCCGTCACCGGCCCGGACCAGCCAGTACCCGGAGAGGGCGGCCAGCGCCCCGTCCACCCCGTCGTCCGGGGCGCCCCAGGCGCGCAGCACGGTGTCGGTGTCGAGGCCGCTGGCGTACGCGCTGACCAGCAACGTGACGGTGTCGAACCAGGGCGCGCCGAGGCACGGCCAGGTCCAGTCGCAGAGCCAGGCCCGGCCGTTCCGGTCCATCAGCACGTTGTCCACCCGCAGGTCGCCGTGCGACATCGTGTCCCCGGCCACCGACTCGGGCAGGGCACGCTCCAGTTTGGCCAGCTCCGCGAGCCGTTGCGGGGCGATCGTCCCGCGGGCGGGCTCCGGCATCGGTTCGCGGCGCTTGGCGATCAGGGACCACCAGGACATCTCGTCGCGCACGATCTCGGAAAGGGTGGGCAGGCCGATCTCCAGCAACCGCGGCGACGGGTGAGCCAGCGCGGTCGCCGCGGACGACCAGGTGCGCAGGGTCGCGTCCAGGTCGGCCTGCGACCAGGGAAGCGCCGGGACGCGGCCGTCGATCGCGTCCAGGCACAGCACGAACCAGCCGGATTCGGTCATCGTCCAGAGCGGGCGGGCGGCGGTCACCTCCGGCGGGAGGGCTTCGGTGATGGCGGCCTCCCGGGCGTACCACTGGGAGACCGGATCGTTCAGCGGCGCCGCCTTGACGAACACCCTGTTCCCGCTGTCGCTCGCAGGTCTGGCCGCTTCCCGGCCGGTTGCTCCCCGGCCCGCGGTCGCCGGGCCGGCCGTTCTCGGGTGGGTCGTTCTCGGGGCGGGTGCGTCCGGAGCCGGCGTCTCTGGAGCCGCCGTCTCGAGCACGGCGGCGAACGCCCGGGTGAATCCGCCCCCCGCGCTGCGGGCGGCGGTGACCGGTGAGCCGAGACGCTCGTTGATCGCTTGGCGCACGCTCTCCGGCAGATCGGACCAATCCGGCCGTACGGCGGTGGCGTCGTACGGAATGTCGGGCAGAGTGATCGGCCGCATGACTCCATCCTGCCGCCCGCGAGAATGTCGTACCCGACTGGCAGGATTCAGGCATGCGAACCGACGATTTCTGGGCGGTCATCGACCGCGCCACCGCCGAGCGGCCGGCCTCGCCCGCCGCGGTGGCCGAGCGCGCCGTCGCCGAGTTGGCCACGCGCGATGCGGAAGACATCGTCGCGTGGGGCCGTCACCTCGACAAGGTGATGGCGGCTTCCGGGACGGAAGACCTCTGGGCCGCGGCCTATCTGATCAACAGCGGTGCCGACGAGGCGGGTTTCGACGCCTTCCGGGGCTGGCTGATCGCCCATGGCCGGAAAGCCGTGGCCGCCGCGGTGGGTTCGCCCGACGTGCTGGCCAACGTGGCGGTGATCAAGGGTGCGGCCGACACCGGTGCGGTCTTCGAGGCCGAGGAGGTGCTCGGCATCGCGGCCCGGGCCTACGAGCAGGCCACCGGCACGCCATTGCCGACCGGCGAGCGGCCACGCACCCGTCCCGAGGTCGCCGACCTGTGGGATTTCGACAACGAGGACGAGATGCGCCGCCGCCTGCCACGGCTGTCAGCGCTGTTCCTGGAGCCACCTGACTGACCCTCGGCTGAGCTGCTCGCGGTGACCGATCGAGTCGCCGGCCGCTCCAACCGATGAGCTGGACGCCGGTCCATGCTGCCCGTCACGGAGTGGATACGGGGTCGAGGAAGTGGCAGCGGGTGGGCAGACTCGGCCGCATGAGTGCTGAGCGTGGAACAGTCGTCGCCGTCAGCCGCAGCGACGTCTACACCTTCACCAAGCCGAACCGGGACGAGATCGTGCTGGTCGCGGGCCTCGGGGTCGAGGGGGATGCGCATGCCGGCGTGAACGTCCGGCATCGCAGCCGAGTGGCCGCGGACCCGTCCCAGCCCAATCTCCGGCAGGTTCACCTGATTCACGCCGAACTGTTCGGGGAAGTCGGGGGGAAGGGCTACGACGTGCCGGCCGGTGGCCTCGGCGAGAACCTCACGACGAACGGGATCGACCTTCTCGGGTTGCCACGCGGCACGATCCTGCGGTTCGGCCCGCGGCCCGGCGCCACCCCGGCCCCGAACGGCGCCACCCTAGCCGACAGACCCGGTCTCGCGGCTGCGGATGGGGCTGCCCTGGGCGAGGCCGGGCCGGTGGCCGCGGTGCTCGCTGCTGCCGCGGCGGCGACGCTGGACGAGGAGACAGCGCGGGCCGCGGCGGCGGTGGCGGCCGCCGTCGAGCGGGACGCGGCCGTGGCCGGCACGGCGGAGGATCTTCGGCCGGCGGTGGTGGTCGCCGGGCTTCGTAACCCGTGTGCGCAGATCAACGGCTTCCGGCAGGGCCTTCTCAAGGAGGTCCTGGGTCGTGACGGTGACGGAAACCTAGTGCGCAAGGCCGGGGTGATGGGTGTGGTGCTGCGCGGCGGCGCCGTCCGCCCGGGTGATGCGGTCACCGTGGAACTGCCGCCCGGCCCGCACGGGCCGCTGGAGCGGGTGTGATCGACCCGTACCGGCGGTTCTGGGCTGGTGGTCCGGTTGTCGCGGGCTTCCGCGAGGAGCCGCTGCGGGCGACCGAACGGGTGTGATCGGAGCTGCCCTCGCGGACGTGGGACGATAGAGGACGCCGGCCCGGTGCCGGCGTCACCCAGCAGCCCGACCGGGTCCGCTGAGCGAAACCGCCCGCAGGGGCGGCGGAGCGGAGCAACCCGGGCCGGGACGAGCCGCGCCAAGCTGGTCAACCAGCGGCGGAGCGGATTGTTCCGGCAGGAACGAGCCGCGCCGAGCCGGTCCGACCGGCGGTGGAGCGGTGCCGGCCCGAGTGTGGGCCGGCGGCGAGGCCGGTCCATCGGACTGCTGGCGAGGCTCCACCCGCGATAGACCAGCCCGAGAAGAACGGAAGACCGTGCCTGGACCGCTCGACCCCGGCGTGAACGTGATCGGATCGACCGATCCCAGCCGCATCCGCAACTTCTGCATCATCGCCCACATCGACCACGGCAAGTCGACGCTGGCCGACCGGATGCTGCAGATCACCGGGGTGGTCGACCCGCGCCAGATGCGCGCGCAGTACCTCGACCGGATGGACATCGAACGCGAGCGCGGCATCACCATCAAGTCGCAGGCCGTGCGGATGCCCTGGACGGTCCGTGAGGGCGACCGGAAGGGTGAGACCGCCGTCCTCAACATGATCGACACCCCGGGGCACGTCGACTTCACCTATGAGGTCTCCCGGAGCCTCGCCGCCTGTGAGGGCGCGATCCTCCTGGTGGACGCCGCCCAGGGCATCGAGGCGCAGACCCTCGCCAACCTGTACCTGGCGATGGAGAACGACCTCCGCATCATCCCGGTGCTCAACAAGATCGACCTGCCGGCGGCCCAGCCCGAGAAGTACGGCGAGGAACTCGCCAAGCTGATCGGCTGCGACCCGTCCGACGTGCTGCGCGTGTCGGGCAAGACCGGCGTCGGCGTCGATCACCTGCTCGACGTGGTCGTCCGGGAGCTTCAGCCGCCGGTCGGTGACGCGACCGCCCCGGCCCGGGCGATGATCTTCGACTCGGTGTACGACGTGTATCGCGGCGTCGTCACCTACGTCCGGGTCATCGACGGCCGGATCGAGGCGCGCGACAAGATCAAGATGATGTCCAACGGCACCGTGCACGAGCTGCTCGAGATCGGTGTCGTCTCGCCCGAGATGGAGAAGGCGAGCGCGCTCGGCGTCGGCGAGGTCGGCTACCTGATCACCGGTGTGAAGGACGTGCGGCAGTCCCGTGTCGGTGACACCGTCACCCGGAGCCTCCGGCCGGCCACCGAGCCGCTCGGTGGCTACAAGGACCCGAAGCCGATGGTCTACTCGGGTCTCTACCCGATCGACGGCTCGGACTACCCGGCGCTGCGCGACGCTCTCGACAAGCTTCAGTTGAACGACGCCGCGCTGACCTACGAGCCGGAGACGTCGGCGGCTCTGGGTTTCGGGTTCCGCGTCGGCTACCTGGGCCTGCTGCACCTGGAGATCATCGGGGAGCGGCTGGAGCGGGAGTTCGGCCTCGACCTGATCTCGACCGCGCCGAACGTGGTCTACCGGGTCCTCACCGAGGACGCGAACGAGTCGGTGGTCACGAACCCGAGCGAGTTCCCGTCCGGCAAGATCGCGGAGATCCACGAGCCCGTGGTGAGGGCCACGGTCCTGGTGCCGAACGAGTATGTGGGCGCCGTCATGGAGCTGTGCCAGAGCCGCCGCGGCAACCTCCTCGGCATGGAGTACATCTCCACCGAACGGGTGGAACTGCGCTACACCCTCCCGCTCGCCGAGATCATCTTCGACTTCTTCGACCAGCTGAAGAGCAAGACCAAGGGTTACGCGTCACTCGACTACGAGCCCTCCGGTGAGCAGGTCGCCGACCTGGTGAAGGTCGACATCCTGCTGCACGGCGAGCCGGTGGACGCGTTCAGCGCGATCGTGCACAAGGACAAGGCGTACACCTATGGCACGTCGATCGCCGCCAAGCTGCAGAAACTGATCCCGCGGCAGCAGTTCGAGGTGCCGATCCAGGCGGCCATCGGCTCCCGGATCATCGCCCGCGAGACGATCCGGGCGATCCGCAAGGACGTGCTCGCGAAGTGCTACGGCGGTGACATCAGCCGGAAGCGGAAGCTGCTGGAGAAGCAGAAGGAAGGCAAGAAGCGGATGAAGATGGTCGGCCGTGTGGAGGTGCCGCAGGAGGCCTTCATCGCCGCCCTCTCGACCTCCGATAGCACCGACACCAAGGGGACATCCAAAAAATAGGGCGGTTTGATTTCTCGGGGGGTCGGGAACACAGGGGCTCGACGGACGCAACCATCAAGCTCCACCCCCCGAGGAGGGCCCTAATGGAACTCACGCTCACCGGTATCATCGTCGCCCTGATCGTCGGCCTTGTCATCGGCGCTCTCGGCCGGCTTGTCGTACCCGGCAAGCAGAACATCCCGCTGTGGCTGACCATGGTCGTCGGTGTCGTCGCCGCCCTGCTGGGCACCGTCATCGCCCGCGCGGCCGGTGTCGCCAGCACTCCCGGCTTCGACTGGATCGAGTTCTTCTTCCAGGTTGTTCTCGCGGCCATCGGCGTCGCGCTGGTCGCCGGCACCTACGGTCGCCGTCGCCTGACCCGCTGACCCGCGGTTCCACCAAAACGCTGAATGCCGGCCCCGGAAGGGGCCGGCATTTCGCGTTTTCGAAGAAAGCCGGAGCCGGGGTCCGGAAAGTGGGATCAGCGCGTCAGTAGCGAAACTTGTGCTGGGCACTGCGCCGATTCACCCAGGCCGGAAGTTCACCCAGATGTTCGTGGTGCGGTGCCGGTTCCACCGCCTCGCCGCGGTTGCCGACCACCCGGAGGGTCAACACCAGGCCCTGCACGAGGCGGTCCGCCCGCAAGTCCCGGTACACCACCTCGACCAGCATCTGGGTGCCGTCGAGCCGGGGCAGCGCGCAGTAGACCTGGCCGTCGCCCTCGGCGCGCAGCGCTCGTCGTACCGTCTCCTGGTCGTCGGTGTGGACCAGGTCGTCGAAGGCGGTGAGGGGCGGCAGTTCCGGTCCGCCTGTCAGGCGGTGCAGGCCGGGACTGGCGTACCGGATGCGGTGGTCGGCGTCGACCACCGCCATGATCTCGGCGGTGTTCCCGGTGACGGCTCGCAGATAGAGGTCGCTGTCCCGGCGGCCCACCGCCTCGACCAGGGTGATCCGGTCCAGCGCCAGCGCGGTCTCCCCGGCCAGCACTTCGAGCGCGTCACGCCCGGCCACCAGGGCTTCCCGGCGGCCGGCGATGACGAGGGCGCCGCCGCTGGGCCGGGCCACGGCGAGCGGTTCCAGCCGGAGCGGGCAGATCAGGGTGCGTTCGTCCGGGTCGGCGGCGCCGGCCCACCAACTGCGGGACCCGGCGCCGGGAGGGACCGGCGGCAGACCCTCGCGGGACAGCCGCCCGTCGTCGGTGGCGAGGATCACCTGGCGGACCGCGTTCGCCGGCAGGAGCCGGGTGACCGCCGTCCGCACCGCCTCCTCGACCGCGGGCGGGTCGGCGGCGGCGACGAGCGCGGTGTTCGCGGCCCGCAGCGCGCGTTCCCGGGTGAGCGCCTGACTGTTCTGGTGGATGGCGTCGGCGAGCCGCGTGATGGTCAGCAACAGGGTGATCGCGCTGGTCACCGCGATCACGACGCCGTTGCGGACCGGCCCGGAGAGCGCCTCGACGATCAGGACGAGCGGCGGGGTGGCGGCGGAGGCGGCCAGCAGGATGGTGTCACGGAAACGCCACGGCGAGGGCTCTGGTGGGCGTGGCTCGGTGAGGCGCACCATCGACGGGGCGAGGGCGGCGAGCCCCCAGGTCAGATAGAGGACGACGTACCCGGATTCGGCCAGTCGGCTCTCGGTGAGCGGATAGGCGATGTCTCCGGCCAGCATGCCGACGGCGCCGGTCAGCAGCAGGATCGCCGAAACGTTTCGGCGGTCGGCCAGGACGAGTCGCCCGGCGACCCCGATCAGCAGCAGCGCGCCGATGACGTCGGCGGGGGAGACGGTGGGGAACCGGCCGCCGGAACTCACCACGAAGACCCAGACCACGAGCAGCCCGGCGCAGGCGAGCGCGAGCAGATCGATCAGCCGGGCCCGGTCGGGCAGCAGCGCGCCGCCCCGGGTGAACTGCAGCAGGCTCAACGCGACCAGGGGGAACATCACCAGGTAGGCGGTGTCGGCGAGGGCTATCTGGTCCATCTCGTACCAGACGTCGCCGACGGCGAGGGCCGCGATCGAGCCGGCGAGCAGGAGCCAGGGCGCGCGGCGGGCCGGGCGGTGCCGACGCACACCGAGAAGAATGGCGCCGACGCTTCCCGCCCCGAACAGGAGCCACACGATCGCCGTCAGCACGACCTACTTAGTACCAGCACGGTTGCGCAGTGTCCATGTGGATATATACGCAGCGCAACCTGCTGGTTCGCAAGGTGGACAGCACGGGTGGTCGCCGATGATCCCGGAGTGTGGTCAATGGAAGACCTCGGCGATGACCTGCGCCTGGTCACTGCCGCTGCCGTCGGTCACCGGCCGCCATTTTCCCTCGGGGGCGTGCCACTCGAGATCACCGAAACGTACCCGTTCGAGGCCGGTGGCGGAGGCGTGCGAGACCAGCCAGTGCGCGAACCGCCAGCCGACGCTCGGGTCGGCCACCTGGACCGTGAGGCCGGCCGCCTCGGCGCTGCGGGCCTGGCCGCTGAGTTTCTTGCCCCAGTCCAGTTGGAGGCTGCTCAGCAGGGCGGCGGCCGCCGCCGTGCCGCGCACCGCGGGGGTGTCCGGCACGACGCACGCGACAGCGCCGGTGGCCCGGCCGGTCAGCGCGGCGGCCAGCACCTTCGACTCGTCGGCCCACTTCTCGTAGGCCTCCGGGTACGCCGACCGCTGCACCGTCTGGGCCGCGTCGGTCACCCGCATCTCCTGCCAGCCCTCGACCTTCTTGAGGGCGGAGTAGAACCGGCCGGCGGCGTACCGCGGGTCCTGGATCTGCTCGACCGTGCCCCAGCCCTGACTGGGACGCTGCTGGAACAGCCCGACGGAGTCGCGGTCACCGCTGTCCAGGTTCTCCAGCTTGGACTCCTGGAAGGCGGTGGCCAGCGCCACGACGATCGCCTGCTCGGGCATGCCGCGCCGGACGCCGACCGCGGCGATGGTCGCGGCGTTGGCCATCTGGGCGGAGTCGAGGGTCACCTCGCCGTCGGCGCTGACCGTGCACTCCGGGTTGATTCTCGGCAGCGTGAGGTTGCCCGCGAGGTTGTGGACCAACGCGACCACACCGGCCACGCCGATCAGGGTCAGCAGGGTGATCACACCCACGATCGTCCTCGCTCGCACCCACACCACCTCCAACCTGGGGACGCCAAGCCTAGACAACGAGCGCTTGCCGCCCGCGTGACTGTGGCTCCGGGCACCCGACGGGGGCGATCATCAGATCGCCGAGATCATCGGACCCAGCCGGGGTCGCGTTTCTCCCGCGCGGCGGCGACGCCCTCGCGTCCTTCGGCCGACTTGAAGTAGCCGGCCGACCGCTGCGCGAGATCCGCGAGATCGGCACGGATCGTCTCGGCGCGCGTACGCCGCAGAAGTTGTTTCGTCCCGGCGAGCGCGAGCGGACCGCCGCGGATGAGCGAGGCGCAGTAGCGTTCCACCGCGTCGTCCAGGTCCTCGTCCTCGACGGCGGCGGTGACCAGGCCGATCTCGGCCGCCCGGGCCCCGTCGAAGACGTCGCCGGTCAGGTAGAGCTCGGCGGCGGCCCGAGGAGCCAGCCGTGGCAGCACGGTCGAGCTGATCACCGCGGGGATCACCCCCAGCCGCACCTCGGTGAAGGCGAACGTGGCCGAGCGGGTGCAGACGGCGATGTCGGCGGCGCCGATCAGGCCGAGGCCACCGGCCCGGGCGGGCCCGCCGATCCGCGCGACCACCGGCTTGGGGAACTCCCAGAGCGCGGCGAGCACGTCGGCGAGCAACTCGGCGGGGAGCCGGTCGCCGGGGCGGGCGGCGGCGGTCTCCTTGAGGTCGACGCCGGAGCAGAAGACCGGGCCGGCATGTGAGAGGACCACCACACGTGAGTCCTGGTCGGCGCTCGACGCGGCCAGCGCGTCGAGGAATCGCCGGAGCAGGGCGGTGGAGAGAGCGTTGCGATTGTCCGGGTTGTCCAACGTCATGGTGGTCACCCCGGCGGCGGTGACGGTACGGACCAGATCCATGCGCCGAACCTTAACGGCGCCCGTGCACACTTGTCGGATGGCCGGCGCACTTCCTGATGGCGAACCCGTACCCCGTGACGGGTCCCTCCCCGACGAAGCCACCCGTCAGGTGGGCAAGAACGGGTTCGCGGTCTACGTCCACGTCCCGTTCTGCGCCAGCCGCTGCGGGTACTGCGACTTCAACACCTACACGGCGAGCGAGCTGGGCGGCGGCGCGAGCCGCGACGAGTACGCGGAGACCGTCCTGGCCGAGCTCGCCGTGGCCGCCCGGGTGATCGAGCCCGGCCCGGTGGACACCGTGTTCGTCGGCGGCGGCACACCCACCCTGCTCAGCGCCGGCGACCTGGGCCGCGTTCTGGACGGCATCGACCGGACGTGGGGGCTGGCGCCGGGGGCCGAGGTGACCACCGAGGCCAACCCGGAGTCGGTGGGCCCGGCCTATCTGCGGAGTCTCCGGAAAGCCGGCTTCACCCGGATCTCGCTCGGCATGCAGTCGACGGCGCAGAACGTGTTGCGCGTCCTCGACCGCAAGCACACCGCGGGCCGGGCGACGCAGGCCGCGGCCGAGGCCCGCGAAGCCGGGTTCGAGCACGTCAACCTCGATCTGATCTACGGCACGCCGGGCGAGTCGGCGGACGACTTCGCCGGGTCGCTGCGGGCGGTGATCGACGCGGGTGTCGACCATGTGAGCGCCTACGCGCTGATCGTCGAGGACGGCACCAGGATGGCGACCCGCATGCGCCGCGGTGAGCTGCCCTTCCCCTCCGACGACGTCGCCGCGGACCGCTATCTCGCGGCCGAACAGGCGCTGACCGCCGCCGGATTCCAGTGGTACGAGGTCTCCAACTGGGCTCGTGGGGACGACGCTCGATGCCGTCACAACCTGCTGTACTGGACCGGCGCCGACTGGTGGGGCCTCGGCCCCGGCGCGCACAGCCATGTCGGCGGGGTGCGCTGGTGGAACGTCAAACACCCGACGGCGTACGCGAAACGCCTCGCCGCCGGTGAATCACCCGGACACGCCCGCGAGGTGCTGACCGGCGCCGACCGGCACATGGAGGACGTGATGCTCCGCGTGCGGCTGCGCGACGGCATCGCTCTGGACCGGGTCGACGCCGCGGGCGCCGCGCGGGCCCTGGCGGAGGGGCTGCTGGAGCCGCGAGCCTATGAGGACGGGCGGCTCGTGCTCACGCTGCGTGGCCGCCTGCTGGCCGACGCGGTCATCCGTGACGTGCTGTGAGCCTCACTTGACCCAGTTCACGTTGCCCGGGTAGTTGTACGGCTCGCCGTTGAGCGACTTGATGCCCGCGATCAGGCCGAAGATGCTGGCGACGAGCCAGGCCACGGCGACGACCGCCAGGCCGATGAAGAAGCAGAAGATGGTGGCGTACCCGATCACGGCGATGACCATCCAGAGAAGCTGGAAGTTCAGCGCCTTGGCGGCCTCGGCGCGGACCACCGGGGAGACGTTCCCGCGAGCCAGGAAAGCGACGAGAGGGCCGATCCAGCCGACGAACGCGCCGCCGAGGAACGCGCCGGCCGCGCCGCCGAAGTGGGCGACCAGGATCCAGGTCCGGTCCTCGGGGGAGACGGCGTAGCCGCCCGGCCCGCCGTAGCCGGGCGCTCCGTAACCCGGCGCGCTGTAGCCGGGCGGCGGGTATCCACCGGCTCCGGAGGTGGGCGGCGGCGGGTATCCGCCGGGGTGTGATGTGGGCGGGGTGTAGGGCGGGGGTGGCGGATAGCCGCCCGGCGACTTGTACGGCGTGGTCGGATCGTCGTCCGGCGGGCGGGTCGGTTCAGTCATGAATGACACGCTAGGACTCCGGTTCGACCCGGTCGCGGGCGGTGCCACCCCCAAAACCTGAGGCCGGTACGTACTTTCGATCATCGCTTTGCCGCCGCTCGCGACGTAGACTGGCACTCTATTAGCAGGAGTGCCAACAGGGGGAGGGGTCATATGAGTCTGGATGACCGCAAGCTCGAGGTGCTCCGGGCGATAGTCGAGGACTATGTCGAGACCCAGGAGCCGGTCGGCAGCAAGGCCCTGGTCGACCGCCACAAGCTGGGCGTCTCCCCGGCCACCGTGCGCAACGACATGGCGGTGCTCGAGGAGGAGGGCTACATCCGGCAGCCGCACACCAGTGCCGGCCGGGTGCCCACCGACGCGGGCTACCGGCTCTTCGTCGACCGGCTGACCAAGATCAAGCCGTTGAGCCCGGCGGAGCGCCGCGCCATCGAGCGGTTCATGGTCGGCGCCGTCGACCTCGACGACGTGGTGCACCGCACGGTGCGGCTGCTCGCTCAGCTCACCCGCCATGTCGCCGTCGTGCAATATCCCAGTCTCTCCCGCTCCGCCGTGCGCCATCTGGAACTCGTGCCGATCTCCACCACCCGCCTGATGCTCGTGATGATCACTGACACCGGCCGGGTGGAGCAGCGCCTGGTGGAGATGCCCGGCCCGCTGGCCGAGGGTGACGTGTGGGAGCTGCGGCGCCGGGTCAACGAGAAACTCGCTGGTCAGCGGCTCGCCGACACTCCGCCACTCGTGCAGACCCTGGTCGAGGAGTGCGATGCCGGTCGACGTGCGACGATGACCTGTCTGGCCTCGGTGCTTCTGGAGACGCTCGTCGAGCGGAGTGAGGAGCGCCTCGCGCTGGCGGGTACGGCGAACTTGACACGCGGCGGTGTGCTGGACTTCCAGGGCACGCTGCGGCCCGTCCTCGAAGCCCTCGAGGAGGAGGTCATCCTGCTGAAACTCATCGGCGATCTGGAGCCCCGGACCACCCGGGTCCTGATCGGTGACGAGAACCAGATCGACAACCTGCGGTCGGCGTCCGTGGTGAGCAGCGGTTACGGACCGGGTACCACGATCGTTGGGGGGCTCGGCGTGCTGGGCCCCACCCGGATGGACTACCCCGGCACTATCGCTACCGTTCGTGCAGTGGCACGCTACGTTGGCGACCTGTTGGCACAGAATTGACGGATTCGCGCAGACATTGAGGACTCCAAACCCCGTGGCCAAGGACTATTACGGAATTCTCGGTGTGAGCCGGGACGCCACCGACGACGAGATCAAGCGCGCCTACCGGAAACTGGCTCGGCAGTACCACCCGGACATCAACCCGGATCCGGAGGCGCACGACAAGTTCAAAGAGATCAACGCGGCCTACGAGGTTCTGTCCGACGAGCAGAAGCGGCAGATGGTCGACCTGGGCGGTGACCCGCTCGCGCCCGGTGGCGGCATGCCCGGTGGTGCCGGTGGCGCCGGCCCGTTCGTCGGTTTCCAGGACATCATGGACGCGTTCTTCGGCACGGCCGCCGGCGGCGGCTCCCGTGGCCCGCGGCCACGCACGCGCCCCGGCGCCGATGCGATCCTCCGCCTGGAACTCGACCTGGTCGAGACCGCCTTCGGCGTGGAAGCGCCGATCACCGTCGACACCGCGGTGCTCTGCACTCAGTGTTCCGGCGCCGGCACCGCGCCCGGCACCCACCTGGCCACCTGTGAGGTCTGCTCGGGCCGCGGTGAGGTCCAGTCGGTGCAGCGCACCTTCCTCGGCCAGGTGGTCTCCTCCCGGCCCTGCCAGAACTGCCAGGGGCACGGCACGGTCATCCCGACCCCCTGCCCGACCTGCGCCGGTGACGGCCGCATCCGGACCCGCCGTTCGCTCACCGTCAAGATCCCGGCGGGCGTCGAGGACGGCATGCGGATCCGCCTCGCCCAGCAGGGTGAGGTCGGCCCCGGCGGCGGCACCGCCGGCGACCTCTACGTGGAGATCCACGAGCGCCCGCACGACGTCTACTCCCGCAAGGGCGACGACCTGCACTGCCGCGTCACCCTGCCGATGACGGCGGCGGCCCTCGGCACCCGGATGACCATCAAGACCCTCGACGGCGAAGAGAACATCGAGGTCAAACCGGGCACTCAGCCGGGCAGCACGCTGCGCATCCGCGGCAAGGGCGTCCCACACCTGCGTGGCCAGGGCCGCGGCGAGCTCTTCGTGCACCTCGACGTGAAGACGCCGACCAAGCTCACCGCCGACCAGGAGCGCATGCTCCGCGACTTCGCCAAGACCCGCGGCGAGGACGTGGCCGAGCTGAGCAAGCAGGGCGGCTTCTTCAGCCGCATGCGCGACGCCTTCAACGGCCACTAGGTTCGTCCGCGTCACCGTTCCGGTTCCGCGCGGCGGACCGCGTGGAACCGGCACACCAACTTCAAGATCAAAAGCCTGATTTCGTACGATCCAAGCGCTCTGTTGCTCGTTTGAGGTTTTCCTGGCATCCCCGGGAAGGCCGGTGACGGCATAGGCGCCCGTGTCCGGATTCGGTCAGTGCGGCCGCCCCGGTGCGGCGCGAGTGCGCGCGATCGGTTCGGTAGCGTGCGGGCATGTCCGCGCCGCTGTTCCTGGTCGAGAGCCTGCCCTCCGGATCGACGTTCACGCTCGACGGGCCGGAGGGCCATCACGCCGCCACCGTGCAGCGCCTGCGCGTGGGCGAGGCGCTGATCCTCGCCGACGGGCGGGGCGGCACCGCGTTCGGCGAAGTGGCCGCCGTCGGGCGTGGCAGTGTCGACGTCACGGTCACCGGCCGCCGGCAGGAGCCGGTCACCGACCCGCGCCTGGTCGTGGTGCAGGGCATCGCCAAGGGCGATCGTGGCGAGCTGGCCGTGCAAGCGATGACCGAGGTCGGCGTGGACGAGATCGTGCCGTGGGCGGCGTCCCGGTCGGTGGCGCAGTGGCGGGGCGACCGTGGGTTCAAGGCGCGCGACAAGTGGGCGGCGACCGGCCGGGAAGCGGCCAAGCAGGCCCGCCGGCCGTGGCTGCCGGTGGTGGCCGGCGACCCGGACTGCTCGACGAAGCAGGTCGCGGCCCGGCTGGACGAGGCGGCGGCCGCGTTCGTGCTGCACGAGGAGGCCACCGAGCGGCTGACCGCGGTCACGCTGCCGGATGCCGGGGAGATCGTGCTGGTGGTCGGCCCCGAAGGCGGGATCAGCGACCCGGAACTGGACGCGTTCCGGGAGGCGGGCGCCGTGCCGGTGCGCCTGGGACCCGCCGTGCTGCGCACCTCGACCGCCGGTGTGGCCGCCCTCGCCGTACTCTCTGCCCGCCTGAACCGCTGGTGACAGCCGAGGTTCAGACGGGGCGGCGGGCGAGCGCCACGTAGGTGTGGACGGCGAAGTCGATCGTGCCGCCGTGGGCGTCGAGGACCGCGATCGTGTCGTCGAGCACCGTCTCGCGCAGCTCGTCGTCGAGCATCCGGTAGATCGAGATCGAGTTGAGGTGCGCGCGGTACTCGGCCGACGGGTAGGAGCGGGCCGAGCGATAACTCAGCGTGCGCAGGTCGGTGAACAGGTCCTCGATGCCGGTGAGTTCCGGCCACTGTTCGGCGAACGGGACAGGTTCGGCCGGGAGGTCGTCGGGGCGCATGGAGTGCGGGGTGTGATTGCCGACCAGGCCGTGCCGGGCGTCGACCTCGGCCAGGGCGGTGTACAGCGTCTGGTCAGGGAGCAGGAAGACGTTCCAGAACGGGGCGAGCAGGCCCCCGGGCGCGAGGGCGGCGAACGCCAGTTCGTGCCGGCGGGCCGCGTCGACCCAGTGCCAGGCCTGGGCGCTGACGAGCAGGCCGTGACCCCGGCCGGGCGTCCAGTCCTCGAACGTCGACTCGATCACCGGGACGCCGGGAACCGTGCGGCGCAGGACGGCGGCCATCCGTGGGTCCGGTTCCAGGCAGGTCAGGTCGATGTCGTGGGCGGCGAACAGCGCCGTCGCCTTGCCGGTGCCCGCACCCACCTCCAGCACCGGGCCGGGACCGGCCAGCGACAGGATGTCGGTCACCAACTCGGCCGGGTAGCCGGGCCGGATCCGGTCGTACTCCTCGGCCAGTTCCCCGAAGATCTGTGCACGTTCGCGCGTAGTCATGGCCGTCAACCTAATCGGGGCGGGACTCTTCAGTCCCGCCCCGGTGACGGTCAGACCGTGATCTCGACGGAGCGGCGCGGGTCGTCGAGGGCGTGGGCGGCGATCACCGTGTAGGTGCCCGGGAGCGTCTGCCAACCGTCGTTCCACACCTGGTAGGCCCGCTGGGGAATCGGGATCGTCACGGTGACGGACTCGCCCGGTTCGGCGTCCACCGTCGCGAACCCGGCCAGCCAGCGTTCCGGCCGCTCCACCGGCGACCCGGGGTCCGGGGCCGGGGACCCGCCGTCCGAGGGCAGGGAGTCCGTGCCGGGCGAGAGGTACACCTGCACGACCTCACGGCCCGCGCGCCAGCCGGTGTTCGTGACGGTCACGCGGGCCTCGGAGCCGGAGCAGGCCAGGTGGTCGTACGACCACTCGGTGTAACCCAGGCCGTGACCGAAAGCGAACAGCGGATCGGCAGCCTGCCGCGACCATCCCCGGTAGCCGATGAAGATCCCCTCGTCGTAGGGGAGGGCGCCGTCCGCCGGGCGCACCTCGAGGACCGGGCAGTCCTCCTCCCGGCGCGGCCAGGTGGTCGGCAGGCGCCCGCCCGGCTCCGCGACGCCGAGCAGCACGTCGGCGAGCGCGGCGCCGGCCTCCTGCCCGGGGAACCAGGTGAGCAGCACCGCCGCCACCTCGTCCGCCCAGGGCAGCAGCACCGGCGAGCCGGCGTTGACCACCACGATCGTCCGGGGATTGGCCGCCGCGACCCGGGCGACGAGTTCGTCCTGACGGCCGGGCAGGGCCAGCGAGGTGCGGTCGAAGCCCTCCGACTCGACCTGCTCGGTGGTGCCGACCACGATTACCGCGACGTCTGATCCCGCGGCCAGGGCGACCGCCTCGGCGATCAGCCCGTCGTCGTCCGGTCCGGGCGGCCGGTGACCGAGCGTGGTGGACACCGAGTGCGCCGTGCCGGGCTCGAAGGACTGCCGCAGCACCACCGGCACCGGCACGCCGGCCTCCAGCGTGACCGTGAACCGCTCCTCGCGCGGGTGCAGCAGCAGGTCGGCGCGGCCGGTGCCGGGCGGGTGCAGCGACCCCTGGTAGAGCTTCTCGCCGCCGACGGCCAGTTCGAACGCCCCGAAACCGGAGATCGCGAGCACGTGTTCGCCGCTCTCCGACGGGGTGATCTCGGTGCGCAGTTCCAGGCTGGTGATGCCGGCCACGTCGAGGCCTCCGGGCGGGTCACCGATCCAGCGGATGCTCGCCGCCTCGACCGGGAACGCGTTCTCCTCGATCGTGAAACGGAACGGCGCCCAGTCGGGGCCCTGCGCGGCGGGCAGGAACGGCCGCGGGTCGGCGCCGGTCGCGTACGCCACGTCGACCCCCGGAAGGACCGCGCGCAGCCCGTCCAGGGGCGAGATGACGTGCCGCGGGGTGACCTGGGCGCTGCCGCCGCCGAGCACTCGCGCGTCGGTGGCCAGCGCGCCGATCACCGCCACCCGGGACAGGGCGCCGGACTCCAGCGGGAGTGCGCCGTCGTTGCGGGCCAGCACGAACGAGCCCACCGCGACGGCGTGCGCGACCGCGTCCCCGTCGTCGTCGAGGGGCTCGGCCGGGAGGTCGTACCCGTCGAGGGCTCCGGTGCGCGCCGCGAGCCGCAGCACCCGCCGCACCTTGTCGTCGATCACATCCTCCGGCACGAGACCCGACCGCACCGCCTCCACGAGCGCCGGCCCCCACGGGTTGTCCATCGCCGGCATCGCGATGTCCAGCCCGCCGAGCGCGGACGCCACCGTGTCCCGGGCGGCCCGCCAGTCCGAGACGACCACCCCGTCGAAGCCCCATTCGCGCTTGAGGATCTCGTCCTGGATGCGCCCGTTCGCGGCCATCGGCGCCCCGTTGACCCCGTTGTACGCGCTCATCACGCCCCACCCACCGGCGTCCGCGGCCCGCTCGAACGGGGCGAGGTAGAGCTCGCGCAGCGCCCGTTCCGGGATCCGCACGTCCACGCTCATCCGGTCGGTCTCGAAGTCGTTGCCGACCAGGTGCTTCACCGTCGTGCCGACGTTGTGCTCCTGGACGCCGTGCACGAAGCCGACCGCGATCTCCCCGGTGAGCAGCGGGTCCTCTGAATAGCACTCGAAGTGCCGGCCGCCGAGCGGGGTGCGGTGCAGGTTGACCGTGGGGCCGAGCAGCAGGTGCACGCCCTTGCGCCGGGACTCCTGCCCGAGCAGACGGCCGGCGCGGCGGGCCAGGGCCACGTCCCAGGTCGCGGCGAGCGCGGTCGGGCTGGGCAGGGCGACCGACGGATCGTCGGGGGCGTAGCCGGTGCCGCGGACACCGACCGGGCCGTCCGACATGACCAGCGAGCGCAGGCCGATCCGGGGGATGGCCGGCAGGGACCAGAAGTCCTGTCCGGTCAGCAGGGAGACCTTCTCCTCCAGGCTGAGTTGCCGGACGAGATCGTCGAGATCGGTCATGAGAGCGCTCCCAAGAGTGTGTCTGAGGATCCGGGACCCATCTAAGCCCACCGGAGGACCATAAGATCCATCAGGTGGAAAACTCCTGCCTGTTCTGCCGCATCGTGGCCGGCGAGATCCCGGCCACCATCGTGCACCGGACCGACACCACCCTCGCCTTCCGTGACATCGACCCGAAGGCGCCCACCCACGTGCTGGTGATCCCGGTCGCCCACCACGCCGACGTGGTCGCGCTCGCCGCCGATCCGGCCGCGGCGGCCGACGTGCTCGCCGCCGCCGCGGAGGTCGCCGCGATCGAGGGCCTGACCGCCGACGGCTTCCGGGTCATCTTCAACACCGGGAGGCACGGCGGCCAGGAGGTCTTCCACGTGCACGCGCACGTCGTCGGGGGCGCGCCGCTCGGCCCGATGCTGGCCCGTTCGTGAGCGCGCCCACCCCTCGCTACGAACGCGCCGCTCGCCGGGCCCAGGCCGACGGCCGGATCCCGGCCCTCTCGGTCGCCCTGCACCGCGCCGACCGGGAGCCCTGGGTCTTCACCGTCGGTGACTCCGGCAACCCCGCCCACCCGCTCGGCCAGCACACCCGGTTCCGGATCGGCTCGGTCACCAAGACGTTCACCGCGGTCCTGGTCATGCAGGCCCGCGACGACGGACTGCTCGACCTCGACCAGCCGCTCTCGGCCTACCTCGACGTGCCCGCGCACGGCGACGCCACCATCCGGCGGCTCCTCTCGCACACCGCCGGGTTCCAGCGGGAGCCGTACGGCGACATCTGGGACACCCTGATCGCCCCCGACGCCGGCCGCATGCTCGCCGAACTCGACCGCGCCGAGCGGGTCCTGCCCGACGCCCGCCGGTACCACTACTCCAACCTCGGCCTGGCCGTCCTCGGCCAGCTCGTCGCCAGACTGCGCGGCGGCACCTGGGACGAAGTCCTCGCCGAGCGGATCCTCCGGCCGCTGGGGCTGACCCGCACCACGGTCGCCGTGCCACCCGAGGCGGCCGTCGGCTATCTGGTCGACGCCTTCTCCGACGCGGCCCGCCCGGAGCCCCCGGTCGACGTCGGCGGGCTCGCTCCCGCCGCCCAGCTCTGGAGCACCGCCGGCGACATGGCCAAGTGGGCCGCCTTCCTGGCCGACCCCGAGATCATCGACCCGGCCGGCGCGGTGCTCGCCGCCGCCACCCTCGACGAGATGCGCTGGCCGCTCACCCCCACCGACGAGAGCCTCTGGGCCATGGGGTTCGGGCTCGGCCTGATGCTGGTGCCCGAGGGCAAACGGATCGTGCACGTCGGCCACGACGGCGCCATGCCCGGCTTCCTGGCCGGCGTCTACGGCCGCCGCGGTGGTGACGGGAACCCCGGCGCCCTCGGCTGTGCCGTCCTCGGCTCCTCCGGGACCGCCGGGCAGACCAACGAGCTGGTCCACGAGCTGCTGCGGCTCGCGGCCGACCTGGACCCGGCCGAGATCAGACCCTGGCGGGCCGGGCCACCCGCGCCGGTCGCGTACCGGTCGGCGCTGGGCCGCTGGTGGGGCGAGGGCATGGAGTTCGTCTTCACCTGGCACGACGGCGCGCTGCGGGCCCGGGCCGTCGAGGCGCCGGCCGGACGTCCGCCGTCGGTCTTCGAGCCGCTGCCGGACCGGGCGGACGTGTTGCGCACCGTCTCCGGGCGGGAGGTCGGCGAGCTGCTGCGCCTCACCCGCGACGAGAGTGGCGCGATCGTCCGGATGCACTGGGCCACCTATCGGTTCACCCGGCGCCAGGAGGGTTTCGACGGCGGCTGGGCGTCCGCCGGACCGGAGCCCGCGGACCGGCCCGGCTGAGCACGCCGCCCGGCAACACGGACCGGGGATAATGGCATCGGCGCGCGGGCGGTCGAGCGGATAGGATGGCACGATCCTTGAGCGAGCCGCCCGAGTCGGGCGGCGAAGATGAAGAGAGCAGGTGGCGGAGGCCCGCCGGGCCACCCTATGACCGGTACGCCGAACGATTCCAGCACTGGCTCGTCCAGCCCGGTGCGGGCGCAGACCAAGATCTCGGTGAACGATCCGAAGATCATGGTGAACCTGCTCGGCGCCAAGGACGAGATCCTCCGGCTCATCGAGCGCAATCTCGACAGCGATGTGCACGTCCGCGGCAACGAGATCACCATCACCGGCGATCCGGCCGAGAACGCGACCGCCGAGCGCCTTTTCTCCGAGTTGATCGAGTTGATCGACAAGGGCGAGACGCTCAGCGTCGACGCCGTCCGCCGCACCCTGCGCATGCTCGAGGAGAACACCTCGGAGCGTCCCGCCGAGGTGCTCACCCTCAACATCCTGTCCCGGCGTGGGCGCACCATCCGGCCCAAGACCCTGGGTCAGAAGAAGTATGTCGACGCCATCGACCAGAACACCATCGTCTTCGGCATCGGTCCCGCCGGTACCGGTAAGACGTATCTGGCCATGGCCAAGGCGGTGCAGGCGCTGCAGGCCAAGCAGATCAACCGGATCATCCTGACCCGGCCGGCGGTCGAGGCGGGGGAGCGGCTCGGGTTCCTGCCCGGCACGCTGACCGAGAAGATCGATCCGTACCTGCGACCGCTCTACGACGCTCTGCACGACATGCTCGACCCGGAGACGATCCCGCGCCTGATGGCCGCGGGCACCATCGAGGTCGCGCCGTTGGCCTACATGCGTGGCCGGACGCTCAATGACGCGTTCATCATCCTCGACGAGGCGCAGAACACGACGCCCGAGCAGATGAAGATGTTCCTGACCCGGCTTGGGTTCGGGGCGAAGATCGTGGTGACCGGTGACGTCACCCAGGTCGACCTCCCCGGCGGGACCACCAGTGGCCTCAAGATCGTGCGGGAGATCCTGCGTGACGTCGAGGACGTGCACTTCTCGGAGCTGTCCAGCTCCGACGTGGTGCGGCACCGGCTGGTCGCCGAGATCGTCGACGCGTACGCGCGGTTCGACGTGTCGCAGGAGCAACAGGCAGCACAATCCGTCCACGCCGTGCCGGGCCGCGCCGCCAGTGGCGGCCGCACACCGGGTCACCGGCGCTGATTCGCAAGGGGTAATCGCACCACTATGTCCATCGAGATCGCCAACGAGTCGGGAGTCGAGGTCGACACCGACGCGATCCTCGCGGTTGCCCGGCACGCCCTGGACGAGATGGGGGTCAACCCGCTCGCCGAGCTGTCGATCCTTCTCGTCGACATCGACTACATGGCCGAGCTGAACCACCGGTGGATGGGCAGCGACGGCCCGACCGACGTACTCGCCTTCCCGATGGACGAGGGCAGCGTCGACCACGGCCCCGGCGAGTCCGGGGCCGGCGAGCCGGCGCTGCTCGGTGACATCGTGCTCTCGCCCGAGGTCGCCGCCAAACAGGCCGCCGTGGCCGGTCACGCGGCCGCGGACGAGTTGCACCTGCTCACCGTGCACGGCGCGCTGCACCTGCTCGGCTACGACCACGCCGAGCCGGAGGAGGAGCGCGAGATGTTCGCCCTGCAGAACAAGCTCCTCCAGAGCTGGCGCGCCGGACGCAAGGCCTAGGCCGGCAGAGCCGTGGACCCCGCCCAACTCCTGGCGGCTCCCGCATCGGTGGGACTGCCCGACCTGCAGCTGATCACTTTCGCCGTCCTGCTGGTGCTGCTCGCCGGTCTGGCCTCGATGACCGACGCCGCGCTCGCGACCGTCTCGCAGGCCCGGGCCGCCGAGCTGGCCCGGGAGGGCCGTCGCGGCGCCGGCGCCCTGGCCGCGGTCGCCTCCGACGTGGTCCGCTACGTCAATCTCCTGCTTCTGCTGCGGCTGCTCTGCGAGCTGACCGCGACCACGCTGGTGGCGCTGGTCGCGGTCGACACGTGGGGCGTCGGCTGGCAGGCGGCGCTCGTCTCGGCCGGCGCGATGACCCTGGTCAGCTTCGTCGTGGTGGGGGTGGCCCCGCGCACGGTGGGTCGCCAGCACGCCTACGTGGTGGGCCGGGCGACCGCCCCGCTGGTGCGCTGGCTGGGCAAGGTCCTCAACCCGCTGGCGAAACTGCTGATCCTGATCGGTAACGCGGTGACGCCCGGGAAGGGATTCCCGGAAGGGCCGTTCGGCAGTCAGGTGGAGCTGCGCGAGCTGGTCGACCTGGCCGAGCAGCGCGGCGTGGTCGAGCACGGCGAGCGCGAGATGATCCACTCGGTGTTCACGCTGGGTGACACGATCGCCCGTGAAGTGATGGTGCCGCGCACCGAGATGGTGTGGATCGAGGCGCCCAAAACGCTCCAGCAGGCGCTCTTCTTGTTCCTGCGGTCCGGGTTCTCCCGGATCCCGGTGATCGGCGAGAGCGTCGACGACGTGCTGGGCGTGCTCTACCTCAAGGACGTGGTCCGCCGCACCCAGAACGGCGACCCGGCCGCGGCCGAGCAGGCGGTGGCCGAGGCGATGCGCCCGGCCAACTTCGTGCCGGAGTCGAAACCGGTCGACGACCTGCTGTCGGAGATGCAGGCCGCTCGCAACCACCTGGTGATCGTGGTCGACGAGTACGGCGGCACGGCCGGCCTGGTCACGATCGAGGACATCCTCGAGGAGATCGTCGGCGAGATCACCGACGAGTACGACGTGGAACGCCCGCCGATCGAGCACCTCGACGACGGCGCGGTGCGGGTGACCGCCCGCCTGCCGATCGAGGACCTGGGCGAGGTGTTCGGCGTGGAGCTGCCCGCTGACGAGGTGGAGACCGTCGGCGGCCTGCTCGCGCAGACGCTGGGCCGGGTGCCGATTCCCGGCGCCAAAACGGAGGTGCGTGGCCTGCACCTGATCGCCGAAGGCACCACCGGCCGGCGGAACCGGATCGACTCGGTGCTGGTGCGCCGGGTCCGGCCGGAACCACCGTCCGCAGAGAACGATGAGAACGTTGCCGAGAACGAGGAAAGACAGCCCGCCGATGCCTGACCAGACCACTTCCATTGCCGTTCCGGGCACTGACGGCGCCGCGCTGAGCGCCGAGGACACCAAGCTGGTGACCCTCGCGCGCAGCTCCCGCGCCCGGGTGCGCGCGGCCGAGGGGGCGGCGGTCCGCGACCAGGACGGCCGCACCTACGCGGCCGCGTCAGTGGCCCTCCCGCACCTGACCCTGTCGGCGTTGCAGCTCGCGGTGGCCCAGGCCGCCGCTTCCGGGGCGACCCTCATCGAGGCGGCCGCGGT
Organism: Actinoplanes sandaracinus; assembly: GCF_030009775.1. GTDB lineage: Bacteria > Actinomycetota > Actinomycetes > Mycobacteriales > Micromonosporaceae > Actinoplanes > Actinoplanes sandaracinus. Next base: position 352,194 of record NZ_JASCTH010000003.1, on the reverse strand, counting down.
GGTGACCGAGGCTCCCGAACTCGAGAGTTCCGGTCACGCCGCGGTGCGTGACCTCGCGGTGAGCGCCCCGATCCACGTCGCGGGCGCCGACGGCTCGCTCATCGGCACGGTCACCCAGTGATGGCTCAGGGTCCCGAGGAGCGGCGCCTCACGGCGGGCGAGCGCAACGAGCAGCGGCGGCAGGAACGCAGGGCGGCCCGGCGCGCCGCGGATCAGGGCGCGGACCCCCGCGGACGCACGCCGGGCGGCGCGCGCGGCGGTTCCACCGGCGGCAGGACGGCCGATCCCACGGGTACGCGTGGCGCCGGCTCCGCCGGGGGCAGGACTTCCGGATCCGCGGGTGCGCGCGGCGCCGGCTCCACCGGGGGCAAGGCTTCCGGATCCGGGGGTACGCGTGATGGCGGCGCTACCGGGGACAAGGCTTCCGGCGCGCCGGGCGCTCGTGGTGGCGGCCTCGCCGGGGGCAGGAACTTCCGTGCGAAGAGCACGCGTGGTGGCGCTCCTACCTGGGGCCGGATTCCCGGTGCTCCGGGGACCCGTGGCGGTGGTTCCGCCGGCGGCCGGGCGGCCGGTTCGTCCGGTGCGCGAGACGACCGGTCCCGTGGTGAACGGACGGCGGGCGGCGCTGGTGGCCGTCGAGGCGGGACCGGTGTCGAACCTGCGGGTAAGGCCGTGCCGCCCGCGCGCTCCCCGGAACGGGATGATGTTGTTGTCGACGGCGACGTGCGTACCGGGAAAGGGTCTTTCCGGAAGGTGCACCGGCACAAGGCCGCGAGTGCCGGGAAACCGCGAGACGATGTCTACCGTGCGGGTTTCGCCTGTTTCGTCGGGCGGCCGAACGCCGGCAAGTCGACGCTGACCAATGCGATCATCGGGCAGAAGATCGCGATCACCTCGAACAAGCCGCAGACCACCCGGCACGTGATCCGGGGCATCCTGCACCGGCCGGACGCGCAGCTCGTGCTGGTCGACACGCCGGGTCTGCACCGCCCCCGGACGCTGCTCGGCCAGCGGCTGAACGACCTGGTCCATGAGGTGTGGAGCGAGGTCGACGTGATCGGGGTGTGCTTCCCGGCGGACGAGCCGGTGGGGCGCGGCGACCGGTTCATCGCGTCGGAGGTCGGCGCGCTCAAGGCCAAGGTCATCGCGGTGGTGACCAAGGTCGACCTGGTCGATCAGACCACCCTGGCGCAGCGGCTGCTCGACGTCGCCGAGCTCTACGACTTCGCCGAGATCGTCCCCGTCAGCTCGGTCTCCGGGCACCAGGTGGAGATCCTGACCGACGTCATGGTCAAGCACATGCCGGAATCGCCGCAGCTCTATCCGGACGACGTGCTGACCGATGAGCCGGAGCAGATGCTGATCGCGGAGCTGATCCGCGAGGCGGCGCTGGAGGGCGTGCGCGACGAGTTGCCCCACTCGATGGCGGTGCTGGTCGAGGAGATGCTGGTCGAGGGCAAACTGACCAGGATCTTCGCGGACCTCTACGTGGAGCGGGACAGCCAGAAGTCGATCGTGATCGGCACCCGCGGGGCCCGCCTCAAGGACGTCGGTTCGCGGGCCCGCGCCGAGATCGAGAAGTTGCTCGGCCGGAGGGTCTATCTGGACCTGCATGTCCGGGTCGCGAAGGAATGGCAGCGGGATCCGAAGCAGCTTCGGAAACTGGGCTTTTAGATCGAAACTTGGACATTCGCCAACTATGGTGTTCTTCACCATAGTTTGCGCAGGCCGGGTCGGCCCGGGTAACACCTTGGGCCATGCGAAACCGGTACCTGGACCTGCTGCGTGCCGTGGCGACCGTCCGGGTGGTGATCTATCACATCACCGGGTGGGCCGCGTTCACCGTGGTCTTCCCGGCGATGTCGGTCATGTTCGCCCTGGCGGGCTCGCTGATGGCGGCCTCGCTGGACAGGTTCGGGGTGTGGGCGGTGGAGCGCCGGATCCGCCGCCTGCTGCCGTCCCTGTGGGTGCTCGCCCTGATCGCGGTGCCGGTCATGCTGCTGAGCGGCACCTCGGCCTGGAACGCGATGCTGCTGTTCTGGGGCTTCCCGATCGTCACCCCGGAGGCGACCGGCTGGTGGGTCCAGGGGCTCGGCCACGTCTGGTACCTGCGTGACTTCCTCTGGATGGTGCTGCTCTCGCCGCTGGCGCTGCCGGTCTACCGCCGGTTCCCGCTGGCCACGATCGTGACGCCCTATCTCGCGCTGAGTGGGATCACGCTGGCCGGGATCACGGTGCCGCCGGTGGCGCAGGGCCTGGCGCTGTACGGCGGGGCCTGGCTCCTCGGGTTCGCCCACCACGACGGCCACCTGGAGCGGCTCGGCCGCAAGCGGCTGCTCGGCGTCGCCGCGGCACTCGCCGTGCCGGCCGTCGCCTGGGTCGCCACCCATCCCGGTCCGCGTGGCTGGGACCTCAACGACATCCCGCTCGGCAACGCGCTGTGGTCGGCCGCGTTCATCCTGGTGGCGCTCGGCTGTGTGCGGCCGGTGGTCCGCGGCAACCGGGCGCTGACCGTGCTGAACGCGCGGGCTCTCACGATCTATCTCTGGCACGTGCCGGCCGTCGTGGCGGTCACCCGGTGGGGCGAGCGGCACGACATGCGTATCGACGGTCTCGTCGGCGTAGCCTGGCGGATCGTCGCGGTCTTCGTGCTGCTCGCCGTCCTGGTCGCGGCCTTCGGATGGGTGGAGGACGTGGCCGCCGGCCGCCGGCCGGCGCTGCTGCCCGGACGGCGGATCCCGGTGCCGGTGTCCCCGGCGCCGGCCGGTCCCGCCCCGCGGCGGCCCGTGCACGCCGAGCCCGGCGGGCCGGAGTCCGGACGGCCGGGGCGCTCGCGGCCGGAGCCCGCGGTCAGCGTCCGATGAGGGTCAGGTCACCGTCGCGGGTCCGCACGTCGAGCACGTTCGTGGACTTCGGATCGTCGGTGACGCCGACGATGTCCTGCTGGCCGCTGCCGCTCCAGGTCTTCAACTGGTAGGCGCCGGACGGGACCATCACCCTCACCTCGCCGCTGCTGACCGACGCGGTCACCGACGCGCGCGCGGACAGGTCCAGGTTGATGTCACCGGAGGAGGCGCGGGCCGTCACCGGGCCGGTGACCTCCCTGACGTCGAGGTTGCCGGAGGTGGTCTCCATGTTCACCTCCGTGCCGCCGTTGACGACCAGGTCGCCCGAGGTCGCCCGCACCTTCACCGGGCCGGTGCCGCGGTCCACCATCACGTCGCCGGAGGTCAGGCGCAGGTCGACCGCGCCGACCCCGCTCAGGGAGACGTCACCGGACCGCAGCTCCCCGCGCACGCCCACCCCGGGCGGCGCGGTGATCTCGAAGTGGACCCCGCACTCGGGACCGCACTCGCCTTTCAGGGTGAGGACACCGCCGGCCAGATCATAGGAGGGGCCCGGGTCGGTGCCGCCGTAGACGACCCGCCGGATCCGCGTCTCGGTGGCGGTGGAGTCGGTGTTCACGATGAGGTCGGAGGAGCCACCGCTCAGCACGATCTCGGTGATCTTGGTGGCTTCGGTGTCGTCGAAGGTCATCCGCGCACCCACCACGCCGTCACAGCCGGCGAGGGCGCCCATCGAGACGGCGGCGAGGATCAGGGCAACTCTTCGGGTCATGGGCTGACGCTATTTCCGCCTCTCCGGGAACACCACCGGTCCTGTCCCGGAGACGACCCTGAGATCCGGGTCAGGGTCTGTCGTAGGCAGGGGGCAGAATGGCGGGGTGCCCGCCGGATACCGCCGCCAGCTCTACCGCGACGACGCGGTGGTTCTGCGTGTGCAGAAACTCGGCGAGAGCGACCGGATCGTCACCCTGCTGACCCGCCGGCACGGCCGGCTGCGAGCCGTCGCCCGCGGCGTCCGGCGGACGAGTTCGCGGTTCGGGGCCCGGCTGGAGCCGTTCGGCCACATCGACCTGCAGCTCGCCGGCTCACCCGAGGGGGTCGGCAGCGCGCTGCACTCGGTCAGCCAGGTCGAGGCGGTCTCGCTCTACGGCAAGAACTTCCTCACCGACTACCCGCGTTACACCGCCGCCAGCGCGATCTGCGAGACCGCCGAGCGGCTCACCCCCGTCGAGCGGGAACCCTCGCTGCGGCTGTTCCAGCTCACCCTCGGGGCGTTCAGGGCTCTCGCGGTGGGCGAGCACGCCGGCAGCCTGGTGCTCGACGCCTACCTGCTGCGCGCGATGGCCTTCGCCGGCTGGGCGCCGGCGATCACCGAGTGCGCGGTCTGCGGCACGGCCGGGCGGCATGCCGCGTTCTCCGTGCCCGCCGGTGGCTCGGTCTGCCCCGATTGCCGCCCGCCCGGCTCCGCCCACCCCAGCCCGGACACGCTCGGTCTGATGTCCGCCCTCACCTCCGGCGACTGGGCCGTCGCGGACTCCTCCGCGCCGTCCGTGCGTCGCGAATGCAGCGGCCTGGTCGCTGCCCACCTGCAATGGCACATGGAGCGGGCACTGCGTTCGCTCCCGCTTGTCGATCGACGGGAGTTGAACCCTTGAGCCCGCGCCCGCCCACCCCGCACCTCTCCGGTGCCAGGCCACCCCAGTTGCCCTCCGCGGCGCTGCCCAAGCACGTGGCCATCGTCATGGACGGCAACGGCCGCTGGGCCAAAGACCGCGGACTGTCCCGCACCAAGGGGCACGAACAGGGCGAGTTCTCCCTCTTCGACACCATCGAGGGAGCCATCGAGATCGGCATCCCCTACCTCTCGGCGTACGCGTTCTCCACCGAGAACTGGAAGCGTTCGCCGGAGGAGGTGCGCTTCCTGATGGGCTTCAACCGCGACGTGATCCGCCGGCGCCGTGACCAGCTGGTCGACCTCGGCGTGCGGGTGGTCTGGTCCGGGCGGGCCGGCCGGCTGTGGAAGAGCGTCATCTCCGAGCTGCAGACCGCCGAGGAGATGAGCAAGAACAACTCGAAGCTGACCCTGCAGTTCTGCGTCAACTACGGCGGCCAGGCCGAGATCGCCGACGCGGCGGCGGCGATCGCCCGGGACGTCGCGGCCGGCAAGCTCAAGGCCGACAAGGTCAACGAGAAGACGATCGCGAAATACCTCTACCACCCGGAGATCCCCGAGGTGGACATGTTCCTGCGCCCCTCGGGCGAGCAGCGTACGTCGAACTTCCTGCTCTGGCAGTCGGCGTATGCGGAGATGGTCTACCTGGACACTCTCTGGCCCGATTTCGACCGCCGGCACCTGTGGTACGCGTGCGAGCTCTACGCCCAGCGTGACCGGCGCTTCGGCGGCGCGCTGCCCAACCCGGTCAGCCCGACATAGGCCCACCCCCGGTGGAGACCAGGCACCTCTGGATCGCCCGCCATGCCGAGGCCACGGCCGACGAGTCGGGGCTGAGCGCGGCCGGCGAGCGGCAGGCCGCGCTGCTCGGAGAGCGGATGGCCGGTGTGCCGCTCACGGCGGTCAGCCACAGCCCGCTCCCTCGCGCGGCGCGGACCGCCTCGCTTGTCGCGGCGCATCTGCCGGGTGTGCCGGTCCGGGTCGCCGCCGAACTCGACGACCGGGTCCCGACCGAGGAGCCGGCCGCCTCGGCCGCGATGATCGCCCGGTTCGCCGGCCCGGCTCCGGCGGAGACGCACGAGCTGCTGATCACGCACGCCTTCCAGGTGGCCTGGTTCGTCCGGGAGGCGCTGGAGACGCCCGCCGAGCGGTGGCGCGATCTGATCCCGGCCAACACCGGGCTGACCGTGATCCGCTACTTCCCGAACGGCCGGCGGCGAGTCCTGATCTTCAACGACCTGTCGCACCTGCCGGCCGAGCTGCGATGGACCGGTTCCCCGCCGGAGCTGCGGCTCTGACATCCGGTTTCGCTCCCATCCGGGTTCGCCCCATCCGGCTTCGGCCGGCCAGGGGTCAGCCGGTCAGGGCCTTCACCGCCGCCTCCGGATCGCTGAGATCCGTGAGCACCACGTGCGCGCCCGCGGCGGCCAGGTCGGCCGCCGGGGTGGCGCCGGTCGCCACCGCGATCGCGACCGCGTCGTTGGCCAGCGCCGCCGTCACGTCGTGCACGGTGTCACCGATCACCACGGGGCGGAACTCCTCGCCGTACTTCGCCCTCGCCCGCTCCAGGCTGCGGCGCACCAGCGTGGCGCGCAGGCTGTCGTCGGTGCCGTAACCGCCCACCTCGGCGTCGAACGAGCCCTCCAGCCCGAACGCCGCCACCTTGATCGCGGCCACCTCCGGGACGTTCCCGGTGACCAGCGTCTGCACCACGTGCGGGTCGTCACCGAGCCGGGTCAGCACCTCACGGACTCCCGGCATCAGCATGCCCTGCGCCGTGAACTCGTGCTTGATCTCGTGCACCACCTCGACATAGCGGGCGAAGAACCGCTCCGGAGTGCAGTCGGTCACCCCGTGGGTGGCGAAGACCTCGATGCAGATGTCGGTGTCCGTCCGCCCGCCGAAGATCGGCGTGTCCCGCCAGGCCACCCCGGTGACCTCGGTGAACGCCGCCTTCCAGGCCTTGGCGGCGACTCCGCCGCCACGCAGCAGTGTGTAGTCGATGTCCCACATCACCAGCCGTCTCACGACTGGCCCAGCACCCGCTCGATGTATTCCACCTTGGCGGTCAGGGCGTCGGTCACTCCCGGCCGGATGTCCGCTTTGAGAGAGAGGCTGACCCGGGGCGAGACCGCGGCGACGGCGTCGACGGCCTGTTTGACCACGGCCATCACCTCGTCCCACTCGCCCTCGATGGTGGTGAACATGGAGTCGGTCCGGTTCGGCAGGCCCGACGCCCGGACGACGCGGACCGCCTCGGCGACCGCGTCCCCCACGGAGTCACCGGTGCCGATGGGCGTGACAGAGAAGGCAACAAGCATGTCCCCATCCTCCCAGCCCGATCGCCCTTGAGTCGATCAATGCGCCCGACTAGTCTGGTCACATGCCCACTGGGCTAAAGACTAGTGGCTTACGCTGAGGGAGTTGGTTGCGCATGGGGGACGTCATGACCAAAGGTGTGGGCGGTTTGGACGAAGAGGCGTTGGCCGATGCCGCGGAGTTGTTCGGGACGGCGAATCGAGCCGATACCGTCAATGCGGCGTTGCGTGACGCCTCCGCTCGTCTTCGGCGAGTCAAGGCGCTGGCCGAGTTGGTGGAGATAGCCAAGACCGGCCAGTTCGACGAGTTGCTCGACAAAGAGCGCCGTCCGTGAATGAGACCAAGTATCTGGTCGACACCAGCGCTCTGATTCGCCTTCTTCTCAATCCGCATGTCCTTTGCGAATGGCGACGGACCGTGACAGACGGTCTGATCTCGACGTGCACCATAACGGAGATTGAGCTGCTCTACACGGCTCGATCGCATGCCGACCGGGAGCGGCAGGAAGCGTTGCTGCGGGAACTGTTCGGTTGGGTGGTAATGCCGGACGGTGTCTTCGAGCGAGCCGCTCGGTTGCAGGCTGTCCTGGCCGCGAAAGGCGCCCACCGATCCGCGGGCCCCGTGGACTTGCTCACCGCTGTCACGGCTGAAGAGCACGGGCTCACGTTGTTGCACTACGACAGGGACTTCGTGCGCGTTGCCGAGGTTACGGGGCAGCCGGTCCACTGGTTAGCGAAGCCTGGAACGGTGGACTGAACCACCCTGGGTCTGAACTGTCAGTGATCGAGGCCGGGAGGCGGGAGGCGCTCGGCACCGGGATCGCGGCGGCGCGCGGTGCCACTGGCCTGGGCGCTCCAACAGGGACGGCACGTGCTGGCGGTCAGGGCTCCGGCGACGTCGTCCGCCTGGAGGAGAACGTCGTCGCCGGAGCCTTGCGGCTTGTCGCCGCCGACGTGGCCGAAATCAGATCAGCGCCGGTCGCGGAGCATCCCGGCGACCTCGGCCGCGAGATCGGTGCTGGCCTCGATCTCCGCCTTGCGGATCGACACGCTCTCGATGTTGAACCCGTAGGGCAGGCCCAGGTGCTCGCAGAAGTCGATTAGATCCCGGGCGATGGCCACGCACTGCCGGTAGGACTCGGCCAGCGGATCAGCCGAGTGCCGGATCGAGTTCTCCAGCCAGCGCGGCACATCGACGCCGAGCCACCGCACGAACTCCAGCGTCTTCAGCGAGCCGCACAGCGACAGCGTGAAGATCACCGTCCGGGGTTCGGCGCCGCGCGCCCGACACTCGTAGAAGTAGTCACTGAGCAGGTTCTTCGTCTCATTGACGTGGTAGACGACCTGGCTCACGAAGAACGACGCCCCACGGTCCTGCTTGGCCAGCATGCGCAGGTGCTCGTCGGTGCGTTCCCCGATCGCGACCGCGCCGAGCGGCAGGTCGGGCCGGAACTCGGCCCGCAACTCATGGGCCCGGCGCAGGCTGGTGTGCACGCTCTTCCCACCCGACGACGCGCCCACGAACACGCTGAGCACCTCGGGCCCGGCCCGGGTCATCCATTCACGGAGTTCGTCCTCCGGATATTTTCCGACACAGCGGTAGACGATCACCGGCTGGCGCCAGCCGGTCAGGTGGTCGGCGTAGTAGCGGGCCGCATCGAGCGTCGGCAGATAGGGGAACGGCCGGTCGTCCGGGTTCCGGTCGGACTCGTCGTCGATGTCGTACAGGATCAGGCCGTCCAGGTCGAGCGCCGAAAGCCGGTCGAGGGTGACCTCGGCGATCTCCTTTATCCGTTCCTCGGTGGCGCTGCGCCGCGGTGGCGTGATGCTGAAGACCAGCACGCCACTGCGGGCCTCCGCCAGAAGCTGTCGCAAAGGGGGACGAGTCATGCGGCCACCCTAGGCAGCCGCTCCGCGACGCCCGCCACCCCCGCCACCGCATCCCGCTCCGCGAACGCGGGGCCGCCGTTCACGCCGCGGGTCAGTGGTCGGCGCAGCACGGTGTGGGATTGCGGGTCTCGAAGGGGATCAGCACCCCGCCCGCCGCCGGAGCCGTGACCAGCACCAGCTCCCCGTTGCGGAACTGGGGCCGTACGAAGTCGCCGGTCTCCACGATCGTCTCCGGGTCGGCCGGGCCGCCGCCGAGAACCTCGACCCGGGCGATCGAACTTCGCCGCAGAATCTCACCGACGGTGAGTGCGCCGGTCAAGTGTTCGACGCCGGGGAAACGCACCGCCCGTCCGAACGTCCCGGCCGCGGCCGCCGTGGCGGCGTCGGCCAGGCCGGCGGCGGTGTCGAACGGGTGCGCGGTGAGCAGGCTGATCGCGACGTGCGGGAACGGCTCGCCGACCAGGTGGGTGCAGGCGAGGACCGGCGCCGGGGTCAGCGACTGGATCCAGTGGTCGGCCTCGGCGAGGGTGGCGTGCCCGAGGCTGACGCCGACGATCCGGGCGTCGCCGGAGGCCCCGGCCCCGGCGGCGGTAGCGGTAGCGGTGGTGGCGGGGCGGTCACCGGACGGGATCGGGGCGGCGCCGGCCGCGGTGGCGGCCGGCGCGCTCGTTTCGGAGAACGGTGTCATCGGGGCAGGACCCAGATGGGGTTGGTGTAGAACCACAGGTCGCCCCACGGGTCCGCGGCGCCCGCCACGTCGAGCCGGGGACCGTGCGGGTCGACGGCCGACCCGAGCAGGCCCGGCTGGGTGTGGTTGCCGTCGGTGCCGCGGATCCGCAGGTAGAACGGCTTGTCCAGCCGGCCGAGGGGGTAGCTGAGCGAGATCTTCCCGCTGGTCCGGTTGATCTCGAACGACTTGACCACCGTGGTGTTCGGGGTGGTGAAGGTGTCCTTGTCGGCGACCGGGCCGGTGACGGTGCCGACGATCACGTCGACCCGCTTGAGCGCCGGGATGAAGCCGGCCCAGTTCGGCACGTCCTGAAGGTCGAGTTCCAGCACCAGTTCGGTGGAGGTGCCGCGTTTGACCGTCAGGACTCCGCCGAGTGGGGTGCCGGTGGAGGCGCGGCGGTCACCGGTCACCCGGACCCGGGCGTCCAGACCCTTGATCAGGCGGCCGTGGTCGACCCAGACCCGGCCGGCGCGCAGGCCGTCCATGACCGACCGGTAGGAGAACGACGACGAGCCCACGTTGGTCCGGCCGTAGTAGCCGGGCCAGAAGTCACCGGCCTGAGTGTTGATCGAGCCGTTGTAGACCGGGTCGTTGTATCTGCCGTTGGCGTTGAAGTCGCTGCCCGGCCCGCGCTCGGTCTGGTCCAGGTAGTTGACGTGGCTGTCCGAGTTGACGGTGATCCACCACGCTTTGCCCTCGGCGAGGAGGCTGTCCCAGAGGCCGCCCACGGTGGCGGTCATCCAGTCGAAACCGCCCCAGGTGCGGTAACTCTCCAGCGGGTAGCCGGGGTACGACGCCGCCGACGGGTTGTTGTCGTAGAGCCCGCGGGCGCCGCCACGGCCGTTCGGGGCGGGGATGCCGGCGGCCTGGTGGCCGGGCGCGCCCTCGAAGCCGACGGCGACCGTGGGATCGGCGTCGCGCCAGTTGCGGATCTCGTGCGGGGAGTCGACGCCGCGCCGGGCCGGGTGGTTCGCGAAGAACAGCGCACCGTCGATCTTGCGGCGGCGAACCTGTTCGCCGAGGAACCGGATGCCGGCGATCGCCATGGCCTCGTTCTGGGCGACGGTGTTGGTCGCCGGCTGCAGGGAGCCGTCGTAGGCGTTCTCGAACCGCTTGAGGACATCGACCTCGTTGCGGCCCGGGTGCACGAAGACGGTGGCGTGCTCGGCGGCCGGGATGTTCCATTCCAAGCCTTGGAAGGTCAGCAGCCCGGGCAGTTCGGAGCGGGTCTTGACGATGTCCGGGTTGACCTTGTCCACCCCGATCTTGGCGTGGGTGGCGCTGCCGTGGTCGGTGATGACCAGCCAGTCGAGGCCGTACGCGTGGCCCTTCTGCGCCTGGTCGAGAACCCGGTACTGGCCGTCGGAGCTGTACTGGGTGTGGATGTGATGGTCGCCCGCGAGCCAGCGGAACCCGCCCTTGGCGGTGCCGCCGCCCGCGTGGCCGTGGGTGTGCGGCAGCCCGGCGGCCTCGGCGGCGCCCGAGTGGGCCAGCACCGAGGCGGCCGCACCCGCGCCGAGCAGGCCCGCGCCGAGCAGGAACCGGCGGCGCGAGGCGTCGGAGGTGGACAGTTCGGCGGTCGGAACGGAGAGATCGAGAGCCTCGGGGAGGTCGCCCCCATCGGCTGTGGTGTGCGAGTGGTCGTGCGAGTGATCGTGGCCGTGACCCATGGCCGACACCCTCGTCCGAACAGGACAACACCCCCTGGCGATCCAGTGACCACCCGGCAAACGATCAACGGGCCGAAGGCGAAACCCCGGTTGGCCGGGGGCCACCTTCAGCTGGGGACGGGGGTGAGGAAGTCGAGGGCGCCGAACGCGAAGCCGCACGTCACTCGTGACTCGGATGACTCACCCGGATCAGCGCGAGGGTCTGCTCCGTCGGATCGAAGCTGGTCCGTCGTGGCGAACAACATCGGTGGATGTGATTCGATGAAGCTGACACCGGTTGCGGCGTGGCACAGGGAGGGAACGGTCATATGGAGATCAAGGCCAGAGGGCTCGTCTTCGACGTCCACGAGGGTGGCCCCACCGACGGCGAACCGGTCCTTCTCCTGCACGGATTTCCCCAGGACCATCGCGAGTTCGACCTGATCCTGCCCCGCCTGCACGCGGCCGGGCTCCGGACCTACGCGATGGACCAGCGTGGATACTCTCCGGGCGCGCGTCCCGCCGACGTCGCCGGCTACACGATGGACTCGGTGACCGCCGACGCCCTCGCGGTCCTCGACGCGCTCGGCATCGAGCAGGCGCATGTGGTCGGCCACGATTGGGGGGCCCAGGTCGGCTGGCACCTCGCCGCCCGGCACCCCGATCGGGTGCGCACCCTCACCGCGATCTCCGTGCCGCACCCGCGGGCCCTGCTGCTCGCCCTCCGGGTCCGGCCCAGCCAGCAGGCCCGGCTCGCCTACGTCGGACTGTTCCGGTCTCCGGTCGCGGAGAAGCTGCTGCTGGCACAGCACGCCCTGGCGCTGCGGCTAATGCTGCGGCCGATCGGGGTGCGCGCCGAGCAATACGTCGCGGCCATGCGTGAGCCGGGCCGGCTCACCGGCGGACTGAACTGGTACCGGGCTCTCCGGGCCGAGCAGGGCGCCGACCTGGAGCCGGTGACGGTGCCGACGACGTATGTGTGGAGCGACCGGGACGGTGTGGTCGGGCTGACCGCCGCGCTGCGCACGCGAGACTGGGTGCGCGCCGATTACCAGCTGGTGGCCATGCGTGGAGTCAGTCACTGGGTGCCGGAGCAGGCGCCGCGTGAGCTGGCCGACGCGGTGCTGGCGCGCATCGGCGTTTGATCATGAACGCACGGGGGGTATCCAGCGGCCATGGCGGTCGATACACATACTCCCCGAGAGTCCGAGAAGCAGCGCTGGGATCGCAACTTCGCCGATCTGCTCCAGGAGCTGCGGGTCGCCCAGACCGGTGTGCAGATCCTCTTCGCGTTCCTTCTGACCCTGCCGTTCAGCAGCGGCTTCCCGAACGTCACCGCGTTCCAGAAGGACGTCTACACGGTCTCCCTGATCAGCGCGGCGTTCGCCACCGCGATGATCATTTCGCCGGTGGCGTTCCACCGCGCCCTGTTCCGGCAGGGCCGCAAACCCGAGCTGGTCCGGTACGCCCACAAGATGGCCACCGGCGGCCTGGCCTTCATGCTTGTGTCGATGACCAGCAGCGTCCTGCTGATCACCGACTACCTGCTCGACTGGAAGTGGGCTATCCCGCTCACCGTGGTGACCGGAGGCTGGTTCCTCGCCTTCTGGGTGGTCCTTCCGTTCGCCCACCGCGAGTGGGGCGACGACGACGAGGACTCAGCGACGACGGACTAGCCGGGCCCGCCCCGCAACGTCGGGGCGAGCTCACTCAGCGGAGAACGTCGACCCTGCGAGAACATCCGAGATCGGCACTGCCGTGGCACCGGGCGCCGCGTTCGCGGCCCGCGCCCGATTCCAGAATCAACGGTTGTGCAGGCCCAGTTCCCGCAACTCCAGGGCGGCGAGCGCGCTCACCGCGGCCGCGTCGCCGGACCGCCAGCTCTGGGCGATGTCCGGGCCCAGCTTGGCCAGTTTGGTCAACGGCTGGGAGGCCAGCGCCCGCAGCGCCAGCAGATCCTGCCCGGCCGGGTCGTTGCGGACCGCCGCCGCGATCCCGGCCCGGCGGATCCAGCGCACCCGCATCGGCAGCCACATGAAGAGCACCAGGGCCAGTGGGACGCCGACGGCGACCGCGGGCAGGATCAGGGCCAGCTGGCCGACGAAATCCTGCTGCTGCTGACCGGCGTCGGCGAGTGACCGGGCGGCGTCGGCGGCGCCGGTGAACGGGGCGGTCAGCTCGTCACCGACGATCGGCACCCGGCCGACCTTGCCGCCCGCGTCGGCCAGGTTGTCGGCGATGCCGCTGCCGGCGCTCTCCAGTTTCCGGCCGGGGACAGCGAGTTTCTCGACGACGTCGTGGATCCAGAGGGCGACCCGGATCCACAGGTAGACCCAGACGACGACGAGGAGATCGGTGATCAGTTGGCGAAGGGCGACAGGAACGCGGTCCGCATAGAGCTTCACCCCGGAAGCGTCGCACTCGGCTTCCCGTGGCGCATTCCGGGCACCCGAAGCGGCGCGCCCGGGGGGAGAGAGCTCAGCGTTTCGCGGCGCACTCCGGGCAGGTTCCGAAGATCTCCATGGTGTGGGAGACGTCGACGAAACCGTGCTGACCGGCCACCTTGTCCGCCCACGACTCCACCGCCGGCCCGGCCACCTCGACGGTCCGCCCGCACGACCGGCACACCAGGTGATGGTGGTGCCCCTGGCTGCACCGGCGGTAGAGGTGCTCGCCGCCCGGCGGCCGCATGACGTCGATCTCCCCGGCGTCGGCCAGACCCTGCAGGGTCCGGTAGACCGTGGTCAGCCCGACGCGCTCGCCCCGGTCGCGCAGCATCGCGTGCAGGTCCTGAGCGCTGTGGAAACCCTCGGTCTCGGCTAGGACGGCGCTGACCGCGCTGCGCTGCTTGGTGTTGCGGATCGTGCTGTCGGGGTTCACTGTCGGCTCTCCCTGGCGTGGCTTACGGCGTCGGCGACGATGTGGGCGACGTGTTCGTCCACCAGGGAGTATGCGATCTCCCGGCCCCGTCGCACACCTCGCACCACACCGGCTCCGCGCAGCACCCGCAGGTGCTGGGAGACCAGTGGCTGCGGGGCGCCGAGTTTTTCCACGAGGTCGTGCACACAGCGCTCGCCCACACCCAACTCGACCACGATGGCGACACGGATCGGCGCGGAGAGAGCACGCAGAAGTGCCCCCGCCGATTCGTACGCCTCGTAGCCGGCGGCGGTCATGTGCGGGTCAGCCATGGAGAACCACGTCCGGGGGGTCGGCGGTCACCGGCGGGCGGTTGTGCCGTCGGCGCAGGTTACGCCGGATCATCCCACCGATCGTAGCGCCGAGGAACGCGACCAGTGCCATCAAGACCGTGGTGGCGCCCGGAGCGGTGTTCGCCTCGGCCGAGACCACGACACCGAGGCCGGCGGAGACCAGGCCGATCAGCATGGCCGCCGCCATGGTGCTGCGAAAGCCCCGGGCGACCTGCTGGGCGGCGGCGACCGGGACCACCATCAGCGCGGAGACCAGCAGCAGGCCGACGGTACGCATCGCGATGGTGACGGTCATCGCGGTGGTCACCGCGAGCAGGATGTTGAGGGTGCGCACCGGCAGACCGCTGACCCGGGCGTACTCCTCGTCGTTGCAGAGCGCGAACAGGGCCGGCCGCAGCAGCAGCATCGTCACCAGCACCACCGTCGCCAGCCCGCCGATCACCGCGATGTCCCGCGGCTCCATGGTGATCAGCGACCCGAACAGGTACTGCATCAGGTTCGAGTTGCCCTTGTCGGAGGAGAGGCCGACCAGCACCACGCCACCGGCGATGCCTCCGTAGAAGAGCAATGCCAGGGCCAGGTCCCCGGAGGTGCGCCCGCGCTCACGGATCAGCTCGACGCCGACCGCGCCGATCGCGGCGACCACCACCGCGGTGAGCTCGGGAGAGGTGTTCGTCAGCAGTCCCACGCCGACGCCGGTCAGCGCCACGTGCCCGATCCCGTCGCCGACCAGCGACAGCCGCCGCTGTACCAGGTAGATGCCGAGCGCCGGCGCGGTCAGCCCGATGATCAACGCGCCGGCCAGGGCGCGGAGCATGTAGGGGTACGCGAGAAGCTCCATCAGTACGCCTTCGTCCCCTCGGCCGGCGCCCACTCGCAGATACCGGCCTTGACCTCGTCGGCGTGTGGGTGCACGTGGTCGTGGTCGGGATCGGCGTGGTGCCCGGCCGGCTCCGGCGGGGCTCCCTCGTGCGCGATCCGCCCGTCGTGCACCACCACGGCCCGGCCGATCAGCGGCCGCAGCGGGCCCAGTTCGTGCAGCACCAGCATGATCGTGCCGCCGCTCTCCGCGAACCGGGTCAGCGCCGCGGCGAACGCCTCCTGGCTGGCCGCGTCCACGCCGGCGTTCGGCTCGTCCAGCACGAGCAGATCGGGCCGCCCGGCCAGTGCCCGGGCGATCAGGGTGCGCTGCTGCTGACCGCCGGAGAGGGTCGCGACCGGGTCACCGATCCGGTCCAGCAGGCCGACCGCGGTGAGCGCGTCCCGAACGGCCGCCTTGTCGGCCGCCCGCGGGAAACTCAGAACGCCGCGCCGGGCCAGCCGGCCCGACGCGACGACCTCACCGACCGTGGCCGGTACGCCGCTGCCGGCGCCCAGCCGCTGCGGCACGTACCCGATCCGCTCCCACTCCCGGAAACGTTTCTGTGGCGTCCCGAACAGCTGGATCTCGCCGTGGCTCGTCGGAACCAGGCCGAGGATCGTACGGATCAGGGTGGATTTGCCCGAGCCGTTGGCGCCGAGGATCGCGACGACATCACCGGCCGTCACGCTCAGCGACACATCCCGGAGGATCTCCCGACCGTCATAGCCGGCCGCGAGATGCCTGACCTCGACGATGCTCATGCCGTCACCCCCGCCGTGCTCCGGCGCCGCCAGGAGTCATGGGCCGAGCCGGATGATGCGTTCGCAAGCTCGCTCATGAACACTCCAGGCCCAGTTTCAGTGCGGCCAGGTTGGCACGCATCACCGAGAAATAGTCCGCCGAGCCGTCGGTCAAACCTTCGATGGGGTCGAGAACCGCGGTCTGGGCGCCGACCTCCTTGGCGATCGTCTCAGCCACCTTGGGGCTGACCAGGGTCTCGAAGAAGATCGTGGTGGTTCCGTGCTCCTTGGCCTCGGTGGCGACGTCGGCGAGGCGCTGCGGGGAGGGCTCGGTCTCCGGGTCGATGCCGGTGATGCCGATCTGGGTGAGTTCGTACCGGTCGGCCAGGTAGCCGAAGGCGGTGTGGCTGGTCACCAACTCGCGGCGAGCGCAGGTGGTCAGGCCGGCGGTGAACTCCCCGTCCAGGGCCGTCAGTTCGGCGCGCAGCTTGGCGGCGCGGGCGGTGAAGTCGGCGGCGTGTGCCGGGTCGGCCTTGCCGAGCCGCTCGGCGAGCTTGTCCGCGACGGTGGCGAGGCGGGTGGGGTCCAGCCAGACGTGCGGGTCGGTGCCGGCGTGCTCCTCTTCGCCGTGCTCCTCCTCGTGCGCGTCGGCTTCCTCCGCGTTGATCATCTCGACTGCGGAGGTGGCGTCGAAGGCCCGGTCGCCGCCGTTCTGCTTCACCGCGGCGTCCACGGCGGGCTGGAAGCCACCCAGGTAGACGATGAGGCCGGCGTCGGAGACCTCACCCACCTGGCGGGCGGTCAGCTCGACGTCGTGCGGCTCGGCGCCCGGTTTGGTGAGCGTGGAGACGCTCACCACGTCGCCGCCGACCCGTTCGCTGACGAACTGGAGGGGATAGAAGGCGGTGACCACGGAGAGCTTGCCGTCAGCGCCGACAGCCTCTTCTCCGCAGCCGGTGAGGGCGGTCAGCAGGAGCATGGCGGGAAGCAGGCGGCGCATCATGCCAGCAACTGTGGTCGATAATGACAATGATTGTCAAAGGCGCATGCTTTCACAGGGTCTTCGCCACCGCCGCGGTCATCAACAGGGTCAGCAGCACCAGCCGCACGGTCCGGGTGACCGGCACCTGCACCGGCCAGGTGGTGAAGGTCAGCGCGGCCAGGCCGGCGGCCAGCCCGAACAGCAGCAGTCCCCCGACGATGCCGGGCAGGAAGAGGCCGGCCAGGAGCAGAGCCAGCGCCCCGACGAACGCGGCGGTGGGATTCACCCGGGCCAGCCGCTGAAGCAGAGGTGTGGTCACTGTGGCTCCTCCTCGCGTGTGCGTACCCTCGTCACATGCTGGTGCTCAACCGCTTCCAAGTCCGACCGGACACGCAGGACGGCTTTCTCGAACAAGCGCACGCCGCGCTCGCGGCCCTGGCGCGCTGTCCGGGTTACCGGTCCGGCCGGCTCGCCCGGGCACTGGAGGACCCCGCCGCCTGGACCCTGGTCACCGAGTGGGAGTCGGTGGGAGCCTACCGGCGCGCGCTCGGCAATTTCGACGTCAAGGTGCACGCCACCCCGCTGCTCGCGGTGTCGCTCGACGAACCGTCGGCGTTCGAGACCCTGGCGGAGGCCGGCCCCGGCGAGGCTGTGGTGATCACCGTCAGCGACCGGGCGGCCGAGCCCTGGCGCTGAACATTAGGCTGACAACATGAGTCTTCCTCCGCCCCCGCCACCGCCGGGCCCGGGCGTGCACCCGCCGTTTCCGGCTCCTCCGGTGGAGGGCCGGGGCAAGCGGGTCTCGACCAGTCTCGGCATCGTCGCCGGTGTGGTGGTGCTGGTCTGCGGAGTCGGCGCCGTCGCCGGCGTCGGTTTCCTGACGTCCTTCACCAGCGCGCTCGGCGAGCAGGCCGAGGTGACCGTCGGCCGCTACCTCGCCGACCTGCGTGAGCGTGACTTCGACGGGGCGTACCAGCAGCTCTGCCAGGAGGCGCGGGACGACGAGAGCCAGGCCGACTACGCCGCGCGGATGGCCGGGTTCGAGCCCTTCGTGTCCTTCGAGGTCGGCGAGTTGGACCTGGTGAAGTCGACCGTCCCGGTGAGCCTCACCTATCCCGACGGCGACCGGGCCCGGGTCGAGGCCGAGCTGCAGCAGAGCAGGTCGACGGGCAAGTTCGAGGTGTGCGACCTGAGGGAGTAACCTCCCTTTTCGTCCACTCACCCACGAATGTCCCCGCCGACACCCAGCCGGCGTAGGAGGAAACCGCACATGCCTGCCGACCGTATCGACAGCGTCGTCAGCCTGGCCAAGCGCCGGGGCTTCGTCTTCCCCTCCAGTGAGATCTACGGAGGAACCCGTTCGGCCTGGGACTACGGTCCGCTGGGTGTGGAGCTGAAGGAGAACGTCCGCCGCCAGTGGTGGCGGACCATGGTCCAGCAGCGCGACGACATCGTCGGCCTGGACTCGGCGGTCATCCTGTCCCGTGACGTGTGGGCCGCCTCCGGTCACCTCGACGCGTTCGTCGACCCGCTGACCGAGTGCCAGTCCTGCCACAAGCGCTTCCGGGCCGACCACCTGGAGGAGGCGTTCGAGGCGAAGCACGGCAAGCTGCCCGGCTCGCTCCAGGAGCTGAACTGCCCGAACTGCGGCAACAAGGGCACCTTCACCGAGCCGAAGATGTTCAACGGCCTGATGAAGACCTACCTCGGCCCGACCGAGAGCGCCGACGGACTGCACTACCTGCGCCCGGAGACGGCCCAGGGCATCTTCGTCAACTACAACAACGTGGCGACCGCGGCCCGCAAGAAGCCGCCGTTCGGCATCGCGCAGGTCGGCAAGAGCTTCCGCAACGAGATCACCCCGGGCAACTTCATCTTCCGTACGCGTGAGTTCGAGCAGATGGAGATGGAGTTCTTCGTCCCGCCGGGCAGCGACGAGCAGTGGCACGAGTACTGGCTCCAGCAGCGCTGGGACTGGTACCGCGACCTGGGCCTGTCCGAGAGCAACCTGCGCTTCTACGAGCACGCCAAGGAGAAGCTCTCGCACTACTCGAAGCGGACCGTCGACATCGAGTACCGCTTCCAGTTCGGCGGCACCGAGTTCGCCGAGCTCGAGGGCATCGCCAACCGCACCGACTTCGACCTGACGACGCACTCCAAGCACTCCGGTGTCGACCTGTCCTTCTTCGACCAGGAGAAGGGCGAGCGCTGGGTGCCCTACGTCATCGAGCCGGCCGCCGGCCTCACCCGCGCGGTGCTGGCGTTCCTCCTCGAGGCCTACGACGAGGACGAGGCCCCGAACACCAAGGGCGGCGTCGACAAGCGCACGGTCATGCGGTTCGACCCCCGGCTCGCCCCGGTCAAGGTCGCCGTCCTGCCGCTGTCGCGTAACCCGGACCTGTCGCCGAAGGCCAAGGGGCTCGCCGCTGACCTGCGCAAGCGGTGGATCGTCGAGTTCGACGACTCGCAGGCCATCGGCCGCCGGTACCGCCGCCAGGACGAGATCGGCACCCCGTTCTGCGTCACGGTCGACTTCGACACCCTCACCGACGACGCGGTCACCGTGCGCGACCGCGACACCATGAAGCAGGAGCGGGTCTCCCTCAGCCAGATCGAGGATTACCTGATCAAGCGCCTGCCGGGTTGCTGATCCTCTGATGAGAGGCCGGGCCCTCGGGCCCGGCCTCTCGCTGTCTGCACAACTCTGAGCTTTCAGAACTCTCTGAGCTTTTCAGAACTCGAAACCGCCGGGGCGGTGGTTGCGGTCGGCGATCAGTCCGGCCAGCACGGCGACGGCGATCTCCGCCGGGGTACGGCTACCG
This sequence comes from Actinoplanes sandaracinus, assembly GCF_030009775.1. GTDB lineage: Bacteria > Actinomycetota > Actinomycetes > Mycobacteriales > Micromonosporaceae > Actinoplanes > Actinoplanes sandaracinus. The sequence goes on along the minus strand of NZ_JASCTH010000003.1, from coordinate 332,471 downwards.
ATGTTCAGCCCGACCGGCCGGTGCACCCGCCCGATCTCGTCCTCCGCCACGCCGAGCTCGCGCAGCGCCGCGAGGTGAGGCCCCTCGTGCCGTGGGTTGCCGAGGATCCCGATCCACCGGGCTTCCCCGCTCAGCGCCTCCTTGAGCAGGGCGCCGATCTCGGTCCGGTGATGATCGGTCAGCAGGATGTCGGTGTGCTCGTCGGGCGCGGCCGCCGCCAGGTCGCTGACGAGGGTGTCGCCGTGCGGTCGTGGCGTCCCGCCCAGCCGTGCCGGGTCGGGCTCCACCAGCACGGTCTGGAACCCCAGCTCCACCCCGAACCGGAACAGCATCTCCGACACCGGCGACTCGAACACGGCGATCAGCCGCCGCGGACTCAGCGCATCACTCACCCCATCGACTCTGCCAGAGAATCCTCGAAAGCACCCGCCCAGATGTCGCATTCCCACTTGCTTGGCGACTATAGTCATGAGCGAGAAAAGCTCATCGCCGGCCGGCCGAGCGACTACCCTTCACCCCCGGAGGCATGGTGCCGACTTTGGAAGAACGCGTCACTCGACTGGAGACCCGCATGGACGAGCAGGAGAGGCTCCGCGCCGGTCAAGATCGCGACCTCTCTGATGTCGCCGAGAAACTGCGTGTCCAGACCGATCTGATGAAGGCGCTGGCCACAACCCAGTCGCAGCACACCGCGACGCTGGCGCAGCACACCGCGACGCTTGACCGGCACACCGCAATGCACAAGGAACATGCGAGGTCGCTCGGCCTGCTCACTCTTGAGGTGCACGGCCTCAAGGATGGGATGCAGCAGATCATCGGGATGCTGGATACGTTGATCGAGCGAGACAGCCCCAACTAGGGGAGCGGGCGATTCGGGGTCGCCGGGCCGGGCGTGTCACGCTAGAGCGCGTGACTGCACCGCTCATGCTCGGCGACCACGTCGTCAATCCGCCCGTCGTGCTCGCCCCCATGGCCGGGATCACCAATGTCGCTTTCCGGCGGCTCTGCCGGGAGCAGGGCGGCGGGGTCTACGTCTGCGAGATGATCACGACGCGGGCCCTGGTGGAGCGGATCCCCAAGACGCTCAAGATGATCGCGTTCGCGGAGGACGAGGGTTTCCGCAGCCTGCAGCTCTACGGCGTCGACCCGGACGTGACCGCGGCCGCGGTGCGGATGATCGGCGAGGACGGCCTGGCCGATCACATCGACCTCAACTTCGGGTGCCCGGTGCCGAAGGTGACGCGGCGTGGCGGCGGGTCGGCCCTGCCGTGGCGGCACCGGCTGTTCGGCCGGATCGTGAGCCAGGCGGTCGCGGCGGCGAAGCCCTTCGGCATCCCGCTCACGATCAAGATGCGCAAGGGCATCGACGACGACCATCTGACGTATGTCGAAGCCGGTCTCGCCGCGCAGGAGGCCGGCGTGGCCGCTGTCGCCCTGCACGCCCGCACCGCCGAGCAGCGATACTCCGGCAAGGCCGACTGGGACGCGATCGCCACGCTGAAGCAGGCCCTGGACGTGCCGGTGCTCGGCAACGGCGACATCTGGGAGGGCTCCGACGCCCTGCGCATGGTCGCGCACACCGGCTGCGACGGCGTGGTGGTCGGCCGCGGCTGCCTGGGCCGCCCGTGGCTGTTCGCCGACCTGGAGGCCGCCTTCACCCAGGGCGCCGACTACCGGCCGGTGCTGCCGACCCTCGGGGAGGTCGCGAAGATCGTCTCCCGGCACGCGCAGTTGCTGGTCGAGGCGCTGGAAGACGAGAAGCACGGCTGCGCCGACTTCCGCAAGCACGTCGCCTGGTACCTGAAGGGCTTCCCGGTCGGCGGTGACCTGCGCCGCAGCCTCGCGATGATCTCGTCACTGGCCGAGCTGGACGACCTGCTGGCCAAGCTCGACCCGTCGATCCCGTTCCCGGCCGACGCGCTCGGCCAGCCCCGTGGCCGGGTCAACGCCCCGGGCAAGGTGTCGCTGCCGCACGGCTGGCTCGACAGCCGCGACGACGAGACCGTTCCCGAAGGCGCCGAGACCGACGAGTCCGGCGGCTGACGACCGCCGCCGCCAGGGGGTGGGGGGACGTTCGGCAGGTGTCCGGCGGGACCGGAAAGGTCGCCGCCGGACCACCGAGGTTCAGCGTTGCACAGCGAGCCGGGCCGTGATCAGCAGCGGGACGGCCATCCCCGCGCAGAGCACCGGCAACGGGACGGGCAGGACGAACGCCGCGTAGAGCGTCACCGCGAAGACCTCGGCGCCGAACCCGGCGACCGACAGGGCGGTGGCCCGCGCCGGACCGGTGATGGTGTCCTGCAGACGGGACTCGGCGTGCACCATCGCGAACTGGAGCAGGCCGAACGCGGCCGAGACCGCGAGCATGCCGGCCGGGTGCGGCACCAGCGAACCCGCCGCCAGCAGCACGGCGGCCAGGGTCAGAGCGCCCGCGAGCGGCCGCGGGGTGGTCGGCGGGAGACGCCCGGCGAGCGAACTCCCGGCCGCCATCGCCAGCGCGGTCGCCGCGAACAGCAGGGGGACGACCTGCGTCGGCGCCCCCATCTCGCGGCCGAGCAGGGGCAGGTACTCGTCGAGGGCGCTGAACCCCGGCACGGCCGCGGCCACGAGCAGGGCCCGCAGCGCCCGGCTGCTCCCGGTGACCGCCCGGACGCCCGCGCGGAGGAGCTCCGCATATCCGGGTTCCGGCGCGGGGGGTGAGTCCGGCGCGGAGCCGACGGGACTGCCCGGGGTGCGGTCGTCGCCGGCGACGTCCGTACCGGAGAAGGGTTTCTCGGGGAGGCGGAGGGCGAGCAGACCGCCGGCGGTGACCGTCGCGATGCTGATCACGCCGACCAGGAGATAGCCGCCGGTGAGATAGGCGGGGGTGGCCAGGAGGGTGGCCGCGAGCATCGCGAGCAGGCCGGCGGTGCGTGCGTGGCCGATGACGCGGCTGTACGCGGCGCCGTCGCCGAGATGGTCGTAGACCAGCGCCTCCAGCGAGCCGGAGGCGAACGCGCCGCCGAGACCCCAGAGGAGGAAGCCCAGGGCGAAGCCCGGATAGGTGGGCCAGAGCAGCCAGAGCCCGAAACCGGCCGCGGTGATGATCTCGCCGAGGGCGTAGAGACGCTTACGCGACCAGGCGTCGGCCAGGGCGCCGGCGGGCACCTCGCAGGCGAACGAGACCACCGACCAGATGATGAACAGTGAGGAGATCTCGCCGGTGGTGAGCCCGGTGTCGGCGAAGAGCAGCGCGTAGACCGGGTAGAGGAGCACCCCCTCCTGGAGGGCGTGCACGGCGTAGAGGTGTCAGCGTCAAATCGGGTGCATGGACCCAGTCTGCCGCACCCGTCAACGCAGTTCCGCCTCGTCGGCGGCGGCCCGTCCGGACTCCCAGCCGGCCAGGCTGTCCACCCTGCTGCTGCGGACCCGGACCGTGCGGGGGAACGCCCGGTCCATCGCCTCGTTCACCTTAATCTCGCGGTTGCGCAGCACCGGCAGCAGGTCGTCGTGCCCGGTCATCTCCCGTTCGACGGTCTGCCGCAGGCGCTCGCCGATCCGAATGCCGTAGGCGACCAGGAACGACCGGCGGAACGCCTTGATCCGGGCCTTGCGCATGGTCTTCTCGTCGCGGCTCATCGCCCGGTTCGCCTGCATCAGCAGCGACGTGTAGATCAGCTCGACCGCGTCGATGTCGGCGTCGAAGCCGAAGACCGTGCTGAACCCCAGGTCCTGTGACCAGACCGTGCGGCACGTGTTGGCACTGGCCACCGCGTCCAGCAGGGCCGCCTTCTCGCTCTCGTAGGGGTGGTCCACGCCGATCCGCCGGGCGAACGGCACCACGTCCACCGCCGGGGCGGTGACCTCCTCGATCCGGTACCGGGTGATCAGCTCCTGCGCCTTCGCGCTGTAGCTCTCCGCCTCGGCCGGGAAGTCGGTGGACTCCGCTTTCGCCAGCAGGGCGCGGACCCGGTCGAGAATGCGCTTGTCGCTGTGGTGCGGCACGGTGGTGAGGGGGGTGCCCGGCGGCGGGATCAGGATCTCGATGCGGGGCAGGCGCCGAAGGTCGGCCAGCAGACCCAGCGAGGCGTCCAGGACGGCGATCCGGTCCGGCTTACGGCCTTCCGGGGTACGCAGCCCGTCCACCTGAGCCTGCCAGCGCTCGTCGACGGGCTCCCGGCCACGCAGGTAGTCCCGGGCGGCGTCGGCGACCAGGCGGGCCTGGATCGGGTTGCCGAGTCGGGCGACCGTGCGGTGCAACTCGGCCGGCTGCCAGCCGTTGCCGAAGAGACGGTCGAACTCACTGTTCAGCGCGTTGCGCAGAGCCGTGTCGGCCTCGGCGGCGGGCGCTCCGGTCAGGATGTCCAGCGCGTCCTCGTGCCCGAGGTCACCGGACCGCACGTGGTCGATGATCTCCTGGGCGCCCATGAGGAGAGATGGTAGGCCCCGTCGAGGGTGAGGCGAGGGCGGGGAGGGCGGTGCGGGCCCTCCCCGCCAGGGGTGGCGCTCACGCCTTAGACGTCGAGGTCGTTCTCGATGCGGCGCAGCTGGTGCCGGGACATGGCGAGGTTCGCCCGGTCCCGCCGCAGCGCCACGTAGAGGAAGAGCCCCTTCCCCGACCTGCTGGTGAGCGGCCGGATCATGTGGTACTGCGTGTCCAGCGTGATCAGGATGTCCTCGATCTTCTCGGAGAGGTTGAGCATCTCCATCGCCCGCAGCTTCGCCCGGACCACGTCGGTGTTGCCGGCGGCGGCGACCGTCAGGTCGAGCTCCTTGCCGCCACCGAGGGTGCCCAGGGCCATGCCGCTGGTGTGGTCCACGAGCGCGACGCCGATGCAGCCGTCGATCTCCATGATCTCTTTGAGTGCGGTGTCCATGTCGGGCATGGGATCTTTCCTCCGTTGCGGTGGGATGGTTCTCACATAGGGTCGTCAACTGCCGGTCAGCCGGCCGCCTGCCGGCGGCGTACGACGTTGGGCAGGGTGGCCATCGGGGTCCGCCGGGCCAGCGGGACCGATGGGCCGGACTGCGTGGGGATTTCCGGGCGGAGCTGCGGCGCCGTCTCCAGAGCGAGGATCCGGACCAGCCGGCGGACGCACCGCCGCGCCTCGAGATGGACCATGGCGAGGTTCGCGTCACCCGAGGTGACCACGGTGAGCAGGGCGTTCGGTCCGGCGGTGTACGAGGTGATGTAGCCGCCGTCGCACTCCACCACGGACTCCCGCAGCTCACCGTGATTGACCGCGTGCGCGAACCGCCGGGCCAGAGCCAGGTGGGCCGCCGCCAGCGCGGCCAGCGTGTCCGGCTCGATGCCGTGCGAGTCGTGTGCGACGACCAGTCCGTCGGCGGTGGCGAGCACGCTGCCGGCCAACTCCGGCACTCTGCTGCGCAGGCGCCCGAGCTCCTCGAGTACCGCCGGATCCACCGTCACTTCTTCTCGCTCCTTCGGCTGATGGGGGGTGCGCGCGTCACCGCAGTGCCCTCAGTGCGGTGCGTATGCGTTTGAGCAGGACCTCGTCGGCTCCCTGGTGCGCGGGCGGGCTCTCGCCCGCGAACTCCTTGGGCAGCTTCGCGCCGGGTTTCCGGCGGGCCAGCCGCGGTGGCCGGTTCAGCCCGGCGTTGTTCTCACCGGGCGCCGCCACGGCGGGCGGCGGGTCGTCGTCCGGCGGCGGATGCCGGGCCGCCGGTTCCGGCCCGGAGATCACCGGTACGGAGCTCGGCGCGGTCCTGGACAGCGGAACCGACGTCCCCCGTGGATGCGGGAGCCGGACGAACTCCGGATTGTCGGTGACCCGCTGCTCGGGCGGTTCGATCAGCCCCGCCGCGGCCATCCGGCGCAGTTCCTGGATGATCGCGTAACCCGCCCGGCCGAGCAGTTGTGCCAGGTCGGCCGGGGTGCGCTGGCCGTCGGCGTGGACCAGCAGCTCCCACTGCGGAGCGGTGATCGTGACCCGTTCTCGGGGTGGCCGGGTCACCGGGATGACCGGCGCCACGTCCACCCGCGGGTTCGGGAGGATCTCGTCGAGCAGCTTGATCCGGCGGCGCACCTCGCGGTTGATCGCGGCCGCGTCGATGTGCACGACCGGCCCCAGCCAGTGGGTGGCGCCGGCCAGGAACTCGACCGGGGCGTCCGTGTCGGCGAGCACGAAGTACGCCGCGTCGTACGTCGCGCCGAGCACGCACAGCTCCAGCTCACCCTGGGTGAGATGGCCCTGTTCGACCAGCAGCCGGCCCACCCGGGCGGTCGAGGTGCCCAGGTCGAGCGCGTTCTGCCAGGTCCGCCCGGCGAGCCGCCCCGATGACGTGAGCAGCTCACCGACCCCCGGTGCGGCCGGCGACTCGGCGTACATGACCCGGCCCTCGAGGACGTAGACCGCGCCGCCCGGATGGCCGCCGACCATCAGCGCTCCGGTCTGCCGCGCACCGGCGACCTGCGCGAGCAGGGTGCCGGGCGTCGCGGTCCTCGTGGCGGCCACCGATCGCTCCCTTCGCGGGTCGTGGCAGGACAGACGCTGGTCATCGGGTGGCGACCAGCTCGTCGGCCAGGCGTTGCATCTTGCGGCGGGCCACGGCGAGGTTGCCGCGGACCCGGTCCAGCCACACGTAGAGCACCAGGCGGCTGTCGAACTCGGTCTGGACCATCCGCAGAAGGTGGTAGCCCCCGGCGGTGGTGATGATCAGGTCTTCGAGCAGGTCGTGCGGGACCGCCGAGACGAACAGCGATCGGCTGTTCGCGGCCTGGACCACCTCCGCCGTTCCGGCGGCCGCGGCCTCGTGGTCCTCGTTCGGCGCGGCTCCGGTCGTGGCGACCGGGAAGCCCGTGGTGTAGTCGACGATGCTGGCCCCGACAGCGCCGGGGATCGTCATCGCCTCCTGTAGACAGTGGTCGACGCCGGGCACTTCACTCCTCAGCGCTTCGTCGTTGTCCCCGGTGACGTTTCTCATGAGTTCCGCATCCGTGCCGCCACCGTGGGCCATCCTCCGGTGACCGTGCGGCGACAAGTCGCACGTCCTGTGCGTCATGGTCCAGTCGCACGCGGGGTGCGCTGTTTCCCCGAGGTCCACATGCCCGGATCGCGTAACATGATCGTCATATGTCGATCTCGGGAGGTTGTATGCCCAGTCGGTGGGAGCAGATCGTGGTGGACGCGCAGGACCCGGGGCGACTCGCCCGCTGGTGGGCCGAGGCGCTGGACTACGTGATCGTGAACGAGGCCCCCGACGAGGTGGAGATCCGCCGCACCGCCGACGAACTGCCGGGCCTGCTGTTCGGCGTCGGCGTGGACCCCAAACGGGTGAAGAACCGGCTGCACATCGACCTGCGCCCGGACGACCAGGAGGCCGAGGTGGAGCGGCTCGTCGGGATGGGCGCCCGGCCGGTCGACATCGGCCAGGGCGATGTTCCCTGGGTGGTGCTCGCCGATCCCGAGGGCAACGAGTTCTGCGTCCTCAGCACGAAGAGCGGGTGACCCGGGCCGACCGGCATAGGGTGGGATCATGACGGCCGCCGACTCTCAGAGGTGGGCAGCCGAACCCGCCAAGGACAGTGGGTACGGGCGTACGCCGTACCAGCGGGACCGGGCCCGGGTGCTGCACTCGGCCGGGTTCCGGCGCCTCGCCGCCAAGACGCAGGTGCACACGGCGGGGTCGGACGACTTCCTGCGCACCAGACTCACCCATTCGCTCGAGGTGGCCCAGATCTCCCGGGAGATGGGCGCCCGCCTGGGCTGTGACCCCGACCTGGTGGACGTGGCCGGGCTCGCCCACGACCTGGGGCACCCGCCGTTCGGTCACAACGGGGAGGCCGCGCTCGACGTGGTCGCCGAGCCGTGCGGCGGCTTCGAGGGCAACGCGCAGACCCTCCGGGTGATCACCCGACTGGAGGCGAAGGTGCCCGGCGCCGGCCTCAACCTGACCCGGGCCACCCTGGACGCCTGCTCCAAGTACCCGTGGTTCCGCCGGCCCGGCTACCGCAAGTTCGGCGTCTACCCCGACGACCGGCCCGTCTTCGAGTGGATGCGCTCACCCCGCACCGACGAGCGCCGTTGCCTGGAGGCGCAGGTCATGGACTGGGCCGACGACGTCGCCTACTCCGTGCACGACGTCGAGGACGGCGTGCACGGCGGTTACATCACTCTCGCCGACCTGCTCCACGACCGGGGCGAGCGGGCCGCGCTCTGCGATGACGTCGCCGCCACCTACTCCGTCGAGAGCGCCGAGCAGCTGGGTGTGGCTCTGGACCAGTTGCTGGCCGACCCGGCGGTCACCGCGGTCGCCGGTTACTGTGGCGATTACCATTCCCTGGTCGCGCTGAAACGGATGACCAGCGTGCTGACCGGCCGGTTCGTCGCCTCCGCGGTCGGCGCCACCCAGAGCCGTCACGGCACCGAGCCGCTGTGCCGGTACGCCGCCGACCTGATCGTCCCGCGAACCGTCCGCAACCAGTGCGCGCTGCTCAAGGGCATGGCGTACCGGTACGTCATGCGGTCCCGGGCGGCCGAGGGCTGGTACGAGGAACAGCGGACCATCCTGGCCGAGCTGGTGGAGGCGCTCACCCGTACCCCGGAGCGGCTGGATCCGCTCTTTCGCCCGCTGCACGCGGCGGCCGCCGACGACGCGGCCGCCCTGCGGGTGGTGATCGACCAGGTCGCCTCGCTGACCGATCACGCCGCGGTGGCCTGGCACGCGGCGATCACCGGGACACGTCGGTGAGGACCGGCGACCCTGCTGGCGGCTGACCGATCGCGCGAGGCAGGATGTAGCCGTGGCGGGCAGGGTCAAGGACGAGGACATCGCAGTGGTCCGCGACCGGACCTCGATCGTCGACGTGATCAGCGAGACGGTCACGCTACGGTCGGCGGGCGGCGGCAACCTCAAGGGGCTGTGCCCCTTCCACGACGAGAAGACACCGTCGTTCAACGTCTCGCCGGCCCGCGGCGTCTATTTCTGCCACGGCTGCGGCCAGGGCGGTGACTCGATCAAGTTCCTGATGGACGCGGAGCACCTGTCGTTCATCGAGTCGGTGGAGCGGCTGGCCGGCAAGGCCGGCATCCAGCTGCGCTACGACACCGAGTCCGGCGGCCCGTCCGCGCCGCGCCCGCAGACCGGCCAGCGGCAGCGCCTGATCGCCGCGCACGCCGCCGCCGTCGAGTTCTACTCCGAGCAGCTCGGCTCGCCCGGGGCCCGCAAGGCACGCGAGTTCCTCGCCGAGCGCGGCTTCGGCCGGGACGCCGCGGAGAAATACGGCTGCGGCTTCGCCCCCGACAGCTGGGACATGCTGAGCAAGCACCTGCTGCGCCGGGGCTTCACCGCGGAGGAACTGACCGCGGCCGGCCTGTCCAAGCCGGCCCGCTCGGGCTCGCTGATCGACCGGTTCCGCCGCCGGCTGCTCTGGCCGATCAGGGACCTGAGCAGCGATGTGATCGGTTTCGGCGCCCGCAAGCTGTTCGACGACGACGACGGCCCGAAATACCTGAACACGCCCGAGACGCCGATCTACAAGAAGTCGCACGTGCTCTACGGCATCGACCACGCGAAACGCGAGATCGCCAAGCGCGGCCGGGCGGTGATCGTCGAGGGCTACACCGACGTGATGGCCTGCCACGAGGCGGGCGAACCGACGGCCGTGGCGACCTGCGGCACCGCCTTCGGCGTGGACCACATCCAGGTGCTGCGGCGCCTGCTGATGGACAGCGACAGCTTCACCGGCGAGATCATCTACACCTTCGACGGGGACGCGGCCGGCCAGAAGGCCGCGCTGCGCGCCTTCGAGGAGGACCAGCGTTTCGTCGGGCGTACCTTCATCGCCGTCTCCCCGGCCAACATGGACCCCTGCGAGTTGCGGCTGGCCCGCGGCGATCTGGCGGTCCGCGACATGATCGCGGGCCGCGAGCCGCTGGTCGACTTCGCCCTGCGGCAGACCATCTCCCGCTTCGACCTGGACACGGTCGAGGGCCGGGTCGAGGCGATGCGGCGTGCCGCGCCGCTGGTCGCCAAGATCAAGGACAGGGAGAAACGCCCGGAGTACGCGCGAAAGCTCGCCGACGACCTCGGGATGGAGCTCGAACCGGTGCAGCGTGCCGTCCGGGCCGCCCAGACCGGAAGCGGAACGGACACCACCGTGCGGCCCGGTCCCGTGCACAGCACCCAGCGTCTGGTGGAGCGGGAGGCGGTGAAACTCGCCCTGCAGTACCCGGGCCTGGCCGGATCGATGTTCGACACCCTCGCCCCCGAGGACTTCGGCGACGAGATCCTGCGCTCGATCCGGATCGCGATCGCGGCCGTCGGCGGCACCGCCGCGGCGACCGGCGGCGCCAACTGGATCGAGTCGGTCCGGGACGCGGCCGAGGACCTCGGCGCCAAGGCCCTGGTGGGGGAGCTGTCGGTGGAGCCGGTCCGGTTCGACCGCGAGGCCGACCCGTCCTACGTCTCGCAACAGGTCGCCAAGCTCCAGCTTCCCCGGGTGATGGCCCGGATCCAGGACATAAAGTCCAAGATTCAGCGGATGAACCCGGTCAAGAACCGCGACGAGTACTTCGCACTGGCGGGTGAGCTGTTCCCGCTGGAGCAGCATGCGAAGGCGCTCCGGTTGGCGGCGTTCACCTATGAGTCGCCGACCGGATGAGGTGGCCTTCGACGATGTTCCGGTTCCTGCGGCGGCGTGCCGCTCTCCCCGCTGCTCTTCGACCGCGGCTGGCGCCCGGTGAACGGGTCCTGGCCTGGTCCGCGGTCACCGACGCCGATGCCGACACCGCCGGCGAGGCCGTCGTGGTCGCCACCGATCAGGGACTCTGGCTGCCCGGTGTCGCGGAACGGCTCGGCTGGCACGAGATCCACAAGGCGGCCTGGTCCGGGCGGGAGCTGCGGATCACCCCGGCCGAGGTGGCCGAGGAGCGGGACGGCTACACCGTGCTGGTGGACGGGCCGACGGTGTCGTTCCTGCTGCTGGAACCGGGCGAGCTGCCCGACCAGGTGCGGGCTCGGGTGACCCGTTCGGTGGGTTACACCGTGCATCACCCGCTGCCGGAGGGCGCGGTGCGGGTGGTCGGGCGCCGGGTCAGCGGGCGCGACGGGCTGAGCTGGGCGGTTCGGTATGACTCCGGCACGCCCGCGGACCGTCCCGAGGTGACCGAGCTGACCGACGAGTTGGTCGGGACGGCCCGGTCGGCCACCGCGCCCGCGGAGTAGCCCGGCTCGCCGACTCGAATGTCGTACCCCTTCCGTAGGGTCGAGGGCGTGAACTCCCTCATCCACGCGCGCGGGTTGGTCAAACGGTTCGGCGATTTCACCGCGGTCGACGGCATCGACGTCGACGTGCAGGCCGGGGAGGCGTTCGGGTTCCTCGGGCCGAACGGCGCGGGCAAGAGCTCCACCATGCGCATGATCGGGTGTGTCTCCCCACCGACGGGCGGCGTGCTGCGGATCCTCGGCATGGACCCGCGGCGTGACGGGCCGAGGATCCGGGCCCGGCTCGGCGTCTGCCCCCAGCTCGACAATCTCGATCCCGAGCTGACCGTGCTGGAAAATCTGACCACCTACGCCCGGTTCTTCGGCATCCCGCGCAAGGTGGCCCGGGCCCGGGCCGCCGAGCTGCTCGACTTCGTGCAGCTGGGGGAGCGGGCCGGCAGCAAGGTCGAGCCGCTCTCCGGCGGCATGAAACGGCGGCTCACGATCGCCCGTGCGCTGGTCAACGAGCCCGACCTGGTGCTGCTCGACGAGCCCACCACCGGGCTCGACCCGCAGGCCCGGCATCTGGTGTGGGAGCGCCTGTTCCGGCTCAAGCAGCAGGGCGTCACGCTGGTGCTGACCACCCATTACATGGACGAGGCCGAGCAGCTCTGCGACCGGCTCGTGGTGATGGACGGTGGACGCATCGTGGCCGAGGGCTCGCCGCGGGCGCTGATCGACACCCACTCCACCCGCGAGGTGGTCGAGCTGCGCTTCGCCACCGACGACCAGGGGACCTACGCCGGCAAGCTGGAGGGCATCGGCGAGCGGATCGAGGTCCTGCCCGACCGCGTCCTGCTCTACGTGAGCGACGGCGACGGCGCCCTGGCCGAGGTGCACCGGCGGTCCCTGAGCCCGGCCGGCTCGCTGGTCCGCCGCAGCAGCCTGGAAGACGTGTTCCTGCACCTCACCGGCCGGACCCTGGTGGACTGAGATGACCCCTTCGGCCTACGTTCTGGAATACCACCTGGTCAACTACCGCCGCACCTGGCGGTCCAGCGTGCTCTCCTCGCTCGTGCTGCCGTTGCTGACCATGCTCGGGTTCGGCATCGGTGTCGGCGCCTACGTCACCGGCGGTGTCGGCGGCTACTCCTATCTGGAGTGGATGGTCCCCGGCCTGATCGCCACCACCGCGATGCAGACCGCGATCGGCGAGTCCACCTGGCCGGTGCTGAGCAGCTTCGAGTGGGTGAAGGTCTACTTCGCGCAGGCCGCCGCGCCGCTGCGGATCGGCGACATCCTCGGCGGGCACCTGGCTTTCATGCTGTTCCGGGTGCTGCTCAGCATCGCGGCGTTCCTGCTCGTGGCGTTCGCCTTCGGCACCCTGCGGTCGGCCTGGGCGGTGGCCGTGCCGCTGATCGCGCTGCTGGTCGGGGCGGCCGTGGCGGCCCCGGTGGCGGCCTACACGGCCTCGGTGACCAGCGACAGCTACCTGGCCATCCTGATCCGGTTCGCGGTGCTGCCGATGTCGCTGTTCTCCGGGGTGTTCTTCCCGATCGAGTCGCTGCCGGTGGTGCTGCGATGGGTGGCCTACGTGTTGCCGCTCTGGCACGGGGTCGACCTGACCAGGGCCGCCACGCTCGGCCTCGATCCTGGCCCGGGAGCGGTCTGGCAGGTGCTCTACCTGGTGTTCTGGTGCGCCGCCGGGTGGTCCCTGGCGTACTGGCGTTACCAGCGCCGGTTGGTGATCTGACGTGACGGAAGGATGCGAGTCGTGCTGACGCTGGCGCTGCCCCGGCGGCTGGTGAGCTTCGAGGGGATGGGCCGGCGGTCGGCGGCGGTCGCCGAGCGCAACGTGGCCGCGCTCAAGACCGCCTACTGGCTGGTCATGCTCGGCGGTCTGCTGGAGCCGGTGCTCTATCTCTTCTCGATCGGTGTCGGGGTGGGCGCCCTGATCGGGGAGATTCCCCTGCCCAGTGGCCGGGTGGTGAGCTACGCGGAGTTCGTGGCCCCGGCGATGCTGGCGTCGTCGGCGATGAGCGGGGCGCTCTCCGAGACCACCTTCAACTTCTTCGGCAAGATGAAATTCATGCGGCTGTACGAGGGGATGCTCGCCACCCCCGTGCGGCCCATCGAGATCGCGCTCGGGGAACTGGCCTGGGCGATGGCCCGGGGCGGCATCTACTCGGCCGCCTTCCTGGTGATCATGGTGGCGATGGACCTGACCACTCCGGCGCGGGCTCTCGTCTCCTTCCCCGCGACCATGCTGGTCGGCTTCGCGTTCGGCGCCCTCGGCATGACCATCTCGACGCTGATCCGCGGCTGGCAGGACTTCGACATGATCGGCGCCGGCCAGTTCGCCCTGTTCCTGTTCTCCGGCACGTTCGTCCCGGCCACCGCCTATCCCGAGGTGCTCCGCTGGGTCGTCGAGGTCACCCCGCTCTACCGCGCGGTCGACCTGATCCGCGGCATCAGCCTGGGCTCGGTCGGTGTCACCCAGTTGGTGGACGTCCTCTACCTCCTGGCCATGCTGGCGGTGTGCCTGGTGGTGGCCGGCCGCCGCATGGAGCGTCTGCTGTGCAAATGACGGCGTCCCCGGAGGGCCAGCGTGCGGTTGCGGACGGTTAGGAGGACCCGGAGCAGGGCAACCCACGTGCAGGTCGCTGAGCGCGTCGTGGTGGGGACACGGCGTGCGGAACGGCCGAGAGCCGTCGCATCTGCCCGGAAGGAACCCCGCCATGAGACTTCGCCACAAGGCTGACGAACAGCACACCGGACACTCCGGCCCGGAGGACCGTGAGACGGCCGAGGCGCGGCGTCAGGGAAACGCCGATTACGACGTGGCCGCGGCGGCCACCGCCCGCACCGCCGAGGACCGTGACCGCGACCTGTCGGCGCCCGGTCCCGACGCCGGGCCGGACAAGCCCAGCCAACTGAAGGCGAAGGGCATCCTCGCCGCGCTCAAGCGCACCTTCAAGCAGTTCTCCGAGGACAACATCTCCGACTGGGCGGCCGCGCTGACCTATTACGGAGTGCTGTCGATCTTCCCGGGCGCCCTGGTGATCGTGTCGCTGCTCGGCATGGTCAGCGACAACGGGCAGCAGACGGTCAAGGACGCCGTCAACGACATCGCCGGCAGCCAGAAACTCACCGAGTTCGTCGACCTGGTGTTCGACCAGGTGCAGGGCACCGGCAAGGCCGGCCTGGCCGCGATCGTCGGTCTGGTCCTGGCCTTCTGGTCCGCGTCGGGTTACATCGCCGCGTTCATGCGGGCGTCGAACTCCATCTACGACGTGCCGGAAGGCCGCCCGATCTGGAAGACCCTGCCGATCCGGGTGGGTGTCACCGCGGTGGTCGGCGTCATGCTGATCGCCTCGGCCGCCATCGTCATCTTCACCGGTGATCTGTCCCAGGTGGTCGGCGAGAAGATCGGTCTCGGTGACCAGGCCGTGCTGGCCTGGAACATCGCCAAGTGGCCGGTCCTGGTGGCGCTGATCAGCCTGATGTTCGCGGTTCTCTACTGGGCCTCGCCGAACGCCAAGACCGGTGGCTTCCGCTGGGTCAGCCCGGGTGGCATCTTCGCGGTGCTGCTGTGGATGGTCGCCTCTGCGGCGTTCGCCATCTACCTGGCCAACTTCGCCAACTATAACGCGACCTACGGCACGCTCGGTGGTGTCATCGCCTTCCTGGTCTGGCTCTGGATCTCGAACATGGCGATCCTGCTCGGCGCCGAGCTGGACGCGGAACTGGAACGGGGCCGGGCGATCGCCGCCGGGCATCCCGCCGACGACGAGCCGTTCCTGGAGCTGCGCGACAGCCGCAAGCTCAAGAAGGGCAGCGAGAGCGGCCTCAGCCAGAAGTGAGCGGTACGGAGCTGGGGCGCATCCCGGCTTCGGCCCCTAGACGGAAAGGCCCGGAGGTGACTCCGGGCCTTTCGTGTACCCGCCGGCCCCGGCTGATCGCCACGGCGGGGCGGCCGCGTCGGGCAGTGGCCGGCGTCCGATGGCGGGGCGTGGATGTGCGGACGGTGATCCCGTGCCTGCGCACTGTCGTGCGACCGCACGCGGCGTCCGCACGCGCAGCCGAACGTTGCATGTCCGATTTTGCAAAATATGAAGATTACGGCTGACCGGTAATGCCTCGCGATGGCGGTGCGCCAAGGGCTACTCGCTGGTCACACCCAGCGAGGGCATCCGCGTGCTTCAATGAGTGCGGCTGCTTTCGATCATGTTGTTCCTGGTTGCCACGTCGCACGGTGGGTGCGCCGGTGATCCGACGTGCGGCGCAGGCTCGTATCCGAGGGCAGACATTCCACGGATGGAGGCGTCGATGGCATCCCGGCATCGCGAGATCGCCCGATCGGGGACCGGCTTCGCCATGGTCCATACTGGAACGGTAAGCGCGTGCGAATGCACGTGCACCTGCACGGGTGAGCTCGTCCGGGGAGGAATCTGATGCGACTGCGACATCCCTCCGGCCGGATCGTGCATCTCAGCTGTGGCATCAGCCTGGATCAGGCGGCAGACGTGTCCGCCGCCGTCGATCGCGTGGCCGCCGCCAACGGCGCACTCCGGGAGCACTTCGGCACCGGCACCCTCACCCTGGCGCTCCGGCTGTCGTACCGTCTCGCCGCCACCTTCGCCGAGGACCGGCGCGCCCGGACCCGTCTGCGTACCGAACTCGACGCCCGCGGCCTCGAAGTGATCACTCTGAGCGGGGCGCCCGGGGGAGACGGCGAGGGCCCCTCCGACTGGAGCGGCCCGTCCCGGGTCCGGCACACCCTCGACCTGGCCCGCATCCTCGTCGACCTGCTGCCGTTCGAGGAGGTCCGGGGCGCGATAGCCACCTCCGGCCTGGGCCGCGCCGACGAATGGGACGAGACCCGGCAGAAGGCCGGCGCCCGGCACCTGTCCCGCCTCTCCGGCGGACTCGCCGACCTCGCCTGGCGGGTCGGCCGCGCGGTCCGGGCCGGGTTCCAGCCCGGTCCCGGCCAGGTCCTCGACAGCCCCGAACAGACGGTCGCAGCGCTCAGCCGGATCGACAAGGACCGGCTCGGCGTCTACCTCGACCTCGCCACCGTGCTGCGCGACTGGCCCAGCCCCGAGGCCGGCATCGACCGGATCACCGACGCCGGGCTCTCGGTCGTCACCGCCCGGATCAGCGACCCGGGGATCGCCTGGCAGCCCCTCATGCGGCACCTGCTGGCCGCCGACGCCGCCCGCACCGAGTACGTGGACGTCGACGTCCCCGGCACCGACGAGCAGCGGGGCGTCGCTCTCGCGTACGTCCTCGGCGAATTGACCGCCCTCGGCCTGGTGCCGGAACAGCAACCCTGCACCGCACCCTAATCCCACCCGGGGTTTCGGTCGCGCCCCGTGCGGTCGTAGAGTCGCGGTGGAGGCGCCGCCGTGACGGGCGGGCCGGGCGGGAGGCGTAGGCCCGCCGGCTGTTCTGCCGCTGCCCGTCGCCGCCGCCTCAGGGGCCGGCTCTCGCTCGCCGGCTCGCCGCCGAGTGGGGATTACGACGACCCGGAGACAGCGCCACCATCTCGTGGACCGGGTGTGCCGACTCGTCGACCGCTGGGACCCGATCCTCGACGTGTTCGACGAGGTGTGGGTCCCGGTTCGTGCGTGAGGTGCGCCGACTTCACCCCGCGCTGGTTCTCGTCCGGGCCCTGACACGGCACCGGACGCACAGCGGCGCCGCTCCCGTTGTGCGGGAACGGCGCCGAAAGCCAGCCGGCGTCAGTACGTGGTGCCGGTGCTGCTGCTCTTCGGGCCGGCGAGAGTGTCGCTCGGCGCCAGCAACTCGTCCGTGGTGTCCGTGCTGCCGCTCGTGCCGGTGTTCAGCTTCTCGCCGAGCTTGGACGACTGCAGCTTGTCCTTACCCTCGGTGTAGAGCTTGTTGGCCTGCGCCTGGGCGACGCCCGCCGCCTCCTGGACCGACGGGTGCTGCCAGGCCTTCTGAGCGGTGGCCCGGATCTCTTCGTACTTCTCCCGGCCGGCACGGCTGCCCATGACGAAGCCCGCCGCGAGACCGGTGAGGAACATCAGCTTTCCGCGCATGTTGGCGGCTCCTTCCGTAGTTCGACGCGCGTGCGTCTGTCTGGGGTGCATACCCATCCTGCCGTGGCGATACTCCCCGGATGCTGGTTTCCTGCCTCACGACGGGCTGACGCGCGAACCCGGGGGATCCCGTTGGTGAGAGGGCGGGGCGGTCATGTAGTCTGTTCTCCGTCGCCAGGGAAACCCGGCAACAAGCAAGTGGTAACACGGTAAGACCTTGCATTACGGCAGTAAAGCAATCCCCGATAGCTCAATTGGCAGAGCAGCCGGCTGTTAACCGGCAGGTTATTGGTTCGAGTCCAATTCGGGGAGCAGACATCAACCCCAGGCTTATGGCCTGGGGTTTTCTGTTTTCCGCGATCCGGCGGGCACTTCCTCGCCGCGCTGAGCCTCCTCTGTGCACCGTGTTTCGCCGGCCCTGGCATGAGGTCACGGATCGCGGGAAGGCGATCCCTCTGCGGCGGGCCGGGCGTGGAGCGTACATCCAGAAGGTCTTGATCTTGTGGGGTTCGGTCGCCTGGCTCTTTTGCCTTCCGGGACATGCGCGCCCGGTTACGCTGGGTTCCGCGCCGATTGCAGTATGTGAGGTGGAAATGTCGCAGCCGGTAGGGGTGGACGTCGTCATCATCGGCGGCGGGCTCGCCGGGCTGTCCGCCGCCCGGCGGCTCGACCGTGCCGGCGTGGAATGGCTCCTGGTGGAGGCATCTGACCGGATCGGCGGGCGGGTCGCCACCGACGTGTTCGACGGCTGGCGGATGGATCGAGGCTTCCAGACGCTCAACACCGCCTATCCGCGGCTGCCCGCGCTGGTCGACGTCGACGCGCTCGACATGCGGTATTTCACATCCGGCGTGCTGGTGCGCCGCGGCGGCGGCCTGCACCGGCTGGAGAACCCGCTGCGTGAGCCGCTCACCACCGCGCAGACCCTGACCTCGGGCGTGGGCACCTTCGCCGACCGCCTCAAGTTCGCCGCCCTCGCCACCCGCTGCGCCACCCTGCCGGTGAAACGGCTGCTCGACACGCCGGAGACCACCACCCAGGAGTTCCTGCGCGGCGCGGGTCTCTCGCACCGGATCATCGAGGAAGTGCTCCGCCCGTTCTTCTCCGGCGTCTTCGCGGACCGCTCGCTCGACACGTCCAGTCACGTCGCCGCGATGGTGCTGCGCTCCTTCACCCGTGGCCGGACCGGGATCCCGGCCGCCGGCATGGCCGCGCTGCCGGCCGCGATCGCCGGGCCGCTGCCCTTCCCGCAGTTGCTGATCGGAGCCCGGACCCTCTCCCTCGGTCCCGGCATGGTCGTCACCGAGGGTGGCGAGCTGCGCTGCCGGGCCGTGATCGTGGCGACCGACCCGATCGGCGCCGCCGACCTGCTGCCCGGCCGCCTGCCCCGCCCGGACGTGCACAGCCTGACGACGTTCTACTTCGGCGCCGACCGCGCCCCGATCGACGAGCCGATCCTTCTGATCGACGGCGACCGGCGCGAGATCATCGCCAACACCGTGGTGATGAGCAATGCCGCACCCGAGTACGCCCCCAGTGGGAAAAGCCTCATCGCGGCCTCGGTGGTCGGCATCTCGGCGCCCTCCAGTGCCTCGGAAGCTGTCATCCGAGTCGAATTGTCGCGGATGTACGGTGCGCCCACCGACGACTGGGAACTGCTCAACGTGGTCACCGTGCCGCAGGCCCTTCCGTCGGCCCGCGTGCCGCAGGGCCGGCTGCGCAAGCCGGTCGATCTCGGCGACGGCCTCTTCGTGGCCGGCGACCACCGAGACAGCCCATCCATTCAGGGCGCGATGGCCGGTGGCTGGCGCGCCGCAGGAGCAGTCCTGGCGTCACTCGGCGCTCGGGTCGGGGTTTAACGCCCGTTTTAGGGGGTTTCAATGAGTGACATCAACCCGGAGAACTACGCTGAGTTCACCACCCAGGACGGACCCGACTGTCCCAGCTGCTGTGACGAGGAACTGCCCCGGGTGGAGGATCTCCAGCCGCCGGACATGGTGGAAGATCCCCAGCGACAGATCATCCTTCTGCCGAAATCCCTGGTGCGGTGATAGATCGCTAGTCTAGGGAGCGGGGCACGGGATAGGATCGCCGCCGGTACGGGGCGGTAGCTCAGTGGGTTAGAGCAGTCGACTCATAATCGATCGGTCACGGGTTCGAGTCCCGTCCGCCCCACTCCTACCAGCTATGGAGCGCCCCTCGGGGCGCCCCATCCAGCCTGGTACAGCAGCAAAGTACAGCAGCGCGTCTCATTCCAGGGAATGGCCCAGCCGTTTGAGCGCTTCCCTGGTCTTCTTCGACGAGACCATGGTGTAGATCTCCATCGTCACCGAGAACCGCGCGTGGCGAAGGATCTGCATGGCTACCCGAGGGTGGACGTCGAGGTCGGCCAGCAGAGTGCCGCAGGTACGCCGCGCGTCCCGGACCGTGATTCGGGGTACGCCGGCCAGCACGCACCGGCGATCCCAGTACCGGTTGAAGTTCCGGGGCTCGTACGGGGTGCCGAACCGGGTGGTGAACAACAGCGGGATGCCACGCCAGAGCGGTCCGGTGCTGTCCCGATCCCGGGCCAGGTCGAGATGCCGCTGCCGAAGGGCGACGGCGCAGATCGACGGCAGGGGAAGGCCACCATCCGAGGTCGGTGTCTTGGTGTCCCGGTGCAGCAGCTCCTTGCCGATCCGCTGGATCTGTGCCCGCACCTGAATCGACACCTCGTATTCGGCTACGCAGTCGACGCAGAATGACACACGGTGCTGGACGCAGTCCGAGTCCCATCCCGCCCAGTCAATGGCGTCTTCGGTCATGCCGAGCATCTCGCCTTTACGCAGTCCGAGAACCAGCACCAGAACGTACGCCGCATACAGTGGGTCGTTGTCTTCCCGAGCTGATTCCAGGAATTTTCGGGCATCGTCACTGTCCCAGGCTTTCCTGCGCCGGACCCGGACAGTAGGAAGTTTCAAGTTGCTGCCGACATTCCTCGTGATCAGATCTTCGGTGATGGCCTGGCTCAGCATCGTACGAAGCGTGCGACGCAAATGCGCAAGGCTGTTGCTGGAAAGCCGTGAATTGCAGCACTGGCCGATTCCGCAACATTTCCTTTTCTTTGTTGGCCGTCGCGCGTCCTTGCCCTGCGCGCAGCACTGACAGGTGATCCCGACCTTGTTAATCCACCTCTGAACCTCACTGGTCGGTGGGCTCAGTTTCTTCTTGCCGAGTCCAGGCACGATGTAGAGGCGGCATGCCACCTCGTACGCCGCGTAGGTGCTCGGAGCAAGGTTCGGCTTGACGATCTCTTCCAGCCAGTAGGCGGAGTAGGTGGCGAACGTCTGGCTCTTCGTAGCTACCGGCCCAGCCTTGGCCTGTTGGTGGAGCTTGAGCCACTTGTCATGCACGATCTCCCGGGTCTTGCCGTAGACGTACTTCCGGGTGCGCTTGCCGTCTGGCTTGGTGACCCACACGTACGCCGCGTAGCCGTTGCGGTAGGGGAAGATCGAGCCTTCCCTGTTCGCGCGTGCACGGGCTGCCATCAGGCCACCTCCTCGTGACGGCTGATCTGTTCATTGATGTACTCGTCCAGCCATTCAGGAAGAATGCGACGGTACTTTCCATCTTTGATGGATCGAAGCTCTCCGGTAGCTATCTTCATCTTCACTTTCGACAAACCGAAGCCCAGGAGGACTGCAGCTTCGGCAGGGGAATACCACTTCGGTTGCAGCTCTTTCAGCCTGTTCACGGCCGTGTTCTCCTTCTACTGGGTGATGTCAGGGGAAGGGATCGAGCCGCAATGTCTCTAGTCGGCGATCAAGGTTGCCTGTTGTTGTCTGTCCCGCGATTAAGAGTCACGGGCCAGCGTGTTCCACGATAGCCCGTCCTCGTCCTCTAGGCAGCTATCAAAATAGTGGCCAAGGTTCGACCAAGTTCGTGGGCGAGTTCTTCCCGCCCGGTTTCGTGCCGGGCACGCGCCATAGCGGCGGCGGTATTAGCAAGCAGCGCATCGCCGTTGTTGTGCCAGCCGACTCCGGCAAAGGTGAGGGTGCCGACGATGAGGGTCGTCTCGTCGAGGTGGTCGGCGGCCCGCACGGTTCCGAGGTCGGTGTGGGGCGGGTCCTCGGTGCGGCGGAAGGTGATGCGGGTGTCGCGCAGCAGCCGGAACGTGACGGAGTAGCGGCGGGCTTTGGTGAGGAAGTGGCCGCCGTAGCCGAGCATGTGAGCCCAGCGGCGGAGCTTGGTATAGGAACTGGCCGGGGTAGTGGTGCTGGCCGGTTTGGTGTCAAGGCTGGCTTGACGTTCGGCGACGCAGACGGGGCAGGCGCGGTAGCGGGTGTGCGTGCCGCAGTGCGGGCAGTCCCACGGCTCGACGAAGGGACCGCCGGCGGAGCCGACGAGACCCCGGTAGGCGCGGAGGCCACCGCGCTCGTTGGTGCTGCTGGCGGGGTCACGGCCGAGACGCCAGCAGGCATTGATCAGTCGTTCGACGTGGCTGCCCCGCGGATGGGCGAACAGCCCGACGTTGTCATCGGTGATGCGGGTGGAGGTGTGCCCGGTGGCTTCGGTGCTTTTGGTGGCGTACTTGGCCAGGTACCCGGCGACCATGCCGTCGGTGACCTCACCGGACCCGCTGAGGCTGATCGAGCGGATATCGACCTGCTCGCCCCAGCTCATGGGCCAGCCGTCCGGGTGTTCAGGATGCGCCGGGGTGGTGAAGGTGACCTGACCGGCAGCAGCTTCGAGGGCGTCGACCAGGTCGGCGAGTTCGATTCCCGGCGGCGGTGGAACCACGGCGGCGGGATCGTCAGGGCTGATGCCGTCGAGGCGGACCAGGGCGTGGAAGTGGATGGCACCACGGCGTTGCATCTCGGCGGCTTTGCCGTGGGAGAGCCGAACCGGCGCCACCTTGCGGGTCTTACCGTTGGCCGAGCTGACCAGCACAGGCGGGATGCCCCGGGCACGGCAAAGTTTGGCCAGGGCGCGTTCGGCGTGCTGTTTGGTGCGGTGCCAGAGTTCGGCGGCGTGCAGGTTGAACACGACGTGGTGGTCGTGGTCGTAGCAGTCGAGACACAGCGGCTGGCCCAGGTCCGGGTCATCGGCGGGGTGCCGGGTCCAGCAGACAGCCGGCGTTCCGTGCACGCAGGGCCCGGGGGTGTCGCGGCGGGCGTGGCAGGGGTCGGGGCGGCAGTCGCAGCGTTTCCGGTCGGTGCAGGTGTGCCGCCGGATGTGGCGGGTGTGCACGGTGCCGAAGCTGGGTGCGGTGAGGGTGACGAACGCGGCCGGGTGGCGCGACACCGACGCGGGGACGCCTTTGCCGCCGACGAGTCCGGTGCGCAGGAGTTGGTAGGCGTCGCGCTGGTAGATGCGGGCGCAGGCGGGGCAGACCGTGGCACGGCGGTTGCCGCAGGCTTTGTAGATGGCCCCGTCGGGGAGCTGGTCGGTGTGCCGGGAGTCCAGCAGCGTTCCGGCTCGGTCATAAGTGTTGATGCCCCCGGACAGCCGGATCGGGCGGGTGCATCCGGCGGCGGCGCGGACGTGATCGAGCCAGTCGAAGTAGCCGGGCTGGGATGCGCGGGCGAGGGCCTGCCCGGCGGTGGTGTAGCCGGGGGCGGGTGCGGTCCAGGAGGGTTCGGCGTTCGAGCCCGTACCCCGGGCAGACTGCTCCCGGGGTACGAGGTCCAGCGTCGAACTCATGGTCAGGCAGCGAATCCGGTAGTCGGGTGCTGCGGCTGGCAGAGCAGGTGGATGCCGGAGTCGGCGAAGACTGCGGCGAGCGGTCCACCGCAAGTGCGGCAAGGAATGGTGGCGAGACCGGCCGGTACGGATTGAGCCTGGTGCTGCGGCCGGTGGTGGCCGGTGTGGGTGAAGGTCACCGTGTGTTCGATGACAGTGATCCGGCAGGCCGGGCATTGCCGGGCAGCGGGTTCGCGGCGTCCGCAGTCGATGACGGTGGAGGTGCCGCCACAGGAGACGGTGACCGGATTGCGGCAGGGGCCACCGGGGGCAACGGCGACGATGGTGCGCCGGGTGTCATAGGGGTGTGGCTCGTCCGGGTTGGCCGGGCAGGTATGGGTGAGGTGGTGCACGTCGACGAGATAGGCGGTCATCGGGCACCGCCGAGGGCGGGCGTGTTGCCGTTGATCCGGGCCGGGGCCGGGTTGTCGATGACGGCGAGGAGTTGCCCGGCGAGGGCCGGGGTGGTGTTGATCCGGGCGGCGAGTTCGTCGGCGGTGATGGGCTGGGCCGAGGTCTGCCGGTGTTGCATGGTGATCATGCGGGCGGCGGAGACGAGCCGGGCCGGGATGGCCTCTGTCGGGTGACGGTCGGTGTCGGCCGACGGTGCAACAGATGCCGGCGTAGCGGCGGCGGTAGTGTCGCTGACTGCCTTGCTGCTCTCAACGTGTGAGCTGATGTCGGTGACGGGGGCCGGGGTGGTGGGCTGTTCGGTGGCCTGGCTGCTGCCGCGCGTGCTGGTGTGGCCGCTGGTGCTGTTGGCGATCTTGTTAGCGGCGGCGAGGAGTTCGGCGGCTTGTCTGTCGATGGCGACGAAGTCAGGACGGATACGTCCGGCGACGAGTTCGACGCCGATGACCAGGACGACGACGAGGGCGAAGACGATGCGGAGGCCGAGGTCGCCGGGAGCGGCGAAGTTGACGACGGCGGAGAAGAGGGCTGCGCCGCAGAAGACGGCCATGGCCCAGCGTTTGGCGTCTTTGGCGATGCCGTGGGTGCGGACGACGATGAGCATGGACACCATGGCGGTGTCGAAGATGGCCGGGGGCAGGTAGGCGAAGTAGCCGGCACCGATCGAGGCCAGGTAGTGGGCCTGGTGCAGATAGCTGGTGACCAGTGCGCCGATGAGGGTGACGCGGTTGTATCGCCTGACGCTCTCGATGGCCCTGAGCATGTTCGGGACGGCTTGTTCGGCGTAGGTGACGGCGAACTGTTCGGTGAGGTTGTTGCCGGAAGCCGTCACGGCGGTTGGCTGGGGTTCGGTCTGGGTGGGCTTCTTGCCGAAGAGTTTCATCGGATGCCTCCGTCGTTGGTGACGGGGATGACCGCGACTACGCCCATGCAGTCGGAGCACCAGACGGCGGCGTAACCGTCATCGAGTAGTTCATTGACGCGGTCGTCGAGGGTTTCGTATTCGGCCGGGAACAGGGACAGGCCCTGGCATTCGTCGCACCACCGTTGGGTGGGGCACAGGGACAGGACGGGGCCCAGATCGTCGTGGATTCCGGCGGGGCTCATACCGCCGATGCACCAGAGGCAGTTGTCGGCGGCCAGGTGTGCGCCCAGGTCGATGAGGCTCATCGGGTGCCTCCCTGCTGATGGGTGCGGGTGCGGCCGGTGAAGAAGTGCAACTCGACGCCGTCCGGGACCCTGGCAGGGCCGGTGGTGTCGGTGTCGGTGCGGGAGTAGCCGAAACCGAGCCGGTCGACGGCCTGGGCGCGGCGGTGCAGTTCCTGGTAGAGGTGCCAGAAGCTGCGGATGTCGGTGCGCACGCTCATGACCGGCCTCCTGTCTCGCAGGACAGGCAGGTGCCGGTGCGGCGGGGGATGTAGTAGTCGCGGACGACGCCGCAGGTGCCGCAGGTGCGGCGGGCGGTCAGCATCCGTTCGATGACGGCGAGCTGAGCCGGGCTGGCGGTGCGTTTGGGCCGGGCGAGGTCGCGCCGGTAGAGGTAAGCGACGCGGCGCTGCTTCCTGTGTCGCCAGAGGATCTGGGCGACCGGGTCGTAGCCGCCGGGGCAGAGCCCTTCGGCCCGGAGCTGACGGCGGGTGGCCAGGAAGTCCGGGGCGAGCCGGAACGGGAAGGTGGGGAAGCCGTAGCGGCTACCGGTGGGGTCGTAGAACTCGACGCGGATACAGGTGCGGGCACCGAGAGCGTCGAGGAATTCGCTGGTGAGGGCGGAGGCGGTCACTTGTCGCCTCCCCACCGCTGGTGGGCGGCCTGGCGGCTGATGCCGAGCCGGTCGGCGATTTCGGCCCAGGAGTAGCCGTGGGAGCGGAGGCCCTTGACGGCGTCGCCGATGGATTCGTCCAACTGGGAGGAGAGGGCGACCATGTCGCTGAGTGCTTCGACGTCGCCGGTGGCGACACGGCGGGCAAACGCCCGGATGATGCGGCGTACGAAGGCGGCGTATTCGTCGTTCTCGACGACGTCACGGCGGCGCGGCTGGGAAGGCCGGCGATCGCTGGAGGGCGTGCTGGGTGTCAAGGCGAAGTTGACGGAGAAACCGTTCACCGGGCACCCCCGGCGCAGTGGATACCGTCCCACTCGGTGGCGGCGTCAGTGAGGGCTTCGATGACATCGGCCAGGGTTTGGCCCTCGAAGTCGTTCCAATCGCTGATGACGTCGATGTAGGTGGTCCCGGTGGTGTCGTACTCGGGATCGAGGTACGCGGCAAAGAAGCGTCCGGCAGCACGGACGGCATCTCCGGGTTTCGCCAACTGGTCGTAGATAAACAGGCGGATATTGCCGTAAGCGGCGACGTACAGAGCGCCGACAGCGCAGGCGGGCGGGAAGGGTCCGGCGTCTCCACCGACGAGGTCGTAGAACTGGTGGGTGGTCCAGCCACGGTGCTGGAGGTAGAGGGCAGCACCACGGAGCAGTTCGGCCGGTGTCATACCGGTGTCGGAGGCGGTTAGGGGTGGATTGTGGGTAGCCTGCATGGCAGCCACGTCCCTTTCTTTCGGGTGGGCGTTCGGTGATGGACAGGACCGGTCGTGCTTCCAGGCGTTGAGCCGGTCCTGTCGTCCGTCACGTATGAAGTTGTGGGTTCGCACTCGGTCAGCAGCCGGGGCAGTGCCTGCCGCTGGAGGAGCTGCGACGGGTCGCAGCGACGGCGAGGATGGCGGCCACGGCCAGGACGCCGAGGAGCAGTGCGGCGTGGGCGGCGATGAGCTCGACGAGTTGGCCGATCAGGTAGGCGGCGACGGCGGCGAGTCCGGCGATGGTGCCGGTGACGGCCGTGACGATGACCGCGATGCGAGTGCGGCGGGGCCGCTGGACGCGGGTGCGGGCGTAGGCGCCTGCCGAGGTGACCCGCGCGGTGGGCCGGATGGGCTGGTATTCGCGGATCCGGATGTCGACCTGGAAGCGGTCGCCGGGTACCGGACGGGGTGCGCTCATCCCGGCGAAGGTTCCGGCGTTGCGGTGATTGGCCACGATGTTGGCGAGCTGGGTGGCGGTACCGGTGACGGTGTGGTGGCGGTTGATGTAGTGGCCGGCGGCAGGTCGGGTGGCCGGTCGGCCGGGTCGGGTTGTCGGGTGGGTGGTCATGCGGCCATCTCCCATTGGCTGGTGGTGGACGGTGCAGGGACGGTGATGCCGGACGGGCGTCGCATCCAGGCGGCGTAGTCGGCGATGTTGTAGATCTGCTCGTCGGTCAGGTACGCGGCCTTGATCCGGCGCGGGATACCGCCTTCGGCGAGTAGCCAGGCGGCTCCCCGGTTGTCGGGGTCGATGTCGGTGGCGGAGTAGCCGAGGTCGGCCCAGCCCTGGCCGAGGATCACGTCAGAGCTGCCGTGAGTGGTGCAGCGGAACGCGCACCGGTAACCGAACAGGTCCCGAAGGCTGGCGGGGATGATGTCCCAGGAGGTGCGCTGGGTCGCGGCGACGACGGGCATGCCGCAAGCACGGCCGAGCGAGACGAGCCCGCGGAGCAGACCTTCGAACTCTTCCTGTTGTGCCTTGGTACCGAGCACGGTGGAGAACATGGCGAGTTCGTCGATGATCGTGAGGATCACGGACAGGTTGTCGTCGCGGCTGACCTTGCGACGGCGTTGCGACAGAATCCACTGGTAGCGGTTGGTGGCGACGGTCAGCAGCCGTTTGAGGACACTGATGGCAGCCTCGATGTCGTTGCCGATGAACGCGTCGGCGATGTCGCGGTAGGGACCGAGCTCAACGAATTTGGCGTCGAGCAGGACCATGCGGGTGTTGTCGGCCAAAGCCGCCGTGGAGGCGGCGAGGTTGATCAGGCCGGATTTGCCGCCGCCGGGTTCTCCGGCGATCAGCAGGTTGCGGTAGACGACGTCGAGCATTACGTGCTCGCCGAATTCGTCGATACCGATGAACATGGGGTCGAACATCGACAGGCCAGGTGCGACAGGTACCCGGCTGGTGCCGAGCGGGTCGCGGGCGGTGGCGGGCATGGAAGTGGCCTCCAGTTGGGGATAGGCTGCGGAGACCGACGCGGAGGACGCGTTGCTTTGGAGGCCGTTGCGGCCTTCGCGTCGGTTCCGTTTGTGGTCAGTCGGTAAATGGGCTGGCGATGGGATCCCAGCCCTCGACGGCGCGCTTGATACGGCGGCGTTGCGCCTCCTGGACGAACAAAGTCGCGTTAAAAGCGCAGGTCGAGGCCAGGGTGATGACGCCGTGGCGCTGTGCCTCAGTGAGGCCGGTCGGCCACGGTGTTTCACTGCTGGCCGGGGAAGTGCTGTCCCAGCCGTCTTCGAGGAAGACTTTCGACAGGGTTCGCGCCGCGTCCATCAGGTCGGACGCTTCGTGGAGCAGATGCGCGACCAGAGCCCGGTTGTCGGTGAACTGGTACGTCAGCGCGTACAGGTCGGCGTGCCGGGCGACGTCCCGTGAGGTCAGACAGCCTGTATGTACCGGACGATCAGAGTTGAAGAGATCGAGGCTCATGGCGGGTTGTCCTTTCAGTCCCAGGGGTCGTCGTCGAAGGTGTTGGCGACCGGGGCCGCCTTGGTCGGCTTCTTGCCGTTGCCGTTGGTGGCCGACTTGGTGGCCGTGACGAGGGGGGATTCGGCGGGAACGTCCGGCAGGTCCAGTGCGGTGGGCACGTCGGTGGGTGCCGTGGACGCGGTGGGGATGTTCGTGGTGTCGATGACGCTGAGGAGCGGCGAGTTGACCTTGGCGGTCAGCACTTCGCGGCGTTTGATGTCGAACCGCAGGTAGGCGGCCTTCTTGCTGTCGCTGGCGAGTTCGACCAGCACCGAGGAGGCGTGACAGGTGACCGCGATTTCGTCCAGGCGCTTCTGGAGCCGGGACAGTGACAGGCCGGGGCGCAGGTAGACCCAGACGCGTTCCCCGACCGGGGTCGGGCGTGCCCACAGGATCAGTGGCAGGCTGCCGGACTTGTTGGCGATGATGAACTGCGAGAAGCACACCCGCAGTCGGTGCCGGACGATGAAACACCAGGCGAGGGCGGTGATCCGGCGGCGGATAGCGGGCACGGCGGCCGGAACTCCGGCCAGGATGGCCATGATGGCGAAGGTGACCGGGGCCGGGGTGGTGTTGGCCAGGGTGATCCAGCCGTAGACGAGCGCCAGTCCGGCGCCGATCTCCGGGGTCCACCACCAGAGGATTCGCAGCACCGGCCAGATGCGGAACAGCATCCAGAGCAGAGCGCCGGCTACGAAGGCGATCGGGGCTGCGAGCAGCCCGGCCAGGATGGGGTGCATTTGGTCGGAAGCCACGCTCATGGCGAGCAACCCGACGATGATCGCGGTGATGATGAAGGCGATCCGGGCGTTACGCGCTGAGGAGCGCGACACCTTCTGTTCGATGACGGTGACGGTTCCGGACTTCCTGCCGAAACCGAAACCTCGGGTAGATTTGGACACGGCACGTCCTCCCTGCTCAGGGGTGGATGGGTTGGAAGGCGTAGGGCCGGATGGTTGGTAGCCGGTACCGGCCCTACGCGTTTTCTGAGCACTGCTAGACGCGGCAATGCTTGTTCAGAGCGCTATTGATCGGTGCTGTCTGATTCCTCGGGAAACAGCTCGAACGAAAGAATGCGGACGTTCTGGTAACCGCTATCGCGTTCAAGTCCGGTGACGACCGGCGCGAGGTCTTCCTTGGTGTGGAACTCCACGTCCGACTTGGTGATGATCGGAACGACGTCCATGCCGTTCGCGCCGTTGTCACAGCGGAAGACGATCAGGTATCGGTAGGGGGTCTTGGCTTCGGATTCGTACGGAGACTGACTGGCCAGGTAGTCGACCCGGTCCAGGTCGCGCAGACTGAGCGTGATGAGCCCGGCGTGGTAGAGGAAGCCGACCCAGACCGGTTCGAGGCCGGGGTTCGCAGCGAACTCGGCGACGCTGATCCGGCCGCGAGCGCGGTCGGCAGTGCGTTCGGCGAGATATTGCAGTTCGGTGGTGGTGTACCAGCGGGGGTTGCGGGCTTCCCGGGGGCTGGCGGTGATGGTGCCGGTGACCTCGGCGCGATAGACGGTCCAGTGGTGGCCGGGGCCGTGAGGTCCGTGCTGGCGGCGGCAGATGTTGGTGCGCCACTGCTGGGCGAGCGGGATCAGCGTGGTGACGGTGAGGCCGAGTTCCTCGGCGACCTCGGTGCGGGCGGCCTGTTCGGGGCTGCCGTGCTCGTCGACGTGGCCGGCGGCGGGGGCAATGCCCACCGGCGGGGTGTTACGGGCGAACAACAAGTGCTGGCCCTCCCGGTTGGTGATGAGAACACCGACGGAGGTGTTGTCGCAGCGCTTCGTCACGGTGTTCGGAACGGAAGGCCAGTCGGCGGCCGACCGGTACAGGGGCTTGATGGTCATGAGATTCCTCCACGCGAGGGGCCGAGAAATGAGATGGGCATGGTTCCTCGCCCCTCATGGGGTTCAGGCGATGAGAAAGGAGGCTGATCGGCAGGTCACCTAGTCCGTCGGCTAAGTCCGACGGCGATAAGGTGATAGAGGATGTAGTCGGCGTACTCGGCACCGGCGACGATCCGAATCTGGTCGAGAGTCTGGACGGCGGCGTCACCGTCACGGCGGTCGAGGTTGTCTCCGAGTTGGTCGAGTAGGACAACAATCGCTGCGATTTGGACAGCGTTTCGGGTCTGTGACTTAGGCATGGAAAACCGCCCCTTCAAGGGTTGGAGTGTTAGAGAGAAGGCGGCGAGGCCAGCAGGTTCGGGAGCCCAGTACCGGCCCGCGCCGTTGTGCGCAGCACCTTCTGTTCGATGACGGTGACAGTTCCGGACTTCCTGCCGAAACCGAAACCTCGGGTAGATTTGGACACGACACGTCCTCCCTGCTGAGGGGTGGGATGGGTTGGAAGGCGTGGGGTCGGCAGGTTGTGAGCCGATGCCGACCTCGCGCACTAACTCAGGTGAAAAAGGTCAGTCCTGTCGGAGGTAGGTCGCGGACAGGAGCTTCTGCCAGTAGGCGAGCCCACGAACGGCGTTGGTGTCGCTGCCCCGAGAGTTCTTGATGCGGGTGACGAACGCTTCGATTTTGTTGATGACGAAGTCGAAGTCGTCATCGTCGAGCTGGTAAATGGTGTTGTCCTCGTTCATGGCGACGATTCCTTTCTTGGAGATCAGAAGCTAGCGATGAGGAGTGCGGAGACCCACAGGCACGCGTAATGCAGTGCCTGGTCCGCGAGGTACATGCCACAGATGGGGGTCTGCCGGTCTGCGAAACCGGATGCGCCTAGGTGCTGGAGAATCCAGCGGACCGGCCAACGCCGATCCAGGAAGGCATGGGTAACGGCGGAAAAGCCGATCCCGGCGACCATCCCGGTGACGGTGACCGGAACGTCAAGGACCGTGACGGTGAGCAGCAGCATCACCAAGGCGGTCAAGTGGTACGTGGTGACGTGGCGGAGAAGGTGCCGCCAGCCGTGCCAGCCGTGCGCAGCTTTCGCGCCAGCTTCGGAGTCAGTTTGAAAGATGTGGTCGGCCAACTGGTGCGCGGCCACGAGGGTGCCGATTGAAACGGCAAACACTACAGCGGAGTTAGACATGGTCAACCGCCCCTTTCAAGGGGATAATGGTTGGGAAGGCGGCGAGGCCAGCAGGCTCGATAGCAGTACCGGCCCCGCGCCACACTTCGGAATTGCAACGGCCAATCAGTTGGCCGGTGGTCAGGATGCTGGAGAACCAGCGAGATTCCGGACCATCAGGTTGATGCGATGGAGATAGGCGACCGCGAACGGTCGAGGGATTGCCACGGACACTGTGGCTTGGGTGTTCCGGTGTTGCAGGAAGTGCTACTTGCTCGCCGAGGTACTCGTCAGGGGCTTCAGCGACGCCGCGCGGAACGCAGTGCCGTTACGACCGTTGGTAGCCCACGCCTTGGCCTCCAGCGCCTCGACAGTGACGAACTGACCAACCTCAACCGACGGAATCTCTCCAACCGTCGTGACATTGATGACCTCGCCACCCGTCTCGTCGAGCGCGACGACCTGGGTCTGCCACATCGGACGGCCCGTTCCCCTCTCGGACCGCTGGTTGCCCTTCTCGTCCACCTTCGGCTGAGCCTTCTTCGCCACCGTGAACGTGATGCCGGTGGTGTCCACGTAGATCTTCACGAGGGTTCCTCCCTGGTATGAGCTCGTCCCCTGCGGACGAATCGCTCGATGACACGAAGCTACGTCCAAGATCGCGACTGAACCTGGAATACTTTTCCGGGGGCACATTGACGCGAGCGGAGATGATCTAGCCATGCGAGGTATCGGAGAAGAACTCACCGTGGGTGAGCGGATCGCGTGGTACCGACGTCGTCGAGGAATGTCGCAAGAAGTGCTGGCAGGTATAGTCGGGCGCACTGTGGACTGGCTGAGCAAGATCGAAAACAACAGGATCGATCTTGATCGGCTGTCGGTTATCAGGAGCGTCGCCGAAGCACTGGACGTTGCTATCGGCGATCTCGTCGGGGAACCTACACTGCTCGAATGGAACTCAGAGAGCGGTACTCGAACCGTTGCCGCCCTCCGTGACACGCTGCTGAACTACCGGCAGTTGTCACCCTTCATGCAGGCATCAAGTACTGAGGCGCCCAGTGTGCAGGCCCTTCGAACGAGCGTCGACATGGTGTGGGCCGCTTATCAAGACTCCCGCTACGGATATGTAGTAGCGCGTCTGCCAGAACTGCTGTCTCACGCGCAGGCGGCGGGGCAGCAGCACGGTGGCGACCAACAGCAACAGTCGTTCGCTTTGCTTGGCCTGGCGTACCAAGCGGCCGCAGTGCTTCTAACGAAACTTGGAGAAGCCGATTTGGCATGGATTGCCGCTGAGCGCGGCTTTGCGGCAGCCCAAAGAAGCGATGATCCGGTTGTCATCGGATCCCTATTTCGATCCGTGACACACACACTTCTATCGACCGGCCGATACTCGGAGGCCACACAACTAACGACTGATGCTGCCGCGTACCTCCAACCAGGGCTCGCCGACGCGGGTCCTGAGTACTTATCCGTCTACGGTACGTTGCTACTTGCTGGATCAGTCGCGGCAGCCCGGGCCGAAGATCGAAGCTCGGCCCAAACATTCCTTAACGAGGCTGACGAGATGGCCCGCCGGCTAGGTCGAGACAGCAACCATCTTTGGACTGCGTTTGGTCCTACCAACGTCAGCATTCACCGGGTCACCGCAGCGATGGACCTTGGCGACATCGAGTTCGCCATCGATTTAGGGCCTCGCGTAGATACCAGTGCTCTTCCAGTCGAGCGCCAGGTGCGGCATGCGCTTGAGATCGCCCGGGCGTTGAGTGCAAGGAACCGGACTGAAGATGCTCTAGCCACAGTGCTCGCTGCTGAGCAGAAGGCCCCGGAGCAGGTTCGGCACCATGCGATTGCCCGACAGCTTGTCCAAACCTGGATGCGGCGAGGTCGAGGACGGCCCAGCTTTCAACTGGCGGGACTCGCCCAGCGAGTGCGTGTCACCCCTTAGATACGTACAGTCTCATCTGTGATCGACTCAGCAGAGCAGGCGCGTCCGTTCGCTACTCCTCGGGTAGCAGCGGGCGCGCTTTTCGTTGATGACCAAGGCGGCGTCCTGATGCTGCGCCCGACATACAAGGCCTACTGGGACATCCCCGGTGGCTACGTCGAGGAGGGGGAAACCCCGCTCAACGCATGCGTCCGAGAAGTTCAGGAGGAACTAGGCCTCCAAGTCGCGATCGAGTCACTTCTGGCAGTCGATTGGGCGCCCAACCCCGACGAGGGCGACAAGGTCTTGTTCGTCTTCGACGGTGGTCACCTCCGGCCCGAACAACTTGCTGCCATCCAATTCGAAGACGGCGAGATCAGTCAGTGGGCCTTCGTCGACCAAGAGCGACTTGACGAGGTAACGATTCCGAGACTAGCCAGGCGAGTGCGAGCAGCCCTCAGTGCCCGTCGGAGTGCTCAAACGGTCTACCTGCAGGACGGCGCAGCGCCAGCGAACTAGCTCTGGTCAGTTACCGACTGCTGGATCTTGTTCAAACTTTCTGTACGTCTTCAAGGCGGCCCGAAACGGGCCGCTCACGCCGCCGCCAGGGCGCGTGCCCGTGCCGCCGCTGTCGCTTGGCCCGGGACACGCGGGCGGCCCGTCGGCTGGCGTGCAGGAGCGGAGTCGGGCCGCAGCGACGACAGAGAGAGCGGTGTAGTGGGGTGGGCCGGATTTGGCCGGCAGCCGACCGGCACGGCTAGGGCGACGCGGCCGAGCTGCCGCGCCGGGCCGTAGCGCGGGTTGCGGCCGTCGGTGCCTGGGTCGGCGGCGCGCAGTGTGTCCGGGCCGCCCCTCCGAGGTCAAGGGCGCTTCGCGTCGCAAGCGACGGCCGCAAGCGGCCGCCCTTGAGCCTCGGAGCCTCTGCGACCCTGGCGGCCAGGAGTTAGGGGCAGGCCAGGTGGCCTGCCCGCAGTATGTGCGCACCGCCGCCCCCTGTCACCGCCGGTCCTGGCGTCACCGTCCGGTGTCAAGTCCGCCTTGACGCCACTCCCGCGAACGGCGAGTTTAGTAGGACGGGAAGGCAACAGGCGTCCTACGCTCAGCCAACCTGAGACGCCGCGAGACGAGGATGAGTTGCCTTGAGTGCGATGGAAGAGATCCAGCAAAGAGCTTCAGCGGCCAGTATCTCCGTCGAGGTTCAGGAGGTTCATACTGTTGGATCCGACGGCGAAATCGAACCACGCAACCTCATCATGCTGCAAATGCCAAATGGCCGGTCGAAAAGAACAGTTGACATTTTTGACCGCGACGTTGAGGTATTTGCCGCCCATGAATTCGAAAAGCTCATTTTCTTGGGTGAACATGCCGCCTTCCTCGACACTTCTTCGAATGTCATTGAGGCGGTCGTTAGATCTTACGGAAACCCTTTGGGGCGAAATGTTCTGCAGCGGCTTGCCTTTGCCATGAGAAGCGCAAGGCAAATGGATGAACCGGAAGGAACGGAGCTTGCCGAAGACATTGCTGAAAATGAGCCAAATAAAGTCGAAATCACTCATCCACAAACGGGCTTTACCGTTGAGTTGGGCGTGCCTAGTGATTTGATGCGAGCATGCGAATTTGGCTCGCTAAGCCTAACTATTCCTGCCAATGGTATTTCCAGGCATGATGACGCATTGCGATACCTTCGAGAATTTTCAAGCTCGTTCTTTTTCGAACTCGAACTTACTCAACAAGTTTCGCTCGGCTTGCGCGAGAGTAGGTCGGTCGATCGCATCAGGCGCCTGAGGATGCGGGGCAGGGGTCGCAACTCTCCAGTGGTTCCCAAGATTCCCCCTGTCATGTACGCCGAAAAGCCGGTCGCCCTGTATATGTATGGCCGCTCGGCGCAGGGTATGCCATTGCTCGAATATCTCGCCTATTACCAGTCCTTGGAGTTTCATTTCTCAAAATATTCTGATCAAGAACGTAGGTTGAAGTTAAGAGCTGAGCTTATTGACCCGCGTTTCGACGCTAGCAGTGAAGAGGACATTGGTCGCATCATTTCAATGCTCGACAGCTCGACGGCTGGATCGCTATCGGAGTTGCTTCAGCTTCGTGCAACACTTGAGCGATGTGTCGACTTGAGTCTTCTACGAGATTTTATTGTGAGTGACAACGTCCTCAAGGATCACCTTACCGGCAAGCAATACATTGAAGGTGTGAAGGCTCTGCGGCCGGAGGCTGATGATCTAATCGAGCAAGTGGCTAATCGTGTCTATCAGATTAGATGCCGTATCGTTCACGCTAAGGAGGATGGCGGACCGAAGAGGCAACCGATGTTTATTCCTTTCAGTGGCGAAGTCAACCGGTTGGCGGCGGACATTTACCTTGCCCGGTATCTCGCCCAAAAGGTGATCGTTGCAGGCGCAGAAAGTAGGTCTTGGTGAGGCGGCCCGTCAGCTGTAGGAAGGGTAACGCGGGGCTGATCCAACTCCGCCCGACCTTGGAGGTCCTGGGGCGCTGGGTGACTAACTGAGTGACAATCGCCAGCGCCACCGACGGACGCCTATGGACCTCTGTGGACGTGCCTATGCAGGTCAGCAGCATGTTGACCAAGTTCAGCCAAGATCGAAAAGTGCCTGGGGGTCAAGGCGTCCATGGCGTCGGTTCGCAGACGGCGGAGCTAGCCCCGTTCGGGCCTGCCGAGGTCGCGACCGTAGAGGCTCTCTGCCTCATCCTGCAGGCGTTGCCGCTCATCTGAACTGAGTGTGGCTTCCCACTGCTTGTAGCGCTCAAGGCCTACCAAGAATCCTTCTGAGTAGACCGAGCTTTTAGCGAGATCTCGTAACTTGATGCTGCCATCCAGCACCCCGCTAGCCATCTCAGCCATTTCCGGTCCTGCGTGACCAGCCTTCAACCTCTCAAGACTCTCCTTGACCGCTTTAGCTACGCGAGGGTTCCGAACCATCGCCTCGATTTCACGATCCAGCGAACCGTCGGACATGTCAGGTCCCCAGGACAGGGTATGGGCTGGTCGGAAGCTTCACCGAAGAAAGGTCTCCGCCTTGGTAGGCGGCGTCCATCGCGGCGCCGAACGTGCCAAAAACTGCCATAGACGCGGTGGACGCAATAAGGAACAACTTGCTTGCGATAGCCATCATCTCAGCGGCCATCAAGCCGGCCACCCCGTAGCCGGCGAACCCAACGCCAACGCTAGTGGTTAGCGCGCTGCCAGCCACAACTAGGCAAAATGCAATCGCCATATCGCAGAGTGCTTGCAGCATGTTGCCCATTTGAGTCGCAAGTCCCCAGGCGCCCTTGGCTGCCGTTCTGTAGGACTCGCCAATTTCTGTTAGCGCGAAACGGAGGTCGCTAATCTCGACAGCCAAGTTCGTGAAGTAGTTATAGGCTGCATCATTCGCGTTTCCGTCCCACGAGGAATCCAGCTTAAGGATTTCCTGTTGAACATTTACCGCCACCTGCTCCGACCACCTGCCGACATTCGTCATCGCATCGCCGAATGCCCAGATCTTCGACCAGTCGCCAGCAATCGATTCCGTGATGGTGCCGAGTACATCTTTGCCCGTCACTGAGTTGATAAGCTCGTTAATCCATGAGGTCGGCGACACGTAGTTGAACAGGAAAGCCGGGTCGATGAAGCCATTCGTCCAGCTCTCATCGGGCTCAGTGGGAGGCGTAAGGAAGGCGTTCGGGTCCTGCACCATAGGTCTCCCTCAAGCTAATAAACGTCCGCAATGGGTCGAGGTGAGGCAGGATAGGAGGCGTCGATCTCAGCAGCACTCTTTTCGTCGGTCCGCTGGTACTGATTAGCCGTCGCCTGCATGTTTACAGCGGACGAGTCAAAAAGTGTGGCGAGCTTCTGCATAGTCGCACTGAAATCCGCCATGAATGCGCGGTGCTTGCCCATGACAAGGCCAATAGCGCCAGTCTCCAGGACGTCGAATGAGCCGATCTGCTCGGCATATCCTTTCGCGATTTCCGCATCCTCGCTAAGTCTCGCGAGACTGGATGCGAAGATTCGGATCTCGTCTGGGTCTACCCTTAATGTCACCGGTCAATCACTCCGATCACCAATGCGGCGACCATGAGCAGTGCCATACCGCTAACGCCTAGCAGTCCGCAGCGACGCCACAGATGGCGCAATCTCTCCGGTTCCCTGGTTCGGTGAAGCTTGACGGCATCCACTGCGGCCGGCACGAACGCGGCCATTGGAACGAGCAGGAGTAGCCACACCGCCAGTGGTTGCAAGCCGTCTCGGAACGCCACCACCACGGCAGCAATCAGGATCTGCACGTAGATCAACGCGAAGAAGAGGGAGAACTTACCGACCAGCCGTTGTAGGTTCAGCTTTGCTTCTGCTGGACCCATCCTGCCTCCTGCCCCCTGCGAGTCCGCTCACCGTATCAATACCAGTCACTGTGACGCCGCCCCGTAAGCGGCTGTCACGAGGGCTTACGCCAGCGCTGTCTAGCGGGTTCAGAATGATCTAGACACCCGCCGAGGAGTGCGCTTTGACAGCAACGCCGACAGCAACCGGCGCAGATGATCTCCATCGGCGTGATCTTGCGGCGGACGGCTTTCTGAGGTCACAGCCTTGTACGGACGAACTCGGATGAGTCGCCCAAAACTTACAAGTGAGGGGTCATGAGCCACAGCCGAGACGCTGGGCTCAGTCTCGATGAGGGTTGCTGTACAGCAGTGAAGTACAGCAACCGATCCAACCGCACCCGCCCAGGAAGAATCGCTACGAGCCGTTTGGCCTCGTACGAGACTTGATCCAACCGCACCGCCTTGACTCGATCGGTCACGGGTTCGAGTCCCGTCCGCCCCACGATACCGACCTGGGAGCGACCCCAGACCCCGCGTCGCGGTGGTCGCCCCAGGGGGGCCGGTGACGCGCATCCTGGACCGGTCAGTCAGGGTCCGGGAACGGGGTGGCATCGCCTTTGCTGATGCCGGCAAGCGCGGCGATCGCCCGTTCCAGGCCCAACGTGGACTGCACCTCGCGGCCGTCGATTTTCTCCAGCATCATCCACGTGTGCTCAAGAGCGCTCTATGTGAAGCAGACCGCCTTCTGCGAAGCAGAGTCGGCCAGAAGCGGTTCGTGTTTCGCGGCCGGTCCTTTCGATGGCGGTCATCGGCTCGCTCGCTCAGACTCGTCCTCGGGTCGCCCGCTCCCACCGTCGCAACTGGCAGCCGGTCGTGCGGTTCGGCGTCGACGGTACGGAGGCGTCAGGATGGCCGCGCCACATAGAAGTCCATGCATGTCGGCGATCGGCGTCCATCCGCGGCAGGTCGCAAGGGTAGGTGCCATCGGCAAATTCCTGCACGGCTGTGAGGTCGTCCCGGTCGGCGTGGAGACGGCGAAAGCGGCGGGGGTGCTGTGCGGTAAGGCCGGCACCCGTGACGTCGTCGACGCCACGGTGGTCACGCTTGCGCTGGCACACGGCGCGATCGTCTTCACCAGCGATCCGGACGACATCACACACCTGGGTGCCGCGGCAGAGGTCAAGCCGGGACTCGTCGTACGCCGAGTGTGATCTATCGGTACGGGACCCGTCTCGACAGGGCGAGCCGGCCCATATCGGCGGTGCGCCTGCCAGGCGATCTGGTCAAACGCGCGTCCAGCGGGTTGCCGACGATGTGGATGGAGCGGTTCGCATGGTGCATCGTCCGGCCCACGGTGGGCTGCCGGGGAGTGGTCCCCAGACCCAGGCGCCATCATTCGGCGTTCCCTTCCAGCGGCGGCGGACCCGGGAACGTGGACAGCGGGCGATCCCGTCGGAGGGCGGTATGACCGCTGCCGGATCGGCGGCCCTCACACTCCCGCGCCGAGCGCCTCGATCAGCCGCGGCATGACGGCCCGGACCATGAGATCGGCCGGGCGCCGGTTGAGGTGCCGGCCCGCTTCGAGCAGGTCGGTCCGGATCGTGGCGGACCCTAGGCCGACGCTGTCGTCGAGGGCGGTCTCGAGTGCGGCGCAACCCTCCTCGACCCGGCCGGCGGCGAGGAGGCCGAGGGCGTAGCGTGCGCCGAGGCGGGCGCGGGTGCGCGAGGCCCACATCGGAGTCTGGTTCAGCTGGCCGATCAGGCGCTGGCCGGCCTGCTCGGGGCGGCCCAGATCGTAGAGGCACCAGTCGGCCGCCATGGCGATCGGGTCGTGGACGGTGGACGTGCCCAGCACCGGCTCGGCCGCTGTGTCATCGGGCTGGTTCAGCCAGGTCGCCGCGCGATCGAGCGCGTGCCGGCAGGCGTCGTAGTCGCCCTGGAGCGCATGACCCTGCGCCTCCCGCTGCGCGGCGAGGCCGAGGACGCGACTGCTGCATTTCGTGTCCTGCACGCGCTGGGCGAGGCTGATCGTCTTCGCCCCGTTCCGCTGGTACATCGCTATGTCGGCCCGGCGGACGTCGGCGTAGGCCGCGATGTGGTGGTCGCCGCCCTCCGCGGCGAATCGCACCGCCAAGCCGGTCCACCAGAGCGCGCTCGCGTCGTCACCGGACTCCTGGGCCATCCAGCCGGTGAGTTCCGCGTACCGCCCGGCGAGCAGGAGCAGGCGAGACCTGGCCGGTTCCGGCGCCGGCAAGGCGGTCAGGCGCACGGCCCGTGTCCCGGTGATGAGGATCGGGATCATCGCGGCCGGTGGCATGAACTGGGTCATCCGGCGGAGGTTGTCGAACTGGACACGGAAGGCGTCGACGAGATGGCCGGCGTCCCGTGGCGTGCCCGGCATGGACGGCCACTCCGCGACAGTCGTGGCGGCGCCGAATCTGCCACGACCGCTCGGATCGAGCTCAAGCACCCACGGGCTCTCGTGGCCCGCCTCGGTGGCGGACGCCTCGGCCGCGCTGGGCCGCACGGCGGGGGCGAGCGCCGCCAGCTTGCCGTCTGCGTCGAGCGCGGCGTCGCAGATGCGAGCGAGCAGGGTGCCGGGCACCTTCATACCGTTCTCGATCTTGCTGATGTGGCTCTTGCTGTAGTTGACCGCCCGCGCGAATCGAGTCAGCGAGACACCCGCGGCCAGCCTGCGCGCCCGCAGCTCTGCGCCGAACGACAGGGCCATGACGTTCCTTCGAGAATGAGGTGGAGACTGGCCTGTTAACTGATGACCGCCAAGAATACAAGCTGGCGGCCGGTCGAGACCCGTGCCTAATCAAGATCATTTAATTGCGGTGATCAAGAGAAATATTCACTAATCCCGCCGGAGCTGATGAGTCGTGCGGTCGGCGTAGCCCGGCGGTCCCGTTCGTCACAATGTGGATCAGCCGATCGTGCAGATCGGCAGGTCAGGGTCGCGATCATTTGATCTTCCCGAACGGGGGACGGGAAACGTCTTGCCGCGTGACGCGGCGCCGTGGAATTCTGTCGACGGCTGATATTGGCCGCAAGGTGAGCATGATTTCGCGCTTTCCATCGTGATGTCGCGTAGTTCAAAGCCGCATTGAGGAGAGACGCGTGACGGATTTCTTCGTCAGTTATCGAACGGCGGATCAGGCGGTTACGGCGGTCTACCTGAAACATGTGCTCAGCGAGCGGTTCGGCGCTCGCCGGGTGTTCCTGGACAACACGGCGATCCCGCTCGGCGAGCATTTCCCGCCGCTCATCGAGAAGGCGCTGGAGCGGTGCCGCGTGCTGATCGCGGTGATCGGGCCGAAGTGGCTGGCCGCGGACGAGCACGGCCACCGCCGCGTGGACGACCCGGCGGACTGGGTGCGCCGGGAGATCGCCCGTGCTCTCGACCGCGGCATCCCGGTGATCCCGCTGTTGGTGGGCGACGTCGAGCTGGATGTGGCCGACCTGCCCGCGGAACTGGCGTCGCTGGCGAGCCGGCAGTACCTGCAGATCCGGCTCCGCGCGTTGGAACATGACGTCGAGCCGTTGATCGACC
Organism: Actinoplanes sandaracinus; assembly: GCF_030009775.1. GTDB lineage: Bacteria > Actinomycetota > Actinomycetes > Mycobacteriales > Micromonosporaceae > Actinoplanes > Actinoplanes sandaracinus. The sequence goes on along the minus strand of NZ_JASCTH010000003.1, from coordinate 291,758 downwards.
GCCTTGTCGAGCTCGTCGAGGAGGGGCCGGAGGGGCGGGAGGCGTCCGGCTCCGCGCCGGCCGCCGGCGGTGTCGCCAACAATTTCTACGGCCACACGGACGCGCGACACAGTACTTTCGGAAATCAGTACAACTGACGGTCACGGCCTGAATCGGGGGACCACCGATGTCAGATACCGAGGAGAGGGCCGAGCCGGCACCGGCCGGTCCGGAATCGGAAACCAATGAACCGCGGCCGGCGGACGACAAACGCGATGACGTCGCGGCCGAGGGTAACGAAAAGGACCCGGACGAGTCGCTTCGCGCCCGGCGGAAAGTCAAGCGCCGCGCCGACGACAAACGGAGCGAACAGGCGTCGCATCTGGCGAACATCAAATTTGCCGGGGCGTACGTCGACGCGCGCGGCAGCAATTTCGGCAATTCCGGCGGCAACCAGGGAACCGCGCACCAGGCGGTCGGCAAGGTCACCGGAAAGCTGCTGCCCCAGGACGTCGCCAAGATTGTCACCCGATACGCCCGCCCTGGTTGTTTCGGCGGCGCGGCGGCGCGGCTGCGTAGCGAGCACGTGCTCGTGATCGAGGGCAAGCCGGGAACGGGCCGCCGGGCCGGAGCCATCGCGCTGCTGGACGAGGTCGGCGCCGCGCCCCTGGTCCTGCTCGCGCCCAATCTGTCGCTTCGCCATCTGGCCGAACGCGACTACGACGAGGGCTGCGGCTACCTCATCGTCGACCGCTTCGGCGAGCGCAACGACGCGGTCGCCGAGGTCAGCTGGAGCAGCGTGCGCGATCAGGTGCACGAGGCCGGCGCGTACCTGGTGGTCACCACCGGATCGGGGGTGCGCGGGGTGTCGCGCGTCGAGTGGGCCCGTCCGTCGGCCGACGAAGTGCTGGCCGCCCAGCTCACGGGTCGGGACGTCAGTGCGGAGGAGGCGCGGCGCACGGTCGGCGAGTTCGCCGGTGACCTGCCGGGCGAGGTCAGCCTCGCCGGGCTCGCGCGCGTCGCCGGGCAGATCGCGGACGGCCGGGACCCGGCCGATGCGCTCGCCTCGCTGCGGGACAACGCTGTCCACGAGGTGCGCGCCTGGTTCGCCGAGGAGCCGGACGATCGGCAGATCCTGGAGGTCGCCGCGCTCTGCTTCACCCAGCGAGTGGACGTCCGGAGCTTCGACAACGCCGTGGAACGGCTCGTGGCGTCGATGACCAAAAGGCTCCCCGGCAAGTACAAGAAGATGCTGGCCAAGCCGGCCGACCGGCCGCTCGCCACGCGGGGCCGCCGGGTGAACCTGATCGATGTGAAGTCGGTGCAGGCCGCGGTCGGCACGGCGAGCATCGTGGTCTTCAAGGACGACGAGTACTGCCGTTGCGTGCTGGCCGAGCTGTGGCGCACGCAGGACAACGCGTTCTGGGACGGCGTGTCCGAGTGGCTGGACGAGATGGTGTTCGACGCCGACAGCCTTCCGGTGGCGAACGGGCTGGCCGCGCTCGCCTGTTCGGCGTTCGAGGAGGTCAACGAGTCCTACCTGCAGCCGTGGTCGCGGGGCGCGATCGGGTTGAACGGGCAGTTCACCGCGATCTACACGCTCTGGTACATGTGCCTGGGCGAGCTGGCCCCGGTGGCGTTGCAGATCGCGGCCGGCTGGGCCGCCCCCGAGCGTGGCCTCGACCAGCGCTGGAGCGCGGTCATCGCGTTCAGCGGCAACCTCGGTGGGGCGTTCCCGGTGGAGGCGGTCAACCAGCTGTGGCGGCATCTGGTGGCCCGCAATCCCGACCTCCAGGCCACCGCGTGCCGGGCCATGGCGCAGCTGTTCGCCGACCTCACCGACGACCCGGAGAACGACGCCAAGGCCGTGCCCGCGCTGCTGGCGCCCAAGATGCGCAAGTTCGGCCTGAAGGAGGGGACGAGCCGCATGCGGGCCGAGGAGCAACTCCGCTTCCAGGAGCTGGTGATGTCGGCGACCCTGGGCGTGCTCAGTGTCCGAAGCTTCGAGACCGGGCAGCCCGCGGTGATCAGGTACCTGGTCCGCCATCGCAAGGAGCAGCCGGACCGCCTGGACATGATCGCCCGCCTGTGGGCCGCTCTGCTCTGCTTCCGCCCGCTCCGGCGGGAGGCGATCAAGGCGCTGCGGGCCAGCCTCCGCGCCCTGCGTGACCTGAGCGAAACCCCTCGCGAGGACGCCCGGTCGATCGGCGAGGCGCTGGCGAACGCGCTGCCGTGGCATGAGCGTGACCTCTTCAAACGCGACTTCAACCATGTCAATCAGCAACTCAACCGCGGGCGGCGTGATCTTTCCGCCGATGTGCTGCTGGCCTGTATCGACGCCGTCTCCCGCGTTCTGCCTGAAGGAGCAGCATGAGCACCGTCACATACCCGATAACCGTTCGGCGGCGCCTGGAGAAGGCCGAGAAGCGCCGCTGGTTCAGCAAGGCCGAGCGGGGCAGCGCCGACATGCTGAAACCGGACGCGCACCATGTGCTGGTCTACCGGGTCGCCGGCAACTACATCCAGGACAGCGACCGGTACGGCGGCTCGGACGAACGCGTGGTGCAGGCGACGCACGTCAGCATGGTCGACATGCGGCGCAACGCGCCCGTGGTGGTGCGACTGGAGATCCCGTCGCAGGACGCGGCGGCGTTCGAGGTGTTCGTGACGTTCACCTGCACGGTGATCGACCCGATCGCCGTGGTGCGCGACGGAGTCGACGCGCAGCAGGCGTTGTGGAGCCACCTCAAGGCGCACAACAAGATCTTCGAGCTGGGCCTCGGATTCCCGTTGTCCGAGGTCAACAAGGTGCGCCCGGTGGTGAGCGCGCAGGTCAAGGCGTACCTGACGATTCGTCCGCCGACGGTCTCGGGGATGGAGGTGACCGTCGCCAGCGTGGAGATGTCCAATCCGGACGTGGTGGCGAAGTTCGCGACCACCCACCGGGACCGCGACTACGAGGTGAAGCTGGCCGAACTGGAGCTCAAGCACCAGCACCGGCTCGCGACCGGCCGTCAGTTCAACGACCACGACCTGGCGAACACCCAGCTGGACCACGACGAGTCGGTCCATACCCGTAAGCGGAACACCAGCCGGCGGGAGGAGTTCGCCGACACCGTGCACGGGCACGACCTCGACTCCCTGACGCGGCATCACGCCCGGGAGATCGACGGCCTCCAGCATCAGCACGACCGCGACCAGGAAGCGGCGTCCGCGGCGCACCAGCAGATCCTGGCCGGAAACCGGTCGGCGTTCGCGCGCAGCGAGTTCGCGCAGGACATGGAAATGATCGGGCAGGATCCGCGGCGGGCGCTCATCGCGGCCTTCGCGGCCGGGCGGATCGAGGCGCCCGAGCTCTCCGACAAGCTGCGCCAGCTCGACGACCAGGACCGGCTTGCGCAGATCGAGCAGGCCCAGTTCGAGCGGGAGCACGTGCTGCGCATCGAAGCGGACAAGCGCGCGGACGACCAGGCCGCGCGTGGCCGGGAGGAGCGGCGCAAGGAGCGCGAGCACACCGAGCGGATGAGGCAGGCCGAACAGAACCGCACCGAGCGGGTCGAGAAGGCCCGCGACGACCGTGCCGACCGGTTGCTGCAGGAGCAGCGCGACCGCGATGACCGGATCAGGAGGGAGCAGGCGGACCGGCTCGCCGACCAGGAGAGCCGGGAACAGCAGTACTCGCTGCTGAAGATCCTGGCGGCGAACGGGCAGTTCAACAACTCCGACATGCAGAGCGAGCGGATGCTCGCCGAGTTCATGAACGTGCCCGTGCCCGAGGTCGACAGCGCGGAGAAACCGTCGCTGACCACCCGGGCGTCAGTGGCGACCGAGGGCGACGATGACGACGCTCACGACGATGATCAGGGGCTGCGTGAGGAAGATGTCTGAGTCCGTCATCACCCGGCCCCACAGCGGCGCGAGCCCCGGCGGCGACGACCGCAGGGATCCGCTGCTGCCGGCCGGGGCACAGCACGGACTGGGCCGGCAGCTACGGCGGATCGCCGGAGTCGACGAGCGCGTGCTCGACTGGGTCCCGCAGGAGCGGCACCGCTACGCACGGCTCGGCGCGATCGTCCTCAACACCGCGCTGATGGCGGCGCTGTCGATGAGCGTGCTGCTCGGCAGCGTCGACATGCCGGTGTGGCTGATCGCGCCGGTGGCGCTGATCTGGGGCTATCTGATCCTGAGCTTCGACGGCTGGCTGGTGGCCAGCACCCACGGCGTACTGGGCATGGCGCGGTTGCGGATCTTCCTGCCGCGCCTGTTCATCTCCGTCCTGATGGGCGCGGTGATCGCCGAGCCGCTCTTGCTCAAGGTGTTCGGCCCGGCCATTCACACCGAGATCAACGCGCAGCGCAAGAGCGAGATCGACGACTACGAGAGCAGATTGAAACAATGCAACCCGGTCGCTCTGGGCGCGGTGATCCCGGAGGGTTGCGGAGACTTCCAGCTCAATGTCGCCGACAGCCCGGCCGGCGTACGCAACGAGCTTGCGCTCGCCGACACCGAACGCGCCAAATTGCAGACCCTGATCGGGAAGATCAACACAGAGCTGACCAAGCGTGAGGACCTGGCCCGCGCCGAGTGCAACGGCGACCCCGGTCCCGGGCTGTCGAATCGGCGGGGTGAGGGGCCGAACTGCCGCCGCGACCGCCGGGAGGCCGACCGCTACCGCGCCTCCAGCGGACTGGACGCGCACCAGGCCGATCTGATCAAGGTCAACCGCCGTATCGACGTGCTGACCGCGCGGGACGGGACGATCAGCACGGCGTACGCACAGGCTCTGAACACCGAGATCCTGCAGAAGGTGCGGGAGAAGCGGGACACCCAGGAGCAGATCGGCATCCTCGACGAGGACAAGGCGCTCGGCGTGCTGACCTCGCAGAGTCTGTTCGTGCTGATCGGCTCGTGGCTGCTGCGGCTGCTCCTGGTCACGATCGACTGCCTGCCGGTGCTGACCAAGCTGATGAGCCGGCCGTCCACGTACGACGCGCTGATCGGGCGGCAACTGGACATCAGCAACCGGCTGCACGAGAAGACCACCACGTTGCACGAACGGCATGACGCCGGCCGGGCCGACGTCGCGATGCGCCGTGACGAGCACCGGGTGCGCACCGAGATGGCCGCGCTCGAGGATCTCCGGCGGGGGGCTCGTGCCGACCGCGAGGCGGACCTGGACAACCAGATCGAGGAACTGGCCGCGCGACTGCGCAAGGCCGGTGGCTAGACGAGAGGGTTCGATGGCGACGAACGAGGATCTGCGGCTGCGGTATCTCACCGACATCCAGGCCGTCATCGGCCGGCTGTCGCAGAACTCCTTCGTCATCCGCGGCTGGTCCGTCACGCTGGTGTCGATCATCTTCGCGATCGTCGGCGCCCAGCGCGGCGACCTCCACGCCTATGCGCTGCTCGCCATCCCGCCGGCCGTCATCTTCTGGGGTCTGGACGCCTACTACCTGCGTCGGGAGCGGCTCTTCCGGCGCCTCTACGCGACCGTCGGGCAGGAGGCCTCCGACGGCGCCGGGGGCCGTCGGCTCTTCGAGATGGACGTGGACGACTTCGGTGCCGACGTGCCGGGTTACGCCACCACACTCTTCGCCGGGCACGTCGTCGTCATCCCGGCGATGCTGGTCGTCCTGGCGACTGCGCTCGCCGTGCTGGCCGGGTGATCGTCGCACCCGGTGATGTGCCGCCGACAATCTTCGATGTAAAAATTTTTAGACACCAAGTCAATAATTCGCTACCTTGGCTATGTCAAAGATTTTGTACATCGAGTCGGAGAGGCTGTCGTGACGCACTGGGAGAAGCGGTCCTGGATCAGGCTGGTGGTCGCCGCACTCGGCTACGCCGCCTACCTGACCCTCATTCTGAGCAGGGCGGACGAGCGTCCGCTGGCCACCGTGCCCTACGCGGCGGCTCTGCTGTGGACGGTCGGCGCGGCGATCGTCGCCTCGATCCTGGCAGAGGTCGGGATGGCGGCCGGCACCCCGCGCGCCTCCCGGCTGACCGACGACCGCGACCGGGAGATCGGCCGGCTCGGTGACCACGTCGGCCAGTCGTTCGTGGTGGCCGGCGCGGTCGGGGCGATGCTCATGGCGATGGCCGACTGGGACCACTTCTGGATCGCCAACCTGATCTACCTGTGCTTCGTCCTCGCGGCGATCCTGACCGGCGTGACGAAGGTCGTCGTCTACCGCCGGAGCCTGCCCGAATGGTGAAGCCGACGCGAGTCACCAACAGCATCCGGGCGCTGCGGTTCGCGTCCGGCGAGATGACTCAGGCCGACCTCGCCGACCGCGTCGGCGTGACCCGGCAAACCCTCATCGCCATCGAGCAGGGCCGCTACTCGCCGTCCCTGGAGACGGCCTTCCGCATCGCCCGCGTGTTCGGCGTCCCCCTCGACGACGTGTTCCAGTACCCCGACCCTGCTGAGGAGAAGCCTTGAGAGCCATCGCTCGAAGCGCGTACGGCCCGGCCGAGGCGCTGCGACTCGGCACCGTCGACCGGCCGTCGATCGGGGACGAGGAGGTGCTCGTCGAGGTCCGCGCCGCGGCGGTCGACCCCGGTGTCTGGATCTTCATGACCGGCCGGCCGTACGCGGTGCGTCTCGCCTCCGGGCTCAGACGGCCCAAGGCGCCCGTCCTGGGTGTGGACGTCGCCGGCGTGGTGTCGGCGGTCGGCGCCCGGGTCACCCGGTTCCGGCCCGGCGACGAGGTCTACGGCGCGAGCGGGTCCGGCTCGTTCGCCGAGTTCGCGAGCGCGAGGCAGACACAGCTGGCGGCCAAGCCGGCGGGCGTCTCCTTCGCCCAGGCGGCGGTGACGCCCGTCTCCGGCGTCACCGCGCTGCGGAGCGTGCGCGCCGCACACGTGCGGCCCGGGCAGCGGGTGCTGATCACCGGCGCGGGCGGCGGCGTCGGATCGTTCGCGGTCCAGCTCGCCAAGGCGTGCGGGGCGAGCGTCACCGGAGTGTGCAGCACCTCGAAGGTCGAGACGGTCCGCGCGTGGGGCGCCGACGAGGTCATCGACTACGCCCGCGACGAGATCGACCGGGACGGCGCACGCTACGACGTCATCCTCGACCTGGCGGGCAGCCGGCCCCTGTCCCTGCTGCGCCGGGCCGCGAAACCCCGCGGGACCATCGTGCTGGTCGGCGGCGGCCACGCCGAAGGCCGCATCATGGGCGGTTTCCAGCGGCAGATGGCGGCGCCGCTGATCTCCCCGTTCCTGAGTCAGCGCCTGTGCGGCGTGACCGCCTTCGTGCGCACCGCGGAACTGGAAGAACTGACCGACTACATCGATGAGGGTCGACTCGTGCCCGCCGTCGGAGCGACGTATGCCCTCGCCGACGCGGCCGACGCGATCCGCGACCACGCCGCGAGCCGTTTCGCCGGCAAGGTCGCCATCACCGTGCCGTAACCGAGGGAGCGCGGCGGGCCTCGGCGGCCGACGGGGTGGAGAGCCTTGGCAACCCAAGGCGTTGGTGGAAAGGTCGAGCGGTGATCGACGTGGTGGCGGATGCGCTGAATGACTCGTACCTCTGGCTGGAAGACCTGGACGCGCCGGAGGCCGCCCGGTGGGTCGCGGACCGCAACACCGAGACGCTGGCCGCGCTGGCCGACGACGACTTCGCGCGGGTGCGGGACGCGATCCGGGAGGTCTACGACAGCAAGGACCGGATTCCGTTCCCCGGGTGGCGCGGTGACGGCTTCTACTACGACTTCTGGACCGACGCCGACCACCCGCGCGGGGTGTGGCGGCGCACGACCGCTGAGCAGTACCGCCGCGACGAGCCGGAATGGGACGTGCTGCTGGACGTCGACGCGCTGAACGAGGCCGAGGGGGAGAACTGGACCTGGAGCGACGTGGCGGTGCTGCGGCCCGGTTACGACCGCTGCCTGGTTCTGCTCTCCCGGGGCGGCGCCGACGCCGTGGTGGTCCGCGAGTTCGATCTGCGTGAGCGGGTCTTCGTCGAGGACGGTTTCACCCTGCCCGAGGCGAAGACCAGCGTGAGCTGGATCGACGCCGATCACATCTTCGTGGGAACCGACTTCGGGCCCGGCTCGATGACGTCCTCGGGTTACCCGCGCGTCGTCAAGCGGTGGCGGCGGGGCACCCCGCTGTCCGAGGCGCGGACGGTCTTCGAGGGGCACGCCGACGACGTCCTGGTCCGGGCGCACCACGACCCGTCGGCCGGCTACGAGCGTGATCTGCTCATCCGGCTGCGGGACTTCTACCACGCTGAGGAGTACCTGCTCACGCCCGCCGGGGAGGTCGTGCGGATCGAGGTTCCCGACGACGCCCGGTGCGACGTGCACCGGGACTGGCTGCTGATTCGGCTCCGGTCACCGTGGACGGTCGGGACCGCGACCTATCCGGCGGGCGCGTTGCTCGCCGCCGGGTTCGACGGGTATCTCGCCGGGGGGCGGGACCTCACCGTTCTCTTCGAACCCGATGAGCGCACGTCGCTGGGTTCCTTCACCTGGACGCGTCATCACCTGCTCGTCGTCACGATCACCGACGTCCGGACCGGGGTGCACGTCCTCACTCCGGGCCCACGGGGGTGGAGCCGGCGGCCGCTGCCCGGCGCCGGCGAGTTCGACCAGACCCGGATCGTCGACACCGACCCGGACAACGACGACTCGTACCTGATCGCCTCCGAGGGCTTCCTCCGGCCGACGACTCTCGGCCTGGGCACGGTCGGTGGCGAGGCGGCGGTCGAGGTCCTCAAACGGCAGCCCGCGTTCTTCGACGCGACCGGCATGACGGTGCGGCAGTTCTTCGCGACCTCCGCCGACGGCACACGTGTGCCGTACTTCGTGGCCGGTGGAGCCGACGGCGGCCCGGCGCTCCTCACCGGCTACGGCGGGTTCGAGATCCCGATGACCCCGAACTACAACGGCGTCATCGGACGTGGCTGGCTCGCCCGCGGCGGCACCTTCGTCCTCGCGAACATCCGCGGTGGCGGCGAGTACGGTCCGGCGTGGCACCGGGCCGCGCTGCGGGAGAACCGGGTCCGGGCGTACGAGGACTTCGCCGCGGTCGCCGCCGACCTGGTGGCGCGCGGCATCACCACACCGGGACGACTCGGGATCAAGGGCGGCAGCAACGGCGGGCTGCTGATGGGCGTCATGCTGACCCGTTATCCGGAGTCGTTCGGAGCGGTGGTCGCCCAGGTGCCGCTCCTGGACATGCGCCGCTACACCAAGCTGCTGGCCGGGAGGTCGTGGATCGCCGAGTACGGTGACCCCGACGATGAGACCGACTGGGCCTACCTGCGCGAGTTCTCGCCGTACCACAACGTGCGGCCCGGGCGGCCCTACCCGCCGATCCTGTTGATCACCTCGACTCGGGACGACCGGGTCCATCCCGGACACGCCCGCAAGATGATGGCCCTGCTGCGAGAACACGGGTTCGACGCGTCCTACTACGAGAACGTGGAGGGTGGCCACGGCGCGGCCGCGGACAACGAACAGGCCGCCACCGTCTCCGCCCTGGCCCTCGACTTCCTCTGGCGCCGCCTCACCGGAGACCCCGCGGACCGCCCGGCCTGACGCCCGCGGCGCTCAGGTGGTGAGCAGGACCGCGCGGGCGTCGACGTTGAGGATGTGGCCGGCGCCGAGCGGGGCGATGGGGCGGGCCCAGTGGACGTGGCCGCACAGGGTCAGCGGTGGGGGACGGCGCTCCAGGCGGGCCCGCAGCGTCGCTCGTCCGGGCTGGTCGGGGCCGGTGCCGCGGGGGCCCTCGTGCAGAAGCAGGACGTCCGGCGGCGGGTCGGTGAGGGCGTCGACCGTGGCGAGGAACGCTTCCTCCGTACGCCGGAACGGTTTTGCCGGAACGCCGATCACGCCGCTGACGCCGGCCACGGTGAGGTCGCCGTGGTGGTACCGGGTGCCGTCGAGCAGGGCGACGCCGGGGCCGGGGTCGTCGGCCCAGGCCGGGGATAACTCGTCGTGGTTGCCGGCGATGCCGACGACTGCCGGGCAGCCGGCCGCGGCGAAGGCCGCCCACACCGTCGAGACGTCGCCGGTGGCGCCGCGGAGATCGGCGTCCGGGGCCGAGTAGAGATCGCCGGTGAGCAGCACCGCGATGTCGCCGGGTGCCGGGAACAGGCCGCTCTCGGCCCAGAGGCCCAGGTAGCCGGCGAGGGCGATGCCGAGCAGGGCCGGCTTGCCGGTGTCCCGGGAGGTGGCGATGCCCTGCAGGTCGCCGGTGGCGAGCAGGGCCGTGCAGCCGCCGGGGAGGGTGTCGACCCGGAGCCTCTCGACGGCGAGCTGAAGGTTCCGCGCGACTCCGCCGGGGCCGGCGGCCCGGTACGGGATCGTTGCCAGCCGTTCCGGTCTGCCGTCCAGTAGCCGCATGTCGATCAGCCCGTACTTCCTGTCGCGCCGTCTGGTCGGCCTCATCGAATCGTGAAGTGTGGATCTTTGGCAAGTTGGATGTCCGGCCCGGACGCCGGGGACAACCACTTTGCAACCTCATTGCGATCAGCGAGAAGCTGCAAGGGACGACGCCGCCGCCGAATGAAGGGTCACCCCCGAAAAGCAACCTGCGAGAGGCATCACACCCCCATGAGCAGCTTCCGCGTCCGCGCCGCCGTCCTTTCCTCCACCGTTCTGATGAGTCTCGGCCTTGCCGCCGCGCCCGCCGCGGCGACGGGGGAGACTTCGGCCATGGCGGTATCGGCGACGAAGGCGGACCGGCTGGCCGCGGTGCGGATCGCCAAGTCGATCAACTACTACCCGTCGGACGCCGGCTGGTCCGCGATGTGGACCGGGTTCGACGTGGCGCGGATCGAGGCGGACCTCGCGAAGGCGGCCGCTCTGGGCGCCGACAACGTGCGGGTCATCGTCTTCCCGCAGGCGTTCGGCTGGCCGGCCGCGAAGCCCGAGTACACCGAGAAGCTGCGCAAGTTCATCAGCATCGCGGACTCGCACGGGCTCACCGTCAAGGTGACCCTCTTCGACTGGTGGTCCGGCTACAACGAGCTCAGCAACAGCATCAACTGGGCGAAATCGGTGATCGGGCCGTACGCGAACGACCCGCGGGTGATCGCCGTCGAGCTGAAGAACGAGTTCCAGCCCGGCGACGCCGCCGCGGTGGCCTGGGTCAAGGGGCTCATCCCGGCGGTCCGCGCCGCGGCCCCGAACATGCCGCTGACGCTCTCGGTGGACGGCGCGACCGGCGCCGCCGGCATGGCGAGGATCAAGTCGTCGCTGGTGGGCACCCCGCTGGACTACTACGACTTCCACTTCTACGGCTCGTCCGAACGGGCGCTCGCCGAGATCCGCAAGGCGCAGGCCGCGGTCGCCCCGGACCCGGTGGTGATCGGTGAGACCGGTGTCAGCAGCGCGGTCGTCAGCGAGGGCGAGCAGGGCGCGTACCTGGCCCGGGTGTTCCGTGCCGCGGCCACGGCCGGTGTCGGCTCGGTGTCGCCGTGGACGCTGAACGACTTCGCGGCCGGGGCCATCCCCGCCAACTCGTCGGTCTCGACCATGCCGGCCCAGTACAAGTTCGGCCTTTACCGTGCCGACGGCACCGCGAAGTTCGCCTCCACCGTGGTCCGCACCGCCTGGACGACCGGAACCGTCCCGAACAGCCTGCTGAACCTGGGCTTCGAGGCCGAGGCGTCCGCCTCGCCGTGGCGGCAGGCCAACACCGCCGCCGGCGCCGCGGTGATCACCACGGGGATGGCCCGCACCGGTAGCCTCTCGGCGCGGTTCGCCGGCACCACCCGCACCTCGGCGGGCCTGCCGTCGCTGGTCACCGCGCCGATCACACCGGTACAGGCCGGCTACCGGTGGCGGGCCGAGGCGTACGCCCGTGGCATCAACGCCACCGGCACCACCGAGATCGCGCTGAGCTGGTTCGACGTCAACGGCAAGTGGATCAGCCAGAACCTCTCGAACCGGCTGCCCGTGGGCAACACGACCTGGACGAAGCTGGTCGTCGAGGCGGTCGCCCCGGCCGGCGCCGCCAGCGTCCAGCTCCACCTCAAGTCGGGCGACAACACCGGCACCGTCTGGTTCGACGACGTGGCGATGTCCTGACCTGACGGAGGGATCCGGCGGAGGGAACAGAAGGGGGCCTACGGGCCCCCTTCTGTCATCGGCAGGTCCAGAGCAGCGGCTCGTTGCCGACGCCCTCGTCGTCCAGGTCGGTGGTGTATCCGGCGGCCACCCGCCCGTCGGCGCTGAAGCTGCTGATCACGTATTCCTTCAACCGGGCGTACCGCGGCAGTTCGGTCACCCCGGAACCGGCGATGACGACCGGCCCGGCCTGGGGGCCCATGAGGATCCAGCCGTTGTCGGCCAGGAGTGCCGGGTAGCTGTTGACGGGCAGGCTCTGGTAGGTGCGGTCGGCGATCCGGTAGCGCAGCGACTCGAACCGGCGGGAGCCCCTCTTCCCGTCCTCCTCGAAGACCGCCCGGCCGGCCACCCAGCCGTCATTGATCGACTCCGCCCAGAAGCCGCTCGCCTTCACGCCCTTGACCGTCGGCAGAGGCATCGCATAGCCGGCGCCGCCGGGCGGCCACAGGTAGGCGGTCGGCACGTCGGTGCCACCCTTGGAGATCGAACCGACCACGGTGCCGTTCTCGGCGATGCCGTCGGCCTGGCCTTCGACGTAACCGGCCGGCAGTGGCAGCCTCTCCATCTTGGCGCCGGGCGACGACCACCGGACCGGCACCGTCTCCAGGACCTCGCCCATCGCACCGACGATGACACCGGCCTCGTTGATCGCGTTCGCCCTGGTTCGCTGACCGTCCAGCGCGGTCACCCTGCCGTCGCGGAACACGTACGCCTGCTGCCGCTCCCCGATGAACGCCGACCCGACCGCCACGCCGGACGTGTTGATGTCCTCGTAGCTGGGATCGCCGCCGGTCATCCGGGGCCGCGCGAAGATCTTGCCGTCCTTCCAGATGATCGTGCTGACCGACGACTGGTAGACCCGCCCGGCCAGGTATCGACCACTCGGGTCCCCGGCCGTGACCAGGGCCTTCTTCACCCCGTCGGTAGGCAGGCGCGCCACCTCGCAGCCGGACGGCCCGGCAGGGACGGCAGGGACGGCGGCCGCCACGCTCGGGGTCACCGACACGGCCGTCGTCGGCGCCGGAAGCGGCGCCTCGTCACGGAGGGCGGACATCGCCAGCGTGCCGCCGCCCGCCGTGACCGACGTCAGCGCGATCAGCGCCACGCCCCCTGACCAGCGACGCAGTGCCCGGCGCTTGCGGCCCTCCGTCATCGCCCGCGGCACGTCGATCCGGGACGGCTCCTCGGGTTCCCCCCGCAACGGGCGCAGCAGTCGGACCGCGTGCTCGTCGGTCATCTCGTCCCCTCCTCTCATCGTCGCTCCTGGGAGACAGCGGCGACGGGCGGGAGGGCCGTGACGCCGAGCAGGGCGCGCAACCGGGTGAGTCCGTGTGCGGTCTGGCTCTTCACCGTGCCCTCGGAGCACCGCAGCAGGTCGGCCACCTCGCGGACCGGCTTGTCGCACAGGTACCGCAGCACCAGCACCGCCTGCTGCCGTGGCGGAAGCTTGGCCAGCGCGGCACGGACCACCGGGCCGTCCTCCGGGTTGCGCTCGATCGGCGGTGGCTCCGGCGGCCCGGTCAGCAACCGGACCTTCCACCAGCCCCGCCGCCGGTCGTCGAGGAAGACTCGCACCAGCATGGTGTGCACGTAGGCGTCCACATTCTCCACCTGGCCGAGCCGTGGCCAGCGCGCGTACAACTTCGTCAGGGTCTCCTGCACGAAGTCGTCGGCCTGGTGGGGATCGCCGCAGAGGAGATGGGCGGTGCGCCGCAACTCGGCGACCCGTGCGTGCACGAACGCCAGGTAGTCACGGTCGGATCGTTCCGGCATGGATCCCGCTCCTTGTCGCTGTCTCATCCTGTTCGACGGCGGCGCGCGGGAATCGGTTGTAGACGACTTCGTTAGGAGCCTCGGCTATGACGTCTGGCTCAGGATGTCATTGAGGACCTTCTGTGCGTCCGGGCGCCCCGCCTTCGACTTCGCGACCGCGGCCACGGCCACCTGCCAATCGGGCGTGCCGGTGCGGCCGCCCGCGGCGAAGAAGTGGCTCATGTAGAGCTCGTAGCCGCCGGTGGTCGCGCCCTTGGCGTTCTCGGCGAAGTTCGTGGTGGCGCCCGCCCGCCTGATCTCGTCGGTGGGACTGAACCAGAAGCTGTGCATCTGGTTCATCAGCGCGGTCCCGCACGGCGCCGCGCAGGGCCGCAGCATCACCACGACCACACCCTCGCCGCCGGCGCTCTGCGCGTCGCTGCACCCGTACAGCTTGGCGTCGGGCACACGCTTGTCGTCCTGGCGGCGGCAGTCCCAGCCCTGCGGCGTACGGAAGGCGAACGGCCAGCCGGCGAACGCCTTCGTGCCGGTGCGGTCGCCGGCCGCGAAGGTGGCGCCGGTGACTCGCCGCGCCGGGACGCCGGGCCGCAACGCCGGCCGGCCGGCCGCCTCGGTCGGGCTGGCCTGCTCCGGATCGGATGTCGGCAGGCCCGGTCCGTCGGTGGACAGGGGCGGCAGCTTCGGGATGGCGGTCCGGCCGGCCGCGGGCTCCCCGGTCGTCTGTCCGGCAGCCTGCCGGGCGGCGGTCTCGCCGATCTGCCGGAAGGCCGACGCGGCGCCGCAGATAACCAGCACCAACGAAATGATCATAAGAATGATGAAGGCGGCCATGCCCGGATATCCCTGCGGAGGCGAGCCCAGGGCGCCCCGGGCGAACACCACCAGCGGCGACCGGTATTCCAGTTCCACGGTCTGTCCGGGCTGCGCGGTGACCACAAGATCGGCTTTACCCATCCGGCGCGGAATCAGATAGGGGGTGTAGACGTGCACGTGGTGCTGCCCGGGCGACACCGGCACCACGGCCGGATTCCGCCAGTTCATCCTCACCGGTTGGCCGTCGACGATCAGAACCGGTTTGACCAGTTGCAGAAGAAAAGCGAGGGGAAAGTACCGCGGGGTCACCGCGATGGCCGCCTCGGAGTAGACGGGCCGGTGATAGCCCTGGTCATAGTCGTTCCGCGGATATCCGAGGTCGGAATATTCCGGCTCCGGACACCGGGGGTGCGCCGGCTGTCGATGGTCCTGCCGCTGATATCCCGGCTGGGGGTAGAGGAGCGTGTCGTCCGGATCATTCCGGTCCGGCCCGGCGAAATTCGGCCGGCTGTATCCCGGCTGGACGTATTCGGGCTGGACGTATTCGGGCTCGACGTATTCCGGCCGAGAGTAACCCGGTGTGCTGCGCCCCGGCGAATACGGCGGCCATTGCTCGCTGTGCATGAGATCAGCCTCTCGGTGAAAGCTTGGACACGCTCACCGAGAAAAACCCCGCCACCGTGAATCCGGTTCAACCCCCGGCATGCCGCCCGGGTGACTCGCCGCCGGCTTTCACGATCAATTCTTCATGTGTACGGGAACCGCACGCTCACGCCGGCTCCAGTGCCGGCTGACCGAGCCACGTGATCAGATCGGCCGCCCGCACCGGCCGGCTGATGTGGTAGCCCTGCGCGTTGGTGCAGCCCATGTCCCCGAGCAGGATCAGTGTCGCCTCGTCCTCCACGCCCTCGGCCACCACCTCCAGGTCGAGTGCCCGGGCCAGTTCCAGCACCGCCCGGACGATCGCCGCACCGCCGTGGGAGTCGGTCACCGTGCGGACGAAGCTGCGGTCGATCTTCAACTCGTGCAGCGGCATGCTCTGCAGGTACGACATCGACGAGTACCCGGTGCCGAAGTCGTCCACCGACAGCCGTACGCCGGTCTCGCGCAGCCGGGTCAGGACGGCCGACGCCCGTACCGGATCGGTGATGATCGAGGTTTCGGTGATCTCCAGGGTGAGCATGCCGGCCGCCACGTCGCAGGCGGAGAGAGCCGCCGCGACGCGGTCCGGGAACGCCGCGTCGAGCAGGCAGACGGTGGGCACGTTGACCGCGACCGGCAGCACCGTGCCGCTGTCGCGCCACATCCGGTGCTGTTCCAGCGCCATCTTCAGCACCCGGTCGGTGAGCGGCACGATGACCTCGCTCTCCTCGGCCTGCGGGATGAAGTCGCCCGGCTGGAGCAGCCCGCGGACCGGGTGCTCCCAGCGGATCAGCGCCTCCACGCCGCGGACCCGGCCGTTGCTGGTCGCCACCTTCGGCTGGTAGTGCAGCACCAGCTCGTCCTCGTCGATGGCCCGGCGCAGTTCGCCGATCAGGCTCAGTTCCTGCGAGTCGCGGCGGTCGGCCTCGGGGTCGTAGACGGCGATGCCGAGCCGGTTGCGCTTGGCCGTGTACATGGCGATGTCGGCGTGCTGGAGCAGTTCGGCGCCGGACCCGCTGTGCACCGGGTAGACGGCGGCGCCGATACTGCCGCTGATGTCGACCGTGACGCCGTCCAGTTCGGCGGCCCCCTCCAGGGCCTCCAGCAGCCGCCGGGCGATCTCCGCACAGTGCTCGGGGGAGTAGATGTGCGGCATGAGCACGGCGAACTCGTCCCCGCCCAGCCGGGCCACCGTGTCGGTGCCGCGGACCGCGCCGGTGAGCCGGGCCGCCACCTCCTTGAGCAGCAGGTCACCGGCGTGGTGGCCGAGCGTGTCGTTGACCTCCTTGAACTTGTTGAGGTCGAGCAGCAGCAGGCCGACCGTCTCCCGTTCCTGCTCGGCCACCCATAGGGCGTCCTCGATCTCGTCGGCGAGCAGGGCCCGGTTGGCCAGCCCGGTCAGCTCGTCGTGCAGCGCCCGGTAGCGGCTCTCCACCGCCTGCCCCTCGATCCGCCGCTGGTGCGTGAGCAGGATCGCCGCGCAGAGCACGAGCAGCAGGAAGTCGGCGCCGCAGACCACGGTCGCGGCGAGGCTGAGCTTCTGGTTGAACTGGGCGGCCTCGGCCAGGTAGGCGTCCATCGCCAGCCGGTGCCGGGTGACGTTGGCGTTGGCGGACTTGCGCACCATGGACGCGCCGAGGGCGGCCTGGTCGGCCAGGATCTGGCTGCGTGCCCGGTCGGTGGGGCTCCGGCGCACGTCGTTCAGGGTCTGGGTGAACGCGCTGTAGGCCTCCGTCACCAGGACGGCGTTCTCCACGTCGAGCGGGTCGCCGTTGGCGGCCTGCCACTCCAGTTCGGGGGAGGCCGAGCCCATGGCGCTGTCCAGCAGGTCGCGGCCGAACTTCTTGGCCACGATGTAGTTGTTGAGCGCTTCGGACTCGACGCCGATGTGCAGGTCGATCTGGGACCAGTGGTCGCTGATCCGCGAGTTGTGCTCGATGTGGCTGGTGGTGCGGGCGTTGGTGGTGATGCTGACCGCGGCGAGCACCGCCAGAGCGAAGACGCCGAGGGCGAGCCCGATCACGGCGGCCCGGGCCACCGCCTTGCTGCGTACGACCTTGGCGAACACCACGATCCCCCCTCTCCGAACGTCCGGCCCATCGCGCCACGGTTCGTGCTCGACTCCGCGAGGGTCCCGATCGGCCGATCTGCCTCCGGGGTGAAGGGGATCGCCCATACTGTCTTTCGATCGGGGCGGAAAATGGGAAGATCATGAAAAATCAGATCTTTGCGGTCCTGCTGGTTCTGTCGATGGTCGGCCCGGTCGCCTGCACCGAGCGCAAGAGCGACGAGGACGATGCGCACACGGTGGGTTTCGTGGTGCCGAACAAGCAGCTCAACTTCTCCCAGGAGATGTCGCTCGGCTTCCTCTCCGGCGTGAACCGGGTCGGGGACGTCGCCCATCTCGTGGACGGCCCGAACATCGTCGACGGGCCGCGGCAGCTCACCCTGTTCCGCGACATGCTGACGACCGCCGCGGACGGCATCGCGGTCTCCACCCTCTCCCCGGACCTCTTCACCGGGCCGATAGCCGAGGCGATCCGCGACGGCGTGCCGGTCATCGCGGTGGACAGCCCGGTGCTGCCCTCGGCCGGGGTCGAGCTGTTCATCGGCAACGACGCCTACGAGCTCGGCCGCATGCTTGCCCGGAAGGTGATCGAGAAACTTCCACCGAACGCCACCGGCAAGATCGTTCTCGGGACGTCGTCACCCGGCGTCACCGTCCTCGACCGCCGGGCCAAGGGCATCCGGGACGAGATCAAGGAGAAGCTGCCCGGGGTCACGGTGTTCGGCCCGTTCGACACCAAGCAGGAGGTCGAGGCGAACCTGGAGGCGTGGAACACCCTGGTCGAGGTCAACTCGTCGGCCCTGGCGTTCGTCGGCACCGGCGACGCCGACGGCTGGAACCTGGCCGCGATCCGCCGCGCGAAAGGCGGCACCTGGATCGCCGGCGGCTTCGACATCGACTCCAAGTCGCTGGCCGCGGTGAAGGCCGGCGACCTGCTCCTGGTGTCACCGGAGAACTTCGTCAAGGGCGCGGTCGCCGGCCGGCTGCAGGCCGAGCACGCCAAGACCGGCAAGGTCCTGCCCAAAGGCTGGTTGTACGTCCCCGGCCTGGCCATCGACGCCACCAACGTCGACGCCGTCGTGGCCCGGCAGGCGACCGTCACCACCCGGGCCGAGGGCCTCGCCGATCAGATCGAGAAGGTTCTGGCGGATCCGGCCCATCTGCGCCCGATGTCCGACGTCAGCTGACCATGGGCAGCAGGGCCGACATGGCCTCGTTCTCGGAGGTCTGCTCGTTGATGACGTGTTTGGCCAGGCTGCGGATGTGGGCGTTGCCGGCGGCGCCGTCGAGAAGCGACCGGGACATGACGATGGCGCCCTGATGGTGCTCGATCATGAGACGTAGGAAGACGGCGGGCGCCGTCCGCGTGTCGGCCCGGTCGAGATCACCCAGTTGCGCCTCGGTCAGCATGCCGTGCTCCCCGGCCGAGGCCGAGGGCGCCACCGTCGGCCGGCCCCAGGCGGTCAGCCATGCGTTCGTCTGATCGATCTCGCGTTGCTGGTCCTGGGCGATGAACTCGGCGATCAGCCGAATCCGCTCCGGCACCGCGCCCTTGGCGAGCAGGGTGCGGCTCATCCGGACCGCCTGCTCGTGGTGCGCCACCATCATCTGCGCGTAGTGAACGTCGGCGCCGGTCGGCGCCGCCACGGACGCGGCGACGGCCGGTCGCGGTGCCGGCCCGGCGTCGCCGGGGCCGTACAGAACGAACACGGTCAGGCCGGTGACCGCGAGGCTGAGCCCGGCGGCGAGACGGCGGATCATCTGACAGTGCCTCTCTGGTGAGAAGGGGCGAGGCCGGCCCGGTCCGAAGACCGGGCCGGCTCCGGTTCAGCCTTGCGCGCCGGAAGGGCCGGGATCGGGCTGAGGATCGCCGTTCAGGCCGGTACGGCCGTCCGGCGTCAACTGATTCATCGCGGTGAAGTCACGCGGCACCAGGTCGAATCCCTGCCAGTGCATCGGCATCGGGCTCTGGTCCTCGTCGCGCGGCACGTGGTGGAAGCCGACCCGGACCCACATGACCGGGTCGCTGAGGTTCTCCTTGTTCTTGGCGAAGTCGATGACGGTCTTGCTGTTCGCCGGGCATTCCGGGTCGACGGCGTTGTCGCTCGCGTACTTCTCGCACGGGTTCTTCTGGGTGAAGGTGACGTCCGGTTTCGTCTCGGGGTGCCCCTCGTAACGGTCGTCCCCTCCGGTGACCAGCTCGTAGGAACGCTGGTGCCCATCGGCGTTCTTGCTGTTCGGGCTGGTCATCCGCCACCAGCGCTGGTTCACCTTGGAGAAGTTGCCCTCCTTGGCGATCGCGGTGCGCGTGGTCTTGAGCTTGGCGGTCACCTCACCACGACCGTCCAGCGCGGTGTCGTACTGCTCGACCTTCTCGCCGCCCTTGCCGGCGATGTTGAAGTCCACCCGCCAGAAGGCGTTGTGGTAGTGCATCGTCGAGTAGTACTTGTCACCCGTGCCGATCGGCCAGCCCCGGTTGGCGTCCGCCTCCGAACTCGGGGCCAGGTCGCCGGTGGCGCCGAGACGGGCCGAGATCTGCCCGTCGTCGTGCAGCCGGTACTCGGTCACGTACTCGTACCAGGCCAGCTTGCTGATCGTCCGCAGGACCAGGTCGTGCCCCTGCTTCGAGTCGAGCTTGCCCGGCTGCGGCCCGTTGTCGTCCCATGCCTCCTCGCGGGCCCGGTAGGCCAGGCCGGAGGGCTCGGCGCTGACGCAGAGCACCTTGCGCTGCTGCGGCTGCTCGGAGCCGTCGGAGCCGACGCGTGCCGAGCCGCCCTTGCAGTCGTCGCCGGTGAGCGTCTCCAGGAAGCCGCCGCCCATACCGAGGTCGGTGAGGTCGTCGAACTCCATGTCACCCGTGTCGTACGGCACGTGGAGCTGGGCCAGCCGGATCGAGTCGAGCACCTGCACCGGCTCGGGGTTGCGCTTGGTGGAGAGGAAGACCTGATCCAGGATCAGGCCGGCCTTGTCGTGGATCCGCCAGCAGAGTCGCCACGTGGTCCCGTTCGGCAGAGTCTCCTTGACCATCGCCTGTGTGCCGCACGGCGACGCCGGAGCGGCGGACGCCGCGGACGGCACGGCCACACCCAGCGCCGCTGAGGTCAGAAGCGCGACGGCGCCGGCGGTCTTTCGGTACGTCATGGTGCCGGAACCCTCGCTCACTTGAGGCGGGCGACCGTGCGCCCGGACAGGTCGATGATGAATTCGCTGACGCTGAGGAACTGCCCGTTCTCGGTTTTCACGATGAGCTGGACGCAACGGCTGTTGCCGCACTGGCTCGCGCCCTGGTCGGCGGGTTTCGCCGTATAGGTGTGCGCCGTCGCGACGAGCCCGTCCGTGCCGTTGAGTTCCTTGCCGGTGGCCTTGCGGTACGACTCCTTGAATCCGGCGCCGAGCGGATCGGCGACCAACAGGCCGAGTGCCGCCTTGGTCTCCTGCTCGGACGCCGGGGGCTGCATTCCGGCGGCGGAGAAGGACTGGGCGAGTTTGCCCGTCGTCAGGTCGACGACCTGTTTGATGAGCTTGTCGGTCTTGTAGTCGTAGTAGTACAGCTCGGCCTGCCGGCCGCCGGCCTCGACATCGATCTCGGCCGAGAGGTACTCGGGCCCGGCCTTGCCGGTGACGTCCTCGGCGCCCGAGGCGAGTTCCGGGGTGAGCGCGACAGTGCGGGCCTTCTCGAGTTCGCCGCTGGTCAGCGGATCGCTGCCGCTTCCGGTGGCGGCTTCCGGGAGCGGGCTCGGATCGGACACTCGGGCCTGGCCGGAGCCGCCGGGCGGCTCGGCGGTGGCGCTCGGCGCCGTCGGTGCGGCATTCGCCTGCCATGAGGCGACCCCGAAGGCGGTCACGGCTGAGGCTGTCGCGATGCCGAGGCCCCAACCCCACTTTCTGTAACGAACCACTGTTCGTCTTCCTCCCGTAGGTGGCGGTGCGCCTGGACCCTACGGAAAGCGAATGAGATTCCTGTGAAGTAACAAGCGATGATCATCAATATTTGCTTCGATTGTCGTCAACATTCCTGGTCATGGCGGTCGTCGATGGATATCTCCCGCGAAAAAATTGTGGCGGTGGTGACCTCAGGTGATCAGGGTCGACTATTCGACCGGCGCGGTTCGGGCGCAAATAATGACGGATGGTAATATCGGCGAGGCGTACCGTGATTGGGGATTCATGAACCGCCACTGGCATGCCGTCGCACTGGCCCTGCTCGCCGCCTTCGCACTGGCCTGTGACAGAGCGGGCGGCGCCGAACCGAAACCCTCCGGCAAACCGAGCCCCACCAAGCCGGCGGCCGGCCTCCCGGCGTCGATGGCCGCTCTCGGTGACTCGATCACCGCGGGCCTCGGCGCCTGCATCGCCTACGTCGCCTGCGAGCGCAACTCCTGGTCCACCGGCGCCAACTCCGCGATCCAGAGTCACTACCGGCGGATCCTGGAGCGGAACGACAAGATCAAGGGCGACGCCGACAATCTCGCCGAGCCCGGCGCCGAAGCCGACGCGCTCGACGGCCAGGCGCGGCAGGCCGTCGGCCTGAAGCCGGAGTACGTGACGATCCTGATCGGCGCCAATGACGCGTGCGCCCGCCGGGTGCAGGACATGACTCCGGTGGACACCTTCCGTGAAGAGGTTGACAAGGGGCTGTCCCGGCTGAAGAAAGGGCTGCCCAAGGCGCGGGTGCTGGTGGTCAGCATCCCCGACCTCTACCGGCTCTGGCAGGTGGGCCGGGAGGACGAACGCGCTGTGGAGATCTGGAACCGGGGCGGGATCTGCCCGTCGATGCTGGCCGCCCCGACGTCGACCGCCGACGCCGACCAGGACCGGCGGGAGCGGGTGCGGGACCGGATCGACGCGTACAACTCCGAGTTGCGGCAGGCCTGCCGGGCGTACGGAGACCGCTGCCGCGACGACGGCGGCGCCGCCCACCGGGTCCGTTTCGATCTCGAGCTGGTGAACCAGTTCGACTACTTCCACCCCAACGCCGACGGCCAGAAGGAATTGGCCGATGTGGTCTATCCCGGCCGCTTCAACTGGTGACCCCGCAGGCGGCGGACCTGCTGGACCGGCTCAATGAGTTGATCACGGCTCTCGAACCCGAGGTGGCGCCCGTCTCACTGCCGCAGCCGGACGAAGCCCTCACCTGAGCGAACGTATCCCACAGAATCGATCGGGTTTAAACGTCCGCAAACGTCGATACACAGTCGTCCCATACGTTCCGGCGACGCCGACCTACGGCGTACCGGATCATGGAGAACTGACGATGAGAGCGGTCATCGCCGTAGCGGCCGGCATCACGCTGGCCGCCGGCTTTCTCGCCACGCCGGCACAGGCCGGAGACAAGCCCGGAGCATCCCCCCGACGCATCGTCGAGTCGCTGGACCGCGGCCTGGTCGCCGTGCCCGCCGAGAACGGCGGCACGTTCCTGAGCTGGCGCCTGCTCGGCACCGAGTACGGCGACAACGTCGCCTTCAACGTCTACAAGGGCGCGACGAAGCTCAACCGGAAGCCGATCGACGAGTCGACCAGCTTCACCGACACCACCCCGGGCACCGGCCTCTACACCGTCCGGGCAGTCGTCCGGAACAGGGAGCGAGCGGCGAGCGGCCCGGCCATCGCACCCGGTGACATCCCGCTGCTCGACGCGCCGAACTACTACGTGCACCACGCCTGGCCCGGCGACCTGGACGGTGACGGCCGCTACGAGATCGTCGTGTCCCGACTGTCGTACGCGCCCGACCGGCCCAACTATCTGGAGGCGTACACCCTCGACGGCCGGAACCTGTGGCGGGTGGACCTGGGCGTCAACTCGTACGCCCGGCTCGGTGGCAACGCCGCCAACGACCCGCCGCTCGCCGCCGTCAGCGGCTACGGCGAGGTGGCCGGCTACCGCAACGACGACAACGTCACCGTCTACGACGTGGACAGCGACGGCTACGCCGAGGTCTTCGTGAAGACCGCCAACGGCGTGACATTCGCCGACGGCGCCGTGATCGCGACGGCGAACCCGCTGGACCAGTTCGTCTCGGTGATCGACGGCCGCAGCGGCGCCGAGCGTGAGCGGGTGCCGGTGGCGAGCGACTTCGCCGCCGACGGCCCGTCCGGTGGTCAGTACGGCATCGCCTACCTGGACGGCGAGCACCCCAG
The DNA here is from genome assembly GCF_030009775.1 of Actinoplanes sandaracinus. GTDB lineage: Bacteria > Actinomycetota > Actinomycetes > Mycobacteriales > Micromonosporaceae > Actinoplanes > Actinoplanes sandaracinus. Next base: position 268,259 of record NZ_JASCTH010000003.1, on the reverse strand, counting down.
CCTGATCACCAAGCAGGTCGTCCGGACCGGCGCCAAGCGCGGCGACTTCCGGGTCCTCATCGCCGCCTGGGACTACGACGGCAGGAGCCTGACCCGGCGCTGGACCTTCGTCAGGGATCAGGGCGCCAGTTTCCACCAGCTGCGGATCATCGACGTCGACCAGGACGGCAGGGACGACATCGCGGACGGCAACTACGTCGTCGACAGCGACGGCACGTTCCGTTACGTCGTCGAGGGCTCGGTCCATGGCGATCGGTTCCACATCGGCGACCTCGACCCGGCGAGAGAGGGCCTCGAGGGCTACGCCATCCAGCAGACCGAGGGCGGCGTCTTCACCAGCTTCCCCTGGTACTACTACGACGCGGCGACCGGCGAGCGCCTGATCACCGGCTCGCACCCGGACGTGCCGCGGGACGCCACCCTCTGGGACGTGCCGCGCGGCACCACCGCCGACATCGACCCGACCCACGACGGCTACGAGTTCTGGGCCGCCACCGCGAACCCGAACCTGCCCGCCGCCGGTGTGTGGAGCGTCGACGGCGCCCGGATCAGCAGGACCACGCCGAGCGTGAACTTCCGCATCTGGTGGGACGGCGACAAGGGCTCCGAACTGCTCGACGACACGTACGTCGAGAAGTGGAACCACAGGAAGCAGACCACCGCGAAGATCTTCGGGCCCTCCGGCGTCGTCTCGTCATGGCGCAACGCCGTCCCGTTCTACGGGGACATCCTCGGTGACTGGCGCGAGGAGTACTTCGCCGAGACCGCCGACCACACGACGCTGAGGCTGTTCACCACCAACATCCCGACCAACGTCAAGCTCTACACGCTGGCCCACGACCCGGCCTACCGGCTGGGCTGGACGGTCCGCGGCTACCTGCAGTCGACGTTGACCGGCTTCTACCTCGGGTACGGCAGCCGGCCGCCGGCCAAGCCGCTGATCAGGACCGCGACGTCCCCCGAGCGGGCGTGGCAGATCATCGCGTCCGACAATTTCGTCGCCGATTCCGGCAAATGGGCCGCCGAGTTGCAGAGCGGGGGCACGGTGCATGCCAAGGACGGCGTGCTCGACATCGACGTGCCCGGTGGCGCGACGGTCTGGCTCAAGCAGGAGATCGAGGGGCCGTACGAGATCGAGTTCACCGCCACCCCGGTCGCGAAGGGCGGGCCGAACGACAAGGTGACCGACCTCAACACGTTCTGGAACGCGCGGGACGTGCGCTCACCCGGTGACATCTTCGCCACCACGCGCAACGGCGGTTTCGCCGAGTACGACCATCTCCAGACGTACTACGTCGGCCAGGGCGCGAACCTGAACACCACCACCCGGTTCCGCAGGTACGTGGGAGAGGCGGGTAACCGTCCGCTGATCTACGACTACACCGCGCCGCTGATCGAGGCCAACGTTCCGACCAGGGTCACGATCTCGGTCGACGGCCGGCGGATCCGCTACCACAGCGACGGGCGGCTGGTCTTCGACTACACCGACGCGGATCCGTACACCGGCGGCTGGTTCGCCTTCCGCACGGTTGCCAGCCACTTCCACATCGAGGACTTCACGGTGTGGCGCCCACCGGCGGCAGCCTGACACCGATCGATCGGTCGCGCCCGGAGGGCACCCCTCCTCCGCGCCTCATCGAGTAACGTGGATCACATGGCGGAGCTCTACTCACGACGGTCGTTCATGGTCGGGGTGCTGAGCGCGGGGCTGCTCTCCTCAGCCGCCGGATATCTGCTCACCCGCCGGGAACCGGTCACGCTGACCCTCGCGACCGGCACCGAGCCGACCGGCGGCGGCCGGAACCTTCTGATCAATCTGTGGAACAACCTGAACCCGGACATCCGGATCGTGCCGCGGTTGGTCAACAGCACGACACAGGACCAGTACGCCGGGTTCACCGAGGGCGGCGCGGACATCTACAACCTGGATGTCATCCACATCCCGCGCTTCGCCGCCGCCGGCCGGATCACGCCGATCGAGCCTCGCAACGCTCTGTCCCTGCTCGGCCCGGTGCGCAAGGTGTGCCAGGTCGACGACGACTCCGGCCGGCTCTGGGCGGTCCCGTTCAACAGCGACGTCGGAATGCTCTTCCGGCGGATCACCGACAAGAGCCTCCCCGACTCCGAACCGGAACTCCGCGACGTCCTCAGCCGTGAGCGCTTCGTCGGGCAACTCGACACCACCGGCCCGCTGACCGACGAGGCGTTCGTGATCAACGTGCTGGAGCACGCCCTCGCGCAGGACCCCCTGATCCTCGACCCCGAGGGCGTCCTGTCCACCAGCCTGACCCAGTGGCAGGGCGCCCTGAAACCGCTCGCCGAGGCGCTGAGGTCGGGCCGGGTCCTCACCCGGACCACCGAAGCGGCCACCATCCAGGCGTTCGAGGAGGAGAACCTCAGCTACATGCGCAACTGGCCGGTCTGGTTCCCGGGAGTGGACCGGGCCGAGCGCGCCGAGCCCGGCACCGCGGCGATCCGGTTGAGCCGGCTCCCGATCGGCGTCCTCGGCGGCCAGAGCCTCGCGATCGACAGCGACACCCCACACCGCGGGGCGGCCGAAGAGGTCATCCGTTTCCTCACCGACACCCCGGCGCAGAAACTGCTGGCGACGTACGGGTTCGCGCCCACCGGCCGGGACGCCTACTTCGACGAGCAGCTCAAGGAGGCCGAACCACATCTGGGCATGGTGCGCAACGCCATCGAGGAGGCCCGGCCCCGGCCGATGAAACCCGGCTACCTCGACTTCTCCCAGCGGTTCAAGGAACACACCTACGCCTACCTGCACCGGGGTGAACAGCTCACCCAGCGTTTCGTCCGGGACATCCAGGAGGCCCTGAAATGAGTTCTCCGGACCTGCAGGGCTGGCATGTCTCCCTCTTCGTGACCGTCGCGATCCTGCTGATCCAAGTGATCGTCGACCGCGTCATCGCCCGGGTCTACGACGGTGAGCCGTCCCCGGACTCGGTGCCGGAGCCCCGCAAGGAGGACGTGGAGGTGGAGCTGGCGGGCACCAAACTGCGGACCGGAGTCCTGGTGGTGGTGGGCGGCATCGCGCTGCCGGTCTTCGCGGTGAGCCTCCTCGGGCCGACCCTCGCCGACCAGCTCGCCGGCGTCACCGGCACCGTCCTGGGCGGGGTCACCCTGCTGCTGGCCTGGCGCACCCGCGAGGAGTCCAAGAGGCTGGCCGCCGAGGTCCGGAAGCTGAGCGCCGACGCCGAGAAGAAGATCCCACCCGCCCCGTGACCACTCAGGACGTGCGGAACCGCTCCACGAACCGGCGCTGCCAGGGAGTCTCCACCGCGCGCCGGTGATAGTGCCGGCGCACGAACGCCACCGCCTCGCCCGGCGGCACGCCGTCCAGCACGGCGAGACACGCCAGCGCGGTCCCGGTCCGGCCACGGCCGCCACCACAGGCCACCTCGGCCCGCTCACCGTCCGCCCGGCGCAGGGTCTCCTTCAGGACCTCGGCGGCGTACGCGGCATCGACCGGAAGCCAGAAGTCCGGCCACCGCACCCAGCGGCTCGTCCACCCGAACTCCGGCGGCGCCGAGCCGAGCAGGTACACCCCGAAACTCGGCGGGTGCCCCGACGGCATCGGGTCCCGCAGCCCTCGGCCACGGACCAGCCGCCCGGACGGCAGCCGCAGCACACCCGGGCCGCCGGGATTCCAGCCATCCTGCGCCATGGGGCACATGGTGCCAGGCACCCGGCCGGCGCCGGGACCCGCGTAGGGTGCACCTCTTGTGAGTTCCCTCGGCCAGTCGCTCGTGCCCGCCCGCCTCGGATCCAGCTTCCGCTGGCTGCTCGCCTCCTCCTGGACGACCAACCTCGGTGACGGCATCGCCGCCGCGGCCGGCCCGCTGCTGGTGGCCTCGCTCACCTCGGACCCGTTCCTGATCTCCCTGGCCGCGCTGATGGCGTGGGCGCCGCCGCTGGTCTGCGGTCTCTGGGCCGGCGTCCTCTCGGACCGGCACGACCGCCGGCTGATCCTGATCCTCGCCAACGCGTTCCGTGCCGTGGTGCTGCTCGCGATGATCGGCGCGCTGGCCGCCGGCCGGCTGCCGGTCGAGGCGGCCCTGCTCGGGCTCGGACTGATCAGCACGGCCGAGGTGTTCGCCGACAACACCAGCGGGACCCTCACCCCGATGCTGGTGCACCGCGACGACCTGGCGCTGGCGAACGCCCGCCTGCAGACCGGCTTCATCACGCTGAACCAGTTGGCCGGCCCGTCGCTGGGCGCGGCGCTCTTCACCGCCGGCCGGGTCTGGCCGTTCCTGTCGGAGCTGCTGCTGGTCGGCGCCGGCCTGCTGCTGATCGGCCGGGTGAAGCTGCCGCCGCACGGCCGGACCGGGAAGCCGGACGTGCGCCGTGAGGTCGTCGAGGGTGTCCGCTGGGTGCTGCACCACCCGCCGGTCCGCACGCTCTGCCTGACCATCCTCATCTTCAACCTGGCCTTCGGCGCGGCCTGGTCGGTGCTGGTGCTCTACGCGAGCGACCGGCTCGGCCTCGGTGCGTTCGGGTTCGGTCTGATCACCACGGTCTCCGCGGTCGGCGGTCTGGTCGGCACCGCCTCGTACGGCTGGCTCACCGCGCGGATCAGCCTCGGCAACCTGATGCGGATCGGCCTGATCATCGAGACCCTGACCCACCTGTTCCTGGCCGCGACCAGGTCGCCGTTCGTGGCGCTGCCGGTGTTCTTCCTCTTCGGGGCGCACGCCTTCATCTGGGGCACCACCTCCACCACGGTCCGGCAGCGGGCCGTGCCCACCCATCTGCAGGGCCGGGTGGGCTCGGTCAACGCCATCTGCGTCTACGGCGGTCTGGTGGTCGGATCGGCGATCGGTGGCCTGCTGGCCAAGCACTACGGGGTCGCCGCGCCGTTCTGGGCCGCGTTCGGCGCCTCGGCCGTCTTCCTGGCTGTGCTGTGGCCGCAGATGACCCGGATCGCTCACCAGGATCAGCTATAGTCCCCGGCATGTCTTGCTTCAGCGTGCGACGTCGGCGTCCCGAGGGCCGCCGCTGAAGCTCTGCTTTCCTCCCGGCGGGTCGACACCCGCCGGAGCTGAAGCAGCGACCGGTCCGACCCGCTCCGTCTTCTCGTCGATGGGGTCGACCATGAATCTCGAATCACTTCTGCACGACCGGCTCGAGCCCGCCCTGGAAGCGGTCGCCGGCCACCCCGTGGATCCGGCAGTCCGGGCCTCCCCGCACGCCGACTTCCAGTCCGGCGCCGCCCTGGCCCTGGCCCGGGAACTCGGCCGGCCACCCCGGGAGATCGCCGCCGACGTGGCCGCGAAAGCCGACCTGACCGGCATCGCCGAGGTCGCCGTCTCCGGTCCGGGATTCCTCAACCTGACCGTCACCGATGACCTGATCGGCCGGGCGCTGCGGGCCGCCGCCGCGGACGCGCGGCTGGGCGTGGCGCCGGCCGCCGAGCCGGAGCGGATCGTGGTCGACTACTCCTCGCCGAACGCGGCCAAGGAGATGCACGTCGGCCATCTGCGGTCCACCATCATCGGCGACGCGCTGGCCCGGACGCTGGAGTGGCTCGGGCACGACGTGATCCGGGTGAACCACCTGGGCGACTGGGGCACCCCGTTCGGCATGCTGGTCGAGCATCTGATCGACCTCGGCGGCGACGGCGGGGGCGACCATTCGATCGGTGACCTGACCACGTTCTACCAGGCGGCCCGCGCCAAGTTCGACACCGACGACGGCTTCCGGACCAGGGCCCGGCTGCGGGTGGTGGCGCTGCAATCCGGCGACCCGCTCTCCCAACAGTTGTGGCGGAAACTGGTCGCCCAGTCCCAGCGGTACCTCCTGGACTCCTACGCCCGGCTCGGGGTCACCCTCGGCCCCGACGACTTCGCTGGTGAGAGCCGGTACCAGGACGATCTCGCCGGCATCGTGACCGGGTTGGGGGAGAAGGGTCTGCTGGCCGAGAGCGACGGCGCCCTCTGCGTCTTCCCGGCCGGCTTCACCGGCCGGGACGGCGCCCCGCTGCCGTTGATCGTGCGGAAGGCCGACGGCGGTTTCGGCTATGCCGCGACCGACCTGGCGGCCCTGCGGCACCGGGTCGGGAAACTGGGCGCGGACCGGCTGTTCTATGTGGTCGGCGCCCCGCAGCGGATCCATTTCCAGATGGTCTTCGCGGTGGCGCGGGAGGCGGGCTGGCTGCCGGACGAGGTGACCGCCGAGCACATCGGGTTCGGGTCGATCCTGGGCGCCGACGGCAAGATGCTGAAGACCCGGGCCGGCGGCACGATCAGGCTGGCCGGGCTCCTGGACGAGGCGGTCGCGCGGGCCTCGGCGCCGGCCATCGGGATCGGCGCGATCAAGTACGCGGATCTCTCTGGCGACCGGCGGGGCGACTACGTCTTCGACTGGGACCGGATGCTGGCCAGCACCGGCAACACCGGGCCGTACCTGCAGTACGCGTACGCCCGGATCCGGTCGTTGTTCCGCAGGGCCGGGAGCGGACCGGGCCCGGTGACGGTGACCGAGCCGGCCGAGCGGGCCCTCGCGTTCGCGCTGCTCGGGTTCGAGCCCGCGGTGCGGGCCGCCGCCGGTCTGGCGCAACCGCACCGGCTCGCCGGCTACCTGCACGACCTGGCCGTGGCGTTCTCGGCGTTCTACGAGCGGTGCCCGGTGCTGCGGGCCGGGAGCGAGGTGCGGGCGAGCCGGCTCGGGCTGGCCGACCTCACCGCACGCACCCTCCACACCGGAATGTCGCTGCTGGGTATCGAAGCCCTCGACGAGATTTGATCACCGCGTGACATTCGGTTGATCGACCGATCCGGTTATCGACCGTTAAGGTGCTGGTTCCAGCCCCACGAGGCCCCCCCCTGATCTGATGCTGAGAGGTCCGTAATGACCCTTTCCCCCGGCGTATCCCGGCGGAGCGTCCTGGCCGCGTCCGCGGCCGGCGTCGCCGCGCCGCTCGTCGTCTCCGAAGCGGCGCAGGCCGGCCACCCCGGCGGCGGGACGACCACCTACCGCCTGACCGTCCTGGGCACGTCGGACACGCACGGCAACGTCTACAACTGGGACTACTACAAGGACACGGAGTACGACGACAGCGCCCACAACGACATCGGCGTGGCCAAGCTGGCCGCGCTGGTGAACAAGCTGCGCGCCGAGGCGACCGGCCCGGTGCTGGTGCTGGACGCGGGCGACACGATCCAGGGCACCCCGCTGGCGACGTACTACGCCAAGCAGGAGCCGATCACCGCGACCGGCGAGAAGCACCCGATGGCCCGGGCCATGAACGTGCTGAACTACGACGCCGTCACGCTCGGCAACCACGAGTTCAACTACGGTCTGCCGCTGCTGAACCTGTGGATCCGTCAGCTCGGCTTCCCGGCCCTGGCGGCGAACGCGATCAGCGTCAAGACCGGCCGGCCGGCGTTCACCCCGTACGTCATCAAGAAGGTCTCGCTGGGCCGGCACGCGCCGACGCTGCGCGTCGGCATCCTGGGTCTCACCAACCCGGGATCGGCGATCTGGGACAAGGCGAACGTCGAGGGCAGGATCCAGTTCACCGACATGATCGCCGCGGCGGCGAAGTGGGTGCCGATCATGCGGGCCCGTGGCGCGGACATCGTGCTGATCTCCGCGCACGGCGGTGACAGCGGCACCTCCAGCTACGGCCCCGAGCTGCCGAACGAGAACCCGACCGCGCTGATCGCCGAGCAGGTGCCCGGCATCGACGCGATCCTCTTCGGGCACGCGCACCGCGAGGTGCCGCAGCGGTTCGTCACCAACCTGAAGACCGGCGAGCAGGTGCTGCTCTCCGAGCCGTCGAAGTGGGGCCAGCGGCTCACCAAGATGGACTTCGACATCACCCGCGTCAAGGGCCAGTGGAAGATCACCACCAAGGCCGCGACCTCGCTGAACACCAACACGGTCGAGGCCGACCCCAAGGTCCTCGCGGTGGTCAGGAAACAGCACGAGAAGACCGTGGCGTACGTCAACCAGGTGGTGGCCGCCTCCACGGTGGAGCTGTCCGCCGCGACCAGCCGGTACGAGGACACCGCGATCCTCGACTACATCAACAAGGTGCAGACCGACACCGTCACGGCGGCGCTGGCCGGCACCTCGTACGCCGGCCTGCCGGTCCTGTCGATCGCGGCACCGTTCAGCCGGACCGCGGTGTTCCCGCAGGGTGACGTGAAGATCAAGGATGTCGCCGGGCTCTACATCTTCGACAACACCCTGGAAGCGGTCGTGCTGACCGGCGCCGAGGTGAAGGCGTACCTGGAGCACTCGGCGAAGTACTTCGTCACCCACGCGCCGGGCACCCCGGTCGACCCGGCGACGATCAGCGACCCGGCGGTGCCGGACTACAACTACGACGTGTTCTCCGGCGTCGACTACGACATCGACATCAGCAAGCCGGTCGGCAGCCGGATCACCCGCTTGCAGATCGGCGGGGCGGACGTCGACGCCGGCGCGCGGTTCGTGGTCGCCGTCAACAACTACCGGCGCTCCGGCGGCGGCAGTTTCCCGGGCATCGTGAAGACCCAGGTCTACAACGCGCAGCAGGAGATCCGCCAGCTCCTGATCGACTGGGCGCAGGCCAAGGGCCGGATCGACCCGGCCGAGTTCTTCGTGACGAACTGGCGGCTCGTCCGCGAAGGTGTGCCGGTCACCTTCTGAGCCCGTGGTGGGCGGGCCGGTGATCCGGCCCGCTCACTCCTTCTCCTGCCAGTCGCCCTCGGTGCCGGCCTCGACGTAGAGCCCGTTGGCCTTGCCGGTGGACAGCTGGACGGTGCACAGATAGGTGCGCAGCCCCTCGGCTGTGCGATCGCCCTCGGGCGTGCACTCGACGGCGGACACCGTACCGAACCGCTTGGTGATCCGCGCGTCCGAGACCAGGGCGGTCTGCAGCCGCGCCGTGATGCCGCTCTCCTCGTGGTACCGGTACAGCGGGATCGCCGCGCCGAAGGTCAGCGCCGACCAGAAGGCGGCGCCGGCCAGCAGGGTCGCGCCGAACGCGATCCAGTACGGGCGGCGGGCGCGGCCGAACCGGTGGGCCTGCGCCGAGCGCCGCAACGCCGAGAGCACCCCGAGCGCGCTGAACATCAACGTCCACAGCACCACCGGCCACCAGGACGGCGCGTCCGGCCGGTGCCCGGCCTGCACCTCGCCGGGGAACGGCACCAGGAGCTGACCGTGCTTGTAGTCCGGGGAGTCGTAGGGCGGCACCGACCCACCGAACAGCGCGGCGGTGTGCGGCGGCGCCGGCTCCCACGCGGGCTCCGGCGGGGTGGCCCAGGGTGGTGCGCTCGGGTAGTGCCCCGGCTCCTGCGGAGTCTGGACTGTCATCGTGGTGCGACCCTCTTCCCGTATCGGCCCGGCTGGTTCTCCGTGCCGCCGGAAGCATCGGCCGTGGCCTGCCCGAGTTGAGGATTAGTTGTTTTTCAGGTGCCGAGGTCAGGGAGGCCGAGGTTCGGGGCGCCGACCGGCAGGGACGGCGGGATCTCCGGGGTCGTCGGGCTGGGACTCTCCGTCGTCTTGCTCGGACTCGGTGAGGGCGTCGACGGGCTCGGGGAGGCCGAGGAGGCGCTGGGCGACGGCGTCGTCGGCTTGGGGGAGCTGCTCGCCGGTGCGGTGCGCGGCTTGCTGGTCTGCGGCTTCGTCGTGACCGCCTGTGACTCGGCCGGCAGGGCCTCGTCGGTGGGCTCCACGGACTCGACCGGCACCGGCGCTTGCTTGGGCGCCTCCTTACGCGGGGTGTTGCCGGACTGGGTCTCGTTGGCATTGGTCAGCGCGAAGGCCACGCCGAGGCCGCCGGCCAGCACGAAGAGACCCAGGATCACGAACATCAGGAAGCGCTGCTGCGCCGGCTGCTGCCGGCGCGAGGGGACCGCGATCGGGGCCGGGATGCTGCGCTGCATCGGCACGGGACGCGGCGCCGCCGGGCTGATCGGCGCGGTCGGCGCCTGGCCGCCGGCAAAGTTGCCGGCCGGGAAGTTGCCGGTGGAGAACTTGCCGGTGGGGACGTTGCCGGTGGGGTACGCCCCGCTGGGGTAACGAGCCGCGGGGTGTGCCCCGGTGCCGACACGAGCCGGGCTGACCGGGGCGTTCATCGAGGTGCCGGTGAGCCGTTTCCAGTCGATCGGGCCGGCCGCGGCGAAGGCGGCCTCGGCGAACTCGGCGGCGCTCTGGAAGCGGTCGGCCGGCTGTTTCGCCATGGCCCTGGCGATCAGCTCGCGGACCTCGAACGGCACGTGGTCGGGCAGCGGGTCGGGATCGTCCTCCAGATGGCGCAGCGCCACCTGGAGCGCGTTGTCACCGTCGAAGGGCGGCCGGCCCGCGATGCAGTGGTACGCCACCGCGCCCAGCGCGTAGATGTCGGTGGCGGGCGTCAGGTTGCCCTTGGCGACCTGTTCCGGAGCCATGTAGAGCGCGGTGCCGACGATCGCGTTCAGCCCTGTGACGCTGGTCATGGCGTTGGACCGGGCCACCCCGAAGTCGACCAGGATCACCGCGCCGGTCGGTTTCACGATCAGGTTGCCGGGCTTGACGTCGCGGTGGACGATCCCGTTCTCGTGGGCGGCGTGCAGCGCGTCGGCGGCCTGCGCGACGATCGACATCGTCTCCGCGACGGCGATCGGGCCCTCCTTGACGCGGCTGGAGAGCGGGTCGCCCTCCACGAACGCCATCACCAGATAGGCGACCTTCTCCGGGCCCTCGTAGTCGCCGTCGCTCGCGTAGTCGTAGACCTCGACCACGCCGGGGTGGCGAAACGCGGCCATCATCCGGGCCTCGCCGTAGAACCGGGCAGCGAACTCCGGGTCCTCCAGCATCGCCGTCCGGAGGACCTTCACGGCGACGGTGCGGCCGAGCACCACATCGGTGCCGCGCCAGACATCACCCATGCCCCCGGTGGCGACGCGGTCGTCCAACCGGTAGCGGTTGTCCAGGATGTTTCCTGCACTGAGCACCAGCGGACCTTATCTGTGCGGGGATCGAGGATCTGTAGGAGTGCAAGCCGAATGCCGCTCAACTGTACAGAGCCTGGGCACGTCATGGGAGTCCAGCAATGGCCAGCGCAAACGGCCCGCCAGGATCAATGGTCGTCGTACGTCGGGGTGACCACCACCGCCGTCTCGGCCAGTTCGATCTCCTCGTCCTCCGCCTGTCGCTCGATCGCCGCCCGTGCCGCGCTCGCCGCGGCCCAGCCCGCCGCGACACCGGCCAGGCCGATGGCGAGGATCAGGCCCCAGGGCCGGGCGGGGCGCCGCCCGGCAAGCGCGTCGGCGGCCGCCGTGGCGCGCGCGAGAGCCTCGTCGGTGACCGAAGTCACCCGGTCGCCCGCGACGGTGGCCAGTTTCCGGCTCTTCCGCCCGGCCTTGCCGGCTGCCCTCCCCGCGCTCTCGCCGGCTGAGGACCAGGCGCTGGAGAGGTGCTCCCACGCCTCGTCGGCGGTTCTCTCGGCCCGGTTCTTCTTGTCGAACATCGTCCGTCACCTCCAGCACATGGTCATCAGCTATCTTCCCGCCCGTGGTTCGGCGCAAACGTCAGGTTGAGGCGCCATCACAGTTCGAAAACGATTTGACGGGCCGCAGTACTGTTGACCGGGTTCACACGAGCCACTCAGATGTCTAACAGGTTCGGGGCCTAACCTTTCAGGCAGTTTCACCGAACCTTTCGGGGGTAACCCTCGCCGCCCCGACCGGGGGCGGTGGCGTGGCTGCCTGCGTATAGAGGAACAAACGCCCGGATCTGCCGGGTGGGTGGAGGGAAGACGTGACGCTGTCGATAACGACGTCGACGCTGGCCGACGGTGCGGTGGAGGTTTCTCCGCGAGGCGAGATCGATGTCGAGAACGCGTACGAGATCCGCGAGGCCGTGGCAGCTCAGCTGTCCGCCGGCTCGCCCATCCGGATCGAACTCAACATGCGCCACGTGACCTTCATCGACTCGGTCGGCATCAGCGCCCTCGTCGCGGCGTTCCAGCTGGCCGGCGTGAGCGGGGTCAAGCTGGTCGTGACCCGGCCCAGCCGGTTCGCGCACCGGCAGCTCTGGGTCACCGGGCTGCTCGGCCTCTTCGGCAACCCGCAGCCGTTCGACGAGACGGTCACCGCCTGACCCGCCGGCCCGGCCCGGTGGCGGCCTGGCCAGTGCCGGCTCGGCCCAGTGTCAGTAGGCCGGGGACTGTACGTGCACCGCGTCGACGTTGATCCGCACGGAGACGTCCTCGTGCGGTGCCCGGATCGGCGTGACGACGGCGAAGTTCTCGGCGAGGGCGGCCAGGTCGGTGCCGGGGTCGAGAGTCTCCTCGGCGGCCTGCACCGCCGTCCGGACGTAACCGTCGCCGGCCTCGGCGATGCTCATCTGCACCTGGCCGAAACGTGCCAGTGTCGCCTGCCGCAGGCCGCGGATCCCGTCCACGTGCAGGTCGGGGACGTTCAGGTTGAAGACCGTCCCGGGCGGCGTGTGCAGCAGGGACGGCAGCAGCCGGACCGCCAGCTCGGCCCCGCTGATCCAGTGGTGCTGTTCGTCGTCGATGTGGTTGAGGGCCGCGATGGCGGCGCCCCCGCTGGCGGCGCTGGCGGCGGCCGGGGTGAGCACGTCGAGTGAGACGGCGAGCCCGTGCAGGCCGGCGTGCGCCCCGGTCAGGCAGGCGCCGACGGTTCCGGAGTGCACCACCGCGGCTCCCGCGTTCGCCCCCCGGTTGATGCCGGAGAGCACGATGTCCGGCGCTGGCCCGAAGGCGTCGCGCAAGGCCAGCAGGACGATGTAGGCGGGGGAGGCGGCCACCCCGAAGGTCGGGATGTTCTTGCACCCGGCGAGTTCCCGCGGCTCCGAGACGATCTTCCCGTCCTGGACGACAGCGGTCATCGAGGCGCTGGCGCCGCTCGACTCGCTCAGCGGAGCGGCCACCACGACCTCGTACCCCGCGTGCGCGAAGGTGCGCGCCAGCCAGCGGATGCCGGGGGACTCGATGCCGTCGTCGTTCGTTATCAGGATTCGCATCCGATGCTGATTGCCCGGTGTCGGGGTCATGATGCCTTCTCAATCGGGGTCAACCGGACCCGCTCGGTCAGGACCCGGACCGCGTCGACGTGCCCGGTGCCCAGCCCGTGCCGGGTGACGTTGAGCGCGCCCGCCGCCGCGCCGGTCCGGACGGCCTCGTCCATCTTTCCGCCGTTGGCCAGGGTGGCCGCGACTCCGGCCGTCATCGAGTCGCCGGCGCCGCGATGCTCGGCCGGGGTGAGCCGGGGCAGCGCCACGTTGTAGATCTCGCCGTCGAAGAGCGCCAGCGCGCCCATGTCGGCCCGGGAGACCAGGACCGACTCGGCGCCGCTCTCGTGCAGCTCGACCAGCGCCTTGACGAGGGAGCCGGTGCTGCCGTCCGGCGCCTTCCCGTCGGCGATCAGCTCCTCGTGGCTGATCTTCAGCACCGAGATGCCGGCCTCCAGGACCGCGGACAGGTGGCGGCTGCACAGGTCGGCGATCACCTGACAGCCGTTCGCGCGCAGATCGGCGGCGAGCCGGCCGTACACCTCGGCCTTGATCACCGAGGGGTGCGCCGGGCCGCTGAGGATCGCGATGCCGGCGCGCAGGCCCTCGGCGAGGGTCAGGTTGTAGAGCTCGTCCAATTCGTGCCGGGAGAGCGGGCTGCCGGGGCGCTCGGCTATCTCCTGCCGGCTGCCGCCGCGGCGGTCGTGCACGTACCACCCGCTGCCGTGTTCGCGGTTGACCAGGCGCAGCGTCACCCCGGGCAATTCGCCGAGCAACGGGCTCAGCACCCGGCCCACTTCACCGCCGGCCGCCGTGCAGAGCGTCACCTGAGCGCCGAGCACCGTGATCATCCGGGTTTGCCAGATGCCCTGGCCGCCCGGATGGACGTGCAGTTCCGGTTCGTCGTGGTGTTGCTCGATGGTCACCGTCAGTTGTGGGGCCGGTGCGAACACCATGACCCGCCCGTCACTCATGTCTCGCATTCTTACTTTTTCGCGCATCCGGCGTGGCGGATCGCAAAAAGTACAGATCGCGTTTATGTCATGAGAGGTGGTGCGCTCAAGCCCGGAACCGCACGCCATGCGCCGATCGTCCCCCGGGGTCAAGCGTGATCGCCATCACCCGGTCGATCGCCTCACCAGCTGATCGGCGTGCAGTGGCGGCCCGCGCCGGCCGGTTCCACCTGAAGGGTGGCGTGGTCGATGTGGAACTCTTCGTGCAACGCCTCACGGGCCACGCTGAGCACCGACCCCAACTCGGCGGCCGAGTCCAGGCTCAGATGGGCGGACGCCACGTCCATGCCCTCGGTCAGCGTCCAGACGTGGAGGTCGTGCACGTCGCAGACCCCGGGCACGGCGGCCAGCCGGTCCCGGACCGCCGCGACGTCCAGGTGCTCGGGGGCGGCCTGGACCAGGATCCGGATGGCGGACCGGCCGAGCGCGAAGGTGCGGGGCAAAATCATCAGGGCCACCAGGACGGCGACGATCGGGTCCGCGTACGCCCATCCCGTACCCCAGATGATCAGCGCCGCCAGGATGACGCCGGCCGACCCGAGCAGGTCGCCGATCACCTCCAGGTAGGCCCCGCGGACGCCGATGTTCTCCTTCGCCCCCGAGCGCAGCAGCGCGAAGGCCACCAGGTTGGCCGCCAGGCCGCCGACCGCGACCAGCAGCATCCAGCCGGCCGGCACGTGCGGCGGGTCGGTGAACCGTCGCACCGCCTGCACCAGGACGAACCCGGCGACCGCGGTGAGCAGCGCCGCGTTGGCGAGCGCGGCCAGCACCTCCAGCCGGTAGAGCCCGTAGGTGCGGCCGGACTCGGTGCCGGCGCGGTGGGCCGCCGTGATCGCGGCCAGTGTCATGCCGATCGCCAGCACGTCGGTGAACATGTGCCCGGCGTCGGAGAGCAGCGCGAGTGATCCGGTGAGCACGGCCGCGACCGCCTCGATGACCATGAATGCGGTCAGCAGCGCCGCCGCCCACCAGAGGCGCCGTCGATGCCCGGCGCCGCTGCTGAGCAGGGCTCGAGTCCCGTGGTCGTGGCCGGCTCCCATGTCGTCTACCCTCCGTCGTCCGGCAGGTCGTCGCCAATGTATGCGCACATCGCTATATGTGCAATCAGTTGTGTGTGTCGTCTCACGCGATAAGAATCCGGATGACCCATTACGCAGCGGAAAGGACGTTTCGTGTTCCGGCGTACCCTTGCGAATGCCGTCTGTGTCACCGCTCTGGCGGTGACCGTAACCGCCGCGCCCGCCGCGGCGACGCCAACCACCCCACTACCGGGCACAATCACCCTGCCGAGCGGTTTTCAGCCGGAGGGCATCGCCATCGGCGGCCGGCCGTTCGCCTACTTCGGCTCCCGTGTCGACGGCGACATCTACCGCGTCGACCTGCGCACCGGCGCGGGCGCCACGTTCAGCGAGGGCCCCGGGACGGCCTCGCTGGGCCTCAAGATCGACGACGGCCGGCTCTTCGTGGCCGGCGGCGCCGGCGGCGACGCCCGGATCCTCGACCTGCGGACCGGCGCCGTGCTGAAGTCCTACCAGCTCCAGCCGGTGGGCTCCAATACCTTCATCAACGACGTGATCGTCACCGACGAGGCGGCCTGGTTCACCGACTCACGCAACCTCGTGCTGTTCAAGGTCCCGTTCGGGCGGCACGGCAGACTCCCGGCGGCGGCCACCGCCGTCCCGCTGACCGGCGACATCCAGCTGCGGACCGGCAACAACGCCAACGGCATCAGCACCACGCCGGACGGCCGCGGCCTGATCATCGTGCAGTCCAACACCGGATTCCTGTTCCGGGTGTCGACAACCGGCGTGACCTCGCGGATCGACGTCGGCGACACACTCGTCACCAACGGCGACGGGCTCTGGCTGCGCGGCCGCGACCTCTACGTCGTGCAGAACCGGCTCAACCAGATCGCCGAGATCAAGCTGAACCGGTCCGCGACGGCGGGCAGGCTCGAGTCGGTCACCACCGACCCGAGCTTCGACGTGCCGACCACGATCGCCGAGTACGGCAAGCGGTTCTACCTGCCGAACGCCCGCTTCACCACGCCGCCCACGCCGGAGACCACCTACAACGCGGTGGCCGTGCCGATCCCCTGATCTAGCGCAGCCAGCCGGGGTTCGTGCCCACCGTGGTCAGTCGCTGCGTCGCGCGGGAGAGCGCGACGTACAGGGTGCGGACCCCGGCCGGGTCGATCGCGATCTGCGACGGCTCGACCAGGACCACGGCGTCGTACTCCATGCCCTTGGCCTCCAGCGCGGTCACCACCTGGACCCGCTCCGGCAACCCCGCCACCCAGCCGGCCACCTCGTCCCGGCGGGGCACCGGCATGATCACGCCGATCGTGCCGTCCACCTCGGCGAGCTGCTTCTCGGTGAGTTCCCGGACCGTCTCCGGCAGGCCCTCGACGGTGGCGGCCACATCGACCGGCGCGACACCGGTGCTGCGCACCGCGGACGGCAGCGGCAGATCCGGCATGATCGTCCGGATCACCTTCGCCGCCACCTCGAAGATCTCCGACGAGTTCCGGTAGTTGGTGGTCAGCGCGTAGGCGTTGCGCTTGCGGCTGCCCAGGGCCCGCTCCCGGGCCCGGTCCAGCTCGGCCGGGTCCCCGGACCAGGCCGTCTGCGCCGGGTCGCCGACGATCGTCCAGGAGGCGTACTGCCCACGCCGCCCGATCATCCGCCACTGCATCGGCGAGACGTCCTGTGACTCGTCGACCACCACGTGCGCGTAGTCGCGGTAGTCGTCCTCGCGCTGCACCTGCTGGGCGCGGGCCGCCGCCTGCCGGTCGGCGAACGTGCTGACCTCCTGGATCCCGTCGCGCACGTGGAACGGGTTCTTCGACTTCTTCTGCGCCTGCCGGGGCCGGCCCAACAGCTCGTCCAGCTCGTCCAGCAGCGCCACGTCGGAGATCGTCGGCCCCTCGGTGGCGAGCGCGTCGAACGAGCCCTGCAACGTGGCGATCTCGTCGCGGGAGAGGACGCCGTTCGCGTACGACCGGAGCCGGCTCGGGTCGGCCAGCCAGCACAGCACCCGCATCGGCGTGAAGCGTGGCCACCAGGCCTTCAGGAAGTCCCGGAAGTCGTTGCGGTCGGCCAGCTCGGACTCGAACTCCTTCTTCTCCGGCAGGCCGCTGACCCTGGCGTCCCGGGCCTGGGCCCAGAGATCGTTGAAGATCCGGTCGAAGCCGTGCCCGCGGACCTCGTTGCGCCGGGCCCCGCGCTGCAGGGCCGCGCGCCGGATCCGCTCCAGGTCGGCGGCGGTCAACCGCAGCAGCGTCCCGCGGTAGAGCAGTCGCAGCTCGGTCGGGGCGCCCGGCACCGCGTCGTGCGAGGCCCGCTCCAGCACCCGGCGCATCCGCAGCGAGCCCTTGATCGCGGCGACCTCGCCGGAGTCGACGCGGGTCGCGTCCCAGCCGGGCACCAGCGAGCCGAGCGACCGCAAGGAGGCCGTCTCCTCACCGAGGGAGGGCAGCACGGTCGCGATGTACTCCACGAAGACGCCGGACGGCCCGACCACCAGGATGCCGCCGCCGGCGAACCGGCTGCGGTCGGAGTAGAGCAGGTAGGCCGCCCGGTGCAGGGCCACCGCGGTCTTGCCGGTGCCCGGACCGCCGGTCACGATCGTCACACCGCCGGCGGGCGAGCGGATCGCGTCGTCCTGCTCGCGCTGGATGGTGGCGACGATGTCGCGCATGCCGCGGCCGGTCGCCTTGGCCAGGCTGGCCAGCAGCGCGCCGTCGCCGACCACCCGCATGTCCTCCGGCGCCGCTTCCGGATCGAGCAGGTCGTCCTCGACGCCGGTGACCCGTTCCCGCGTCGACTGGATCATGCGACGGCGCACCACGCCGAGTGGCTCGGCCGGCGTGGCCCGGTAGAACGCGGCCGCGGCCGGCGCACGCCAGTCGACCACCAGCGGCTTCGAGCCGTCGTCGCGGATGCCCATCCGCCCGACGTAGTGGGTGGCTCCGGTCAACAGGTCGAGGCGGCCGAAGACTAGCCCCTCGTGCTCGGCGTCGAGCGCGTGCCGGCGGCGGGCCGCGTGGAAGACCATCGCGTCGCGCTCCACCAGGGCCCCGAAGGTGCCGACCCCGGCAAGCTGATAACCCTCCTTCTCGGCCCGGGACGCGTCCCGGCGCAGATCCGCGAGCCGGGCGTAGACCCGGTCCACGTGCTGCTGCTCGATCGCGATCTCCTGCTCAAGGATGGTGGTGTCGCTCAAGTCCGCTGCTCTCCCTCTCATGGCGCACCACCAGTCGCGCAGGGGCACTCGCGCGAAGGGGGCAATCGAACTTACTCCTGCCCGCACGCCCACGTCGAACGAGCCCCGGGGTCACCCCATGGTTCGAACTTCTCAGGATCGTCGCCGATTCCCTGCGAGGTGTGCATTTCCTCGGAAAACGACTAGGCGGCGCGGCGGGAGCGGTCCGGAGAGGAGATCGGCCGCCGAGCCCGCTTCGCCTGCCGGGCCACCCGGCGCACGATCCTGAGAAGCGCGGCGGAAACCTCCTCCGGCCGTTCCAGCGGCAGCATGTGCCCGGCGCCCGGCACCACCGTCACATCGGCGCAAGGCAGGGCGCGGGCGATCGACTCGGCACAGGCCGGCGGGGTGAGCCGGTCCTTCGAGCCGACCAGCACCGCGGCCGGCATGTCACCCAGCCCGGCCAGCGTGTCCAGGCGCTGCTGGGTGCCGATCGACTCCCGGAACCCGCCGATCGAGCGCAGCGGCGCCCGGCCGAGGCCGCGCATGGTCAGGAGCATCGCCTCCTCGGCGCACTCGTCGCCGAAGAGCAGCCAGCGCAGGGCCGGGCGCAGAGCGGGCAGCACGGCCCGGTGCGGGCACCAGGCGCCGGAACGGGCGAGCAGGCCGGCGCCGAGCGTCTCACCGACCCGGAGCAGGCTCGCCAGTTGCGGGGGCAGGCCGTACCGGGTGTGGGTGTGGCCCTCGGCGGTGGTGGAGACCAGCAGCAGGCCGGCGACCCGGGCGGAGAACTCCTCGGGGTGGCGGTGGGCGTACTCCATGATCGTCATGCCGCCCATCGAATGGCCGGCCAGCACGACCGGGCCGGACGGGGCGTACCGGCGGATCACCTCGGCCATGTCGTCGCCGAGCTGGGCCAGGGTGGCCGAGCCCCGCCGGGTGGCGCCGGAGCGGCCGTGACCCCGGGTGTCGTAGGCGATCACCCGCGGAGCCTTGCGCCCCATCTCGCCCAGGGCGGCGATCTGCTCGCGCCAGGTGCGATGGTCCTGGCACCAGCCGTGAGAAAGGACAACGGTGACCGGTGCGTCGTCTGGGCCGGTCACCGAGACGTTCAGCCGTACGCCGTCGGTAAGCGCGATCATGGGTACCTCCGTGGGGTCACGGTTCCCCGCAGTACCCGCGGGTAATCAGCATCACTCGTGATCACTGGTATTGCCAGCATGTTTCCACGGGATTTCTCATGCGACCGGCTCGGATTCCGGTGAAACAGTGAGTTAGCTCGCAATCACTTTCCCCGGGCGCTCAGGCAGCGAAAATCTCCACCATGACGGCCGCTCACGACGCCCAGGTCAGCACGCCCACCGCCGCCTTGAGTGAACTCATCGCGGGCAACAAGCGATTCGTCTACGGCCGTCCCCGTTACGGCCACGATGTCGCCCATGCGGCCGCCACGGCCAACGGGCAGAAACCGCACTCGCTGGTGTTCGGCTGCATCGACTCCCGGGTCCCGCTGGAGGCGATCTTCGACCAGACGTTCGGCTCGATCTGCGTGGCCCGCTCCGGCGCGCACGTGCTGGACCGCTCGCTGATCGGCTCGATCAACTTCGCGGTGGCCGAGCTGGGCGTCTCCCTGGTCCTCGTGGTGGGCCACAAGCGGTGCGGCGCGGTGCACGCCACCGTGGAGGCGGTGCGGGCCGGCGCCACCCCCGGCGCCGACGTGGGCTACGTCGGCTACCTGGTGGACGAGTTGGCCCCGGCGGTGCACGAGGCCGGCCTGGACGGCGAGGACGCGGCGGAGAGGGCGGTGCGGGTGCACGTGGGCCGGACCGTCGAGCGGCTGCGCGACGTCCCCGGACTGGCCGAGGGGATCGCGGCGGGCAAGATCGACGTCGCCGGGGCGGTCTACGACCTGGACAGCGGCTGGGTCGAGTTCCTGCCCGGATCCGGCCCGCGGTGATCGGACCGGCCTTGATCCGGATTGGCTGATCATGCGAAAAGGCGCCTCCCGGCGGAAACCGGGAGGCGCCTTCTCGTGTGGTCGTTCAGTGAGCGGCTGCTCAGCCCTCGAAGACGCCGGCGTCGACGAGCCGCTTCTCCACGTTGTCCCAGCCGTGCTCCGGGCTGGCGGTGTGCAGGCCGTTCAGCTCGGCGCGGATCTTGGCGCCGTGGCCGGCCGCGCTCAGGACGCGGATCTCCTCGACGAACGCGTCGGAGTCGGTCCTGAGGTGCTGGGTCTTGCCGTTGGTCAGGTTGCGCACATACGCGAAGCGGCCGTTGGCGAGCGGGATGAGGTACTTGTACTCACCGAGCACGCTGAGGGCGCCACCGGTGCCCTGGCCGGCGCGGACTGATGCGCGGGCGGTCTTTGAAGTGTTGCTCGCCACGGCGGTACTCCTTGAAGGAAAGCTGAGAAGAGTAGAAAAAAGGCCGTGGCAACTCTACACGACGGCCACCGAACCATACCGTCGGAGCAGGTAAGGGCGTTGGGCAGGGTATGCCACTACGGCAGCTCCCATAGTCGATGTTGCGGATTCTCTGGCGCACCGTCCGTACCACCCGGCATCATGGGACACGATCAACCGCGGTCGAGGTCGTAGGGGAAGACGCACCTCGGTCTCCGGGAGGTCACCGTGCCAACGTGTGGCGTCGTATACGTCCACTCGACCCCACTCGCCGTGTGCCAGCATGTCGAGTGGGCGATCGCGCGCGTCCTGACCGCGCCGGTCAATCTGCAATGGACCGTGCAACCGGTCGATCCGAGCATGCGCCGAGCCGAGTGCAGCTGGACCGGCCGTGCTGGTACTGGCGCCGAGCTGGCTGCTGCCCTGCGACAGTGGCCCATGATCCGATTCGAGGTTACCGAGGAGCCCAGCCCGGGCGTTGACGGGGAGCGGTTCATGCACGTTCCCGGTCGTGGGCTGTTCCACGGGGTCATGGGCGCGTCGGGCGACATCCAGATCGGGGAGGACCGGCTGCGCGCCATCATGTCCTCGGTCCGCGCGCCCGAGGCGCTGTCGCATGCGCTGGAGAAGGCGCTCGGCACCGCCTGGGACGTCGAGCTGGAGCCCTACCGCTATGCGGGCGACGGCGCGCCGGTGACCCTGCTGACCAGGGTCGGCTGAGCGCGGCCAGAGGTTCAGGGCAAATCCCCCTGAAGCATGCCCAAAACGCGTCGGGGGGTCCAACTGGCGACGTTTGCCGTGAACTGGTTCGATGGCCTTCGTGAGATATCTGTCGCGCGCTCTCGTCGTACCCCTGCTCCTGGTCCTGGGAGCCTGCGGTGACGAGCCGGCGCCGACCGCGGCCGCACCGAGCGCCGCCCCGCCGACCATGCCGTCCGCCTCGATGAGCGCCGCGCCCTCCGCGACCGGCGACCCGGCTGCCCGGGCCGCCGAAGTGGTCGCCCGCCTCAGCGACGAGGACCTGGCCGGCCAGGTCCTGATGCCCTACGCCTACGGCGGCTCGGCCAACGAGGTCGACGGGGTCAACGCGGAGGGCAACCAGAAACTCGCCGGCGTCCGCACCCCGGCCGAGATGATCGCCAAGTACCGGCTCGGCGGCCTGATCCTGGTCGGATTCACCCCCGGCGACCCGACCGGCAAGACCAACCCCACCACCAACGTGGAGAACCCGAAACAGGTCCGCCTCCTCACCGCCGGCCTGCAGGAGGCCGCGGCCAAACTGCCGGCCGCGGCGCCCCTGATGATCGGCATGGACCAGGAGTACGGCATCGTCACCCGGGTCACCGAGGGCGTCACCATGCTTCCGGCCGCCATGGCCTTCGGCGCCGCCGGACAGCCCGCCCTGACCGAGGGCGCCTGGCGCGCGGCCGGCGCGGAGCTCGCCGCGATGGGCGTCACCGTCGACTTCGCCCCGGTCGCCGACACCCTGTACCCGACCGGCGGCGGCATCATCGGCTCCCGCTCGTTCGGCAGCGACCCGAAAGCCAACGCCGAGCAGGTCGCCGCCGCCGTCCGCGGTCTCCAGTCGGCCGGTGTGGCCGCCGCGCTCAAGCACTTCCCCGGGCACGGCCACACCACCGCGGACAGCCACGACGTGCTGCCGCCGATCCGGCAGGACCGGGCGACCTGGGAGAAGCAGGACCTGCCGCCGTTCCAGTCCGGCGTCCAGGCCGGGGCCGGCGTCGTCATGTCCGGCCACCTCGACCTGCAGTCGATCGACAAGGGCGTGCCCGCCACCTTCTCCCACAAGATCATGACGGAGGTGCTGCGCGGGCAGCTCAAGTTCACCGGCGTCGCGGTCACCGACGCCATGAACATGGAACCCGCCCGGAAGTGGCCGGCCGGAGAAGCCGCCGTGCGGGCCCTCAACGCCGGCAACGACATGCTGCTCATGCCGCCGGACATCGCCGCCGCCCGGGACGGCATCCTGACCGGCTTGAAAGACGGCAGCCTCAAACGTGAACGCCTCACCGAAGCGGTCACCCGGATCCTCACGCTCAAGTTCCGCACCGCGCAGACCCCGCAGCCCGATCTCTCGGTGATCGGCTCCACGTCCCACGAGCAGGCCGTGTCGTCGCTCAACGCCGCCGCCGTCACCGTCCTCCGCGGCAACTGCGCCGGCCCGCTGATCACCGGGCCGGTCTCGGTCTTCGCCCCCGCCAGCCGCGAGGTCGCCCGCGCCACCTTGATCAAGGCTCTCCAGGACGCCGGCATGCAGGTCCAGGCGTCCGGCGGCGCGGTCATCCGGCTCGTCGGTTACGGCGACGAGCGCATCGACCTCGACGACGCCGCCGCGATCACGGTCATCATGGACTCGCCCGGTCTGCTCGCCCAGGCGGCGACGCCGACGCTGATCGCGACCTACTCGTCCAGCCGGCTCTCGCTCACCGCGCTGGCCGCGGTCATCGCCGGGAAAGCGAAGGCGCCCGGGCGCTCACCCATCGCGGTCGGCAATCTGCCGCGGAGCGCCTGCGTCAAATAGCGGCGGTACGGGCCTCGCCGCCCCCAACCGCACCAACGGCGTCGCGTGGCTCCCGCGCGACGCCGTTGCTACTCCCGGCCCCAGCGCGTCTTTCGGGCAGAGCCGCTGCTCACCCCCCAGCCGTAGCACCGTCACCCCTGGAAGCACGTGTGGGGCGCGTGGTCTACGGCCGGCTCAGTTCCGGCCCTCAGCCGTCGCTCACGCCCCTCACAGCGGCTGGACGGCGCCTTTGGGCTACGGCCGGGTCAGTTCCGAACCGCCAGCCGTCGCTCGCGTGTCTTGAGGCGGCTGGACAGCGCCTTTGGGCTACGGCTGGGTGGGCTGAGCGGGCCCGGCCGTAGCGGGGACGCGTATCGAGGCCGCGGAGGCATGTCTGGGCTACGGCTGGCGGGATTGACCACCAGCGGATCGGCCGGCCGGAGGCGGATCGCCCGGGAGCGGTGCCCGGGAGTGCGTGGCCGGGAGTGGGCAGCGGCCCGGCGGGTGCGCTGCGGCCCGGACCGGCCGCCGCCTGGCGTGGTAGGCCCGGGACGCCGCTGGTGCGGTGGGGTGCGGCGAGGCGCGTACCACCGAAAGGGGTTGATCGGGCCGGAAAGCCGGCGGAGCCGCTCCTCGGGGTCGGGGTGACGCCCGGGGAACGGCTCGCGGGTCGGGCAGGTGGTCAGGCGCGGGTGAAGACCAGCGCCACGTTGTGGCCGCCGAAGCCGAACGAGTTGTTCATCGCCGCCTGGATGTCGGCGGTCCGCGCCTTGTGGGCAGCCACCTCCAGGTCGAGGCGATCGTCCGGGTCGTCGAGGTTGATGGTGGGGGGGATGATGCCGTCCCGGAGGGCCAGGATGGCCGCGATCGACTCGAGCGCGCCGGCGGCGCCGAGCAGGTGGCCGGTCATCGACTTGGTCGACGTCAGGATCGGGTGATCACCGACGGCGGTCCGGATGCCCATGATCTCGCCCATGTCGCCGACCGGGGTCGAGGTGGCGTGGGCGTTCACGTGGTGGATGTCGGTGCCGGTCAGGCCAGCGTCCTCGATCGCCATCCGCATGGCACGGATGCCGCCGCGGCACTCCGGGTCGGGCTGGACGATGTCGTATCCGTCCGACGTGATGCCCGCGCCGGCGAGACGTGCGTAGATCCGGGCGCCACGGGCGGCCGCGTGGTCGGCCCGCTCCAGGATCAGCGCGCCGGCGCCCTCGCCGAGGACGAAACCGTCTCGGCCCTTGTCCCACGGGCGGGAGGCGCGTTCCGGGTCGTCGTTGCGGGTCGACATGGCCCGCATCGAGGCGAAACCGGCGACCGGCAGGGGGTGGATGACGGCCTCGGTGCTGCCGGCCACCACCACGTCGGCACGGCCCAGGCGGATCAGGTCGAGACCGAGCGCGACCGCTTCTGCGCCGGTGGCGCAGGCGCTGGCCATCGCCCGGACGCCGGCCCTGGCGCCGAGTTCCAGGCCGATGTAGGCGGCCGGGCCGTTCGGCATGAGCATCGGCACGGTGTGCGGGCTGACCCGCCGCGGCCCGTGCTTCTCCAGGATGTCGTCCTGGTCGAGCAGGGTGATCGCACCGCCTATGCCGCTGCCGAAGCTGACCGCGAGGCGTTCGGCGTCCAGACCGGTGCCGGCGAGCCCGGCGTCGGCCCAGGCCTCTTTGGCCGCGATCAAGGCCATCGCCTCGGAACGGTCCATCCGGCGTAGTTTGACCCGCTCGATCACCTCGGAGGGTTCGACGGCGAGTTGTGCGGCGATCCGCACCGGGAGGGAACCAGCCCACTCCTGGGTGAGCGGACCCACCCCGGAGCGGCCGGCGAGCAATGCGTCCCAGGTGGACGCGACGTCCCCGCCCAGCGGGGTCGTCGCGCCGAGCCCGGTGACGACGACGTCCACGGTGCTCATGTCAGTGGTTCGCCTCGATGTAGCTGACGGCGTCGCCGACGGTCTTGAGGTTCTGCACCTCGTTGTCGGGGATCTTGACGCCGAACTTCTCCTCGGCGGCCACCACGACCTCGACCATGGACAGCGAGTCGACGTCCAGGTCGTCGGTGAAGGACTTCTCCTCGGCGACGTCGTCCGGGTTCACCCCGGCGACCTCCTCGAGGATCTCGGCGAGGCCGGAGGTGATCTCTGTGCGAGTTGCCATTGTGGGAATCTTTCCTCTCGATGGTGCGGATTGAGGCTTGCTCAGGAGCTTGGTCTCCACCGTCCTGAACATGTCTCACTGTCGGCGGCTCGGACGGCGCTGCTCAGGGGCAGCGGACGACCTGGCCGGCGTAGGTGAGGCCGCCGCCGAAGCCGAACAGCAGCACCGGGGCCCCGGAGGGCACCTCGCGGCGCTCGATCAGCTTGGACAGGGCCAGCGGGACGCTCGCCGCGGACGTGTTGCCCGACTCGACGAGGTCCTTGGCGACGATCGCGTCCGGGTTCAGGCCGATCCGCTTGACGATGCCGTCGATGATCCGGGTGTTGGCCTGGTGCGGGACGAAGGCGGCCAGCTCCGACGGCTCGACGCCGGCACGCTTGCAGACCTCGATCGCGAACGGGGCGAGCTCGGTCGTCGCCCAGCGGAAGACCACCTGGCCCACCTGCTTGATGTACGGCTGCCAGCCCTCGATCTTCAGCGCGTCGCCCTTGTCGGGGGCGGAGCCCCAGAGCACCGGGCCGACCCCGGGTCGCTCGCCGTCCGGGACCGCGCTGAGCACGGCCGCGCCCGCACCGTCGCCGAAGAGCACGGCGGTGGTGCGGTCGGTCCAGTCGGTGATGTCGGAGAGCTTCTCCGAGCCGATCACCAGGGCGTGGCGGGAGGCGCCGGCGCGGATCGCGTGGTCGGCGCTGGCGAGCGCGTAGGAGAAGCCGGAGCAGGCGGTGTTCAGGTCGTACGCCCCCGGGGCGACGATGCCGAGGCGCGCCGCGACACGGGTCGCCACGTTCGGGCAGCGGTCGATCGCCGAGCAGGTGGCGACGACGACCAGGTCGATGTCGGCCGCGCTGAGCCCCGACGCGGCGAGCGCCTTCTCGGCCGCGAAGGTGGCCATGTCGGCGACCGACTCGCCGTCGGCGACCCGCCGCTCAGCGATGCCGACGCGGTCCCGGACCCAGGCGTCGTTGGTGTCCAGCGTGCTGGCCAGGTCATCGTTGGTGACCACCCGCGACGGCTGGTAATGGCCCATCGCGACGATGCGGGAACCCGCGGTCATCGTGCTTCTCCTTGGATGCGGGCGATCAGATCGCGGGCTGCGGGAAGGTCGTCCGGGGTGTTCAGCGTGACGATCTGGGGAGCGCTGTCACCCTTGAGCTCGCGCTTGATCAGGCCCGCGAGGCTGCCGGCCGGCGGCAGCTCGATGACACCGGTGACGCCGAGCTCCTTGAGGGCCAGCATGCACAGGTCCCACCGGACCGGGGCGGTGACCTGGCGGACCAGGCGCGCGACCATCTCCGCGCCGCTCGGCACTGCGGTTCCGTCCGCGTTCGACAGCAGGGTGCGGGCTGGGTCGCGCGGGGTCATCCCGTCCGCGACGGCGGCCAGCGCGGTCTTGGCGGGAGACATGTACGGCGTGTGGAAGGCCCCGGCCACCGGCAGCGAGATCACCCGGACACGGGCCGGGGGAGCGGCGGTGAACTCGGCCAGCGCCGCCAAAGCGCCGGCGGCGACGATCTGGCCGGCGCCGTTGCGGTTGGCGGCGTAGAGGCCGTGTTTCTCGATCGTGGCGACCACCTCGTCCGGGTCGCCGCCGAGCACGGCGCTCATGCCGGTCGGCTCGAGGGCGCAGGCGGCGGCCATCTCCCGGCCGCGGACCCCGGCGAGGGTGATCGCGGCGCCGGGCGTCAGCACTCCGGCGAGGGCGGCGGCGCTCAGCTCTCCGACGCTGTGCCCGGCGACCACGGCGACCTGCTCCATTGGCAGTTGTTCGCCGGCCAGCAGGGCGGCGGCGACCAGCAGCGGTTGGGTCCGGGCGGTGTCCTTGATCTCCTCGGCGTCGGCCTGGGTGCCGAGGTGCAGCAGGTCGATCCCGGCGAGGGCGGACCACTCGGTCAGGCGGTCCCCGGCGCCGGGGAGGGCGAGCCAGGGGGTCAGGAAGCCGGGCTTCTGGGAACCCTGGCCGGGCGAGAGTACGGCGAGCACGTCTCGACTCTTCCGGATCAGACGCCTTTGCGGGGTAGCCAGGCGCGACCAAACCCTACGATCAGCGTTGTAGGAATCCTACAAAACGGGGGTGATATTGGGTAACTTGCATCCCCTTTGCACCTCCCGTCACCGTGTCTGATGGTGAGAGATCCCGGTCACGTCGCCGGGTCCAGGCGGCCGATCGTGAGCGCCATTCGCAACGCCAGAGCGTCCCGGCCGTCCAGCGGGGACAGCGAGGTCACCTCCGCGACCCGGCGCAGACGGTAACGGACCGTGTTCGGATGCACGTAGAGCTCCCGGGCCGCGCTCTCCAGCACGCCCCCGGAGGCGAAGAAGGCGTCCAGGGTCTCCAGCAGCCCGCTGCCGGCCCGGGTCAGCGCCCCGAACACGTCATGCCGGAGCTTGCGCCGCGCGTCCATGTCGCCGGAGAGCACCCGCTCCGGCAGCAGGTCGTCGGCGGCCACCGGGGAGGGCGCCCCGGGCCAGGCCGGTGCGGCCCGGAACCCGGCCAGCGCGGCCCGCGCCGACTCGGTCGCCTGGTCGAGCGAGGGCACCGCCGGGCCCACCACCACCGGGCCCTCGCCGAAACCGCCGCTGAGCGCGGCCGCCGCGGCGACCGGCTCCACCGCGCCGCCGATGACGACCACCAGGCGGTCGCCGTGCACGCCGGCGATCACCTCCAGCCGGGCCCGGCGGGCGGCCCGGTAGACGGCGTGCAGGACCGCGGCGATGTCGCCGCCGGGGGACCGGCCCACCGCCACCGCGACCGGAGGTGCGTCCGCCCAGCCCAGGGCGGCCGCCCGGCTGGCCAGGACATCCGACGAGTCGCCCCGCAGCAGGGCGTCGACCAGCAGGGCCTGGAGGCGGGCGTCCCACGCGCCACGGGACTCGGCGGCCCGCGCGTAGACCCGCGCCGCGGAGAACGCGATCTCCCGGGAGAACCGCAGGATCGCCTGGATCAGCGCCTCCTGCTCGCCGGGCTCGGCGAAGCCGGGGACCTCGGTCTCGGCGACGTCGATCGTCACCTTGATCAACTGCACGGTGTGGGTCAGCGTGATGACCCGGGCCAGTGTCCGCGGGGCGGCGGCGAACACCTCGTCGGAGATCTCGGTGCTGGCGGCGACCGTGCCGCCGGAGCGCAGCCACTCGACCAGCGACCGGACGCCGGCCTGTGCGACGAGCATCACCCAGGAACGCTGGTCGGCCGGGAGGGCCCGGAACCACGGCAGCGTTTCGTCCATACGGGCGACGGCCGCGCTTGCCAGGGCGCCGGCGTGCCGTTCGATCCGGCGCAGGGTGCCCGGCGCCAGCGGTCTGGCGGGGGTCTCCGGCCGGCCGGCGGCCTCGATGGGCCCGGCGTCAGTGTCTGCCACGCGCTCAGAGTGTCACGCCGGTGCCGGGGTCCGGCGTCCGGATGAGATGCGGCCGAAGCGAGGACAGCGTGCGTTTTAGGAGCTTTTATGACATTTGACTGGCGTAGCGGTGCGCCTCTCCCGCGATTTCAGTCGGTGACCTGGCAAGGTGTCGGACTAGTGCGGTCCGGGCGTGGAGTTAACACCGGGCGTCGCGGTGCCGATGAAAGAGCGGTGCCGGGAGAAACGCCGGCGCCGACGGCCCGGATCAAGGAGGCGAGATGATGGAACGGGACGACGCGTTCGCGTGCTCCGACAGGGATCCCGCCCTTGACGACCTACCGGCGGCGCTGCCGGCCGACGAGGAACTGACCGTGGACGCGGGCACCGGGCGGGTCGGGTGCCGTACCGAACTGCGTGGATGGGCCGGCGCCCATCTGCACGGCGCGGTCCGTCCACGCCGCCGCGCCGCCGGGCGAGGCCGCCCTCCGGGCCGCTGGTGCTGAGCTTGCTGGCCTTCGCTGTCGCTCGGCGGCAGTGCGCCCTTCGGGCTGACGTCGAGGGCGCCGAAATCGACCACGGCTTCGCCTAGCCGATTTCGGAGCCCTCGACGTCAGCGGGCGCACTGCGTTCGGGTCGGGCTTCGGGCTTTGGGCTTCGGGCGAAATCCTTCCTCGTACGGGTGAGTGCGGTCACCGCTCGGGCGCGTTTCACGGCCTGGCGGGGGGCGGGCTGGTCAGGTAGGCGTGGTGGACGACAAGAGACGGCAGATTCTCGATCAGGCGCTCGCCCTCGTTGACGAGCGCGGCCTGGCGGCGATGTCGATGCGGGCCGTGGCGGAGCGGGTCGGGCTCACCTCGATGGCGCTGTACCCGTACGTCGGGGGGAAGGACGCCCTGCTCGACGGTCTCGTCGACCTGCTGCACCTGGAGCTCGGCACCTCGGTCGGCGACGATCCGGCGGATCTCGACTGGCGGCACCGGCTGTGCGCGCTCGGCCGGGCCGTCCGCTCTCTGGCCCGTGCGCACCCCAGCGCCTTCCCGCTGCTGCTGAACCGCTCGGCGGCCGGCCCGGCGGCCTCCTGGCTCGCCGCGGCCTTGCAGGGCATCCTGGCCGACGCCGGGGTGCCGTCGCCCGACGTGCCCCGCACGGCGCGGCTGATCTGTGCCTTCCTGCTCGGTTACACCACCGGTGAGGTGACCGGCGGGCTCCCCGGGTCGTCTCCGGAAATGCTGGAGGGCGCCGCCGAGTTCGACGCCGACCTGGAGGATCTGGTCCGCATGGTCGAGAACTCGGCAGCGCCCCGGAGCGCGCACGGTGACGAAGGTGTCAGATCCGGCGGCGGATCAGGAACGCCATCCCGGCCAGCCCGGTCAGGATGATCAGCAGAACCGCGCCGTTGAGCAGGAAGAGCCGACGGAACTCGGAGAACGCCGCCGTCATCTCCTCCAGCGGGTTGACCTCGGCCGTGGCCAGGTCGGTGCCGACGCCGCCACCGATGCCGCCGTTGACCGCGTCGAGCTTGGCCTCCAGCGGAGCGCCGCCGAGCCGCAGCGACTCGGACATGGAGAGCCGGCCGTAGAACCAGCCCTCACTCGCCTTGCCGGAGGGCTGCTTGGCCGGCCGGTGCGCCCGCGGGCCACCGTTGGCCAGCGGGTAGAGGTTGTAGACCTGGTGCGGCGCGTCCTTGATCAGCACGGTGACCGTGAACTGCGGGCCGAGTTCCTCCGACTTCGGCGCCGACGTCGATGACGTCGCCGAAGCGAGCCAGCTCACCTCGCTGTGCAGCATCTGGAAGAGTCTCGGCCGTTCCTGTTGCCGGACCACGAGGGCCTCGGTGATGTTGTTGCCGCTGATCTGCAACGCGTCCGGCTCGGCTTTCGGCGCGGCCTGTGCCGCGCCCGGCGCCATGCCGAACGTCATCGCCAGCGCGACGGCCATCGCCGTACCCGCCGAAATCAGTCTTGTGATCGTTGTCCCCCGCACCATCCGACCTCCCCGCCCGTGGATGGACCCACTCCAACCCGCTGCTCGTGCCGGCGGTGGAAACCGGGCACGACCCAGGCCTCCAGCCTTCCCGGACACCGCCCCGCGCGCATCTTGACGCGGGGTGAATTGGAGCCATGTGGGGATGGCCGCGGAGACGGTACGGCCGTTGATCAGCGGCCGAATAGTACCCAGTCCCCGCAATCTATGGGGTCGGTGGTCACTCTGGTGACGGAGAGCATCACCGCATTCGACGACCGGCTATGGCGTGCCGGCCGTCGAATGCGGTAGAAGCCTCAGAGGCGTGCGCGAGCTGCGGAAATGCGAGCGAGAGTGCGCTCCCGGCCGAGCAGTTCGATCGACTCGAAGAGTGGGAGGCCGATCGTGCGGCCGGTCACCGCGACGCGTACCGGCGCCTGAGTCTTGCCCAATTTGAGACCTCGGGCCTCGCCGACCTGCTCCAGCGCGGCCTTCAGCGCGTCGGCCGACCAGTCAGCGAGGGCGCCGAAGGCAGCCGCGGTGTCGTCGAGGATCTCCGCCGCGCCCTCCTTCATGGCCTTCGCCCAGGACGCCTCGTCCCGCACCGGCTCGTCGAGGAAGAGGAAGTCGACGTTCTCCACGATCTCGGAGAGCACCGCGATCCGGGTCTGGGCCAGCGGGGCGATGGTGAGGAAGAGCTCGATGTCGAACTTCGCGGGGTCCCAGGGCGGGGCCGGGATGGTGTCGGTACCGCTCAGCCACGGCGCGCAGACCTGGGTGAACTCGCTCGGGCTGAGCGCCCGGATGTACTCGCCGTTGAACGCCCGCAGTTTCTTGACGTCGAAGAAGGCGGGGGCGTGGCTCACGTCGGAGATCCGGTACTCCTCCTCGACGACCGACCACGGGACGATCTCGCGGTCGCCGGTGGGCGACCAGCCGAGCAGCATCAGATAGTTGCGCATGGCGGCGGCGAGATAGCCCTCGTCCCGGTACGACTCGAGGGAGACCTTGTCGCGGCGCTTGGACAGTTTCTGCCGCTTCTCGTTGACGATGACCGGCACGTGGCCCCAGACCGGCGGGGTCGCGCCCAGCGCCTCCCACAGCAGCTGCTGCTTGGGGGTGTTGGGCAGGTGCTCCTCGGCGCGGAACACGTGGTTGATGCCCATGCTCATGTCGTCGACCACGTTGGCCAGCAGGAACACCGCCGAGCCGTCACTGCGGGCGATGACGAAGTCCTCGAGCAGCTTGTTCTCGAAGGTGGGCTTGCCGCGGACCAGGTCCTCGACCACGGTCTCGCCCTCGTCGGGCGTGCGGAAGCGGAGCGCGCGGCCCTCGCCCGGGCCCAGCGCCCGGTCGCGGCAGAAGCCGTCGTAGCCGGTGTGCTTGTTGGCGGAGCGGGCCACCACGTCGTCACGGGTGCAGTCGCAGTAGTAGGCCTTGCCCTCGCCGTAGAGGCGGGTCGCGGCGGCCGTGTGGTCGGCGGCGTAGGAGGACTGGAAGTAGGGGCCCTCGTACGTCCCGCGCTCGATGCCGATCCAGTCGAGCGCCGAGATGATGCCATCGGTCCACTCGGGCTTGTTGCGGGCCGCGTCGGTGTCCTCGATCCGGAGCACGAAGACACCGTCGTGCTGCCGGGCGTAGATCCAGTTCTGCAACGCGGTGCGGGCGCCGCCGATGTGAAACATGCCTGTGGGTGAGGGTGCGAAACGTACGCGAACAGTCACGGCTCCAGGGTACCGACCAGTCGGCTCAGACGGTGAAGCGCCCGACCAGGCCGGTCAGCCGCCGCGCGGTGGCGGTGTCACACCCGCCCGTCGCACGGGGGTGACACCGCCACCGGCTCACGGGAGCTCCGCGTCGCCCACAGCCCGTCTCACCCAGGTCGGCAGCTCCCGGAACGGGGTGATCACCGGGCCCGGCTCCCAGGTCCCCTCGATCCGCCCGTTCACCAGCAACACCGGCGAGATCCATCCCTGCGCCCGGGACACCGCGGCCTTCGGGCCGCTGCTGACGCTCTCCAACTGCCGCAGAACCCCGATGGTGTACGGGTCGAACGCCGGCAACAACCGCACGGTGTCCTCGTCCACCGGCTCCGGGCGCACCTCGTCGAGCCGGCCGGACTCCCGCAGCCGCGCGAACGACTTCTTCGCCAGCGGCGGCCGCAGGTCGAACCACCGGGCGAACTCCTCCGGCTCGGCCGGCCCGTACGCCCCCAGATAGTCGAGGGCGAGCCGGTCGATCGCCGCCTCCGTCTCCACCGGCTCCCGCTCGCCGAGCCAGGCCCGCGGCGCCACGAAGGTGACGTTGCGCCCACGCGGCGGCCCGGAGCAGAGCAGCCCGCGGAAGGCGAGCGGCTTGAGGATCGCCCCGAATCCGTGGGTGAGCGGCCCGCGGAGATCCTCGTGCCCGGTGGCCTTGATGATCGCCTCGGCGAGTTCCTCCCGGGTGAGCGGTTCCCCCGCGAGCACGTCGGGTACCGCATCGATGATGCTGGTCATCTGTTCGGCCGTGACGCCGTGGTGCCTGAGCCAGGAGCCCTTGGTCTCCCGGTTCCGGGTGCTCATCGCGGCCACCCAGACCGGCAGGTCCTCGGCCGGGAGCAGGTGCAGCGTGCCGCGGGCGGCCCAGGTCCGGACCAGGGTGCGGTCCTGCCACAGCGCTTTCTCCAGATCGGGGTGCCCGGTGCGCAACCCGGCCGACGCCTGTGCGGAGGATGCCACCTGGGCGTGCAGGCCGAGAAGGCGGCGAGCCACCGCGACCACGTCGGCGCCCCGCTCGTTGCCGAGGAAATGGCGCCGTACCCGCCATCGTAGAACGTCGTCGAGAATCACTCGGCAGACGTTACCGGCCGGGTTTTCCAGTTCGTTGGTCCGAGCAACCGAGGTGATGACGATGGGCAAGATCATGGCAGTGGAGTACGTGACCCTGGACGGCGTCTTCGAGGAGCCGGTCTGGAGTGGGCCGTACTTCAACGAGGAACTCGGCGCCTGGCAGGCCGCGAACCTCCGGGAGGCCGACGCCCTGCTGCTGGGCCGCAAGACCTATGAGGGTTTCAAGGCGGCCTGGCCGCAGATGGAGGCTGAGACCGGGGAGTTCGGCGCGAAGATGAACGGGATGCCCAAGCACGTCGCCACCACCACGCTCACCGAACCCGAGTGGAACGCCACCTTCCTTCAGGGCGAGGTGGCCGGCGCGGTGGCGAAGCTCAAGACCGAGCCCGGCAATCTGCTGATCAACGGGAGCGCCTCGCTGGTCAACGAGCTCACCAGGCACAACCTGATCGACGAGTACCGGATCATGATCTACCCGGTGGTGGCGGGTGAGGGCCGCAAGCTGTGGGAGCCGGGCACGAAGATCGCCCTGACCCACGCCGGCAGCTGGAAGTCGGCCACCGGCGTCGAGGTCATCAATTACGTCCCGGCCTGAGCCTTCTTCCGGGAGGGGCTCGGCGCCCCTCCCGGAAGGCTCTTACGAGTCGCCGCCGGTCTCGCCCACCGGCGCGGCGTTGACGTCGTCGATCGCGTACTTCTTGGCGGCCTCGGCCGGCACGTGCGCCGGGATCAGGCCGCGCAGCGCCAGCTCACGCAGCGTCGCCACGGTGACCGACTCGCCGTCCACGTGGAAGTGGCGGCGCAGCGCGTGCCGGGTGTCGCTCATGCCGAAGCCGTCGGTGCCCAGCGAGGTGTAGCCGTTCGGCACCCACCGGCTGATCAGGTCGGGCACCGCCCGCATCCAGTCGCTGACCGCGACCGACGGGCCCTCGCTCGCCTCCAGCTTCTGCTGGATGTACGGCTTGCGCGGGGCGTCGCTCGGGTGGAGCAGGTTGTGCTCCTCCGCCTCGATCGCGTCCCGGCGCAGCTCGGTCCAGGAGGTCACCGACCAGACGTCGGCGCTGACCCCCCAGTCCTGGGCGAGCAGCTCCTGCGCCTTGAGCGCCCACCGCATGCCGGTGCCGGAGGCGAGGATCTGCGCCTTCGGGCCGTCCTTGCGCGGGCTCTCACTGAACCGGTAGATGCCCTTGAGCAGACCCTCGGTGTCGAGGTTCGCCGGCTCGGCGGGCTGAATGGCCGGCTCGTTGTAGATGGTGAGGTAGTAGAAGACATTCTCCTGCTTCTCGCCGTACATGCGGTGCAGGCCGTGCTCCATGATGTGCGCGATCTCGAACCCGAACGCCGGGTCGTACGCCACCACGGCCGGGTTCGTCGCCGCGATCAGCAGCGAGTGCCCGTCCTCGTGCTGGAGGCCCTCACCGTTGAGCGTGGTCCGCCCGGCGGTCGCGCCGAGCAGGAAGCCGCGGGTCATCTGGTCGGCGGCCGCCCACAGCTCGTCGGCGGTCCGCTGGAAGCCGAACATCGAGTAGAAGATGTACAGCGGGATCATCGGCTCGTCGTGCGTGGCGTACGACGTGCCGGCCGCGATGAAGCTCGCCGTCGAACCCGCCTCGTTGATGCCCTCGTGCAGGATCTGGCCGTTCGTCGCCTCCTTGTAGGACAGGAAGAGTTCCCGGTCCACGGAGGTGTAGGTCTGGCCGTGCGGCGAGTAGATCTTCTTGGTCGGGAAGAGCGAGTCCATGCCGAAGGTGCGGGCCTCGTCCGGGATGATCGGCACCCAGCGGGCCCCGAAATCCTTGTCCCTCATGAGGTCCTTGAGCAGGCGGACGAACGCCATCGTGGTGGCGACCTTCTGCTTGCCGCTGCCGCCCTTGATCCCGCTGAACGCCTTCGAGTCCGGGATCGCCAGCGACTTGTGCTTGGTCCGCCGGCTGGGGATCGAGCCGCCCAGGTCACGGCGCCGCTCCAGCATGTACTGGTGCTCGTCGGACTTCTCGCCGGGATGGAAGTACGGCGGGAGGTACGGGTTCTCCTCGAGCTGCTTGTCGCTGATGTCGAGGTAGAGCCGGTCCCGGAAGCCCTTGAGGTCGTCCAGGGTCAGCTTCTTCATCTGGTGCGTGGCGTTGCGGGCCTCGAAGTGCGACCCCAGCGTCCAGCCCTTGACGGTCTTGGCCAGGATCACGGTCGGCTGGCCGGTGTGCTCGGTCGCCGCCTTGTAGGCCGCGTAGAGCTTGCGGTAGTCGTGCCCGCCGCGCTTGAGGTTCCAGATGTCGTCGTCGGACATCGGGTCGACCAGCTTGCGGGTGCGCGGGTCGCGGCCGAAGAAGTGCTCGCGCACATACGCCCCGGACTCGCCCTTGTAGGTCTGGTAGTCGCCGTCCGGCGTCACGTTCATCAGGTTGACGAGCGCGCCGTCGGTGTCGGCGGCCAGCAGCGGGTCCCACTCACGGCCCCAGACGACCTTGATGACGTTCCACCCGGCGCCGCGGAAGAAGGACTCCAGCTCCTGGATGACCTTGCCGTTGCCGCGCACCGGGCCGTCGAGGCGCTGCAGGTTGCAGTTGACCACGAAGGTGAGGTTGTCGAGCTCCTCGCGGGCGGCCAGGCCGATCGCGCCGAGCGACTCGACCTCGTCCATCTCGCCGTCGCCGAGGAACGCCCAGACGTTCTGCTGACTGGTGTCCTTGATGCCGCGATTGTGCAGGTACCGGTTGTACCGCGCCTGGTAGATCGCGTTCAGCGGACCGAGGCCCATGCTGACGGTCGGGAACTCCCAGAAGTTCGGCATGAGACGCGGGTGCGGGTACGACGGGAGGCCGCCACCCGGGTGCGACAGCTCCTGGCGGAAGCCGTCGAGCTGGTGGGTGCTGAGGCGGCCCTCCAGGTAGGCGCGGGCATACATGCCGGGGGAGGCGTGACCCTGGAAGAAGATGTGGTCGCCGCCGCCCGGGTGGTCCTTGCCCCGGAAGAAGTGGTTCATGCCGACCTCGTAGAGGCTGGCACTCGACGCGTACGTCGAGATGTGGCCGCCGACGCCGATCTGCGGCCGCTGCGCGCGGTGCACCAGCATCGCGGCGTTCCACCGGATGTAGGCACGGATCCGCCGCTCGACGAACTCGTCACCCGGGAACCAGGGCTCGCGCTCCGGCGGGATGGTGTTGATGTAGTCGGTGGACGTCAGTGGCGGAACGCCGACCTGTCGCTCCCTGGCCCGCTCCAACAGGCGCAACATCACATAACGGGCTCTCTTGGCGCCGCGTTCGTCGATGACTCCGTTGAGCGACTCGACCCACTCGTTCGTTTCCTCGGGGTCGATGTCGGGAAGCTGGCTCGGCAGGCCATCGCTGATCACCGGGCGCTTGCGCTCCGTGGCCACAGGCAGTCCTCTTGGTGTGAGTGTCGGACGTCCGGGCGACCACCCGCCTCAGGGTGCGAAGTGGCGAATCGCTCGGAATAGGTCTCCATCCTGCCCCCTTACGGTGGGCCTCGTCACGCCTACCGGGCGTCTCAGCGACGCTCGACACACGTACTGACCAGTAACTTTGTGGACCCGCCGGGATTTCAGCCGTTCATGAACGAGAAACGGACCTGCCGGATGGGGTTGTCGCCGTTGGGATCCACCAGGCAGATCGACTGCCACGTGCCGAGGGCGGTCTGGCCGTTGATCACGGGCAATGTGGCGTACGGCGGGATCCACGCCGGAAGGACGTGGTCGCGGCCGTGGCCCCGCGAGCCGTGCCGATGCTGCCACTTGTCCTCGGTGGGCAGCAGATCGTCGATCGCGGTCAGCAGGTCGTCGTCCGAGCCGGCTCCGGTCTCGATGATCGCCAGCCCGGCGGTCGCGTGCGGGACGAAGACGTGCAGCAGGCCGTCCTTCTCGGACCGGACGAAGTTCGCCGCCTCGCGGGTGATGTCCACGACAGCCGGAGAGCCACCGGTCCGTACGGTGATCAGTTCGGAACGCATGAGCCGAGCCTATGTGTAGAGATCGAGCAGCAGGAACATCGCCGCGGCGCCGATCACCCAGCACGCGCACTGCGCCAGGCGGGCGACGGCGTACCACAAGATCATGTCACTGAGTACACCACCGGGTGACTCCCCGTGTGTCGCAGATCGATCGTTCTCGCAGTGGCATCACCGGCCGCGGTCGGCAATGCTGAATTCCGTGACCACCCCGCAAAGCCTCGACGAGCGGTTCCGCGATGCGGTCTCGGCCCTGCGGCCACCGGAGTCCGGGCGTGCCCCCGGGGATCCGGTCCGCGACGGCACCACCCTGACCGGCGCCCGCGCACGGGACCTTTTCGACGCCCAGCTCACCAGCCGCCACCTCGACCTCGCCGCGCGCTGGCTGCGCAGCTTCAACGAAGGCTTCCACACCACCGGCTCGGCCGGGCACGAGGGCAACGCCGCGGTCGCCGCGGCGCTGCGCGGCGACGACCCGGCCCTCCTGCACCACCGCTCCGCGGCCTTCTACTGCGTCCGGGCGGCGCATCCCGGCGGGAACGGGCCGGACACCGCCCGGCGGCTGGAGGAGGCCGCCAGGGACGTGCTGCGGGGCGTGGTCGCCTCGGTCCGCGACCCCGGATCCGGCGGCCGCGACAAGATCTTCGGCAATCCCGCCCTGCACCTCATCCCGGCCCTCTCCGTCGCGGGCGGCCACCTGCCGAGGGCCGTCGGCCTGGCGCACGCGCTCACCCGGGCCGGCGAGACCGCCTGGCCGGCCGACGCGATCGTGGTGGCGTCGTTCGGCGACGGCGGGGCCGGCGGTCCCGCCGCGACGGCGGCCCTGCACGCGGCCGGCCGCCTCGAACTCGCCGACCAGCGGGTGCCCCTGCTGCTGGTCTGCGAGGACGACACGCCGGGCGGTCCCGACGCGGACGGCTGGACGGCGGCGATGCTGCGCGGTCGGCCCGGCCTGCGCTACTCCTTCGCCGACGGGTGCGACCTGGCCGCGGCGTACCACGCGGCGGCCGAGGCGGCGGAGTTCGTGCGCGCCGAGCGCCGCCCCGCGATCCTGCACCTGTCGACCGTTCACCTGCTCGGGCAGCCCGGCGACCCGGAACCCGGCCCCGGCCTGGATCGGGACCCGCTGGTCGCCACCGCGCGGCTGCTCATCGAAGCCGGCCTGTACGGGCCGGAGGAAGTGATCACCCGGTACGACGAGGTGGGCTGGCAGGTCCGCAAGGCCGCCGAGGAAGTGCTCGGCGAGCCGAAACTCGCCTCGACCGCGGAGGTCGTCGCCACACTGGCGCCGCGCCGCCCGCTGCGGGTGGCACACGCCGTCTCGGAGGCCGCCGACCGGGCCCTCGGCGCCGGCGCGCCCACCCGGCTGCGGGCCTTCGACGGCCGGCTGCCGGAGGACGCCGGACCGATGACGCTGGCCCAGGCCATCGGCGCCACCCTCACCGACGCGCTGGCCGCCGGCCCGCAGATGCTGATCTTCGGCCCCGCGACCACCCGCGGCGGGCGGCACGGGGTGACCACCGGGCTGGCCGAGCCCGACGACGACCGGGTCTTCGACAGCCCGCCCGACGCGACCACGATCCTCGGGCTCGCCGCCGGGGCCGGGCTGGCCGGCCTGCTCCCGGTCCCCGAGCTGGACTGCCTCGCCGACCTGCACGGCGGCGCGGAACAGCTGCGGACCGAGGCGGCCACCATGGCGTACCTCTCGGCCGGCGCCTACCGCAACCCGCTGGTGCTGCGGGTGCCCGG
Source organism: Actinoplanes sandaracinus (assembly GCF_030009775.1). Classification (GTDB taxonomy): domain Bacteria; phylum Actinomycetota; class Actinomycetes; order Mycobacteriales; family Micromonosporaceae; genus Actinoplanes; species Actinoplanes sandaracinus. The sequence continues at coordinate 229,152 of NZ_JASCTH010000003.1, read as the reverse complement.
ACTGGCACAGCCGTTCGGCATCGGCGGGCCCCTCGCCAACGACAACTCGGTCGCCGGGCTGCGCGACGTGCCCGGCCTCGTCGTGGCGGTGCCGGCCCGGGCCGCCGACGCCGCGCCGATGCTGCGGACCTGTCTCGCCGCCGCGGAGGCGGACGGCAGCGTCTGCGTCTTCCTCGAACCCGCCGCCCTCTACCAGACGAGGGACCTCTATCAGCAAGGCGACAGCGAGTGGCTGGCGGCCTATTCCGCTCCCGGTTCGTGGGCCGGCGAGCACGTCCCGATCGGCCGGGCTCGGATCTACGGGCTCGGCACGGCCCAGGACCTGACCATCGTGACGTACGGCAACGGCGTCCGCATGTCGCTGCGCGCCGCTGCCCAGCTGGCCGCCGAAGGCTACGGTTGCCGGGTGGTCGATCTACGCTGGCTGAGCCCGCTTCCCGCCGCTGACCTGGTGCGGGAGGCGACCGTGACGAGTCGGGTGCTGATCGTCGACGAGACACGCCGCTCCGGCGGCGTCGGCGAGGGCGTCCTGGCCGCGCTGGTCGATGGGTCTTTCGTCGGTTCCGTGCGCCGGGTGGCGGCCGCCGACGCGCCCGTTCCCCTGGGTCCTGCGGCCCAGCAAGTCCTCGTGGGAGAGGATGCCATCACACAGGGTGCCCACGCGCTGCTGACACGGTAAATTGCCACACACTCGGTGCGCCACTTGCGCACCGGCCCCGGAATGTGTGGACTACCCCCATGTTCCGGTGCATTTTTCGACGGCTAGGAGGATTTGGACAGTGAGCGCGACCGCGGGTCAGGCCGACGGCGTACGCAGCCTGGCGGACCGGTTCGGCTTCGAGCCGAGCATGGTGGTCATGGAGATGGGCTACGACGACGATGTCGACGAGGATCTCCGTGACGCCCTGACCGAACGCGTCGGTGACATGGTCGACGAGGACACCGATGAGGTGGTCGACGCGGTGGTGCTGTGGTACCGCGACGGCGACGGTGACCTTTTCGAGATTCTCACCGATGCTCTCGGCCCCCTCGCCGACAACGGCGTGGTGTGGCTGTTGACCCCCAAGGCCGGCCGAGACGGCCATGTTGAGCCGAGCGAGATCAGTGAGTCGGCCCCCACCGCCGGCCTCCAGCAGACATCGACACTGAACGCCGGCAAGGACTGGACCGGGGCACGCCTGGTCTCCCCTCGGGGCGCCAAGAAGAAGTAGCTCACTACCACCTCATCTCAGGTCGGCGTCCCCCGAGCGGGCGCCGGCCATGCCGCGTTCGTCCGGTCCGGCATCCGGCTGGTCTAGGCTGGGCGGATGCCGATCGACGTGGGCGTGCCGGCCCCCGACTTCGTCCTCAAGGATCAGAACAACCAGGAGGTACGCCTCACCGACTTCCACGGTCGTAAGGCGGTCCTGCTGGTCTTCTACCCTCTCGCGTTCAGCCGCCGCTGCCACGGCGAGCTGACCGGGATCCAGCAGGCCCTGCCACGACTGGCGAACGACCACGTGCAGGTCCTCACCGTCAGCGTCGACTCCGTGTACAGCCACAAGGTCTGGGCCGGGCAGGAGGGCTTCGAGTTCCCGATGCTGGCCGACTTCTGGCCGCACGGCGAGGTGGCCCGCGCCTACGGCGTCTTCGACGACGAGCGGGGCTTCGCCAACCGCGGCACGTTCCTGATCGACGCCGGCGGCGTGGTTCGCTTCGCCGAGATGAACGGCCCCGGCGAAGCCCGCGACCCGGAGGCCTGGCACGCCGCCGTCGCCGCCCTCCGCCCTCGATCCGCAGCAGGGTAGGATGACTGCTCGGTCACACCCATATCGGGGCGCGTAGCTCAGTGGGAGAGCACCCGCCTTACAAGCGGGGGGTCGTAGGTTCGAAACCTACCGCGCCCACGTGAGGCGGAGGCCCCTGTCCGCGGAAAGCGCGGACGGGGGCCTCACGTCATGTCTGCTCCGGGGGCCGAGCCCCCGGAAGCCCCGCATCCCGGCTGGTTCACCGTTCGTCCCGGCTGGTTCACCGTTCGTCACGGCTGGTTCACCGCTCGTCACGGATGGTTCACCGTTCGGCGCCGGCCGCTTCTGGAGCGAAACCGCGCGCCTCAGTTCAGTTGATCTCTCGCTGCCGGGTGGATCGCGCTGTCGTGTGCGCGTGGGTCGCCCGGCTCGTCCGGTGAATCAGGATCGTCGGCGGCGGCCGGGCAGGCGGTCCATCCATCGGTGGTGCCGGGCGCCGAACGGCTCGCGGGCCTCGGCGAGGGCGCTCCGGAGTTCGGCGACGGCGCCGGTGGCGGCGTCGACCACGTCGGCGGGGTAGCCGAAGGTCTTGCGGTGCCGTTCGAACTCGTCCTCGTCGTCGACCAGCACCCGTTGGTCGGTGCGATAGCGGATCAGGTCGAGGTCCAGGTCGACGACGGTGATCCGGCCCGCGGTGTGCTCGGCCGGGGTGGTGATGTCGCAGTAGACGTCGTTGCGGGCCGGAGCGGCCAGGAACATCGCCATCCACCAGCCGTCGTGCGGGATCAGGCGGACCGCGTCCTCGCGGGTCAACCGGAACCGGCGCCAGCCGTAGCTGTAGTGGACCAGGGAGCCGCGCGGCGTGCCGACCCAGGTGCCGTACTCGTCGGTGCCCAGCAGCCGGCCGGTGACCCGGCGATGCGGCCGTCCGTCGTACTTGCGCAGCACCAGCTCGATCCGTTCCACGCGGGTGAGGCTAGCCGCCGCGATCTCGTGGACTCCGGATCGCTCCGGCTCACCCCGGATCGCGGATGAGGGTGGGGACCCAACGGCAACCGGCATGCAACGCCGCGTGGCTCAAGTGGAGCCGGGCGGGACCGATCCCTCTGTTGTCCGCAGGGGTTCACCCTCGGTGGGCGGGTCCTGGCCGGTGTCCCCTCGGCGGCCGGGGCCCGCCCGGACGAGCCGGGAACCTCCCGGCGGGCGCGATCATCACGGAGGCCGGACGTGGGTACGGAACTGCACGCCGGGATCGACGCCGAGAAAGTGGTCGTCTCCCCGTACCCCTTGAAGACCCGCAGCGGGAACGTCCGCCGTGAGCGGACCGGAACGCTGATCGAATCCGTGCCCCGGCCGCCCAGCGGGCGCAGCCGCACGGACCGGCAGACGTTCGCCTTCCGCCTCGCGCTGCCGCTGCTGTTGCTCGCCGCGATGCTGAGCGCCTCCGGCTTCAGCTGGTGGCTGACCGTCGGCGCGAGCTCGGCGCTGGTCGCCGCGGTCTGGCGCCGGCAGGCCCGGGCGGCCCAGCCGGCGGTGCTCGCGGTGCCGCGGGACACCGAGTCCCGGGTGCTGTGGTCGGCGCCCGAGCGGGCCGCCTTCCGTGGCGCGCTCGACGCCTCGCAGCGGGTGCGCCGGACCTGGCCGGCCCTCGGCGACATGATCGACCCGGTGCTGGCCGACCGCTCGCTCACCCGGGCGCTCGGCGAACTGGCCGAACTGTTGGCCCGGCGGCAGGAACTGCGCCGTCTGCGCGAGGACCTGGCCGGAGTGCGGGACGCCGACATCCCGGCGGACAGCCCGGCCCGGATCGCCGCCGACCGGCAGCGGGAACTGGCCGGCGAGGCGTGGCGGGAGGCCGGCGACGCGGCGAACGGGATCCTGCGCAGCATCGACACGGCGGCCCGGGCGGGGGAGAGCTTCATCCGTGAGCGCCAGGTGGCCGCGACCGCCCGGCACGCCGAGCGGACGCTCGCCCGGGTGGCCGGCGTCCCCGCGGCCGCCGGCAGCGGGCCGGACCTGGCCGGCCGTACCGAGGCCGTGATCGCCGCCTACCGGGACCTCGCGGCCTGAGATTCACTCACGCATCTCACCCTCAGGGGTGATGCGCCGAAGGTCGTCGATGCGGTTACCTTGTCTCATGACATGTGGGCGCGCGCCAAGGTCAAGGGCGGTCAGGCGGCCCGGCGTGACGTCGAGATCTGCCGTGGGAGCAGGATCGGCCCGGCCGGGCGACCCGAGCCGAGCCCGGCGGCCAGCTTCGCCTGCACCTCTTCCGAGCTCGGGAGCCGCCACTGCGAGCGGCTCGGCGGCACCTCCCAGCGGACCGGCCCTTCGATCATCCGGCTCGGCGGCGCCGGGATCCACGAGCCACTGCCGTGCTGGACGACGTCGAGGCGGTGCTCCAGTTCCGGGCGGAGCGGGCTGCCGGGCCGCACCAGGAACATCCATCTTCCCGCGGCGGTCACCGCGACCGGCCCGATCTCGGGGCCGAGGCGGCCCATCGACGCGGGCACCTCCAGGACGTCGAAGGCGGTCCCGGTGGTCAGCAGGACGGTGTGTGGGTGCCGGCGCCACCATGCGGTGATGCGCGCGGGATCGTCGCCGGCCGATGCGGCCCAGGTGTCGAGCACCGGATGGCATCCGGTGATGGCGCACCCGGCGCGACCGCAGTCGAATCGGCTGCCGGTGAGGTAAGAGCCGGGCGTGACAGCCCAGCCGTGCGCGGCATAGCGCAGTGCCGCCCGGCGCAGCAGGGCTCTGTCGAGGATTGACGGTGGGACGAACGGCTGACGGCTGGTCCACTGCATAGCTCGATACCCCCGGTTCAGGCGGAGAGGCCGTATCCCGCCGCGACGGTCGTCGTTGGGTCCGGCAGATCCACCCTTTGCAACTTGCATGAAAAACTACGAGCATCGGTGAGCAGGCGATCACACACGCTGTGCGATCTGCGCGCACGTGAGAGGTCCACACTGCGAGTGACACCGGATGGCTCACCGGCGGAAAGACCGCCGGCTGAGTGGGGGAGGCACCGTGGACGAGCTGCCGATCGGCCGCCGCGTCGCCTATTGGCGGGGCCGACGCAAAATGTCCCAGCAGGTGTTCGCGGACCGGCTGGGTAAATCGAAGAGTTGGGTCGACAAGGTGGAGCGCGGGGTCCGCCGACTCGACAAGTTCTCAGTCGTGTACGACATCGCCGACGTGCTCCAGGTCGACGTCCAGCTGCTGCTGGGCAAAGAGGTGGAGCGTAAGCCGGAGACGCAGAACTGCATCGACCAGGTGGAGGTCGAGGAGATTCGCGCGGCTCTGGAGCGTTATGACCAGATGAGCGCCTTCTTCCAAGCGGTGCCACATTCACCGCCGCTCACGGAGATGCGCAAAGCGGTCAGCCACGCCTGGCTGACCTACCAGCACGCGAAATACGGCGCCCTGGCGCGCGCCCTGCCCAAGCTGCTGCGCGACGCGCAGGGGGCGGACAGCGCCCACGCCACCAGCGACGAGGCGTCGACCGCCGCGCACCTGCTCGGGCAGGTCTACCAGATCGCCTCGTCGGTGCTGCGCAAGGTCGGCGAGCACGAGCTCTCCTGGCTGGCCGCGGACCGTTCGATCGCGGTGTCACAGCGGGCCGGCGACCAGTTGCTGGCCGGGCTGGCCAGTTACCGGGTGGGCAGCGCGCTGCTCGCGCTCGGCCGGGTCCGGCCGTCGCTCGAGGTCAACGTCAACATCGCGAACCGGCTCGCGCCGGTCGGCCCCGAGCGGCCGCGGGCGGAGCAGCTCTCCGTCTACGGCATGTTGCTGCTCAACGGCGCGATGTCGGCCGCCCGGATCGGCGACGCCGCGACTGTCCGCGATCTGCTCTGCGGCGCCGATCAGGCGTCACTGGAGCTGGGTGGCGACTTCAACCACTACTGGACCAGCTTCGGGCCGACCAACGTGCAACTGCACCGCTGCGCGACCGCGGTCGAGCTCGGTGACGGCCGCCTGGCGGTGGAAGCGCACCTGAACATGGACAAGACCGGCTTCCACGCCATGCTCCCGGAGCGCCGGGCGCACCACTTCCTCGACATCGCACGCGGTTACACGCAGATCGGCGATGTGGAGAAAGCGGGCGAGATGCTGCTGGAGGGCGACCGCCTGGCGCCTTCCGAGATCCGGTGCCGGCCGCTCGCTCACGAAGTCCTTTCCGACGTGCTCCGGCGTACCCGGGGCACGCCGCCGGCTCCGATCGCGGAGTTGGCCGAACAGATGGGAGTCGGCGTATGAGGGGAGCCTTCAGTCCGCTTTCGGGCGGCGGGTGGGGGGTCCGCGAGTGATGACGGGTAACCCCTCACCCGGTGTGCTGTACGTGCTCGTGTGCGGTTCACCGATGGCCCGGGACGTCGGTGTCCTCGTCAGTCTCGCCCAGAGTGAAGGCTGGGACGTCTGCGTGGTCACGACCCCGGACGGCCGCAAGTTCGTCGATGTGGCGGCCCTGCAGGCCCAGACCGGGCACCCGGTGCGTTCCGACTACAAGAGCCCGGGCGACCCCGACGTGCTGCCGCCGGCCGACGCGATGATCGTCGCGCCGGCCACGGTCAACACGGTCAACAAGTGGGCCGTCGGCATCACCGACACCCTGGTGCTCGGTCTCCTGGTCGAGGGTTACGGCTACGGCGTCCCCACCGCCGTGGTCCCCTACACCAACAAGGTCATGGCCCTGCACCCGGCGCTGCACGAGAGTCTCGCGAAACTGCGTGACTGGGGTGTGCACGTGCTCTACGGCGAGGACGTGTGCCGGCTCGGCGCCCCGGGACAGACCGACCGGTTCCGCCCTCAGTTTCCCTGGCGGCGGGCCCTGCAGGCGGTCAGCAACCCGATTCCGGCGGGGAGCCGAGTCGAGCCGGGGGCGCTTTCCTAGCGGTATAGGGTTCCAGTCGTGACCGACTGCACCGAGCCGCGCCCCTCGTCTGACGCGGCCGATGTGACCGACCCGGCCGGTGTGGCCGAAACGACCGGCGTGACCGTCCGAGCCGTGGTGGACGCCCTCGACGCTCGTTACCCGCGGAACTGGGCGGAGTCCTGGGACCGGGTCGGACTGGTGCTCGGCGAGTTCGAGCATCCGGTCACCCGTGTCCTGTGCGTCGTCGACTGCGTCCCCGAGACCGTCGACCAGGCCCTCGACCTGGGCGCCGACCTGATCGTGGCCCACCATCCGCTGTTGCTGAAGCCGGTGTCGTCGATCGCCCCGGACACCTTCAAGGGTGCCCTCGTGCACCGGCTGATCCGTGCCGGGGTGGCGCTCTACACCGCCCACACGAACGCCGACGTCGCCAACCCCGGTGTCTCCGACGCGCTGGCCGCCCGGCTGGGTCTGACCGGCCTGCGGCCGCTGGCACCGGCCGAGGGCGCTGCCGCCGGCGAGGGCCGCGGCCTGGGCCGGGTCGGTGAGCTGTCCGAGCCGCTGACCCTGGCGCGGCTCGCCGAGTTCGCCGCGGGCCGCCTCCCGGTGACCGCGGCGGGGGTGCGTGCCGCCGGTGACCCGGAGCGGCTGATCCGTGTCCTCGCTGTGTGCGGTGGTGCGGGAGACTCGTTCCTGGCCGACGCCGCCCGGTCGGGCGCCGACGCCTATCTCTGCGCCGATCTGCGGCACCACCCGGTGAGCGAGCATCTCGCGAGTGGTGGCCCGGCCCTTGTCGACGTCGCGCACTGGGCGACCGAGCGTCCCTGGCTCGACGAGGTGGCGGCCTGGCTGCGCGAGGTGTTCGCCGTCGAAGTGCTGGTGTCAGATGTGGACACCGACCCCTGGACCGTCCATGCGAATCGCAACGATTTGGAGATCAGCCCGTGAAGGCCGCCCCGGAAGCCCAGCGTCGCCTGCTCGACCTGCAGGCCGTCGACACCACTCTGGCGAAGCTGGCGCACCGGCGCCGTTCGCTGCCCGAGCTGGCCGAGATCGACGCGGTCGCGCGGGAGATCTCCGCGCTCGAGGATGAGCGGGTCCGCGCCCAGGTCGTGGTGGACGATCTCGACCGGGACATCGCCCGGTTGGAGAAGGACATCGACCAGGTCCGGCTGCGTAAGGACAAGGACCAGAAGCGGCTGGACGCCGGTGCCGCGATGCGTGAGATCGAGGGCCTGCAGCACGAGCTGGCCACGCTGAACCGGCGGCAGTCCGAGCTTGAGGACGCCGAGCTGGAGCTGATGGAGCAGCGGGAGACCGCGGTGGCGACGCTGGCCGACGTGCAGGCGCGGATCGCCGCGGCGGTCGGGCGGCGGACCGACGCCGAGCGGCGCCGCGACGAGGCGAACGATGAGATCGCCAAGGAGTTGGAGTTCAAGACGCAGTCGCGGGTGCCGCTCGCCGCGGATCTTCCGGCCGACCTGGTCACGCTCTATGACAAGATCCGCTCGGAGACGGGCATGGGCGCGGCGCTGGTCCACGCGGGCCGCTGCGGCGCCTGCCGGATCGAGCTGTACGGCGCCGACCTGAACCGGGTGAAGGCGGCCCCGAAGGACGATGTGGTGCGCTGCGAGGAGTGCCGCCGCATCATGATCCGGACTGCGGAGTCGGGCCTGTGAGCGAGTTCGCGAGCGAACCAGTCAACACTGTCGAGGTGGCGCCATGAGCCTGCGTGTCGTCGTCGAGGCGGACGGTGGGTCCCGCGGCAATCCCGGTCCGGCCGGGTTCGGCGCCGTGGTCATGGACGCCGACTCCGGCGAGGTCCTGGCCGAGCGCTACGACTCGCTCGGCGTGGCCACCAACAACGTCGCCGAGTACTCCGGCCTGATCGCGGGCCTGCGGGCGGCGGCCGAGCTGAACGCCACCCAGGTGTCCGTCCGGATGGACTCCAAGCTGGTCATCGAGCAGATGTCCGGGCGCTGGCAGATCAAGAACGCCGGTCTGCGCCCGCTCGCCGCCGAGGCGGCCGCTCTGGTCGGCAAGTTCACCGCGGTGACCTACGAGTGGATTCCGCGGGAGCGCAACAAGGCCGCCGACGAGCTGGCCAACCGTGCGATGGACGCGGCCGCGGGGAAGGCCCCGAGGGAGCAGGCCCCGGCGGCGCAGGCCCCGGCTGCCGACGCCCCGAAGTCGTGGGCGCCGCCCGCCTCGCTGGAGGACGCCACCAGGATCATCCTGGTCCGGCACGGTGCGACGCCGCTGACCTCGCAGGGCCGCTACTCCGGGCGTGGCGACGTGCCGCTCACCGACGAGGGTGAGGCTCAGGCGATGGCCGCGGCGGGGCGGGTGGCCGGCATCTCCCGCGAGGTCGCGGCGGTCCTCTCCTCACCGCTCTCCCGATGCGTGCGTACGGCTGAGCTGATCGCCGCGGAGGCCGGCGGATTGCCGGTCACGATCATGAACGATCTGATCGAGTGCGATTTCGGCGAGTGGGAGGCCCGCACCTTCGCCGAGGTGCAGGAACGATGGCCGGCGGAGATGTCGGCGTGGCTGGCTTCGACCAGCGTGGCCCCGCCGGGCGGGGAGTCGTTCCAGGCGGTGGCGAAACGGGTGCGCGGAGCCATGGCGACCGTGCTCTCGGCGTACCCCGGCAAGGTCGTGGTCCTGGTTTCTCATGTGTCGCCGATCAAGTTGATCCTGCGTGACGCGCTGGCGGCCGGGGATGCCTTCCTGCACCGGTTGTTCCTGGACGCGGCGGGTGTGTCGACGATGGACGTCTGGCCGGACGGGAACATCGCGGTCAGATCGGTCAACGAGACGGCTCATCTTCGATAGCGGCGAATATTGACCCTCGCAGGGCGAGACGTTTAGCTTCCTCGATTAGGAAACTTTCTTCAACGTTTCGCCCTGGAGGGCTCATGCGCGGTTTCACCCGCCGCCTCGTGGCCGTGGCGGCTGCCGCCTCGGTCGTCGTGACGGCCGCACCGACTCCCGCACAGGCACACCGGAACGACTCATATGCCAAGGTCGCCTACTTCACCCAGTGGGGCATCTACGGCCGCGACTTCCAGCTCGCCGACGTGCAGAACTCCGGCGCGGCGGCCCGCCTGACCCACCTGAACTACGCGTTCGGGCCGGTCACCGCGGACGGCGTCTGCGCCTCCGCCGACCCCTGGGCCGACTGGCAGACGCCGTTCTCCGCGGAGAACAGTGTGGACGGCGTCGCCGACGTCGCCGGCCAGCCGATCTCCGGCAACCTTCACCAGATCGCCGAGCTGAAGGCCGCGAACCCCAAGCTCAAGGCGCTGATCTCGCTCGGTGGCTGGAGCGGCTCGGCGTACTTCTCGGACGCCGTCCTGACCGACGCGTCCCGGAAGAGGCTCGTCTCGTCCTGCCTCGACCTGTGGATCAAGGGGAACCTGCCCGGGCTGCCCGAGGGCGTCGCCGGCGGCATCATCGACGGCATCGACCTGGACTGGGAGTGGCCGGCGTCGTCGGGCAACGCCGGCAACGTCGTCCGCCCCGAGGACAAGCAGAACTTCACCCTGCTGCTCGCGGAGTTCCGTGCCCAGCTCGACCGGCTGAGCCGGAGCACCAAGAAGAAGTACCTGCTCACGGCCTTCGTGCCGGCCGCGCCCGCGAAGATCGAGGCCGGGTTCGAGGTGAAGAAGATCTTCAAGTACCTGGACTTCGCCACCGTGCAGGGCTACGACTTCCACGGCACCTGGGAGCCGGTCACCAACCAGCAGTCGGCGCTGCGCGTCCCGGCCGGGGCGCCGGACGACCCGGACTTCTCGGTGGAGAACACGATCAACGCCTGGCTCGCCGGCGGTGCGCCGAAACGGAAGCTGGTGCTCGGTGTGCCCTACTACGGGCAGGGCTGGACCGGGGTCAGCGGCGGCGGCAACGGCCTGTTCAAGCCGGCCGCCGGCCCGGCGCCGGGCGTCTTCGCCGCCGGCACCGAAGACTTCAAGACGCTGAAGAAGCTGCCGGCGCAGGGCTTCACCGTGCACCGCGACCTGCGCAACGGTCACGCCTGGCTCTTCGACGGGACGACCTTCTGGACGTACGACGACCCGGCCGTCCTGTTGCAGAAGGCCCTGTACATCCGGGCCAAGGGTCTCGGCGGCGCGATGATGTGGTCGCTCGACGGCGACGACGAGCGGGCGTCGCTCACCAAGGCCATCTCAGCGGGCCTGCGATAGCCGGATTCCGTCGATGTGGCGGTGTGTCCACTGAGCGCACCGCCACACCCGTTCGGCGCAGAGGGGATCGCTTGATCGTCCGAAGTCTCGTTAGCGTGACGGAGACCACACGCAATGTTGACAGAGGAGACTCATGGCTGAGCCTGACCGTCCCCGTACCGATAGAAGTCCTTGGAACTGGCTCCTGATCGTGCCGATCGTGGTGCCCCTGCTGACCTTCCTCTACAACCGCGACGAGCCGCGGATCGCCGGCTTCCCGCTCTTCTACTGGCTGCAGTTCGCCTTCATCCTGCTGGGCGTCCTCACCACGACGGTGGTCTACCAGATGACGAAGCGGGGCCGGTCATGAGCGACCACATCACTGAGATCGTCGTCTTCACGTTCCTGTTCCTGCTCGTCAGCGTCATGGGCTTCGTCGCGTCACGCTGGCGGGCGCCCAAGGACATGGCCCACCTCGACGAGTGGGGACTGGGTGGGCGCAGCTTCGGCGGCTGGGTCACCTGGTTCCTGGTGGGTGGCGACCTCTACACGGCGTACACCTTCGTCGCCGTGCCCGCGCTGATCTTCGGCGCCGGAGCCGCCGGATTCTTCGCGGTGCCCTACACCGTGATCATCTATCCGCTGTTCTTCCTCATCCTGATCCGCCTCTGGTCGGTGTCGCACCGGCACGGCTTCGTCACCCCGGCCGACTTCGTCCGCACCCGGTTCGACTCGCCGACGCTCGCCCTGGTCGTCGCGATCACCGGAATCGTGGCGACCATGCCGTACATCGCGCTGCAGTTGATCGGCATCGAGGCGGTCCTCAAGACGATGGGCGTCACCGGGGAGAGCCCGATCGCCCGGCACCTGCCGATCATCATCGCGTTCGCGATCCTGGCGGCCTACACCTACCAGTCCGGACTGCGGGCGCCGGCGTTGATCGCCTTCGTCAAGGACACCCTGATCTACATCGTGATCCTGGTGGCGGTGCTCTGGCTGCCATACAAACTGGGCGGCTGGGGCGCCATCTTCGACGCCGCCGACGCGAAGTTCCAGACCTCGCCGAACCCCAACGACGGCATCACCCTGAGCGCTAACAACCAGGTGCAGTACTTCACGCTGGCACTCGGATCGGCGCTCGCGCTCTTCCTCTACCCGCACAGCATCACCGGGGTCCTGGCCAGCCGGAACCGGGACGTCATCAAGCGGAACATGAGCGCGCTCCCGGCGTACAGCCTGCTGCTCGGCCTCATCGCGCTGCTCGGCTACATGGCCGTGGCGGCCGGGGTGAAGCCGCTGCCCGGAGCGACGCCCGGCAGCGTCGACAGCAACACCGTCGTGCCGCTGCTGTTCGACCAGCAGTTCCCGGCCTGGTTCACCGGCGTCGCGTTCGCCGCCATCGGGATCGGCGCCCTGGTCCCGGCGGCGATCATGTCGATCGCCGCGGCGAACCTGTTCACGCGCAACATCTACAAGGAATATCTGCGCAAGGACGCCACCCACGCGCAGGAGGCCAACGTCGCCAAGATCACCTCCCTGGTGGTGAAGATCGGCGCGGTCGCCTGCATCGTCTTCCTCGACCCGCAGTTCTCCATCGACCTCCAGCTCATCGGCGGCGTGATCATCCTGCAGACGGCCCCGGCCGTGGTGATCGGCCTCTACACCCGGTGGCTGCACCGGGGCGCGCTGATCGCGGGCTGGGCCGCCGGCATGGCGATCGGCTTCTGGATGCTCTGGCAGATCCCCAACGCGGCGACCGGCCGGAAACACTTCGGGGGCTCGGCGTTCCCGCTGTCCGAGTTCGGCTTCGACACCCCGCGGACGATCTACGTCGGCTTTGTGGCGGTGCTCGTCAACGCGCTGGTCGCGGCCATCGTGACGCTCGTCCTGCGAGCCGCGAAGACGCCGGAGGGGGTCGACGGGACGTCGCCGGACGACTACTTCGCCGACGAGGGCGACCCGCGCGTCGAACGGCAGCGCACCACACCGATCGACAACGTCTCCTCCACCTGAGGTCCGCGGTTCGGGTGCGGCGGGCTCCGGCCCGCCGCACACCCCTTTCCGCGGTACGGGGTACGCGTGCCGCTTCGTCCCGGGCCTGGGGCGCTTCGCGGGGGTGCGGGGTGCGCGTGCCGCCTCGTCCCGGACTCGGACCGGCCGGTCCCTGCTGATGTGTTCCGGCATACGCGAGTCGAATTTCCGTATTCACCCGACTCGCCACAGATGACACCTGTGCTCCGGTAGCGTCGGTTTCCGTCGCCGCCCTTCCCGCTCCGGTGCGGCGTTTCACCCGGCCCGGCCGTACCCCGGAGGAGCCCAGCGTTGCCGACCCAGACCCTGACGCAGCAGTTCGCCACCGAGTACGCCAAGGGTGCCGTGCCCGGCATGCTCAGGGCCATCCGAATGATCAAGCGCGCCAACAGCCTGATCCTCATCGGCGCGCTCGCCGCCAGCTACCTTCACCAGGCGCACTACCTGGCGACACTCGGCGCGGGGATGTTCGCCTGGATCGTGCCGGCCGTCTTCGACCTCGCCATGCTGTCCATGCTGACGATCACCCAGACGCCCGGCATGGCAGCCGACGCCCGGCGTGCCGCCATGAAGATCCTCTCCGTTGTCGTGATCATCTCGGCCGCGGTGAACTTCGCGGCCCCCGGCCCCCTCGGCCTGCGGATCATCTTCGCCCTGGTGGTGGGCCTCGTCGCCGGCGTCGAATGGGTGGCCGCCAAGATCCGTCCCGACTTCGCCGCGATCGAGGCCCGCGAGGTCGAGGTGATCACCGAGGTGCGCCCGAACCGCAAACTGGACCCCGAAGTCGCGAAGGCCCGGGCCGCGAAGGCCGCGGCCACCCGGCGGGCCAACCAGGAGGCCGCCACGAGGGCCGCCAAGACGGCGGAGGAGGTGACGCGGGCGCGGGCGGCGCGGGCCGCCGAGCGAGCGCGGCTACGGGCTGAGAAGGAATCGCTGGGCCAGGCCGAGCTGGACCTCTTCCGCACCGGCGGCCGACCCGAGTACGAGTCCGTCGGCGGCACTCACCGAGCCCCCGAGGCCCGCCTCAGCGCGTGACGGTCAGCCCGGGTATGCACAGATAGGCCACGATAGGTGCGTGACGGATAAGCGCGAGGTCGTCAACCAGGTACCTGTCCAGCGCAGCGCTGCTGACCAAGCCGTCCCACACGCCAGTTCCGCACAGCGGGTCGCAGAAACACGTCAGGTCCTCACCGAACGCGTTCGCTGGCCCTGGTTGCTGTCGGACAACGGCATTCTCACCGTCGTCCTAGCCGTGACCAGCCTCGGCATCACCGCGCTGCTCTGCATGTGGCTGATTGCCAGCGACACCGCGGGCGCTGATCGGGCGAACTGCAGATCGAAGCACTCAAGTACGGACTCGGGTTCGTTGCGGCAGCGGGCGCCGCTGCCGCACTGCTGCTGGCTATGCGCCGGCAGCGGTTGTCCGAACACGCCCACCACCTTGACTTGAGGAAGCAGGACCACGCGGAACAGAACACCGAGCAGTCGAGGGAGCTTGAGCTTCGCAAGCAGGAGCACGCGGAAGTAGACGCAGCCGAGCGGCGGGTGACTGACCTGTACACCAAAGCCGTCGAACAGTTGGGTCATGCGGATGCCGCAGTCAGACTGGGCGGCTTATACGCATTGGAGCGGGTCGCGCAGAACAATCCCCACCAGCGGCAGACGATCGTGAACGTCCTGTGCGCCTATCTGAGGATGCCCTACACGCCGCCTGCTGCTCTACCCACGGAGCTGCCGAACCCTGTGCAGCGTCCTGCAGCGGAGAGTCGGGACTCACGCCAGGAGCTCCAGGTACGGCTCACCGCCCAGCGCATCCTCACAAGCCATCTACGGCCGCCCGACGACATGAGCCCTGAGCAGGTGACCAGCCTGACCGCGAAGCCAGATCTGGCATTCTGGCCCGATGTCGACCTCGATCTGACGGGCGCCCACATTGTCGACTTCGACCTTTCGCGATGCCGGGTCCGCAGTCTGCGGGCCAACAATGCCGTGTTCTCCGGAGATACGTGGTTCGCGGAAGCCACCTTTCTCGCGGCCGCGGAGTTCGACGACGCGGCGTTTTCTGGGGAAGCGTGGTTCGACGCGGCGTTGTTCTCCGGGACCGCGAACTTCCGGGCGGCGAAATTCTCCGAGCACGCGTGGTTCACGAAGGTGACGTTCTCCCGGGACGCAAGATTCGGGGAGGCGGTGTTCTCCGCGGATGCGGGGTTCGACGACACGACGTTCGCCGAGGAGGCCGGGTTCAGGAAGGCGACGTTCTCCCGAGACGCGAGGTTCGGGGCGGCGACGTTCTCCCGAGCCGCGGCGTTCGATGAGGCGACCTTTTCCCGGGACGCGCTGTTTCGGATGGTGACCTTCTCCGCGGTGGCGTGGTTCAGGAAGGCGACGTTCTCCCGAGACGCGAAGTTCAGGAAGGCGACGTTCTCCAACGACGCGAGGTTCGACGAGGCGAGGTTCTCCCGGGCCGCGGGGTTCGATGAGGCGACATTCTCCGGAGACGCGAGATTCGACGAGGCGACGCTTCGCGGAGACGCAGGGTTGTTCGATGAGACGACGTTCCGCGGGGCGCCATGATCCTTGACCGTGGGTTTCAGCGCCGCCCTCACGGTCGTGACCTTGAGGGCGACGGACGAGTCAGCCTGTACGCCGGATTTTGTAGCCGGTGACCCGAAGGCCCCCGGTGGCGGCCATCCATCTCGGCCTACCGTTGCCGGCAGGCTCATGCGGCCTACCCGCAGGCTCGGGCGAGCAGCCCTCGAACGCCTGCGCCGGCCACCGCCTCGCGGCAGTGGCCTTGCTTGGCCTTGCTCCGGGTGGGGTTTACCTAGCCACCCCGGTCACCCGGGGTGCTGGTGAGCTCTTACCTCACCGTTTCACCCTTACCGGCACCGTACGAATACGGGCCGGCGGTCTGTTTTCTGTGGCACTGTCCCGCGGGTCGCCCCGGGTTGCCGTTAACAACCACCCTGCTCTGCGGAGTCCGGACGTTCCTCGGCGGCACCGCAAGGGTGCCGACGCGACCGCCCAGCCGACTCGTCCGTCGCGCCACGATCCTACTTCCCGCCGGCCGGCGCCTCGCGCGCCCGCCCTCCTCGCGGCCTCAACAGCGCCGTTCAGCAGGATCTTGAGGCGCTGACGACCGCGATCGGGAGGTAGCGCATCAAGATCGGAGATGTCGGCGGCGACGGTGGCGGATGACCTTCAGTCCCGCGAAGGACACTCGGAAGGGTGGCGGCGGATGCCGCCGACCAGAGTGAGGACCACCTCGAGAGCGTCCTCCTCGTCGAGTCCGTGCAGGCTGCGGCAGGGGATGGCGCGGAGCGCCGAGGGCGGTTCGGCGGTGTCGAGGCGCAGGGCGAGGAGCCGGCCGACGAGGGCGGGTGACCGGACGATCCAGGCCCAGTCGGCCTCGCTGGCGCGGTGCTCGGCCGACAGCAGGATGAGCACGGCATCGGTGCTGCTCACGTGTCCTTCGGTGAGGCGCCGGGCGAAGCTGTCACCGGCCGGATCGAGGTGTGTCTCATAACCGGCGGCGCGCAGGGTGAGAGCGATCCACTGTGCCCAGGGTTCGTCGGCGGCGGCATGGGAGACGATGACGGGCACGTTCACAGCATGCCGGATGCCCGTCCACTGTGTTGTCCGCGTTTCGATGGCCGTCTCTGCCGTGGTGTGAGAATGTCGTGCGTTGACGTGCAACTTGCACAACTCATAGTGTCGAAGTCGTGACACCGGGTGGACCCTTGTGGGAACGGGGGAACCAAGTCACGGGGGAAATGCTGACAAAGCATCACGAATCCAGGAGCGCTCGATGACTGTCGCGATCGGGATCAATGGGCTGGGGCGGATCGGCCGAAGTTTGACCCGGATCGTGGCCGCCATGCCACACCCGGGTGTGGAGATCGCCGCGGTGAACGACATCGCGCCGACCGAGAAACTGGCCTACGGCCTGCGCCGGGACAGTGTCCGCGGATCCTTCCCGGGGACGGTGACGGCGCGGGGGGACTATCTGGTGGTGAACGACCACGCCATTCGCGCATTCCACCATGAGCGGCCGGAGCGGATCCCGTGGGCGGAACACGGGGTGGACGTGGTGATCGAGGCCACCGGCCGGTTCCGGGCCGGGAGCACGGCCCGAAAGCACATCACCCACGGCGGCGCTCGCAAGGTGGTGATCAGTGCTTCGGCCGACGACCCGGACGCGTTCCTGATCTACGGAGCCAACCACGCGAGCTACGACCCGGTCGTGCACGATGTCGTCTCGCCGGCCTCGTGCGGGGTCAACGCGCTGACCGTGATGGCCAAGGTGCTGCTCGACCGGTTCGGGCTGCGTTCGGTGAACACCTCGGTCATCCTGGCCGCCCAGGGCTGGCAGCGGGTGCAGGACGCGGCGGTCGACACCTCACGCGACGATCCCCGCCTGGGCCGGGCTGGCGGCGAGAGCATCATCCCGCACAACTACGTGGTCGGTGACCTGGTGCGGGTGGCGCTGCCGGAGATCGGCGAGATGCGCTACAGCTACTACTGCGTGCCCACCCCGATCGGCTCGCTGGCCGAACTCTCCGGGCAGACCGGCCGGCCGGTGACCGCCGAGGAGGTCAACCGGGCGATGGCCGAGGCCGCCGCGGGACCGCTGCGCGGCATTCTGGCGTACGACCCGGACCCGACCGTCTCGATCGACGTGAAGAACAACGCGGCGTCCTGTCTCTTCGACCCGTCCGGCACGCAGGCCACCGCGGACGGCGGGGTGAAGGTGCGCGGCTGGTTCGACAACGAGTGGGGCTTCTCGAACCGCTTACTGGATCTGGCGTGTCTGGTGGGAGAACGTTTACCGGTCGGGTCGAGCCGGGTCTCCTGGAGCGTCGCCTAGTCTTGGCGATCATGGTTGACCTGGCGGACGTGCGGGCCGCGGCGAAGCGTATCGACGGCCGGATCCGGCGGACCCCGGTGCTGGCGGACGGCCCGGACCGGTGGTTCAAGCTGGAGTTCACTCAGCACGCGGGCTCGTTCAAGACGCGCGGCATGATGAACCGGATCCTCACCGGTCCGGTGTCCCCGGCGGGCCTGGTGGCGGCCTCGGGTGGCAATGCTGGGCTGGCCGCCGCCTACGCGGCCCGCGAGCTGGGTCTCCCGGTCGAGGTGTTCGTGCCGGTCACCGCGCCGGCGGTCAAGGTGGCCAAGCTCGGCAAGCTGGGCGCGCGGGTGGTCCAGGAGGGTGGGGAGTACGCCGAGGCGTACGCCGCCGCCACCGTCCGGGCGTCGCGGACCGGCGCTCTGTTCTGCCACGCCTACGACGACCCGGCGATGGTCGCGGGCAACGGCACGATCGGCCTGGAACTGATGGAGCAGGTGGGCTTCGACACCGTGCTCGTGGCGGTGGGCGGCGGCGGACTGATGGCGGGCGTCATCGCCGCTCTGGACGGGAAGGCCCGCATCGTCGCGGTCGAACCGGCCACCTCGCGGGCCCTGAACGCGGCGCTGGAGGCCGGCGAGCCGACGGATGTGCCCGTCTCCGGCGTGGCGGCCGACTCACTCGGCGCCCGGCGGATCGGAGACATCGCCTTCGCGCTGGCGAGCGCGGCCGGCATCACGTCGGTGCTGGTCGACGACTCGGCCATCGTCGAGGCCCGCCGCCGGCTCTGGGACGAGCACCGGGTCGTGGTCGAGCACGGCACCGCCGCGGCGCAGGCCGCCCTGCTGTCCGGCGCCTACCGGCCGGAGAAGGGAGAGCGGGTGGTCGTGCTGCTCTGCGGAGCCAACACGGATCCGGCCGATCTGGCCACATAGGGGCGCCGAGTCCGCGAGGCTCGGCTGGTGGGGGACGACAACGAGATCGGGTCGGTGAAGCAGTTCCGGCGGTTCGCGCTGGTCGTCTGCGTGGTCGGAGTGCTGGTCCAGCTGTTGCTGACCGCGTACTACCTGGGCATGGGGCACAGGGCGGCGCCGCACGACCTGCCGGTCGGCCTGGTGGCCAGGGCGGACCAGCGTGAGTCGATCACCGCGATGCTGACGGAGAGCGGCGCGTTCGCGGTCTCCGACTACGCCTCGGCCGACGCGCTGACCGCGGCGGTCCGGCGGCGCGAGGTCTACGGCGGGGTGGACGTCAGCGGGACGGAGCCGGTCCTCTACGTGGCCGGGGCGGCCGGGCCCTCGGCGGCGTCGCTGCTGCGGACCACCTACAGCGACGTCATGCAGCAGCAGAAGGCGAGCCAACTGGCGACGATGGCCGCGAACGGTGACACGGTCAGTATCGCCGTGACGGAGTCGCTGATCGCGACCCCTCAGGTCACCGACGTGGTGCCGCTGCCCGCCGACGACGTGAACGGGGCGTCGCTCGGCTTTCTCACCCAGGCGCTGTCACTGGGCGGGACGATCGCCTCCATCGGGCTGGGGCGGCTGATTCCCCGCACCCGCAGATCGTGGCGTCGCGGTGTCGCGCATCTCGCGACGTTGATCATCTACGCGGTCGGCTCCGCCGCCGCGGTGCTCTGGTCGATGACCTGGTTCGGGGTCGGTGAGGGCGCCGACCTCCCGGAGATGCTCTGCATCTTCTCGTTGATCTCACTGGCCGTGACCGGATCGACGGCCGGGGCGGTGGCGCTCGTCGGACCGGCCGGAGCGCTGGTCGGCGCCTTCTACTTCACGATCGGGACGGTGATCTCGGGAGCCAGCATCTTGCCGGAGTTCCTGCCGGCCTTCGGGCGGGAGCTCGGGGAGCACCTGCCGACCGGCGCGGGGGTGCAGGCAGTCCGTGACAATCTGTACTTCCCGGACGCGCCGATCGGCAGCCATTTGACGATCTTGACGCTCTACTCGGCGATCGGGTGTCTGATCGTGCTCATCACCAATATCCTCCCGAACCGCTCTGATCGGACATCTGAGGTCGATCTGGGCCTGTGATCCGCGACCCACCCGCAACCGTGGCCTCCTCATGAACCGGCGCGTACGGTCGATCCGTACTTGAAGCGTCAAGTGCACAGGGAGAGGGCATGCCGGTTCGTACGCGCGTCACTGTTCCGCTCGAGTTCCCCGACGGATACCGCACCACCGCCGAGGTGGTCACCTTCAACGGCTTGTCCGACGGGAAGGAGCATCTCGCGCTCGCTCTCGGCGACGCCGCAGGCGCCGAGTTGCCGCTCGTCCGGCTGCACTCCGAGTGCATGACCGGCGACGTCTTCGGCTCTCAGCGCTGCGACTGCGGTCCGCAGCTGCGCGAGGCCGTGGAGCGCATCGCCGAGGTCGGCGGTTACCTGCTCTACCTGCGACAGGAGGGCCGTGGCATCGGGCTGTACGCGAAACTCGACGCCTACGCCCTCCAGGAGCAGGGAATGGACACCTACGAGGCGAACCGGGCACTCGGGCACGCCGACGACGAGCGGGAGTACACCGCCGCCGCACAGATGCTGGAAGCACTCGGCGCCGAGGCCGTCGAGCTGCTCACCAACAACCCGGACAAGTCCCGTCAGCTGCGTGAGCTGGGCGTCGACGTGCGGGCGGTCCGGCCGACCGGTGTGCACGCCTCCCCGGCGAACGTGCGATACCTGCAGGCGAAGGTCACGCACACCCAGCACACGATCGATCTGGCGCCGGCGTCCTGAGTCTTTCCGGTTGCGGGGTGAGTTTCCGCCGGTTGCGCCTCAGTTTCCGGCGGGCGTGCCGAACGAGAAAGCGTGGGTATCGAGGGAGTGAATTCGCGCATCGCGAGCATCCAGAGCCGGATCCTCGCGCTGCAGGGTCAGCAGGCCACGACCACGACGGCGGCGACGCGGACGGAGGCGTCCACCCAGGGCGGCTTCGCCGCTCATCTGCGGAGCGCGGTCGCGTCCAACAGCCCGATGGACAAAACTCACAAAGTCAATAGCAAGGGTATTCCGGAGGATCTTGTCGCGTACGGGAACGGCAAGATCCCGGAACACGCACTCGGGCGGGTCGGTCAGACCAACCACAAACTCTGGGCACCGGCCGCCGAGTCGCTGAACCGCATGGTCGAGGACGCCAAACGGGACGGCGTGAAGATCGGCATCACCGACTCGTATCGGCCGTACACCGAGCAGGTCGATCTGGCCAAGCGCAAGGGCCTCTACTCGCAGGGCGGGTTGGCTGCCAAGCCCGGCACCAGCGAACACGGCTGGGGCATGGCCACCGACCTCGACCTGGACAGCAAGGCCCAGAGCTGGATGCGGAAGAACGCCGGGAACTACGGGTTCGTGGAGAACGTGCCGCGGGAGCCGTGGCACTGGGCGTACCGCCCCCGTTCGTGATCTCTCAAGCCCGGCAGATGATCTCCCCGTGCGGGATGATCAGCCATCCGTCGGGGTCGTCGGCCCACCGGCGCCAGCCGGCCGAGATGCGCTGCAGATCAGCCTCGGTCGCGGCGCCGGTGCGCAAGGCGGAGCCGGCCATCTCCGATTTGAGCACCCGCTCCTCCCACATGCCGCCCCACCACTGCCGGTCCTCCTCGTTCGCGAAGCACCAGACGCTCGCGGTCGCGGTGACGTCGGTGAAGCCGGCCGCGCGGGCCCACGCCAGCATCCGGCGCCCGGCGTCCGGCTCACCGCCGTTGCCGCGGGCCACCCGCTCGTAGAGGTCCAGCCACTCGCCCAGCTCCGGCAGCAGCGGGAACCAGGTGAAGGCCGCGTAGTCGCTGTCGCGGGCCGCGACCACGCCGCCCGGCCTCGTCACCCGGCGCATCTCACGCAGCGCCGCCACCGGGTCGGCCACGTGCTGCAGCACCTGGTGGGCGTGCACGACGTCGAAGGCGCCGTCCGCGAAATCAAGCGCGTGCACGTCGCCGGCCACGAAATCGACGTTGTCCAGGCCGCGGCGCGCGATCTCGGCGCGGGCCAGGTCGAGGGCGTCCTCGCTCTGCTCCAGCGCGGTCACCCGGCCGGGTGCGGCCAGCTCCGCCAGCTCGGCCGTGATCGTGCCGGGGCCGCATCCGACGTCCAACAGGGAAATTCCGGAGGAAAGATGCGGCAGCAGGTATGCCGCCGAATTCTCTACGGTGCGCCAGCGGTGCGAGCGCAAGACCGACTCGTGGTGTCCATGGGTGTAGGTCGCCATGCCGACGACGCTAGCCCTATCATCCTCAAATATGGGACACTAGTCCCACACTATGAACAAGGCGATTTCTTTGTCCGCAGTTCAAGACGTAGTTTGGTGCCCATGAGGATCGGTATCGTCGGGGCGACGGGACAGGTGGGCAGCGTCATGCGCCGCATCCTGGCCGAGCGCCAGTTCCCTGTTTCCGAGCTCCGGCTCTTCGCCTCCGCGCGCAGCGCGGGCCGCACTCTTCCGTGGGGTGACGGCGAGGTGACCGTCGAGGACACCGCCACGGCCGACTACTCCGGCCTCGACATCGTGCTCTTCTCCGCGGGTAAGGGCGGCTCCCTGGAGTACGCTCCCCGCTTCGCCGAGGCGGGCGCCGTCATCGTCGACAACTCGTCGGCGTACCGGATGGATCCCGACGTCCCGCTCGTCGTCGCCGAGGTCAACCCCGACGCCGCCCGGGTCCGCCCCAAGGGCATCATCGCCAATCCGAACTGCACCACCATGGCCGCCATGCCCGTGCTGCGCCCGCTGCACGACGAGGCCGGCCTGGTGTCGTTCATCGCCACCACCTACCAGGCGGTCGGCGGCGCCGGCCTCGCCGGTGTGGCCGAACTCGACGAGCAGATCAAGAAGGTCGCCGACCGGGCCACCGAACTCACCCACGACGGCTCCGCGGTCGACTTCCCCGCGTCGAAGGTCTTCCCGAAGCCGATCGCGTTCAACGTGATCCCGCAGGCCGGCTCGTTCGTCGACGACGGCAGCTTCGAGACCGACGAGGAGCAGAAGCTCCGCAACGAGAGCCGCAAGATCCTCGGCCTGCCGGAGCTGCCGGTCTCCGGGACCTGCGTGCGCGTACCGGTCTTCACCGGCCACTCCCTGCAGGTCAACGCCCGCTTCGCCCGGCCGCTGTCCCCGCAGCGGGCCCGGGAGATCCTGGCTTCCGCGCCGGGCGTCGAGCTCTCCGACGTGCCCACCCCGCTGCAGGCGGCCGGCCGCGACCCGTCCTACGTGGGCCGCTTCCGCGTCGACCCCACCGCGGAGAACGGCCTGTCGTTCTTCATCTCCAACGACAACCTCCGCAAGGGCGCCGCGCTCAACGCCGTCCAGATCGCCGAGCTCGTCGCCGCCGAGATCGGCTGAGCCTCACCGTCGTCTCACCGCCCCGGCCGGTTTCGGCCGGGGCTTTTTCCTATCTTGTACGGGCCTCGCCGCCCCCCACCGCACGGGTGATGTCCCGAGTCTCCCGCGCGACGTCCGCGTCGCTTTCGGTGCTCAACGCGCCTTTCGGGCACGGTGCCCACGCCCCGGCTATCCCGCTCTACAATGGAAATTTAGGACTTTTTGCCCGAATCGGTAGCGCTTGGCCGGTTTTAGCGGCACAGTGATGGAATGAACGACAGTGGGCTGGGCGGAGTGGGCTACTTCTGGTGCCTCCGCGACCACCGGGTGGAGAGTGGCGACGACGTGTGCCCCGCTCAATACCGGCTCGGTCCCTACGCCACGGCTGACGAAGCGACGCGGGCACTCGAGACCGTCGAGAAGCGCAATGCCGATTGGGATGCCGAGGACGCCCGCTGGACAGGGGAAGCCAGCTGACGTAAGCGCCGCTCCGGCTCGACCGGAGCGGCCAAGTGCCGTTCCGGCCCGGCCGGAGCCGCAAGTCTCCCGGCGCGGACGTGCCCACAGTCATTCGCAAGGAGGAACACCTCGATGCCCGCTGCCAAAAAGGCTTCGACCAGGCCCGCTGCCTTCGGCGCGGGCCCCCGACCCCGATCCACCCCTTCCGGTACGGGCACCCGCGCGACCGCCGCACCCGCCGCCTCCGCCTCCTCGCCGGGCGACACCTCCCGGCGGTCCACCCGCTCCACGGCCAAGCCGGGCGGCGTCGCGTCGCCGGCGGGGTCCCGCTCTTCGAGCGCCAAGCCCACCGCGGCCAAGCCCGCAACCGTCAAGCCCACCGGCAAGGCTGCTGCTTCCGCGTCGGCCGCTGCCAAGGCCACCGCTGCTAAGGCCGCCGTGGCCAAGGCTGCCGCTGCGAAGACCGCTGCGGGCAAGAGCGTGACCGCGAAGAGCGTCGCTGGTAAGAGCGTGACCGCGCGGGCCTCCGCGAAGGCCGTCTCAGCCGGCGCCCCGGCGCCTCGGTCGGTGCAGTCGGCGCGGGCGGCGCAACCGGCGGCCAAGGTGGTCAAGCAGGGCGCGGCGAAGGCGGCTGCCGGCAAGCAGGCCGTCGGTGCTCAGCGCGGATCGAGCAGCAAGCAGGCCGCGCCGAAGGCGACCCCGGGAAGACAGCAGACGGTGACCCCCGTGGCCAGGATGACCGGTGCCAAGCCGGGAACGGCGGCCAAGGCCGCGGCCCCGACCAGGGTGAGGACGGCGGCCAAGGCCGGCTCGGCGGGGGCGAAGCAGGCGGCCCAGCGTCCGGTTGTCCAGCGGGCTGGATCCGGACCGTCGGGTGTGAAGCCGACGGCCGGGCGGGCGGTCGCCGCGAACGCCGGAGGACGGATGGCCACAGCGAAGGCAGCGACCGCCGGGTCCACCGGAACCACGGTAGCCGGTTCTAAAACAGCCAGTTCCAAAGCAGCCAGTTCCAAAGCAGTTGCTGCAGTTGCTAAGGAAGCCGCGAACAAGGTGGCGCCCTCGGCTAGGGCATCGGCCGCGAACCAGGCTCGGAGCGGCAAGGTCGCCGCCCAGCGGGTGGGTGGGAGAGCGACTGTCGAAGCGGTTGCGCCCAGGAAGCCGGCAGCACGAGCGGTCGCGGCCACCAAGACCGGCGCGGGTCGAATGGTCTCGTCCCGGACGGCTACCGATCTTGAGACGACGCGCGCTTCAGTGAAGGGCCGTGCCGCCACATCGATGTCGCTCGCAGGTAAAGGTTCGACCGGCGGGTCGTCGGGAACCGGAACAGTGGGCAAGCAAGCCGGAACGTCTGCGGTCGCGAGGACCGCGTCGGGCCATGTGGACTCGACAAAACCGTCAGCGAAGAAGCCTGCGGCCGTGAGGTCAGCGATCGCGAAGTCAGCGACGGTGAAGTCGGCGACCGCGAAGTCTGCAGGCGTGAAGTCAGCGACCGGGATGGCCGTCACCGCGAAAGTGGCGGGTGTGCGCGGGGCATCCTCGAAGTCAGGGGGAGCGAAGGCCGGGACATCCCCGAAGTCAGCGGTAGTGAAGGCCGGGACACCGAGGTCAGCGGGCGTCAAGGCAGCGGGCGTGACGGCTCCAGCAAGCAAGTCCTCCCTCGGCAGGACTTCCACGGGCAAGGGCTTGTCTGCCGATCAGACGGCAGGTAAGGCCACCACCGGCAGGTCAGTGGCGGGCAAGACCACCGTGGGTAATGCCGCGGCTGGCAAGGTCTCCGCGAGCAGGACAGTGGCCGGTAAGCCCTCCGCGAGCAATGTAGTGAGTGGTAAGCCCGCCGTGACCAAAGCGGTGGCCGGCAAGACCGTCACCGGCAAGACCGTCACCGGCAAAACCGCTACGGGCAAGACCGGGGCTAGCAAGACCGGAACTGGCAAGACCGTCGCCAGCAGGGCTATCGCAGACAAAATCGCGGGTAAGGCCATCGCCGGGAAAAGTTCTGTGGGTAAGGCTGTCGCCGGGAAAGCTCTCGCGGGCAAAGCCGTCGTGGCGAAAGCCGCCGCTGGCAAGTCCGTTACGGGCAAAGGCGGCGCTGGTAGAAGCGGCGCTGGTAGAAGCGGTGCGGGTGAGGCCGGCGCGGGGAACGTGCTGGCCTTCGAGGGAGCGGCTGAGCGTTTCGCCGGAAGCGGGCGTAAGAACGCAGCCGCTTCTGGAGGGCCGCGTGGCGCGGGTAAGCCCGACGGAAAGGCAGCCGGCGGCGTGACGGTGTCGATTCGGTCCAAGTCCGGAAAGACCCGAGATGCCGTCTCGGGAAACCGGGGCGGACAGGCCGGAGGATCGCGACGGGTCGCTGCGATGAGTAGCACGCCGAAGAACCAGGTCACCGTTTCCACCGGCGACTCCGGAGGCTGGGACGAGGAGGTCAAAGCGCGCGCGGCCGCATACCTCGCCGAGCGGATGCGTGCGGAGCAGGTCCCGCCACGACCGCAGACCGACGCGGAAGACGACACTGTCGACGTCAGCGCTCTGGAGGACAAGTCGTTCGTCGGCGGATGGTTCCCGCGTCCCGGCCCGAGCCAGCCGGATGAGGAGTCCGACCAGTGGGGAGCCGATCGGCCCGACCTCGACGCGCTCGGAACCGACGAGACCGCGGCAACGAACTCCACCTCCGACGACGAGGACGAGGAAGCAACCCCTGAGTACACCGGTCCGGCGGACGCGGTCGAGTCAGGATGGGTCTCCACCCTCGCGCGGATCTCCACCGAGGACGGCCACCAACTGAGCACCGGCGCCGGCGCGAAGCCTGACGGGGTCGACGCATCGGCGGCGGAGGCCGTCGACGAGGTGATCCGAAGCCAGATCACGGCGTCCCCCACCGAGTCCGCGGCGAACGTCGGCGGCACAGCGGCCGTGCCGTCCGCCGCCGACGACGACGACGGCCAGGATGATGACGACTGGGACGACGACGAGGACGGCCCTCAAGCGGCGGACCGCCTTGACAGCGACGAGGACGAAGACGAGCGGGAGGACGGTTTCGCGGACGAGGCGGTGGTGACCGAACCGGTGACGACCGCGCGTTCCGTGCGGACGTCGACCCGATCGGGCAGGACACGGACCTCGTTCACGGCCCCCACCGGGTCCAGGGCCGCCGGAGCGGAAGACGCCGCCATGGGCATGGCCGAGGACGCCGAGTCCGCTGCGGTTACGCCTGGGGGCCGGAACGCGGCGGGGACCAGGACACTCCGCGGTCGAGCGGGTGCCGCCAAGGTCGCGGCTGAGAGCGGGCAGACTGCGCAGGCTGGTCGGAAACCCGTGGGAACCAAGACGGCCCGGGGTAAGGCGGCGACCGGGGAGATGGCGGAGCCGGGAACCGCGAACTTCGCCGGCGACGAAGCTGAGTTCACCGAGTTCGAGCCGGTGACCGATCCGAAGAAGAGCATGCCGAGGACGGCCGGTGGCCGGGCGGCGGCGAGGGCATCGGTCACGAAGACAGCGGCTACCAAGACCACGGGAGCCAGGACCGCGAGGCCCAAGGCCACGGGAACCAAAACCACGGGAACCAAGGCGACTCCGGCCGGGCCGAAGGCTGTAGCCGGCAAGGCGGCTGCCAGGGCGGGAGCAAAGAACGCTGGGGCCACGGGTCCGGGTGCTGTGGCGACGGCGACCAGGTCGACGCCGGGCCGGGCTGCCGGGGCTACGGCTGGTAAGGCTGCCGGGACCAAGGCTGCCGGGGCTACGGCTGGCAAAGCCGCCGGGACCAAGGCTGCTGCGGTGACGGGCAGCGGGGCCGCGGGGACCAGGGCCGCCGGGTCCCGGAATGCCGGTGCCGGGGCTGCTGGCACCAAGGCGACTGCCGCAAAAGCGGTCGGAACGAAGGCGACTACCGCTAGGACCGCCACTGGCGCGACCGGCGGCACGGCGGCAAGGACTGCTTCGGCGAAGGCTGCGGGACCGAAGAAGACCGCTGCCAAGACGACCGCTGCCAAGACGACCGCTGCCAAGACGACTGCCAAAGAAGGCGTTGCGAAGGCCGTTCCCTCGAAGGCGACGTCTGCGAAGCGTGGGCCGGTCAAGGCCGCTCAAGCAGAGGTAGCGGGCACCACAGCCAGGGGCGGTACGACCGCGAAGGCTACGAGGGGCAAGGCAACAGGCACGAAGGCAACAGGCACCAAGGCAACAGGCACCAAGGCGGCTGGGGCCAAGGCGACAGGGGTCAAGGCGACAGGGACCAAGGCGGCTGGCACCAAGGCGACGGGGGCCAAGGCGACTGTTAAGAGGACAGCGCCGGGCAAGACGGCAACGGCCGG
Organism: Actinoplanes sandaracinus; assembly: GCF_030009775.1. Classification (GTDB taxonomy): domain Bacteria; phylum Actinomycetota; class Actinomycetes; order Mycobacteriales; family Micromonosporaceae; genus Actinoplanes; species Actinoplanes sandaracinus. The sequence goes on along the minus strand of NZ_JASCTH010000003.1, from coordinate 201,404 downwards.
CGCGGCCAAGGTCACGGCCACCAAAGCCACAGCCACCAAAGCCACAGCCACCAAAGCCACAGCCGCGAAGGCCGCGGCGAGCAAGGCCCCGCTGGGCAAGGCAACCGCTGCTAAGTCTGCTGCTAACGCAACTGGTCGGAAGGCTGCGCCCACGAAAGCGTCCGCCACGAAGGCGCCTGCTACCAAGGCGACGGCCGGAGCCAAGGCCACAGTTTCGAGATCAGGCGGGGTCAAGGCCACGGCCGCGAAATCGGCTGGGGCCAAAGTCGCGGCGTCGAAGGCGACGGCCGCGAAGGCGGCAGGGCTGAAGGCGGCGGCATCGAAGGCGGCGACGCGGGAAGGCACGGTTGCGAAGGCGGCGAAAGCCAAGGCGACGGCTGGAAAGGCAGTCAAGGCGACCGCCGGCAGGGCGACCGTGACGAAGTCCGCCAGTGGAAAGGCCTCGCAGGCGGGGGGTCGCGCGGCAGTCGCCGGAGGCGCCGGTGTCAAGGCCACTGCGAGCAAGGCGAGTGCTACTAAGGCGGCTACGGCCAGGGCGACTGCTGCCAAGTCTGTGGGAGCCCGGGGCGCGGTCGGTAAGGCGGGCGCCGCCAAGGCGGCCACGGCCAGGGGTGCGGGGGCTAAGGCGACGGCGGCCAAGAGCGCAGGAGCCAAGGCGACAGCGGGCATGGTCAGCGGCGCCAAGGCGACAGCCGCTAAGGCTAAGGCGGCACCTGCGAAATCCATGACCGCCAAGAGCACTACGGCCAAGGCCACGACCGCTAGAAGCACCGCCGCCAAGGCCTCGACGGCCACAGCCGCCCGAGGCTCCACTGCCAAGAGGACTGCTGGCGGAACGCCGGCGAAGGCGACGGCAGCGAAGTCGACGGCGGCCAAAACCACGGCGGCTAAGACGACGGCAGCGAAGTCGACGGCGGCCAAAACCACGGCGGCTAAGACGACGGCAGCGAAGTCGACGGCGGCCAAAACGTCGGAGGCCAAAACGACGGCGGGGAAAGCGACGGCGAGCAGAGCGGGCGGGTCGAACAGCGCCGCGGTCAAGGCCACCAACGTCAAGGCGGCTTCGGGCAGCCGGGCCGGGACGGTCGGTGCCCGGTCGGGGACTAAGGCTGCGGGCGGTACGGCTGCGGGCAGGGCCACCAACAAGCCAACCCGCGGGGCCACCGGAGTCGCTGAAGCGGGAAAGGGCGCGGGGAACGCCGCCAAAGCGACTCGGGCGCCGCGTAGTTCGGGTGCCAATGCGGGGGTGGGGGCCTCTGGGCGTACCCCGGGAAGTGCTCGAACCGCTCGTAACACTGCGAAGAGTGAGCCGGTGAAGGCGTCACGCGCGGCAGCGCGTCGCCGGTAGGAGGCCGCGCCAGCGGCGCCGGAAGAGCCCGAAGTGAAGCACCGCCGGCAGGGAAGCCGCCGGCGGTGCCCGGGTGGGTGCGCAAGCGCTTCCGGGCTCGGTCTACGGCTGAGGTTTGTGGAAGCCGCCGGGGGCGGTGGACGCGGTCGGTGTTCCGGGCTTGGTCCACGGCTTCGGCTTCCGGAAGGCGCCTGCGGCGGCAAGGTCGGCGGGCGGGGTGGCGGTGCTCTTCGGAACGGCCCACGACCTGGTAGGAATGAGCGGTGCCGATCAAACGGATGGTGGCGCCGCAGATCGACTTCTCGGCGCTGCGGCGGGAACTGGGGTTGCCGGGCGAGTTTCCGGAGGCGGTGCTCGCCGAGGCCGGGGAGGCCGCGCGGGCGACGCCTCTGCCGGAGGTCGATCGGACCGGCATCGCGTTCGTGACGATCGACCCGGCGACCTCGCGGGACCTTGACCAGGCCATGCATTTGAGCCGGCGGGGCGGTGGCGGCTACCGGATCCGTTATGCCATCGCCGATGTCGCGTCCTATGTGCGCCCGGGCGGGCCGATCGAGGCGGAGAGCTGGGTGCGCGGGCAGACCGTCTATCTGCCGGACGGGCGGATTCCGCTGCATCCGCCGGTGCTGAGTGAAGACGCGGTCAGCCTGCTGCCGGGTGGCGACCGGGCGGCCGTCGTCTGGACGATCGATCTGGACAGTGACGGGGAGACGGTCGCCGTCGACGTGGAGCGGGCGCGGGTGCGGAGCCGGGCCAAGCTCGACTACGCGGGCGTGCAACGGCAGGTCGACGCGGGGACGGCGCCGGAGGAACTGGCGCTGCTGCCGGAGATCGGCGGGCTGCTGGCTCGACGGGCCTCGGATCGTGGGGCGGTTAACCTGCCGCTGCCGTCGCAGGAGGTCGAGCGGGACAGTGACGGCTGGCGGCTGGTGCTGCGGGCGCCGCTGCCGATCGAAGAGCACAACGCGCAGATCTCGCTGCTCACCGGCATGGCCGCGGCTCGGATCATGCTCGACGGCGGGATCGGCCTGCTGCGCACCATGCCGGCGCCGAAACCGGAGGCGGTCGCGAAACTGCGGTCGGCCGCCGCGCCTCTCGGCATCCGCTGGCCGGATGGTGCGCGGGTCGGTGAGGTGGTGGCCGCCGTCGACCCGGCGGATCCGCGGGGTGCGGCCTTCCTGGACCAGGCGGCCGAGCTTCTGCGTGGCGCGGCCTATACGGCGTTCGGGGCTCCCGCACCGGCCGGCCTCGGCGCCGGCGATCCACACACGCCGGCTGAGCAGGACGGAAGGGACACCCCGGCGGATACCGGCCGGGGCGGAAACGTAGGTCGCGCGGACGCCGGCCAGGGCGGAGACGTGCGCCGGGCGGACGCCGGGCAGGGCGGGGGAGGCAGCGGAGCAGAGGCGGAGCGAGGCGGGGCCGGTGTGCCCGCTGACGTCGGGCACGGCGGGGTGGGCGCGGCGTATGCGCATGTCACCGCGCCGCTGCGGCGGCTCGCGGATCGCTATGCGACGGAGATCTGCCTTTCGTTGTACGCGGGGCGCCCGGTCCCCGAATGGGTGGCGCAGGCTCTGCCGCGCCTGCCGAAGGCGATGTCGTCGACTGACCGGGTCGCGAGTGCGGCCGACCGTGGCGCGATCGACCTGGCCGAGGCGGTGCTGCTGCAAGGGCGCGTCGGGGAGGTCTTCGAGGCGGCCGTGCTGGATCGGGACGAGCCGAACGGGAAACGGCCGGCCGGCGGGACGATCGCCTTGGACGAGCCGGCCGTGCGGGCCAAGTGCCTGGGGGACCTGCCGCTCGGGCGGCGGATCGGGGTGCGGCTGACCGCGGCCGATCCGGCGAGCCGGACGGTGCGGTTCGAGCGGTCCTGACCATGGCGGAGGCCGCGTCGGGTCGCTCGGTGCGGGTCACCGCTGACCGGATGGTGCTCCTGACGGTGGTGAACCGGTGGTTCCACCTGCGGGAGCCCACTTTCGTCGGAGCCGGGCAGTCCTACTGGATCGAGGCCGGTGAGCTGTGCGTGGACCGTGGCGGCGGCCGGGTGAGCCGACACTGCGGGGACATGTGCCGGTAGCGGCGCGGCGATGATGCGGGGCGGAGGCACGGATGTCCGGGCGAGGGCCGTGGCCGCACCGGACGTGGTGGGCAGGGCGGGACGGGGTCCGCTGCGGTTGAGGGCGGCGGACCCCGTACCAAAAAATCAGAAGGTGTGCTCCGCGGCGGGGAATTCGCCGTTGCGGACCTCGTCGGCGAATTGTCGGGTCGCTTCGGTGAGGGCGCCGGCGAGGTCGGCGTAACGCTTGACGAAGCGCGGCGCCTTGCCGGTGCGCAGCCCGGCCATGTCCTGCCAGACCAGCACCTGGGCGTCGGTGTCGGGGCCGGCGCCGATGCCCACGGTGGGGATCGCCAGTTCCTTGGTGATCTGCTTGGAGACCTCGCCGGGGACCATCTCCAGGACCACGGCGAAGGCGCCCGCGTCGGCGACCGCCCTCGCGTCGGAGATGACCTCGGCGCCTTCGTTCTCGCGGCCCTGGACGCGGTAACCGCCGATGGCGTGTTCGCGTTGCGGGGTGAAGCCGATGTGCGCCATCACCGGGATGCCGGCGCCGGTGATCGCCTCGATCTGCGGGGCCATCCGCCGCCCGCCTTCGAGTTTGACCGCGTGACAGCCGCCTTCCTTCATGAAGCGGACGGCGGTGCGCAGCGCCTGTGTGGGGCCTTCCTCATAGCTGCCGAACGGCAGGTCGCCGACGATCAGCGGGGTCTTGGTGGCCCGGACGACCGCGCGGACCAGGGGCAGCAGTTCGTCGACGGTGACCGGGACGGTCGTCTCGTAGCCGTAGACGTTGTTGGCGGCGGAGTCGCCGACCAGCAGGACCGGCACGCCGGCCTGCTCGAAGATCTGTGCGGTGTACATGTCGTACGACGTGAGCATCGGCCAGCGGTCGCCGCGGACCTTGGCGTTCATCAGGTCACGGGTGCGGACGCGACGGGTCGGTGGGCCGCCGTACAGGGTAGGAATCTCCGACATTTCGTGCATCTCCTCCCTCGAGGCCGCGCGGGTGCGGTCCCCGGGTGCGCCTATGGTCGCACCGGAAAAGCAGCCGCCGTCAGGGTTCAGTGCGGGTTTTCACACCTGCCCGGGCACTCCGCCCGTCTCGTCACGCCGAACCTTCGCGAAACAGGTTCGTGATGGGCAGGCGGCGGTCGCGGCCGAACGCCTTCCCGGAGATCTTGGTGCCGGGTGCGGACTGGCGGCGCTTGTACTCCGCCAGGTCGATCATGCGGAGCACGCGGTCCACCAGGGCGGGATCGTTGCCGGCCGCGATCAGCTCGGCCCGGCCCAGGTCGTGGTCGACATAGCCCTTGATGATCGGGTCGAGGATCTCGTAGTCGGGCAGCGAGTCCGAGTCCTTCTGGTCGGGCCGCAGCTCGGCGCTCGGCGCCTTGGTGATCGAGTTCTCCGGGATCGGGGAGTCCTCCTGGGTGTTGCGCCACCGGGCCAGCTGCCACACCATGCTCTTCGGCACGTCCTTGAGCGGATTGAAGCCGCCGACCGAGTCGCCGTAGAGCGTCGAGTAACCGACCGCCAGCTCGCTCTTGTTGCCGGTGGTCAGGACCAGGTGGCCTTCCTGGTTGGAGAGCGCCATCAGGATCACGCCGCGCACCCGGGCCTGCAGGTTCTCCACCGCCAGGCCGGAGAGCGACATGTTCGCCAGGAACGCGTCGACCATCGGCTGGATCGGCTCGGTGCGGTAGTCCAGGCCGGTGCGCTTGGCCAGGTCGGCGGCGTCGTCCTTGGAGTGGCTGGACGAATAGCCGCTGGGCAGTGAGACGCCGACCACGCGCTCCGGGCCGAGGGCGTCGACGGCGATCGCGGCGACGACGGCCGAGTCGATGCCGCCGGAGAGGCCGAGGACCACCGAGCGGAAGCGGTTCTTGTTGACGTAGTCGCGCAGACCCAGGACCAGGGCGGACCAGATCTCGGCCTCGTCGGAGACCCGGTCGGCGATGCCTCCGTCCGCCGTGCCGGCCGGCTCGGGCAACTCGCCGGGGAGGGCGACCTGCTGGATCGCCATGCCGTCGCCGTGCTCCGTGGCCGGCGCGGCATCCGTCGCCCGGGGCAGCTCCAGGTCGTGGACCAGGAGTTCCTCGGTGAACTGGCCGGTGCGGGCGAGTAGTTCCCCCTCGGCGGAGACGATCATCGAGTCGCCGTCGAAGACCAGCTCGTCCTGCCCGCCGATCATGTTGACGAACGCCACCGTCGCGCCCGCCTCGACGGCCCGGCGCTGGACCAGGGCGAGCCGGACGTCGTCCTTGTTCAGTTCGTACGGTGAGGCGTTGATGTTGACCACCAGCCCGACACCGGCCCGCCGTGCCGCGGTGAACGGCCCGCCGGCCTGCCAGATGTCCTCGCAGACGGTGAGCGCCACGTCCACCCCGCCGAGCCGGACCACGGTGAGGGTGTCGCCGGGTTCGAAGTACCGGTCCTCGTCGAAGACGCCGTAGTTGGGCAGGTGGTGCTTGTAGTAGGTGGCCGCCACCTCGCCGCGCCACAGCAGCGCGGACGCGTCTCGCCGGCCGGATCCGGGCACCGCCTCGGAGCTGATCGCCGGCGGGCCGTCGGCGTCCACGTAACCCACCACGACGGCCAGGTCGCCGAGGCCGTCGGCGGCCAGGTCGGCGGCGAGGGCGCGTAACGCCTGACGGGAGGCCTCGACGAAGGAGTTGCGGAAGACCAGGTCCTCGATCGGATAGCCGGTCAGCATCATCTCGGGGAAGGCGACCAGATGCGCGCCGGCGTCGGCTGCCTCGCGTGACCAGCGGCGGACCGCTGCCGCATTGCCGGGAATGTCACCGACTGTCGAGTTCACCTGGGCCAGGGCGATGCGCAGCGTGGGCATGTGCTCATTCTTGCTCGTTCCCGGGCTGTTTGATCCTGACCCGGGCCGACGTCACAGGGCGCCTGCAGCGTAGTCTCGCCCTCGATAGGTAGGCTCGGACTAGGGGTGGCAGTGGATCGTCAGCAGGAGTTCGTGCTTCGCACGCTCGAGGAGCGCGACATCCGTTTTGTCCGGCTTTGGTTCACCGACGTGCTCGGGACGCTGAAGAGCGTGTCGGTCGCCCCGGCCGAGCTGGAGTCCGCCTTCGAAGAGGGCATCGGCATCGACGGCTCGGCGATCGAGGGCTTCGCCCGGGTCTACGAGTCCGACATGGTCGCCATGCCCGACCCGACCACCTTCCAGGTCTTCCCGTTCGAGGGTGGGGTCAGCGGCGAGAGCGCCCGGATGTTCTGCGACATTCTGCTCCCCGACGGCAGCGCCGCCTGGGCCGACCCGCGCCACGTGCTGCGCCGCATGCTCGCCAAGGCGGCGGAGAAGGGCTTCACCTTCTACACGCACCCCGAGGTCGAGTTCTTCCTCGTGCAGGACGGCCCGCTGGACGGCTCGCTGCCGATCCCGGTCGACAGCGGCGGCTACTTCGACCACACCACCCACGCGATCGCCCGCGACTTCCGCAGGCAGGCCGTGCTGGCCCTGGAGCGGATCGGCATCTCGGTGGAGTTCAGCCACCACGAGGTCGCCCCCGGCCAGCAGGAGATCGACCTGCGATACGCGGACGCCCTCACCACCGCTGACAACATCATGACGTTCCGGCACGTGGTGAAGGAGGTGGCGCTCTCCCAGGGGGTGCGGGCCACCTTCATGCCGAAGCCGTACACCGACCAGCCCGGCTCGGGCATGCACACCCACCTGTCGCTGATGGAGGGTGAGCGCAACGCCTTCCACGACAGCGAGGACCCGCAGAAACTCTCCAAGACGGCGCGGGCGTTCATCGCCGGCCTCCTGGTGCACGCCCGCGAGTACACCGCGATCACCAACCAGTGGGTCAACTCGTACAAGCGGCTCTTCCCGATGCAGCTGCCGGACCGGATCACCGAGTCACCGGCGTTCGTGAGCTGGGGCCACCTCAACCGTTCCGCGCTGGTCCGGGTGCCGGCCTTCGGCAAGCCCAGCTCGGCTCGCGTCGAGGTGCGGTCGATCGACTCGGCCGCCAACCCCTACCTGGCGTTCGCGGTCATGCTCGGCGCCGGCCTCAAGGGCATCGAGGAGGGGTACGAACTCCCGCCCGGCGCCGAGGACGACGTCTGGTCGCTGTCGCCGGCCGAGCGCAAGGCCGCCGGTTACGAGGCGCTGCCGGAGAACCTGGCCGAGGCGATCGATGTGATGGCCGGCTCCGAGCTGGTCGCCGAGGTGCTCGGCGAGCACGTCTTCGACTACTTCCTGCGCAACAAGCGGGCCGAGTGGGAGCAGTTCCGCCGCGAGGTCACCCCCTACGAGCGCCAGCGTTACCTCGGCGCACTCTGATCTTCGAGGTGGGGAGGGGGGGGGGGGGAGCGCCCCGCCCCCCCCCCGTGAAGGGGCGCGGGGGCGCCCTCTTATCTTGGTGGTGGGGTGGGCGGGGAGCCCCGCCCCCGCCCCTCCCCGTTTGAGGTGCCAGGCGGCGACGGGTGTCCAAGCCGTCACCGCCTGGCCTGGTGCAGCTGCCGGCCTCGGGTGGGGGGCCTCAGCCGGCGGCTGACCTCAAAAGGCGCCCGGCGGACCGCCCGTTCCCCAGATCCGGTCCGCCGGGCGCCGGTCCATCACCGGCGCGTCAGACCGTTGCTCGCGCTCGGCCGGGGCCGGTCGGGGCGAGTGCCCCCACTGTCGTGGTCGAAGTCGCGGTCGTGGCCTCCGCCCCGCCGGCCGGGCGTCCCGTCCGGGCCGGGGCGGGGCGGCTGCGACGTGGCGCCGGGCCAGGTGGGCTGGCTGCCGCGGCTCGGGCGCGGCAGGCCCTGACAGAAGCGCTCCACCCGGGCGCCGTCCCTCTTGCCGGCCCGCCGCACGAGTTCGCCGAAGTAGTCGTCGTGGAGGGCTCGCTCGCGGTCGTCCCCGGCGTGGCCGGAGAACTCCCGGCACAGCTGCTGCACCGGAGGCGGCGCCGGAGCCGTCGTCGTCGCGGCAGCGGACGGTCGGGGCCGTTCCGGCCGGGGCTGGTCCGGCAGGGGCTGGACGGGCTGCGGCGCCGTGGACGCGGGAACGACGGAATCGGCTTCGCCGCCCACCGAAGGCAGCGAACCGTTGTTGGCGGCCAGCGCGACCCCGCCGACCGTGGCGATCGCGGCGGCGGCGACCTTGAGACTGAGCAGTTTGCCGAGGTGGGCCGCCCACCGGGAACGGCGCGGACGGGCGGGGGAGTGCGCGGCGGCCCGGAAGGCGGCCAGAGCCGCGGCCTCGCCGGCCAGCTCCCGCTCGGTGGCGGGCGCCTGTGCGGCGGCCAGCAGCCCGCCCAGCGGATGACCGGCCGGCAGCGGGTGGCCGCCCCGCAGCAGGCTCTCCGCGGTCGTGCGGTCCATCGGGCTCCCTCCCTTGCCGGCGGTCATCTCATCTCCCTCAGCGCCGCGGTCGCCGAAGTTGTCACAGCAGAACTCCATGAACTGGATCTGCGCTGTTCAGGAGGGGGCGGAGGCTCCGGCTGGGCGAGCCGGGCGGCAAGCTGCCTGAGCCCTCGGTAAGCGGCGGTGCGGACCGCCCCGGCCCGGCGCCCGAGAATCCTGCCGGTGGCGTCGGCGTCCAGGCCGACGACCACGCGCAGCATCACCGCCTCGGCCTGCTCCCGCGGCAGTGTGGCGATCAGCGCCACCGCGGCGTCGGTGCCGACCAACTCCAGCGCGCTGACGGCGGTGTCGTCGCCGGCGCTCAGCTCGGTCAGGAACTCGGCCGGGGCAGCGGCCTGCGGGCGGCGGCGCCGTGAACGCAGCAGGTCCATCGCCCGGTGCCGGGCGATCGTGGCGGTCCAGCCGCGGAAACCGTCCCAGTCGCCGGAGAACGTCCGCAGGTCCCGGGCGATCTGCAGCCAGGCCTCGGAGGCGACGTCCTCGGCGTCCTCGCCGACCAGCACCCGCAGGTAGCGCAGCAGGGCGGGTTGCTGGGCGCGGTAGAGCAGGCGGAACGCCGTTTCGTCACCCGACTGCGCCTCGGACACGACGGCGTCGAGGTCCTCCGGTGCCACCATCCAACGACCTCCGCGCCTGGCTGCGCCCCCACACCGCATGCGGGCTCCCCTGGTACAGCGCCGGGTGACCGAAAAACGTCACCGCCGTTCCCGGCGTCCGATCGACTCGGTAGATCGGCTCCGATACGGTCTGGAGCGGACTACACATGACAAGGGAGAAGCCGTGCTGGAGGATCTGCTTGAGGGTGCCGGGCGCAGCATAGTGTTCGGCGGCGTCGGCATCGGGTTGATGGCCGTCGGGTTCGTGTTGATCGACGTGCTCACCCCCGGCAAGCTGCGTGACCTGATCTGGGTGGAGCGGAACCCCAACGCGGCGCTTCTGCTGGCGGCGAACCAACTGGGCATCTCCGCGATCGTCTTCACCTCGATCTTCACCACCTACGACTCGTTCGGTGAAGGGCTGGCCTCGACCGCGCTGTTCGGCCTGGTCGGCATCGCCATCATGGGCCTGGCCTTCCTGGTGCTCGACTGGCTGACGCCGGGCAAGCTCGGCGAGGTCATCTGCACCCAGGACCGGCACCCCGGCGCGCTGGTCAGCGCGGCCTCACACCTCGGCGCGGCCATCATCGTCTGCGCCTGTATCGCCTGACGCGTCACCGGGGCGGCGGGTCTCCAGCGCGTGCGTTTCAGCGCGCTGGAGGCGGTGCGGCCGTTGATGTCATACCCCCGCTCTAGCGTGCGGGGGGTGAACCGTACCGACCGGCTCTATGCCCTTGTCGAGGAATTGCGGGCGGTCGCGCCCCGCCCGCGCAGCGCGCGGTGGCTGGCGGACCGGTTCGAGGTGAGCGCGCGCACCGTCGAGCGTGACATCTCCGCCCTCCAGCAGTCCGGCACGCCGATCTATGCCGAGTCCGGCCGCACCGGGGGCTACTGCCTGGACCGGGCGCACACGCTGCCGCCGGTCAACCTGACGCCGGAGGAAGCGGTCGCCATGGCGCTCGCGTTGCGGGGCCTGGCCGGCACCCCGTTCCGGCACCCGGCGGCGAGCGCGTTGCGCAAGCTGGTCGCGGCCATGCGCCCGGCCGACGTGGCGGCGGCGCGGGCCCTGGCCGGGCGGATCCATCTGGGCGGTGACCCACCGCCCACGGCGTTGCCGCGGCTGGCCGGCGGCACACTCCCGGTGGGCTGCGTTCTCCGGATCGGTTATGCCGATCGCCACGGCGCGGTGACCGCCCGGGACATCGAGCCGTTGGGCTATGTCGGCGTCCGCGACCGGTGGTACCTGGTCGCCTGGTGCCGGTTGCGCCAGTCGGTGCGGGTGTTCCGGCCCGACCGGATCACGACGGTGACGCCCACCCGCGAGACGGTGCGGCCGCGGGCGCTGAGCGAGACCGATCTGGACATCCCTCACCGCCTGCGGCCGCTCAGTCTGATCTGAGGCCTCAGCCCGCCGGCGGCGTGAACACCTGGAACTGGTTGCCCGACGGGTCGAGCAGGTGGGCCAGGGTCAGCCCGCCCGGCGCCTCCGCCTTGACCAGCACCTTGCCGCCGGCCGCCTCGACCTGCCGGCAGGTGGCCTCGGTGTCGGCCACCAGCACCGAGAAGACGGCGTGACCGGGCGCCTCGCCGCGGGTGTCCGCGATGCCGCCCTGCAGGCCGCCCTCGCCGGGCGTGGTGATGATCCGGTACGCCGCCCCGGCGTGCTCGTCATCGGCGAACGTCCACCCGAACACCTCGCCGTAGAACCGCTCGGCCGCGGCAGGCTGGTCGGTGCCGATCTGGAACCAGCCGATCCCGTTTACTGCGGACATCTCTTCTCCCTCGTGGCCGGAACTCGTTTCGTCTGCCACTCTGCTGGCCCGTCCCGACAGCGTCCTGTCGGTGTTTACCGCCTGTGTCATGATCACGCGATGCGTTCCGCATCGATCCGCCTCGAACCGGTCACCGCCGGCAACTGGCGGGACTGCGCCGCCCTCACGGTCCATCCCGGCCAGAAGGACTTCGTCGCCGAGGTGACCTACTACCTCTGCGTGTGCCATTACGGCGACACCTGGAATCCGCTCGCCGTGGTCCGGGGCGACGAGGTGGTCGGCTTCGTGATCTGGGCGGTCGACGACGACGGCAGCCGGTGGATCGGCGGCCTCGTGGTGGACGCGAAGCACCAGCGACAGGGCGTGGGCCGGGAGGTCGTCCGGCAGCTGCGCGAGCGCCTGATCGCCGAGCCGGGCACCCCGAACGTCGCGCTCAGCTATCAGCCGGCCAACACCGCCGCCCGCGACCTCTACCTCTCGATGGGGTTCGCCGAGACCGGCGAGACCGAGGACGACGAGGTCGTCGCGAGGTGGACGCCGTAGCCGTGCTCAGATGAGGCGGCGCACGTCGATCACGAGCTTGCCCGAGGTGACCCGGTTCTCCAGATCGGCGTGCGCCCTGCCCACCGCGGAGAGCGGATGACGGCCACCGATCCGGGCGGTCAGCACACCGCGCCCGGCCAGGTGGAACAGGCGGGCCGCACTGGACCGGTAGAGCTCCTCGTCGTCGAGCACCCGCTGCAGCCGGAAGCCGAGCACCCCCGTCGAGGCGGTCATCAGGTCGCCGACCGCGACGGTGTCGCGCACGGCGCCGGCCCCGCCGTACGCCACGGTCCGCCCGAACGGCGCCAGCGCCGCGTGCAGCTGCTCGAACGTCCGTCCGCCCACACCATCCAGCACCAGGGTCGGCGTCTCACTGAGGGCCGCGCCCAGGTCCGGGTGCTGGGAGTCGACGGTGGCGTGCGCGCCCAGCTCGGCCGCCAGAGCCCGTTTCGCCGGTGTCGAGGCGATGGCGATCACCCGCGCCCCCGCCGCCCGGGCCAGTTGCACGGCCAGGTGCCCGACCCCGCCCGCGCCCGCGGTGACCACCACCACGTCGTCGGCGTCGACCCGGCCCAGCGTGTGCAGGCAGTGCCAGGCGGTCAGCCCCTGCTCCAGCACCGCGAGCGCCTGCTCGTCGCTCACCTCGTCGGGCACCTCGACCACGTGGTGGGCGGGCGCCACCTGCGCGTATCCACCGCCCCGCAGCACGGCGGCCACCCGCCGCCCGTCGGCCCGGCGGCGGCCCACCACGTCGGCGCCGAGAACCGCGGGCAGGGGCGGCCGCTCGTGCTCGCCGCGCCGCCGCTGGACGTCGGCGAAGTTCACCCCGGCCAGAGTCACGTCGATGACCTCGCCGTCCGGCGCCGGAATCTCCGCCAGGGCGAACACGTCGGGCCCGCCGAAGGCGGTGATCACTGCGGCGAGCATCCCTTATTGAAACAGCACCGGATAGCCTCGACGTGTGGCCACCGCACTAGTCATCGAGAACGACCCCAGTGACGACCTCCGGCGCCTGGGGGACTGGCTGACCGAGGCAGGCCTGGAGCTGACCGTGCTCCGGCCGCACGCCGGGGACCGACTGCCCGAGACGCTGGACGGCTTCCTGGCGCTGATCGTGCTGGGGGGCGACCAGAACGCGTACCCCGATGCCGCCGGCGTGCCGGGCGCGCCGTGGTTCCCGGCGCTGGAAGGGCTGCTGCGCAAGGCGGTCCGGCACCGGGTGCCGACCCTCGGCGTCTGCCTCGGCGGGCAGATCCTCGCCCGCGCGCACGGCGGCCTGGTGGCGCTCAGCGGCGCCGGCCCCGAGATCGGTCCCGGGCTGGTCGGCCGGCGCGACGCGGCCGACAACGACCCGCTGTTCAGATGGGTTCCGCTGCTGCCCGACGTGCTGCAGTGGCACCGTGACGAGATCGTCGAGCTGCCGGCGAACGCGGTGCTGCTCGCCGCCTCCAGCCGGTTCCCGCACCAGGCGTTCCGGATCGGCGACCGGGCCTGGGGCCTGCAGTTCCACATCGAGTGCGACGCCGACATGATCGCCGACTGGGCGCGCAGCGACAGCGACGTCCTCACCGAGCTCGGCTACGACCCGGAGCTCGTGGTGCAGGCCACCACCGCTGCTCTGGCCGACGTGGAGGAGGTGTGGCAGCCGTTCGCCATGCGGTTCGCCGCGCTGGCCCAGGGCACCCTGCCGGACGCCGACATCCCCGACACCGGCATCGGCCGGACCCTGCCACTGCTGGGGCAGTGATGACCAGGCCCAGCCGGCTCGCCCGGTACGGCTTCGCCGACAACGGCGCCCGCGCCACCGACCTGCTCGGTCCCGGCCCGGGAGGGCTGGGCCTCTGGGACCCGCAGGCGCAGTCCCCGGCCGGCGAGCAGGCGGCGGGGCTGCTCGACGCCCTGTCCAAGGCCGCCGACCCGAACCTGGCGTTGCGGCAACTGCACCGGCTGACCGAGTCGGTGGGACGCGGGGGGCCGGAGACGGCCGCCGAGCTGCTCGGCGAGCTGTCCACCGACCACGGGCTGCGGCGGCGGCTGCTCGCCGTGCTCGGCGCGTCGTCGACTCTCGGCGATCTCCTGGTGGCCAACCCGGACGAGTGGCGGACCCTGGCGACGGACCGGTCCGGCATGCCACCGGAGGCGGACGGGAGACTCGCCGAGCTCGATCCGCTGACCGTTCCGGCGCTGCGCAAGGCGTACCGCATCTCACTCCTGCGCATCGCCGCCGCGGACCTGACGGCGGGCCGCGGCCTGGAACCGACGATGGACGCCCTCTCCCTCCTGGCCGACGAGACCCTGGGCGCGGCGTACGCGATCGCGGTCGCCGCCCTGCCGGAGGCGACGCCGGAGCCCCGCCTCGCGGTCGTCGCGATGGGCAAGTGCGGCGGCGGCGAGCTGAACTACGTCTCCGACGTCGACGTGATCTTCGTGGCCGCCGGTGACGAGGACCTGAGCGCGGCCACCACGATCGCCGCGCGCCTGATCGAGATCTGCGGCCAGGTGGCCTGGCCGGTGGACGCGGCGCTGCGCCCGGAGGGCAGCCGGGGCCCGCTGGTCCGCACCCTCGCCAGCCACCAGGCCTACTACCGCCGCTGGGCCCGCACCTGGGAGTTCCAGGCGCTGCTCAAAGCCCGCCCGGCGGCCGGCGACCTGGCCCTGGCACAGGAGTGGATCGCCGACCTGGCCCCGCTGGTCTGGCATGCCGCCGAGCGCCCGGAAGCGGTCGCCGACGTCCGCGACATGCGCCGCCGGATCATCGACAACGTGCCGAAGAAGGAGCTGGACCGGGAGATCAAACGGGGCCCGGGCGGGCTGCGTGACATCGAGTTCGCGGTGCAGCTGCTCCAGCTCGTGCACGGGCGGGTCGACGAGACGCTGCGCTCCGGCGGCACGCTCCCGGCGCTGCGTGCCCTGGTCGCCGGGGGTTACGTCGGGCGCCAGGACGGCGAGACGCTGCTGCGTGGTTACCGTTTCCTGCGCGGCGTCGAACACCGCCTGCAACTGCAGCAACTCAAGCGTACGCACACCGTGCCGGACGATCCGGCCGGCTTGCGCTGGCTCGCGGCCGCCCTCGGATACACCGCCCTGCCCGGCCGGGACGCCGTCGAGTCGTTCCGCGCCGACTGGGTCGGGCACGCCGCCAACGTCCGCCGCCTGCACGTGAAACTGCTCTACCAGCCGTTGCTCGAAGCGGTGGCCCGGGTCCCCGCCGAGGAGCTGCGGATGACCCCGGAATCGGCCCGCAGGCGACTGGAGATCCTCGGGTTCGCCGACCCGGCCGGCGCCCTGCGTCATCTGGAGGCGCTCACCGGTGGGGTGACCCGGACCGCGGCGATCCAGCGCACCCTGCTGCCGATGCTGCTGCAGGACTTCGCCGACGCCCCGGAACCGGACCGTGGCCTGCTCAGCTACCGCCAGGTCTCCGACAAGCTGGGCAGCACCCCGTGGTACCTGCGTCTGTTGCGGGACGGCGGCCCGGTGGCCCGCCGCCTGGCCCGGGTGCTGAGCCTGTCGCGGTACGCCACCGACCTGCTGACCCGTGACCCGGAGGCGCTGCGCCTGCTGGCCGACGACGCCGAGCTGCAGCCCCGGCCGCGGGAGTCGCTGCTGGACGGGTTCGCCGCGGCCGGCGACCGGCACGCCGACGCGGTCAAGGCGATCGCCGCGGTCCGGGCGCTGCGCCGCCGCGAACTGTTCCGGCTGGCCTGCGCCGACATCCTGAGCCATGGCGGCGAACTGGCGCCGGACCGGCCGCTCTCCGTCGAGGAGATCGGCGTGGCCCTCTCCGACGTCACCGACGCGACCCTGAACGGCGCCCTGCGGATCGCCCGCCGCGCCAAGCCCGGCCCGGACGGCCTGCGGTTCGCGGTCATCGGCATGGGGCGGCTCGGCGGTTACGAGATGAGCTACCCGTCCGACGCCGACGTGCTCTTCGTCTACGAGCCTCCAGCGGGCGTCCCGGAGAGCGCGGCCAGTGCGGCCGCGCACGCGGTCGCCGAGGAGATGCGGCGTCTGCTCAACGCGCCCGCCCCCGACCCGGCTCTGGGCGTCGACGCCGATCTGCGCCCGGAGGGCCGGCAGGGCCCGCTGGTGCGAAGCCTGCAGGCCTACCGGCAGTACTACGACCGCTGGTCGAAGGTGTGGGAGGCGCAGGCACTGCTGCGGGCCCGGTTCGTCTGCGGTGACGCCGACCTGGGTGAGCGGTTCGAGGAGATGGCCGACGCGGTTCGTTACCCGGCCGGTGGCCTGAGCCGGGAGCAGGTGGTCGAGATCCGCCGGATCAAGGCCCGGGTGGAGACCGAGCGGCTGCCCCGCGGGGCGGACCCGCACACGCACACCAAACTCGGCCGGGGCGGTCTGGCCGACGTCGAGTGGGCGGTGCAGCTCACCCAGCTCCGGCACGCGCACGCGCTGCCGGACCTGCGCCGGACGCGCACGTGTGAGGCGCTCGGCGCGGAGGCCGGCGCCGGTGTGATCGACGAGTCGGACGCCACCGAGATGGCCGCCGGCTGGACCCTGGCCGCGCAGGTGCGCAACGCCCTCACCCTGGTCCGTGGCCGCCCGACCGACCAGCTGCCCCGGCACGGGGTCGAGCTGGCGGGCGCGGTGCTCCTGCTGGGCGGCGGCGACCCGGGTGAGTTCGTGGACCGGTACCTGCGGCTGACCCGCCGCTCTCGGGCCGCGATGGAACGCGTCCTGGAGAGCTGATCAGCACGGTTTGCTGACGCCCTTACCGCGCAGCATGCGGTACGTGCCGTCGCCGGCGCTGAGAACGTAGACGACCTGCCACAGCGTGCAGGTCTCGTCGAGCCGTTGCGGCGGCCCGTGGCCGGTCCGTTGCTCGCTGCGGAAACTGACCTCGGCCCGGAGCCGTCCCGCCGTCGTCTCGGCCAGGTCCCGCAGCACGATGTCGGAGTCCCGGGTGGTCGAGGTTCCCTGGGCGAAGGCCTGCAGTTCCCGGGGCGCGGAGGGGTCGAGGTCCCCGGCCGGGTCGAGCACACCCGCGACGGCGTCGTAGTCCCGCTCGTTGATGCCGGTGAAGTAGGTGTCGAACATGGCCGCCACGTCGGCGGCACGTGGGTCGTCGAGGCCCGGGCGCACGGTCACCAGGCCGATCCGGTCGTTCTCCAGGATCGGAGTGGCGCTGCCGGGCGCCGCAGCGGGAGACACCGTGGCGACCGCCGCGGGCCGTTTCTCGTTCTCGTAGCCCAGCAACCGGGGGCCGCCGAAGACGGCGGCGGTGGCGAGGGCGCCGATCAGGACGAGGATCGGAAGGGCCGGCAGCACGCGGCTGCGGGACGGTTCCTCGGCGTGGACGGGGTCCGCGGGCTCGGGTATCCACAGCGGGGCGGGCCGGGCGGGCTCGGGTATCCAGATCTCCACGGCCCGGGACTCCCGGCGCGGGCGCGCGCAGGCCCCGCACTCGTCCGGCATCCCGTTGTTGCGTTCACCGCAATTGACGCAGATCCACATCTGGCCTCGTCCTCCCACCCTGCTCAACGAAGGCGGCGGATGAGTGCCGTGGATTTCACCTTCCCGTGTCAGCCGCCGGCGGCCGCTATCACCCGGGTCAGCGCCGCGTGCACGCGGCGAAGCTCCTCGACCGGCATGCCGAGCCGCTCGACGACGGCCGGTGGGATCTTCTCGGCCTCGGACCGCAGCTCGCGGCCCCGCTCGGTCAGGGTGATCGCCAGGCTGCGCTCGTCGGCCCGGTCCCGCTCGCGGCGCAGGTAGCCGATCGCCTCCAGTCGTTTCAGCAGCGGCGAGAGTGTGCCCGGGTCGAGTTGCAGCAGCTCGCTGAGGCGGCGCACGGAGAGGGGGGAGTACTGCCAGAGGGCGAGCATCACCAGGTATTGCGGGTGGGTGAGGCCCATTGGTTCGAGCAGAGGGCGGTAGATCGCCACGACACCGCGAGCGGCGACCGACAGGGCGAAGCAGACCTGCTGCTCCAGCGCCAGGGGATCGTCAGTCGGCTCGCTCACTTGCGTATCTCCTCAGGTCGACCGCTACTCTACCAATAGTTGGGGTACCAATCATTGGCCCGCAAACTATATGGGGAGGCGCTGTGCCGGGGTTCAAGGCGTGGTTCCACCGGACGTTCGACGACTGGTTCTTCCGCTCGATGATCGGCCCGGCGCAGACCAAGGGCGCCGTGCACGGCGCCGACCACTTCGCCCGTGAGTACTGGAAACGCGACCTGGAGAACCGCAAGCGGTTCACCCACGAGCAGCGCGAGCGCAAGCGTGCCGAGCGCGAGGCCCGCCGCGCCGGGGGCTAGGCCACGGCGGCCCGCTCCGACCGGTTTCTCCGGGGCCGCAGGCCGTCACGGTAAGGTCTGCGGCATGCCCCATCCCACTCCCGCCAAGCGAAAAGCGATAGTCGTCGGCCTGGTGTCGATCACGGTGGGGCTCATCGTTCTCGCGGTTCAACGCAACACGTACTTCGACTCGCGGGTCTACCACGGCGCGATCGTGTACTGGTTCCGTGACGGCGGCATGGTCTACGACTTCCTGCGGCCCGGCACTCCGTACGGCTTCACCTACCCGCCCTTCGCGGGCCTGGTCATGTCCCCGATGGCGGTCCTGCCGCTGCTGATGGTCATGGTCCTCGCGACTATCGGGACGGTGATCACCACCTGCCTGCTGGTCCACTGGCTGGTCGGGCCGTACATCGAGCGCAAGGGCTGGCCGACGGGGTTCGCCTACATGATCGCGTTCTGTCTCGCCCTGGCGTTCGAGCCGGTGCGCGAGACGATCGCCTTCGGCCAGGTCAACACGCTGCTGCTGGCCCTCGTCGCCGGCGACATGATGCTCGGCCTCGCCAAGGGCCGGAAATGGGCGGGCGTCGGCATCGGCCTGGCCACGGCGATCAAACTGACTCCCGGCGTCTTCATCGTCTATCTGCTCATCACCCGGCGCTGGCGGGCCGCCGGCACCGCCATCGGCACGGCCACCGGGGTGACCCTGCTGGCCGGGGCGATCTTCCCCGACGAGTCCCGCGAGTTCTGGACCTCGGCACTCTGGAACACCGACCGGGTCGGCGTGCTCAGCATCGTCTCCAACCAGTCCGAGCGGGGCGCCCTGGCCCGCCTGCCGATCGAGAGCATCGAGTCGCAGGTGTGGATGGCCGGCGTGCTGCTGACCGTCGCCGTCTGGGCGTGGCGGGTGGCGAGGGCTCGGGAGGACGTGCTCGGCGGGCTCGCCCTGACCGGCCTCCTGAGCTGCCTGATCAGCCCGGTCACCTGGATCCACCACTGCGTGTGGCTCATCCCGGCGCTGGCGCGCTGCCTCACCCTCTTCCAGGAGCACCGGTCGCGTTTCTATCTGGGCGCCGCGGGCTATCTGCTGATGACGTCGCACGTCACCTGGCTGTGGGACAAGCCGCCCAAGCCACCGCTGGAGTTCCTGGGCGGAAACATCTATGTCTGGTTCAGCCTGGCGCTGCTGGTCCTGACGCCTCTGGGGATCCGTCGTTCGTCCGACGCCCGTGAACCGGAAAAGATCACCGCCTAGTCTCCACGCCGTTCCACCTCGGCGGTCGGCCGCGCACCTGGACCGGCTGGTTCGCGGTGATCGACACGCGTGGACACCGCAGGCCGGCCGTACGCGCCGGATCACGCTCGGCCCGGCGGCTCGTCCTCGCTCGGCGCTGGCAGACTGATCTTCCGTGGGATTCGAGGTGCTGCCCGGGACGCCCGGCCTGACGCTGGGGGAGGTCGCGCACGTTCTGGTGCCCGGCCACGGCCGCAGCCCAGACTGCTCCGGGCTCACCCCCGGCGGCGCCGACCGCTGCCGGGTCGCCGCCGACCTGCACCGGTTCCTGGGGCGGGGCCTGATCGTCTGCTCCGGCTACAAGTCCCCGATCGACAGCAAAGGCGTGCCGTGGACCTCACCGGACGCCCCCGGCGAAACCTTCCGCGGCGTCCCCGAAGCCGACCTGATGCGCGCCTGGCTCCGCACCGCCGGCATCGACGACACGGCCGTCCGGGTCGAACGCCACTCCGTGGACACCGTCACCAACCTGCTGCGCGCCGAACACGAGGGCCACTTCGGCGACGACCGACCCGTCGCGATCGTCGCCCAGCGCGGCCACCTGCACCGCATCCTGTCGGTCGTCGCGCCGCGCACCCTGCGCCGCGCGTACCTGGGTGTGGTGGTCCCCGCCGAGGGCGCGGCCCGGGAGAACCCGCTGGCCCGCCCGTTGAGCCGCCTGATCAGCACCCGCCTGCCCTCGGACCCGGCGTCGGCGATCACCACCGCCACCCGCCGAGCCGAACGCCTCTGGGACACCGCCCAGCGTCTGGGCAAACGCTCCTACCACTGACCGTCGGCTCCCCTCGTCCGGATATCGATGGCTGGCTGTGATGTCACACGTCTAGGCTCCCGGCCTGTGGAGATCACTTCTATGCATGCGCCGGGCCGAGTAGTCATGGCAGCGGCCGCTGCCATGTCGGTTCTTGTCCTGACCGGTTGTAACAACACCGAGCCGACATCGCCGAGCGCGGAAGGGGCGTCGTCCGCGGCGACCGCCAAGGATCGGCAGGCCGAAGACTGTGAGGCCGTCGCCGGCTCATTGCGTGACCTGGTTAAGAGCATGATCAGCGCAGAGCTCAGCACGGACTCCGACTCCACTGCCGCTATCCGTAAGGCCCTCACCGATTACGCCACCACGGCGCGCGGTCAGGCTGCCAAGGTCACCGATCCCGCTCTGCGCGCCGCTGCGGAGAGGCTGGCCGCTGCCGCGGAGCAGCTGTCCAAGGCGAAGGACCCTACCGATCTGGATGCCCCCGCTTTCGAGAGCGGCACCGCTGAGATGGAGAAACTCTGCGAGGGCCCTCTGACTCCGACCGCCTCGCCGGGCACGCCCATCATGCGGCTGGGTGCTGCCGGCAGTGCTTGCGAGCTGCCGGTGACATTCGACCTGGTGCCGCTCTGGAAGCCGGAGGCCGTCGACCTCGGCAAACGTGAGGACGTGGCCTTCCTGTACCGCAACGGCCCGTTCGACGCGGCGTGCGTCGTGGACGGCAAGCCGGCCGGCGAAGTCGGCAACCTGCGGGTGTACATCGCCAAGACGCTGCGTACCGGCACCCCGCGCGGCCACCTTGAGGCATTCCTCGCCGCCGAATCCTCGGATGCCCGCAAGGCGGGCAACCTCGACGTGCACAACATCAGGTACACCGAACTCACGATCGGCGGGCAGCCGGCCGCTGAAGTGACCTACGAGCCGTACAACAAGGTGATGGATCACCAGAGCAAGTACTCGGCGTTCGCCCTGAACACCCCGCGCGGCGCGGTCGTGGTGAAGCTGGCGCCGTTCGGGGCGGACGAGTACGCCAACGTTCTGCCCGTGTACGAACTTGCCAAGAAGACCCTGACAATGAGCAACTGAGCCCGTCCCTCCCAACGAGAGACCGCCTCCACGGGGCTGAAGGTGCGTGTCCGGGCTGCCAGACGCCTTCACCGCCGCGGTGAAGCGGACGGGGCCCAACCCCCCAGCCGGTCGACGAGGCCGTGGCGGCCCTGTGCCTATTCATCCCCGACAACCGAGACCAGGCCGCACAGTTGCTGTTCACCTGGAAGAGCTTCGGCTACCTGTCCGAGGCCCACCGAGCCTGACTATCTCATCTGAGACACATCAGCGGCCCGCTCCCCGTGCTCAATCGAGCACACCGGGGGCGGGTCGCTCCGTGTCTCCCATGGGAGACGGCTGAACCCATGGGTTCTACTCGTTCTCGGGCTCCTCGGCGTACTTGGTGAGCGTCGCCTTGCTGGTGCTGGCGTCCAGGAAGGACAACTCCCACGGCCCGGTGTTGATGTCCATCTCCTTGCCGAAGCCGACCCACTTACCGGTCAGCCGGCGGCCGGTGGGCTCCGCGAGCAGCTGGATCGCTCCGTGGTAGCGGCCCCCGCGGTAGTAGCCGGTGGGGTCGGTTTCCTCCACCCACGTGCCGGTGATGACGTTCCCGTCGACGACCAGGTCCATGGTGAGCAACGACTTGTTGCCGCCGTGGAGGCTGCGCACAGTGACCCGGTCGCCGTGCTGCAACAGGACGACATGGTGCTGACCGGTGTACGTGTCGTTGCGGCCGGAACTGAAGTACTGGTACCGGCTGAGCCACACACCGGAGTAGCCGCCGTTCGATCGCGCTGGGCCCGCCTGAGTGGGCAGGGTGGTCCCGCGCACCTCCAAGTCGTGGCCGCCGCGTCCGTCGTCGACGACCATCGCGTCCACGTCAGCCGGGAAGCCGAGCGACTGGATGGGAAGGCGCGTGACGACTTCCAGAGCGCGGGCGCTTGCCGGGCGGGGCTGAGCGATCTCGCCGCTCTCGTAGCGTTGGACGGTTCGTTTGGTGGTGCTCTCGGCTCCGGCCTGGCGCATCCGCTCGGCGAATTCGTCCTGGCTGAGCCGCATGGACAGGCGAACAGCGCGGAGCGCGTTGTTCGGCCGGGACTGAGTGCTCATGATCCCGACGGTACTACTTACGTCGCCGGAATGTCGCCTCAAATGTCGCCGGAATGTCGCCTTGGGCGTCGTCGCAATCGGCGACGTTCTGGCGACATTCTTCAAGCGGGTTCGCGACCAGCGACGGCAGAGGGTTTGACCTCGTGCCCGGTGTCGCGTCCTGGCGGTGGCGAGCGTGCGGCTGGGTAGTCCACGAGCTTGCCGCCGCCCGACCCAGGGGAGGCGAGCGTGCTTACGGAAATCCAGCGATACCTGACGTGGCGACGGCGTGTCCGCGAGGTCCGCCAGTGGCAAGAGGCCGAGCGGCGCCAGGCAGCCGAACACTCGGATGCGGTCCGACGCAATCCTCGACCAACTGGCCCGACTCGCATGAGCCGGCCGATTCCGGTTGTCGGGCCGCGCGTGCTGCCGACTGACGGCATGGCCGAGGTGTGGATCGACGGCGGCTCCGGAGCCGGGTACGTCCGGCGCGTCCCGGCCAAGCGGCTCGTGTTGGACCCGGCCGACGATGGCATCGGGCATGGCGCTACCTACCTCCTCCAGCGCCCGGTGCCGTCCGATGGCTGAGGTGACCTTGCGCGAGTTCGTCGACTGGCCCGGCTATCCCCTGGCTGAGGGCAGCGCCCCCGATGGGTTCATCCGGCACCTCGCGAGCCTTGTGCCTGACTGGCGCATCGACGATCCGGATGCCGACACCGCCGACATCTGGATGGCGGCGGTGGAACCGGGTGGGGCCCGCAGCGTCGCCGTCACCACGGACCGCCCGGGGCCG
The DNA here is from genome assembly GCF_030009775.1 of Actinoplanes sandaracinus. Taxonomy (GTDB): domain Bacteria; phylum Actinomycetota; class Actinomycetes; order Mycobacteriales; family Micromonosporaceae; genus Actinoplanes; species Actinoplanes sandaracinus. The sequence continues at coordinate 178,471 of NZ_JASCTH010000003.1, read as the reverse complement.
GACGGATACCGCAGCGTCGACGAATGGGAGGTGGACGGCAGCGGCAGCGTGCGCGTGCTTGCCCGGCTCACTCTCCACCACGACGCCGGGCCGGAGCAGTTCGCCGCCGCTCTGCGGACACTCCGGGCACTCGGGGCACTGCCGGCGACCGGGCATGAAAACGTCCCGGCCACGCCGGCCGGGCGGACGAAGGAGAGCGAAATGATCATCGAAACCAAGGGCATGACGATCAACTTGGCGGACGCCGAGTGGCGCAAGGCCGGCAAGTCCAATGCGACCGGCCACTGCGTCGAGGTGGCATTCCTGGAGAACGCCACCGTGGTCCGCGACTCGAAGAACCCGTCCGGCCAGCCGCTGGTCTTTACCGGCGCCGAGTGGGATGCGTTCCTGGACGGCGCCAAGAAGGGCGAGTTCGAGCGGGCGTAGCTCGAGCGCGGTGGTCGGGGCCCGGGTGGGCAGGGGGCCCGGCCACCGTCGGCTATTCGGAGGTCTCGGTCCGGCGCCCTTGTCGTGTCAGGCGGACTTGATCTCCGCGATGGCCCGTTCGGTGCGGCCAACATCTATGGCCACCTATGGCCGACTGCCGAGGACCGTACCCGCAAGGCCGCGGACTCGCTGATGAGCGAGACGTTTGCGGACCCTGTGCGGACCGACGGTCCCCGGCAGGCGGTCTGACCAGGCAAGGAGCAGATCAATTACACGTTGTAGTACATCTCGAACTCGTGCGGGGTCGGGCGGAGCCGGACCGGGTCGATCTCGTTGGTTCGCTTGTAGTCGATCCAGGTGGAGATCAGGTCGGGGGTGAAGACGCCGCCGGCGGTGAGGAAGTCGTGGTCGGCTTCGAGCGAGTTGAGCACGGCGTCGAGCGAGCCCGGCACCTGCTTGACGTCGCCCCACTCCTCCGGCGGGAGGTCGTAGAGGTCCTTGTCGATCGGGGCCGGGGGCTCGATCTTGTTCTTGATGCCGTCGAGGCCGGCCATCATCTGCGCCGAGAACGCCAGGTACGGGTTCGACGACGGGTCCGGGACGCGGAACTCGATGCGCTTGGCCTTCGGGTTGCTGCCGGTCACCGGGATGCGGGTGCAGGCGGAGCGGTTGCGCTGCGAGTAGACCAGGTTGACCGGGGCCTCGTAGCCGGGCACCAGGCGCCGGTACGAGTTGACCGTCGGGTTGGTGAACGCGAGCAGCGACGGCGCGTGGTGCAGCAGGCCGCCGATGTACCAGCGGGCCATGTCGGACAGTCCGGCGTAGCCGGTCTCGTCGTAGAACAGCGGCTCGCCGTTCAGCCAGAGACTCTGGTGCGTGTGCATGCCGGAGCCGTTGTCGCCGAACAGCGGCTTGGGCATGAACGTCGCGGTCTTGCGGTGCTCCCAGGCGGTGTTCTTGATGATGTACTTGAACAGCTGCATCTGGTCGCCGGCGTGCAGCAGCGTCGAGAACTTGTAGTTGATCTCGGCCTGGCCCGCGGTGCCGACCTCGTGGTGCGAGCGCTCGACGGTGAAGCCGGTGTCGATCAGGCGGCGCACCATGGCGTCACGCAGGTCGCTGTAGTGGTCGACCGGGGAGACCGGGAAGTAACCACCTTTGTAGGCGGTCTTGAAGCCCTTGTTGCCGCCCTCTTCCTCGCGGCCGGAGTTCCAGGCGCCCTCGATCGAGTCGATGTAGTAGAACGACTGGTGCGCGGAGGTCTCGTGCCGGATCGAGTCGAAGATGTAGAACTCCGCCTCGGCGCCGAAGTACGCGGTGTCGGCGATGCCGCTGGAGGCCAGGTATGCCTCGGCCTTCTTGGCCACGTTCCGCGGGTCACGCGAGTAGGCCTCGCGGGTGAACGGGTCGTGGATGAAGAAGTTGAGGGCCAGGGTCTTCTGGATCCGGAACGGGTCCACGAACGCGGTGGCGACGTCCGGGAGCAGCATCATGTCGGATTCGTGGATGGCCTGGAAGCCGCGGATCGAGGACCCGTCGAAGGCGAGGCCGTCGGTCACGACGCTGTCGTCGAACGATTCCACCGGGATGTTGAAGTGCTGCATAACACCCGGGAGGTCACAGAACCGTACGTCGACGAACTTGACGTCCTCGTCTTTGAGGTATCGCAGGAGTTCCTCGGGATTGGCGAACACACGTCCTCCTGGCACAGTTTTCCGATACCGGGCGGCATGGGCCGCCACCTGGCAAGGCTGGTCGCGACGTTATGGGTAGCGAGTTGCCCCGGCGTATCCCTATTGTTTCCGCCGTGTTACGTAGTGCGTGGAGCAGGCACGGTGGAGCGCGAGCCGAGCATTTGGGACCATATCGCGTACGCTGCGCAGCCGTGGCTGCTTCAACAAACGACGGGCCGGCCGGACTCGGCCCGCGGCTCGGCGCGCTGGTGATCGACTGGGTGCTGTGCCTCCTGATCGCGAGCCTCTACGCCAGCCCGTTCGTGAAGTCCTGGCCGGCGGTGCTGGTCCTGATCGTCGCCAACACCTTCTTCCTCGGCCTGTTCGGCCAGACCCCGGGCATGCGGCTGCTCCGGATCCGCTGCGTCTCCTATCCGGACGGTGGCGTCCTCGGTCTCGGCCGCGGCCTGATCCGGGCGGTGCTGCTCGGCCTCTTCATTCCGGCGATCATCCTGAACGGTGAGGGCCGGGGACTGCACGATCGCGCCGCCGGCTCGATCGTGACCACGGTTCCGCGGCCCTGACGGGGACTATCTGTCCTGGAAGGCGCGGCGGATCTCCGGCTCCGGCGGTTCCTCGCCGCGCCCGGCCACCACGCCGCCGCCCGGGGTCCGTACCCCGAACGCCTGCTCGTCGGTGACCAGGTCGTGGTCGTCGCGAACCGGGATCGGCTCCCCACCGGCCCGGCGTTTGCCGAGTTCCGGCGCGACCGTGCCGGGCCGGCTGACCTCTGCCGCGGACTCCGGCCGCGTGGCCGCGCGGCTGCGCAGGCCCCACGGGCCCCCGTCCGGGCGGGCGCGTTCCGGCGCGTCGACGACCCCGGCCCCGGCCCGCCCGCGAGCCTCCTCCGCACCGAACAGATCCGACCAGGCCGCCGAGCCGGGCTGCCTGCGCGGCGGCCGGTAGGGCGGGGGAGCGGCCGGTGAGGTGGGCCGGTTGAGGACCGGCGGTGTGGTGCCGGGCCGCTGCGCGGACGCCGGCGGCCGAACCTCGGCGGCGCTTCCGGGCCGCGCGCCGCGGTCGTCGGCGGGATTCTTCAGTACGGGCGGAGCCGCCGGCGTCGGCGGGCGACCGAACGTCTCCGTCCCGCCCGGTGTGCCGGGAACCCGGTCCGGCCCGCCCGGACGTCCGCGCCCGCGGTCTCCCGGCCGCCCTGTCGCGGGCGGCGGCGGGGTGACACCGGGTGTGGGCCGCCCGGGTCGGCCGGTCTGCGTCTGCGGCGGCGGGGGAGTGCCCGGCTGCCCGCTCCGGCGGTCGGCGGGCCGCCCGGTCGCGGGCGGTGGCGGCGTGATCCCGGGGGCGGTGCGCCCGGGACGGCTGGTCTGCGGCGGCGGGGTGACGCCCGGCGTGGTCCGGGTGGGTCGCTGCGGGGCGCCGGGCCGTCCGGCCGGCGGCGGAATGACCGCCGGGCCGTTGCGCCGGATCTCCCGGCCACCCGGCGGCACGATCGGCGTGGCCGGGCCCGACGGCCGGCGGATCGTCCGTCCCGGCGGCAGGCCACCGGGCGGGATCGCCACGTTCGGTCCACGCCCGGGGCGGCCGAGCTGCGGCGGCAGGCCGGGGCGCACGGCGCCGGGCGGAATCACCGTGGGGCCACCGGTGCCGGGCGGCAGGGCTCCAGGCGGCAGAGCACCTGGCGGCAGGGTTCCGGGAACCGGCGCGGGCTGCCCCGGCAGCGCTCCCGGCGGAAGGGCGCCGGGCGGCAGCACACCGGGCGGGAGGGCGCCAGGCGGCTGAACCCCACCGGGTTGCGGCAGCTCAAGGCCCGGCGGGAGGGTTCCGGGAGGCGCCACACCAGGAGGCAGAGAACCCGGGGGTACGACACCAGGCTGCTCCGGCACGGGAAGTGGAACCCCCGGCGGCAGCAGGCCGGGAGGCGGGTTCTGCCCGGGCAGAAGCCCGCCGGGCGAGTTGCCGACCGGAAGCACCGGGACTCCGGGCCCGGCCTGGCCGGGCCCGCCCAGCCCGCCCGGTCCGCCGGCGCCGGGCAGTCCGCCGGGCTGGTTGAGCACGGCGTTCAGCGGCTGCACCGGCGGGCCCACCCCACTGGCGACCATGCCGATGTAGTCGAAGAACTGGTCACCGTAGTGCTGCGCCAGCCGCTGCGCCTCCAACCGGTAGCGGTCACGGATCGCCGCCTGCTCCTCGGCCATGTGTTCCTCGGCCGCCGCGTCCCAGCCCTGGCCCTCGGACAGCCAGACCCCGAGGTGCTCCACGAACCCGAGCTGCCGCGCCGACTCCTTCAAGTCCCGCTCGTAGTCGACCATCAGCCGGGCCACCGCGTACCGGGCCTCGGTGGAGACGTTGACCATGTGACGCAGAGCGGTCACGTTCTGCTGGGCGGCCTCCATCCACACGTCCAGATAGGCCAGGGTCTCGCCCGGCCCCTTCTGCAGGAACGCGTCCCGCGCGGCCGGCGACCGCCAGGCCTCCTCCCGCAGCACATCGCTCTGCTTCAACACGAAACCGCGCACGTCGGCCATGAACGCCCAGGCGTTCTGCCACTGGTCGGCCAGCGCGGCCATCTCCTCCGGATGCATGTTGTAGATCCGCTGCGCCACCTGCTCGATCGTGGTCTGGTTGCCCGGCCCGGGCGGCGCGGTGAACGGCAGTGTCGACGGTGGATAGCTGCCGTAGTGCAGTTGGCCGCTGTACGGGCTGTACCCGTAGTTGGGGTCGGCGGTGGCGCCGTAGTAGTCGGCCACCGGCTCAGCCGTTCACTCGGTACTTGTCGGCGATCGGCGGGCCGGCGAATTCCCGCCCGGTGGTGGCGATGCCGGTGACCACCCGGTTCTTCTCCACGATCTCGCCCTTCTCGTTGCGCTCGGAGGTGACCGTGACCTGTTCGCGGGTCGTCGCATCGGTCGTCTCGACCGTCCGGCGCACGGTCTCGCCGCCGGCGTCACGGACCTCGGTGCTGCGGCCGGTGACCTGTTCCCCGTCGTACCGCGTGCGGGTCTCGGTCGTTCCGGTCTGCTTGCCGTCCGCCCCGAACTGCTCCGCGACGGTGATCTCGGTGTTCCCGGTGATCCGGGTCGACGTGCGGGTGGTGACCGACGACGCGACCTCGCCGCCGGCGCCGAAGATCGTCGTGGTGGTCGTGACGGCTCCGCCGGGTGGCGTGAACGTCATCACCTCGCGGCGCTCGCCGCTCGGCGCGGTCGCCGTCTCCAGCGTCTGGTACGCCGAGATCGGAGTCGTCGATGTGATCCGCCACTGCGGACTGTCCGCGGGAAGAGACGCTGAACCGCCGGCCATCTGCCGTTCCTGGTAGGTCTGGCCGATCCCCGCCGGCAGTTCGTCCGGACGAGGGACGGATTTGTCCCCGTACGCGAAGAGAACGTCGTTGAGGGAAGCGGCCGAAGTCGCGTCGCCGGACCGGTAGCTGTCGGCGACCGTGCGTGCCGCACTGCCGATGTTGCCCACCGACTCGGCCAGTTTCTGCAGGTAGACGGTCAGCTCGCCGGCGTTGGCCACCAGCCGGGCCCGGACCGCGTCGGCCTCGCCCAGCACCTCGCCGGTGAACGCCTGTCCGGGTCCCTGGCTCAGCGGGCCCAGGTAGCCGGCGCGGGAGGCGATGTCGATCTGCTGGTTCGTCATGAGAGTCGCGTACTCACGGAGCCCGTCGAGGTCGACGTCGACCGCGGGGCCGCCGCCGAGCCACGGTGCGCTCGTGTTCTTCGCGGTCTGGTCCGCGTAGGGATTATCCGCTCCCATCACGCCTCCCCCAGGCTCGGCGGTGATACGCCCCCGCAATTGATCAAGTTAATTGTCGATCGCGGTGAGCGGGTGACACGGAAGAGTACGCGCGCACCCCCGATCAGGTTCGACGAGATTCTTTGAAAAAGCTTCGAACCGAGCCCCGGCGGACGGCGTACGGATTGGCATAACCCACTGGCGGACCTGACCGGGACGCCGGACATCAGAATCGGGGAGACATTGTGGCAGGAACGCCGGGCATGGGTCAGGTCCATGCCACTCAGGAACAGCTCAACGCGATGGCCGGCCGTTGCGCCGACACCGGGCAGAACATCTCGCGCGGCATGAACCAGCTGCTCGGCCAGATTCAGGGACTCAGCGGCGGCGCCTTCGCTGGAACCGCGAACAACGCCCTTCAGGACGTCTCGGTGCAGCTCAACGACGGTCTCAACAAGATCATGCAGGCGCTGGACGAGCTGGGCGGCAAGATGTCCGCCGCCTCCCAGACGTACGGCGTGAACGACGACGAGGCCGCGCAGGCCATCCGTGGTGCCGCCGCCGGTGGCGATGGCGCCGTCATCAACGCCCTCCGCGGCTGATCGGGAACGGGGAGAAAATCATGAACATCACCTATAACTTCGGGCAGATCGCCGACACCTCGGCCTCCATCAACAGCTTCCAGAGTCAGATGGACCAGCAGCTCAACGACCTCTACACCGCGTTCACCCAGCTCTTCGCGCAGGACTGGACCGGTGCCGCCGGCACCGCGTGCGACGAGGCCCGGCAGAAGTGGAACCAGGGCGCCACCGAGATCAAGCAGGCGCTGGCGAGCGTCGGTGTCCGCCTGGGCAGCTCCGCCGAGCGGATGCAGCAGGTGGACGCGCAGATCGCCTCCAACATGTGACGATGCGATTCGCTGGCGGGGCCGCCGGTATTGCCGGCGGCCGCTCCACGTTTGTGCGGAGGATGGGAATGGCGATTCTCCGGGAAGTTCAGAAGGTGCACGAAGGTGCTGTGACGATGGGTTAATTGCTCGGGGAGAGAATCGGAGTACGGGCGCCGTGAGAACCTGGCCGCTGTTTTCGATCATCATTTCCGTCACGATGTCGCCGGGTCTTCTTGCCGCGCCTGCTTTCGCGGCCTCACCGGTTTCTGCGGGGCCGCCCGCCTTTGCGGCGGCGTCGGGTCTCGTGGGGGCGTCTGTTGTCGCGACGTCGGGTTTCGTGAGGGCGTCTGTTGTCGCGGCGCCCGGGCAGAACTGTGCGCAACCCGGGGAGGACCGGATCAACGGCTCCTGGCCCCGCGTCATGCTGCAGGCCGACGCCGTCGAAGCCCTGGAGAACGGCGGGAACACCAGAGTCGCCGTCCTCTCCACCGGAGTCGACGGCGGGCAGCCGCAACTCGGCGAGCGGGTGCTCACCGGCGCCGACACCGTCGACAACGCGGGCGGCGCCGACCAGGACTGCACCGGAACCGGCACCCAGGTGGCGGGCGTCATCAGCGGCTCACGGACCGGCGACGGCGGCGGCGTCTCACCAGGCTCGGTCATCCTGCCGATCCGGGTCATGCCCGACGACCCCGCCGGATCCGAACCCACCCCCGACTCGCTGGCCCGCGGCATCCTCACCGCGGTCCAGAACCAGGCCGACGTCATCGTCGTGGCCGCCCCCGTCTACGACGACGAACCCGTCCTCAAATCGGCCGTGTCCACCGCGGTCGCGCAAGGCGTCGTCGTCGTGGCCGCGGCCGGCGACCTCGGCTCCCGAGACGACGGCAATCCCGACCCGTACCCGGCCTCCTATCCCGACGTCATCGGCGTGGGAGCGATCGACCAGAACGGCCAGATCTCCCCGGACTCACAGTTCGGCAGATACGTCGACCTGGTCGCGCCGGGCGTCGCCGTACCCACTCTGCAGACCGGCCGTGGCCTGGTGCTCGCCGACGGCACCGCCGTCGCCGCCGGTTTCGTCGGCGCGGCGGCCGCCCTGATCCGGGCCCGGGAACGCGACCTGCCGCCCGGCGAGGTGGCCCGCCGCCTCATCGCGACCGCGAGCCCCGCCCCCGCCGGCCCGGCCTTCGGCGCCGGCGTGGTCAGCCCCTACGCCGCCCTGACGGCCCGGATCGTCGACTCGGACGCCCGCCGCATCCCGGCCCTGCGACCACCGCGACTCCCGGACGACAGCGCCGAACTGCGGCGCCGCGCCATCGCCGTGAACGCCGCGGTCGTCGCGGCCATCCTGGCCGGGGCCCTGCTGCTCGCGGCCGCCGCCCTGCGCCGCAGCCGCCGCCAGTGGCGGCCGGGCCTGTCGCCCCGCGTCGCGGCGCCGCCCGAACCGCTGGAGCCCGGCCCGCCGGTGATGCTTCTCGACACCCCGCCGCCATCCGGCGCCGATCTTGGTGCGCCGGCCGCCGATTCGGGTGGCCAACGCACCAAGATCCGCTAGTGGCAACCGCAGCCACGCGGTCCCGGAGCGCGGAGTGTGCCGGGCGTCTGCGTGGGGGCGCGTGGGTGCGGTTGGGTGCGGCGGCGAGCGTACGAAAATAGTCAGGGGTTCTGGGCTCGCTGGAGCGCGGCGTTGGGGTCGAGGGTGACGCCCGCCGGGACGGAGTTGATCAAAGCGGTGGGCACCGTGACGGCGATCGCGGGGGTGTAGCCGAGGCGGGCCAGGGCGTCGGGGCTCGGGACCGGGTGGCGCAGGCCCAGGTCGGTGACCAGCATGAAGCCGCCGGAGCCGGGAACGCGCACCAGGGAGAAGCGGCCGGCGGGAACGCTGACGGCGTCGGCGAGGGGGCGGCCGGCGTCGGTGGTGCCGCCGGTGGGGATGGCGGCGCCGAAAGCGCTGGCGGGGACGCCCACGGCGACGGTGGGGGGCTTGTCGGCGGCGGACGTGACGGCGCAGGCTGATTCGCCGGCGGCGATGCCGGCCAGCGGGGGGACCTGGGCGGGGCCACGGACGCCCGCGTCGTCGTTCTTGAGGGACCGGCTTTCCGGGATGTCGGTCAGGTCGCCGACCGCGATCGGTTTCGGATCGCCGAAGCCCTCCTCGGCGCTGAGGATCACCTGTTGCAGTCCGGTGATGGCGGCGCGGCCGTCGGCGAGGATCAGGTTGAACTGTTTGCCGCTGCCGGTTTCGGTGACCAGGATGTCGCCGACGTCGAAGCCGCGGGCGGCGCCGGACGGGGTGCCCGGCGCGCGGACGTCGATGGGGGCGAGGTCGGCGCCGGACGGGAGCGCGTTGAGCCAGGCGGTGCTGACGCGGATCGGGTCGTCGTCGGTGCCGAACAGGGCCACCGCGATCGCGGTCTCCGGGATGCGGTACTTGCGGCCCTGCCAGATCAGGTGACTGACCTGGGCGCGGGGGTTGTCGGTGACCAGCAGGGCGCGGTCACCGAGGGCGGCGCCGGCCGGGCCGGTGGCGCCGACCAGCAGGACCGAGCCGACGTTGCCGTCGGGGATCGCGCACATCGTCCACGGCAGACCGACCCGCCGGCCGGGGTCGGGCAGGGACGCGGGGGCGCCGGCGATGCCGATGGTGTTGCCGCGGGGGGTGCCGGTCAGGGATTTCGCGGCGATCCGGAAGACCGGTGGGTCGGGGCGGCCGGCGGCGAGTTTCGCGGAGGCGAAGTTGAGAGCCGGGTTGAGGCGGTTGCCGAGGTAGACGAAGCTGGCGCCGGTCTCCCGCTCGACGACCACCGAGCCGTCTTTCTGCCACTGGTTGGAGCCGGTCTTGGTGAGGATGCCGTAGATGCCGAATCCGGCGGCCACCAGGATCGCGACCATCAGGCCGCCGAACAGGGCCCCGATGCCGCGGCGCAGCGGGGACTGGGCCGGGTCGGTCTCGCGCATCACGAACGCCGAGATCACCCGCTGGTTCATGAACTGGTACGACTGGAGCTGATCGCGGCGGGAGATCACCGGCGGCTCACCCGCCGATCGAGGCGAACAGGCCGCGGATGTCGTCGAAGACGCCGATCACCGCGCAGGCGAGCGGGATCAACGCCATGATCGCGACGATGTCGAAGATGTCGGCGGCGCGGCCCAGGTAGGGCGACGGCGCCCGGCGGCTGTAGATCAGCGCGGACGGCAGGGCCACCGCGGTGACCAGCGCCGCCCCGGCGACCAGCACCACCCCGGAGACGGCGCCGGTGACGACCGGGCCGACACCCAGCCCGGCCAGCCCGAGCAGGCCGGCGACCAGCAGGGGCACCCGCTGCTGCGGGGTGGGCAACAGGCGGGCCCGCAGCAGCAGGGCGGCGATCGCCGCGATCATCAGGAGTACGGCGGAGGTGCCCGGCGTCGACAGCGCCAACCAGGTCATCGCCACGATGCTGCAGATCGCCGCGGACAGGATGAACCCGGTCAGCACCTCGGACGCCCGCACCACGGCGGCGAACACGTCCGCCCGGCGGGGCATCTGCTCGTCCTTGAGGATCTCCTCGGCCCGGGCCGGCAGGTCGGGGAACGGCAGCCGGCCGAGCCAGCCCGCCAGCACCGGATAGGCCGGGAGCAGGCCGATCGCGGCGGTCAGCGCCACCGCCGCGGCGCCCTCGCCGGAGACGCCCGAGAACGACAGCACCGCGGCGAGCAGGCCGGTCAGGGCGGCCGCGATGCCGGCGACGAAGAACCGGGTCAGCCCGGCCACCCCGGCATGCCCGATCACACTGATCACCAGCAGCGCCGACGAGCCGAGGACCAGGCCGGGGGCGCCGACGTCGAGGAAGCCGCCGCCGGGCTGGGTGAGCAGCCAGGCCCCGCCGGCGAACGCGTAGGGCAGGCCGCTCGCGGCCACCACCCCGCCCGCGTTCGCGTCCTTGAACGCCCGCGACAGCAGGATGCCGAGAACCGCGCACGCCAGCGAGACGACCAGGGCGACCACTCCCGGGAGCACCCAGCCGGGACCGGTCGCGGCCAGCCCGGCCAGGCCGAGCAGCAGCGCGCCGGCGGTGACGGCCAGCCCGCAGCGCCGGGTGGCGGCGGGGGTCCAGGACCGGGCGGCCCGCCGGGAGCCGCTGGCGATCACCTCGACCACGTCGTCGTACGCCAGCTCGGGCCAGTCCTCCCGGGCCGGGTTGAGGTGCAGCAGTTCGCCGTCGCGCACGCCCTGGGCGGCCAGGTTGCGCCCGGGCTCCAGAGCGGTGCCGGTGGCCCGGCGCAGAACCCAGCCGCCGTACCGCTCGGCGGGCTCGCCCAGCGCGCCCTCGGCGTGCCGGAGCAGGTGGGGCAGGAGTTCGGCGACGAGCATGTTGTCGGGCAGCGCGAGATCGAGACGGCGGGTGGGAGCCGCGATGGTCACCCGGGCCAGGGAGGGCCCGCTCGATGCGGGTGCGCTCACAGTGGACAACGTAGCAGGATCGCCGCCGGATGATGGATAGGATGACGTCGCTACGTCACAGATGGGGAGCCCAGAGTGACAGTGACGATCATCAAGCGACCGCCTCGCCGCCCGGCGCCCGTCATGCCGTCCGGTGAGATCCCGCTCGACCCGCCGCCCGAGGTGCCGCCGCCTGCGGGCAAGGGCTGGACCAGGATGCTGATGATCCTGCCGATGGGCGCCGGCGCCGCGGCCATGGGCCTGATGATGGGCGCCCAGCGGGGCGGGGCGATCACCTACGTGGCCGGCGCGATGTACGGCGTCTCCATCCTCGGCATGATCGCCATGATGGCCGCCAACACCACCGGTCCCGGCAAACGCGAGATGATCGAAGCCCGCCGGCAGTACCTGCGCCAGCTCTCCCAGCTCCGGGCCCAGGTCCGCAACACCATCCGCCGGCAGCGGGAGGCGCTCTACTACCGCAACCCCGACCCGGAGACACTCTGGACGTTCACCGACAGCGGCCGCCTGTGGGAGCGCCGGCGTGGCGACGCCGACTTCACCGTGGTCCGCATCGCGGTCGGCCCGCAGGAGGTGGCGACCCGCCTGGTCCCGCCGCAGACCCGCCCGGTCGACGAGCTGGAGCCACTGTGCACGATGGCGCTGCGCCGGTTCCTCAACACCTACTCGGTGGTGCCCGACCTGCCGGTGTCGGTGGCGCTGCGCGACTTCTCGCACATCTACGTGCGCGGCGCCGACCGGCAGGCGCACGACTTCAGCCGGGCCCTGCTCGCCCAGATGGTCACCTTCCACGCCCCCGATGACCTGCGCGTCGGCGTCTGCGTGCCGGACCACGAACGCGGCCGGTGGGAGTGGGCGAAATGGCTGCCGCACGCCCAGCACCCGGGCAAGACCGACGCGACCGGCCCGGTGCGCCTGGTCGCCCCGAGCGTGCCGGCGCTGGAGGCGATGCTCGACGACGTGCTGGTCAACCGGCCCCGCTTCGACCCGGCCGGCGCACCCGGCGGCGGGCCGCACGTCATGGTGATCATCGACGGCGGCTCGACCGCCGGCTCCGACCACCTGATGACCGAGGGCGGGGTCGCCGGGGTCACCATCGTCGACCTGTCGGTGCCCCCGCCGCGGCTGCTCGACGACAGCTCGGTGGTGCTGGAGATCGCGGCCGACGGCACGGTCACCGGCGCCACGATGGACGGTCCCACCGAGGTCGGCACGGCCGACGCGCTCAGCCTGGCCGAGGCCGAGGTGCTGGCCCGCGAGCTGGCGCCGTTGCGGCTGTCCGCCGCGTCGATGGCCGACACCCCGGCCATCTCCCAGGACACCGGGCTGGCCGACCTGCTGGAGCAGGACGACCCGTACCAGATCGATCTGAACGATCTGTGGGCCAGCCGGCCGAACCGGGACCGGCTGCGGGTGCCGATCGGGGTCGGCGCCGACGGCCGGCCGGTCGAGCTCGACCTCAAGGAGTCCGCACAGGACGGCATGGGCCCACACGGCCTGCTGGTCGGGGCCACCGGCTCCGGCAAGTCGGAACTGCTGCGCACCCTGGTGCTCGCGCTCGGCCTCACCCACAGCCCGGAGATCCTCAACTTCGTGCTCGTCGACTTCAAGGGCGGCGCCACCTTCGCCTCCCTGGACCGGCTGCCGCACACCGCCGCGATGATCACCAACCTGGAAGGTGAGCTGCCGCTGGTCGACCGCATGCTCGGCGCCATCCAGGGCGAGCTGACCCGGCGGCAGGAACTGCTGCGCAAGGCCGGCAACTACGCGTCCCAGCGCGACTACGAGCGCGCCCGCTCGGCGGGGGTGCCGCTGGCCCCGCTACCCAGCCTGCTGTTCATCGTCGACGAGTTCTCCGAGCTGCTCAGCGCCCGGCCCGACTTCATCGACATGTTCGTCCAGATCGGACGCGTCGGGCGCTCCCTCGGCATCCACCTGCTGCTCGCCTCGCAGAAACTGGAGGAGGGGCGGCTGCGCGGGCTGGAGTCCCACCTGTCCTACCGGATCGGGCTGCGAACCTTCTCGTCGATGGAGAGCCGGGCCGTGCTCGGTGTGCCGGACGCCTACGAGCTGCCCCGCTCTCCCGGGCACGGCTACCTGCGTACCGGCACCGAAGGGCTGATCCGGTTGAAGGCGGCGTACGTCTCCGGGACGGTCCGCAAGGACGGTGCCACCCCCGGCCTGGGCAGCCGTGGCGGGAACCCGATCCGGGACTTCTCCACGTTCTATGTGGCGCCGCCGCGCGACGAGCTGCCGAGTGCGGACGAGCAGCCGAAGGAAGAGGAGAGCGCGGTCGGGGACACCCTGCTGGAGGTGATGGTCCGCCAGATGGAGGGCAAGGGCGCGCCCGCCCACGAGGTGTGGCTGCCGCCGCTGGACAAGGCGCCCACCCTGGGCCAGATGCTGCCGCCGGTGATCACGATGCCGGAGCGTGGGCTGACCGCGGACGCCGCGGAGCGGTTCGGTTCTCTGCACGCGCTCGGCGGCATCATCGACAAGCCGTACGACCAGCGCCGCGATCCGATGTGGCTGGACCTGGCCGGGGCGGCCGGCAACGTGATGATCGTCGGGGCGGCCCAGTCCGGCAAATCGAACCTGCTGCGTACGCTCGTGGTCAGTCTGGCGCTCACCCACACCCCGCGTGAGGTGCAGTTCTACGGGCTCGACTTCGGGGGCGGGCCGCTCAGCGCGCTCGCCGACCTGCCGCACGCCGGCGGGGTGGCAACCCGTCGCGAGGTGGACCGGGTCCGGCGGACCATCGCCGAACTCCACGGGCTGATGCGGGCCCGGGAGGAGATGTTCGCCGCCGAGAACGTGGAGGGCGCGGCGGCGTACCGGCGGGCCAAGGCGCAGGGACGGTATGCCGAGGACGCGTTCGGTGACGTCTTCCTGGTGGTCGACGGCTGGGCGACCCTGCGCGCCGAGTTCGAGGACCTCGAGACCACCGTGCACGAGCTGGCCAACCGCGGTCTCGGGTTCGGCATCCACGTGCTGGGCGCGACGAACCGGTGGATGGACGTCCGGCCGCAGATCCGCGACGTCTTCGGCACCCGCATCGAGTTGCGGCTCGGCGAGGCCGGCGACTCGGTGATCAACCGGCGGGAGGCGGTGAACGTGCCGGAGGACGCGCCCGGCCGCGGCCTCACTCCGGACGGCCACCACTTCCTCGCCGCGCTGCCCCGCATCGACCGGGAACAGCGCGTCGACGATCTGGCCGAGGCGGTGGCCGACCTGGTCCGGCAGGCCGGCGAACAGTGGACGGCGGCCCCGGCGCCCCCGGTCCGGCTGCTGCCGGCCGAGCTGCCGTTCGAGGCGCTGCCACCGGCCCGGGGCGGACTGGTGCCGATCGGTATCGCCGAGACCGACCTGCAGCCGGTCTCGCTGGACTTCGACGCCGAGCCGCACACCCTGCTCTTCGGCGACGTGGAGAGCGGCAAGAGTTCGTTCCTGCGCGGCCTGGCCCGCTCGATCGTGGCCGCGCACACCCCGGCCGAGGCCCGTCTGCTCCTGATCGACCTGCGGCGCAGCCTGCTCGGCTGCGTCCCGGCCGAGCACACCATCGGCTACGGCACCTCGCACCAGGTGACCGCCGACCTGATCAACCAGGTGGCGGTCGCCATGCGGGAGCGGCTGCCCGGCCCCGACGTCACCCCCGAGATGCTCGCCGACCGCAGCTGGTGGAAGGGCCCGCGGCTGTACGTGCTGGTCGACGACTTCGACCTGATCGCGTCGGCCAGCCCGAACCCGTTGACGCCGCTGCTGGAGTTCCTGCCGCAGGCCCGCGACATCGGCCTGCACGTGGTGATCACCCGGCGGATCGGCGGCGCCGGGCGGGCGCTGTTCGATCCGGTGATCGGGCGGATCCGGGAGCTGGCGTCCCCGGGGATCATGATGTCCGGCCAGCGGGAGGAGGGACCGCTCTTCGGCAACCTCAAACCGCAGCCGCTGCCACCCGGCCGGGCGTGGATGATCACCCGCAAGCACGGTGCCCGGCTGGTGCAGCTCGCCTGGTCCCCGCCGGGACGCTAGCGGCGGGGCAGACCGACGTACTGCTGTTCGATGCCGGTCTGGTTCAGGAAGAGGTAGCGCTCGTCGCCGTCGCCGATCAGCGCCATCATGTCGTCGTTCATCGACTGGAGCAGCTGCCCGCTCTGCGGTGGCAGTTTGAGCGCCGCAGCGGCCAGGGTCGCCTCGTCGCCGCCGAGCCGTTGCAGGACCGCCAGGCCGGCCTCCTGCAGCGCCGCCACCCCGGGCCGGTCCAGCTGCCGCAGAATGGTCAGCCGGGTGTGCCAGGGGCCCAGCGGCGGACTCGTCATCGGCCCGGTCATGCCCAGGTCGTAAACGGTGAGCAGGGGAGTCTGGGCGGTCCCGCTGTACGGCCCGCCGGGCTCCTGGCCGACCACGGTGAGCCGGTTCTGCTGCCCGGTGGCCCGCTCGCCGAAGCCCGCCCACGCCCGCGGCTCGGTCGTCACCACGACCACCCGGACTCCCGCCGAGAACGCCCGGAAGATCAGCAACTGGGCCGCCCACACCCCGCCGACCAGCGCCACCAGCACCGGATCGGGCGCGAAGAGCCGCACCGGCACCGGCGCCTGCCGCTGGTCACGCCCGAGGAGCAGGCCCGCCGGCGTCGACACCGTGGCCGTCACCCGGCGCAACCCGGACCGCGGGACGGTGTGCCAGCCGATCCGCAGCCGGCTGGTGCGCCCGGACGGCCCGGTCCGGTCGCGGGGGCTGTCGTGCGGCTCCTCGGGCGGCGGGCCGCCCGGCTGGTCCGGCGGGCGGGTCAGCGGCGCCGGAGTGGCCAGCGGCGCCGACGTCACCACCGGTGCGGCCAGCGTTCGCGACTGCGGGACAGCGACCCGCGCGACGGCCGGAGCGTGCTGCGGCTGGGGCGCCGGAGCAGGCCGTGGCGTTGTCTGGCGTGGTACCGGAGCGGCCTGTGGCACCTCGTCCGGATAGGGCCTCGGGTAACTGCTCATCCCGCCCCACCTCCGGTGGGCGCGGTCGCGTAGGCCGCCGGGCCCTGTTCCCCGTCGAGCGCCTGCAACTCGCCCCCGGCGCGCCGCGCGCCTTCCCGCAGCACCCGGTCGAGCGCGCCCAGGTCCGCGTCGGGCCGGGTCGCCAGCCGGATGAAGGCGCGCATCGGGACCTCGTCGCCGCCGCCCGCGCCGAGCACCAGGGCCACACTGGTCTGGGCGGCCGGCGCGGTCGCCGCCCACGCGAACAACGACCCGATCTCGGTCGCCGACTCCGGCCAGGTCTTCAGCCAGTACGTCCGGTGGACCAGCCGCGCGGACCGCCAGTGCGTCCACGCCTCGTCCACCCCCGGGCCGTCGGCCAGCGCCCACGGCTCCACGTCGCACGAGCGGGCCAGCAGGGCCAGCAGCCGCTCCGCGTCGAGCGGCCGCCCGGTGACACCGAGCCGCCGCAGGCTGGTCACCACCTTGCGGGCCAGCCCGGCGACGAGCGTGGCCGCCGCCTCCGGGTCGGCGGTGTGGTCGAGCAGCGCCTCGGCCAGGGTCTGCGCGTCGATGCGGATGCTGATCGACGACTCCCGGTAGGCCGGGACCGGGCTCGGGCTGACCGCCTCGACGAGTTGCCGGTAGGAGGCGCCGGACGGGGAGGCGGCCGGCACGTCCGGGCTCGGCGCGGGCACCGTGTGTGTGACCAGCTCCATCACCAGGCCCGGCTGGCCGGTGCCGGAGAGCGCGCTGAGCAGCGAGTCGAGCGGGAGGGGCGCGGCGGCCGGGTCGAGCGTGACGACGCTGAACCAGCCGGCCTCGTCCCGGGCGACACCGACCGTGCCCTCGGCGGCTGTGCCCCCGGAGGCCGGCGCTCCGGCGGTGGGGCCTCTCGACGCCGCGACGTCCCGCACGGTGAGGCCGGGCGCCACCGTGCGCAGCGCCGCCAGCACCGGGCCGGACCTCGCGTCGATCCGGGCCGCGCGGCGGCGGCGATGGTCGCGGGCGACCAGCCGGTGCTCCAGCCACCAGCGGTGCTGCCTGCGCGAGAAGACCAGCAGCAGGAGCGCCGCGGAGCCGGCGACGGCGACGGCGACCGTGAGCAGCGTGCCGGTGAAGGCCGCGGCGACAGCCAGGACCGCCGCCTCGGCGACCAGGATCTGCGCCAGGCTGAGCGTGCCGAGATGGCCCCGTTTCGGCACCGCCCGGACCGCCACCGCCGGCGTCGCCCCGGCAGGCGGCCGGTGCTGCGAAACGGGCGCGGGCGGCTGTGGCGGGACCGCCACCCCATACGTCGTTCCCTCACCTCGATGCACCAGATCGCCTCCGACGGAGTAGTTCAGCTCAGCGGGTCGCCACCTGGAGATCGGCGAGCATCAACGTGCGCAGATCGTCGCGGCTGGGCATCCGCCCCATCGCCCGCAGCCGCCCGGACTGCGCCTTGCGCATGCCCTCCAGCAGCTTGCGCGCCTCCCGGGCGTTACCGAAGTTCCGGCTCTGCTCGAGCTGCCCGAAATGGTGGTGCAGCGCCTCCGGCAGCCCCTGCGCGAAGATGTAGTCGTCCTGCCGGGCGATCCGGTCGGCGATCATCACCAGCTCGTCCGGCCCGTAGTTCTCGAACTCCATCGTCTTGGCGAACCGGGAGGCCAGGCCGGAGTTGGCGTCCAGGAAGTCGAGCATCTCCTGGGTGTACCCGGCGACGATGACCGCGACCTGGTCACGGTGGTCCTCCATCAGCTTGACCAGGGTGTCGATCGCCTCCTGGCCGAAGTCGGCGGCCGCCCCGCCGGCCCGGGCCAGCGTGTAGGCCTCGTCGATGAACAGCACCCCGCCCATCGCGTCCTCGAAGACCGACGTCGTCTTCTCCGCGGTATGCCCGATGTATTGTCCAACCAGGTCACGCCGGGACACCTCACGGAACCGGCCGTTCGGCAGGACGCCGAGCGCCTTCAGCAACTGCCCGTAGATGCGGGCCACGGTCGTCTTCCCCGTGCCCGGGGCACCGGTGAAGATCAGGTGATGGCTGACCGCGCCCACCGACAGCCCCGCACCGCGCCGCCACTCGTTCACCTGGATCTCGTCGATCAAGGCCCGGACCTCGTCCTTCACCCCGGTCAGCCCGATCATCGAATCCAGCTCGGTGAGCAGTCGCTCCACCTCGGCGGCATCCTGCGCGGCGCCGGCCGCGACGACCCCCGCTGTCGGCAGCCCGCCGGCGTCGCTCAGCGTCACCGTCGCCGTGGCGCCCGGATCGACCCGCACCGGCGGGTCGGCGGTCTCCTCCACCCGGCACCGCTCGACCTCGGCCGTGCAGCCGGCGCCGATCACGATGCCCGGACCGGAGGTCTGGTGCACCCACGTCTCCACGATCCGGACCGCGCTCGCATAGGCGACCACGATGCCCGCGTCGCCGGTGCCGGAGACGTCGCAGCGCTCGATCACCGGGCGCCCCGACTGATAGACGTAGACGCCGCGGTAGCCGCAGTCGCCGATCTTGGTGCCGCGGATCGCCGGGTCCGCGCCCAGCCGCACGATCACCCCGTCGTCGGAGACGCCGCGGATCTCACAGGACTCCACCGTGCCGCCGGCGTCGGAGAAGACGAAACCGTGCTGGCCGGCCACCACCCGCACCTCCGAGGCGTCGACCATCGCACCGCCGTCGGCCTGCAGGCCCGCGCCGTAACCCGCGGACAGCTCGCAGCGGCGCAACCGCACCCGGCCGCCGCCGATCGCGACCGCGGGATAGTCGTCCGAGACGAGGGCCAGGCCGTCCACCTCGACGTCACCGGAGGAGACCGCGAGCGCCGGGCCGTCCAGCCCGGACGCGTCCACGATCGCCGACCCCGGATCGCCGGAGGCGCGCACCGTCAGACGGCGCCCGGCCAGGTCGATGCGCTCCCGGTAGGTGCCGGGAGCGAGGATGACGACAGCGCCGTCGGGCGCCACCTCGAGAGCGTCTCGGAGAGTCGGATAGGTGCCGGGGACCGCCAGGGTGCTGACCACGAACGGAACTCCTTCGTGCCCGCGGGTGAGTCTGCGCCACCGTCCGCCTTGGACGCCGGACAGCGGCGTAGTCCCGAGGCTAGCGCCCCGGACCGATCATGGAGGCCCCTGTCGATGAATGCGGCCCAGTCACCCCCCCGCGGGGGTCGCTCTCCAAGCCACTCATCGGGTACGGCCACACATGCACGTGACTCTGCGGACAACGGCGGCCCGAACCCTGAACTCGGCCGGAGAGCCCGCCTCATCGGCCGCCCCGTAACCGCCGATGCCCGCCCCGCCCGGCGGCGACGCCGGGCCGTGAGTGGCTGCGGCGTCGCCGGGAACGGGCGGGACGGGCATCGTTGCTCTCGGGGAGGTCTGCCCCCGTACAGGAGAAAGGTTTAACGCGGCCTCTGCTGCCGGAACGCGCCCTTGCTCGGCCGCATGCTCTTCGGGATGGCGCCCTTCGGCATCTGCGGCCGCGACATCAGCGCGCCGAGACGCTTGTCCAGCGAGTTGACGTCCTTGCCGGTGAGGTTGCGGGGCAGTTTCATCATCGTCGAGCGCAGCTTGCGCACCGGCAACTGGCCCTCGTCGGTACCGATGACGAAGTCATAGATCGGGGCGTTGCCGATCACCTTGACCAGGCGCCGCTTCTCCTGGCTGAGGAGGCTGCGCACGCGCTGCGGGTCGCCCTCGCCGAGCAGGATCACGCCGGGCTTACCGATCACCACGTGCACCATGTCGAACTGCGTGGTGGAACTCGCGGCCGGACGGACCCGCCAGTCGCCCCGCATGTTCTCCATCAGCGAGGCGGCGGCGCCAGGCTGGCCCTCCGCCACGTTCATCATCGCCGTGTTCGACCGCAGGTTGAGCACGATCAGAACGGCCAGCAGCGTGAAGAGGACCCCGACCGGGATCCAGGGCCAGTTGCCTGTCAGGAGCACGATCGTCACGGTGATCGCGATCGGGATCGCGACCGCTCCGATGACCAGCGGGACGAACCACTTGTCCTGCTTCGCCGTGAACGCGAACACCTGGCCGATCTGCTTCAGGCGCTCGCGGAACGACACCTTCTCCTGGGGTTTTGCCATAGCCGCAAAGTGTAGTGGGGCTCAGGTACCTTACGGCGTCCCGGGGACCTCAGCGGCCGCCGGTAAGGAGGGGCCGTCCGGCGGATATGAGGCGGGCGCCCCATGCTCTCGGGCCGCCTTCGGGCGAAGAGTCGGTGTCACGACAACCGACAGGAGCCCCGAAATGATCCCCTTCAACGACCCCGGCACCCATGCGCACCTCGCCCGCCACCGCATCGACGCGATGCTCCGCGACGCCGAGGACCACCGTCTCGTGCGGAGATCCGAGACCGAACGGCCACGCCGGCGCATCCGGTGGCCCCGGCTCTTCCGGGCCGGACGGACGGCGCGGCGACAGCCTCTCGCATCGTGATCACGACGATCGGGGACGAAATCATGTCGTACGGGCGTGGCATGCTCGACCTCATGACGGTGAGCGCGCACAGCACGGTCCTGGTCGGGCGCGAGCCCGACCTGGCCACGCTGCACGAGGCGCTCAAGCGGGTGCGCGCCGCCGAGCCGGCCGCCGTCCTCGTCGGCGGTGAGGCCGGCGTCGGCAAGACCCGGCTCGTCGAGGAGTTCTGCCGGTCCCTCGACGCCCGCGTCCTGGTCGGTCAGTGCCTCGAGCTGGGCGAGGAGGGCCTGCCCTTCGCCCCGTTCGCGGCCGCGCTGCGTGAGCTGAGCCGGCGTGAGGGCCGGGCCGTCTTCGAGGGCCGCGAGGCCGAGTTCGCCCGGCTGCTGCCCGAGCTGGGCCCGCCGCCCGAGGGCGGCGAGACCCGCCGCGGCCACCTGTTCGAGCTGGCCGGGGCGCTCTTCGCCCGGCTCGCCGAGGAGCGGCCGCTCGTGCTGGTGGTGGAGGACCTGCACTGGGCCGACCGGTCCACCCGTGACCTGATCGCCTTCCTGGTCCGTTCCGTGCGAGTGCCACGCCTGCTGCTGATCGCCACCTACCGCACCGACGAGCTGCACCGGGGGCACCCGCTCCGGCCGTTCCTGGCCGAGCTGGAGCGGGCCCGTGGCGTCCAGCGGCACGACCTCGACCGGCTCGACCGTGACGGCACCGCCGAGCTGCTCGGGCACCTGCTCGGCGCCGAGCCCGACCCGCCCACCGTCGACGCGATCAGCCGGCGGGCGCAGGGCATCCCGTTCTTCATCGAGCAGTTCGCCGCCTCCGCCGACCCGCGCTGCGGCGACATCCCGGAAACCCTCCGCGACCTTCTTCTCTCCCGGGCCGACCAGCTGCCCGACTCCGCCCAGCGGGTGCTGCGGGTCGCCGCGGTCGGCGGCCACCGGTTCGGTCACGAGCTGCTGGCGCGCGTCACCGGCGTCGACGAGACGACCCTGGAGTCCGCGCTGCGCGCCGCCGTCGCCGCCCAGCTGATCGTCATCGCCCCCGACGGCGGCTTCGAGTTCCGGCACGCCCTCGTCCGTGAGGCCGTCCACGACGATCTGCTGCCCGGCGAGCGCGCCCGGCTGCACGCCAGCTATGCGCAGGCCATCGAGGCCGAGCCGCACCTGGTCGACGCCGACCGCGCCCCCGCCGAGATCGCCCACCACTGGTTCGCCGCCCGCGACCACGCCCGCGCGCTCGTCGCCGCGCACCGTGCCGCCGACGCCGCCGGCAGCCGCTATGCGTTCGCCGAGCGGGCCCGCCTGCTCGACCGCATGCTGGAGCTGTGGGACCAGGTGCCCGGCGCGGCCGACCTGCTCGGCGTCGGCCACCTCGACCTGCTGGAGGAGGCGGCCCTCGCCGCCATCGACTCCGGCGAGCTCATGCGGGCGAAGACGCTGACCCGAGCCGCCCTCGCCGACCTCGACTCCGCGGCCGAGCCGGTGCGGGCGGCGCGACTGCTGGTCCGGCGGGCCAAACTGCTGCGCAACGCCGGCAAGAGCGACGGGGCGGCCGAGGCCCGCGAGGCGTACCGGCTTCTGGTCGAGGCGCCCCGCGACGCCGCCTGGCTGAAACTCGCCGCCGACGTCGTCTACGTCCTGGCCGCCACCGATCCCGGCGAGTCCGACCGGCTCGCCCAGTCGGTGCTGGCGACCGGAGCCGAATTCGGCGACGAGGCGGGTCAGGTCGCCGTCGAGATCACCTACAGCAAGGTGTGCAGCGGCCGTCTCCCCGCCGCCGAGAGCCTGCCGGCCATGCGCCGGTCCGTCGACCGGGCCCGCGACTCCGGCGACATCTCCAACCTGGCGGCCGCTCTGGTCAACCTCTCCGACTCGCTGTTCGAAACAGGGGCCTATGCGGCCTCCGCCGCGGCCGCCGCCGAAGGCGTGCCACACGCCGACCGGATCGGTGTCAGCCGCACCACCGGCGTCTACCTGCTCGCCAACCACGCCGAGGCGCTGATGGCCCTCGGCCGCTGGGACGAGGCCGACGCCCTTCTCGCCGAAGCGGCCCGCCACGACCCGCCCGGCACTCTCGCCGCCCCCGGCCTCCGCCTTCGTGGCCGTCTCCGCCTGGCCCGCGGCCACGACGGCGCCGAGGCCACGGTCCAGCGGGCCGTCGCCTTCCTCGCCAAACCGTTCCTCACCAACGAGACCCGTCTCGCCCTGCTGGAACTGCGCATCCTCGCCGGCCTCGCCACGGGCGACACAGCCGCGGCCCGCGCCGCCGCCGCCGTCGCCCTGACCGACCGTGGCCTGACCGACCGGCCCCGCTACGGGTGGGCGGTGCTGGCCGCCGCCGCCCGCACCCTGCCCCAGCCGGGCCTCGGTGCCTCCGACGGGAGCGCGCTGGATCTGGCGGGCACGATCCGGGAGCTGGCGGGCCGCCTGCCGCAGCGTTATCCGGCTGAGGTGGCCTATGCCGCGCAGGTGGCGGCATCCCTCGACGGCGGCGCCGACCGGTGGCGGGAGGCGGTCGCGGCCTGGCGGGCCGACGGCCAGCCCTACCAGCTCGCGAACGCGCTGCTCAGCCTCGCTGAGGTGGTGGCCGCCGACCGCCCGGCCGCCACCGCCGCGCTCACCGAGGCCCGTGCGCTCGCCGTCGAACTCGGTGCCCGGCCGCTGGTCGAGGCCGCCGAGGTCATGGCCCGTCGGCTCGGTGTCCGAGGCGCGGCCGGGTCCCGAGGCGCTGGTGTCCGGGGCGCTGGTGTCCGAGGCGCCGGGGCCGCAGGTGCCGCCGGGGTGCGAGACGCCGCCGGGCTGCGCGGTTCGGCCGGGGTGGCCGGAGGCACGGCTGCCGTCATGAGCACCGCGTTGCTGACCGCTCGGGAGCGTGAGGTGCTGCGCCTGGTCGCCGAGGGGCAGAGCAACAGCCGCATCGCTCAGAACCTGTTCATCTCGCCGAAGACGGCCAGCGTCCACGTCTCCCGGATCATCGCCAAGCTCGAGGTCACCAACCGTGTCGAGGCCGCTGCCGTCGCTCACCGCCTCGGCCTCCTCGACACCTGATCGTCGACGCGCCTCTGGGCGGTGGGCGGCGGTGGACGGGGCCGATGGTTGCGGCCGGGTGGCTGCGGTGGCGGTGGGAGTGAGGCCGCTCGACGGTCGGTGGAAAGGCTAAGAGCGGGCGGTGCGAGCCCGATATTGGGTTCCGACCCCCAACGAGGGAGGGCGTCCTGCCCGACCTGAGCCGTTCGCCCCCCGGAGGCAAATGATGGATACCACCGTCGAGGTGAGTTACGACGTGGCCGGCATGCTGTTCGGACCG
This sequence comes from Actinoplanes sandaracinus, assembly GCF_030009775.1. Classification (GTDB taxonomy): domain Bacteria; phylum Actinomycetota; class Actinomycetes; order Mycobacteriales; family Micromonosporaceae; genus Actinoplanes; species Actinoplanes sandaracinus. The sequence continues at coordinate 154,603 of NZ_JASCTH010000003.1, read as the reverse complement.
GGCTCACTGGTGCCGTGGTGGGCCTGGCTGGCTCCGCTGGCGCTGGTCTTCCTCAAGTTGCTCTCGCCCGTGCTCATGCCTGAGGTCGCGGAGGCGAAGTCGACGGCGGAGAAGGACGGCAAGAAGGGCAAGAAGGCGAAGAAGCCCGGCAAGAAGAAGAAGTGACCGCTGGGCTTCCCTTTCCGCGGCCCGTTCGGCAACGATCGGCCGCCGGGTTCTCCAGGGACCAGGCCGGTGACCACCTCATCGGCGTCCCCGCTGTGTCAGAGGGACTCGCCGCGGCGTTCGTGCGGAGGGTATGAGCCGGGCCGCAGCTCGCCGGATCCGCGGCGGATCAGCGTGGTGGGGATCCAGTACTCACCCGGAGGGCTGTCGTCGCCGTCGATACGGCGGAACAACGTCTGCGCGGCTATGGAACCCATCATCGCCGGGTCCTGGGCGACCACCGTGACGGCCGGTTCCAGCAGGTCGGCCAGGGGGAAGTCGTCGAAGCCGATCAGGGCGACGGCATGGTGCAGGCCGAGGCGGCGCAGGGCGCGCACCGCGCCGACGGTGATCAGGTTCTGGCTGGTGAACAGGGCGGTCGGTGGGTTCGTGCGGTGAAGCACCTCCATCACCTTGCTCTCCGCCATGGGCGTGGTGTGCAGATCCGGGATGATCAGCGCGGGCTCGGGATCGATGCCGGCCTCCCGCAGGGCGGCGAGGTATCCCTCCTGCCGGTGCCGTGCCGTGGAGATCCTGGTGTAGTCGCCCAGGTAGGCGATCCGGCGGTGCCCGTGCGCGATGAGGTGGCGGGTCGCCTCGGTCGCTCCGATCACGTTGGTCGACAGCACGGTGTCGGCCGGAATGCCGTGGCCGGGCCGGTCGACGAAGACGACCGGGGTGTCGGCCTGGATCTCGGTGGCCAGGTAGCTCTGGTCCGAGCTGACCGGGGCGATGATCAGACCGTCCGCGCGGCGCATGGTGAACGCCCGGGCCAGTTCCCGCTCACGTTCGGGGTCCTCGTCGAGGCTTCCGGTCAGCACCTGCACCCCGTGTGCGCGGGCCTCGTCCTCCACCGCGCGGTGCAGGGCCGAGGAGAACGGGTTGCCGACGTCTTCGAGCAGCAGCGCGACCGTCCCGGTGCGACGGTCGCTGCGCCGTAGCGTGATGGCCCCCAGGTCGGGCCGGTAGTTGAGGGCTTCGATCGCTTCGCGAACCTGGGCCATCCGCATGGGCGAGACGTTCTGCTCGCCGTTGACCACCCGCGAGACCGTCTTGAGGCTGACGCCGGCGGCGCGGGCGACGTCGTTCATCGTGGCCCGCCCGGTTCCCCTGCCGTCGGGCGTGGTTGGTGCTTCGCGCACGACGGTGCTCCTCGCTGACCCTTGATCCCCCCGGTACGGGTGGAGCCTAGACAACACCCTCCGCTATGACAACGATGTCATCGTCGTTGTCTCGCAGCATGAGAGCCATCTTTTGATGACCGTCGCACGTTCCCACAGGTGCATGCGGTAGGTCCGACGGTCGATGGAAACTTCCGAGTTACACGATGTTGACAAGAGCAACACTGTCGCGTCTACTCCATGACAACGTTGTCTTTAGCGCGTTCCTAGATCCATCCAGTGATCGAATCTCGTTGACTCTTCAGGAGGCATCGGTGCCCCACGCGTTCATCTCCGGCCGTCGGCTTTCCGCCCTCGGCGTCGTCGCCGCTCTCAGCCTCGGCACCGCCGCCTGTGGCGGCGCGGAAGCCACCAGCGACAGCGGAAAGCCGATCGTCGGTCTGATCACCAAGACCGACACGAACCCCTTCTTCGTCAAGATGAAGGAGGGCGCCCAGCAGGCCGCCCAGCAGCAGGGCATCGAGTTGCAGACGTTCGGCGGCAAACAGGACGGCGACAACGAGGCCCAGGTCCAGGCCATCGAGAACCTGATCTCCGCCGGCGCCAAGGGCTTCCTGATCACCCCGAGCGACTCGAAGGCGATCGTCCCCGCGATCGACAAGGCACGCCAGGCCGGGTTGCTCGTCATCGCCCTGGACACGCCGACCGATCCGGTCAGCGCCGTCGACGCCACCTTCGCCACCGACAACTACCAGGCCGGCCTGCTCATCGGAAAGTGGGCGAAGGCCAAGTTCGACAAGGAGGGCAAGCAGGCGAAGATCGCTCTGCTCGACCTCAACCCCAACCAGATCTCCGTCGACGTGCAGCGTGACCAGGGCTTCCTGGAAGGCTTCGGCATCGACGTCAAGGACAAGACGAAGATCGGCGACGAGGCCGACCCGCGGATCGCCGGACACGACGTGACCGACGGCGCCGAGGAGGGCGGGCGTACGGCCATGGAGAACCTGCTCCAGAAGGACCCGTCGATCAACCTCGTCTACACGATCAACGAGCCCGCGGCGGCCGGCGCCTACGAGGCTCTCAAGGCCGCGGGCAAGGAGAAGGACGTCACGATCGTTTCGGTCGACGGAGGCTGCCCCGGCGTCAAGAACGTCAAGGCCGGCGTCATCGGCGCCACGTCCATGCAGTTCCCGCTGAAGATGGCGTCGTCGGGCGTCGAAGCCGTCACGAAGTTCGCCAAGGACGGCACCAAGCCGGCCACCACGCAGGGCAAGGACTTCACCGACACCGGGGTGCAGCTCATCACCGACCAGTCGCAGACCGGCGTCGAGGCCCAGGACTCCACCTGGGGCGCACAGAACTGCTGGGGCTGACATGACCGACCGCACCGGGCGGCATCCGGCCGCACCGCACGACGCCGGCGAGAGCCGCGCGAACATGTCCGCGGAGGCTCAGCGATGACGACCGCCACCGCTGGCTTCGAGGCCCGCAATCGTGAATCGCTCGGGTTGCGCCTCCAGCACCTGTTGCACGGCAATCCGACGCTCGGCCCGCTCGCCGTCCTGATTCTGGCGGTCGGCGCCTTCAGCATCCTCAACCCGCGCTTCTTCTCGGCGCCGAACCTGTCGCTCGTGCTGGCCCAGGTCACCGTGATCGCGGTGCTGGCGCTCGGGCAGACGCTGGTGATCCTGACCGCCGGCATCGACCTCTCGGTCGGTGCGGTCGCGGTCTTCTCCTCGATCCTCATGGCCACCTTCGCCACGAAGGCCGGGATGCCGGGTCCGCTCGCGCTGCTCCTCGGGTTCGTGCTCGGCACGGCCATGGGCGCTCTGAACGGCTTCCTGGTCACCCGGATCAAGCTGCCGCCGTTCATCGTCACGCTCGGCACCCTGACCATCTTCTTCTCGCTCAACTCGGTGGTCAGCAAGAGCGAGACGGTCCGCGGCTCCGATATGCCGAGCCTGATGACCTGGACCGGCACGACGATCCCGATCGGCGGCTTCCGGCTGACGTACGGCTCGATCATCATGCTGCTGCTGTTCGCGCTCTTCTTCTACGCGCTGGGCTCGACGGCGTGGGGCAAGCACGTGTACGCCACCGGCGACGACATCGAGGCCGCCCGGCTCGCCGGGATCCGTACCAACCGCGTGCTCCTGTCCGTCTACACCACGGCCGGCGCCCTGTACGCGGTGGGCGCCTGGGTCCTCATCGGACGCCTCGCCTCGGCCAGCCCGAACGTCGGCACCGACTACAACCTGGACTCGATCACCGCCGTGGTGCTCGGCGGCGCCAGCCTGTTCGGCGGGCGCGGCGGGGTGATCGGCACGCTGATCGGCGCGCTGATCGTCGGGGTGTTCCGCAACGGCCTGCAACTGGCCGGGGTCGAGGTGGTCTGGCAGGGCTTCGCGATCGGCCTGCTGGTGCTGATCGCGGTCTCGCTGGACCAGTGGATCAGAAAGGTCAAGTCATGACGCCGGTGCTGCAGGCCAAAGGCCTCACCAAACGGTACGGCCGGGTGGTGGCGCTCGACGGCAGCGACCTCGAACTCCACCCGGGCGAGATCCTGGCCGTCATCGGCGACAACGGCGCCGGCAAGTCCAGCCTGATCAAGGCGTTGTCCGGGGCGCTCGTCCCGGACAGCGGGGAGATCCTCCTGGACGGCGCTCCCGTTCAGTTCCGCAACCCGATGGACGCCCGCTCAGCCGGTATCGAGACCGTCTACCAGACCCTCGCGGTGGCTCCCGGCCTCGACATCGCCGACAATCTCTTCCTCGGCCGGGAGAAGCGCCGGGCGGGTGTGCTCGGCTCGGTGTTCCGCATGCTCGATCACAAGCACATGCGCACCGAGGCGAAGCGGCACATGAACGAACTGGGCGTGGCCACCCTGCAGAACATCGGCCAGGCCGTCGAATCGCTCTCCGGCGGCCAGCGGCAAGCGGTCGCCGTCGCCCGCTCCGCCGCGTTCGGCAGCAAAGTGGTCATCCTCGACGAGCCCACCGCGGCGCTCGGCGTCAAGGAGGGCAACCGCGTCCTGCAGCTCATCCGCGAGGTTCGCGACCGTGGCCTGCCGGTCATTCTGATCAGCCACAACATGCCGCACGTGTTCGAGGTCGCCGACCGCATCCACATCCAGCGCCTCGGCCGCCGGGTCGCGGTCATCACCCCGGAGAGCCACTCGATGTCCGAAGCCGTCGCGATCATGACGGGTGCGGCGCCACCACCGGAGACGGCGGTTTGAGGAGCGACATGCCATACGCGGTGATCCTGGGTGAGGCCCTGGTCGATCTGCTGGAGACGACGAGTGGCCCGGAGACGCTCTACCGGACGGCGATCGGCGGCGGACCGCTGAACGTGGCGGTGGGCGTACGCCGTCTCGGGGGTGAGGCTCATTTCGTCGGCACGGTCAGTGAGGACGTGTGGGGTGAGCGGATCTGCGCGTTCCTCGCCGAGGCCGGAGTGGGCGTCACGGGCGTACGGCGGGTGACGGCCGCGAGCACACTGGCGCTGACCACGTTCGCCGGCCCGGAGCCGCGGTTCCGGTTCTACGGTGAGCCGCCCTCGTACGGGCGGCTCACCCCCGGCGACCTGGACCTGTCGCTGCTCGGCGGCGCCGCCGTGCGGTACGCCGGATCGATCAGCCTGCTCGCCCAGCCGTTTCTCGATGCGGCACGCCGGGCCTGGGCGGTTCCCGGCCCGCTCCGGGTGCTCGACCCCAACGTGCGGCCGGCTCTGCTGCCCGACGACGCGGCCGTCGCCGCGCTGCGTGACGTCGTCGAGCAGTTCGCCGCCACCGCTGATCTGGTCAAGCTGAGCTCGGCCGACGTGGCCGTGCTCTACAGCGGCGCCACCGTGCCGGAGGCCGCCCGCCGCCTGCGGCGGACCGGGGCCGGAGCGGTCGTGGTGACGTGCGGTCCCGACGGCGCCTGGCTGGACGCGGGCGCCGAGACCGCCGCGCTGCCGGCTCCGGCGGTGCAGGCCGTCGACGCCACCGGCGCCGGAGACTCGGTCATGGCGGCTCTGATCGCGCGCCTGCTGGCCACCGGCCTGCCGGACGGTGTCGCCGGCTGGGGTGAGAGCCTCGGCTTCGCCTTACGGGTGGCCGGGCTCGTCTGTGAAAGGCACGGTGGCGCGGCGGCCATGCCGACCCAGGACGACCTGGACCGGCGATGGGGAACAGCCGTGACGGCTGCCCCGGCCTGACGGAGGCGAGCGGGTCAGCCTCGAGCGTCGAGTGCCTGACGGTAGAGGCGGCCCGCCCGGTACGACGAGCGGACCAGCGGGCCGCTCATCACGCCGGAGAAGCCGATCTGCTCGGCCTCCTCGCGGAGCTCGACGAACTCCTCGGGCTTGACCCAGCGCTCGACCGGGTGGTGCCGCGGGGTGGGGCGAAGGTACTGCGTGATGGTGATCAGCTCGCAGCCGGCGGCGTGGAGGTCGCGGAGGGCCGCGGAGACTTCGGAGCGTTCCTCGCCCATGCCGAGGATGAGGTTGCTCTTGGTGACCAGGCCCGCCGCCCGGGCCTGGGTGATCACGTCGAGGGAGCGCTCGTAGCGGAAGCCGGGGCGGATGCGCTTGAAGATGCGCGGGACCGTCTCGACGTTGTGGGCGAGCACCTCGGGCTGGGCGCCGAAGACCTCGGCGAGTTGCGCCGGGTCGGCGTTGAAGTCGGGGATCAGCAGCTCGACGCCGCACCCGGGCTGGAGCTTGTGGATCTGGCGGACCGTCTCGGCATAGAGCCAGGCGCCGCCGTCGGGCAGGTCGTCGCGGGCGACGCCGGTGACGGTCGCGTATTTCAGGCCCATCGTGGCGACGGACTCGCCGACGCGGCGGGGCTCGTCGGCGTCGAACTCGGCCGGCTTGCCGGTGTCGATCTGGCAGAAGTCACAGCGGCGGGTGCACTGGTCACCGCCGATGAGGAAGGTGGCCTCGCGATCTTCCCAGCACTCGTAGATGTTGGGGCAGCCGGCCTCCTGGCAGACCGTGTGCAGGCCCTCTTTCTGCACCAGGCCGCGCATCTGCGTGTACTCCGGGCCCATCTTCGCCTTGACCTTGATCCACGGCGGTTTCCGCTCGATGGGAGTCTCGGCGTTGCGCGCCTCGATGCGCAGCATGCGGCGGCCCTCGGGAGCAATAGTCACCACCCGAAGATACGCCCGCCACGGCCGGGTGCGCCGCAGGGGCGACGAGGCTCACGTGACCGATGATGTGAGGGCCGTCACTCGATATTCAGAAGCACGACACATCGGTCGCTGTTACCGTTCCCGCCACGGCGATGATGGGACCGAGTAACGCTTCGATCCGCCGGCCGAGAGAGCCACCCGGCAGCTGTGAAGGGTGGCCCGCGCGCCGGAGCGTGAAGACACCCCGGAGCCGCAGCACGACAAAGAGGCGCCCGCACATGGGCGTGAAGGTGCGGTGGTACCGCGAGGATCCCGCTCGCCCGCACCTCCCTGGGGCCGCGTTGCAGCACCCGAGGAGGTAACCCGCCATGCAACGCATCCTCTCCACCGAACTGGCCGGGCTCGTCGAGAAACCAGGCGAGAAAGTGACCATCGCCGGCTGGGTTCATCGCCGCCGGCTGCTCAAGTCGGTGGCCTTCCTGATCGTCCGGGACGCCGCCGGGCTCAGCCAGGTGGTCGTCACCGACCCGCGGACCCGCGAGCAGCTGGAGCAGCTCCCCGAGGAGAGCGTCGTCGAGGTGACCGCCGTGGTCACCGCCAACGAGCAGGCGCCGCACGGCGTGGAACTGACCGCGCCGGTCATCCACGAACTGAGCCGGGCGGCCGTACCGCTGCCGTTCGAACTGCATCGTCCCGCGCTGGGCGCGGGCCTTCCCGCCCAGCTGGACCACGCCGCTCTGTCGTTGCGGCATCCCACCCGGGCGCTGAACCTGCGGATCGCGGCGGCCGCGGCGAAAGGGTTCCGCGAGGCGCTGGAAGCGCAGCGGTTCGTCGAGATCCAGACCCCGAAGATCGTCGAGTCGGCCACCGAGTCCGGGGCGAACGTCTTCAAGCTCGACTACTTCGGCCGGCCGGGCTATCTGGCGCAGTCGCCGCAGTTCTACAAGCAGCTGATGGTCGGCGTCTTCGAACGGGTCTTCGAGGTCGGGCCGGTGTTCCGCGCGGAGCACAGCGACACCGCCCGGCACCTCGCGCAGTACACGTCGTTGGACGCCGAGATGGGCTTCATCACCGACCACCGGGACGTGATGGCCGCGTTGACCGGCACCGTCGCCGGGATGCTCGGCGAGGTCACCGAACGGACCGGGTACGCGTGCCCCGAGGTTCCGGCCGAGATCCCGGCGGTGCACTTCGCGGAGGCGCTGCGGATCGCCGGGGCGCCCGCCGACGAGCCCGACCTGGCTCCCGCACACGAGCGGGCCCTGGGGGAGTGGGCGCGCCGCGAGCACGGCTCGGAGTTCGTCTTCGTGACCGGCTATCCGATGCGCAAACGGCCGTTCTACACCCATCCGGACCCGGCCGACCCGACCTGGTCGAACAGTTTCGACCTGCTCTTTCGCGGGCTGGAGATCGTCACCGGTGGGCAGCGGCTGCACCGGTACGAGGACTACGTCGAGGCGCTGGACAACAGAGTGGGCCCGTACGCGGGCTACCTCGACGGCTTCCGGTACGGCATGCCGCCGCACGGTGGCTGGGCGATCGGCCTGGAGCGGTTCGTGGCCCGGCTGACCGGCGCCGCGAACGTCCGGGAGACCACCGCGTTCCCCCGCGACCTGAACCGCATCGCGCCGTAGCCGGCGGTCACCGTCCGCCGGGCGCCGTGAGAGGGTCGGCGGCATGGTGATCGATCTCGACGTGGTCCCGCCGTCGCGCGAGCCGGCCCGGACCCGGCCGCGGTTCCCGGCGCGGCGGGCCCTGGTCCTGGTCGTGTTGCTGGCGTTGCTGCCCGGGGCGGCCGAGGTGCCGCCCCGGGTGCGTGACCTGCCTCTGGTCGCGGCGACGTCGAGCGCCTCCGGAACGTGGCTGCTGACCGGCGCCACGCTCTACAGCACGCATGCCCGGGCGGGCGGCCGGATGGATGTCGTGGCCCGCTCGCTGACGGCCGGCGAGGTCCTCTGGCAGCGGGACATCCCGTGGTGGTCCGGGATTCCGGCGCTGACCGAGGCCGGGCCGATGCTGCTGGTGACGGGCCCGGCCGGGGTGGGGACGAGAATTCTCGACGGCCGTACCGGTGAGGACGGCGTGGATCCGGCGACGTACACGGTGGCGCTGCCGGTGGGGGACCGGATCGCCCTCTACGGCGACGGTGCCGGCGGGCGGCTCGCTCTCTACGACCCGGCGCAGGGGCGGATCGCCTGGCAACGCCGGTTCGGGCGCCCGTTGCGCGCCGCCGCGGCCACCGGCGCCCACCTGATCACGGTCGACGACACCGGCGTCGCCGCCACCTTCGCCCTGAACAGCGGCGAGCCGGGCGCGACCACCGGCCAGGCGATCCCGGGCGGGAGCGCGCCGGTGGTGCGGATCCTGGGCTCGCGGGCCTACCTGCTCGGCGACCGGACCGTGACCTCGGTGACGGTGCCGAACCTGACGGGGCTGTGGACCACGGCGCTGCCCCTGCCGCGGGTCGCGGTGGCCTGCGGCGCCCGGGTCTGCGTTTCCGGCGCCGCCGGGGTGTCCGCGATCAATCCGGAGACCGGCCGCGTGGCCTGGAACAACCTCGACTGGACCGGCGGGGAGGCCGGCCTGGTCCGGGCGGCCGACGGCCACGGCGTGCTGGTCGATCCGGAGACCGGCGGGGTCCGGGCCGACCTCGGCCCCGGCCTGCCGGTCGGCGACCTGCTGCTGCGCGCCGGCCCCGACGGCCTCAGCGTGGTCGAGTGGGCGACCGGTCAGATCCGCGGCCGCCTGCCGGGCGTCACTCCGAGCGGCTGCCGCCGCACCGGCGACCACCTCGCCTGCCAACAGGTCGGCGGTCCGGTCCAGGTCTGGCGGTTGCTTCACACCCCGGCTTGGTACGGCCAGTAGAAGCACCGTGAGCCACCAGCGCGAGGTCGCGGCCGCCCCGGGCCGCGACGCGTCTCTCGGGCTGAGTCCGCCCAAACCCTTCAGGCCAGAGAGCTTTGGGGCTGAGCCCACCCAGACCGGGGAGAAGGCCTAGAGAAGGACGGCGACGGTGACCACCGTGACGATCACGAAGGGGACGATCGTCGTGCAGAGGAGGATGGCCCAGGCGATCGGGTGACCGAAGTTGAGAACCACGCCGCCGCCCGGCTTGGGAACGAAGACCCTCTTGTCGCGGGGATCGCGGTAGAGAGCCATCAGAGCAGCGTGTGCAGGTGGCGCTCGACGACGGGCATGACCTCGCTGACCGGCACCGGGCGGCCCACCTCGGCGCTGAGAGAGGTGACGCCCGCGTCCCGGATGCCGCACGGGATGAACCGGTTGAAGTTGGACAGGTCGCAGTCGCAGTTCAGGGCGAAGCCGTGCAGCGTGACGCCGCGCGACACCCGGATCCCGATCTGTGCGATCTTGCGGTCGACGCCGCCCTCACCGGCCCGGACCCACGCGCCGCTGCGCCCCTCGACCCGCTCGGCCGTGACGCCGAACTCGGCGCAGACGTCGATCAGCATCTGCTCGGTGCGGCGCACATAGGCCATCACGTCGACCGGGACGGGCAGGCGCAGGATCGGGTAACCGACGATCTGGCCCGGCCCGTGCCAGGTGATCCGGCCGCCGCGGTCGACGTCGACCACGGGGGTGCCGTCGAACGGGCGGTCGGCCGGCTCGGTGCGCTTGCCGGCGGTGAAGACACTCGGATGCTCCAGCAGCAGCACCGTGTCGGCCCGGGAGCCGGCCACCACGCCCTCGTGCAGGCGTTTCTGCTCCTCCCAGGCCTCCACGTAGTCGACCATGCCAGGGCGCAGGACCGTGAGTACGGAAGAGGTCACGACCGCAAGCCTAGCGCTGTTCCCACTGGTCGACCGGATCCACACCCGGGCGAATCCGCCACACCAGCACGTCGTCCACCTGCTCCGGCTCGCCGAGCAGATCAGTGGCGAGCTGCACCAGCGGGTCCCGGAGGAGCATGCCCCTCTGGCCGGTGACCTGAGCGGGCAGGAAGACCGCCTCCAGCTTCCAGTAGCGGAAGTCGGCCCGGGCCTGGGACCGCTCCAGGTTGGTGATCCTGGGCACCTGCCCCCACCGGGCGGCCCGGAGGAACAGCCGGTCGGTCGGACGGTCCGGGGGACCGAGCCGGCCCACCATGTGCCGGCCGCTCTCGCCGTAGTTCTGCGGGCCGAGGAAGTAGCCGTTCGGAACGCGGAACATCTTGTCGCCGCCACGCGCCATCGTGTAGGCCTGCCAGCGCATGCTGTCGACGGCCACGTCGAGGGAGAACGGCAGCGAGGTCATCACCCCGTGGTTGGAGACGTAGTCCTGCCACCGGCCGCTGGAGATGAAGACCGGCTCAGGCGCCCGCTCCAGGGTGCGCAACGGCGTCGGGGCGATCGGCGCGATGGCCGCCACGATCGCCACACCGGCCGCGATCCGCCCGCTTCGGCTGCGGATCAGGCTGCCCTTGCTGCGCACCACCTCGTCCGTGAGCATCGCGATGACCAGAGCGAACACCACCACCACGATGAGCGCGTAACGCACCGGCAGCGCCGAGTCGAACAGCGGGAGCTCCTCCAGCCCGGCGTACAGCAGCCGGATGCCCGTCTCCTCGCCCATGAACCGCATCCGCGGGCCGAGCGAGAGCAGGAAGAAGAACCCCGCGACGACGGCCAGCGCGCGCAGGGTGATCCGGCGGCTCGGCGACGACCGCTTCCAGAGCAGTGCCATCGCGGCGAAGAAGAGCAGGATCAGCGGCGCGCCCAGGAACGAGGTCGCCTCGGTCTCGTTGGGCGCCAGGTCGGAGCCCCAGCCGAACATCCCGGCCACCGACCGCAGCGGGAACCCGGCGTAGGCGACCAGGTCCTCGGAGAAGAACCGCATCTTGAAGCCGGTGCCGGAGAACTTGAGCGGGCCGGCGAAGTGCATGTAGAGCGGCCACGCCAGCAGCGCCGAGGCGACCCCGGCGGTCACGCCCAGCGACAGCAGGACCGGTTTGAGGCTGGTCTTCGCCTTCTCCAGGCCCCGCCGGGACAGCAGCCAGACGCCCAGGAACACCCCGCTGGCCAGGGCGGTGAAGAAGAGCGCCTCAGCGGCGACCGAGAAGCCCATCGCGCAGAGCAGGCCGAGCACGATGCCGTTGCGCAGCCAGCGGCCGGGCTCCGGCAGTTTCAGCACCCACCACGCCACGATCCCGACCATCCAGCCGGAGGTCCAGTTGAGGTGACCGTTGGCGTGCGAGATGAGACCGGGGCAGAACCCGAAGAGCAGACCGCCGACCGCCGCCGCGAGCCCGCTGCGGACCAGCCAGCGGCGCAGGAAGAGGTACCAGACGAACGCCGAGCCGGCCAGGTTCAGCGTCAGGATGGTGGCGAAGGTGATCTGCGGTCCGGTGAGGTACGTCAGCGGCGCGAACACCACGGCGTAGAACGTGCTCGACGTGTTCATCGCCAGGTTGACGCCCTTAGGGGCGTTCAACAGCGTGGTGAAGAACGGGTTGCTCCCGTGCTGGAGCAGGTAGACGCCGTAGGACAGCATCCACTCGAACTGACCCTGGTCGCTGACGTTGTCAGCGAGCACGTTGCGGTACGGCGCGCGCCACAGTCCCTGGCAGACGTAGACAGCGGCGGAGAGAGCCACCACAGCCATCGTCAGATGTGCCGACCATGCACGCCAGAACGACGGCGATGACCCCGCGGAACCAGCCGGTTCCGCGGGTGTCGCATCGTCGGTAGACGCGGTCGTCAGGTCCGTTGCTGGCGCGGGCGCGGCGATCGTCACGTCGCGGAGATTATCGAGCCCTGAATTCATCGGTCCAGCGGGTCCACGCCGGGACGGATACGCCACACCAGGACGTCGTCGACCTGCTCCGGTGGACCGAGGAGATCGGTCGCCGTCACGAGCACTGCATTGCGGTTGAGAGTCATGTGATCCGATCCGGTGATCTGCTCCGGGAGGAACACCGCCTCGACGTTCCAGTACGCGAAGTCGGCACGGGCCTGGTCGCGGTCGGCATCGCTGAGTTCGGTGACATAGCCGTACAAGGCGGCACGGGTGAAGAGCCAGTCGGTCGCCAGTGGGGGCGCGCCGATCCGGCCGATTCCCTCGCGGCCCGCGTCGCCGTTGATCATCGGGCCGAGGAAATAGCCGCCGGGAATACGGTACTGCGGGCCGCCGCGAGCCATCGTGTAAGCCTGCCAGCGCTGCCCGTCAGCGGTCACGTTGAGCGCGAACGGCAGGGTGGAGATCACCCCGTTGTCCGAAACGTATCGCTGCCAGGTGCCCTGGGAGATGAAGTCGGGTTCGGGCGCCCGCTCCTGGTGCCGCACCGGCAGCGGGAAGATCGGGATCAGCGCGGCCACGGTCGCCGCGGTCAGGCCCGCGTGCATGTTCGGCGACTTGATCCGGTGGGTCACCAGTTCCTCGGTGACCAGCGCCAGGACGATGCCGATGACGATGGCCACCACCAGCCCGAGCCGCAGCGGCAGCGCCGCGTTGAAGATCGGCAGGTGGGAGAGCACCGCGTAGGGCAGCGGGATGGGGAGCTCCGCCTGCATCCAGTTGAGCCGGGGGCCCCAGGACAGCACCAGGAAGGTGACGCCGACCACCGTGAGCGCGCGTAGAGTGACGCGGCGGCCGGGCGCCGACCGCCGCCACACCACCACCAGGGCGACCAGAGCCAGCACCACCAGGGGCACGCCGAAGTACGTCGTCTCCTCGGTGCGGTTGGGCGGCAGGGTGGAGCCGAGTCCGACCAGGGCCGCCAGCGAACGGTTCGGGAACGACAGATAGGAAGCCGCGTCCTCGACGAAGTAGCGCTGGTTGAACCCGGTCCCGTTGAACGTCTGCGGACCGGCGAAGTGCATGTACAGCGGATAGGCCAGCAGCGCGCCGGCGACCACCGCGGTCACTCCGAGGGCCCGCAGCACGGTGGTGAAGGCGGCCTTGGCCTCGGCCCGCACCTCGCGGCCGAACGCCCACGTGATGACGAAAATGCCGCTGGCCAGGGCGACGTAGAACAGGCCCTCCGCAGCGATCGTGAAGAACGCGGCGAGCATCACACCGAGGATCAGGCCGTTGCGCAGCCAGCGGCCCGGCTCACGCAGTTTCAGCACCTGCCACATCACCAGCGGCGCCACCCAGCCGGCCGTCCAGTTCAGGTGGCCGTTGGCGTGCGAGATGAACCCGGGCGCGAACCCGCAGAACATCCCGCCCACCCCGGCGGCGAGCGGACTGCGCACCAGCCAGCGGCTCATGAACAGGTACCACGCGAACGCGGAGCAGGCCAGGTTCAGTGTGAGGATCGTCACATAGGTGAATTGCGGCCCGGCCAGATAGGTCAGCGGGGCGAATGCCACCGTGTAGACCGAAATGGAGGTATTCGCCGCCAGGTTCACGCCCCACGGGACGTTCAGCAGCTCGCTGAAGAACGGGTCCGAACCGTGCCCCAGCGTGTAGACGCCGTAGCCCAGGAGCCATTCGAAGAAGGCCTGGTCGCCGACGTTGTCGGAGAGAACGTGGTCATAGGGATCCCGCCAGAGACCGTTCGTCACGTAGACGGCCATGCTCAAAGCGATCATGGCAACGGTCAAATGAGTCCGCCACGGCCGGGAGCGCACAGGCGCGGGGGGCTCGGTAGGCGGATCGGCGGAGGCTGCTGGGGCGGTGGCGGCGACGGACATCAGGCGCAGGTTAGCAAGAAAGCCGGATGTCCTAGGGGGCCATCGCCGGTTGCGGCCGCAGGGCCGCTGCCAGGGCGGCATCCATTCCGGGGTAAGACCACACGAACCCGGCGTTCGACAGCACCCCCGGCAGGACTCGCTGACTGCGCTGCGCCTCACCGGCCAGCTCGCCGATGATCGCGTCCAGCACGGGACCCGGCACCGTCAGCAACGCCGGCCGCCGCAGCGCCCGTGCCAGGTCACGGGTGAAATCCGCATTCGTCACCGGGCGCGGCGACACCATGTTGACCGGACCCGCCAGATCGTCGCGATTCACCAGGAACTCGGCGGCGGCCAGCCAGTCGGCCAGGGAGATCCAGGCCATCCACTGCCGCCCTCCGCCGATCCGGGCGCCCGCGCCCAGCTTGAACGGCAGCAACAACGGCTTGAGCAGCGCGCCACCGGCGTCGATCGTCGGAGCCGTCCGCAGCAGCACGACCCGGGTGCCGGCGTCCTCAGCGGGCCGTGCGGCGGCTTCCCAGACCCGGCACAGGTCGGCCAGGAAGGTGTTGCCGGCCGGGGCCTCCTCGGTGACGGGCTGATCGCCGGTGTCGCCGTACCAGCCGACGCCGGACGACTGGAGCAGAGCGCGAGGCCGATCGTCGGCCGGAAGTTTGCTGATCGCCCGGGCCAGGGTGTCGGTGGTGTCGATCCGGCTGGACCGCAGCACCCGCTTGTACGCCGCCGTCCAGCGGCGGTCACCGACGTTGGCCCCCGCCAGATTGATCACAGCATCAGCGCCGGCCAGCGCCGTCACGTCCAGCCGCCCCTGCGCCGGGTCCCAGGAGGCCTCGTCGGGACGCTCGGAGGGACGCCGGACGAGCCGGACGATGTCGTGGCCGCTGGCTCGCAGCCGCTCGGCGAGCCGGGTGCCGAGGAATCCGGACGCTCCGGCCATGACGATGCGCATGGTCTGATTCTTTCCCGAAGATCGCACGTTCCCAAACAAACCGGGGGGTACGCCGCAGTGGCGCACCCCCCGATCGTCATCTGCCCTTAGAGGCCGAGGTCGGCCTCGAAGTGGCCGCCCTCCAGACGCTCCTTGATCGTGCCCAGGAAGCGAGCCGCGTCAGCGCCGTCCACGATTCGGTGGTCGTAGCTGAGCGCCAGGTAGACCATCGACCGCGGTGCGATGATCTCGCCCAGGTTCGGGTCGTTCACGATCACGGGGCGCTTGACCACCGCGCCGAGGCCGAGGATGCCGACCTGTGGCTGGTTGATGATCGGCGTGTCGAAGAGAGCGCCCCGGCTGCCGGTGTTGGTCAGCGTGAACGTGCCGCCGCCGATCTCGTCCGGACCGATCTTGTTGTTGCGGGTGCGGTCCGCGAGGTCCGCGATCCGCTTGGACAGGCCGGCCAGGTTGAGGTCACCGGCGTCCTTGATCACCGGGACGACCAGGCCCTTCGGCGCGTCCACCGCGACGCCGAGGTGCTCGGAACCGTGGTAGGTGACCGTGCCGGCCTCGACGTCGATCGAGGAGTTGACCACCGGGTGCTGCTGCAGCGCCTCGACCGTGGCCAGGGCGAAGAACGGCAGGAAGGTCAGCTTCACGCCGTGCTTGGCCTGGAACGCGTCCTTGGCCTTGAGGCGCAGCTGGGCGACCTTGGTGACGTCGACCTCGACGACCGTGGTCAGCTGAGCTGAGACCTGCAGCGACTCCACCATCCGACGGGCGATGGTGGCGCGGATCCGGGTCAGCTTCTCGGTGCGGCCGCGCAGCGGGCTCGGCGCCGGCTTGGCGGCGGCCTTCTCCACCGGGGCAGCCTTCTCGGCCGAGGCTGCCGGGGTGGAGGCCTGTGCCTTGGCGGCGGCGGCCTTGTCAGCGGCGTCGATGACGTCCTGCTTGCGGATGCGGCCGCCGACGCCGGTGCCGGTCAGGGTGGACAGGTCCACGCCCTTCTCGGCGGCCAGCTTGCGCACCAGCGGGGTGACGTAACCGGCGTCGCCGGCCCCGTTCGACTGGACCGCCTCGGCGGCCGGAGCGGCCGGAGCGGGCTGTGCCGCGGCCGGCTGAGCGGCGGGCTGCGCGGTCTCCGCGGCGGGCGCGGGGGTCGCGTAGGACTCGCCGGACAGGTTCGGCGCCGGCGCCGACTCGATCCGCTGCTGCGGAGCGGGCTGGGCCGGGGCCTCCTGCTTCGGAGCCTCCTGCTTCGGAGCCTCCTGCGGCGCCGGCTGGGCCGGAGCCTCGGCGGCGGGCGCGCTGCCCGGAGTGCCGATGATCGCGAGCACGGCGCCGACGTCGGCCGTCTCGTCCTCGCCGACCTTGATCTCCAGCAGGGTGCCGGCCACCGGGGCCGGGATCTCGGTGTCGACCTTGTCGGTGGAGACCTCGAGCAGCGGCTCGTCCGCCTCGACGGTCTCGCCGACCTGCTTGAGCCACCGGGTGACGGTGCCCTCGGTGACGCTCTCGCCGAGTGCCGGCAGCTTCACCTCGGTCCCCTCGGCCGGACCGGCCGACGGAGCCGCGGTCTGCGGCGCCGGGGCCTCCTCCTCGACCGGCTTCTCGGTCGACGGGGCGGTCGGGGCGGCGGGCTCCGGCTCGGGCTCCGCCGCCTGCTGCTGGGCCGGCGCGGGCGCGGCCGAGCCGGCGTCCTCACCGTCCCCGGCGATGACGGCGAGCTCGCTGCCGACCTCCGCCGTCTCGTCCTCACCGACGACGATGCGGCTGAGCACACCCGCGGCCGGCGACGGAATCTCCGTGTCGACCTTGTCGGTGGAGACTTCGAGCAGCGGCTCGTCGGCCTCGACGCGCTCGCCCTCCTGCTTGAGCCAGCGCGTCACGGTGCCTTCGGTGACGCTCTCCCCAAGCCGCGGCATGGTTACCGATACCGGCATTCTTCCCAAACTCCTTAACGCGATGAACGATCGAATCAGCTTCAGCTGTGCGCGTGCAGGGGCTTGCCCGCGAGCGCGAGGAAGGCCTCGCCCAGCGCCTCGTTCTGCGTCGGGTGGGCGTGTACGAGCTGGGCGACCTCCTCGGGGAAGGCCTCCCAGTTGGTGATCAGCTGCGCTTCGCCGACGAGTTCGCCGACCCGCGCGCCGACCATGTGGACGCCGACGACCGGGCCGTCGTTGACCCGGACCAGCTTGATGAAGCCCGCCGTCTTGAGGATCTGGCTCTTGCCGTTGCCGCCGAGGTTGTAGTTGTACGTCGAGACCTTGTCGTCGCCGTACTGCTCCTTGGCCTTGGCCTCGGTGATGCCGACCGACGCGACCTCGGGGTCGGAGTAGGTGACCCGCGGGATGCCGGCCTCGTCGATGACCGCCGGGTTCTTGCCCGCGATCTCCTCGGCGACGAAGATGCCCTGCTGGAAGCCGCGGTGCGCGAGCTGCAGGCCGGGCACGATGTCGCCGACGGCGTAGATGTTGCCGACCCCGGTGCGCAGGCGCTCGTCGACGATCACGAAACCGCGGTCCAGGGTGATGCCCTGCTGCTCGTACCCCAGGTTGGCGGTCGTCGGGCCGCGGCCGACCGCGACCAGCAGCACCTCGGCCTCGAGGGTCTCGCCGCCGGCGATGGTGACCTTGACGCCGTTCTCGGTCTTCTCGACCTTCTCGAACGGCTTGCCGACCTTGAAGTTGATCTTCCGCTTGCGGAAGGCGCGCTCGACCTGCTTCGAGATCTCCTCGTCCTCCGCGGCGACCAGGCGGGGCAGAGCCTCGATGATCGTCACGTCGGCGCCGAACGACTTCCACACGCTGGCGAACTCGACGCCGATCACGCCGCCGCCCAGGACGATCGCCGACTGCGGCACCCGGTCGAGCTTCAGGGCGTGCTCACTGGTCAGCACCCGCTCGCCGTCGACCTCCAGGCCCGGCAGCGAACGCGAGTAGGAGCCGGTGGCGAGGATGACGTTGCGGCCGGTGTAGCGCTGGCCGTTCACCTCGACGGTGTCCTTGCTGACGAGCTTGCCCTCGCCCTGGACGATCGTGATGTTCTTGTTGTGGCCGAGCAGGCCGGTCAGGCCCTTGAAGAGGCGGCCGACGACACCGTCCTTGTAGGCGTTCACCCCGGCCATGTCGATGCCGACCAGGTCGGCCTTGACGCCGAACTGCTCGCTCTCGCGCGTCTGGTCGGCGATCTCCGCCGCGTGCAGCAGCGCCTTCGTGGGGATGCACCCGCGGTGCAGGCAGGTGCCGCCGAGCTCGGCCTTGTCGATCAGCGCGACCTTGAGGTCGAACTGAGCGGCACGCAGGGCGGCCGCATAGCCACCACTGCCGGCGCCGAGAATGACGATGTCGAAGGTTCCGCCGTTGGGCTGGCTCACGTTGACTCCAGTGGTCGCATCGTCTCCGGTGTGGGTCACACAATGGAAACGGTCACAGTCCCGTCACCGACATCTTGTCACTTCTCGACCCGGTCAATGCAGTCAGGTGCCCCACGACACGTCGGCCCGACGTACCCTTGCGGGATCGAACGCGAGGAGGAACGGTGGCTTGGTTTCGGCGGCGTCCTCGATCGGGCGCGCCCGGCGGCCGGCCGGTCAACCAGGCCGATCTCGAGCATCTTACGCAATTCGTCAGCTCCCGGAGGGGAGTCGAGGGATTCATCGAGCCACAGACGACAGTGACCGAGACCACGTTGTTGCTTGTCGCACACGACGGCGAGTGGACCCGGCGGCGCATCGAGTCGCCCGAGGTCGCGCGCCGTTTCGCCCACAAGATGTCGATGCCGGTCTACGACATCAGCCTGCTCGGCTATCCACAGCGGATGCGTGACTACAACGAACGGCAGAGGCGCCGCCCTCAGTGAGAGACGGCGCCGTCCGCGTCAGGCCGCCAGGTCGTCGAGCACCTTGAGGAGCGTGCGGACCGGCACGCCAGTGCCGCCCTTGGTCCAGTACCCGTTCGGCTCGCCGGTGTGGTAACTGGGGCCCGCGATGTCGATGTGGGCCCACTCCACGCCCTCGGTGACGAACTCCCGCAGGAAGACGCCACCCTGGAGCATGTGCCCGGCCCGGTCCAGATTGGCGTTGGTCTGGCAGATGTCGGCGATCTCCGACTCCATGCCCTTGCGCACGTCGTCCGGCAGCGGCATCCGCCAGGACGGCTCGCCGACCGCGGCGCCGGCCGCCTCGACCAGCGCGGTCGCCTCGTCCGAGCCCATCAGGCCGGAGATCCGCTTGCCCAGCGCGATCACCTGCCCGCCGGTCAGCGTCGACGTCTCGAACAGATAGTCGGTGCCGTCCGCGCAGGCCCGTGCCATCGCGTCGCCCAGCACCAGCCGGCCCTCGGCGTCGGTGTTGAAGATCTCCACCCGCTTGCCGTTGAACAGGGTGATCACATCGCCCGGCCGGTACGCCGACCCGGACGGCATGTTCTCGGCGATCGCCAGGTAACCGGAGACCGCCACACCCGGCTTCAGCGCGGCCACCGCGAGCAGCGTGGCGGCCACCGCGGCCGCGCCCGCCATGTCGGACTTCATCTCCCACATGCCCGCGGCCGGCTTGATGCTGACGCCACCGGTGTCGAAGGTGATGCCCTTGCCGACCAGCGCCACCCGCTTCGGGTCGGTGACCCCGTCCGGCGTGTAGGTCAGCTTCACCAGCCGCGGAGGGGCGTCGGAACCCTGGCCGACCGCCACGATGCCGCCGTACCCACCGGCCTTGAGCTGCTCGAAGTCGAGCACCTCGACCCCGAGGCCCGCCTCGGTCGCGGCGGCCGCCACCTGGTCGGCCAGGTCGGCCGGGCGCAGCGCGTTCGGCGGGGTGTTGACCCAGTCGCGGGTCAGGCGCACCGAGCGGGCCACGATCGCGGCGCGGCGCAGCTCGGCGGCGGCCGTCTCGTCGGCCGCGTCCGGGACGTGCAGCCGCAGCTCGGCGACCGGGTCCCGGCGGCCCTTCTGCGGTTTCGTCTTGTAACCGGCGAACCGGTAGCCGCCGAGCAGGGCGCCCTCCAGCGTGGCTCGCAGCACCGGCCCGGCGTCCGTGTCGTCCGGCACCGGCAGCGCCAGCACCACGGTGTCGCTGCCGGCGAGCGCCCGGACCGCGGCGCCGGCGCCCCGGCGCAGCGTCTCCAACTCGGGAGCGGGACCGCTCGGCTCGGCGCCGAGGCCCACCGCGACCAGCAGCGGCGCGGAGATCGTGCCGAGGGTCGCCAGCTTGGTCACCTCTCCGGCAGCTCCGGTCGCACCGAGCAGCGCCAGCGTCGAGATCAGCTTGCCGTCGAAAGCCGCGGCGATGCTCTCGGCGCCGGCGGCCGGCAGCAGGGTGCCGTCCTCGTCGGGCTGGCTGTGGAGGCCGATGACGATCGCATCGACCGCCGATTCGGCCGGGTCGGTGTCGACCAGGCTGAGGCTGGGCTGGGTCACTCGGACTCTCCGGGACTTCAGGGCCACCGAGGGCGTCTGTGGACGCGTCCGGTGGCTATCGGGAAATCGGTGTTGTCCCCGCGACTCTAAACCTGACCAAGGTCACCGGTAAGTTGAGTGTCATGTCTGCCGAGCTTCTTCAGTCGCCGTTGCACGATCGCCACGTTGCGCTGGGCGCGAAGTTCGCCGCCTTCGGCGGATGGGACATGCCGCTGGAGTACGCCGGCGGTGGCGTCCTCAAGGAACACGCGGCGGTCCGCGAGGCGGCCGGCGTCTTCGACGTGTCGCACCTCGGCAAGGCGCGGGTGCGCGGTGCCGGAGCGGCCGCCTTCGTGAACTCCTGCCTCACCAACGACCTGGGCCGCATCACCCCCGGCCAGGCTCAGTACACGCTGTGCTGCGACGAGAACGGCGGTGTGGTCGACGACCTGATCGCTTATCTGTACGGCGACGACCACGTCTTCCTGATCCCGAACGCCGCGAACACCGCCGAGGTGGTGCGCCGCCTCGCCGCCGCCGCTCCGCCCGGTGTGACCGTCACCGGCGAGCACCGCGAGCACGCGGTCCTGGCCGTCCAGGGCCCGCGGTCCGCGGAGATCCTCGGCAAGCTGGGGCTGCCCACCGCACACGACTACATGTCGTTCGACTCCGCCGTCCTGGGCGGCGTGTCCCTCGTCGTCTGCCGCACCGGCTACACCGGCGAGCACGGCTACGAGCTGGTCGTCGGCTGGGACGACGCGCCCGCGGTCTGGGACGCGCTGATCGCCGCCGGGGTGCGGCCGTGCGGGCTGGGCGCCCGTGACACCCTGCGCACCGAGATGGGCTACCCGCTGCACGGTCAGGAGCTCACCCTCGACATCAGCCCGGTGCAGGCCCGCTCCGGCTGGGCGGTCGGCTGGAGCAAGCCGGCCTTCTGGGGCCGTGACGCGCTGCTGGCGGAGAAGGCCGCCGGGCCCCGCCGCCAGCTCCGCGGGCTGGAACTCACCGGGCGCGGCATCCCCCGCGGTCACATGCGGGTGTACGCGGGTGACGCGCTCATCGGCGAGACCACCAGCGGCACCTTCTCGCCGACCAAGAAGGTCGGCATCGCGCTGGCCCTCATCGACAGCGCCGCCGAGGTGGCCGACGGCGACCTGGTCGACATCGACATCCGCGGCCGCCGCACCGAGGCCCGCCTGGTGAAACCCCCTTTCGTCACCCCGTCCGTCCGCTGACGATCGCCCGCGATCTTGCGGAGTTAGGCCGCGCCGTGTTCGTCGAACTCCACAAGATCGCGGGTGGAAACGGCGGAAGGGGTGGCGGCGGCGTCAGGCGAGGGTGACGGCGATCAGCGTGAGCGTCACCGCGCACTCGACGGCCGCGCCCAGCACGTCACCGGTGATGCCGCCGAATCGCCGTACCGCGTGACGCAGGAGCAGGACCACGGCGAACAGGGCGGTGGCGACGGCGGCCGGACCCTGCCACGGGCGGCCCGGCGCCGCGGCGAGGGAGAGAGCCGCGACGGCGGCCGCGGCCGCCAGGACCACCGGGAGCGGCACGGTCGAGGCGACCATCGCGCCCAGGCCCTCCGGGCGGGCCGGCGGCACCCCCCGGCGGCAGGCGACGGTCACCGCGAGCCGGCCGGTGGCCCAGGCGGTCACCACGGCCCACGGCCCCGCCGAGGTGAGCGCGGCGGCCTGGATCAGCAGGGTGGCGACCAGCGCCACCACACCGAACGGCCCGATGTCCGCCTTCTTCATGATCTCCAGGGCGGCGGGACCGGAGCGGTACGACCCGAGCGCGTCCACCGTGTCCGCCAGCCCGTCCAGGTGCAGCCCGCGGGTGAGCAGCGCCCCCGCCGCGACGGTGACCCCGGCCGCGACCAGCGCCGGCGACCCCAGCGCTCGCAGGCCCTCGTGCAGTCCGGCCAGCAGCAGCCCGAGCAGCGCCCCCACCACCGGCGCCACCGCCATCGCCACCGCGGCGGTGGACCGGTCGACCCGGCCCACCCGCAGCGGCAGCACGGTCAGCGTCGTGACCGCCAGCCGGAAGCCGTCAGACACCCGGGGAGGCCGGGCCCGGCCCGTGCGGCTCCGGCTCGGCGAACTCGCTGAGATCCCCGTCGAGCCCGCCATCGAGCCCGTCGTCCAGGCCGTCGTCGCCGACCTCGCCCAGCAGCGCCGGGTGCACCGGCAGCGCCGACGCCAGGCCGACGGCGGCACGCAGCACCGGCAGCACCGACAGCGCGTTCGCCCCCTCGCCCAGGTCGAGTCCGATCTCCAGCACCGGCGTGAGGCCGAGCACGTCCGCGCCCTGCCTCACCAGCGCGAGCGTGCCCAGCTCAGGCAGCAGGCACCAGTGCCGGGTCTGGCTGGCGAGGTCCCGGGCGACGAGCCCGGCGGCGATCCCGAGCGGGCCGTCCAACAGCACCGGAATGCGGCGGGCGGCGGCGCCGAGCAGCAGGCCGGTGGCGACCGCCACGTCCAGGCCGCCGATCTGGCGCAGGATGTCGACGGCGCCGCGCGGCTCCTGCCGGATCCGGTGCAGGGCGTCCCGTACGGCGGCACACCGGACCATCCAGGCGGCGTCGTCGAACCGGGCGCCGGGAACCAGCGCCCGGGGCAGCGTCGCGACGGCCTCGGCGCCGGTGGTGGCGGCGAGCACCGCGGTCGCGGCCGCCTCGATGCCGGCGCTGATGCCGGCCAGCACGATCACGTCACGGCCGGCGTCAGCCGCGCCGTCGGCGAGTTTCCAGCCCTCCCGGAGCGCGGCCTCGACAGCGCTCTCGTCGGCGACCGGACCGTCCTCCATCGCCCCGGTCCGCGCCGTCCGGAGCACCGAGATGTCGGCGCCGGCCTGGCCGGCGAGCCGGCCGAGCAGCCCGGCGCCCCGTTCGGCCTCGGCGATACGGCGCTCCACATCGGCGCTGTCGGTGCCGGCGACGGCCCCACCGGCACGGTCCCCGGCGATCACCACGACCCGGGCTCCGGTCCACGCCCGCGGGGTGACGGTGCTCTGGGTGGCCGCCGCGAACTCGACCGCCTCGCCGAGCGCGCCCAGCCCACCACCGGGCAGGTCCAAGCCGGACAGCCGTTCCCGGGCGTCCGGGCCGGAGTCGGCGCTGGGCAGCGGCAGGTCCATGCCGGGGCGGATCTCGGTGAGCCCGGAGGCGACCAGCGGCAGGGTCATCGTGGACTCGCGGAGCACGTCGGCGCGCACCGGTTCCGGTTCGGCGTCGGCGGGCGGCGCGACCACTGTGGGCGGCTGCGCCGGAGGCGGCGGAGGAGCCGGAGTCGCGGGGGTCGGCACGGCGACGGGACGTGAGGTGACGGCTTCGACGGGCGCGGTCGGCAGGGCCTCGACGACGGCGGGCGCGGCCGGTGTGGCGTCGATCGGCGCGGCGAAACCCTTGAGCCAGGTCGGCTGACCGGCCACCACCAGGACGACCCCGTCACAGGCGCCGGCCAGCGCCTGGTTGGTGGTCCCCAGGGCGTCCGTGAACGCCCGGCCCACCGGAGTCAGCGGCACCAGCGACAACCCGACCTCGGGACTGACCAGCACGACCCGCGCCGCGGTCTCCCGGACGGCCGAGCTGAGCGCCGCCACGTCGGCCTCGTCGTCGTTGGGCTGCCGGGCCGGGTTCAGCACCTCGGCCACCCAGCCGCCCAGGTCGTCGACGAGCAGGGTCTCGCCCGGCTCGGCCGATCGGAGCAGCTCGATGAGCAGCGCCGGGTCGCTGCCCGTCTCCTCCGTGGTCCAGGACTGCGGACGCCGCCGCTGGTGCGCCTCGATCCGGGCGCGCCACTCGGGGTCGTCCTCACCGCCGGCCGCGGTGGCCACGTACCGCACCGACGGGGCGCCGGCCACCAGGGACTCGGCGAACCCGGACTTGCCGGAGCGGATACCGCCGAGGACGAGAACCGTGTTCCACCGATCTTCGGACATGCCCCGTACCTTAGAGCCGGGTCGCACACCCGGAAGCCGTAGGGTGGAGGCCCACCGAGGGATGACGTGAGGGGGCGGCTGTATGCCGTGGAGTTGGCGGTACGAAGACGTCGACGGCAAGCCGGTCGACGGTCCGGCCGAGTCGTTCAGCAGCCAGGCGGACGCCGAGTCCTGGATCGGGCAGGAGTGGCGGCAGTTGCAGGCCGCCGGAGTCGGCACGGTCACCCTGGTCGAGGACGACCGGGTGGACTATCAGATGAGCTTGCAGCCGGCGGATTGACGTGACGTACGAACCGGTTTACACCCGTACACCGCGAAACGCCTTCGTCCCCAGCCCGATCTTCGTCGGCATCGTCGCGGTCTTCGTGGCGAGCGGCGTGATGACGTGGACCCGTTTCGGCAACATCGGGATCGACGTCTTCCTGTTCGTCATCTCGGGCTGGCTGATCTCGCTCTGCCTGCACGAGTACGCGCACGCCGTGTTCGGCTACTTCTCCGGCGACCTGACCGTCGCCGACCGGGGTTATCTGCGCCTCAACCCCTTGAAGTACACCCACCCGCTGATGTCGATCGTGCTTCCGGTGATCGTGGTCATCCTCGGCGGTATCGGCCTGCCCGGTGGCGCGGTCTGGATCGACCACCGCCACATCGGCAGCAAACTGAAGAACTCGCTGATCAGCGCGGCCGGCCCGCTCACCAATGTGGTGCTGGCGCTGATCCTGGCGGTGCCGTTCCTGATCGGCATGGCGCCCGAGGTCGCGCAGGACGTCACCGGCCGCTATGTGATCTCCAGCGGCGGCGGCCACCTGGAGTTCTGGGCCGCTCTCGCGTTGCTGGCATTCCTGCAGATCACCGCGAGCGTGCTCAACTTCCTGCCGATCCCGGGGCTGGACGGCGGCGGCATCCTCCGCCCGTGGTTCAGCCCGGCCTATCAGCGCGCATGGGACATGGTCGGCCCGTGGGGCTTCCTGGTGCTCTTCCTGCTGCTCTGGCAGACCCAGGTGGGTGACTGGTTCTTCAGCGCGGTGAACTGGCTGTCCGGACTGATCGGGGTGCCGACGTGGCTCTACGCCGGCGGTTACGAACTGATGCGGTTCTGGAGCAACTGACCTCGCCGGCCCCGCCCGCTGGGCGGGGCTCGCCTGGTAACCGGTGAGACGGCCGCTTCGGGGCCGTCCCACCGGCGGCGAACGCTAGGGACGCGACGCCGGGCTGGAGGTGAGCGACGGGTCGCGGGTCACGACCGGATCCACGATCTCGTCGATCGCCTTCAGCAGGCCGTCGTCCAGTCTCACCCCGGCCGCCTTGACGTTGTCCCGGACCTGCTCGGGCCGCGACGCGCCGATGATCGCCGCCGACACGTTCGGGTTCTGCAGCACCCACGCCACCGCCAGCTGCGCCATCGTCAGCCCGGCCTGCTCGGCCAGCGGCCGCAGCCGGGCCACCGCGTTCAGCACGTCGTCGGAGAGCCAGCGGGCGATGAACCCGGCCCCCGACTTGTCGTCGGTGGCCCGAGACTCGGCCGGCGGCTGCTCCCCGGCCCGGTACTTCCCGGTCAGCACACCCTGGGCGAGCGGCGACCAGACGATCTGCCCGAGGCCCAGCTCGTGCGACGCCGGCACCACCTCGGCCTCGATCACCCGCCACAGCATCGAGTACTGCGGCTGGTTCGACACCAGCCGGATCCGCAGGTCGTCGGCGAGCGGTTTCGCCGCCCGCAGCTGCGCGGCGGTCCACTCCGACACGCCGATGTAGTGCGCCTTGCCCCGGTGCACCACGTCGGCGAACGCCTCCATCGTCTCCTCGAGCGGAGTGTGGTGGTCGTACCGGTGGGCCTGGTAGAGGTCGACGTATTCGGTGCCGAGCCGGCGCAGCGAGCCGTCGATCGACTCCATGATGTGCTTGCGGGAGAGGCCGCTGTCGTTCGGCCCGGGACCGGTGCGCCAGAAGACCTTCGTGAAGATCTCCAGCCCTTCGCGGCGCTCACCTTTCAGCGCCCGGCCCAGCACCTCCTCGGCGCGGGTCCCCGCGTACACGTCGGCGGTGTCGAACGTGGTGATGCCGGAGTCGAGGGCCGCGCGCACGCACGCCGCGGCGGCCTCCTCCTCCACCTGGGACCCGTGGGTGATCCAGTTGCCGTAGGCGATCTCGCTGACCAGCAGGCCGGAACGGCCGAGATGACGAAACTCCATCACTCGACCCTAACCGGACCTAAAGGACCGGGCGGGATTCCGCGGGCAGCAGGTCCACCACGGATGCGACGTCACGGTGGGCCACGTCGACCAGCGGCTCGCCGTCACGGTTCAGCGCGCCCCACAGCCCCGCCGCGTCACGCACCAGGAACGCCGACGGGTGGATCACCACGGCGGCGTGCACCGCCGCGACCACCGGCTGCCCGGTCCGGTCGAGGACACCGAAGCGGTCACCCTCGTCGACCACGGCCAGGCCCTCGTCGGTGAACCCGTCCACCGCCCCGCCGAGGTGCAGCACCGTCGCGAACCGCCGGAACCGCGGCTCCACCACGATCCGCCCCTGCCGGTCGACCGCACCCCAGACGCCGCCCTGCCGCACCAGGGCCAGCCCGCTCCGGAACGGCCGTGCCTCCTCGAACCCGCCGGCCGGCACGATCAGCTGGTTCTGCCGGTCGATCGCGAACCAGCCGCCGTCCTCCTCGCGCGTCACCCACGCCAGGCCCTCGGCGAACCGGACCGCCCCGAGATAGCCGTGCGCGGACGGAATGACCAGCTCACCGTGCTGATCGATCAGCTCCCAGGCCGACGAGGCGGGCCGCCGCACCCACGCCACACCCTCGGCGAACGGCTGCGCCTCCGCATAGCGGGGTTCGACCGCGGCGGCGTAACCCCACAGCCCCGCCCCGTCGTCGAGGAGCGGAACCGGAGCCTCCGGCAGCCCGAGCAACTCGTCCCGCCCACGCGGGTAGGGGCCCCAGCCGTCGGACGACCGCCGGCTGATCGCGTCGAGCGCCAGCTCGATCCGCTCCACCAGGTCCGGATCCTCACCCCGGCGCACGCCCAGCGCCCGCTCGAAGTGGTTGACGGCCTCCAGGTACCGCCCCTGCTCGAACGCCGACCGCCCGGCCAACTCGATGATCTCCGCCCGCAGCCGGGCCGGCAACTCCACCGAATCGGTCCGCGCGTACAGCCGGTCCGCCTCGTCGAAGTCGCCACGCCACTGCAGCACGTGCGCGAGCCGCGCCCGTACGACCGCCACGGTTCGCAGGTCCCCGCCGGTCTCGGCGTGCCGCAGCGCCTCCCGCCCGTCGGCGAGCGCGTCATCCAGCTCACCGAGGATCCGGTGCACCACCGCACGCAGGCTCAGCAGCCCCGCCCGGACGTTGTCCCGCTCGGCGAACTCCAGCCGGTCGGTCAGCCGGTCGGCCACATCCCACAGCCGGTCCGGCTCATCGACCTGTTCCCGCAGCGTCCGCGGATCGTAGGCCCACGGATACGCCGCCAGAATCTGCTCCGGGTCGGCTCGCCGCCGGTCCGCCGGCGCCCGCTGGTCCCGGCGCTGTCGCACCGGCTCGACCTTCGCCTCCGGCAGCCTCGCCTCCGGCAGCCTCGCCTCCGGCACGGCCTTCCGCGGCCCGGCCTCCCCGGACGTCGCCGCCGCGCCTCCGCTCTCAGCCTCCGGCGTCAACCCTTGCGGTGGTACGTCCGAAGCACCGCCCTCACGAGCCCTCGCGACATATTCGCCGCTCCCGGCGCCCGCAGAGTCAACCTCCCCGGCTGCCTTCTCCGGCGCCGCCGCGTCGAGGACCGCAGGGCTCAGCACCGCGTCCTCGGCTTGCGGTGTCTCCGCCGGTTCGCTGGTTTGTGGTGTCGTCGCCGTCTTGTCGGCTTGCGGTGTCTCCGCCGGTTCGTTCGCTTGCGGCAACGCCATCGTGCCGTCGCCCTCCGAGGCCGTCAGCGCCTCGTCCGGTGCGGCGACTTCGACCGTCAGCGCCTCGTCCGGTGCGGCGACTTCGGCCGTCAGCGCGTCGGCCGTGCCATCGCCCTTCGACCCGGAGCCACCTGCGGTACCCGGCTCGGATTCTCCCTCTGGTCCCTCTGAACTGTCGGCATCGGTGCCCACCGCGGCAGCGCCCGCGACGATCCCGGCCTCATCCGAAGCCGCAACGGGCTCGTCCTCAGCGTCCCCGGCGACGACGTCCTCAACGTGTGCAGTCGCGGAGGCCTCCTCCTGATACTCGGCCTCCGCCTCGTACTCGGCCTCCGCCCGGTCCGGCTCAGCCACGGCATGCTCGGCGTCCGAATCCACGGACGCCGAGTCCTCACCGGCCACACCTGACTCGGAATTCTCGCCGGGGACGACATCCTGACCGGACTCAGCGGCCGTTTCGGCCAGAGTGGGTTCAACCACCGTCTCGCCCGCAGCCGCCTCGATCGCGGTGTCTCCCACCGCCGCCTCGACCGTGCTGTCGGCGGCGACCGGTGCGGGCACTTCGGCCATGCTGTCTGCGGCCACCGGTGCGGGCGTCTCGACCCCGCTGTCGGCGGCCGGTGCGGGCGCCTCTTCGGCGACCGGTTCAACCGCTGTCGTCCCGGCGGCCGCGTTCCCGGTGGTGTCGCCATATCCGGCCTCCGAGTGCACATCCTCGGCCCTGAATTCGCCGGTACCGCCGGTGACCGCGTCCCGCGCCACGTCGTCGGCCGGCGGCGCACTCACCGGAGAGATCTGGATCGTCCGTGTGAGGACGCTGTCCTCATCGAGCCCGGAGTTCCCCCACTCGGCAACCGGCCCGCCCGACGCCGCCTGATCGGCCGCGGCGTCCGCGCCCGGAGCACTCTCCTGCACAACGTCGGTGCCGGTGTCGGTGTCGGTGTCGACAGTTTCAGCGTCGGCGACCTGAGCATCGACAGCTCCAGCATCGACAGCTTCCGCGTCGGTGGCCTCCGCGTCGATGACTTCAGCGTCGGCCTCCGCGTCGACAACTTCGGCTTCGACGATCTCCCCGTCGATAGCTTCAGCGTCGACGACCTCGCCGTCGACAATCTCAGCATCGACAATCTCAGCGTCGACGACCTCGGTCTCGGCGCTCCCGGCGGTCGCGTGCCCGACGGTCTCGCGCTCGTCGACGGTCCCCTCAGCAGCGGACAAGTCCGCCTCGTCATAGCGAACGCCGATGTTCTCAGCCTGGCCTGCGACCGCGCTTCCGTCCGAGCCGGCAGGCCAAGTCTGCGGCGCGTCGGCGGCAACATCCTGCTCGCTGTGCGAGAGCACTGTCTCAGTAGCCGGAGCGTGCTCAGCGGCGTGTTCGGCGTCAGCCTGCCCAGCGGCGTGTTCCGCCTCAACGTGCTCAGCGACGTATGCGGCTTCCGCGAGCTCGGCGGCGTGTTCGGCGTCAGCCCGCTCAGCGGGGTGTGACGCCTCGGCCTGGAGAGCATCCCCTTCGTCCACACCGAAGACCGACTCCGGCGTGGACGGAATGAGCCCCGGCGGCGCCGGAACATCCCTCGCGGGCCCTCTCCCCGTAAGAAGGCCTCCGCCCGATGCCGAGTCAGTTTCCTCGGCGCGGCCCTCAGACGATGCGGAGTGCGTGCGAACGGTGTCGTGCTCGGCCTGCGCCGGTGCCGTGCCGCTCTCGGGGGAGGTGAGGTCTGCCCTGAGGGAGGCGTCTGCCTCCGGCAGGGTGTCGTCCGGCTCAGGAAGAGTCTCGTCCGGGTCGGCCGGTGCGAACCAGCCCAGCGGCCGGACCTCGGGAACGGAGGCCGCCGCGGACGGCGCGGCCGGTTCGGCCTCGGGAACCGGGGTGGTGGCTCCGAGCCCACTCATCGACAGCAGCCATCCGAGACCGTGGGTCTCCGGCTCGTTGTCGGAGGCGTCGGCGGGCCCGGCCGTGGCCGGGGGCCCGGTCACCGGCGCGGTCGCGGGCTCCATGCCGTACGCCATAGCTTCCGAAGGCGTCCCGGAACTGTCGTCCAGCCCGGGCGTCCAGCCACCCGCCTCACGTGAGCCGTCGGCTTCGATGTGCCGACCGGTTCGGTCTGGAGAGCCCGTCCCGTCCTGGCGCGGCTCCACCGCAAAGCCACGGTCGTCCACCTCGGAGAGGTGCCCGGCCGCAGCGTGCATGCCTGTAACGGGCGCACCCGGCAGGCGCGGGTCGATCGATGCGGTGCGTTCCGCGCCGTACGGCCTGGGGATGGGCCCACCCGTCCGGCGAGGGTCGACTGCCTGGGTGCGCTCGTCCGCGGGGATCCCGGAGGCGGGCGTGCCGGGCTGACGCGGATCGTCCACCGGGGTGCGGCTCTCCGCGGGGACGCCCGGCCGTGGGCCGGTCGTCTGAGGGCGTTCACCGGCCGGGCCGGACCGCCGCAAACCGAACGGCCGTGTCGGGTCGTCGGGGTGCGTGGCGGAGTCCGGATGCCCGTGCGGCGGCGCGGCATGGCCGAGCCGCCGGCGGTCCAGCGGCCGTGTCGGGTCCTGTTCCTCGTCGTAGTGGTGTCCGCCGGGAACGCCGTCCTCGGCGGAGATCCGGCCGTGCGGGAATGACACGCCCGGTCCGGAGGACGGTGCGGCCGTCGACTGCCTGGCCTCCATCGGCGGATACCGGTCCGGGCCCGCGGTGACGTGTGGCGGATTCGTGGCACGCCGGGCCGGGCCGGGCACCTCCAGCGCCTGGGTGGTTTCCGGCGACTGCTGGCCGGGTGCGACCTGGTCGGCCTGAGTCGCCGGGCCGGAGACCGGCGCGATGTGGCCGGACGCTGCCGGGGCGGCGTAGCCGGGGACGCGCCCGCCCGCCGGGGCCTCCCGGGAGCCCGCGGCGAGCGGCGGGACCGGTCCGGAGACGGGCGCGGCGCCACCGGGCATGCCACGGCCCTGTGCGGGCATGGCCGGACCCGGGGCCTGGCCGGGCACGCCCGGGTAGACCGCGGCGGGTGGCATGACCGGCTGCTGCGGTGTGACCCGGGTCGGCTGTGCGGCCGGGCGTGACGGCGCCGGCGAGTTCCGGTCCTGAGGTGCCGGCCGCAGGTCGAACGGAGCGTCCGGGACGCGGCCGTCGCGGGCCGCGCGGCGGTCTTCGGGGTAGGCCGGGAAGGCGGTGGCCGGTGCCGGGCGAGCGGTGCCGTAGGACTGTCCCTGCGGTGCCGCCGGTCCCGAAACCGGGCGTGTCTCCCCGCCCTGGCGGGGAGCCTGCTGCTCGGGAGCGTGACGACGGCCCTGATAGGCGGGGTCCTGCTCGGGCACGGACCGGCCGGGCACGTACCCGCCCGAAGCGGCCGGGCCACCGGAGCGACCCGGGGCGCCCTGCTCGTGACGCCCGGGATGTCCTTCGTGCCGGCCAGGCACGCCCTCGTGCCGCCCGGGGCCGCCCGGCCCACCGGAAACCGGCCCTCCGTGCGGTGCCGGACGCCCTTGGGCCCCGGCTGCGCCGAACTGAGCCGGGCCGCCGAACTGGCCGTGACCCGCCGGGCCGCCGGAGGAGCCGCCGGGCGGCATCGCGCCACCACGAGGCCCCGGCCCGCCATGCGGAGCGTGGCCGTCCGGGTGGCTGCCCGGACCTTGGCCGGGTCCCTGAGCGCCGGGTCCCTGAGCGCCGGGTCCCTGAGCGCCGGGTCCCTGAGCGCCGGGTCCCTGAGCGCCGGGACCCTGAGCGCCGCGTCCGGCCGCCGCCCCGGGGGAGACCGGCCGGTTGCCGAATCCGCCGGGCTGCTGCGGGCCGCGACTCCACCCTGGCCCGCCGGGCGCGCCGGAGGGAGCCTGCTGCTGCGGGGGACGTCCTGCCGGGGGCCGTCCGCCGTGTCCGGGGGAGACCGGCGTGGACGACATCGGGTGGCCGGGATGGACGGGAATCGGCGTCTGCCCGGGCGCCCCGGACCGGTGTGGCCCTTCGGGGCCGCCCCCAGGGCGGGGCTGGTCGCCGGCGGCACGGCCGTAGAGGGGCGCGGACGCGCGCCGCTGGTCCGGGGCGCCGCCCGGCATCTGGCTGTGCAGGTTGCCCGGCCGGTTCCAGGAGGGTTCGTCTCGCGGCGGCTGCGGTGCGGGGGCGGGCCCGCGCTGTTCAGAGCGCGTTTCCTCGTACCGTGACTGATTTTGATCGGGGGGTGCGGAGGCCGGGACCGCGGCGCGCCCGGAGGGGCTCACCGGGGCCGAGCTGGCGGGCGCGGAGACGCCGCGCGAGGCCTCGTAGACCGGCGTGTGCACGGCCTTGCGGAGGCCGGGATCGCCGGGATAGCGCTGGCCGGGGACCGGCTCCCACTCCCAGGTGATCTCGTAGACCCAGGCGGGCTCGTCGTCCCAGTTGTCGCCCGGCCGGGAGCTCCAGCCGTTCACCGGGCGCCCCACGGGTGGCCCGTCGAATGGCAACGCTCCGTCACGGCGAACTCCACCTGTCAGAAAATGAGCCGCGCCGGCCCGGGGACCCCGCGTAGAGTCACCCGGCTCCGTTGCGGGGATTCGAAAGGAGATTAACGGCGTGGACCAGCGAGACGCCAGCGTGCCGACGATCTCTCGAATAGGTCCGTTCCGCGCCTGGGTCACAACTTTCGGCGCGCTGATCGGGTCGGGTTTCCGGCGATACTCGACCTACCGCCAAGCCACCATAGCCGGAACGTTCACCAACATCGTGTTCGGCTTCCTCCGCTGTTACGTGCTGCTGGCGGTGGCCGCCGAGGCTGTCGGGCAACGGCCGGCGGGGTACGGCGCCGAGCAGCTGGCCACCTACGTCTGGGTCGGTCAAGGTCTACTCAGTGTCATTGGTATCTGGGGTTGGACGGAACTCGCCGATCGGATCCGTAGTGGTGACATCGCGGCCGACCTGTTACGTCCGATCGGCCCGGTGACCGGCTATCTGGCCGCCGATCTGGGCCGGGCGCTCTACGCCATGCTCACCAGGTTCGCCCCGCCACTGCTGGCCGGCGCGCTGTTCTTCCCGTTGCACACGCCGCAGCGCTGGCAGACGGTCCCGTTGTTCGCGCTGTCCGTGCTGCTCGCGGTGATCATCTGTTTCGGCTGCCGGTACGTGGTGAACGCGTCCGCGTACTGGCTGCAGGACGCCCGCGGCCCGATCATGTTGTGGACTCTCGGCTCGGGGGTGCTGGGCGGCCTCTATTTCCCGTTGCGCCTTCTCCCGGCCGAGTTCGTGGTGGTCCTGTGGGCGGCGACGCCGCTGCCGAGCCTGTTGCAGACGCCGTTGGACGTGATCGCCGAGCGGGACGGCCCGGCGTTGCAGGCCGGCCTGGTGGCGGTGCAGGTGGGGTGGGCGGTGCTGATCCTGGCGCTGGCCGCGCTGGTGCAGCGGCGGGCCGAGCGGCGCCTGGTGGTGCAGGGTGGGTGACTGGCGTCCCTATTCCGCTCTGGCGGCCGCCCAGTTCCGGTCGGCGGTGGCCTACCGCGTCTCGTTCATGGTCGAACTGTTCGGCAATGTGGGCGCGACCGTCTTCGACGTGCTGACGGTGCTGGTGCTGTTCCGGGCCACGCCGGCGGTCGGCGGGTTCTCGCTGCGCGAGGCGGTGCTGATCGTCGGGCTGAGTTCGGCCGGGTTCGCGCTGGCCGACTTCCTGGTCGGCAACGTGGACCGGCTCAAGAACTACGTGCGGGCCGGCACTCTGGACGCGGTGCTGGTCCGGCCGCT
Source organism: Actinoplanes sandaracinus (assembly GCF_030009775.1). Taxonomy (GTDB): domain Bacteria; phylum Actinomycetota; class Actinomycetes; order Mycobacteriales; family Micromonosporaceae; genus Actinoplanes; species Actinoplanes sandaracinus. Next base: position 120,659 of record NZ_JASCTH010000003.1, on the reverse strand, counting down.
GGCGGCGCTGCCGCAGCTGCTGCTGATGGACATCCCGGTCCGTAAGGCGCTGCGGGTGGTGTTCGGGTTCGTCGTGCTGGGCCTGGCCGTCGCCGCCAACGACATCGACTGGACGGCGGCGCGGGTGCTGCTGGTGGTGCTGACCCCGCTGGCGGCGACGGTCTTCTTCGGGTCGATCTTCGTGCTCAGCGCGAGCCTGGCGTTCTGGTGGGTGGACTCCGGGGAGATCGGGGCGGCGTTCACCTATGGCGGGCGTGACTTCACCTCGTACCCCATCTCGGTTTACGGCGGTTGGTTCCGCAACCTGTTCGCGTACGCCCTCGGGTTCGGGTTCGTCGCCTACCAGCCGGCGCTGGCGCTGCTCGGCCGCCCCGATCCGCTCGGCCTGCCGGCCTGGGCCGGATTCCTGTCCCCGCTGGTCGCGGCCGTCGCGGCGGCGATCGCCGCCGGCGTCTGGCGAGCCGGCATCCGCCAATATCGGAGCACCGGCTCATGATCAAAATGAAAGATCTCAGAAAAGACTTCACGGTACGGGTGAAAGCGAGCCGTTTCCGGCGAAAGAAGCGAACTGTCGCGGCCGTGGACGGTGTGAGCCTCACCATCGATCGTGGCGAGATGGTCGGCTACATCGGCCCGAACGGCGCCGGCAAGTCGACGACCCTGAAGATGCTCACCGGTGTGCTGACGCCCTCGTCGGGTGAGGTGTCGGTGTGCGGCCTGACCCCCGTCCCGCAGCGCACGAAGCTGGCGCTGCGGATCGGCGTGGTCTTCGGTCAGCGCTCGCAGCTCTGGTGGGACCTGCCGTTGCGGGAGTCGTTCCAGTTGCTCCGGCACATCTACCGGGTGCCGGCCGCCGACCACGCGTCCAGGCTGAAGCGCTGCCGCGATCTGCTCGACCTCGACGAGTTCCTGGACACCCCGGTCCGGCAGCTGTCGCTGGGGCAGCGGATGCGCGGCGAGCTGACCGCCGCCCTGCTGCACGGCCCGGAGGTGCTGTTCCTGGACGAGCCGACGATCGGCCTGGACGTGGTGAGCAAGCAGGCGGTCCGGTCGTTCCTGGCGGAGCTGGGCGCGACCGGTGACGTGACGCTGGTGCTGACCACGCACGACCTGGCCGACATCGAGCGTCTCTGCGAGCGGCTGGTGGTGATCGACCACGGCCGGGTGGTGCACGACGGCAGCATCGAGGCTCTGCACACCCGGTACGGCTCCCGCCGCACCCTCGTCGCCGACCTGGAGAAGCCACTGCCGGACGGGTTCGCGCTGCCCGGCGCGGATCTCACCGCCGTGACCGCCAATGGTCACCGGGTGACCTTCACGCTGGACTCCACGACGGCCGGCGTCGCGGTCGCCGGGCTGGTCGCTGCCGTGCCCGTGCGTGACCTGTCGGTGGTCGAACCGGACATCGAGGACGTGGTGGCGCGGCTGTACGCCGAACGCTAGACACATTCCGCGATCTTGTCGTTTTGCTGCGCACCGCCATCGTGGAACTCCACAAGATTGGAATGGGACGGCGGCGTCGCTGGGTGCACTGCTTAGCGGTGTTCCATGACCAGGATCGCCCAGGAGCCGGGCTCCAGCGCCTCGTAGCTGTGCGGCACGTCACCGGGGAAGGTCACATAGTCGCCGGGCCCGACCTCGACCAGTTCGTCGACCGGGCCGGTCCTGATCCGGCCGGCGGACACCATCATGTGCTCGACGCTGCCCGGGATGTGCGGCTGGGCGTCGCGTCGGGCGCCCGGCTCCAGTTCCAGGACGTAGATGTCGCGCCGGGTGTGCGGCGCTCCCGCTGACAGCAGCGTGCCGTAGAAGTCGGCGCCCTCGGCGCGCACCCGCGGGCTGCTGCCGGCCCGCACGACCCGGACCGGGGACGGCGGCGGCTCGACCAGCCGGCTGAACGGGACGCCGAGCGCGACGCCGAGCGCCCACAACGTCTCGATGCTCGGGTTGCCGGTACCGGACTCCAGTTGGGAGAGCGTCGACTTGGCCAGTCCGGCCCGCCGGGCCAGCTCGGTCAGGGACAGCCCGGCCCGGTCGCGCTCGCGGCGCACGGCTGCGGCGATGACGGCCAGCGGCGGTGCCGGCTGATGCATGTTCGCTCCATCGATCAGGTTGTTCGGTTTGACGAACACCGCTGAGTGCGTTCAATATTTCGAACTATGGGGACGTTATATCGAACGAAGGCTCGGCCCCGTGACATCGGGGCACTGGCCGCCGCCACGCTCGCGGTCGGCGCGTCCTTCGGCGCCATCACCATCGCGTACGGCCTACCCGCCTGGGTCCCGGTCGTCATGTCGGTGCTGATCTTCGCCGGTGGCGCCCAGTTCCTGGCGGTCGGCCTGCTGGCGGCCGGCAACCCGATCGCCGCCGTCGTCGCCGGCCTCCTGCTCAACGCCCGGCACCTGCCGTTCGGCCTGGCCGTGGCCGACACCCTCGGCGCCCGCTGGCGGGACCGTCTCGTCGGCAGCCACCTGATGACCGACGAAACCGTCGCCTTCGCCCTCGCCGAGTCGTCGCCCGCCGCCCGTCGCCGCGTCTACTGGCTGGTCGGCGCCACCATCTTCGTGACCTGGAACACCGGAGTAGTCCTCGGTGTGCTGCTCGGCGGGGCCACCGGCGACCCGGACGCGCTCGGCCTCGACGCCGCCTTTCCGGCCGGCCTGATCGCCCTGATCCTGCCGTCCCTGCGCGACCGCGGCACCCGGCTCGTCGCCCTGACCGGCGCGGCCGTGGCGGTGCTGCTCACCCCGGTGCTGCCTGCCGGCCTCCCGGTCATGTGCGCCCTGCTCGGCCTGCTGGTGCTCCTGCGCCCGGCTCGCCGAGACCCGGCTCGCCGAGACCCGGCTCGCCGAGACCCGGCTCGCCGAGACCCGGCTCCGCCGTCGACCCCCGAAGCCGCTGACCAGGTCGAGAAGACGACCGAGCCGAAGGAGGCGTCATGCTGATCGCCGCGATCGTGGCACTGGCCGTGGGCACCTACGCCTTCCGGCTCAGCGGCGTGCTCCTGCGCGACCGCCTGGAACTCTCCGACTCGTTGCAGCGGATGCTGCCGATGGCGGCGACCGCGCTGCTGACGGCGCTGGCCGGTACGGCCGCGCTGATGGCCGGCAGCGAGTTCGCCGGCCTCGCCCGCCCGGCCGGCGTGCTGGTCGGCGGCCTGCTGGCCTGGCAGAAGGCCCCGTTCGTCGTGGTCGTGCTGGCCGCCGCCGCGGTGGCGGGCCTGCTCCGCCTGGCCGGCGTCGCATAACGGAAGAGCGTGTGAGGCTCGGGCGCGATCCGCGCCTCGACCTTCACACGCTCTTTGTCGCGGCCGGGTCAGACGGTGGCGCCGAGCTCGACCTTCGGCTTGGGGACCCGCATGCGGCGGAAGGTCAGGCCGCGCATGATCCCGTAGAAGTAGAGCGATCCCAGCTTCTGCGTCGTGTCCGGGAAGCGGGCGGTGATCTGCTTCTTGATGCGGCGGCTGATGAAGACGCTGTCGATGAGGACGGCCAGCGCCAGGCCGGCCCAGAGCACGTTGCTGGCGGTCCGCACGATCGGGATCGCGACCGAGGAGCCGATCAGCACGACGACCGCGCCACCGATGAAGTAGGACCCGGCGGTGCGGCGGGAGTCGACGATGTCACGGACCAGGGACCGCTCCGGGCCCCGGTCGCGGGCGAGAAGGTAACGCTCGTCACCGTTGCGCATGCCCTCGGACGCCTCGGCCCGCTCGGCCCGCTGCCGCTCACGGAGCTGCTTGTAGGCCTCTTTGCGGTTGGCCGGCGCGGGATCCTGCACCCGGCGGCCCTGGGCGGTCCGTTTCGGCGTGACCACACCCAGCTCTTTCTTGCTGGGGGTGTAGCCCTTGGGGCGAGGCTCGGCGGCGATCACCGCCTGCTCCTCGGGAGCGGAGGCGACGTCGGCTGACTTGCGGCGAAACAGCGGGGACACGTCAGAAGCGTAGCCAAACGGCGCGGTGTGTCACACACCGCGCCGTTGATCGTGACTAAATCGCAGATCAGAGCAGGATCAGAGCAGGATCAGGGACGTTCGACGTGGGCGCCGAGAGCGGCCAGCTTGCCTTCGAAGTCCTCGTAGCCGCGCTTGATCAGCTCCACCCCGTAGACCCGCGAGGTGCCCTCGGCGGCCAGAGCCGCGATCAGGTGCGCGAAACCGGCCCGCAGGTCGGGGATGACCAGATCGGCGGCGTGCAGCTTGGACGGGCCGGCGATCACCGCGGAGTGCATGAAGTTGCGGCGGCCGAACCGGCACGGGGTGCCGCCCAGGCAGTCCCGGTAGACCTGGATGGTGGCGCCCATCTGGTTCAGCGCCTCGGTGTAGCCGAGCCGCTGCTCGTACACCGTCTCGTGCATGATCGAGATGCCGCGTGCCTGGGTCAGGGCGACGACCAGGGGCTGCTGCCAGTCGGTCATGAAACCGGGGTGCACGTCGGTCTCCAGCGCGACGGCTTTCAGCTCGCCGCCCGGGTGCCAGAACTTGATGCCGCCCTGGGCGCCGCTCACACCGTTGCGGGCCACCCGGTCGTCGGTGATCTTCAGCTCGCCGCCGATGGACCGGAAGACGTTCAGGAACGTCATCATGTCGGCCTGGCGGGCGCCCAGCACCTCGATCTCGCCACGGGTGGCGAGCGCGGCCGCCGCCCAGCTGGCGGCCTCGATCCGGTCCGGGATCGGCTTGTGCTCGTAGCCGTACAGCCGGGGGACGCCCTGGATCTCGATGACCCGGTCGGTGTGCACCGTGATGATCGCGCCCATCTTCTGCAGGATGCAGATGAGGTCCATGATCTCCGGCTCGATGGCCGCGTTGCGCAGCTCGGTGACGCCCTCCGCGCGGACCGCGGTGAGCAGCACCTGCTCGGTGGCGCCGACGCTCGGGTACGGCAGTTCCAGCTTGGCGCCGTGCAGGCCGTTCGGGGCACTCAGGTGCATGCCCTCGGGCGTCTTGTCGACGACCGCGCCGAACTCGCGCAGCGCCTTGATGTGGAAGTCGATCGGGCGGGGGCCGATGTGGCAGCCGCCCAGATCCGGGATGAACGCGTGGCCGAGGCGGTGCAGCAACGGGCCGCAGAGCAGGATCGGAATCCGGCTCGAGCCCGCGTGCACGTTGATCTCGTCGGTGCTGGCGCTCTCCACGTTGGTGGGGTCCATCACCAGCTCGCCGTCCTCGACGCCGGCGGTGACCTTCACACCGTGCAGTTCGAGCAGCCCGCTGACCACCTCCACGTCACGGATCCGCGGAACGTCGAAGAGGCGGCTGGGTGACTCACCGAGCAGAGCGGCGACCATGGCCTTGGAGACGAGATTTTTGGCGCCACGGACCCGGATCTGCCCCTGCAGCGGCGTACCGCCGTGCACGATCAGGACATCGTCGGTCAACGTAACCTCCAGCCGGTGGGCACGAGTGCGCCCAAGGATCGAGTAAGCAGAGCGCGGGCGGGGGTACCCGATTCTGCAACCGGGGAAGCATAGCGCTGAGTGACAACCACGGCAGCCGTGGCGGAGCGTGAAACGCCGTTTAAATGCTGTTGACTAAGGTCGACTTAAGAAATCCACCATGTGGGTGGATTCGCGCGACTACACAGCGTTACGGCAAGGCGAGCATCTGGTCGAGCGCGATCCGCGCCTCGTGCGCGGTCTTCTCGTCGACCGTGATCACGTTCGGCACCCGGCCGGCGACCAGCTCCTCCAGCGTCCACACCAGGTGGGGGAGGTCGATCCGGTTCATGGTGGAGCAGTAACAGACCGCCCGGTCGAGGAACATGATCTGCTTGTCCGGGTGGGCCAGGGCCATCCGGCGGACCAGATTGAGTTCGGTGCCCACCGCCCACGCCGAACCGGCGGGCGCGGCGTCGAGCGCCTTGATGATGTATTCGGTCGAGCCGACATAGTCGGCCGCCCGGACCACGTCGTGGCGGCACTCCGGGTGCACCAGCACGTTGACGCCGGGGACCCGCTCACGGACCTCGCGGACGCTGTCGAGGGTGAACCGGCCGTGCACCGAGCAGTGCCCGCGCCACAGGATCATCTTCGCGTTGCGAAGCTGGTCGGCGGTCAGGCCGCCCTGCGGCTTGTGCGGGTCGTAGAGGACGCAGTCGTCCAGCTCGAAGCCCATCTCCAGGACCGCGGTGTTGCGGCCGAGGTGCTGGTCGGGCAGGAAGAACACTTTCGAACCCTGCTCGAACGACCAGTCCAGGGCGCGCTTGGCGTTGGACGAGGTGCAGACCACGCCGGAGTTCCGCCCGACGAAACCCTTGATGTCGGCGGAGGAGTTCATGTAGGTCACGGGCACGATCTGGTCGGTGATGCCGAGATCCTGGAAGTGCTCCCAGGCCGTCTCGACCTGCCCGAGGACCGCCATGTCGGCCATCGAGCACCCGGCCGCCAGGTCGGGCAGGATCACCCGCTGCTCCGGCTTGGTCAGGATGTCCGCGCTCTCGGCCATGAAGTGCACACCGCAGAAGACGATGAACTCCGCGTCCGGCCGGGCGGCGGCCTGCTGTGCGAGCTTGAACGAGTCACCGGTGACATCGGCGAACTGGATCACCTCGTCACGCTGGTAGTGGTGCCCCAGGACGAACACCCGGGAACCGAGCGCCGCCTTGGCCGCGGTGGCGCGGGCCACCAGATCAGGGTCGCTGGGAGCGGGCAGATCGCCGGGGCAGTCCACCCCGCGCTCGCTCGCCGGATCGGTGTCCTTGCCGAGCAGAAGCAGAGCCAGCGGGGTGTTCGAGGGTTCGGTCCAGGTCGACGTCACGTCAGCCATGTTCGCACAGCGGGTGAGACGGTAGCTGCGCCTGCGGGAGTGTGCTGCCACACTCGCGGGGTGCGCGTACTGATCTGTCCGGACAAGTTCGCCGGCACCCTCTCCGCTCCCGAAGTCGCCAGGGCCGTCGCCGACGGCTGGTCCGCCCCCGGCGACGTCCTCGTCCAGCGCCCGCTCGCCGACGGCGGCCCCGGTTTCGTCGAGGTGCTCGCCGCGGCCCTCGACGGCCGGCGGATCCCGGTCGCCACGGTCGACCCGCTGGGCCGCCCGGCCCACGGCGAGATCCTGCTGGCGAACGGCGTCGCCTACGTCGAGAGCGCCCAGGCCTGCGGCCTGCATCTCCTCACCGCCGCCGAGCGTGACCCGAAAGCGGCCACCTCGTACGGCCTGGGCCTGCTGATCGCCGCCGCGGTGGAGACCGGCGCGGCGGAGGTGGTGGTCGGCCTCGGCGGTTCCGCGGTCAACGACGCCGGCGCCGGCATGCTGGCCGCTCTCGGCGCCGCCCCGCTGGACGCCGCCGGGTACGCCCTGCCCTACGGCGGCGCGGCCCTGATCAGCGCGGTGACGCTGGACGGCGTCCCGCAGTTGCGGCAGGTCCGGCTGGTGGCGGCGACCGACGTCGACAACCCGCTGACCGGCCTGCACGGCGCCAGCAACGTCTTCGGCCCGCAGAAGGGCGCCTCCCGGGAGGACGTGCTGCTGCTCGACGCGGCTCTCGAACACTTCGCCGGCGTGCTGGAGAAGGCGTTCGGCGCCGAGGGCCTGGCCGCCCGCCCCGGCGCCGGCGCGGCCGGCGGCATCGGTGCCGCCCTGATCGCTCTCGGCGGCGAGGTGACCTCCGGCATCAATCTGGTCACGAATCTGATCGGCCTGGACCGCGAGCTGGACGCCGCCGATCTGGTGATCACGGGCGAGGGCTCGTTCGACCACCAGTCGCTGCGCGGCAAGGTGGTCGCCGGGATCGCCGCCGGCGCCCGCGACCGTGGCCTGCCGTGCGTGGTCCTGGCCGGGCGCAACGAGACCGGCCAGCGGGAGGCCTCGGCGGCCGGGGTGACCGAGACGCACACCCTCGTGGAGCATTTCGGCGATGTCGCGACGGCTTTCGCCGAACCCGCCCGTGGCCTGCGTGAACTCGCCGCCCGGCTGGCGGGGCAATGGAGCAGGTGATCTGTTCCGCCCCGGATTGGGAATCGGAGGGAATGGGGTTAGCGTTGCCTGGTACGGCACATGACCGCACCTGGCAGGGAGATACCTAGTGACCACTGAAGCGCACACCGAGTCGACCGAGGCGACCGCCCCGACCGGCGTCACCCTCACCGACGTCGCCGCGGTGAAGGTCAAGGCCCTGATCGAGCAGGAAGGGCGCGACGACCTGCGCCTGCGCATCGCCGTACAGCCTGGTGGCTGTTCCGGCCTGCGCTACCAGCTCTTCTTCGACGAGCGTTCGCTCGACGGCGACGTCGTCAGCGACTTCGACGGTGTCGAGGTCGTGGTGGACCGGATGAGCTCCCCCTATCTGGCGGGCGCGACCATCGACTTCGCCGATCGCATCGACGCTCAGGGTTTCACCATCGACAACCCCAACGCGCAGAACTCCTGCGCCTGCGGTGACTCCTTCCACTGAGTCACGGCAACTACTGAGTCACGGCAACTTCCGAACAGGCCGTCCCGTTAACGGGACGGCCTGTTCGGCGTAACCGCCCGGTAGTCTCATGGCGTAACGCCCCCTGTTCCCGACCCCGAGGGCCGACATGAAGATCGCCGTCACCGGCTCGATCGCCACTGACCACCTGATGCACTTCCCCGGCAGGTTCGCCGAGCAGCTCATCGCCGACCAACTGCACAAGGTCTCGCTCTCGTTCCTCGTCGACGACCTGGTGGTCCGGCGCGGTGGCGTGGCTCCCAACATCGCCTTCGGGATGGCCAAGCTCGGCCTGCGGCCGATCCTCGTCGGCGCGGTCGGAGCGGACTTCGCCGACTACCGCTCGTGGCTGGAGCGGCACGGCGTCGACTGTGACTCGGTGCACGTCAGTGACGTGGCTCACACCGCTCGGTTCGTCTGCACCACCGACGACGACCTGAACCAGATCGCCTCGTTCTACGCCGGCGCGATGGCCGAGGCCCGCAACATCGAACTGGCCCCGGTCGACGAGCGGGCCGGCGGCCTCGACCTGGTGCTCGTCGGTGCGAACGACCCGGCCGCGATGATCCGCCACTCGCAGGAGTGCCGGGCCCGCGGTTACCGGTTCGTCGCCGACCCGTCGCAGCAGCTCGCCCGGATGGACGGCTCCGACGTGCTGAGCCTGATCAGCGGCGCGGAATACCTCATGACCAACGAGTACGAGCGGTCCCTGCTGGAGACCAAGGCCGGCCTCACCGGCGAGCAGGTCCTGGAGCAGGTCCGGATCCGGGTGACCACGCTCGGCAAGGACGGCGTGGAGATCACCGGCCGGGACATCGAGCGCATCCACGTGCCGGTTGTCCCCGGCGTGATCGGCGAGGACCCGACCGGTGTCGGCGACGGCTTCCGGGCCGGCTTCTTCGCGGCCGTCTCGTGGGGTCTCGGGCTTGAGCGCGCCGCCCAGGTGGGCTCGCTGGTCGCGGCCCTCGTGCTGGAGACCGTCGGCACCCAGGAGTACGACGTGAAGCCCGCCGAGTTCAGCAAGCGCCTGGCCGCCGCGTACGGCGAAGAGGCGGCTGCCGAGATCACCCCCTTCCTCGCGGCATAAGGCGTAGACCTTCAGACATGGTTCTAGCGGTTTTCGCCGGCCTCCCCGGAGTCGGCAAGAGCACCCTGGCCGCCGCGGTCGCAGCTGAGCTGCCCGCGGCGAGCCTCGCCGTCGACACGGTCGACTTCACCCTCCAGAGATACTCGGTGCACGAGCCCCGTCCCGGCTTCGCCGCCTACGGGGTGGTGGCCGCGCTCGCCGAGGAACAGCTGAGGATCGGCCACCACGTGATCATCGACGCGGTGAACCCGGTCAAGGCGGCCCGCGAGTTGTGGACCGACCTGGCCGACCGGATGGCGGTGCCGCTGCGCGTCGTCGAGGTGATCTGCGGCGACGACGACGAGCACCGCCGGCGGGTCGAGTCCCGTTACGCGGTCCGCGACCACGACGGCATCCCCGACTGGGTCCGGGTCCTGGAGCGTCAGGCCGAGTACGAGCCCTACCTGGGCCCGCGCCTGGTCGTCGACACCCATCTGGCGAAGGACCCGGTCTCCTCGGTGATCGACTACCTCACCGACGATCACCGGCGGTGAGGCGGCGGGCCGCTCGGCGGCCCACCTCCTCACCCGGCGATCGTCCGCGCGGCGAGGGCGGAGCCGGTCAGCTGCGCCTTCGCACGTCGAAGGCGTGGCCGTCGGCCGCGACGAACTCCTGATCCTTCATCCGGCACCAGGCGGGGATGTCGTTGGCCGCGGCCGGGTCGTCGGCGAGCACCCGCACGATCTCGCCGACCGCGACCGTCGGGATGGCCTTGGCCAGCCGGATGACCGGAATCGGGCAGCGCAGGCCACGGCAGTCGATGGTGATCAGAGGCCGGCCTCCTTCCGGAGGTCGGCCACCACGCCCGGCAGCACCGCCAGGAACCGTTCCACGTCGGCCTCGCGGGTCTCCCGGTGCAGCGACAGCCGCACGTTGCCGTGACTGAGAACACCCATCGCCTCCAGCACGTGACTCGGCCGTAGCGTCGACGACGTGCACGACGAGCCGGACGAGACCGCGAAACCGTGCCGGTCCAGCGCGTGCAGCAGCGCCTCCCCGTCCACGTAGAGACAGCTGAACGTCACCAGGTGCGGCAGCCTCTCCACCGGGTCGCCGACGATCTCCACGTCCGGCACGGTCGCCGCCACGCGCTCCCGGATCCGGTCGACCAGCGCGCTCAGCCGCACCGCCTCGACCTCCGCCTCGCCGGCCGCCGCCCGCAGGCTCGCGGCGGCCGCGACCACTTGCGGCAGTCCGGGCGTGCCCGGGTCGCCGGGGCGATAAAGATCATCCTGGGGGTACGGGGAGAGCCAGCGCACACCTTTACGGACCACCAGGACACCGACTCCGGGCGGGCCGCCCCACTTGTGCGCGCTGGCGCTCAGCATCGACCAGCCCGTCGGCACCGAAGCCCGGCCGGCCGTCTGCGCCGCGTCCACGAACAGCGGCACCCCCGCCTCGGCACAGAGCTCCGCCGCGGCGGCGACCGGCTGCACCGTGCCCACCTCGTGACTCGCGCTGATCAGACTCGCCAGGGCCACCCCCGGCCTCGCCACCTCGGCCGCCCAGGCGTCCAGGTCGAGCCGGCCCAGCCGGTCCACGCCGACCGTGACCGCCTCGGCCGTGCGGGCCGCGTGCAGGACGGCCGAGTGTTCGATCGCCGAGTGCACCAGGGTGCGGCCCGCGCGTCGACGTCCTCCGACACCGCCGAGGACCGCCGCCTGCGCCGCCGCCGTGCCGGACGGCCAGAAGGAGACCTCGTCCGCCCGTACGCCCAGGATCTCGGCGACCACCGCGGTAGCCGCCTCGCGCAGTTGCTGGGCCCGCCGCCCGGCCGCGTAGAGCCGGGTGGGGTCCGCCCAGCCGTCGGCGAGGGCCGCGAGCAGGGCCTCGCGGGTTACCGGATGCGGCGGCGCCGCGGTAGCGGCGTCCAGGTAGACGGGCGCCCCGGCCGGATCGCCTGTGTAATCCACACAGGGAACGGTATCGTCCGGATGTCGGGTGTTCTCCGACGGCCGCTTCACCGAAGGCCCTACGCCCCCCGGTGGCGGGCGGCTCCGGCCAGGTCGAGTAGTGTGCGACCGTCGGTGAGCCTTGCCGCCAGAAGTCCGGTTTCGGCAGGCGGCGCTGCTAAGGAGGCAGAAGCAGGTGGGCGCAAGGAGTTCGGCCACACGGCCGCGGGCAGTAGGCCGGGCGGCCGGGCTGGGTCTCGGCGGCGCGACGCTGCTGACGCTGCTCTCGGGCTGTTCGATCGCGGACTGGGGAGATGCGTTCGGCCACTTCGGCTGGCCGAGCCGGGGCATCAGCCTTCAGGCACACGAGATGTACGACCTGTGGATCGCGTCGACGATCGCGGCCCTCGTGGTCGGTTTCGGCGTGTGGGGTCTGATCTTCTGGTGCGTGATCCGGTACCGCAAGCGCGGCGACGAGTTGCCCGTGCAGACCCGGTTCAACATGCCGATGGAGATCCTCTACACGGTCACGCCGGTGCTGATCGTCGCGGTGCTCTTCTACTACACGGCGATCGTGCAGACCAACGTCGACCGGCTGTCGAAGAACCCCGACCAGGTCGTCGAGGTCGTCGCGTTCAAGTGGAACTGGCAGTTCAACTACCGCGACGGCATGGGCGAGAAGGCCAACACGGTCGCCTCGACCGTCGGTTCGTCCGACGTCATCCCGATCCTGGTCCTGCCGGTCGGTGAGAAGATCCGTTTCGAGGAGACCAGCCGCGACGTCATCCACTCGTTCTGGGTGCCGGAGATGCTGTTCAAGCGGGACGTGTTCCCCGGCAACGTGCGCAACGTCTTCGAGGTGACCCTCGACAAGGAGGGCCGCTACGTCGGCCGGTGCGCCGAGCTGTGCGGCACCTACCACGCGTTCATGAACTTCGAGCTGGTCACGGTGTCGTCGGGCGAGTTCGACCAGTACATCGCGGCGCGGAAGGCGGGTCAGTCGACCCAGCAGGCGCTGGTCGCGATCGGCAAGGAGCCGTACGCGACGGAGACCTCGCCGTTCAACACCCGGCGCCAGGCCAACACCTGGAACCAGCCCGAGACCGTAGCCGTGGGGAAGTAGGACTGACGACGTGAAGACCGAATACAAGATCTTCGCCGCGGTCGCCGTGTTCCTCTTCGGCGCGGCCGCCGTCTACGGGGTCTACACGCTGAACACCGGAAACATCTCCGGGACCGATGCCGACGCGGCCGGTTTCCGCGGTGGCGTCGAGTGGGTCGGCGTGGTCGCCCTGATCCTGTCCGGGCTGCTCTGCTCGATGTGCGCCGGGTTCTTCTGGTTCGTCGCCCGCCGCATCGACCTGCGGCCGGAGGACCGGGAGGACGGCGAGATCGCCGAGGGCGCCGGCGAGGTCGGCTTCTTCAGCCCGGGCAGCTACTGGCCGTTCGGCATCGCGCTGGCGGCGGCGATCGCCGGCATCGGCCTGGTGTTCTGGATGTGGTGGCTGCTGGCCTTCGGCCTGGTCGCGGTCATCCTCGCCTCGTGCGGCCTGCTCTTCGAGTACTACTCGGGAACCCGGCACCCCGAAGCGCACCTCTGAGTTCGACGTGAAAGCCCGCACCCCCGCCGGGGGTGCGGGCTTTTGTCGTTCCGCGACTTCGGGCGGGCGGATCGTGGGGGCCGCACGCTTCGGCCGGGTGCGCCGGCGGCCGCGGGCCACCGCTGTACCGGGCAGCAGCCCGGTGGGCGCGCGGGAGGCGTGAGTGGGCCGGGCCTCGCGTGGTGGGCACGGTGCTTCGGTAGCCGTACCGCCGGATTCTGATCTTGAAGTGATCAGGCGGCGGAGCGCTGAGCGGGAGCGACGCGGCCCTTGCCGGGCTTCCAGAGGTGCACGACGATCGGGGCGACCACCTCGGCGGCGCCACAGCGGGTGCACACCAGCTCGGGGCAGTCGTCGTGGCCGTCCTCACAGGGCGGCACCTCGAAGAGCATGTCGCCGTCGCAGATGACGCAGCGGAGTTCGCGTTCCTGCACGGGTGTCTCCTTCGCGGGAAGGTGGAATTACCCGAATGTCATTCAGACGGTGTCACGTATATCGGATGATCTCGGGCATTGCCGACGGCGTGTTGAAAGGATTTTCCCGGTTACTCGGCGGCCTTGGCCGCCTGCGCCGCGGCCACCCAGCGGTCCAGCAGAGCGGTCGTGGCGCCCGAATCGATCGCCTCGGCCGCCCGCTTGATCCCGGCCCGCAGCGTCTCGTGGAAGTCGCCCGGGAAGCCGCTGCGGGCCGCGAACGCGGCCGCCGCGTTGAGCAGCACCGCGTCCCGGACCGGGCCCTGCTCGCCGGCGAACGTCCGGCGGGCCACGTCGGCGTTGAAGGCCACGTCACCACCGCGCAGGTCGGCCGGCTGGCTGCGGGGCAGGCCCACGTCCACCGAGTCGACCAGAAGCTCCTCCACCTTGCCGTCACGGGCCAGCCAGACCCGGGTGGGCGCCGCGGTGGTGAACTCGTCCAGGCCGTCCTCGCCGCGCACCACCAGCGCCGAGTCGCCGCGACGGGCGAACACCTCGGCCATCACCGGCGCCATCCGCGGGTCGAAGCAGCCCACCGCGGCGGCGGTCGGCCGGGCCGGGTTGGTGAGCGGCCCCAGCACGTTGAAGAAGGTCGGAACACCCAGCTCGCGCCGGGTGACCGCGGCGTGCCGCATGCCGGGGTGGTAGCGAGCCGCGAAGCAGAAGCCGATGCCGGCCTCGGCGACCGTGCGGGCGACGCCCACCGGGCCCAGGTCCAGCGGGAGGCCGAAGTGCTCCAGCAGGTCGGCCGTGCCCGTGGTGGAGGACGCCGACCGGTTGCCGTGCTTGACCACCGTCACACCCGCGGAGGCGGTCACGATCGCCGCCATGGTGGAGATGTTCACCGTGTTGGCCCGGTCGCCGCCGGTGCCGACCACGTCGACCGAGCTGGTCCGGGTCGCCTCGGGCAACTCGACCAGCGTGGCGTTGGCGATCATCGCCTGCACCAGACCGGCGAGCTCGCCCGGCGTCTCGCCCTTGGCCCGCAGCGCGACCGCGAACCCGGCGATCTGCACCGGCGTCGCGTTTCCGCCCATGATCTCGCCCATGGCCCAGCCGGTGTCCTCGGTGGCGAGTTCCTCGCCACGCAGCAGTGCGCTGGTCAGATTGGGCCAGGTGCGTGCGCCCATGGCGCTGCCTCCATCAGGGGTGGTGGATCAGAGTAAGGTCAGCTGGCTGCGGTGCCCTGCGTGCCGAGCGGAACGGCGCCGCCCCGGCGGGCACGCAGCAGGCCGGCCACCGTCTGGCCGGTGGTGACCGGGTCCAGCGGGGCCACCAGGGTGGCGTCCACCTGCGCGTACGCGGCGAGCCAGCGGTCCGCGGCACGGGCGATCACGACGCAGGTGGGCGGGGGAGTGAGGTACTCGTCCTTGGTCTGCCGGGCGATGCCGATGCCACCGGCCGGAGTGGCCTCGCCGTCGAGAATCATCAGGTCGATCTCGTACTCGTCGAGCAGGCGGCGGCACTCCTCCCAGGAGGCGGCCTCGGCGAACTCGACCTTCAGATCAGCCGCGGGACGCGAGCCGATGGCGAGCCGGAACCGGTCTCGCACGGCGGCGTCGTCGCTGTAGAGCAGAACGGTGTACTCGCTCATCTTGTGCCCCACCTCACGTCTTGAGTCCCGCCGATCGTACCGAACTTGTTATTCGGCGTCGGGCTCCGGGCGGGTCGCCGGCCCGCCGGTGGCGGCCTTCGCCTCTTCCCTGTCCAGGGCGCGGTCGATCCGGCGGGCCTCGCGCTCGGACTGGCGGACCCACTGGACCACCAGGATGCCCAGCATCGTGACGCTCACGATCTCGCCGCCGGCCCACAGGATGCCGCCCGCGGTGACCTGGTCGGCGGCCGGATCGAGCCAGCTCAGGCCCAGGTTCGGGTACCAGTCGCCGCCCAGCAGTTCCTTGCTCTGCATGATCGTCAGCCCGAGCACCGTGTGGAACGGCACGCTGAGCACCATCAACAGGGCGCGACCGGGGTACGGCCACCGGTTCGGCAGCGGGTCCAGCCCCAGCAGCGGCCAGAAGAACAGGCACCCCGTGACGATGAAGTGCACGTGGACGAACTCGTGCACCCAGACGTGCTCCAGGGTCTGCCGGTACGCGCTGGTGAAGTAGAGGACGAACGGGTTCGCGATGAACAGCCCGAACGCGACCAGCGGGAAGGTGACCACCCGGACGAAGCGGCTGTGCAGGACGGCGAGCAGCGCCTTCCGCGGCCGCGGCGCCAGCACCCGCAAGGCCAGGGTGGTCGGTGCGCCCAGCGCCAGGAAGATCGGCCCCACCATGGACAGCACCATGTGCTGGACCATGTGTACCGAGATCAGGGTGGTGTCGTACGCCTCGATGCCGGTCACCGTGACGGAGGCGATCGAGCCCAGTCCACCCGCGACGAAGGCCGCCGTCCGCCCGGCCGGCCAGTGGTCACCGCGCTGGCGCAGACGCCAGACGCCGTACCCGTAGAGCGCCGCCGACACGAGAAGCGCCAGGGCGATCAGGCTGACCAGGTTGATCTCGGTGAAGAGGGCCGCCGGGGTGAACGGCGGAAGATAAGTATCCCCGCCATCGGCCGCGAGAGGGGGCAAATCGTGAAGGCGCACCACTCGAGGCTAGGCCTATCGGCTGGTCACAAAATATTCCGGGCCGCCCACAGTGCCGGATTGGGGACCCCGGAGGACCTTGGACCTGGTTCGGATGAATAATGAGGCGGTGACTGCGGCAGCCATCGACAAGAGCCGGATCCACTCGCTGACCCGACCCAACATGGTCAGCGTCGGGACCATCGTGTGGCTCTCCAGCGAGCTCATGTTCTTCGCGGCGTTGTTCGCGATGTACTTCTCCATCCGTGCTGCGGCACCGGAGCAGTGGGAGAAGAACACCGAGCATCTCAACATCCCGTACGCCACCACGTTCACTGTGATCCTGGTGCTCTCGTCGGTGACCTGCCAGCTCGGCGTCTTCGCAGCAGAGAAGGGCGACGTGTTCGCGCTGCGGCGCTGGTTCACGATCACCTTCGTGATGGGCCTCATCTTCGTGCTCGGCCAGGTGAACGAGTACGTCGAGCTGGTCCACCACGGCGTCAAGATCAACGGTGACGGCTACGGCTCGATGTTCTACCTGACGACCGGGTTCCACGGTCTGCACGTGACCGGCGGGCTGATCGCCTTCATCATCTACATGATCCGGACGACGATGGGGCGCTTCACCCCTGCTCAGGCCACCTCGGCGATCGTCGTGTCGTACTACTGGCACTTCGTGGACGTGGTGTGGATCGCGCTGTTCGCCATGATCTATTGGCTTCAGTAACCAGCGCCAACGGCGAGGATCGCAACAACAAACCAGAGGGACATAACCCATGACTTCTGACACCCCCGCCCGCAGGCGTGGCCGGGTGTTCTCCCGGCGGCGCGGCGCGCCCGGCCGGGCTCGCCGGAGGCTCGGCGCCGCGGTGCGCATGCTCGCCGCCCTGGCTCTCGCCGGCGGCGTCTACACCGCGTTCACCCCGGGCGCCTTCGCCGAGGACAACGTCCAGCTCTCCGCTGTCGCTCAAGAGGGCAAGGCGCTCTACGACACCAGCTGCATCTCCTGCCACGGCCGTGACGGCCAGGGTGTCACCGAGCGCGGGCCGAGCCTGATCGGTGTCGGCTCGGCCTCCGTGGAGTTCCAGGTCGGCACCGGCCGCATGCCGATGACCCGCCAGGAAGCCCAGGCCGAGGAGAAGCCGCCGCAGTTCGACAAGGCCCAGACCGAGCAGCTCGCACAGTACGTGCAGGAGCTCGGTGGCGGTCCGGAGATCCCGGACGGCCCCCTGGTCGCCGACATCGACACCGACCCCGAGGCGCTGGCCCGTGGTGGCGAGCTGTTCCGGGTCAACTGCACCTCCTGCCACGGCTTCGGCGGTGGTGGTGGCGCGCTGTCCTCGGGCAAGTTCGCCCCCGCGCTGCACGACCCGACGGCGGAGGAGCTCTACGCCGCCATGCTGACCGGTCCGCAGAACATGCCGGTCTTCGGCGACAACCAGCTCACGCCGGAGCAGAAGAAGCAGATCATCACCTACATCAAGTTCCAGCTCCAGGAGGAGAAGGACCCGGGCGGCCTGTTCAACCTTGGCCGGTACGGCCCGTCGACCGAGGGCATGGCCATCTTCCTGGTCGGCATCACGCTCCTGGTCTTCACGTCGCTCTGGATTGCGGGGAAGTCATGACGGCGGTGCACCACGCGGGAGAGACCGGCACCCCGGTCGACGTCAACGACCCGCACCTGTCGCGGTTCGACATCGTCAAGGAAGGCCTCCGGCGCGACGACATCGAGATCGTCACGTACGAGTCGCACTTCCACGGGCAGAACTCCAAGGCGGAGAAGCGGGTCGTCCGCAACATCTCCATCCTGTTCCTGCTCTCCGGGCTGTTCACCCTCGCCTTCCTGGTCGCCTACATCTGGTGGCCGTGGCACTTCAAGCTCGGCCACACGATGAGCGACTACTACACGCCGATCCTGGGCATCACCCTCGGCCTCGGCCTGCTGGCGCTCGGCTTCGCGATCCTCGCCTGGGCCAAGAAGCTGCTGCCGCACGAGCTGTCCATCCAGCAGCGGCACGGCGATCCGTCCTCCGACGATGAGCGCCTGATCACCGGCCAGACCGCGCTGTTCGTGGCCGACGAACTGGGTGTCCAGCGGCGGCCGCTGCTCAAGGGCGCGATCGCCCTCGGCTCGGCCCCGCTCGGCCTGGCCATCGCCGCTCCGCTGGTCGGCGGCATGATCAAGAACCCGCACGGGGATCCTGAGCCGATGATGTACCGCACCGGCTTCAACCCCGTCGCCAACGGTGGCAAGCCGGTCCGGCTGACCCGCGAGGACGGCAGCCCGATCCGTCCCGAGGACGTCAGCGCCGGCGGCCAGATGACCGTCTTCCCGGGCATCCCGCACGGCGCCACCAACCACTACGCCGACTCGCCGACGCTGCTCATCCACCTGCGGGCGGACGACGCGGCGACGACCCGCGCGAACGCCGAGGCCGACAAGAACGGCCGCAACAAGGGTTCGATGTGGGGCAACTACGTCGCGTACTCCAAGATCTGCACGCACGCGGGCTGCCCCGCCAGCCTCTACGAGCAGCAGACCAACCGCCTCCTCTGCCCGTGCCACCAGTCGCAGTTCCTCATCACCGACAACGCGCAGCCGGTTTTCGGACCCGCGACTCGGCGTCTGCCGATGTTGCCGCTTACAGTGGACGAGGAAGGTTTCTTCGTGGCAGCGTCCGACTTCAAGGACACCGTCGGACCTGACTTCTGGGAGCGGCCGTGAAGCGCCGAAAGATCGATCTAGCTCAGGCTCCGGTCAACTTCGCCAAGGGTGCGGACGACCGGTTCCAAGGCGCCACCCCCCTGCGGGGCCTGCTCAACAAGGTCTTCCCGGACCACTGGTCGTTCCTGCTCGGCGAGATCGCCCTGTTCTCGTTCATCGTGCTGCTGGGCAGCGGCGTGTTCCTCACCCTCTTCTTCGACCCGTCGATGAAGGAGGTGGCCTACGACGGCGAGTACCTCGCCCTCAAGGGCACCATGATGTCGGCGGCTTACGAGTCGTCGCTGAACCTGTCGTTCGAGGTTCGCGGCGGTCTGTTCATGCGGCAGATGCACCACTGGGCGGCGCTGCTGTTCATGGCGTCGATCCTCGTGCACATGGCGCGCGTCTTCTTCACCGGCGCGTTCCGCAAGCCGCGCGAGATCAACTGGGTCATCGGCGTCCTGCTGTTCCTGCTCGGGTTCTTCGCCGGCTTCACCGGTTACTCGCTGCCTGACGACGGCCTCTCCGGCACCGGCCTGCGCATCGCCTCGGCGATCATGCTGACCCTCCCGATCATCGGCACCTGGCTCTCCGCCTCCATCTTCGGCGGCGAGTTCCCCGGCGAGCTGATCATCGGCCGGTTCTACATCGCGCACGTGCTGCTCATCCCGGGCATCCTGCTCGCGCTGATCGCCGCCCATCTGGGCATCGTGTTCAAGCAGAAGCACACTCAGTGGCCGGGCCCGCTGCGCACCAACGAGAACGTGGTCGGCGAGCGCATGTTCCCGCGCTACGCGATGAAGCAGGGCGGCTTCTTCATGGCCGTCTTCGGCGTCATCGCCCTGATGGCCGGCCTGTTCCAGATCAACCCGATCTGGCTGTTCGGGCCGTACCGCGCGGCCGAGGTCTCCTCGGCATCGCAGCCCGACTTCTACGTCATGTTCATGGACGGCCTGGTCCGTCTCATGCCGAACTGGCAGATCTACATCCCGATCGGCAACGGCTACAGCATCCCGCCGATGTTCTGGCCGGCCGTCGTCGGCCTCGGCGCCCTGTTCACCCTGCCGATGGCCTACCCGTGGCTGGAAGCGCGCAAGCTCAAGGACAAGCGCAGCCACCACCTGCTGGAGCGGCCGCGCGACAACCCGGAGCGCGTCGGCATCGGCATGATGGCCTTCACGTTCTTCATGGTCGCCACCATCTCCGGCAGCAACGACGTCATCTCCGACAAGTTCCACATCAGCTTGAACGCGATGACCTGGGCCGGCCGCATCGGCCTGCTCATCCTGCCGCCGCTCGCCTACTACATCTCCGTCCGCATCTGCCTCGGTCTGCAGCAGCACGACCGCCAGGTGCTGGCCCACGGTGTGGAGACCGGCATCATCAAGCGGCTGCCCAACGGCCAGTTCGTCGAGATCCACCAGCCCCTCGGCCCGGTGGACGATCACGGACATCCGATTCCGCTGGAGTACGCGGGATGGGTCGTTCCCAAGAAGATGAACCGGATCGGGGCTCTGGCTCCGGCCATCAAGGGGTTCTTCTTCCCGGTGGAGAAGCCTGCCGAGATTCCGGTTTCTCCGGCTGTCGGTGGGGCTGTCAAGCGTGAGGAGATCAAGTCCGGTCGGTGAATCGGGGTTGGTTCTTCTGGGGTCCGTCGGGGGGTTTCCTCCGGCGGGCCTTTGCTTTTTGGGCCTGGGGGTTTGCTTTTTGGGTTTTGGGGCGTTTGCTGTGGGTCGGGGGGGGGGGGGGGGGGGGGGGGGGGGGGGGGGCGCGGGGGGGGGCGCCCCCCCCCCCCCCCCCCCCCCCCCCCCCCCCCCGCCCCCGAACCTTGCGTTGTCCCGCTACTCACGGTTTGGATCTTGTGGTTCTCGGTGGGACACGTTTTGGGGTGTGGCGGGCCTGCGTGCTCTGTGGGTGGTGGGTGCTCCGGTCGGTGGGGGTGCGGGGGCATCGGGTCGTGGTGAACCCTTCTGTCGGGTGGTGTCCCCGCCTTCACCGCGGCGCGACTCGCCTTGGGTTGCCTCCTCGCCTCGCCTCGCCGTGTCGCTCTCGCGCCGTGTCGCTTTCGCGCCGTGCCTAAGCGGCCGCGGTGACTGTCTATGACGTTCACGACTACTTCTGTGGTCGGTCGAGCTCGGCCGCGAAGAAGGCCGACGCCGCCCTCAGGATCTCGTTCGCCCGGCGGAACTCGGCGTTCTCCCGGCGCAGCCGCTTCAACTCGGCCGACTCGTCGCTGCTCCCTCCCGGCCGCTGCCCGTCGTCGACCTCGGCCTGACGCACCCTTTGCACACCGTCTCGGCGCTGCCGATCCCGAGCTTCCGCGCGACCACACCGATAGCCGCCCATTAGGCTCAGCCCTCGACCCCCACACCCAGCCGTCGCCCGGACGTGCTTGCCGACTGCCATGAGGCACGCGTACTACGGCTGGAGTGGTCGGACGTCGGTCAGCCGGCGGGGAATCTCTTGGCAACGGTGTGTACGGGACAGCAGCCTCGCGTCCGTTGGCTTCACGGGTGAGTTGATCTGCTGGCTGTGCGGGAACGCTGTCTCGCGTCCGTTTTGACCGCGGATTCGCACGGCCAGCAGATCATCAACCGGCGTGAGCCGCCGTGATCTCGGGAAGCACCCGAGCTCGGTGGATCTTGGCGGTTCTTGCTGGCCGGCGGTGAGTGCTGCCTCGATCCGCTCGGGACCGCACTCACGACCAGCCGGCAGCGGTCGGGCTGGCAGCCGCCGTGCGCCCGTGGACGGACACTCGCGCCGTCTCGTCCGGTCTCGTGCCGCGCCGTCCGGTCTCGCGCCGCGCCGCGCCGTGCCGTCCCGCCTCGCGCCGCGCCCCGCCGTCCCGCCTCGCCCCGCCTCGGCGGAGTGCCTCAGCAACGGTGTGGACGCGTTAGCACTCTCGCGTTTGTTGGCTTCTCGGGTGAGTTGATCTGCTGGCCGTGCGGAGGCGCTGTCTCGCGTCGGTCTGACCGCGGACTCGCACGGCCAGCAGATCAACAACCGGCGTGAGCGGCCGTGATCTCGGGAAGCGCCCCGGATGGGGAGGACCTTGGCCGGTTCGCGCGGCTGGTCGGCTGGTGGTGAGTGCTGCCTCGATCCGCTCGGGACCGCGCTTACGGCCAGCCAACGGAGGAGAGACTGGCTGTCACCGTGCGCCCGTCGATGGACACTGCCCGGCCCGGCCCGGCCCGACACTGCCCGGCCCGACACTGCCCGGCCCGACACTGCCCGGCCCGACACTGCCCGGCCCGGCCCGGCCCGGCCCGGCGAGGGCTCAGCTTGGTCTGGGGGCTGGACTGGGGTGGGGTGGGGTGGGGTGTTGGTCTTGGGCGGGGGGGCTTGGGTGGTCTGTGGTTTGTGGTGGGGGAGGACATAGAGTGGGCGGAGATCTGTTGTCCTCGCGGGTGGGGAGTTTGCTGGTGAACACGGCGATCGTGCATATCGACTGCGCTACCAACTCGATTCCGGAAGTGGCCGAGGCCTTGGCAGCGCTGGACGGGGTCAGCGAGGTCTACTCGGTCGCCGGTGGGGTCGACCTGATCGCCATCGTTCGGGTGCCTCGCTTCGACGACATCGCTGAGGTGATCGCGGGGCGGATCTCCAAGACGCCTGGGGTGATCAACAGCGAGACGTTCGTGGCCTTCCGGGCGTACTCGAAGCATGATCTTGAGGATGCTTTTGCCATCGGGCTTCCTGAGGCTGACTGACCGGCCGGCGGCGGGCGCACGCTGAACGGCGTGGTTGCCAGGTTGCCGCGGTGACGAGCGTCGCTGTTTCGATGCGGTGGCTGCTCGACGATGTGTTCAGCGAGTTCGACGACGACGAGTCGTTGTCCCGGATGGCCGGAGTCGTTGTCTCGGATGGCCGGGGAATGCGCCCGCCGCCGTCGGAGCCGGGGACCTGGGCGGCACTCGACGCCGGCCTGCGGCACGAATGGCTCCGGCTGGCACTGGGGCGCGACCGGTTCGGCAAGGTCCCGGACCGGCCGCCTGGGTCGGTCTAACGGCTCGACGGGCGGCACGTCACCCCGCGTCGACTGGTTCTTCTGCGCGCTCGGTGAGGCGGTCAACGGACCGGGCGGCTACTTCGGATGGAACTTCCCGCGGTCGTGGACTGCTTCAGGGATGCGTGGTGCGGGACCTTGCCCATCCGGCTGATCTGGAGCGATGCCGGGAGCGCGCACCCACAGGGGGAGCGAGTCGATGGACGGCATCGTCGGCTTCCTCACCGAACGACCGAACGACCAAACGGCCGAACGACCAAACGGCCGAACGGCCGAACGGCGTAACGACCGAACGGCGGAACGCGGTCGCTGTGGAGTGATGCGCCGGGCAGGCGGCCCGGATGGCGTCAGGCCTGGACGGTCAGGCCGGTCGAGGTGCGGATGGTGTCGGTGAGGTGTTCGCCCGGGGCGACATGCGCACCGGGCCACAGGACGCAGCGGGTGACCGTGCCCTCCACGTGGGAGCCGGCACCCAGAATCGACTCGACGGCACGGCCGGCGCCGGTGACCCTCGCCGACGGGCCGGCGAGGGTGGCGCCGGCGGCGGCGTGCAGGTTGGCGGCCAGGTAGTCGGCCGGAGTGCCGGTGTCCAGATAGAAACCCTCGTAAGGGATCAGCTCCAGTTCCCCGGCCGCCTCCGCCGGGCGCCACACGGTCCGCACCAGGTCGCTGCTCTCCTCGACCAGGTCCTTGACGTAGCGCCACGGCAGCAGGGAGAGACCGGCGAAGCGGCGGCCACTGAAACCGCCGGTGTCGCCGGGCAGACACGGCTTCGTCAACATCCGGACGGTGTCGCCGGACCAGCCGTCCAGCATCGCCGCGATGTCCTTGCCCGGCTCGCGCGCCGGATCGTGCAGGTAGGCGTCGGCGTTGCCGGCCAGGACGGCGCGGCCGTCGATCCACGGGCGCAACCGGGCCACCCCGCCGGAGGTGCCGATCGGGCCGTCCGGCTCCACGGAGAGGTGGGCGCGGGCGCCGACATGCGCGACGACCTGTTCGGCAAGGTAGGCGGCGTTCACGGCGACCGCGGCCGGACCGGACAGACCGAGACCGGCCAGACGGCGCAGCGCGTGGTCGAGCAACGGCAGATTGCCCACCGGACAGAGCGACTTCGGCAGGGACTCGGTGAGAGGACGCAGACGCCGGCCCTCACCGGCGGCCAGCACCACCCCGCACACGGCCACGCTCACCGCTGCTCCCCGGAACCGGGAAAGGGCGCCCGGTAGATGGTGCCGGCCGGAATCGACGGCGGCAACTCCCCGGCCCGCGGGCCCAGGCCGTAGACGCCGAGCAGGCGGGCCGTCGGCCAGGTCAGTTCGGGCAGGTCGTCGACCGGGAACCAGCGGGCCTCCAGAACCTCACCACCGTCGACCGCCAGCGCGGTGCTGGACGCCGGAACCGCGGCGAACCAGACGGTGTCGACCACGCCACCGTTCGGGTGGACGATCGCGTTCGGAATGCCGGGAGTCAGGTCGCCGGGCTCCACCCGTACCCCCGACTCTTCGAAAAGCTCTCGCGCCGCGCCCACAGCGGGCAGCTCGCGCCGCTTCAGGATGCCGGCCGGAAGGCCCCAGCCGCGGCCGGGCGGCTGGCGCAGCAGAAGGATGCGCCCGGGGCGCTCCGCCTCCGAATCGCGGACGATCGTGACCGCTCCGACCAGGTATTTCGGTGAGACGAGACGGGCGACATGGCGGCGGATCGGAAGAGGCAGCCCATAGAAGGCCTGATAGGCGAGGCCGCGGATCTGCCGCTGAATGTTCACGCGCGTAAGGCTAACGGGGGACGCTGTGCAACTCAGTCCGGGTGGTCGACGAGTGCGATGAGCTGCTCGACGACCGCGTCCGGTTCGAGGCTGCGCTCACAGACCGCGACCAGCAGCGTCTCCAGATCGGGGTAACCCAGCTCCTCGGCGAGGCGGCGCAGCGGCACCTCGCTCGCCAGACCGCGGTCGTGCTTGCGGAGGGTCAGGCCGATGGTGGCGCGGCCCAGACGGACCTTGTCGGCGATGCTGATGCCCGGTTCGTTCCGCTCGTCGAAATAGCGGTTGATCTGCATCTGTGCCTGGCTCGACTTCACGAAGCCCAGCCACTCCTTGCGGGGGCCGCGTGGCGCGTTCGGCTCGACGTCGACCTGGTTCTCGGTCTCCGAAAAAATCTCCACGACGTCACCGTCGCGGAGCGGGGAACTGAGGGGGGCGAGACGTCCGTTGATGGTCGCGGCAAGACACTGGTCACCCTGGCGAGGGCCTAGTTCGTACGCCAGGTCGACCGGCGTGGACTGGCTCGGTAACTCGTAGGCGTTGCCGTGCGCGAAGACGGTGATCTGCCCCTCGGCCAGATCGCACCGCAGCGAATCGAGGAACTGGCCCGCGTCGGTGGTGTCCTGCTGCCAGTCGAGCACCCGTTTCAGCCAGGTTAGCTGGTCGGAGCCGGCCGGCTCGTCCGACTCCTTGGGATATCGGTAACTGGTGGCCACGCCGTACTCGGAGTAGCGGTGCATGGCCTGGGTGCGGATCAGGACCTCGACCAGCTTGCCGTCCGGACCCACCACCGTGGTGTGCAGAGAGCGGTAGAGGTTGTTCTTCGGCGAGGCGATGAAATCCTTGAACCGGCCGGCCACCGGCCGCCATCGCCCGTGGATCGCGCCGAGCGCGGCATAACAGTCGGTGTCCGGTCCGTCCACGATCACCGCGATGCGGGGCAGGTCGAACGGCACCGGATGGTTGCCGGCGACGGTGTCTTTCCAGATCGAGTAATAGTGCCGCGGGCGGGGGGTGACCTCGGCGGTCACCTTCTGCCGGCGCAGCGCGACCCGGGCCTGGTGCGAGACGTCCGCGAGGTAGTCGTCCCAGCCGGGACGGTTCTTCACGTGCTCGTCGATGCGGGCGAAGGAATCCGGTTCGAGGTGGAAGAGCACCACGTCGTCGAGGGAGCGCTTGAGAGCCTGGATGCCGAGTCGGTCACAGAGCGGGACGAGCACGTCGAGAGTGGCCGTCGCGATCCGGGCCCGGCTGGCCGTGCCCCGGGCGCCCAGTGTGCGCATGTTGTGCAGCCGGTCAGCCAGCTTGATCACCAGGACACGGACGTCCTTGCCGGCCGCGACGATCATCTTGCGGATCGTCTCGCCCTCGGCGGCCTTCCCGTAGTACGCCTTGTCGAACTTGGTCACCCCGTCGACCAGGTGCGCCACCTCGTTGCCGAAGTCGCCCTGCAGCGCCTCAAGGGTGTAGCTGGTGTCCTCCACCGTGTCGTGCAGCAGCGCGGCGACCAGAGTCGTGGTGTCCATGCCCAGCTCGGCGCAGATCTGCGCGACGGCGAGCGGATGGGTGATGTAGGGATCGCCGCTCTTGCGGAACTGGCCGCGGTGCATGCTCTCGGCGATCTGGTAGCTGCGGCGCAGGATCGCGACGTCGGCCGAGGTGTGGATGCTGCGGTGCGTGCGAGCCAGCTCGGCGACCGGATCGTCGTCGTTGTTCTGAAAGCTGAGCAGCGAGCGCAGGCGCTGGGTGAAGGACGTCTCGGACGAGCTGGCCGGCAGAGCGCGACCGAAGGCGGCGCCGTGGCCGGCGTCGACGTCCACCCGGACACCCCCCTCACCGATCGCCCACGCCCCAACCGGTGCGTGGAGTCGCCTCGCGTTTCCTTCGCAAGCGAATCATCGGAGAGGGCCCGTCGCCAAGGCGTGAGCCCACAAATGTGACGAATCATTTGCGACAGATGTGCGTGCCTTACAGCCTAAGCGAGTGAGCGTCATCCGAACGGTCAGTTACCGATAGGCGAACGGTCGAGTCTTGAGCGGAAGCCGCCGCTTCCGCCCTGCTGAGCAGGGCGGCGAAACGCGCGGCGCCACGAACCGGTGACACCCAGTCGCCCACGGTTTCCACCAAGCGGGTGTCGGGCCGCTCCAGCCAGGCGAGGATCCGCTCGGTCTCCTCCGCCGTCGCGGCCGGCGTCGGCCCCTGACCTGGAACCACGGTCTCGGCCGTGAGACGGGCGGCGTCCAGGGTCGGGCGTGGATGCTCGCGTGGCGGCGACGTGGCCGCGGCGGCCAGCCGGCCGTGCCGGATCACCGCGATCTCCCAGCCGCCCCGGTCGTCGCGGCGGGCCGCCACCAGCTCGCTCAGCCGGGTCAGCGCCTCCAGCCGCTGCATCCGGACCAGCGCCCGGAGCAGCGCGATCAACCGGGACCGGACGACCGCGGCCTCCTCGTAACGCTGCTTCTGTGACAGCGTGTCGATGCGGGCCAGGATCGCCGAGACCACCGGGCCCGGATCACCCGAGGTCGCGGTGCGGAAGGGCAGGGCGGCACGTACGTCGTAGTCCTCGGGGGTGATCTCGTGCTCGCACGGCGCCGGGCACCGGCCCAGCTCGGCCAGAGCGCACGCCGGCGTCTTCGAGCGCAGCGAGAGCTTGTGGTTGCACTGCCGCAGCGGCACGGCGTCGTAGACGCCGGCGGCGGCCAACTCGGCCGTGCGCCGCGAGGAGAACGGGCCCAGGTAGGTGGCGCCGTCCTCGGCGAGCCGGCGCACCACCGACAGGCGGGGGAACGCCTCCGCGGTCAGCTTCAGCCAGACCACCCGCTCCGGGAACTTCGACCTGCGGTTGTACGGCGGCGCGTGCGCGGCGATCAACCGCAGCTCACGGACCTCCGCCTCCAGTGGGTGGGCGCACTCCACCGCCTCCACCCGGACCGCCGCGGTGAGCATCTCCGAGATCCGCGCCCGTTTCTCGCCGGCGGTGAAATAGCTGCGGACCCGGGTGGCGACGTCCTTCGACGTGCCGACGTAGAGCGGCCGCTCGTCGGCGGCCCGGAAGATGTAGATCCCCGGGACGTGTGGCAGCCCGTCGGCCAGATGCCGCTGGCGGCGCTGCGCCGGGGTGACCGCCTTGGCGAACTCGATCGCGTCACCGAGCGTGTGCACCTTGAAGCTGCCCAGCCGCTCGATCAGCCCGTGCAGCACGTCGACGGTGGCCTTGGCGTCGTCGAGCGCGCGGTGAGTGGGCTGCACCGGCGACCGGAAGAACTGCGCGAGGGTGCCCAGCTTGCGGTTGGGCACCTCGTCACGGGTCAGGGCGCGACGGGCCAGCGCGGCGGTGTCGAGCACCCGCAGGGCCGGCCACGGGTAGCCGTGCCGGGCGCAGGCGGCCTTGAGGAACCCGACGTCGTAGGGGGCGTTGTGGGCGACCAGGACGGCGCCGCGCAGGAACTCCAGCAGGGCGGGCAGCACACTCTCGATCGGCGGGGCCGGGCGCAGCATGGCCTCGGTGATGCCGGTCAGGACGGTGATGAACGGTGGCAGCGGCTCGCCCGGGTTGACGAGCGTCGCGAATTCACCGAGCCGCTCGCCGGAACGGACTTTGACCGCGCCGATCTCGGTGATGCCGCCGCCGTCCGGAGCGCCCCCGGTGGTCTCCAGGTCGAGCACCACGAAGGTGGTGTCGGCCAGCGACAGCGCCGCCGGGTCCACCGAGCCGTCGGCGGACAGCAGCGAGTCCAGAGTGCCCTGCACGTAGGCCGGTTGCGTCACGGGCCGGAACATTAGAGCGGGGGTACGACATAAACCCGGGCCGGGGTGAGAAAAGATCACTTGCTCCAGTGGGCTAATCGCCGGTGACCGGTGTGAGAATGGGGGGATGTCCGCACTGCTGAACCCTGATGACCGCCCCGAGGAGGAGGCGGTTCCGGAGGGTGCGGAATTCTCCCTCGGAACGGAAATCTCACCCGAACCGGTTCTACCCGAAGCCGTCCGTCAGCGGATCACCGTCCTCGCCGCCGCCGCTCTCCCCGGTCTCCCGGCCGACGAGATGCCGGTGCCGCTGCGCCGGGTCGCCCGCTTCGCGCCCAACCGCCGGGCCCGCCTCGGCGGCCGTGACATCGCCGCCCAGCTCGTCGCCGACCCGCTCTTCCGGCAGCGCATCGGCACCCGCATCGTGGCCGACGCGGGAGACCTCGGCGCGGCTGTGACCAGCGGTGTCGCCCCGGCCGCGGCCGACCCGGTCGAAGTCGCCGCGCTGGCCTACCTGGCCCGCCCGCAGGGCTGGCGCGAGCTGATCGACGCGGCCGGTGACGCGGTCCGGGCCGAGGCCGACTCGGCCGCGATCGCCGCGCAGGTCCGCGCCGCCGAGCAGCGCGCCGCCCGTGCCGAGCACGACCGGGCGGTCGCCCGGGTCGAGGCCGACAAGCTGCGCGACGAGCTCGCCCGCGTTCGCGAGGAGATGAGCCAGCTGCGCGAGGAGGCGCGGTCCACGTCACGGTCCCTGCGTGAGGCGCAGGCGGCACAGAAACGTGCCAGCGACCTGCTGGCGACGGAGAAGGGCCGCGCGTCGCGCGTCACCCTCGACCACGAGGCGGAGGTTCGGCGCCTGCGGTCGCGCCTGGCCGACGCGGAGGCCGCCGCCGCCACCGGCAAACAGGCGGCGAAGGACTCCCGGGCCGTCGACGACGCCCGCCTCTGGCTGCTTCTCGAGACCATCGGCCAGGCCGCCACCGGGCTCCGCCGCGAACTGGCCATCGGCCCGGCCGACAAGCTGCCAGCCGACTTCGTGGCCGAGGCCTCCGCCGACCGGCCGGGCGCGCCTGAGCGGTCCCGGGCCCGCGCCCAGGACACCGACGACCCCGGCCGTCTCGACCAGTTGCTCGCTCTGCCCCGGGCGCACCTGATCGTCGACGGCTACAACGTGACCAAGCGCGGCTTCGCCGACATGTCTCTCGAACAGCAGCGTAAGCGCCTGATCACCGGGCTCGGCGGGATAGCCGCGCAGACCGGCGACGAGATCACCGTGGTCTTCGACGGAGCCGAGCGGGTGCACGGCCTGCCGCCGGCGCCGCGCGGGGTCCGGGTGCTCTTCTCCCGCAAGGGCACCACCGCCGACGAGCTGATCCGCCAGCTGGTCCGGGCCGAGCCGCCGGGCCGCCCGGTGGTGGTGGTGTCCTCCGACCGCGAAGTGGCCGACGGGGTGCGGCGGCACGGCGCCTACCCGATGGGCGCCGATTCCCTGCTTCGCCGGCTGTCACGCTCGTAGCCAGCGGTTTCGGAAACTTGTCATACCCCTCGCTTAGCGTGACTGTTACCGATGGTGGCGGTCACGTCGCCGTCCTCCGATCGAGGAGGGGTAATGATCATCGACTGTGGGCGCTGCGCCGAGCGGAGCGTCGATTGCAACGGATGCCTGGTCAGCGTGCTGATGGGCACGCCCGACGGGATCGCCGATCTGACCCCCGGCGAGCTGCGGGCGATCGAGACGTTCGAGCTGGCCGGGTTCGAGGTGGAGCTGCTGGAGACCCCGGAGCCACCGGTCGTGGTCCCGGTCGACCCGTCCCGCCGTGACGTGGCGTGATCATGGAAACGGTCGTCTGGCCACGGCGCCCGCCCAGGCCGCGCCTTCGCGCGAGCGAGGCGGGGCGGCTTCCGGTCAGCCGGCACGGACAGATCGTGGTGTACGAGGTGGACCCCTCCCCGGCAGATCATGACCGCACCGGGCGGGCAGCCGATCCCGATCGGCGTATCTAGGATTGGCGGTCACACGCTGGGCCGGAGTTTCCCAACGTGCTTTCGGAGGTCGGGATGTCTGGTGAGCAGTGTGATGACGCGGCACGGTGAGCGGTGACTCCCCGGCTCTGGGCGGCCGGCACGCTCGTCGTGCTGCTGGTGGCCCTGATCGCCTTCACCATCGTGGCCGTGCCCTGGCACCGGGCTCCGGCGCCGCGTGCCGACCAGCTCGCCGCCCTCGGCGAGCTGCCCGCCGACCAGGTGGCCCGCTCCCGTGCCTTCCACGCCGAGCTGCGGCCCGGCTCCTACGCCGGCATGCTCCTGGGCCTGCTGATCGCCCTCGCGCTCGGGCTCACCCCTTTCGGCGCCCGGCTGGTCGAGCTGGCCGGCCGCCCGTTCGGCGACCACTGGCTGGCCCGGGCCGTCCTCGGCGGGCTCGCCGTCATCCTCGTGGCCGAGCTGCTCACCCTGCCGCTGGCCGTCTGGCGGCACACCATCGTGGTCCGCTACGGCATCTCCACCCAGACGTGGGGCGGCTGGGGCGTCGACCTGCTCAAGTCCTTCGGCGTGGGCGCGGTGCTCGGCGCGATCGTGCTGGCCGGCTTCTTCACCGTCACCCACTTCGCGCCCCGCTGGTGGTGGGCGTTCGGGGCGGCCGGGGCGGCCGGGCTCGTGGCGCTGCTCTCGTTCGTGCTGCCGGTGCTGGTCGAGCCGGTCTTCAACCGGTTCACTCCGATGGCTGACGGGCCGCTGCGCACCGAGTTGCTGGCGCTCGCCGAGCGCGACGGCGTCCCGGTCAAGGACGTCCTGGTCGCCGACGCGTCCCGGCGCACCCGGGCGGTCAACGCCTACGTCTCCGGCCTCGGCCCGACCCGCCGGATCGTCGTCTACGACACCATGCTGACCGAGGCCACCCCCGGCGAGGTGGTCTCCGTGACCGCGCACGAACTCGGCCACGCCAAGGACAACGACGTCCTCACCGGCACGATCCTGGGCGCTCTCGGAGCCGCCGTCGCCGTGATCGCCCTCTACCTGCTCGGCTCCTGGCAGTGGCTGCTCCGCCTCGCCGGGGTGGACTCGATCGCCGAGCCCCGGGCCATCGGCCTGCTCCTGGCCGTCACCACGGTGGCCGGTCTGGTGGCCGGCCCGGCACAGTCGTTCGTGTCCCGCCGCGTCGAGGCCCGGGCCGACATCCACGCCCTCGCCCTCACCAGCGATGCCGCGACCTTCGAGTCGATGCAGCGCCGTCTCGGCACCGTCAACCTGTCCGATCCCGACCCGCCGTCCTGGGAGCACGCCATGTTCGCCTCGCACCCGTCCACCGTGCAGCGCATGGCCGCCGCCCGCGCCTGGGCGCGCGGAGCCCGCTGATGACCCACATGTCGCCCGTCGTGGCCCGCCGCCGCGCTGATCCGTCGCCGATGGCGGCCGCCCTCCGAGTGGCGCAGTGTCCGTCCACGGGCGCACGGCGGCCGAGCCGCTCTGGGCCGTCTGGTGGTGGGCGCGGCTCCGGGCGGGTCGAGGCGGCAGTCACGGCCGGCCGGCGGAACCGGCCAGATCCGCCCCGGTCCGTGCGCTTGCCGGGATCGCGGCCGCCTTCGCCTGTCGTCGATCTGCTGGCCGTGCGATTCCGTGGTCGAAGCGGACGCGATACAGCGCTTCCGCACGGCCGGCAGATCAACTCACCCGGGAAGCCAACGGACGCGGGATGCTGTCGCGTCCACAACGTTGCCGGGGCAGTCACCCGAGCCACTCCGTCCCTGGTGGTGGCCGGTCCTCGGGCTGGGGTGTCGCCGGTGGCGGCCGGTCCCCGAGCTGCGGTGTCGGCGTCGGGTTTCCGGGCTCGAGTGTCGTCGGTAACGGCCGACTT
The DNA here is from genome assembly GCF_030009775.1 of Actinoplanes sandaracinus. Lineage (GTDB taxonomy): Bacteria > Actinomycetota > Actinomycetes > Mycobacteriales > Micromonosporaceae > Actinoplanes > Actinoplanes sandaracinus. Next base: position 88,519 of record NZ_JASCTH010000003.1, on the reverse strand, counting down.
CCGGGCTGGTGTGTCGCTCGTGGTGACCGGGTTCCGAGCGGGGATGTCGTCGGTAACGGCTGGGTTCCGAGCGGGGATGTCGTCGGGGACGGCTGGGTTCCGAGCTGGGGTGTCGTTGGTGGTGGCTGGTTTCAGGGTTGGGGTGTCGCTCGTGGTGGCCGTTTTCCGAGTCGGTCTGGCGCTGGTGCCGCCTGGGGTTCGAGGTGCTTCGTTGCCGGTTGCGACCGGTGTGCGAGTCGAGGGAGTCCGCTGATGGCCCGCACCCTGTTGGTCACCAACGACTTCCCGCCGCGACCCGGCGGCATCCAGCAGTTCGTGCACAACCTGGCGGTGCGCCAGCCGGCCGACTCGATCGTGGTCTACTCGTCCACGTGGCGCGGTGCCGCCGAGTTCGATGCCGAGCAGCCCTTCGAAGTGGTGCGCGAGGCCACCGGCATGCTGCTGCCCACCCCCGCCGTCGCCCGCCGGGCGGCCGAACTGGCCCGCGCTCACGGCTGCGGCAGCGTCCTCTTCGGCGCGGCCGCCCCGCTCGGCCTGCTCGCCCACGGTCTGCGCCGCAGCGCGGGCATCGAGCGGGCGGTCGGCATCACCCACGGCCACGAGATCGGCTGGGCCGCTCTCCCCGGCGCCCGCACGCTGCTGCGCCGCATCGCCCGTGGCAACGACGTGATCACCTATCTGGGTGACTACCAGCGCACCCGTCTCGACCGGGCTCTGCACGGCCTGACCGACCTGCGGCGTCTGGCTCCCGGCGTCGACGTGGATAAATTCCACCCCGGCGTGGACGGCGCCGCCATCCGTAAACGCCACGGACTGGCCGGCCGCCCGGTGGTCGTCTGCGTCTCCCGCCTGGTCCCGCGCAAGGGCCAGGACATGCTGATCCGTGCTCTGCCAGAGATCCGCCGCCGTGTTCCCGGCGCCGCGTTGCTGCTGGTCAGTGGTGGTCCGCACCGCAAGACCCTGGAACGCCTGGCTCGGGAGAACGACGTCGAGTCCGACGTGGTCTTCACCGGCTCCGTCCCCTGGGCCGAACTGCCCGACCACTACGCGGCCGGCGACGTCTACGCCATGCCGTGCCGCACCCGGGCCGCCGGCCTCGACGTCGAGGGCCTCGGCATCGTCTACCTGGAAGCCTCCGCCACCGGCCTTCCCGTCGTCGGCGGCGACTCCGGCGGCGCCCCCGACGCCGTCCGCCACGGCGAAACCGGCTACGTGGTCGGCGGCACCGACGTCCCCGCCATGGCCGCCCGCATCGCCGAACTCCTCGGAGACCCGGCAAAGGCGCAGGCGATGGGCGCGGCCGGCCGCGCCTGGGTGGAGCGGGAGTGGCGCTGGGAGACACAGGCGGCGCGGCTCACCGACCTGCTTACGGCCCGCTGATCCGTTGCCGCCCGGGTTCCGGGCTGTCGGAAGAACCAGGCTGCTGACGGCTCGCTGATCAGTTCCTGTCCGAGTGCGGTTTTGCGGTGGGTGGCGGATGTGACCGCCACCTGCCGCTTTCTCGGCGAGCGCCCGCCATCCGCCATCCGCCTCCAGCCGCTCGCTGCCAGCTGCTATCGCTACCCGTCGCTGCCGTCCGCTGCTTGCTATTCATCGCCGCCTGCCGCCTCCACCCGCTGTCGCCTGCCGCCTCCGCCCGCTCGCCGCCGCCTTCGCTGCCCGCTACCGTCCGCCGCCTTCGCTGTCCGCTACCGTCCGCCGCCTTCGCTGTCCGCTACCGTCCGCCGCCTTCGCTGTCCGCTACCGTCCGCCGCCTTCGCTGTCCGCTACCGTCCGCCGCCTTCGCTGTCCGCTACCGTCCGCCGCCTCGCTGCCCGCTACCGTCCGCCGCCTCGCTGCCAGCTGCCATACGCCATCCGCTGCCAGCTGCCACCGTCTGCCAGCAGCGCCGCCGCTCGTCGCCTGCGCTCAGCGCCGCCGTCTGCTCGTCGCCAGGCGTCCATGCCGCCGTCTGCCGTCCGCGCTGCGGCTCGGTGTGCGTGGTTGTCGGTCTGCCGTCCGCGCTACGGCTCGGCGTGCGTGGCCGGCGTGGTCGTCGGTCTGCCGTCTGGCGTCCCACGCAGCCGTCCGCCGCCGCCCCCAACCCCCGTCGACCAGCCGACACCTGGCTTCTGCTCAGTCGACGCCCCTGTGGGATTGCGGCGGATCGTTGGAGATTTGTGAGTTTGTGCTCGGTGCGCAGCCACTGACTCACACGATCACGGCGAGGGCCGTGGGCGACGGCTGCTGGTAGGCCTGAATGGCGTGTCAGGAGCAACCTGTGGATCTAGGGGATTCGGGTGCGGCGGCGGGCGTGGTGCTGGGCTTGTGGAGTCGCTGTGGCGACGAGCGGCTGGCCGGCACGGCTGTCGAGAGTCAAGATCAGAGAATGACTCACGGTGTACGGCTCGACCCGGCCCTGCTGGAGCGCCTCGGGGTGGAGCCGGGGCGTGCCACGCTGTTGCAGTTCTCCACCGCGTTCTGTGCACCCTGCCGGGCGGTGCGCCGGGTCAGCGCCGAGGTCGTGGCCCTGCTTCCCGAGGCCCGGCACGTCGAGGTGGACGCCGAGAGTCACCTCGACGAGGTTCGTGAGCTTGGCGTCTCGCGTACACCGACGCTGTTGATCCTCGCCGCCGATGGCCGTGAGGTCCGCCGGGCGACCGGCGTGCCGACGAAGCCGCACCTGATCGCCGCTCTGGCGGACCTGCTTCCGGCGGCAGGGAAAGCGGTGGCTGGAGAAACGCCTGCCATCAGGTAAGGCCCGCCGCTGGAACCGCCTGCCGTGAGCAACGGTCGATGGCGGGGTTCGAGCCGGCCGTTGGGGAAGGCCGGGCTGCCTGGGAAGGGTGGCGGCTGGGGAAGGCCGGGCTGCCCGGGAAGGGTGGCGGCTGGGAGCTGAGGCCGGGATCGAGGGTTCAGGGCCGGGTCCGAGATCGGAGCGGGGTTCGAAGATGGGGCTGGGGTCGAGGTGGGGCCGGGATCGAGGTTGGGGCTGGTTCGAAGCCGAGGCTGAGTGGGTGGGTCTGAGGCCGAGGCCAGGATCGGGACCGGTCTGAGCGAGCTTGCCGGGGAACGGGTCAGCTGGACGGCTGCGCGGCAGCGATGGGGGAGAGGCCCGGCTCAGCCGGCCGGGTGGTGGTGGCGGTGCACGTCGGCGGGCGGGACGACCCGGTCCGGAGTGGGATCCGTGGGCATGACGGCGGCCGTGACGGGGTCACGGTGCACCGGGACAGGCGCGGGGGCGGGGCCAGGGATCGAGGTCGAGTCCGGGTCCGAAGCTGAGCCGGGGTTCGAGGACCGTGCGGGGTTCGAGCTTGAGTCCGGGGCTGAGTCCGGGGCCGGGACTGCGGCCGGGTCCGGGGCGGGCTCGCCGGTGCGGACCAGCCGGCGGCAGCCCGGCACCAGCAACATCGCCACGCCCGCGGCGAGCAGGACGCAGGCGCACGCCGTCAGCACCCGGTCGATGCCGAAACGGTCGGCGAGCGGCCAGGCCATGGCGTTGCCCACCGGCATGGCCAGGAACGAGGTCAGGTAGTCCCAGGAGCTGACTCGGCCGAGCACCCGGTGCGGCACGTTCTCCTGCAGGGACGTGTCCCAGGCGACGTCGTAGAAGAGTAGGCCGGCGTATCCGATGACGGCGCCGATCATGATGGCGGCGAGGGTGCCGGGCCACACGTAGGCGAAGGCCCAGACCGACATCAGTGGCAGTGCCAGCAGCCCGGCGAACAGGAGCCTCCGGGGGCGGAACCGCATGCCGATCGCCGAGCCGATGACGCCGCCTAGGCCCTCGGCGGCGGCGATCCAGCCGATCGCGTGCGCGCCGCCGAGCCGTTCGATCGCGATGAGCGGGACGAGCACCAGGATGACGCCGTTGGCGATGTGGTAGGCGCTGGCGCCGAGCAGGTTGGCGAAGAGCCAGTCGCGGCTGCGGAGCTCCCGCCAGCCGGCGGCCAGTTCGCTGCCCATCGCCGAGCGGGGGCCGCGCGGGGCCCGTACCCGGATGAGGGCGGCGGCGACCATGGATGCCAGGAAGCTGACGGCGTTGATGCTGAAGCCGGCCGGCGCGCCGAAGGCGGCGACGGTGATGCCCGCGGTGGCCGGGCCGGCCACGCCGCACATGGACTGCAGCAGGCTGAGGGTGGCGTTGGCCTTCTGGCGCTCCTCGACCGGGACGAGCAGGGGCTTGAGCGAGCTCATCGCCGGGCTGAAGAAGCTGCCGGCGCCGGCCGAGATCACGGTCAGGGCGCAGAGCGTGGCCAGGTGGTAGCCGCCGGTGGTGAACATCGCCGCGATGGCGGCGGTGGCGGCGAAGCGGACCAGGTCGGAGACGACCATGACTCGCTGGGGCTGGAGGCGGTCGGCCCAGATGCCGCCGAAGAGGGTGCCGGCGAGCAGCGTGAGGACGTTGGTGGCCATGACCAGGCCCAGGTCGCGGGCGCCGGTGGTGGTGATGACGGCGAACGCAAGTGCGACGGTCTGGAACGCGTTGCCGAGCCAGGACAGGCCCTGGCCGATGGCGAGCAGCCGGAAGTCACGAGTCATGAGCGGCAGGGTAGTTCGCCATCTAACTATCAGCAATCGAATAGTCAGAAGCGTGGCAGACTTCTGGCTGTGGAAGACAGCGTGGATCAGCATGTGGCCAGATGGGCGGCGTTCTGGCGGACCGAGCCCGCCTTCGCGCCCGAGGTCGAGGGTGCGCTGGTGCGGATGAAGTACATCCAGCGCTGGCTCGACCGGGCGGACGCCGCGATGTTCACCGACACCGAGGACGGGTTCACGCTGCAGGACTTCAAGACGCTGCACGTGCTGATGGTGCAGCCGTGGCCGACCGAGGCGACCCCGGCGCAGTTGGCTGAGGCGGCGAACGTCACCCGGGCCGCGATGACCAGCCGGCTGGACCGGCTGGCCGAATCCGGGCTGGTCACGCGTCAGGTGGACGGCGCCGACCGGCGGCGGGTGCTGGTGCGGCCCACGCCGGAGGGCCGGGAGATGTGGAACAAGTACATCTTCAAGGGCATCGCGATCGATCAGCAGGCCCTCGGCGGGCTCGATCACGACGAGTTGATCCAGTTGAACGCGCTGCTGCGGAAAGTCCTCCTCGCCTTGGGCGAGTAGGGCTCGTGGTGGATCCGGCCACGGTGGGTCGCCTCACCGGGCGGCGGCGCGGCTCGCCGCGTACTCACCGCAGCCGCCGGGCTATGCCGGGGCTGCGACGCTTAGATCTGGATTCGGCAGTTAAATGCAGAAACGCCGAATCTGTCCGAAATGCTTAGAACTTGGGAGCGTCGGGAGCCTCAAGGAGGCCCAGCCGGAGCGCCGTCATGAGCGCCTGCGCCCGGTTGGCCGCACCCAGCTTCTCGTAGAGCTTCGAGATGTGGGTCTTCGCCGTCGACTCCGAGACGAACAGCTGTTTGGCGATCCCCGCGACGCTCATGCCGTCGGCGAGCAGCCGCAGCACCTGGCCCTCGCGTGGCGAGAGCTGTGGGCCGGACGGGGCGAGACGACGCTTCATCGCCTCGGCCAGATCGGCCGCGGTGAACGCGCTGGGCGCCGACGCGGCGTGCCGGGCGGCCGCCACGACCTCGTCGGCCGGAGCCGTCTTCGGCACGAAAGCGCTGGCCCCGGCCTCGAGAGCGCCGAATAGCTGGTCATCGCCCGCGTACATCGTCAGGACGACGATGCCCATGTTGGCATTGTTCTTCCGGAGGGCGCGGGTCGCCTCCAGGCCGCTGCCGTCGGGCAGGCGCAGGTCCATGATCACGACATCCGGCTGGAGGGCGCCGGCCTGGCGCACCGCCTCCGCCGCCGTGGCGGCCTCGCCGACGACCTCGAACTGGCGGTCGCGCTCGAATGCGTGTCGCAGTCCCTTACGAATCAGATCGTGATCGTCGACAAGGAGGACCTTGGTGCGCGTCGTCGGCGCAGGACTGGTCGACATGCTCGGGTTACTCCCCTTCTGGAGCTGAAACGCTATCCCGCACGCTATCGCGCCGAGGCGGGGTTCCGAGCACTACGGCGACGGTTGTCCCGCTGGGGTGTCGCGGCGTGATCTTGAGACGACCCCGGATGCGTTCAGCGCGTTCCGCCATGATGGTAAGGCCGTAACGGCCGTCGGGGCGGGTGTCTGCGAACCCCTTGCCGTCGTCGGACACCTCGATCTCCGCATACGGTGGGTCGACCGTACAGGTGACCCAGAGGTTCGACGCGCCCGCGTGCTTGCGCGCGTTGGTGATCGCCTCCTGGGCGATCCGGAGCAGTTCGGCCTCGGTGGCGGCGGGCAGCCGGGCGGTCGACTCGTCGAAGGTGAAGTGCACCCGCAGGCCGGCGCTCGTGCCGAGAGTCCGGGCGTACTCCGCGATGGCGGCGGCCAGGCCGCCGTTGCGGTCGACCTCGGAACGCAGCTCGAACAGGCTCAGCCGCAGCTCGGTGATCACCCGGGTCACCTCGGCCCGCAGTGCCCGCAATTCCTCGGCCGTCTCCTCCGCGCCCTCGGGTAGCGTGGCCTGCGCGTTGTCGATGCCATAGCCGACCATGACCAGTTCCTGGGCGACACCGTCGTGGATCTCCCGAGCCAGGCGCTGCCGCTCCTCGTTGGTGGCGAGCGAGCGCACGTCGTCGAAGAGCAGGGCGGCTTCCAGCCGCAGCGAGGCCGGGCCGGTCACCTCGGTCACCGCCTGCACGACCGGTGAGGGGTACGCCCCGGCGGCGTCCGTCTCCAGAATGACCAGCCCGATCGTGCGCACCCCCGCGACCAGGGGCACCACCAGTGAGGACACGTCACCCCCGGGATGGCTGCGCGCCTGCGACCGGCTGGCGGTCTGCGGCTGCTGCGTGGCCCAGGCGTCGGCGATCCCCGAGTCGGCGTCGAGGGTGGTCTCCCAGTCGACCCGCTCGGCGCCGGTCTGCGCCAGCACCACCAGCCGGCCGCCGCCGCTGGCCGACAGCACCGCCGCCCGATGGCCGGGCGCGACCGCGCGCAACTCCTCCAGCAGGTGCTCGGAGATGCCGCCCGGGTCCAGGGTGGCGCCGGGCAGCGACCGGGCCACACTGCGCAGCTGGGTCAGCAGGCGGGTGGCCTCGGCGTAGGGCTGAGGCGTCGGGTCGGGCGGCTGGAGCAGCTGGCGCATCGTCTCGGCGGCGAACGCGATGATCGCGCCCAGGACCAGCCACTGGCCGCAGGCGGCGAGATAGCCCGGCTGGCGCAGCGGGTCACCGGGCTCGGCGACGGCGCCGCCCACCACCATGGCGGCGGCCGCGACCCCGAGCAGCGTAATGCTCTCGGAGGGGCGGCGGCGCAGGGCCGCGGTGAGCAGCGGCACGGCCAGGTAGGGCAGGACGGCCTCGGCGCCGAACCCGGCGCCGACCCGGTCGGCGGCCATGGCCGCGGCGGCCACCGAGCCCGCCGCCACGCAGGTCACCACAACCTCGCCGAGGCGGCCCAGCGGGGCCAGGACGGCGTGCCCGCGGGCCACGAAGGCGGGCACCGCGGCGACGGCCAGCAGCGCGATCCAGCCGAGCTGGACCGGGTCGCCGGTCGCGGTCAGGGTCAGTGCCGCGACCAGCGCGAGCATGACGACTCGGGCCGCGGCTTCGGCGGGGCGGATGCGCGCGGGACCACTGGCGAGGGCTGGCACGTCACGGATGGTAGCTGCCGTGGCTGACATCGGCGCGGTTCGCGCACGCCCCGGCTGCGCATTCTGTCGCGGGCGACGGGTAGCCTCGCGTCATGGCGGACACCTCGACACAGTCGATTCAGGTCCATGCGCCCCTGGCACGGGTGGCCGCGGTGATCTGCGACTTCGCGCGTTACCCGGAGTGGGCAGAGTCGATCAAGAAGGCGGAGGTCCTCGAGGAGTACGAGGACGGTTATGCCGCCCAGGTGCGTTTCCAGATCGACGCCACGGTCCTGGTCGACGAGTACACGTTGGAGTACGCGTATGCCGACGACCTGTCCCGCATCGAGTGGCACCTGGTCGAGCCGTCGAAGACGCAGCGCTCCCAGGACGGCTCCTACGACCTGGTGGAGAACGCGGACGGCGGCACGACCGTGACGTACACCCTCGCGGTGGACCTCTCGATCGGGATGCTCGGCATGTTCCGCCGCAAGGCGGAGAAAATGATCATGGATACGGCGCTGAAGGAGCTCAAGCGCCGCGTCGAGAGCCTGCCCGCGGCCTGAGCCACGGGCCGAGGGGAGCGGTGATGCCGGCGTCAGCACGGGAGGAAGCCGAACGGCTGGTCGCGGCGATCCTCGCCCGGGCGGTGACAGGGAGCGGTGGCCACTCGTCCGGGGACGGATTCGGTCTCCTGGGTGAGTCCGTCGCCGGGCTGATCGGTGTGCTCTCCCGCAGCGACCTCGCGACCGGGAGCGCCGAGTGCTGCGTCTGCCCGGTCTGCAAGGCGATCGCGGCGGTGCGCGATCCGAGCCCGGAGACCGCCGAGCGGCTCGCCACCAGTGCCGGTGACATCGCGAGCGGCGTGGCCGGGCTGATGCGCGCGTTCTCCTCGATGGCCGTCGAGCGTCCCCGGCCGCCGGCCCCGAGGAGCCGCCCGGCTCCCACCCCCGACCAGGCGTGGTCGACGGCGACCCGTCCGGCGTCGCCGGAGCAGGAGCCGCCGGCGCGCGACGAGGAGAGCGACCCGTGGGGCGCCGCCAGCGCGGCCGACGCCCGCGAGGCCGCCGCCGCGGCCCGGGCTCGTGCCGCCGCCGCGGAGGAGGCGGTGGCGAAAGCGGTCGCCCGGGCCAAGGCCCGCGCGGCCCGCCCCGCAGAACACGGCGCCGCACGACCGGCAGCCGCGGGATCCCGCCCGGGCGACGTCTGGGCCATGGCCACCTCGGAGGCGGCCGCAGGCGACGCCGCTCGGCCCCGTAGCGTGGATCATGAGTTGGGTGCCGCGGCGCCCGAGGACCGCGACGCGGGGCCCGGCGACGACGCCCGCCCCGGCAGCGCGGTGTGAACTGTTTGCAGAGGGGACGGGCAGCGTGACGCTGACCATCGGAATCGACGTCGGGGGCACCAAGGTCGCCGGTGGCGTGGTCGACGAGCAGGGCAACGTGCTCGCTTCCAACCGGCGGCCGACGCCGGCGGACGACCCGGCCGGCACCCGGGACACGATCGTCGAGGTGGCCGCCGAGCTCGTGGCGCAGTACCCGGAGGCGACCGCGATCGGCATCGGCGCCGCCGCGTGGATCGACGCCGCCGGTTCGACCGTGCTGTTCGCGCCGAACCTGGCCTGGCGGGACGAGCCGTTGCAGGCCTACGTGCACAAGGCGATCGGCCTGCCGGTCGTGCTGGACAACGACGCCAACGTCGCGGCCTGGGCGGAGTTCCGGTTCGGCGTGGCCACGCACGCCGACTCGATGGTGATGATCACCGTCGGCACCGGCATCGGCGGCGCCATCGTCGTCAACGGCAACCTGTGGCGCGGCGCCAACGGCATCGCCGCCGAGCTGGGCCACATCCAGTCGGTCCCGGACGGGCATCCCTGCGGCTGCGGCCGGCTCGGCTGCCTGGAGCAGTACGCGAGCGGCAACGCCCTCGTCCGGTTCGGCCGGGCCGGAGCGAGGCAGGAGCCGGCACGGGCCGCGAAACTGCTCGAACTGGCCGGCGGTGACGCGCTCGCCATCACCGGCCGGCAGATCACCGAGGCGGCACGGGCCGGCGACGGGGTCGCGATGGACGCCTTCGCCCAGGTCGGGTACTGGCTCGGGGTGGCGCTGGCCGACCTCGCGCAGAGCCTGGACCCACAGATCATGGTCATCGGCGGGGGCGTGATCGACGCGGGACCGCTGCTGATGGGGCCGATCGAGCGGGCGTACCGGGATCAGCTCTCCAACCGTGGCCGCTTCCCGGTGGCCGAGGTGCACGCCGCTCTGATGGGCAACGCGGCCGGCGTGGTCGGCGCGGCCGACCTCGCACGACGCGCCTGAGGCGGCCGGGGATGTCCGGGGTTCCACTGCGGGTGGTCAGCTACAACGTCCACGGGTTGCGGGACGACCGGGCCGCGCTGGTCGGCCTGGTCCGCGACCTGGCCCCGGACGTCCTCGTCGTGCAGGAGGCGCCACGCCGCTTCCGGTGGCGGCAGAGATGCGCGACGTTCGCCTCCGACACCGGGCTGGTGGTGGCCGCCGGCGGGCTGCCCTCGCTGGGCAACCTGCTGCTGGTCAGTCTCCGGGTGGCGATCCGGCGGACGTGGTGCCTGCGCTATCCGCTCACTCCCGGGCGGCACCTGCGTGGCGCGGTCTTCGCCGAGGGCGCGGTGCGGGGCGCCACCTTCACCGTGTCGGGGTCGCACCTGGCCACCGACCCGGCCGAGCGGCCCTCCCAGGCGGCGTACTGGAAGGCGGAGCTGGAGAAGATCCAGGGTCCGGCGATCGTCGCCGCCGACCTGAACGAGGGTCCCGGCGGCGGCGCCTGGCGGACGGTCGAGGACGGCCTGCTCGGCTCGGCCGAGGAGGTGCCCACCTTCCCGGCGAGCGTGCCCAGCCGGCGCATCGACGGACTGTTCGTCAGCCCGGATGTGATCATCGAACGATACGAGATCATCGAGACCGACCGGGCACGCGTCGCGAGTGATCATTTACCGGTGGTAGCGGACCTTTTGCTCCCTTCCTCCTAGGCTCGCCGTCTGCAAGGATCGCCGGGTGCAAGACTCCCCGGACCTCGGCGACCGTGGCGACGCCGTGTGCGTCGTCGGTGCCGGCGCCAGCGGCCTGACCGCCATCAAGAACCTGCGTGAGCTGGGCTTCGCGGTCGACTGCTACGAGCGTGAGACCTCCGTCGGCGGCGCCTGGAACTGGCGTCACGACCGCAGCCCGGTCTACGCCGGAGCCCACGTCATCTCGTCCCGGCCGCTCACCGAGTTCCCCGACTTCCCGATGCCGGACACCTGGCCCGACTACCCGCACCACAGCCGGATCCTGGAATACCTGGAGCGGTACGCGAAGCATTTCGGGCTGGGCGAGCACATCTGGTACGGCATGGAGGTCGCCGGCATCGTCCCCGTCGACGACGGCCGCTGGGACGTCACGATCCGGTCGACCGGCGGCGGCACGTCCCGGGTGCAGCGGTACGCGGCCGTGGTGATCGCCAACGGGCACAACTGGTCGCCGGTCACGCCGGAGATCCCGGGAGAGTTCGCCGGGCAGGTGATCCACGCGAACGCGTACAAGGACCCGTCCCGCCTGCGCGGCCGGAAGGTCCTCGTGGTCGGCGGCGGCAACACCGGCTGCGACATCGCGGTCGAGGCGGCCCAGCACGCCACCCGGGTGTGGCACTCCACCCGGCGTGGGTACTGGCACTCCCCGAAGTACATCGGCGACCGCCCCGCCGACCAGGTGCACCACCGGCGGCTGCCGTCGATGCTGCGGCAGTGGCGTTACCGCCGGACCGCCGCCGACCTGACCAGATGGGGCGTCCCCGCGCCCGAGCAGGCCCCGAACGAGAGCAACCCGGTCGTCAACGGCCTGCTGCCGCACTATCTGGCGCACGGCCGGATCGAGGCGGTGCCGGACGTGGCCCGCTACGACGGCGCGGCGGTGGAACTGGCCGACGGCCGGCGGATCGAGCCCGAGCTGGTGATCACCGCGACCGGTTACCGGCCGCGTTTCGACTTCCTCGCCCCCGAACTGCTCGACTGCGACGAGCACGGCCGGCCGGACCTGCATCTGCACGCGTTCGCCCGGCGCCATCCGACGCTCGCGGTGGTGGGCCTGGTGCAGCCGTCGGCCGGGGTGTTCCCGCTGGCGCACTGGCAGAGCGTCGCGGTGGCCCGATGGCTGAGGCTGCGGATCACCGACCCGGAACGGGCCGCCGCCGTGCAGCAGAAGGAGTCCACCCGTCCGCTGACCTCGTGGTCGCGCCGCAAGGCGGTGCCCACCCGGCGGTACTGGTTCGAGGTCGATCACGTCGACTACCTACGCGCGCTGGAGAGCCTCCTGAACGAGATGGCGGCGGCCTGATGAGTGACCTGTTGCGCTTCGAGGACTGGTCGGACCCGGTGCCGCCGGCGGAACGCGAGGTGATCTCCCGGCTGCCCGGCGGCGACCGGCTGTCCGAGGGCGACCGGGAGCGCCCGCCGCTGCTGTTTGTGTCGGGCCACGGCGCGTGGGTGTTCGCCGAGCACTGGCTCGGCCACGCGGCCGGCCGGGGCTTCCCCGCCTATGCCGTCACCCCGCGCCCCGGCGGCGACCCGCGGGCCCAGGTGCACGACGTGGTGCAGGTGGCGGCCTCGCTGCCGCGCCAGGCGGTGCTGGTCGGGCACGGGGCCGGCGGCCGCGTGGTGGCCCGGGCGCTGGGCCGGTACCCGGCCCGCGCCGCGGTCCTGGTGGCCCCGGCGCTGGATGGCTGGGCGGCGCTCGGCGCGGCCCTGCGGAGCAACCCGGCCGGGACCGTGCCGGCGTTGCTGGGCGGGCGGCCGCGGTTCTCCGCACGCCAGCTCTTCGGGCCGGAGTTCCCGGCCGAGCAGGCCGCGGCCCACGTGGAGCGGATCGGAGTCCGGCCGCGCGCCGAACTGTTCGGCCGCACCAGCCTGCCGGAGCCGGCCGGCGGGCCGCCCACCCTGGTGGTGGGCACCCCCGACGACCGTGTGGTGTCCCGTCCGGCGCTGGACCGGGCGGCCGCCCGGTACGGCGGGGCGCCCCTGCTCTTTCCCGGCATGGGCCACTTGCTGATGCTGGAGACCGACTGGGCCGAGCCGATCGACGCGATCCTCGACTGGCTCGACAAGGAGTTGCCGCACTGACCCGACGGCGGGCCGACCAGGTGGACCGGAGGGACCGGGATCACCGTGCCGACCGCTGACGGGGCGGGCGGCGGCGTCGTGGCCGCGGGTTGGCGGGCAGCCGCTCGGCCAGCTGTCCGGTGTGGTCCAGCGCCGTCAGGTACGCGCGGGCCCACGCCAGGATGTCGTGCTCGGTCAGGTGCTGCCGCATCGCCGTCATGCGGGCCGTCAGGTCGCCCCGGTCCGCCTTCATCGCCTGCAGCAGGGTGTCCTTGAGCCCGTCCACATCGTGCGGGTTCACCAGGAAGGCCTGCTCCAGTTCGGCGGCCGCCCCGGCGAACTCGCTGAGCACCAGGGCGCCAGCGCCGTCCTCACGGGCCGCGATGAACTCCTTGGCGACCAGGTTCATCCCGTCCCGCAGCGGGGTCACCACCATCACGTCCGCGGTCTGATAGAGCGCGGCCAACTGGGAGCGGGCGAACGGCTGGTTGAGGTAGTGGATGGCGGGTTCGCCGACCCGGCCGTACTCGCCGTTGATCCGGCCGACCTCGCCCTCGATCCGGTCACGCAGGTCCTGGTAGCTCTCCACCCGTTCCCGGCTGGGCACCGCCACCTGGACCATCACCGTGTCGCGCACTTTCACGAACCCGTCCCGCAACAGTTCGCTGTACGCCGTGAGCCGGTGCTCGATGCCTTTGGTGTAGTCCAGCCGGTCGACGCTGAGCAGCACCCGTTTCGGCACCCCCAGGTCGTGCCGCAGCTGCCGGGCGTGGCTGACCACGTCCGGCCGGGCGGCGAGGGCCCGCATCTCGGTGACGTCGATGGAGACCGGGAACGCACCGGTGCGTACGGTCCGCCCGTCGACGGCGATGGCGTCGTCGGTGGCCACCACCCCGAGCAGCTTCTTGGCTAGTTGTGCCACGTTGTGGGCGGCCTGCGGGCGCTGGAAGCCGACCAGGTCCGCCCCGAGCATCCCGCGGAGCAGCTCGACCCGGCGGGGGAGCTGCATGTAGAGCTCGGGCGGCGGGAACGGCACGTGCAGGAAGAAACCGATCAGCAGGTCGGGGCGAAGCTCGCGGAGCATCGCGGGGACGAGCTGGAGGTGGTAGTCCTGCACCCAGATCGCGGCCCCGGGCTCGGCGATCTCGGCGGCGGCCTCGGCGAACCGCTGGTTCACCGCCCGGTAGGTCTCCCACCAGCCCCGGTCGAACGTCGGCTGCTGGACCGCGTCGTGGTAGAGCGGCCACAGGGTCGAGTTGGCGAACCCCTCGTAATAGCCGCGCAGTTCGTCCTCGGTCAGCGACACGGGCCGTAACCGCAGGCTGCCCATATCGGGAAGAGCCGGAGCGGGACCGACCCCGCCGGCCCATCCGACCCAGGTGGCCGGGGTCTGCTCCAGGATCGCGTGCAGGGCGCTGGCCAGGCCCCCGGGGCTGCGGCGCCACTCGCAGGCTCCGTCCGGGGCGGCATTGTCGTCCAGGGGGAGGCGGTTGGCGATGACGACGAGCGAACTCTGACGCATCACCGTAGGTTATCGGTCAGACACCTACATCTGTCTATACGACGGCGCCGTCGTCGAATTCGTCGTCGTCATCGCCCGAGCGCAGCCGCCACACCAGGGTGACCGCGCCGCCGACGATCCCGGCGAACCCGAAGACCATGACCACGTTGGGGTCGACCGGCACCAGTTCGGGGAAGAGGAACAGCACGAAACCGGCCACGATGCCGACCAGGCCCATCACCGCGTACTTCGAGATGCGGGGCAGGGGCGGGGGAGGCGGAGGGATGTACCGCTCGTCCTCCTCCTCGTCGTCGTCCTCGACGGGCAGATCGGCGCCGAACGAGTCGAGTCCGTAAAGGATCGACGGCTCGTCCTTCGGATCGGTGCGCCGCCGGTTGTGAGGGGTGCCCTCGTCGGTGACCGGCCGGCTCTGCTCCTGCCGGGTGGCGTCCTCGACGGCCGGCCAGGGCGCGCTTCCCGCCTCGACCGTGGTGTGGAACCCGGCGATGATCCTGGCCCATTCCGCGTCCACCTCGGCCTGTGGCCGGGGGGCGGGCGCCGGCGGGGCCGGCGGGGTGGGCGGGACGCCGCCGGTCACCTTCTGCAGGTGCTCCTTGGCGGTGTCCAGATGTGTGCGGTCGACGAACAGCCGGTCGATCGGCCTGGCGGGCAGGGTCGTGGCGCGCAGGATGGGGTTCAGGTCGGCGGTCGGCTGCAGATATGCCGCTATGCCACCGGCCGCGAGCACATCGAGCAAGTGCTCGCCGACTCGTGGGTCCACATCTCCCGCCGCCGCGTAGTCGGCGGCGTCCAGCCCGTTGTCACGCCGCCCGCGACGGGCGCCACCCGCTGTCACCGATGCACACCCCCCTTGCCGACCGTGCCTTGAATGGTGACACGGCAGGCGCCTGTTGCGGGAGTGCGTTGTGGCGCGCCGTCCCGCTTCGTACGCTTCCTGTCGCCCCGCATGCACGGTGGTATCCGATGAAAGGACGTCAGTGTTCTACTGGCTGCTCAAGTTGGTGGTCCTGGGACCGGTGCTGAAACTGGTCTTCCGCCCCAAGGTGGAGGGCTTGAAGAACGTGCCACGGTCTGGTCCGGTGATTCTCGCCTGCAACCATCTCTCGTTCTCCGACTCGATCTTCACACCGCTGGTCATGCGGCGGAAAGTGACCTTCGTCGCCAAGGCCGAATACTTCACCGGCAAGGGGATCAAGGGATGGCTCTCCCGGATGTTCTTCACCGGCGCGGGGACGATCCCGGTGGACCGATCGGGGGGACAGGCGGCCCAGGCGGCCCTGGACACGCTGCTGCGCGTGCTCCAGGAGGGCAACGTCGCCGGGATCTACCCGGAGGGCACCCGTTCGCCCGACGGGCGGCTCTATCGCGGTAAGACGGGCGTGGCCCGGCTGGCCCTGGAGAGCGGCGCCCCGGTGGTGCCGGTGGCCCTGCTGAACACCGATGAGATCCAGCCGACCGGCACACTGATCCCCAAGGTGAAGCGGGTCCGGATGAGGATCGGCAAACCCCTCGACTTCTCCCGGTACGCCGACCAGCGCGGCGACCGTTTCGTCGAGCGCGCGATCACCGACGAGATCATGTACGAGCTGATGGCCCTCTCCGGCCGAGAGTACGTAGACGTCTACGCCGCCAGCCTCAAAGAACCCGCCACCACGCAGGTGAAAGAACCCGCTACCACGCAGGTGAAGTAGCCCCGGCCCCCGCGCTGGCCGCCCGCCGGGTCGGGGGGGCCCGAAATCGGCGAGGCGAAGCCGTGGTCGATTTCGGCGCCCCCGACACCGGCCAGAAGGGCGCAATGCCGCCGAGCGACAGCGAAGGCCAGCTAGCCCTGCATGCCGGCTCGGCGGCGCAGGGCCTGCACGTCGGTGACGACGATGCGCCGGCCCTCGGTGCGCAGCCACCCGCGGCTCGCGAAGGAGCCGATCGCCTGGTTGACGCTCTGCCGCGAGCCGCCGGCCATTTCGGCGAGCTGGCTCTGGTTGAGTTCGATCGTGATCATCGGCGCCTGGCTCTCGCCGGAGAGCCGGACCAGGGTCTTGGCCACCCGGCCGGGCAGGTCGAGGAAGACGTGGTCGGCGTTCTGCTCGGTGAGTCGGCGGATCAGGCCGCCGACCGAGCGCATCACCGCGTCCAGGATGCGCGGGTTGGAGTGGACGAGGTCCATGAAGGCGACCCGGGAGAGTGACAGCGCCTGGGAGTCCTCGATGGCCTCGGCGGAGGCGCTGCGGGTGGAGGCGTCCAGCAGGGACACCTCGCCGAGCACGTCGGGCGGGCGGACCACGGTGAGGACGGCCCGTTCGCCGGTCGGCGCGGTCCGGAAGACGGCGACGGCGCCCCGTTTCATGATGATCAGGGAGTCGCCGGGATCGTGCTCGACGAAGAGGATCTGGCCCTTGCGGTAGTGGCGTGGCACGGCTGCGGCGATGACGCGCTGCCGCACCTCCGGTTCGAGACCGGCGAACATGTCCACACCGGTAAGCGCGTCGCCGGAATCCGGCAAGCGATGATCCACGGCGCTATCCCTCCCCCGGTGAGGACTGCGCCGGGTCGCCGACGACGCCGGCCCCACGACGCGAACGATCACTCTTAGCACGAAGCGTGCCTCGAACGCCATTTTCAAACCGGACAATGAAGCCCGCCTCGTACGATCATGTCCCTTCGGTAGCGTTCTGTAAACCGTCAATCTCTCTGAGTCACTGTCACCCTCGCTGTCCGTCGCTTTGGCGGCTTGTGTCGAGATAATCCCGCGGTGCCGGATGACGAGTTCCTTCGATCTACGCTGCGCGACCAGTGGCATCTCTTTCCGTCCGAGATGATCGAGCTGCCGGCGACCCTGATGTCGCGCGGCTGGGAGTTCACCGCGGACGGCGAGCGGCATGTCGCCCGGCTGGCCGAGATCTCCGCCCGGCAGCCGCTGGAGGCCGGCCTCACGGTGGCGGTCCACCTGCGGGGCGTGCGGATCGACGCGGGCATCCCGGTCCGTACGCTCGGCGGCGCCCTCACCGTGGTCACCCCGCACGGCGCGCTCGCCGTCCTGCGCCGGATCCCGGGCCGCCGCCTGGACGGCCGGGATCCCGTGGACCAGCAGTGGTGGGGGGAGCGGCTCGGCGCCGTACACCGTGCCCTGCAGGGTTTTCATCACCCCGGCCTGCGTCCCTGGCAGTTGCTGGATCCCGACGCCGCCCACCTGGACGCCGAGCCCTGGCTCCGCGCCGCGGTGACCGACGCGGTCGCCGCGGCGACCCGGCTGACCGTGACCGACCGGCTCACCTACGGCGTGCTGCACGGCGACCCGGCGCCGGAGATGTTCGTCCTCGACCCGTCGACCGGCCGCTCCGGGCTCCTGTACTGCGGGGCGAGCGGGACCGGCCCGCTGGTGTACGACGTGGCCGCCGCGGTCGTGTACGCCGGAGGCCTGGAGCGTGCCGGTGAGCTTCTGGACGGTTACCGCGCGGCCGGCCCGGTCGGCGCCGACGAACTGGACGCGGCCCTGCCGGTGCTGCTGCGGCTGCGCTGGGCGGTCCAGGGTGACCGGGCGGCCCGCCTCGGCTGCCCGGCGGCGCTCGGCGCGGCCAGAGAGGCTCTGGAGTCGATGCCCGGATGATGACGGCGCGGTCAGGGAGGCCCTGACGTCCATGCCCGGATGACGATGGGCGAGGATGGGCGGCGATGGTATATCGCTATTTCTATGACTGCGAGTTCATCGAGGACGGGCGGATCGTCGACCTGGTCTCGATCGGGGTCGTCGACGAGTTCGGCCGCGAGTTCTACGCGGTCAGCACCGAGTTCGACGACTCCCGAGCCGTGCCCTGGGTGCGCCGCAACGTCCTGGACAAACTTCCCTCACCCTCCGACAAGGCGTGGCGCAGCCGCGAGCGCATCCGTGACGACCTTCACGAGTTCCTGTCCGAGCCGCTCCGCGGCCGGGGCGAGCAGATGGAGCTCTGGGCGTGGTACGCGGCCTACGACCACGTGGCGCTGGCCCAGTTGTGGGGCGCGATGCCGGCTCTGCCCCGGGAGATCCCGCGTTTCACCAAGGATCTGCGCCAGCGGTGGGACGACCTGGGCCGCCCGCACCTGCCCGAGATGGCCGGCCGGCACGACGCCCTGGTCGACGCGCGGCACAACCTGGCCCGCTGGAACGCTATGACCGCGAAGGCTTGAGCGGGGGCACGCACTCCCGCATGACGGCCCGGATGTCGGCCTCGGCCGGCTCGGCTCCCAGTGGGCCGTTGCCGGGCCGGGCCCGCAGGCCGTCGATCATCAGTTCCAGATAACGCTCGTAGAGGCCGGGCCGGCACCCTTCGCTGTGCTGTGCCATCTCGGTCACCATCGCCATGATGATCGGGAAGTCATGGAACCCCGCGTCCGGGCGGAGCGTGCCTTCGGCGTGCGCTCGGGCGGTGATCTGCTCCAGCAGCGGCGAGAGTTGTTCGCCGGCCCGTACGAAATGTGTGTCGTCCATGCTCAACGCGGCGTCGCGGAGGCCGCGGTCGCCGGCGTGCCATCGCGCCGACGTGCGCAGGAACGTGGTCAGCCCGTCCCATGCCGACGCCGCGGCGAGCGACTCCTCGGCGAGGGTGACGAGATCCTCCAGCCGGTCGGTGAAGATCGCCTCGATCAGCGCCTCCTTGGTCGGGAAGCGGCGGTAGACCGTGCCGACTCCGACCCCGGCGTGATGCGCCACGTCGTCGAGGGTGGCCGCGAAACCGCGGGCGGCGAAGACCTCCCGCGCGGCGAGGAGGATCCGCTCGCGGTTGCGTTGGGCGTCGCGGCGAAGGGGCATGTGGCCAAGCCTACAGTCAAGTGGAGAGAACTCCTCAACTTCCACTGCTAGCCTGCCGATGTGGAGGAGAGTCCTCAACTTAGCTTTCGGGAGCCCCGCACATGAGCAGCACCCTTGTTGATCGGCCACGGCCCACGGAACGTGAGTCAGGGCGTTGGTGGGCGCTCGTGGTGCTGGCTCTGGCCCAGCTGATGGTGGTGCTGGACGCCACGATCGTGAACATCGCGCTGCCCACCGCCCAGGCCGACCTCGGCTTCGACGACCACGGCCGGCAGTGGGTGGTGACCGGTTACGCTCTCGCCTTCGGCAGCCTGCTGCTGCTCGGCGGCCGGCTCTCCGACTTCTTCGGCCGCAAGCGGATGTTCGTCATCGGCCTGATCGGTTTCGCCCTGGCGTCGGCCCTCGGCGGCGCCGCCCAGAACCTGGAACTGCTGATCGTCGCCCGCGCCCTGCAGGGCGTCTTCGGCGCCGCTCTGGCGCCCGCCGCGCTGTCGCTGCTCTCCACGACGTTCACCGAGCCCGCCGAGCGCGGCAAGGCGTTCGGCATCTTCGGCGCCATCTCCGGCGCCGGCGGCGGCATCGGCCTGCTGCTCGGCGGCGTCCTCACCGAGTACGTCTCCTGGCGCTGGTGCCTCTACGTCAACCTGGTGATCGCCGCCGTGGCCGTGCTCGGCGCCTTCACCAAGCTGCGCGACGAGCCCGTGCCCGCCCACGGGAAGATCGACATCCCCGGCACGATCACCGCCGTCGCCGGCCTGGTCGCCCTGGTGTTCGGTCTCGCCAACGCGGAGACCGACGGCTGGACCGACGTCATGACCCTCGGCCCGATCGTCGCCGGCGTGGTGCTGCTCACCGCGTTCGTGCTCATCGAGCGCAAGGCCGCCCACCCGCTGCTGCCGCTCCGCGTCGTCCTGGACCGCAACCGCGGCGGCTCCTACGCCTCCATCGCGATCGCCGGCGCCGGCATGTTCGGCATCTTCCTGTTCCTCACCTACTACCTGGTCGCGATCCTGCAGTTCACCCCGGTGGAGACCGGCCTGGCCTTCCTGCCGATGCTCGGCGCGGTCATCCTCACCGCCACCACCGCCGGGTCGATGCTCGCCCCGAAGATCGGCCCGCGCCCGCTGGTCCCGGTCGGCGCCCTGATCGCGGCCGCCGGCATGACCCTGCTGACCCGCCTCGAACTGGACTCCACCTACGCCGCCGACGTCCTCCCCGGCCTGATCATCATCGGTCTCGGCCTGGGCCTGGTCTTCGCGCCCACGCAGAACGCCGCCACCTCGGGCGTCGAACACCGCGACGCCGGCGTCGCCTCCGCGATGATCAACACGGTTCAGCAGATCGGCGGCTCCATCGGCACCGCCCTGCTCAGCTCCTTCGCCGCCAGCGCCGCCGAGGACTACATGACCGGCAAGACGCCGTCCCCGCTGGTCCAGGCGCAGGCCGCCCTGGAGAGCTACCACACGGTCTTCTGGTGGTCGGCCGGCTTCTTCGTGCTCGCGGCGGTCGTCGCCGCGGTGCTCTTCCGCACCGGCCCGCTCGACGTCGACCCCGACGCCCCGCCCGCCATGGCCCACTGACGGCCGCGCCACCTTGACGCAGTCCGCGCCCCGCCCGGTTCCCGGTGCGGGGCGCGTTGCCGTACACCCCTCTCGACACGACTCACCGCGAGCCGTGTCACCGCCGTCCGCGAGTCCTCACCGATGAACGGCCCACCATCGCCGACGCCCGTTTCGCCGCCGCCCGAAGCACCTCGCCGCATGCGCATGCAGCATGCCCGGATCCCGAGCGCCCGGATCCCCGAGCGCCCGGATCCCCGAGCGCCCGGGATACCTCGACGCCAGCGATCTCCGGATGGCCGGATAGCCCGGATGGTCGGATAGCCCGGATGGTTGGGTGGGCCGCTGGGTCGGAGGGCTGCATGGCCGGATAACTGCCTACCCGCATGGCCGCATCGCGTTCCAACTTCCGACGCCACACCTCTCTCCGGCAAGATCACGCGGGAGACGGCAAGTGGGCGGTGATCGCCAACCATCCGATCTCGTACGGCCAGGCCCTCCCCAACCGCAACCACATCTTCCGGTCCTACGACGCGACCATTTCCGGCACAGGACCGCAGCGCGACCACCGGGCTGAGCCCTTGGTCACCGGCCACCCCGCCACCTTGATGTCCCAAACCACCCGAAGCGGTGGCCGGCTCGTCAAGGTCATCGGGGCTGGGGTGGTGGGGCTGGGGCGCTGTGATGTTGATGCCCTAGCCACCCGGAGCGGTGGCCGACTCTCCAAGGTCACCGGTGGTGGTGGTGGTGGTGGGCGCTGCGATGTTGATGCCCCAGTCGCCCGGGGCGGTGGCCGACTCTTCAAGGTCGCTGGGGTGGGCTGGGGTGGTGGGGCGGGGGCGCTGTGATGTTGATGCCCTAGCCACCCGGAGCGGTGGCCGACTCTCCAAGATCACGGGGCAGGGTTGTGATGGATGTGGCAGGCGCTGCGATGTTGATGCCTTAACCACCCGGAACGGTGGCTAGCTCTTCAAGATCACAGGGGCCGGGTTGTGGTGGGTGGTGGGGGACTGTGATGTTGATGCGCTGGTCATCTGGAACGGTGGCTCGCTCGCCTGATTGCTCAGGTTTTGTTGGGGTGTGAGTCGCGGCGAATCTTCTGCGGCGCGAACTGCGGGGAACCTGGAGCAATGGCCGCGCTGGCCAGTTGTTGATCTGCTGGCCGTGCGTACCTTCGGTCAAAACGGACCTGGGGCAGCGCTTCCGCACGGCCAGCAGATCAACTGACCTGGGAAGCCAGCGGGCGCGAGGTTGCTGTCGTGTTCGCGCCGTTGCAGAGGCGCTTCCCCAGCCGTAGCTCAGCCGCCCCACCACACCCTCCAAACACGCGTGCGCTACGGCCGGGCTCGGAGGTGAGCTGGGCTGGGGCGGTTCAGCCGTAGCGTGGACCTGTTCTCCGACTGCCATACGACCTCATAGCTACGGCTCGCACGGCTTGGGCGGTTCGCTGGGCTCGGGCGGCTCGGGCGCTCGGGCGGCTTGCAGGTCTTGGGCGGTTCGCTGTGCTCTGGCGGTCTGGGCGGCTCGCTGGGCTCGCTGGGCTCGCTGGGCTCGCTGGGTTCGCTGGGCTCGGGCGGGTCGGGTGGCTTGCAGGTCTTGGGCGGCTCGGGCGTCGGCGATCGGGCCGGCGGCGCCCGGTCGAACCGGGTGTCGGGCAGGCACTGCCGCTTGACCGTAACTGTCGGTCAAGGACCACTTTGCTGCCCGTCAGCGGGGCGGGCGCGGTGGGGTGGGCTCCCGTTGGTCGCGGTTACTGGGGTGGTCGCGTCGTGGTTGGTTGGGGTGGTCGGCGCGTGTTGGCTGTGGTTGGTGGGGTGGTCTGGTGGCGCGTTGACTGGGGTTGGTCGGGCGGGCGAGTCGCACGTCGGCATGGTCCAGGGCGGCGTCTCCAAGTGCTGCGCTGCTGCGAGGTCCTCGGCCGTCCACCCGAGCGGGGCCGGGACTCGACCGTGGTTCCGGTGGCGCTCGGACGGGTGCGGAGTCGCTCCGCGCTCTGGAACCGCCGCACTGACCCCGAATCGGGGCTCTGATCCGTATCGCCGTGCTGGCCAGTACTGCCGTTCAGCCCAGTACTGCCGTTCAGCCCAGTACTGCTGCTCGGCTCAGGACTGTCGTTTTGGCCAGTACAGCCGTTCGGCCCCTGCCGTTCGGCCCAGTACTACGGCTCAGCAGGCTCAGCAGCCAGTCCAACCGCGGCATGAGGGCGGTCGAGGCCGAGTTCGCCGTCGAATCCCGGGTTGACCTGTACCGACGGTCTGATCTGTGGCGGCGGTGATCTGTGCCGGCGGTCTGACCTGTGGCGGCGGTCTGACCTGTGGCGGCGGTCTGACCTGTGGCGGCGGTCTGACCTGTGCTGCTGGTCTGGTCCGAACTGCGGCTCTGGCTCGTACCTCGCCTGATGTTGATCTTGAAGGTTTGAGGGGTCGCCGAGAGGAAAGGTAGGCGGAGACCGAACCGGAAGTGAGGAGCCGACATGACCGCGACGGAGCAGGAGCAACGCGAGAAGGTCAAGGCGATGGTGGCGGACGCGAAGATCGCGATGCTCACCACGATGACCGATAACGGTAAGCACGTCAGCCGCCCGATGGCGGTGCAGGACGTCGAGTTCGACGGGGACCTGTGGTTCTTCACCTACGCCGACTCCGACCTGGTCCAGCAGATCGGCCTGCATCCGCAGGTGAACGTGGCGTTCAGCGACGCGAAGCACCACAACTGGATCTCGATCTCGGGCGCGGCCGCGCGGGTCGACGACCGGGCGCAGGCCGAGCGGCTGTGGAACCCGTTCCTCAAGGCGTGGTTCCCGGACGGGCTGGAGACGCCGAACCTGACGCTGGTCAAGGTGCACGCGGAGAGCGCGGAGTACTGGGAGGCGGCGCACAGTTCGAAGATCACCACCCTTCTGGGGTACGCCAAGGCCGCCGTTACCGGAAAGACGCCGGACGCTGGCGAGAACGAAACCGTCAGGCTTTAGTGGGCCGCGTTCCGGCGGGTCCGGGGCGGCGACTAGAGTGCGGTTGCGGACCCGCCCCGGACCGGCAACGCTGCCGACGAGATCGTCCCTGGGGCCTGACGGGCTATCCGCATCTCGCTACCCGATCCAGGGGGAAGAATCATGCGTATCGGCGTGCTCACCGGTGGCGGCGACTGCCCCGGTCTCAACGCGGTCATCCGTGCCGTCGTCCGTAAGGGCGTGTCCGCTTACGGTCACGAGTTCGTCGGTTTCCGCGACGGCTGGAAGGGCCCGCTGGAGGGTCTGACGAAGCCGCTGGGCATCGCGGAGGTGCGTGGCATCCTGCCGCGCGGCGGCACCATCCTGGGCTCCTCCCGCACCAACCCGTTCAAGATCGACGGCGGTGTCGAGAAGATCAAGGCCAACCTGGCCGAGCAGGGCGTCGACGCTCTGGTCGCGATCGGCGGCGAGGACACCCTCGGCGTCGCGACCAAGCTGTACGACCTGGGCGTCAACGTGGTCGGCGTGCCGAAGACCATCGACAACGACCTGAACGCCACCGACTACACCTTCGGCTTCGACACCGCGGTCAACATCGCGATGGAGGCCATCGACCGGCTGCACACCACCGCCGAGTCGCACCACCGCACGCTGGTCGTCGAGGTCATGGGCCGCCACGCCGGCTGGATCGCGCTGCACGCCGGCCTCGCCGGTGGCGCCAACGTCATCCTGCTGCCGGAGCGCCAGTTCGACGTCGAGCAGGTCGCGACCTACGTGACCAAGCGTTTCCAGGTGGAGTACGCGCCGATCGTCGTCGTCGCCGAGGGCGCCCAGCCGCTCGACGGCCAGATGGTGCTGCACAACCAGGAGCTCGACAACTTCGGCCACGTCCGCCTCGGCGGCATCGGCCAGTGGCTCGCCGAGCAGCTCGAGGAGAAGACCGGCAAGGAGGCCCGCACGGTCGTCCTCGGTCACATCCAGCGTGGTGGCACCCCCACCGCGTTCGACCGGGTCCTCTCCACCCGCTTCGGCCTGCAGGCCATCGACGCCGTCCACGAGGGCGACTTCGGCAAGATGATGGCGCTGCGCGGCACGGACATCGTCCGCGTCCCGCTGATCGAGGGCACCGGCGAGCTGAAGACCGTTCCGCTCGAGCGCTACGAAGAGGCCGAGGTCTTCTTCGGCAGCTGATCCACCGTTGCGATGCCGGGAGCGGTGAACCGCTCCCGGCATTTCGTCTTCCATCGAGGAGTCCGCGTTGTCCCAGCACACCGTCGCCGTCCTCGGGGCCGGCAAGATGGGTGAACTCGTCCTCTCCGGCCTGCTGCGGTCCGGTCACCCGGCCGGCCACCTGCTGGTGACCGCCCGGCGTGCGGCGCGCGCCGCCGAGCTGGCCGAGCGGTACGGCGTGACGGTCACCGGCAACGCCGAGGCGGTCACGCGCGCCGACATCGTGGCGGTCGGGGTCAAGCCGCAGGACTGCGCCGCGCTGCTCGACGAGATCGCCCCGGGAGTCACCGCGGGCAAGCTCGTCGTCTCGCTCTGCGCCGGCCTGCCCACCAGCTTCTTCGCCGCCCGGCTGCCCGAGGGCACCCCGGTGGTGCGGGTGATGACCAACACGCCGGCCATGGTCGGCGAGGCGATGAGCGCGATCTCCCCGGGCCCGCACGCCACCGACGAGCACGTGGCCCTCGCGGAGTCGATGTTCCGGCCGCTGGGCTCGACGGTCCGGGTTCCGGAGTACCAGCAGGACGCGGTCACGGCCCTCTCCGGGTCCGGTCCGGCCTACTTCTATCTGATGGTCGAAGCCATGATCGAGGCGGGTGTGCTGCTCGGGCTGCCGCGCCGGACGGCGCAGGAGCTGATCGTGCAGACCGCGGTCGGCTCGGCGGCCATGCTGCGTGACTCCGGTGAGCACCCGGTCCAGCTCCGTGAGGCGGTCACCTCGCCGGCCGGCACCACGGCCGCGGCGCTCCGGGAGATGGAGAACCACGGGGTCCGCGCGGCCCTGGCGAGCGCCTTGGAGGCGGCCCGCGACCGTGCCCGGGAGATCGCCGCCCAGGCGAAGTAGCCCCGCCGATCAGCCCGAGAGGCGCGCCGGGGCCGTTCGCCGGGCGGGCGCCGCGCGGGAGCCAGGGGACGGCTCTGGTGCGGTTGTCTGCCGCTGGCCGTACCGAGCAGGCGGTTTTTTTTAGTACCAGATGGCGATCCGGCTGCCGTTCTCCTCCTCGGGTGGGCTGGGGTGGCTGAGCGCGGTGCCGGTGGCGACGCGGTGGGCGGTCCAGGCGACGGCGGCCGCGTCGAGGATGTCGTCCGGCGGCGCCTGACCGGCCGGGCCGAGCTTGTCGGGCAGGACGATGCCGTTGCGGGCGAGCAGCTCGCGGCGCCGGGCCTGGCCGCTCCACGTCTTCTTCGCCCACGGCAGGGGTTCGCCCGCCATGGTGCGGAACGACACTTCCGGGTGAGCCTCGAAGAGCAGTTTCGGGTGCCGTTCCCAGATCGCGTTCGCTTCCAGCAGCTTGGGCCGCAGGGCCCAGGACTGCCGGCTCAGGCCGGCCCCGGTCAGCTCGCGGCAGACCCGGTTGGCGGAGGCGAAGTCGGGTTCCTGCCACACCGGCCGCGGCGGCACCCGGAAGACGCTGCCCCGGCGCGGGCCGAGCTGGTCGGCGGCGAGGGTGTCGGCGGCCCGCCAGCGGTCCGGCAGCATGCCGAGGGGGATGTCCACGCCGATCACGGCGGCGCCCGAGCTGCCGGCGACGATCTCGTAGAGGGTGGCCGCCAGGACGGCGCGCCCGAAGGCGCCGTCGCGCAACTCGACGCCGACCCAGCCGAGCGCGTACGCGTCGACCCCGATCACGTGGATGCTCATCCGCGGGGCAGCAGCTTCTCGATCGTCGCGACCAGCTCGGCGTCATCCGGTGTGGTGCCCGGGGCGAAGCGGGCCGCCACGGTGCCGTCGGGGGCGACGACGAACTTCTCGAAGTTCCACTGGATGTCGTCGCCGTCACCGACCAGCTCGCGGTAGAGCGGGTGCCGGCCGGAGCCGTTGACCTCGACTTTCTCGGTCACGGGGAAGGTCACGCCGTAGTTCACCCGGCAGAACTCGTCGATCTCGTCGGCGGTGCCGGGCTCCTGGCCGGCGAACTGGTCGCACGGCACGCCCACCAGCACCAGGCCGCGGTCGCGGTAGGTCTCGTAGAGGCTTTGCAATCCGGAGTACTGCGGGGTCAGGCCGCAGCGTGAGGCCACATTGACCACCAGGACGACCGACCCGCGGTAACGGTCCAATTCGGTCGCGCCACCGGTGAGGGCGCCAATGCTGACGTCGAAGATGGTCATGACGGGAAGACTACTGGGTGTGTCCGCCCGATTGCACCCCGTCGTATCCAGCGTCGCGATGTTAAAGAGACCTTAAAGGTCTTCACGTTGCTTGACTGTTGTTAATCGATGTGACTACCGTCTCCTCATCCCTCTCATTGGAAAGTTTCCTAACTGTTTGAGGAGACATCCGTTGCGTACAACCCCCCGTCGGGCGCTGATCGCCGGCGTGATCGTTCTGGCGGCCGGCGTCGCCGTTCCGATCACCCAGGCGTCCGCCGCCGCCGCCTGTGCCACCCCCTGGTCCTCGAGCGCCGTCTACGTCAAGGGCAACGTCGCCTCGCAGGCCGGTCACAACTACACCGCCAAGTGGTGGACCCAGAACGAGTCCCCGGCGACCAACAGCACCCAGTGGGCCGTCTGGGCCGACAGCGGTGTGTGTGAGGGCGGCACCACGCCTCCCACGACGCCGCCGACCACTCCGCCGACGACCCCGCCCACCACCCCGCCGACCACGCCGCCCACCACCCCGCCCACCACGGGCGACAAGTGGGTCGTCGGCTACTTCGCCGAGTGGGGCGTCTACGGCCGCGGCTACCACGTGAAGAACATCGACACGTCCGGCTCCGCCGCGAAGCTGACCCACATCCTGTACGCCTTCGGCAACACCACCGGCGGCAAGTGCAGCATCGGTGACTCGTACGCCGACTATGAGAAGGCCTACACCGCCGCGGAGAGCGTCGACGGCGTCGCGGACACCTGGGACCAGCCGCTGCGTGGCTCGTTCAACCAGCTCCGCAAGCTGAAGGCGAAGTACCCGCACCTCAAGGTGATCTACTCGATGGGCGGCTGGACCTGGTCCGGCGGCTTCAGCGACGCCGCCAAGAACCCGGCCGCGTTCGCCGACTCCTGCCACCGCCTGGTCGAGGACCCGCGCTGGGCCGACGTGTTCGACGGCATCGACGTCGACTGGGAGTACCCGAACGCCTGCGGTCTCACCTGTGACACCAGCGGCCCGGCCGCGTACGCCAACGTGATCTCGGCGCTGCGCACCAAGTTCGGCGGCAACAACCTGATCACCTCGGCGATCTCCGCCGACGGCAGCAACGGCGGCAAGCTCGACGTGGCCGACTACGCGGCCGGCATCGCGAAGCTCGACAAGGTCTTCCCGATGACGTACGACTACTTCGGCGCCTTCGCCGCGCAGGGCCCGACCGCCCCGCACTCGCCGCTGACCTCGTACCCGGGCATCCCGCAGGCCGGCTTCAACTCCGACGCCGCCGTGCAGAAGCTCAAGAGCAAGGGCGTTCCGGCCAGCAAGATCCTGCTCGGCATCGGCTTCTACGGCCGCGGCTGGACCGGGGTCACCCAGGCGGCGCCGGGCGGCTCCGCGACGGGCGCCGCGGCCGGCACCTACGAGGCGGGCATCGAGGACTACAAGGTCCTCAAGACCAAGTGCCCGCCCACCGGTACGGTCGGCGGCACCGCCTACGCCTTCTGCGGCAACAACTGGTGGAGCTACGACACCCCGTCGACCATCGCCGGCAAGATGACCTACGCGAAGAACCAGGGTCTCGGCGGCGCGTTCTTCTGGGAGCTCTCCGGTGACACCACCAACGGTGAGCTGATCACCGCCATCAAGGGCAATCTGTAGTCACCCTGTGAGAAGAGGGGCACCGGGCGCAGCCCCGGTGCCCCTCTTCCGTAGGCTTTCCGATATGCGCCGCGAGTGGCATCAGCTCAGTCACCCCGGGGTGGGCAACCCGGCTCTCCAGACGTCCCGCCCGTCCACCGACTCCGCCGAGGACTCCGCTCTCGGCCTCGACCGCTGGCGCAGCCTGCCGCGCGTGCAGATGCCGCCCTGGGCGGACATGGGCGAGGTCGCCGAGGTCTGCAAGGTCCTTGACAACGTGCCGTCGATCGTCGCGCCCTACGAGGTCGACCAACTCCGGCACCGGCTCGCCGAGGTCTGCGAGGGCCGCGCGTTCCTGCTCCAGGGCGGTGACTGCGCCGAGACCTTCGCCGACAACACCGAGAGCCACCTGCTGGCCAACGCCCGCACGCTGCTGCAGATGGCGGTCGTGCTCACCTACGGCGCGTCGATGCCGGTGGTCAAGGTCGCCCGGGTCGCCGGGCAGTACACCAAACCCCGCTCCGCGCCGACCGACTCGCTCGGCCTGGCGGCCTACCGCGGCGACATGATCAACTCGCTGGAGGCCGACGAGGCGGCCCGGGTCGCCGACCCGCAGCGCATGATCCGGGCGTACGCGAACTCGGCCGCCGCCATGAACATGCTCCGCGCCTACCTCTCCGGCGGCCTGGCCGACCTGCACGGCCTGCACGACTGGAACAAGGACTTCGTCCGCGCCTCCCCGGCCGGCGAGCGTTACGAGGCGATCGCCCGCGAGATCGACCGCGCCCTCGACTTCATCCGCGCCTGCGGCATGACCGACAGCGAGGCGCTGCGCACCGTCAGCCTGTACTGCTCGCACGAGGCCCTCGCCCTGGAGTACGACCGGGCGCTCACCCGCGTCTCCGACGGCCGGGCGTACGGGCTGAGCGGCCACTTCCTGTGGATCGGCGAGCGGACCCGCCAGCTCGACCACGCGCACATCGACTTCATCAGCCGCATCGCCAACCCGATCGGTGTGAAGATCGGTCCGGGCACGGAGCCTTCGACCGCGATCGAGCTGTGCGAGAAGCTGAACCCCGACAACATCCCCGGCCGGCTCACCCTGATCAGCCGGATGGGCAACGGCAAGGTCCGCGACGTCCTGCCGACGATCGTGGAGAAGGTCAACGCCACCGGCGCCAAGGTCGTCTGGCAGTGCGACCCGATGCACGGCAACACCCACGAGTCGTCGAACGGCTACAAGACCCGCCACTTCGACCGGGTCGTCGACGAGGTGCTCGGCTATTTCGAGGTGCACCGCGGGCTCGGCACCCACCCGGGCGGCATCCACGTCGAGCTGACCGGCGAGGACGTCACCGAGTGCCTCGGCGGCGCCCAGGGCATCGAGGACCTCGACCTGCCGGGCCGTTACGAGACGGCCTGCGACCCGCGCTTGAACACCCAGCAGAGCTTGGAGCTGGCGTTCCTCGTCGCCGAGATGCTTCGTGGCTGATCTGCGGTCGGACACCGTCACCCGCCCCACCAAGGGGATGCGGGCGGCGATGGCCCGCGCGGCCGTCGGCGACGACGTCTTCGGCGACGACCCGACGGTCAACGCGCTCGAGGCTCACGTCGCGGATCTCTTCGGGCACGAGGCGGCGCTGTTCGCCCCGTCCGGCACGATGGCCAACCAGATCGCCCTGCAACTCGTCGTCCCGCCCGGCGGCGAGTTGCTGGCCGGGGCCGACGCGCACGTGGTCACCTATGAGCTCGGCGCCGCCGCCATGCTCGGCGGCATCTCCACCCGCACCTGGGGTTCCGACGGCGCCGCCCTGGACGCCGAGCGGATCGCCGGGATGATCCGCCCGCGCGGCTTCCCGTCGGTGCCGACCGCGGCGATCGCCGTCGAGCAGACCCACAACCTCGGCGGCGGCGGGGTGATCCCGCTCTCCACACTCCAGGATCTGCGTGCGGTCGCCGACACGAGCGGTGTGACGCTGCACTGCGACGGCGCCCGGATCTGGCACGCGCACATCGCCGACGGGGTGAGCCTGGCCGAGTACGGCGCCCTGTTCGACACCCTCTCGGTCTGCCTCTCCAAGGGGCTCGGTGCGCCGGTCGGCTCCCTCGTCGTCGGCAGCCGGGAGAGGATCGCCAGGGCCCGGGTGATCCGCAAACGGATGGGCGGCGGCATGCGGCAGGCGGGCATCCTCGCCGCCGCCGGCCGGTACGCCCTCGATCACCACCTGCGGCGGCTCACCGAGGACCATGAGCGGGCCCGCATCATCGCCGAGGCCCTCGCCCCGTTCGGGGTGGTCGATCCGGAGAAGGTGCGGACGAACCTCGTACCGCTGGATCTGTCGAAATCGGACCTGGACGCGCCGACGCTGGCCGCCCGCGCCGCCGAGCGGGGTGTGCTGATCGCGGCGATGCTGCCGCGCGTCGCGCGGCTCGTCACCCACCTGGACCTCGACGACGCCGCCATGGACCAGGCCATCGACGTGCTCTCCGAACTGCTGACCTGACCGTCGCCGGCCGGCGGCAGCGGTCTTCCGCCACGGCCGCCGCGTCCGGCTACACCGCGAGGTGACCGGCGGCCCGGCGGGCGGCGGCGTGGACGAAGCCGCGGATCAGCGGGTGCGGGTCCGTGCCGTCGCCGGCGAGTTCCGGCTGGAAGAGGGTGGCCAGGAAGAACGGGTGGCCGGGGAGTTCGGCCGCCCGCACCGCGCCGGTGTCGTCGTGGCCGGTGAACCGCATCCCGTGCTCGGCCAGCAGACCGAGGTGGGCGGTGTCGAGACCGTAACTGCAGTGGTAACGCTCGACGGTCCGGGCGGCGCCGAGCAGTCGTTCGGCGAGCGAGCCGGGGGCCAGATCGACCGCGGCCTCGTGCCCGGCCAGTGAGCAGGCCAGCGGCACGATCAGCTCGTCGTCGCCGGCCGGCCCGTACTCGGCGTGCCGGGCGCCGCTGAAACCGCACACGTTGCGGGCGAACTCCAGCATGGCGTGCTGGAAGCCACCGCAGGTGCCGAGGAACGGCACACCGCCGGTGCGGGCGGTCCGCGCGGCCGTCACGGCTCCTTCGATGCTGCGGTACGGGCTGCCCGGCACCAGCCAGATTCCGTCGAACCCGTCCAGGGCCGCCGGGTCCTCGGCGTCCGGAGTCGGGATCCAGTAGACGTCCAGGTCCTCGTCGTCCCGGAGGACGTCGAGCAGGACCGGGATGCGGGTGTGCGCGCGGACGGCCGGTGAGCGGTCTCCGACCAGGGCGATCGTCTTCATGCGACCATCCTTTCGGCTGGCGGACATCACGTCCAACGATCAGAAGTGACCACGGCATTAGCATTGCTGATGTGGACCCGCACCTGCTACGTACCTTCATCGCGGTCGCCGAGACCGGCTCGTTCTCCGCCGCCGCGCAGCGGCTCAGCTACACCCAGTCGGCCGTCTCCCAGCAGATCGCCGTCCTGGAGGCCGACCTCGGCACCGTCCTGCTGACCCGCCGCCCGGTCGCCCTCACCTCGGCCGGCGAGCGCCTGCGCCGGCACGCCACGCTGATCCTGGCCCGGCTCGCCGCGGCCCGGGCCGACGTGGCCCGCGCCGACTCGCCGCCCGGCCGTCTGATCCTCGGGCTCACCCCACTCGCTTGGTCGTCCCCGGTGGCCACGGCGCTGACCCGGCTCCGCGCCGATGCGGCCCGGCTGGACTGCCGCGTCCTGGTCGCCGACCGGGACCGGATCGTCGCCGCCGCGGCCGCCGGAGAGATCGACCTCGGGCTGGTCGACGGCTTCGTGGCGCCCAGCGACCCGCTGCCGCTGCCCGAGGCCGGCGCGGTCTCCGTGGCCGTGAGCCCGGCCGTGGTGGCGGTCCCGGCGGGTCACCCGCTCGCCCGGCGCGGCGGCCTCGATCTGGGCGATCTGGCGGACGCCTACTGGATCGACGCGCCCGCGGTCGCGCCGTACACCCGGCTCCCCGTCGACGGGCTGCGGACCGGCCTGCGTTACGACGGCGCCGAGGTCACGGTGCTGACCGGCTTGATCGCGGCCGGGCACGGGCTGGCGGTGCTGCCTGCCGCGATCGTGGCCCGCCAACCCGGCCTGGCCGGGGTGCCGATCACGGCGCCCCGGCTGGTTCACCGGGTCGAGGTGTTGCGCACCCCGATCAGCGAGGAGCCCGCGCTTCGGCTCCGGGAGCTTCTGGCAAGCCCTCCGGCAAGCCCTCTCGCAGGCTCTTGAGCAGCTCGATGTCGGCGGCGTGGCCCTCGTGCCCGACCGTCGGCGTCTCCACGATCACCGGCACCCCGGCGGTGGCCGGATGGGCGAACAGCTCGGCGAACGGTTTCGCGCCGATCAGGCCCTTGCCGATCGTCTCGTGCCGGTCCCTGGTGGAGCCGCACTCGTCCTTCGAGTCGTTCGCGTGGATCAGCTGGAGCCGGCCCGGCCCGGCCGCCGCGACCAGGGCGTCCAGCGTCTCCGTCATGCCACCGGGAGTGGCCAGGTCGTGCCCGGCCGCCCAGGCGTGGCAGGTGTCGAAGCAGACGCCCAGCCAGGGGTGGCCTTCGACGGCCGCGAGGTAGGGCGCCAGGTCCTGCACCTTCGACGCCAGGCTGCGGCCGCCACCGGCGCTCGGCTCGACCAGCAGTCTCGGCAGTCCCTCGGCGGCCGCCCGGTCCAGCAGCGGCAGCAGCGCCTCGCGGAGCTGGTGCAGCGCCTTCTCGCCGTGCTCCTCGTCGACCGCGCTGCCGGCGTGATAGACGACGGCGGTCGCGCCGATCGCCTTACCGCGCTGAAGGGCGTGCTCCAGCGTGGCCACCGACCGCTCGACCGTCAGTTCGGTCGGTGAGCCGAGGTTGAC
The DNA here is from genome assembly GCF_030009775.1 of Actinoplanes sandaracinus. Taxonomy (GTDB): domain Bacteria; phylum Actinomycetota; class Actinomycetes; order Mycobacteriales; family Micromonosporaceae; genus Actinoplanes; species Actinoplanes sandaracinus. The sequence continues at coordinate 55,219 of NZ_JASCTH010000003.1, read as the reverse complement.
CAGCAGCGACGCGTGGATGTAGGCGGGCAGGCCGCGCTCACCGATGCCGTCCCGGAACAGGGTGTCCTGTTTCGGGTCACCGGCGGGCAGAGCCCAGCCGCGGGAGTTGGAGACGTACACCTGGAGGGTCTCCGAACCCGCGGCGTCGACGTAGGGGAGGGCGGCCTTGGCCAGCCCGCCCGACGTCTTCGTGTGTGAGCCGATCCGCCTGATCAAAAGAAACACACCAACTGGACCACGCTCTGCGGGGCGACCTGGCTTCCCGGGCCCGGGTTCATCTGCCGGGTTGTCTGGTTCGGGTCACCGTTCGTCTGGACCTGGACTCCCAGTTGCTGGAGCGCCGCCGCCGCCTGGGTGCACGGCTGGTTGGTCACGTCGGGCAGGGTGATCTGTGCGGGACCCTTGCTCACCGTGAGGGTGACCTGGGCGTTCTTCTCCACGCCGGTGCCCGCCTTGGGCGACTGGGCCAGCACGGTGTCGGCCGGCTCGTTGCTCTCCTGGGACTGTTCGGCGGCTTTCAGGCCACGCTGAGCGAGGATCGTGCGGGCGTTGTTGACGTTCTCGCCGACCAGGTCGGGGATGGTGATCGGGGCCTTGCCCTTGCTCAGCACGAGCGTCACGGTGTCACCGGGCTTCAGCTCGGTGCCGGCCTTGGGATCGGTGGAGAGGACCACGCCCTCGGGGGCGGTGTCGCTGTACAAGCCCTTGCCCTGTTTCACCACGAGCTTGAGCGACTCCAGCTGGGCCTTGGCGAAGGTCAGCTCCTGACCCTCCAGCTCAGGAACCGCGTGCACCTCGGGGCCGAGCGACAGGATGACGGTGATCTTGTCACCCTTGACGATCTTCTCCTGCGGGCCGGGGCTCTGTTCGAGGACCGAGCCCTTGGGCACGATGGGCTCGTTGAGATCGAACTTGCTCTCGCCGACGAGGATGTCGAAGCCCTGCTGCTTGGCGAGCTGGGTGGCCTGATCCTGGCTCATCGTGAGCAGCGTGGGCGCCTCGGTGTAGCGGCCCATCGTCACCCACCAGGCGCTGCCGAGGACGACCACGGCCATCACGGCGACCAGAGACGTCAGCACGAGACGGCGACGGTCGGAGAAGAAGCCGCCCCCGCCCACGGGCGGGGCGGCGACCTGGCGGTACGGAGCGTTACGGCTGTTGCCCTGCTCCGGCAGCCGGGCCCAGGACGGCCGATGTGACGACTGGTAGGTGCCGGCCGGGACCGCCGGCACCAGCGCGGTGGCGTCGGCCGACGGGATGGCCGGGACGATCCTCGTCGCGTCGGTGCTGCCGGGCACACCGGGGACCGGGCGCATCATCGCGGTCGCGGCCTCCGCGTGCGCGACGCCGAGGCCGTCGCGGGCGGTCTGCACCTCGGTCAGCAGCCCGCCGGCGTCGGTCGGACGGGAACCCGGATCACGCCGGGTGGCCCGGGCGACGAGCCGGTCCAGGATCGCGGGCAGGCCGGGGACGATCGACGAGGGCACCGGGACGTCGTTGTCGACGTGCTGCCAGGCCACCTCGATCGGCTCGGCGCCGTCGTAGGGCACCCGGCCGGTGAGCATCTCGAAGAGCACGATGCCGGCCGAGTAGACGTCGGTGCGGGCGTCGGCCTGCCCGTTCTGCACAAGCTCGGGAGCCACGTAGGCCACCGTCGCCATCAGCTGGCCGGTGTCGTCGACCGTGCTGGCCTCGATGGCCCGGGCCAGACCGAAATCGGCCACCTTGACCACCGCGTCGACCAGATCGGCCGTGCCGCCGCTGGGCGCCTCGGCGACCAGCACGTTCTCCGGCTTGACGTCGCGGTGCACCAGGCCGGCGCGGTGCGCGGCGGCGATCGCGGCGAGCATCTGCTCCAGGATCGCCAAGGCCTCGACCGGGCTCAGCCGGGTGCGCTGGGCCAGCAGGTCACGCAGGGTGCGGCCCTGCACGAACTCCATCACCAGGTAGGGGAGACCCTGGTGGCGGCCCTGGTCGTAGACCGCCACGACGTTCGGGTGGGTCAGGCGGGCGATCGTCTTGGCCTCGTCGGTGAACCGATCGACGAAGTGGACGTTGGTGGCCTGCGACGGGTGGATGATCTTCAGAGCGACGGTGCGCTCCAGCCGCTCGTCGGTGGCCCGGTAGACGGTCGCCATGCCACCACGGGCGACGCGACCGGTGATCCGGTAGCGCCCGTCAATCGTTGTGCCGATCAACGTATCGGCGACTGTGGTGTCCATCGGCGTGAAGTGTATGTGTCTTTCCAGTGAGGGCGACCCAGGATGTCACAGCTGAGTCCAAACGGGTACGCAAACGCGTGTGACCAGCGCCGATTGACGTCATACGGATCCGCAAAACGGATATTACGCTTTTGTCAGCGACGGTGCCTGCGGTGATGTCGGTCACTGTCCGCGCTCGGGGCGATGCCGTCCGGGGCGGGGGAGAGCGACTCGCTCGTGCTCGGCGAGGGTGAGTCGCTCGCCGCCGGGGAGGCGGAAACGGACGCCGAGGCGGACGGGTCGGACGGTGCGGTGGGCGTCGGCACCGGCGGCGTCTCGCAGTGGCATTCGGGATCGACCGTGACCGGTTTGGTGGTGCCGCCCGCGGTGCGGCCCGTGCCGGCTCTGGCGGCGGACCGGGTCGCCGTGGCCTGCGGCGGGACCGCCACACCGACGGCCCCGCTCGTCGCCGTCACCGTGGGCGTGGGGACGGCGCGCTGCCTCCCCGGCGTCTGCGGCACCCGGCCCATGCCCGCCATTCCGCCGCGGATCGCCTCGTCCTGCGCCTCGTGCCCTCCCGGCGGCGCCGCCGCGGCGACCGTGGTGTCGCTCATCCGCCCGGCGAAGGCCGTGGTCGCCACGATGTACGAACCGGCCGCGCCGCACGCGGCGAGTGCGCAGAAGGCGGTAACAGCGACAAATCGCCGTGGAGGCCGGGCGTCCGTCTCCGGTGGCCCGGCCGGCAGGTCGACCAGTGACCCCGGGAACGTGTTCAATCCCGTCGAAGTGACGTCCGGCCCCGGATCCCGCTCGGCCGGGCGGCGGCCCAGGTCGTAACAGATCGACCGCCATGCGCCGGCCATCTCGCCTCGGACGTTGCGCCACAGGCTCATCAACTGTTCTCCGCTCTGGTCTGGCACCCTGTACCGGTGACCGAACCCGTAACCACCGGCCCCTCCGGCTGGATCAACCTGCCGGATGTGTCCGAAATGCTCGGCGTGCCGATCAGCAAGGTGCACCAGTACATCCGCGACGGCTCGCTCCTCGCGGTGCGCAGGGACGGCGTCCGCGTGGTGCCCGCCGAACTGGTGGCCAACGAGACCGTGCTCAAGCACCTACCCGGTGTGCTCAACCTGCTTCATGACGCCGGGTACAACGACGAAGAAGCCCTCCGGTGGCTCTACGAACCGGACGAGAGCCTCGGCGGCAACGCCGCGATCGCCCTCGGCGGCGACCGGGCCCGCGAGGCGAAACGGCGCGCGCAGGCGCTCGGCTTCTGACGCGCGGGTGGGATCCGGGCGCGCTCCACGCCCGGATCTCACGCACACATCGGCTGGTCAGACCGTCCGGCGGGTCGCCGCGTCGGCGAGCGCCCGCAGCACCGCGCGCGCCTCGTCGTCGATCGGCGCCTCCGCCAGAGCGGTCAGCGCCTCGGTGTTCAGCGTGTCGATCCGGGCCTCGGTGGCGGCCAGCGCTCCGGAGTCCCGGATGATCGCCCGCAGCCGCTCCACCCCCGCGTCGTCGAGCCCCGGATCGCCGAGTGCGGCGTCCAACTCCGCCCGCCCGGCCTCGCCCAGCGCTCCGAACGCGGCCGCCACCAGATAGGTCCGCTTTCCCTCGCGCAGGTCGTCGCCGGCCGGCTTACCGGTTTGCACCGGATCCCCGAAGACGCCCAGTACGTCGTCGCGCATCTGGAACGCCTCACCGAGAGGCAGGCCGAACGCCGTGTACGAGGCGAGGATCTCCGGCCCGGCGCCGGCGAGCGCCGCACCCAGCAGCAGGGGCCGCTCCACCGTGTACTTCGCGGACTTGAACCGTGCCACCTTGCCGGCCCGCTCCAGCGACGTGTCACCGGTCGCCTGGGTCAGCACGTCCAGGTACTGCCCGACCGTCACCTCGGTCCGCATCCGGTCGAAGACCGGCCGCGCCCGTGCCAGCTCGGCCAGGCCCATCCCCGACGTGTGCAGCAGCTCGTCCGACCAGACCATGGCCAGGTCGCCGAGGAGCACCGCCGCCGAGTCACCGAACCCGGCCGCGCCACCGCGCCACCCCTCGGCGGTGTGCAGCACCTCGAACCGGCGGTGCACCGACGGTTCGCCGCGCCGCGTGTCCGACCGGTCCATCAGGTCGTCATGGATCAGCGCGCTCGCCTGCACCAGTTCCAGCGCCGAGACGGCCGCCACCACCTCGTCCGAATCCGGGCCGCCCGCTCCCCGGAAACCCCAGTAGGCGAACGCCGGCCGCAGTCGCTTGCCACCGCCGAGCACGAACGCCGACACCGTGTCGGCCACACCGGCCAGCGCCGAGTCGATCTCCAGCAGGTGCTCGCGCGCGGTGGCGAGGAAACCGGAGAGCGCCTTGTCGACACGCGGCCGCAGACCGGCCCGCTCGAGCGGAGGAATCGTCACGCGGAAGACGCTATCCGGTGCCGGGCGGCCTCGCCCGGCCAGATCACCCGGTTCAGCCGGTCCCGTCCCCCGGTGGCCCTCCAGCCGGCGGTCAGTGCTGTATCAGTGACGCGGAAACAGCACTGACCGACGGCCGGGTCCCGGCCGTCCGGCCGGATCAATCGGGGCTGCCGGGCCGGTAGAGTTCCGGTGTGGCTCTTGGTCTTCCCTCCCGGCTTCCCGGCACCCCGTCCGTCGGTGATCTGGTCCGCGGTCCGGCGCCGACGTTCTCGTTCGAGTTCTTCCCGCCCAAGACTCCGGCCGGGGAACAGCTGCTCTGGCAGGCGATCCGCGAGCTGGAGTCGCTGCGCCCCAGCTTCGTCTCGATCACCTACGGCGCGGGCGGCACCACCCGGGACACCACCGTCGCCGTCACCGAGCGGGTCGCGGGCGAGACCACCCTGCTGCCGATGGCCCACCTGACCGCGGTCGACCACTCGGTCGCCGAGCTCCGCAACGTCATCGGGCGCCTCGCAGGCGCGGGCATCAGCAACATTCTCGCCGTCCGCGGCGACCCGCCCGGCGACCCCACCGGCGCGTGGGTCCGGCACCCCGACGGCGTCCTCTACGCCGAGGACCTGGTGCGGCTGATCCGCGAGTCCGGGGATTTCAGCGTCGGCGTGGCCGCCTTCCCCTACAAGCACCCCCGCTCCGCGGACGTCGAGAGCGACACCCAGGCTTTCGTGCGCAAGTGCCGGGCCGGCGCCGACTTCGCGATCACCCAGATGTTCTTCGACGCCGACGACTACCTGCGCCTGCGTGACCGGGTCGCCGCGGCCGGGTGCGACACCCCGATCCTGCCCGGTGTCATGCCCGTCACCCGGATGGCGACGATCGAACGCTCGGTGCAGCTCTCCGGGGCGCCCTTCCCGCCCGCCCTGCTGAGCCGCTTCGAACAGCTCGCCGGCGACGAGGAGGCGGTCCGCGCCCTCGGCATCGAGACGTGCGCCGAGATGTGCGCCCGCCTGCTCGCCGAGGGGATCCCCGGCATCCACTTCATCACCCTCAACCGCTCCACCGCGACCCGCGAGGTCTGGCAGCACCTGGCCCCCGCCGAGATCGCGGCCGTGGCCTGACCGGTCTCGCGCAGATCTTCCGCAGTCGATGGCGACCCGGCCCGCCCGCGCACCCCGCCGGCCCGGCATCATACTCCGGGTGGCGCCGTGACCTGGGACGAGTACGCCACCGCGTGGTCCGGGCTGCACGGCGGCTTCGATCCGCGCCGGGCCTCGCCGCTGGTCCGGGGATGGGTGCGTGGCGCGTACGAGATCGGGTCCTGGCTCGGCCGTAAGGGTGTCGCACCGGTCGCGGTGACCCTCGCCGGGCTGCTGTTGTGCCTGGCCGTGCCGCTCGCGGCGCCGGCCGGCGTGCCCGGCCTCGCGGGCGGCGCCGTGCTGGTGCTCCTCGCCGCCGCCGCCGACGGCCTCGACGGCGCCGTCGCGGTGATCACCGGCCGCGTCACCCGCGGCGGGTTCGTCTACGACTCGGTCGCCGACCGCATCGGAGAGGCCGCCTGGCTGGCCGCCTTCTGGCTGGCCGGGGTGCCCGGCTGGCTGGTGGTCATCGCGGGAGCGGCGAGTTGGCTGCACGAGTACCTCCGGGCCCGTGCGGCGGTCGCGGGAATGCCCGACATCGGGACAGTCACCGTCGGTGAGCGCCCGGCCAGGGTCGCGGTGACCGTCACCGGGCTGATCCTCGCGCCGCTCGCGGCTTTCGTCTCGCCCGGCTGGACGGTTCCGGTGCTCACCGTCGCCGTCGCGATCTGGCTGATCCTGCAGGTCATCGGCCTGATCCAGTTGGCCGCCGCGGTCCGCGCCGCCCTCCGCTGACCGGTCGGCGCTTCTTCGCCCTGTCGGCGCTGCCGCCGCGTGCCCGGCGTTTCGGTGACGGTTTATTCGGTTGTCGGTGATCGATGTCGGGCCTATTTTTTCTTCAGCGGATCCGCCGGGTCAGGAACGTCCCTGAGCTGTGGATTCGTCTTGTGCAAATGATTTTCCGGGGGGTGACGAAATGAGTGCGGTTCTGGTTCTCAATGCCGACTGCGGACCGCTGCACCGGGTCAGCCTCCGGCACGCGATCCGGATGCTGTTCCGTCAGGTCGCCGTGGTGCACGAGGCCCAGCAGGACAACCGGATCGGGGTCTACCCGGTGCCGACCGTGGTGCGACTGGTGTCCTACGTGGTGACGCGGTGGCGGCGGGGCCGCGGTCCGGCGTGGTCGCGGGCCGGGGTGCTGGTGCGCGACGGGCGGAGGTGCGCCTACTGCGGCGAGGCCGCCTCGACCATCGACCACGTGCTGCCCCGCTCGCGCGGCGGCCGCAACGAATGGCTGAACACCGTCGCGGCCTGCGGGCGCTGCAACAACCGCAAGCGCGACCGCACCCCGGCCGAGGCCCGCATGCCGCTGCGCGTGAAGCCGTTCGCCCCGGTCTGGACGGCCTCCCTCGCCTGAGGTCCCTCCGGTTGACACTTTCCGATCCCGCCGACGGCTGGGGACACGGCAGCAGGGCTTCCCTGAACGGGCGGTCGGCGGGTTTCACGGGGACCCGCCGGCCGCCTCTTGCTTTCCCCGGAGGCGGCCGGTTTCGCCGGCGGCGGCCCTGTCACGCCGATCGGGAGGTGATCTCAGGACGGGGCGTGCCTCACGGCGGATCGTCCGCCATGGCCGGATGTGATCAGGCGACGGTGACCGGGTCGCGGTCGCCGGTGGTGGCCGGGCGCGGCCGGGCCGCGGGCCGGCGGGCGCGGTCACGTTCCCACCACCACTCGGCGAGCAGCAGCGGGACAGTCCAGCCGAGCCAGGCGCTCGCGGCGGAGGCGACCCAGGCAGCAGGCCCTCGTCGCCGTGGAAGGCCTGGCTCGCTTGCTCGACGGCATCGAGCTTCGGTTGTCAACGTATGGTTGACAACTACTAGAGTAGTGACCGTGCCTGAGTGGGAAGAACTGCGCGCGATCCGGGTTCGCCGGGCCCGGCTCGACGCGGAGGAACTGGAACTGATCGACCGCGCCCGGCGCGGCGGCGCGACCTGGACGGAGATCGCCGCCGCACTCGGCCTCGCGAGCCGCCAGGCGGCGGAGCAGCGCCGCGCACGGCTGGCCCAGGCGTCCGAGCGCGCCTCGCTGCCGCATCGGCGAGAACTCGATCGGGGGTACGGTCCCGGCGTCCCCGAACTGCGCAAGAGGTCGATCGACCTGCACCGCAGGATCGGCGCGGACCGGCGCTGGGACGGTCGCTTCACCCGCGCCGCCCTGGTCCGGGAAACGCTCGCCGCCGCCGGCGATGCTCCGGCCGGCGCTCTCTACGACCTGGTCGCCGCCGTCCTCGGCGATCTGGCCGGGCCGGAGGCGCCGTCCCTGCCCGCGGAGCTGCGAACGGCCGTGGAGCGGTTGCGGGAGGCGTTCGTCATCAGTTGACGCGGGCCGTGCCGACATCCAAGATATGAGTCCTCATCACTCAAGTCTTTAGTCGGGCGATAGGGGTGCGACATGCGACAGAACTCTGCGGCGGTCAGGGCGCCGGCCAGACGCGGCACAGGGTGGAACGCTGCCCTGTTCGTACTCATCTCGGTCCTGTCCGGTTTCGGTGGCACCGCCATGACCCTCGCCGCCGGCATCTGGATCCTCGATCTGACCGGCAACGCCGGTCTGGCGGCGCTCGCCGCCCTCGGCATCTATGCGCCCAGCCTGGCCGCGCCCTGGCTGGGCGCCCTGGTCGACCGCTTCCCCCGCCGCGCCCTGTTGATCACCGCCGAACTCTCCCTCGGGCTGGCGCTGCTCAGCCTGCTCACGGTCGACGCGCCGGAGGACGCCTGGCTGATCTACGTGGTGCTGCTGGTGCGGGGCGTCGGCTATGTGCTCGTGGACGCCGGGGAGACGGCGCTGTTGCCCGCCGCCCTGCCGGCCCGCCTGCTCGGTGACGTCAACGGGTGGCGGTCGAGCGCGCAGGAGGGCATGAAACTGCTGGCGCCGCTCGCCGGGGCGGCCCTCTACGCGTGGTCCGGCCCGGTGCCGGTGGTCCTGCTCTGCGCCGCCCTGCCACTGGCGAGCGGCGTCCTGTACGCGCTGCTCCGCCTGGGCGGCGAGGGCCTGAGCAGCGACGGCGTGGGCGGGGACGGCGTGGGCGGGGACGGCGTGGGCGAGGCGCGTGCGGCAGACGGGAGCGAGCGGGTGAGCCTGGGATGGGCCGGCGTGCGCACCGGGCTGGTCGCGCTGGCCCGGGAGCCGCTGCGCACGCCGGTGCTGCTCGCGACGGTGGCGATCGCCGTGTCCGGCCTCACCAACGCCGCCGTCCTGTCCCGGCTGGTCGACGGTCTGCGCCTGCCCGCCACCCATCTGGGTTTCCTCTCCAGCGCACAGGGCGCCGGCTCGATCGTCGCCGGGCTGCTGGTGGGCCGGTTGCTGGCCCGGATGCCGGCCGCCCGGGTGGCGGGGCTGGGCGCGGTGGTCTTCGCGGCCGCATGCGTGGCCTGGTCCCTGCCCTGGTGGCCGATGATGGTCGCCGGGAGCGTGCTGGCCGGGGCCGGGCTGCCGTGGGCGCTGGTCGCGGCGGTAACCGCGATCCAGACCGGCACCCCGGAGCACCGGTTGGGCCGGGTCGCGGCCACCGGCAACACGGCGATGTTCGGCCCGCTGGCGCTGACCATCCCGCTCGGCGCGGCCCTCGTCGCCCTCGGCGACCGGGTTCCGCTGCTGGCCGGTGCGGCTGTCGTCCTTCTCGTTGCCGTGGCCTCCCGCCGGCGCCTCCCGGGCAGGTCCTCGCCTCCGTCGAAGGAGACCGGGGTCAGGGAGTGATCTGCTTGAGGTAGTCGAGGACGTCGGCCGGTTCGTGCGTGACGCAGCCGATGTAGTTGTCCGGCCGGATCAGGAACAGGGCCGGTCCGGTCACGTCATAGGCCGAGGCCGCCTCGGAGACGTGATGGACGGGGACCGGGAGTTCGGGCAGCGTCTCGGACCAGTGGAAGGCGAGCAGGGTGGCGTGCGCCCCGCGCAGCAGATCGAAGACCCGCCCGGCGGAGAGCGGCACATCACCGGCCCGCCCGGCGGAGAGCGGCGCGTCGGGCGCCCGGTCACCGGCCTGGACCAGACCCGGCCGTGGGCGGTGGTCGCGAGCCAGGGCGGCGCCCCGATAGTTCAGGGAGAGCTGCCGCAGGACGGGGTCGTCGCGGCGCATGGCGTCCTCGGCGCCTTCGACGTGGCGCCGGTGCAGGTGGCTGCTGACGCCCAGGACCGATGCCGCGACCGGCAGGCGTTCCTCCTCGTAGGTGTCGAGAACGGCGGAGTTCCCGGTGGCGATCTTCCAGCCCAGGTTGTAGGCGTCCTGGATACCGGTGTTCAGTCCTTGCCCGCCGGCCGGTGGGTGCACATGGGCGGCGTCGCCGGCGAGGAAGACGTCGCCGGCCCGGAACCGGGACGCCATCCGGATGTTGGCCCGGAACTCCGATGTCCAACCCACCTCGGTGACCGTGATCGACGGATCCACCGATGCGACGAGTTCGGCGGCGGACATCGTGGACGGTGGCGCGGTGAGCTGGAACCAGTCGGTGCCGGGCAGCGGGCACAGCCCGAGCCGGAACGACCGCTCCCCGGACGGCCACACGTGCCAGTGGCCCCGGTCGAGGCCGCGGAGTCTGACGTCGGCGATGAGCATCCGCTCCTCCTCGTGGGTCTCGCCCTCGAAGCCGATCCCGAGCAGCTTGCGGACCGTGCTGCCGCCGCCGTCCGCGCCGACCACGTAACGCGCGTCGACGGTCTCGCCGGTGTCCAGCGTGACCCGTACGCCGTCGTCTGTCGGGGTGAGGCCGGTGAGGCCCACGCCGAACTCCACCGGGACGCCCTCGGCCAGCAGGGCGGAGGTGCGCCACTGCGGAACCATCAGCATGTTCGGGTACGGCACCGCGGGCGTCGCCTCACGCGGCTCGTCGAGCCGGAAGTCGTGTGTGCCGCCGCCGGGCAGGTGCGCCCGCAGCGCGGGGTATTCGCCGCCGGCGTCGAGGAACCGCGAGATCAGCCCGAGGTCGTCGAGGACCTCGAGGGTGCGCGGCTGGAGTCCTTTGCCGCGAGATCCGTCGAACGGCCGCGGCGATCTCTCCACGATCCGGTAGGGCACCCCGTGCCGGCCGAGCTGGCGGGCGAGGGTGAGGCCGGTGGGCCCGGCGCCGGCAATTACGGTGAATCCAGATTCAGTGAACATGAATTCACCATAGGGTCGCTGATAACCTCCGTCAAGGCGGGAGGGGGATGAGCGGTGGTCGTCGGCGCACGTAGGCAGCAGGCTGCACAGACCGAGGCGGAGCTGAAGGCGGCCGCGATCCGGGTGTTCGAGCGGGTGGGCTATCTGAACACCAAGATCACCGACATCACGGCGGAGGCGGGGCGCGCCACCGGCTCGTTCTACAAGCACTTCACGAGCAAGGAGAAACTGCTCGAGGCGCTGCTCGCCGACCTGCTCGCCGAGGGTGACGCGAGCGCGGAGCTGGCCGGTCATCTCGACGACTTCCGCGACCGTGAGGCGGTCCGCTGGCATGTCGCCGTCTACTGGAACTTCTACCGGGGGCACCGGGCGGTCATGTCCGCGCTCCACCAGGCCGCCATCGTCGACGAGGAGTTCGCGCGGCGCTCCCGGGAGATGCTGGAGCCCGACCTGCGCCACATCGCCGGCCATCTCGCCGGCCTCGATCTGCACGGTGATCCCCTGGTCGCGGCGTCGCTCTTCACCACCACGATCTCGGCCGTCGCCGCCGCCTGGTTCACCGGCGCCATCCCCGCCTCCGGCGAGGACGAGATGATCGAAACCCTCACCACGTTCCTGTACGCCGGCCTCGGCGGCTGAAGGTCGACCCCGGCTGGTTCTCCGGGCGGCTTCGCGCGCGTTGAGGCGGCCCTGAGGGCGCGGCGGCTCAGGAACGCTGTTTCAAGCCCGCGAAGACCACCGCGAGGGTACGGGTGCGCAGCTCCGCGTCCCATCCGCCGTACAGCGCCCCCTGGCTGACGCTGACCAGCAACGCCATCACCTCGGGCAGCCGGACGCCGTCAGAGACCGTGCCGGCCTCCTGTGCCTGACCGAGCAGCTCGCCCACCGCCGCGGTGAGCGGCCCGACCGCGTCCGGCAGCCGGATGTCCGTGCCGCCCCGGGCCAGCAGATCGACGACGGCCCGGATGCCGGCGGCCTCGGCGACCATGCCGGTGAAGAACTCGAACAGCCCGTCCGGGCCGCCGAGCCGCCCGGCCGATGCGGCCAGCCGGGCCAGCAGCCGTTTCATGATCGCGGCCAGCAGGTCGTCCTTGGTGGGGAAGTGGCGGAACACCGTGCCGATGGCGACGCCCGCCCGGCGTGCCACCTCCTCGGTCGACGCGCCCGCCCCGAGCTCGGAGAAGACCGCCTCCGCGGCGTCCAGGATGCGTGCCCGGTTGCGCTGGGCGTCGGCGCGCAGCGGCGGATCCACTGGCAAGTTGAGTCTCCACTCACTATTGTCGGTTGAAGTTGAGTGCCGACTCAGCTTAGCCGAGGAGGTATCGCCGTGACACCGACCGAGATCTTCGCCCTGATGCGTGCTCGATGGCTGGCGGACCAGAGCACTTTCGACCCCGCCGTGCTCGCCGGCGACGTGGTGCTCGAGGCGCCGTTCGCCGCGCCCGGGCAACCGGTCCGCACCGAGGGGAAGGAGCAGGTCATCGCCTATACGGAGGCCGGCCACGCGTCGTTCCCGGTCCGGTTCGGCGACTGCCGCCACGTGACCGTCCACGTGACCGCCGACCCGGACGTGATCGTCGTCGAGTACGAACTCGTCGGCACCCACGTCCACACCGGGGTGACCGCCGCGGCGCCGTTCATCGGCGTGCTTCGCACCCGCGACGGCAAGCTCGCTCACTGGCGCGAGTACCAGCACACCCTCGCGATCGCCCAGGTCCTGTCCGCCTGACCGCTCACCCCGGGGCGACGGCCCGGTGGGGCCGGTGGGGCGCGGCCCACGGCGTACCAGAGAAAAGACACGGGAAAGCCGGATGCCCGGCACGCCATTGTGCCGGGCATCTGGAGCTGTCCCGGTGGTGGGCCACCACGCTGTGGCCCACCGCCGGAAGTGAAGGGTCAGCGCTTGGTGATCGCCTTGCGGTAGTCGCTGTTGAGGCGGCCGATGAGGCTCAGCGGGATGCCCTTCGGGCAGACCGTGGTGCACTCGCCGGCGTTGGTGCAGCCGCCGAAGCCGGCGTCGTCCTGCGCCTGCAGCATGTCGATGACGCGGCTGTCGCGCTCGGGCTGGCCCTGGGGCATCAGGCCGAGGTGAGTGATCTTCGCGGCGGTGAACAGCATCGACGAGCCGTTCGGGCAGGCCGCCACGCAGGCGCCGCAGCCGATGCAGGTGGCCGCTTCGAACGCGGCGTCGGCATCCTTCTTCGGCACCGGCGTGGCGTGGGCGTCCGGGGCGGTGCCGGTCGGCACGGTGATGTAGCCACCGGCCTGGATGATCTTGTCGAAGGCGGAGCGGTCGACGACCAGGTCCTTGATGACCGGGAAGGCGGCGGCGCGCCACGGCTCGACGTCGATCACGTCGCCGTCGGAGAACTTGCGCATGTGCAGCTGGCAGGTGGTGGTGGCCTTCTCCGGGCCGTGCGCCACACCGTTGATGACCATGCTGCACGCGCCGCAGATGCCCTCGCGGCAGTCGTGGTCGAACGCGATCGGGTCGTCACCATTGAGGATCAGCGTCTCGTTGAGGACGTCGATCATCTCGAGGAACGACGCGTCGGGGGAGATCCCCTTCACGTCGTAGGTGACCATCTTCCCGCCGGCCGAGGGGCCGGATTGACGCCACACCCTGACCTTGATGTCCATTACTTGTAGCTCCGCGTGCTCGGGTGGACGTACTCGAAGTTGAGGTCTTCCTTGTGCAGGGTGGGCCGGCCGTCGGCGCCGAAGTACTCCCACGCCGCGGCGTAGCTGAACTCGTCGTCGTGACGCAGCGCCTCACCGTCCGGGGTCTGCGATTCAGCCCGGAAGTGGCCGCCGCAGGACTCGCGGCGGTGCAGCGCGTCGATGCACATCAGCTCGCCGAGCTCGATGAAGTCGGCGACCCGGCCAGCCTTCTCCAGGTTCTGGTTGAGCTCCTCGCCCTTGCCCGGCACCTTCACCCGGGTCCAGAACTCCTCCTTGAGAGCCCGGATCAGGCCGATCGCCTTGGTCAGGCCCTCTTCGGAGCGCTCCATGCCGCAGTATTCCCACATGATCTGGCCGAGCTCGCGGTGGAACGAGTCCACCGTCCGGTCGCCGTTGATCGACAGGAACTTCTCGATCCGGTCCTCGACCTGCTTGCGGGCCTCGACGACCGGCGCGTCCGACGCGGTGACCTTGGGGAAGGGGCCGGCCGCGAGGTAGTTGCTGATCGTGTTCGGCAGCACGAAGTAACCGTCGGCCAGACCCTGCATCAGCGCGGACGCGCCGAGCCGGTTGGCGCCGTGGTCGGAGAAGTTCGCCTCGCCGACCACGAACAGGCCGGGGATCGTCGACTGCAGGTCGTAGTCGACCCAGAGGCCGCCCATCGTGTAGTGCACGGCGGGGTAGATGCGCATCGGCGTCTCGTACGGGTCCTCGCCGGTGATCCGCTCGTACATCTCGAAGAGGTTGCCGTACTTGGCCTCGACCGCCTTGCGGCCCAGCCGGTTGATCGCGTCCGCGAAGTCCAGGTAGACGCCCAGGCCACCGGGGCCGACACCGCGGCCCTCGTCGCAGACGTTCTTGGCGGCACGCGACGCGATGTCACGGGGAACCAGGTTGCCGAACGAGGGGTAGATGCGCTCCAGGTAGTAGTCGCGCTCGTCCTCGGGGATGTCGGCGGCGCGGCGGGTGTCCTTCTGCGCCTTCGGCACCCAGACCCGGCCGTCGTTACGCAGCGACTCCGACATCAGGGTCAGCTTCGACTGGTGCGAGCCGGACTCCGGGATGCAGGTCGGGTGGATCTGCGTGTAGCAGGGGTTCGCGAACAGCGCGCCCTTGCGGTGCGCCCGCCACGACGCCGTGACGTTGCAGCCCTTGGCGTTGGTCGACAGGAAGAAGACGTTGCCGTAGCCACCGGAGGCGAGCACCACGGCGTCGGCGAACTCGGTGCTGATCTCGCCGGTGACCATGTCCCGCACGACGATGCCGCGGGCCTTGCCGTCCACGATGATCAGCTCGAGCATCTCGTGCCGGGCGTTCATCTCGACGTTGCCGAGGCCGATCTGCCGCTCCAGCGCCTGGTACGCGCCGAGCAGCAGCTGCTGGCCCGTCTGGCCGCGGGCGTAGAACGTCCGGGACACCTGGGTGCCACCGAACGAGCGGTTGTCGAGCAGGCCGCCGTACTCGCGGGCGAACGGGACGCCCTGCGCCACACACTGGTCGATGATGTTCACCGACACCTGGGCGAGCCGGTAGACGTTGGACTCGCGGGCGCGGAAGTCGCCGCCCTTGACCGTGTCGTAGAACAGCCGGTAGACGGAGTCGCCGTCGTTGCGGTAGTTCTTCGCGGCGTTGATGCCACCCTGCGCGGCGATCGAGTGCGCCCGCCGGGGGCTGTCCTGGTAGCAGTACGACTTGACCTGGTAACCGGCCTCGGCCAGGGTCGCCGCGGCCGAGCCGCCGGCCAGGCCGGTGCCGACGATGATCACGGTCAGCTTCCGGCGGTTCGCCGGGTTGACCAGCTTGGCGTTGAACTTGCGGCGTTCCCAGCGGGTCTCGACCGGCCCGTCCGGAGCGGCCTTGTCGACGACCGGTTCGCCCTCGGTCCAGAAGTCAGTAGTCATGATCAACCCACCAATCCGAGCGTGACCGCGAACGGCACCGAGAGGTACATCGCGACCAGGATCACCGAGAGCGCCAGCGCGATCGCCTTGGCACGGCGCTCACCCTTCGACGTCTGCTGGCCCATCGTGCGGACCGCGCTCCAGATGCCGTGCCGCAGATGGAAGCCGACGGCCACCACGGCGACGACGTAGAAGAGGGTCACGTACCAGTGCGACGGCGCGAAGTCCGCGATCACCCGGGCGGAAGGCTCCGTGTCGCCACCGACCGGGTTCAGGTGCCCGGTGGTCAGGTCGAGGATGTGGTAGATCACGAAGAGCGCGATGATCACGCCGCCCCAGCGCATGGTGCGCGCCGCGTAACTGCCCTGGATCTTCGGTCGGTGCGAGTACTTGACCGGCCGGGCCTTCTTGGCGCGGATGGTCAGCACGGTGGCCGCCCAGATGTGCAGACCGATCGCGAGCAGCATGCCGAACCGCTGGATCCAGAGGAACCAGCCGGACGGCAGGAGCGGGACGCCGATCTCGCGCAGCCAGTGCGCGTAGTGATCGAAGTCGGCCTCACCGACGAAGATCTTGAGGTTGCCCGCCGCGTGCGCGAAGAGGAAGAGGACCAGCAGCGTGCCGCTGGCCGCCATGATCAATTTAAGGGCGACTGATGAGGGTCGCTGCTTCTTTGCCGCCGGAGCGGGCGTTGCCGCGCCCGCCGGCTTGGAAGCCTTGGATGAAGTCGTGTCTACCGCCACAACCTGAAAGGTAGAAAGCCTCTGGCGATTCGTCTAATGCATGATGAGGCCGGTCTCCATAGCGATAAGCTATTACGGTGCAGCTGCAACAACTCCGATACTTCGTAGCGGTGGCTGAGACCCGACATTTCACCCAAGCGGCTGACGAAACGGGCGTTTCGCAGCCGACCTTGAGTAAGCAGATTCACACCCTGGAAGCCTCGCTCGGCGCGCCGCTCTTCGAGCGCATCCGCGGTGGGGTCACCCTGACGGTAGCTGGGGAGATACTCCTCCCGCTGGCTCAGCGCATGATCGCGGACGCGGACGCGGCCCGGGACGCGGTCGCCGACATCGTCGGCCTGCGCCGTGGCGAGGTCCGCCTGGGCGCCACCCCGAGCCTGTGCTCCTCCCTGGTTCCGGCGGTGCTCCGCGATTACCGCGACGAGCATCCCGAGATCCAGCTGCACATCAGCGAGGGCAGCTCCCAGGACCTGATCGACGGCCTGCTCGCCCACGCCCTCGACCTGGCCCTCATCGTCCACCCCGAGCAGGGCGTCGACCCGGCCCTGGAGATCACCGAGGTGCTCCGGGAGAGTCTCGTGGTGGCCTCGGTCGCCTCCGGCCCGCCGCCGACCGTGGCCCGTCAGCTCGACCTGATCGAGCTGCGGCACACCCCGATGGTGATGTTCCGCGACGGTTACGACATTCGCGACGTCACCCTGCACGCCTGTGAGCGGGCCGGTTTCACGCCCAAGTTCGCCGTCGAGGGCGGCGAGATGGACGCCGTGCTCGCCTTCGTCGAGGCCGGTCTCGGGGTGGCGCTGGTGCCGAGCATGGTGCTGGCCAACCGGCCCCTGCTGCGGGCGACGCCCCTGGCGCCGCCCGGCATGCGGCGCACCATCGCGCTGGCCCATCGCCGGGGCGCGGTGCTGCCGCACGCGGCCGCCGCCCTGCGCGAGGTGGTGATCGAGCACATCGCCTCGGGACGGCTGCCCTTCGGCGTCCGCGCGTTGTGAACGTGCGCCCTTGTTCTCCGCCCGGGGACGCGCCGTCCGGCCGGAGGCGGCGTCCGCGCGCCGCGATTCCACCGTCCACATAGGGTGGTGAAGCGGGTGTGCCGCGTCTAGGCTCCGGATGTGTGGCATGGCGAGTACCGCGATCCCCGGCTGGTCGAGGTCTACGACGCTGAACACATCTGGGGCTGGGAAGACGACTTCTTCATGAGGGTCCTCGCCGACCGCACGGCGCCCCGGGTCCTCGATCTCGGCTGCGGCACCGGCCGCCTGGCGATCGCCGTGGCCGAGGCCGGTCACGAGGTGACCGCGGTCGACCCGGCCCGCGCCAGCCTCGACGCCGCCCGCCGCAGGCCCGGCGCCGCGCGGGTCCGGTGGATCGAGGGCTCGTTCGAGACCCTGCCGCCACGCTCGTTCGACGCGGCCCTGATGACCGGGCACGTCTCGGAGCTGCTGGTGACCGACGAGGAGTGGGCCGGCGCGCTACGCGCCCTGCGTGAGTGCCTGGTCACCGACGGGCGGCTGATCCTCGACAGCCGGGACCCGGCGGCCCAGCCGTGGGAGCGGTGGACCAGGGAGTCGACCGAGCGGTCGATCGTGCTCGCCGACGGCTCGGCGGTCCAGGCGTGGACCGAGAGCGCCAAGGCCGGGCCCGGCGAGACGTACTCCGTCGTCCATCACTACCTGTTCCCCGAGGGTCTGGAGCTGACCAGCACGGCCGTGCACCGGTTCCGCGACGAGGACCAGCTGCGCGAGTCGCTGCGTGCCGCCGGGTTCCGGGTGGACGAGCTCTACGGCGGCTGGAGCCGGGAGCCGGCCGGCCTCAGCGGCGACGGGGAACTGATAGTGATCGCTGTCGCCGAGCCCCGGATGGCATCGTGAACACCCGACAAATGTGCCGTGATGTGGCACTTCGTTTACTGAACCATTGCGGGACATGAAACCCGGACTACTATCCGGCAGGCATCGATACCAACCTCAACGACGGGCTGGGTGGCATGTCCGACAACGAGTGGCCAAGGCAGTTGCCCGCGCCGGACCACGGCGAGTGGCACGATCCGCCACAGGCCCGTGGGCGTGTCCTGCTGGCCGCCGGCCTGGTCATCACGGTTCTCCTGGTCGCCGGTGGCGTCGCCTGGCAGCTGATGAGCAACGGCTCCTCCCAGCCCGTCACCCAGCCCAGCGCCGCGCCCGTGGCGTCGGCGACCCAGCCCAGCGTCACCCCCTGCCCCGATCCCGAGCTCACCGTTGCCGTGGCGCCCGAGATGGAGCCGGTGATCAGCCAGGCCGCCGCCACCCTCAAACCGGCCGGGCAGCGCTGCTCGGCGATCCAGGTGCGGGCCGAGGAGCCGGGCGTCACCGTCGACGCCGAGGACCAGCCGGACGTCTGGGTGCCGTCTTCCAGCGCCTGGCTGAGGATCGCCGCGGACCGCAAGCACGTCTACCAGACCTCGGGCGCCACGCTCGGCTGGTCACCGATCGTGCTGGCTTCGCCGGCGGCGCTCACCGCCCAGTACGCGAAGGACGGCAAGACCGCCTGGGCCGGGCTCATCCAGGCCGTCACCGAGGACCGCGTCCCGGTCATCACCATGCCCGACCCGCTGATCACCACCACCGGCCTGCTCAGCGTCCACGGGGTGCACGCGGCGACCGCGCTGACCACGAAGGATCCCGGCATCGCCCAGCTCCGGGCGCTCACTCTGCGCAGCCGGCTCACCGAGGCCGCCGCCGACCCGTCCGCCCTGATCGCCCAGATGAGCAGGCAGACCGACGCCGTCACCGCGTCCTTCCAGGTCGGTGTCTTCCCGGTGGTCGAGCAGCAGGTCACCATCTATCAGAAAGGCGGGTACCGGATCCCGCTGATCGCGTCGGTGCCGGTCGACGGGCAGATCGAGGCCGACTATCCGTTCGCCGTCCGCAAGGGTGTCAAGGCGGGCCTGGCCGAGCAGTTGCGTGACGCTATCAGCAAATCGGCCGTCACCGCGGCCGGCTTCCGCACCCAGCCCACCGCCGGCGGCGCCCGGCTGCCCGACTCGGCGGCGGAGATGCTCGCCCCGGTCAAGCAGTGGGCGCAGTTCCAGAGCCTGGCGTTCCAGGTGCTGCTGCTGATCGACAACTCCGGCTCGATGAACGAGAAGATCGGCGCCGGGACGGCCACCAAGGCGTCGCTGCTGCGCGAGTCCGGCGCCAGCGCGGCCGAACTGTTCAACGAACAGACCACGATCGGCATGTGGTATTTCGGCGCCGGCTCGGTGAGCGACCCCGCACACACCGAGGTCGTCTCGATCGGCCCGATCGCCGCCGACGTCGGCGGCAAGTCCCGGCGAGAGGCCCTGGCCGAGAAGATCGGCGCCTACGGCCCGCAGGCGAGCGCGGGCACACCGCTCTACCAGAGCGTGCTCGACGGCATCGCCGTCATGCGCCCGAAGGTGCAGGCGGGCCGGCCGGCCGTGGTGGTCGTGCTCACCGACGGCACCGACGGCGGGACCCGGTTCGCGATGTCCCATCAGGACTTCCTGAAACGGCTCGGCGCCGCCCAGGACCCGGCACGGCCGGTTCCGGTCATCGCGGTCGGTTACGGACCCGACGCCAACATGAACGCGCTCCAGGACATGGCCAAGGCCACCGGCGGCCAGGCCATCGCCGCCCGTAACCCGGCCGACCTCGCCTCCGCGATGGCCAAGGCGTTCCTCGCCGCCCGCTCCGCGACCTGAGGCGCGGCGCCGTCCGGGCTTCGCCTCAGGCGGCGCCGATCTGGTCGGCCACGATCCGGGCCGACAGGGTCACCATCGGCAACCCGCCGCCCGGATGAACCGACCCGCCGACCAGGAACAATCCGTCGACCGGCCCCCGGTTGCCGGGCCGCAGCAGGCCACCTGCCGTGCCGTAGATCGCCCCGCCCGGCGCGCCCGCGGCCTCGGCCAGGTCCGCCGGCGTCCGCGTCTCGGTGAACTCCAGACGGTCCCGTACGTCCAGCCCGCGCCGGGCCAGCACGTCCAGCACATGATCGGCGTACGCGCCGGCCAGACCCGGCCGCCGCCAGTCCACAGCGGACCGGCCGGTGCCGTGCCGGGGGGCGTTCACCAGCACGAACCACGCCTCGTGTCCCTGCGGGTGCACCGCCGGATCGGCGGCCCGGGTGACGAACACCGCCGGGTCGTCCACCGGCCGCGCCCGCCGGCCCGCCGCCGGGAAGATCGCGTCGAACTCGGCGTCGTAGTGGCGCGGGAAGAAGACCGTGTGATGGGCCAGCTCCGCGGTGTCGCCGCGCACCCCCAACAGCAGGACAAACCCGGCCAGACTGCGGTCGGTCAGCCCGGCCAGCCGACCGGGAGCCGGCAGCAGATCCCGGTACAGCGTGAGGGCGTCCACATTCGACACGACGATGTCGGCCGGCACGAAACGGCCCGACGCCAGCCGTACCCCGCGGACCTTCTGGTCGGCCTCGATCGCCGCGACCTCGGAATTCAGCTCCACCCGTACCCCGAGATCCTCGCATCGCGCGCGCAGCGCCGCGGCGATCGTGCCGAGACCGCCCGGCAGATACCAGCCACCGTGCGCGAGTTCCGCGTAGGGGATCGCCGCGAGCGCCGCCGGCGCGCGACGCGGATCGGCGCCGGTGTAGGTGGCGTAGCGGTCCAGCAGCATCCGCAACCGCGGATCGCGCAGATAGCGGCGGCCCAGCCCGCGCAACGACAGACCCGGTGCGATCGCCGCCAGATCACCCACCCGCCAGGCGAGCCGGGCCAGAGAGGCCGCCGTCACCGGCCGTTGCAGCACCGACTCCCACGAGGCGTGCCAGATCCGCGCCGCCCGCCTCCAGAATCGGTCCCAGTCGCGGGCCGCGTCCCCGCCCAGCACCGACCAGATCCGCTCCACGAACACGCGATGATCGGACGACGAGTCGAGCACCACCCCGTCCGGGAAGACGTGCCGCACCACCGGGTCCAGCGGCTCCGGCGTCAACCCCAGGTCCAGCTCCTCGAACACCTGCGGCAGCGTGAGCAGGCTCGGGCCGGTGTCGAAGCGGTAGCCGTCCCGCTCGTACACCGCCAGCTTCCCGCCCGCCTCCGCGGCGCGCTCGTGCACCGTCACCCGGTGCCCGGCGGCGGCCAGGCGCACGGCGGCGGCCAGGCCGCCCACCCCGGCGCCGATCACCACGATGTCACTCACGCGCATCCCTCCCGGCCGGCGTCTCCGCCATGATCGCCCAAACCCATCGAAACCTCCCGCATTTGTACGCGCAAAGCCCGCCCCGCCGAAGCCGGACCGTCCCGTGCCTCCCGCGCGAGCATCTCCCGGTTCCGGGCCGCGGCGCGTCTCACGGGCTGAAGCCGCCGGCCACCGGCGGGACCGTCACGACGGTCGGAAGAGGCCGCGACACCGGCCCCGATCGTGGTGACGCGGTCACACGGGACGGCCACGCCACGTGAGGCGGTGGTGGCGTCGCATGTGGAACGAGCGCGCCACCAGCCAGGCGAACAAGATGACCGAAACCGGGTGGGCGAAGGCGTCCGGGACGGCACGGCCGCCGGTCGCCGCCGCGCTGACCAGGCGACCGGTCACGCCGAGCAGATAGGCGACGAGGGCCACGGCCGGCCACGGGCTCACCAGGAACAGGACGGGCACGGCGTACAAAAGAAGGAGAAGGCCCACGACGGCGGCCGCGCCGGCAGCGGACCCGAAGGACGCCCACAGCGACTTGCCGTAGCCGTTCGCCAACTCGGGCCAGGAGGCGTACATGTGACAGGTGGCCAGGCGGGAACCGTCGGCGAGAGCGATGCGGCCGCCCGAGCGTTTCACCGCGCGGGCCAGGCCGATGTCCTCCAGGACGTCGGCGCGGACCGCGGCGTGGCCGCCGGCCCGCCGGTAACCGGCCCGGTCCAGGACCAGCCACTGCCCGCCGGCGGCCGCCAGCGACGGCCGTGCGGAGCGTTCCATGCCGCGCATCGGCAGGAACGTCAGCCAAGACCACTGCAGCAGCGGCTGGACCAGCCGCCCGGCGCCGACGATCTTCGGGTACGGGGACAGCAGCGTCACCCCGGCCTCCCGCAGCAGCGTGACCGCCCCGGCGATCGCGTCCGGTTCCAGGACCACGTCGGCGTCGACGAAGACCAGCACGTCCGCGTCACCGGCGTCGTCGGCGAGCTGCCGGCAGGCGTTCGGCTTGCCCAGCCAGCCCTGTTCCGGTGGTGTGCCGGAGAGCAGCCGCGCCCGTTCCCCGCCGGGCTCCGCCGCGAGGGCGCGGACGACGGCCGCCGTGTCGTCGGTGGAAGCGTCGTCGAGGACGTGGATCGTCATGTCCGGGACGCCGCGCTGAGCCAGCAGCGAGCGCAGGCACGGGGTGACCCGGCCGGCCTCGTTACGCAGCGGCAGCAGCACGGCGACCCGCTCGGCCGTCGAGACGTCGCGGCGCGGGCGGCGCAGCAACAGCGCGTTGACCACGGTGTGTGCGGTGAGCACCAGCAACGGCGCCAGCACCGACCAGGCGATCATGCCGGGACACGCTGGTGGCGGGCGCGGCGCAGGCGGGGCAGCAACGGCAGGACCGCGGCGCCCATCAGGACGCCACCCCAGGCCGCGGAGGCGGGCAGGCCGAGGAAGACGGCGTGCGCGAGCACCGACGAGGCGTACGTCCACAGCCAGAGCGCCAGCATCGGCGCGTCACCGGGCCCCGGAGCGCGGGCGGCACGACCCGCGGCGGCGGAGAGAGCCGCCATCAGCAGGAGAGCGAAACCGAGCCAGCCCAGGTAGTTGCCGATCGGGATGCCGGGCACCCCGGGCAGGGCCGGCACCGGGTCCCGCCACAGCCAGTAACCCTCGGCGACCATCTGCGGATCGAGAAACAGATCCCACGCGGCGAGACCACAGGCGGCGACGGCGACGCGGGCGAAACGGCCACGCGCCACCCGCAGCGCCGCCAGCCACGCCGGCCAGGCCATCCACGTCCAGGCCAACGGGATGATGAGCGGTACGCCGAGAAGCTTCGGCCCGAGCTGCCCCGAATAGTGGTAGACGCCGAACGGGAAACCGGTCGCCACCCCGATCGCCTCGACCGCGAAACCACCCAGCATCGCCGTCCCGACCAGCGCGGCCGCCGCCCGCGACCCCCGGTCGAGCAGCGCATGACCGACCGACAGCGCGACACCGATCAGGACGGTCGCCACCGTGAGACCGGCACGCGCCTCGCCATCGGTCAGCGGATAGCAGATCTGGGCCAGGACCAGCCCGCCGAGCACGATCCAGGGAAGCCTGCGCAAGACCGTCAGCCGCCGACCGTTCCGGGTGTGCTCTCGGCGGCCAGCGGGATCTCCCGGCCGAGGATCGCGAACGCCCGCTCGTCACCGGGGAACAGGAAGTCCCGCAGCACGTCGGCGAAACCGAAACGCCGGTACAGCCGCCAGGCCCGGGACGCCTGCTCGTCAGCCTCCGGAGTGGACAGCAGCACCGTCTTCCCCTCGGCCATGGCCAGCAGCGCCCGCAACTGCCGGGCGCCGACCCCGTGACCCTGGGCGACCGGGCTGACATGCAGCTCGACGACCTCGAAACAGTCCGCCAGCCACTGCCGGCGGGACGTCTCGTCCAGGGCGGAGCGCACCTGGTCGTGCCACCACTGGCCGGCGGCGGACGTGTAGCCGTACCCGAAACCGGCGAGCGCGCCCTCCGCCGTGAGGGTCGCCACCGCACGGAAACCGGGCCGTCGCACGTGGGAGCCGATGTAGCCGCGACGGGTCTGCAACAGCTCCTTGCGGTAGCCCATCGCCTCGCCGTAGACGGTCACCACGTCGTCGAGCCGGCGCAGCAGATCGTCCGGTTGCCAAGCTACGAGCCTCATCGCTCCGTCAGCTCCTTGTCGTTCGGCGAGTCCTCAGCCGCGTCGTCCGACCGAATCTCCTCGGCCTGGTTCTCGTCGGTCCAGCCCAGCACCATGCGGTCGCCGCTGAGGCCGAGCACCGCGAAACGGGCGAACAGCTCCTCGGCATACCAGCGGTCGGCGGGGGTACGCGCGATCGCCGCCCGATGCTCCGGCTGACGGTACGCGAACGCGGTGAGATCCGCGGTGCTGCGCCACACGCTGACCGTCCCCTGCCAGCCGATCGGCGCCTCACCCACCCCGAACCGGGCGAGCAGTCCCGGCGCGGACGCCAGCTCCCGGGCCACCGGTGGGATCGCCGTCCAGAACCGCAGCGCGCGGGACGGGCGCAGCCGTGCCCGGGTGAGCGCCAGAATCGGTCCGGTGACCTTGCGGCCGGTCGGCCGGAACGGGCTGCGGCCCGACCACGCGCCCCGGCTGACCAGCGGCTCCAGGTCGACGCGGACCTGACTCGCGGCGATCGCGTCCCAGGCCGGGAACCGCACTGGACGGTCACTCACGGTCAGAGCCGCCCAGCGGGTCAGATCCGTGTCGTTCGGCCCGAAGGTGGTGCCGGTGCCCGTACCCAGAAACTTGCCGAAACGGACTCCGGGGACGTGACGGCGGCCGAACGCCATGCGCAGCATGGCGGCGCCGACGACGCGGCGCGGCACCCGCCAGACGTGCAGACTGACCTGATCTTCGGTCATCGCGCCACGTTACCGCCCGCCGTCCGTCATGCGTTACCGCCCGCCGATCGTCACGCCACCTCCGCCGGGGTTCCGGCGGTCACGCGGACCAGGTCCGCATAGGTGATCGGGAAGATCGACTGGGGTACGCCGGCGGCCGCCCAGACCACCGGGAACCGTTCCAGAGCGACATCGACGAGAGTGCGCACCGGCCGGGGATGGCCCAGCGGGGCGACTCCGCCGATCGCCTGGCCGGTGTGCTGCCGGACGAACTCGGGGGTGGCCCGGCGCAGCTTGCCGACGCCCAGCGACACGGCGACCTTGGCGGTGTCGACCCGGTGCGCCCCGGAGGTGAGGACCAGCAGCGGCTCACCGTCGGCGTCGAAGACCAGCGAGTTGGCGATCTGGCCGACCTCGACCTCCAGGGCGGCCGCGGCCAGGGCCGCGGTGTGCACCGCCTCGTCGAGGATGACGATCTCGGCGACGTCCGCGCCGGCTTCCTTCAGCGCGTCCCGCACCGCGATCACGTTGGGGTGGTTGTGCATCCGCTCATTCTGCCGCCGCCGCTCCGCCGTCCAGCCCGCCCGGCACACCCTGTATCGGCCTGTCCGGTCTGCCTGTCCAGCCTGCACCCCCTGCCCGGCCTCTACCGGCCGACCGCCTTGGCGCTGGCGTCCCACAACGTGGCGGCGAGTGCGGCGTCCCGGGCGTGCGGGGCCGGCGCGGTCAGCTTGTGACCCATGTAGTAGCCGCCGTTCACCACATCCGCCTCCGGCGCGGTGGCCAGCCAGACCAGCAGCTCACCGGCCTTCTCCGGAGTCACCAGGAAAGGTGCGTACTTGTAGAACAGCCGGGTGACCCTGCCGGTGCCGAAGTTGGTGCGCACCACACCCGGATGGAACGACACGCTGAACACATCCGGCCAGCGGCGGGCGGCCTCCGCCGTGAAGAGGATGTTCGCCGCCTTGCTCGCCCCATAGGCCCGCCAGGCGTTGTACGTCCTGGCGTCACCGGTCAGGTCGCCCGGATCGGGACGGCCCTGCGCATGCGCGCGGGACGCGGTGTTCACCACCCGGGCACCCCGGAGCCGCTCCCGCAGCAGGCTGGTCAGCAGGAACGGGGCCAGATGATTGCCCTGCACCGTGGCCTCGAAGCCGTCAACGGTGCGGCGGAAATCGCCCACCATGCCGCCCGCGTTGTTAGCCAGCACGTCGATCCGTGGGAAGGCGGCCAGCAGCCCGTCGGCCAGGGCGCGGACCTCGTCCAGCCGCTCGAAGTCAGCGCGGAAATGGGCCGGCTCGCCGCCGCCGGCAGCCTTCACCTGAGCCACCGCGGCGGCGAGACGCCGCGGGTCCCGGCCGACCAAGACCACCTCGTCGCCGCGGGCGGCGAACTGCTTCGCGGCCGCCAAGCCCACACCCGAACTGCCACCGGTCACCACGATCGTCGCCATACGCCCATCGTATTCACCCTCATGGGCGTCTCCCCTCCTCTCGTCCCTTCCCCGTCGTCCCGGAGCACCAGCCGTAGCCTCCGCGCCTCACGGCGGTCCGTGTACGGGCTTGGGCGACGGCTGGGAGTGGCCGTCCACGGGTGCACGGTGGCCGCCAAGCCCGGCCTCCACCGGCTGACCGACGTCCGACCACTCCAGCCGTAGTACGCGTGCCTCATGGCGGTCGGCAAGCACGTCCGGGCGACGGCTGGGCGTGGGTCCGACGGTCGGGCCGTCGTGCGTGTGTGTGATGGCGGTGGGGTGGCGGGTTTGGGGGACGGCTGGGTGTGGGTTCGATCGGTCGGGCCGTGGTTCACGTATCTCACGGTGGGTCGGAAGAACTCCGGCCGCTGAACGGGAAGTGAGCGATGACCAGACGCTGGGCGGGACGGCCGGGCCGGGACCGCCCGCCATGCCCGTCGGCCGCGTCGCGGCCTGGCCGGGCAGGGCATCGCGTGGATGCCACGGTGCCCTTCGTAGCCGTACGGAAAGGAAGGAATTATCCGGGAGCGAACCGCCTGCGCCGGGATCGAGGCGTTGATGACTGTGCCGGGCGTGACCTTCCCGCCGTTCCGTTTTTCAGTGAAAGGCCGATTTTTCGAATGACGCGTACGCTCTCGCGCCGCGCCCTGCTGGGCGGCGCCGTGACTCTCGTTCTCGCCGTCGCCGCCTGCGGAGACCGCTCCGGCGGACACTCCGGAGACTCCGGCCACACGACCGCTCCGTCCGCGGCGTCGGGCGTCCCGTCCGCGGCGCCGGGTGGCAGTGCCCGGCCCGGCGCCGGGTTCAACGATGCCGATGTGGCGTTCGCCCAGCACATGATCGTGCACCACCAGCAGGCCGTCGAGATGTCCACGCTGGCCGGTGAACGTGCCGCCACCCCGCGCTTGAAGGAACTCGCCACCGCGATCGAGGCCGCACAGGGCCCGGAGATCGCCACCATGACCGGCTGGCTCTCCACCTGGGGGCAGCCCGTCGCCGCCCCGGGTGGCGGCGGACACGGCACCGGCCACGAGTCGATGCCCGGCATGATGTCGGCCGCCGACATGAAGAAGCTGGCCGCGGCCCGTGGGGCGGCGTTCGACGAACTGTTCCTCACCATGATGATCGCCCACCACGAGGGCGCCATCACGATGGCCGGGGAGGAGGCCACTCGTGGTGCCAGCCCTGAGGCCAAGGCCCTGGCCGCGAAGATCGTCACCGACCAGCGGGCGGAGATCGCCACGATGAAGGCCATGCGCTAGCTAGCCGGCCGCGCGGGTCGTCATGAGCCGCGCGAAGCGCCGCCGCCACGCCTGCGGCCGGGCATCCCGGCCGGCAGGCGTGGCGGCGTTGGCGGTGGGTCTGGGTGCGGGGCCGTGGGGTACCGGCGGTGCGGTGTCGGCGGTGCGGGGCCGTGGGGTTTCGGCGGTGTCGGTGGGTCGTGGGTGTCAGTGGTGGTGCTGGTGGACTGCGGCGTGGCCCTTGCCCCGGGTGATCAGCCACCGGTTGACCGGCACGGTGAGCACGAACGCCACCGCCAGAGCGAAAGCGAGCGACGCCCAGAACAGTGGATGGGCCAGGCCGGCCTCCATCGCTCCGGGCACGGCGAGCATGACCGCGTTGTCGATGATCTCCATGACGGTGATCGACACGGTGTCGGCGGCGAGCGCGAGCTTCAACGCGGTACGCACGTCGACGCCCCCGCGCAGCAGCGGCCGCATCGTCAGCGCGTAACCGAAGACGAACGCCAGCGCTACCGCGAGGACCACGGTGGGGGTGGCGGACCAGCCCAGAGCGGTGCCGATCACCATGCCGAGCACCTCGCCGATGGCGCAGCCGGTGAGGCAGTGCAGGGTCGCCTGGACGGCCACTCGCCATGAAGCCCGCCCATGTCCGGCGTGGCCGGTGTGGTGATCCATGGATGACGCCTCCCTTTTCACGTCGGGTCTTCGGGTCGTGTCTTGCGTCGCGTCGACCATACCCCCTGGGGGTATCTGAGTGGAAGGGTGGCGCATGCCTCGACGCCGGTCGGTTTGTCGATCATCCGTTCGAAAAAGCTGGTGGCGTGGCGCGCCGGAGGTTGCATTTTTGTCGTAGGGGGGTGTTAGTCTCTGCGGTAGTTAGAACGGATGTTCGAAAGGGTGTTCGTTCGGCTCCGGGAGCGTGTTTCGCGGCTCGCCTCCCGGGTGCGGCGCCCGCGAAGTGCCGCACGCGTGGTCCGGGCATTCGCGGGTCCGGGCCTCGATTCAAGGCAGGCCGTCGCTCGCTGCCCCCGACCCCCGGTGGCGGGCGACGGACCCGCCGGCGGTGCCGGCCGGGTGTGGTGTGGGGAAGCTTCACACCTGGCCGGCTTGCCGTCGGGCGGCCCGAGTGGTCGTCCACCCGGGGCTCCGGCCGCCCGTTGGAGCCCCGGGCTCCGGCTTCGGCCGGTGCGGCAGGCTGCGTCTTCCTCCGCAGCGATCGGTTCGACCCACCAACGTCGGATGCGGAACAGGCGAGGAGAAACGACGATGGCGAGCACCACTGCCCCGGGCCTCAAGGCGGCTTCCGGTCCGGTGCACACCGGCCCGGCTTCCGGTTCGACGCATGCTGGTCCGCCTCCCGGCCCAGACCCCAGCCCGGTGCAGGCCGGCGCGGCCTCCCGGGCGGAGGCGCCCACGGTCCCGGCTCACATGCTGCCGCACCGCACTCCCACTCAGCTGCTGGCGATCGCCCGGGAGGGCTTGGTCGAGGCGGCACGCACCACTCCCGACGGGCTGCGCTACGCGACGGCGCACCTGGCCGCCCTGCGCGCGGCCGCCGCTCTGCTCGCCGCTCGGGCCCGTCCCTCCGCGCCAGGCCGGCGGACCAGGGCGACCAGCGCCTGGTCGCTGCTCGTTCTGGTGGCGCCGGAGTTCAGCGACTGGGCCGGTTATTTCGCCCTCGGCGCCAGCAAACGCGCGGCGGCGGAAGCGGGCATTCCCCACGTGGTCAGCGCCCGCGAGGCCGACGACCTGCTCCGTGCGGCCGAGCAGTTCGTGGCCGTGGCCGAGTCCGCCCTGGGTTTGTCCTACCAGCCACCCCTGGCGGCATGACCACCCTCGGCGCCCCGGCGCCTCCTCCACCCCTTTCGGCTGGGGATGCGCGTCGCCTTCCAGCGGGCGGTGCGCGTCGCCTTCCGGCTGGGGGTGCGCGTCGCCTTCCGGCTGGCGGGGCCCGCCCCCCTTCGGCTGGCGGGGCCCGCATTTCTTCGGTAGGCGACGTTCGCCTCCTTCTTATTGATGGGGTTCACCTCCTTCAGGCTGTGTGACCGGTCGGCCCGGCGCTGCCGGGCCGGCGGGGGTTGCCGGGCGGCTCGGGTTGCCGAGGCGGCCGTGTGTAGCTGGTGAGGAGTCTGTCCGCGTGGCTGGGGTCGCCGTTGGTTGGCGTTTGACGGGGAGCGACAGAGCGGGGCATGACGTGGCAGGGCGCATGATCAATGGTGCGGCCGCCCTCGCGGGACTGGTTCGGACTGCTACCGGGACCGACGAGCCGGGCGTGGACCGGATGCTGCCGGTGGCCGCCGAGCTGAGCGGGTTGCTGCCGGGGCGCGGGCTGCGCCGGGGCAGCACCGTCGCCGTCGCGGGTGGACGCGGCGCGTCGGCCGGCGGCGGCACATCGCTGATGCTGGCGCTGCTCGCTGCCGCCTCGCGGAGCGGCTCCTGGTGCGCGGTCGTCGGGGTGCCGGCGTTGGGAGCTCTCGCCGCCGCCGAGAGCGGCATCGTGCTGGAGCGGCTCGCCCTGGTGCCGGATCCCGGTCCGGACTGGCCCACCGTGGTGGCGGCGCTGATCGACGGGGTGGACGTGGTGGTCGCGGCCGTTCCCGGCCCGGTGGCGGCGCCCGTCGTCAGCCGGCTGGCGGCCCGGGCTCGGCAGCGGGGGAGTCTGCTGGTGCCGTTCGGTGACTGGTCCGGCGCGGACGTGACCCTGCGAGTCGGCAAGGGCCGTTGGGAAGGCCTCGGCTCCGGTCGCGGACGACTACGCCGTCGTGAGGTCACCGTCGTGGCCCAGGGCCGGGGCGCTGCTGCCCGGCCTCGGGAGATCACCATGTGGATGCCCGGGATCTCCGCCCCTTCCATCACCATCCCTCCCGCCCCGTCGCGATCTGAAGGGCCGGTTCCGCCGGGCTCGGCTGGTTCCGGTTCGCCGGGGCGCGAGGGGTCCGTCCCGGCAGCGCCGACGTGGTCTGCCTCTGGTTCGCAAGCCCCGCAAGCCCCGCAAGCCCGTCCGCCTCGCCGGAAGTCGGCGACCGCGCAACGGCCGCACCGGTTCGGGCGCTGACGGTGTGCCCCTCCTCGGCCGTGCGGGGGTGAGCCTGCGCCGGCTCGGTCTGCGGCCTCCCGAGGAGGGCCGGTCGAGGGGAAGCGGTGGCAGGGAAGCGGCGGTGGAGAGGGCCGGGGGGGAGAGAGGAACGGCGGTGGAGAGGGCCGGGGGGAGAGGCGAGCGGGAGGTGAGAGGACGAGCGAGAGATGGGGGGAGTCGTGGAGGCGGCGGTTCGTACGTTGCTGGTCTGGTGTCCGGACTGGCCTGTCGCTGCGGCGGAGATCGTGGCGGGGGTGGATTCCGCAGCGCCGGTCGCGGTGTTCTCCGGGAACCGGGTGCTGGCCTGTTCGGAGGCGGCCCGCCAGGAGGGGGTGCGGCGCGGACTGCGGCGACGCGACGCGCAGGGACGGTGCCCGCATCTGGTGGTCGTCGAGCATGACGCGGGTCGGGACGCGCGGGCCTTCGAGCCGGTGGTGGCGGCGATCGAGGAGGTCGTGGCGGGCGTCGAGGTGCTGCGGCCGGGAGTGTGTGCGGCCGCGGTCCGGGGGCCGGCCCGGTATTTCGGTGGGGAGGAGGCCGCGGCGGAGCGGATCGTCGAACAGGTCGCGCTGGCCTGTGCGGTGGAGTGCCAGATCGGGATCGCCGACGGGGTGTTCGCCGCCGGGATCGCGGCACGGACCGGGCGGATCGTGGAAGCGGGGAAGAGCAGGGAGTTCCTGTCGTCCGTACCCGTCGAGGCTCTTGAGGAGCCGGAGTTGACGGACCTGCTGAAGCGGCTGGGGGTGGTGACCCTCGGGGATTTCGCGGCGTTGCCGGCGGGGGATGTCCTGACCCGGTTCGGGTTCGAGGGGGCGCTGGCGCACCGGCTCGCCTCGGGCGGTGACAGCCGGCCGCTCGCGCTGCGGAAGCCGCCGCCGGATCTGGCGGTGGAGGAGACCTACGACGAGACGCTGGACCGGGTGGACGTGGCGGCCTTCGCCGGGCGGGTTCTGGCCGAGCGGCTGCACGAGCGGCTCGCGGGGCACGGGCTGGCGTGCACCCGGCTCGGGATCGAGGCGGTCACCGCGGACGGGCAGGAGTTGCTGCGGGTGTGGCGGCACGACGGGATGCTGACCGCCGCGGCGATCGCCGAGCGGGTGCGCTGGCAGTTGGACGGCTGGCTCACCGGCGCCCGGCGAGGGCGGGTGGAGCGGCCCACCGCGGGACTGGTGCGGTTGCGGCTGGTGCCGGACGGCGTGCTGGCCCATGTCGGGCTGCAACCCGGTTTGTGGGGTGAGACCGGGGCCGGGCGGGAGCGGGCGCATCGGGCGTTCAGCCGGGTGCAGGGCCTGCTGGGGCCGGGGGCGGTGGTGACGCCGGTGCTCGGTGGTGGGCGGTCGGTGGACGACCAGGTGCGGCTGGTGCCCTGGGGCGACGAACGGGAGCCGGAGCGGCCGGCCGCGGTGCACGTGGATCCGATTCCCGGGATCGAGGTGGTTCCGGTGCTGAACCGGGCGGTCTCCCCACCACTGCGGCTGGTCACCGTGGATCAGGGCGAGGACCCCGGCGAGCCGGGCGACGGGCCGGGGACCGGCTCGCGCCGTGGGCTGGTCCTGGTCAACGGCGGCTCTCCAGAACGGTGGGGTGAGCCCGGCGCGGGCGATCAGGCGAGGGATCCCGCGGAGCCGGAGACCGGCGATTTCACCATGGTCGAGGTGCGGCCGGGACGGAGACGGCGGCCGGGTGGCAAGGCGGCCCGCCCGCCCGCGCTGCCGCCGTGGCCGGGACGGCTGCCGAAGCCTTCGCCGGCGGTGGTGCTGGCACATCCGTTGCCGGCCGCCGTGCAGGACGCGGCCGGCCGGCCGGTCGGGGTGAGCGCCCGTCTGGAGCTGACCGGGCTGCCGGCGACTCTCCGGATCGACCGCCGCCCGCCGGTGGCGATCACCGGCTGGGCCGGACCGTGGCCGGTGGACGAGCGCTGGTGGGCGTCCGGCGAGGCCCGCCGCCGGGCCCGCTTCCAGATGGTGCTGGAGGACGGCCGGGCGCTGCTGCTGTCCCTGACCGGCGGCCACTGGCTCATCGAGGCCGTCTATGACTGAGCGACGGGCTGAGCGACGGGCTGAGAGGGGGGACGATGGGGTTCAGTAATCCGGATATCCCCTGGTCACAGTTGGAGGGGACGCTGTCCGGGCGGCTGGTGGTCGATCCACTCGCGGTGGACGGCGACGGCGGCGATTCGCCGGCCTGGACGAGGAAGCGGGAGCCTTACCGGCCCGGCCCGGGGCTGGTCCGCGCGGAGACCACGACGGAGTACGCGGAACTGCACTGCCACACCAACTTCAGTTTCCTGGACGGGGCCAGCCATCCCGAGGAACTGGCGGAGGAGGCGGCCCGGCTCGGTCTGACCGGGCTGGCGGTCACCGATCACGACGGCTTCTACGGTGTGGTCCGGTTCTCGCAGGCGGCCCGCGAGCTGAACCTGCCGACGATCTTCGGCGCCGAGTTGTCGCTGGGCCTGACCCGTCCGCGCAGTGGCGAACCCGATCCAACAGGTCCGCACCTGCTGGCTCTGGCACACGGCCATGAGGGGTATGCCCGGCTGGCCCGGGTGATCTCCGAGGCGCAGCTGCGCGGTGGGGAGAAGGGCCGTCCCGACTACGGCAGTCTGGAGCGGGTCGCCGAGCTGCTGCGCGATCACGTCCTGATCCTGACCGGCTGCCGGAAGGGCACGGTCCCGCTGGCTCTGGCGACCGAGGGGCCGGAGCGGGCGGCGTACGAACTGGACCGTCTGGTGAGCAACTTCGGCGCCCCGAACGTGGCCGTCGAGCTGACCGACCACGGCGACCCCTACGACGGCGACCGTAACGATGTCCTGTTCGACCTGGCCCGCAGCCGTCGTCTGGAGGTGGTGGCCACCGGCAACGTGCACTACGCGGTTCCGTCGCGTCGCCGGCTGGCGACCGCCCTGTCCGCGGTCCGCGCCCGCCGGAGCCTGGACGAGATGGACGGCTGGCTGCCCGCGGCGGGTACCGCCCATCTGCGCGGCGGCGAGGAGATGGCCCGCCGTTTCGCCGACTATCCGGGGGCGGTGGCGAACGCCGCGATGTACGGCAAGGATCTCGCGTTCAGCCTGGATCTGGTCGCGCCGCGGCTGCCGGAGTACCCGGTCCCTCCGGGCCACACCGAGATGAGCTGGCTGCGTGAGCTGACCATGCGGGGCGCCCGGGAGCGGTACGGGGACGATCCGTCGGCCTACCGGCAGCTGGAGCACGAGCTGCGGATGATCGAGGAGCTGGGGTTCCCCGGCTACTTCCTGGTCGTCTACGACATCGTCGAGTTCTGCGGGCGGGAGAACATCTACTGCCAGGGGCGGGGTTCGGCGGCCAACTCGGCTGTCTGTTACGCGCTGCGGATCACCAACGTGGACGCGGTGAAGCATCGACTGCTCTTCGAGCGGTTCCTCACCCCGGAGCGGGACGGCCCTCCGGACATCGACGTGGATATCGAGTCCGACCGGCGTGAGGAGGTGATCCAGCACGTCTACGGGAAGTACGGCCGGCAGCACACCGCCCAGGTCGCGAACGTGATCTCGTACCGGCCGAAGTCGGCCGTGCGGGACATGGCCCGGGCGTTCGGCTTCTCGCCGGGCCAGCAGGACGCCTGGAGCAAGCAGATCGACCGCTGGGGCGACGTGGCGTCCGGCGACACCGACATGCCGGAGACGGTGCGGGAATTCGCCAACGAGGTGCAGGACTTCCCGCGCCACCTGGGCATCCACTCCGGTGGCATGGTGATCTGCGACCGGCCGATCATCGAGGTCTGCCCGGTGGAGTGGGGCCGGATGCCGGGCCGCAGCGTCCTGCAGTGGGACAAGGACGACTGTGCCGCCGTCGACCTGGTCAAGTTCGACCTGCTCGGCCTCGGGATGCTGTCGGCGCTGCACTACGCCTACGACATGATCGACGACGAGCTGGACATCGGGACGATGCCGCTCGACGACCCCGAGGTCTACGAGATGCTCTGCCGGGCCGACTCGGTCGGGGTGTTCCAGGTGGAGAGCCGCGCCCAGATGGCCACGCTGCCCCGTCTCAAGCCCCGCGAGTTCTACGACCTGGTCATCGAGGTGGCCCTGATCCGTCCGGGGCCGATTCAGGGCGGTTCGGTCCACCCGTACATCCGCCGGAAGAACGGCCTGGAGAAACCCGCCGTGCCGCACCCCAGCATGGAGAACGCCCTGGCCAAGACGTTGGGGGTGCCGCTTTTCCAGGAGCAGTTGATGCAGCTCGCGATCGATGTGGCCGGCTTCGACCCCGCCGAGGCCGATCAGTTGCGGCGCGCGATGGGCGCGAAACGGTCCATGGAGAAGATGGAGAGGATCAGAAAGCGACTGTACGAGGGGATGGCCGCCAACGGGATCGCCGGCGAACTGGCCGACGAACTGTTCGTCAAGCTGTCCGCGTTCGCCAATTACGGCTTCCCGGAGAGCCACGCGATGAGCTTCGCCTACCTGGTCTACGCGAGCGCCTGGCTGAAGCGGTACCACCCGGCGGCTTTCTGCGCGGCGCTGCTCAACGCCCAGCCGATGGGTTTCTACTCACCGCAGACGCTGGTCGACGACGCGCGCCGGCACGGTGTGGAGGTGC
Source organism: Actinoplanes sandaracinus (assembly GCF_030009775.1). Taxonomy (GTDB): domain Bacteria; phylum Actinomycetota; class Actinomycetes; order Mycobacteriales; family Micromonosporaceae; genus Actinoplanes; species Actinoplanes sandaracinus. The sequence continues at coordinate 20,145 of NZ_JASCTH010000003.1, read as the reverse complement.
GGCGGCCGGATATCAACCTCAGCGACGCGGCGGCCACGTGCGAGACCACGTCGGCGAGCCGGCGAAAGAGCGACCCCGGAGAGCCTCCGCACGCCTGGGGGATCGGTGGTCCGGCGGTCCGGCAGGGCCTTTCCCGCATTCGTACGATCGGCGCGGAGCTCGCCGAGAGGATCGAGCAGGAACGGCGCACCCATGGTCCTTATCGGTCGATGACGGATCTCGCACGGCGTACCGGATGCTCTCGAACTCACCTGGAGGCTCTCGCCACCGCCGACGCCTTCGCGAGTTTCGGGCTTTCGCGCCGTGAGGCGCTGTGGGCGGCGGGAGCGGCCGCCCAGGACAAACCGGACCGCCTGCCGGGGACGGTGACCGGCACCGAGGCGCCGATGCTGCCCGGCATGAGCGAGGTGGACGTGCTGGTCGCGGACGTGTGGGCGACCGGGTTGTCGCCCGAGACGCATCCGGCGAGGTTTCTGCGGCCCGAGCTGGACCGGGCCGGCGCGTTGCCGATCGCGGCGTTGTCCGAGGTGGACGGCGGTACCCGGGTGCGGGTCGGTGGGATCGTCACACACCGGCAGCGGCCGGCGACGGCGGCCGGGGTGACCTTCGTGAACCTGGAGGACGAGACCGGGATGCTGAACGTCACCTGCTCGCCGGGGCTGTGGCTGCGCTACCGGCGGGTGGCCCGGAGCAGTGCGGCGCTGCTGGTGCGCGGCCGGCTGGAGAAAGTGGAGGGGGTGATCAATCTGGTCGCGGACCGGCTCGACGCGGTGTCTCCGCCGGTGGCCACGACGTCCCGCGATTTCCGATGATTCGCACCCTTAGAGGTGTACGGTGCACTCGAAGTCATCCGGGGGGTGCGTCATGATCCGTACGATGATCGGTCTTGTTACGGCGTTCGCCGTGCTGGCAGGCCCGGCAGGCCCTGCGTCGGCGTCGGCCGACACCAGCCTCACACTCACCAACCAGGCCAAGACGGTCAAGCTGACCTGCGGCCCGGCGGGTGGCGGCCATCCGAAGGCGGGCCAGGCCTGCGCCACGCTGAGCGGCATCGGCGGCAACCCGGCGAGGCTCAAGGGCGGCGACTCGCTCTGCATGCTGCTCTACAAGCCGGTCACCGCGCGGCTCAAGGGCACGTGGCGGGGGAAGACGATGAAGTGGCAGCAGACCTACGGCAACAGCTGCGAGATGGCCCGCGCCACCGGTGTCCTGTTCGACTTCTGACCGGCCCCGGCAGCCCGGCCCGTCCAGCCGGGACGCCGATCCCGGTATGTGGTTGGCGTGACGGTTAGGCTGCTGCCGTGGAAACTTCAGCGCGTACCGGCCGCCCGCACGTCACGGCCCGCACCGCCGCGGTCTGGGCAGTGCTGCGCCGTGAACTCGACCGCCAGGCCGGCCGTGAACTGACCGTGCTCGACGTCGGCGGTGGGACCGGTGGCTTCGCCGTGCCGCTCGCCGAGGCCGGCCACACCGTCACCGTGATCGACGCCAGCCCCGACGCCCTCGCCGCGCTCACCCGCCGCGCCGCCGACGCCGGCGTCGCCGATCGGGTCCGTGCCGTGCAGGGCGACGGCGACGCGCTCGCCTCCCTCGTCGAACCGGGCGCCGCCGACCTGATCCTCTGCCACTCGGTGCTTGAGGTCGTCGACGAGCCGACCGGCGTGGTCTCCGCCATCGCGGCCGCGCTCCGGCCCGGTGGCGCGGTCAGCCTGCTGGTGGCGAGCCGGGCGGCGGCCATCCTCGGCCGCGCCGTCAACGGCCACCTGAAAGCGGCGTCCGCGCTGGTCACCGACCCGGCGGGCCGTGCCGGCCCGCGTGACACCCTGCTGCGCCGCTACGACGCGGTGGGCGCCACCGCTCTGCTCACCGACGCCGGCCTCACGGTCGAGGAGACCCATGGGGTACGGGTGATCGCCGACCTGCTGCCCGCGACAGTGCTCGAAGAGGACCCGCAGGCTGTCCTGGAGCTGGAACTGGCGCTCAGCAGCCGGGCGCCGTTCCGGGACGTCGCCTCCCAGTTGCACCTGTTCGCCCGGCGCCCGGCCGCCGAGCACACCGGAGCGTTCAGCGGGGTCGTCCCCGGCCGGTCGTGAGCCTCCCCGTGCTCCCTCCCGATCCGGATGCTCCTCCGTTTCCTGGCGACGGGCTTTCCGCGGAGGCGTTCCGGATCGTCCGGCCCGCCTACGGCGCCGGGAGCCTGGCCGACCTGCTGCCGAGCGTGTGCGCCGTCCTCGGGGTGCCGGGGGCGGTGGACGTCCTGGGGCTCGGCGGGCGCCTGGACGGGGTGGACCGCGTCGGGGTGCTGCTGGTGGACGGACTGGGGGCGTACCAACTGCCATTGATCGCGCCGTTCGCCCCGGTTCTCACCGAACTCGCCGGTGATCTCACGCTGACCACCGGCGTTCCCTCCACCACGCCGGTCAGCCTGGTCACCGTCGGCACCGGCGTGCCGCCGGGCGCACACGGGGTGCTCGGTTTCACCGTGCGGCGGCCGGACGGGCGGGTGCTCAACCACATCCAGTGGCAGGACGACCCGGACCCGTACCTGTGGCAGCCGGTGCCGACCGTGCTGGAGACCGCCGCGGCCGCCGGCGTGGCGGTCACCGTGGTCAGTCGATCGCTCTATCGGGGCACCGGGCTCAGCACGGCGGCCAACCGGGGCGGCCGGTACCACGTCGCGGACGACGGGCCGGCGGTGGCCGACGGGATGCTGGCGGCGCTGCGCTCCGGGCCCGGCCTGGTCTACGGATACCACCCCGACCTGGACAAGGCCGGGCATGAGGAGGGCGTCGGCTCCCCGTCCTGGCGGGAGGCGGCCCGCGGCGTCGACCTGATCCTGGACCGTCTCGCGCACGGCCTGCCACCCGGCGCCGCGCTGCTGGTGATCGCCGACCACGGCCAGCTCAACGTGCCTCCGGACGGCCGCCACGACCTGTCCACCGGAGTGCTGAGCGACGGGGTGGCCGGTGTCGCCGGAGAGCCCCGGGCCCGATATCTGCACGTCGCGGACGGCGCTCTGGACGACGTGGTGGCCAACTGGCGGAGTGTGCTCGGCGACGGCGCCCGGGTGCTGCGCCGGGACGAGGCGATCGCCGAGGGCTGGTACGGCCCGGTGCCGCCCGCCCATGCCGGGCGGATCGGTGACGTCGTGGTGCTGTGCCAGGGGAGAACCGTGGTCGTCGCGCCTGGCTGGGAGCCGGAGCGGGCCGGTCAGCTCGTGGCCTACCACGGTTCGGTCACGGCGGCCGAGATGACCGTCCCGTTGGTGATCATCCGATAAGATCTATTTGCGTCAGTCGATTTGTCTACCTTCCGGCAGTGTCTCTCCCGATCATGTATTGAGGCAGGTCACAGGCCGTGATCAGGGCCACAGGCTGCGGTGACGGACGGGTTGTGCGACGGGATGATCGGTCTTTTGGGACGAACCGATCTTCCGGTCCCGGAAAATCACCCGCACTCGGCGGTCGTCCCGCTTTCCGACCCGCCGACCCGCTCGTAGACTTGCGTGTTAAGGCAGCCGACGGCTGCCCCGCATCACCACACCTGCACCACCCCGACCCCACCCACGGGGCCGGACATGCGCCCGGGGAGGAATGCCGTGCCGCTCTCGGAGCACGAGCAGCGGCTGTTCGATCAGATCGAGCGGTCGCTTGCCGAGGACCCCAAGTTCGCCTCGGCTGTGCGGGCCAGCGACCCGCGTTTCCACGCACGGCGCCGGCTCCTCGTTGCCGCGTTCGTGATCGTCCTTGGTCTGGCCCTGCTCGTCTACGGAGCCGTCAGCCAGAACACGCCGCTCGGCGTCGCCGGCTTCGTCGTGATGCTGGGCTCGGCCGCGTTCGCGATGCAGTCGAGGCGACGCATCCAGACCCCCGACCTGAAATCGGTCGGCGGCACAGCGTCACGCCGCACCCGCCAGGGCCGCAAGAGCGGCGGATTCCTCGAACGACTCGAGGACCGGTGGCGTCAGCGGCCGGAGGGGCATCGCTGACCCCAGCCGAGCCGGCTCGAAGCCGGTTCCCGACGAACGGCGGCCGGCTCCGGCCGCCGTCGTCATGCTTCGTGCCCTTCACACCGCAAACCTCCCCGGCCGGTTCCCTGAAGCGCCGCCCGCGCCTCACCCACGCCCGCGCCGCCCCCACGCCGGGCCGCGCCCCGTGCTCGTGCCCGGATCCGGGCAGCGCCCGCGCCCGCGCTCCCGTAGGGCTGCCGGGCCTCTCGTCTGCGTTCGGCTTTCGTGTCCGGGTTGTCACGCGTCCCCGTTCACGCTTCGCGTAGCCGACCCCCGCCGTGCTGGGATTCGCCTCCGGTGGCGAGCTCACAGGACGCCGCCCGCTTTCGTGCCGTTCCGGGGGCCTTCGACGCTGAGATCGAGCTGACCGTCGGCACCGTCGTGATCATGAGCGCTGGCCACCGTCGAGTAACCGTCAACCGCCCGAACGTCGCCCCGCCCTGATGAACGCGGCCCGCTGTTGCCCTGCTTGAGCTGGCCCGGACGGACCCGGCCGTCGCGCAAGCAGGTAATGGGATGCCAGTGACCTATGTGGGCTACGGCTGGTGGGGTCGGCCGTAGCTCAGGCAGGTCGTGGGGTGTCGGCGGCCTGTGTGGGCTACGGCTCGCCGGGGTGGGCAGCAGCCCGGTGCCGGCCGGGCGGCCCGGACGCGGCTGGGCGTCGCCTGGTAGCCCCGGGACCGGGTGGTTCGGCGGGACGGGGTGGCCGTACCTGATGAAATGGTGTGCGGAATGCGGAAAGGCGCCACCTAGCAGGCGGCGCCTTTCCGGGTGAGGTGGGTCAGCGGGTGCGGGTGAGCAGCCGCCGCGGATTGAAGCGGGTCAGGGCATCGCGGAGGCGAGTGAGGCGTTCCGCGGCGCGGGTGGACCACTCGGCGAGGCCGAGACGCCAGCTGAGCAGCACCGACGGCGGCAGCAGCGTGGCCCGGAGACGAACCCGGCGGGACGCCGCCACGGACATGCCGGAGCGGATGCGGCGGAGCGCGGCGGTCAGCTCGGCGCCCTGGAGAGGCTGCCGGGCGTAGCGGGCGCGTTCCTCGGCCGTGCCGAGCAGGGTCGCGGCCTCGGCCGGTTCGCCGGCCAGGGACAGATCGCGGACCAGGCGCTGGGCGGTGATCCGTGGTGTCTCCGTCGGGTCCACCGGAACGCGGAAGTCGACCATCGAGTCGATCAGCTCGTCCCAGGCGGCGTGTGCGTCCTCCCGGGCCTGGCCGGCCACACCGGTGACCGTGATGTCCGTGATGGTGTCGCCACCGGTGGCCGACAGGACCGTCGGGGCGGCCGGGGCCGTCACGGCGTGCCGGCGGCGGCGCACCATCACCCGGCTGAGAGCCGGCACCAGCAGCAACGCGATGAGCAGGGCGATCCCGGCGGCCACCCACACGCCGGTCCAGGAGGTCTCCTCGGCGACCGGGCCGGTCGTGCTGCCCGTGTTCGTCCCGGGTTCGGGCCGGTTGGCGCCGTTGGCCGCGCCCGGGTCGCCTGAGGAATCGACGCCGGGTACGGCGGCGCCGGTCGACGACGAGGCGACCGGGGCGGGACGGTCGACGTCCGGCGCCCAGGCGGACCGGGCAGATCCGGTCACTCCGGCCGTCGGGGTGGCGTCGAACGGCACCCAGCCGAAGCCCTGGAAGTAGACCTCGGTCCAGGCGTGCGCGTTGCGGTTGCTGATGTTGAAGACGCCGTTGCCGCCCGGGGTGCCGCGGGTGAAGCCGAACGCCACCCGGGCCGGGATGCCGGCGGCCCGGACCATCCAGGCCATCGCCGCCGCGTACTGCTGGCAGTAGCCGGTCCTGTTGGTCAGGAAGTCGGCGATCTCGGAGGCCTTGCCGGTCGACGGGGCGCTCAGGTCGTACTTGAAGCCGTTCTCCTTGGAGAACCAGTCGTAGATCGCCCGGACCTTGGCGTAGTCGTTGTTCTTGCCCGCGGTCAACCGCGCCACCTCGGTCTCGACCGTGGGGTCGCCGGGGGTGGCGGTGTAGGCGCGCAGTGGGTCGTTGGCCGCCAGCGGTTCGGCCTGCTGCAGTTGCGCGGCGGTGTACCGGGCGCGCAGGTAGGTGATCTGGTACTTCTGTTCCCGCGTGGTGTTCCGGCCGGAGAAGAGCACCTGCTGGTCGGGGTCGTACGACCACGCGCCCTTCAGGTCCTTCACCCCGGTCGGGTACGTGTACAGCGGCGCCATGTTCTGCTGGAGGTCCTTGGTGACCTCGATCGTGGCGGAGTACTCGTCGAATGCGGCGTTACCGCTGGCCGGCAGCTGCCGCGGGTCGGGCAGGCCGTCCGACAGGGCGCCGCCCTTGGGCGACTGGTGCCCGAAACCGTTCTCGGTCAGCACGTCGGCGACCCCGAACCGCATGTAGAACGGCTCTTTCTCGGTGGTGGTGACCTTGAGCAGGGGGACCGTCGTGCTCAGGTTGAGCTGGCCGCTGAGCGAGGCGAACAGGTTGATCCGCCCGCCCGGGCCACTGCCTCCGGCACCGCCGGGCCCGGCGCTGCTCGCGGTCCACCGGGCGAGCAGGCCACCGTTGACGGTCGGCACACCCAGCGGCAGCACCACGGCCACGAGCACGCCGATGACGCCGATCCGCCGGCCGGCCGCGGCCAGCGGCGACGGCTCCCAGACGTCGACGTCGCGGCCGTCACCGGTGAACCGGCGGCCGAAGCGCCGCACCCGGTCGACGTTGTCGGCGACCAGCAGCCACAGGAAGCCGGCCGCACCGACGACGAACGGGATCGCCGGGACACTCTCGGGATAGACGGCGACCGGGATCGAGTAGATGGCGAGCATCGGCAGCCCGGCCAGGGCCGGGCGGCGGAACACCGCGGTCAGCAGGTCGACCGCGATCGCGACCACACCGATGCCGAGGACCGCGACGAAGTGCAGCCCGTCCCGGTCGGGCACCGGCACACCGTAGGCGCGGGTGTCCTCGCCGGCCTGCCGGATCAGATCGGCGAAGTGGGCGAAGGTGTCCGGGTCCGGGATGATGATCTCGTTGCCGCTGGGAAAAATCCAGGTCAGGGCCAGGAGCAGAGCCGCTCCCATGCTCAGTCCCTGCGCCCAGGTGGGGAACCGGAAGGTCCGGGTGGCCACCGCCGCGCCCTCGATCAGGAAGAGGGTGATCATCGCGAGCATGATCCAGGTCCACGACCCGAAGATCGCGGACAACGGGGCGGCGGCGAGGAGCGTGGCTCCCGCGGCCACCAGGCCGAGACGGCGCCGCCCGGTCATCGGATCACCCCGCCGACCGTCTCCGCCATCGCGGCACGGTAGGCGAAGCCCTGCGAGCCCCGGGCCACGCTGGGCCAGAGCGCCGGAAGGGTGTCGCCGTGGTTCACCGGCACCGACCGCCAGCCGGCCCGGATCAGGGCGACGGAGGCGGCCGCGTGCTCGCGGGCCGACTCCGGAGCGGCCGCCGACGGCAGCCATGTGGACGTGTCGATCGCGAAACCGATGCAGGTGGCGCCGTTGCCGCGCAGCCCGCTCAGGAGTTCCGCCTCGGCCACGGTCAGGGCGCCGAACAGGCCGATCACGAGGCCTCCGTCGTTGCGCCGGCGGACATGCTCGATCAGCACCGAGATGTCGCCACTCTGGTCGGTGGTCACGTCGGCCAGAGTGTCCAGGATCAGGCCCTCGCCGCCGCCCTCGGACGCGTCGATGTCGGTGCCCGAGCCGGTCACCATCCGCACCTTGTAGCCGGACTCGCGCAGGTGCACCGCGACGCTGGCGGCGGCCGAGACCGCCCACTCGAAGCTGGCTGTCGGGCCCTCGCCGCGGTGGGCGTAGCCCCGGGTGTCGAGCACGACCGTGGCCCGGCTCTCCCAGGGCTGCTCCTCGCGGCGGACCATCAGTTCGCCGGTCCGCGCGGTCGAGCGCCAGTGCACCCGGCGCAGGTCGTCGCCGCGGCGGTACTCGCGGGTGGCCGCGTCGTCCTCACCGTGCACCGCCACCGAGCGGGCCCGGCTCTCCCCGGTGCCCGCGTACTCCCCGGCCAGCCGGACCCGGGGCAGCGGGACCACCTGCGGGATCACGATGAGCTTGTCCACGCTCGGGAACGACCGGGTCAGCTCGCACAACCCGAACGGGTCGGTGAGCCGGACCATCAGCGGGCCGATCGGGTAGCGGCCACGGACGTCGGCCCGCACCGTGTACGCCACCGAGCTGGCCTGATGCGCCCCGAGCCGCTCCAGCACGACCCGGGGACGGCTGCCCAGGGCGTAGGGCAGGCGGTCCTCCAGCAGCATGGTGCCGGTGGGCAGCCGGGACAGGTTCTGCAGGCGCAGGATGACCCGCGCGCTGGACCCGACCGGCGCCCGGCCCGGCTCCAGTGACCGGGTGCAGGCCAGCTTGTACCGGCTGCGGCCCACATACCAGGCGGCCAGCAGCGGCAGGACGCCCAGCAGCACCGCCACCCGCAGCAGGTCACGCTCGCCGAGGATGAGCGCCGAGATCGCGGCGGCGATCCCCGCGGCCAGGAACGAGCGGCCGCGCGTGGTGAGTCCCCGCAGCGCCTCCCGCATGCTCATCGCCCCCGTGACTCGTACGGGGCGCGGCCGTCCCGGGTGTCATAGGGATTGGTGCGTGCCTGCGGCAGCGGCAGCCGGTGCACGATCTCGGCGACGATCGCGTCGGTGGTCCGCCGGTTGAGCTGCGCGTCCGCGGTCGGGATGATGCGGTGCGCGAGCACCGGCACGGCGAGCGCCTGCAGGTCGTCGGGAAGCACGTAGTCACGGCCCTCGAGCGCGGCCACCGCCTTGGCGGTGCGCATCAGCTGCAGCGTGCACCGGGGCGACGCGCCGAGCCGGATCTCCGGAGCCTCGCGGGTCGCGGTGACCAGCGCGATCGCATACTGCTGGACGGCGTCGGCGGCGTGCACCGCGCGGGCCGTCTCGATCAGCCGGCGGACCGTCGCCGCGTCGGTCACCGCACGCAGGTCGTTCAGCGGGTCGTGGTCGTTCTGCCCGGCGAGCATGGCGAGCTCGGCCCGCGGGTCGGGGTAGCCCATCGCGATCCGGGCGGTGAACCTGTCCCGCTGAGCCTCGGGCAGCGGGTAGGTGCCCTCCATCTCGATCGGGTTCTGCGTCGCGACCACCATGAACGGCGCCTGCAGCTCGTAGGTGGTGCCGTCGACCGTGACCTGCCGCTCCTCCATGCACTCCAGGAGAGCGGACTGCGTCTTGGGCGAGGCCCGGTTGATCTCGTCGCCGACCACCAGGTTGGCGAAGACGGCGCCCGGCTTGAACTCGAAGTCGCGCGTCTCCTGGTTGTAGACGCTGACCCCGGTCACATCGCTGGGCAGCAGGTCGGGGGTGAACTGGATGCGTCGCACCGAGCAGTCGATCGATCGGGCGAGCGCTTTGGCCAGTTTCGTCTTACCGACGCCCGGCACATCCTCGATGAGAAGGTGGCCCTCGGCGAGCATGACCGCGACCGCCAGTCGCACCGTCGCGCTCTTGCCCTCGATGACCTGCTCGATGTTGGCCATGATGGCTTGTGTCGCGGCGCGGAACTCCGCGCTGGTCAGCGGGCCTGCCGGATCGCCCCAGGTCGGCGTTGTCACGGGCCTCCTCCATAACGTGTCTACCCGCAAGGACGGAGATCACCCACCGTCAAGGGGCACCGCAAGGTAGCGGGCGTCCAGCGGCCGTGGGCCTCCGGCGCTCGCCGCCCGTCCCCACAGGTTAGCCCCGGAGGCGCGCAACGCCGAAAGGCCTGATCGGGAGGTATTCGGGACGAACGCGGGCCATCCGCCATCCCAGGCCGGTCGCCTGTGGACAGCCGGGAGTATGTCACGCGCACGCCATACCGGTCGCCGTCCGTAAGGACGGAGGAGTATCATCCAACGCATGGCTCGGTCTGTTCTGCTCCTTAGCCGGCCGTGCTGATCCGCTGACCCGCGCGGACCAGGCACGGCAACCCCTCCTGTGCGAGGGGCTTTTTTATGCCCTTTGCAGGTCCTCCCTTTAAAGACGCCGAAGACGTAGACGAGATGGTGAAGATGAGCGACACCGAGACCCCGCCCTTCCGTTACACCGCCGCGCTGGCCGGCGAGATCGAGCAGCGCTGGCAGGACTTCTGGGACGCGAACGGGACGTTCTACGCGCCAAACCCGGCCGGCGAGCTGTCCGACCCCGCGCACCCCCGCGCCGGTGCGCCCAAGCTGCACGTCCAGGACATGTTCCCGTACCCGTCCGGCGCCGGCCTGCACGTCGGGCACCCGCTGGGCTACATCGGCACCGACTGCTACACCCGCTACAAGCGGCAGGCCGGCTTCAACGTGCTGCACCCGATGGGCTTCGACGCGTTCGGCCTGCCCGCCGAGCAGTACGCGGTACAGACCGGCACCCACCCGGCGGTCACCACCGCGGCGAACGTCGAGCGGTACCGGCTGCAGCTGCGCCGGCTGGGCCTGGCGTACGACGACCGGCGTTCGTTCTCGACCACCGACCCGGAGTACTACCGCTGGACCCAGTGGATCTTCCTGCAGGTCTTCAACTCGTGGTTCGACCCGGCGGTGAACAAGGCTCGCCCGATCAGTGAGCTGATCGCCTCCTACGAGGCGGGCGAGCGGGGCCCCGAGTGGGCCGGCCTGTCCGCCGTCGAGAAGCGCAAGCTGATCGACGGCCACCGCCTGGCCTACGTGAGCGAGGCCCCGGTCAACTGGTGCCCCGGGCTGGGCACCGTGCTGGCCAACGAGGAGGTCACCCCGGACGGCCGCTCCGAGCGCGGCAACTTCCCGGTCTTCCAGCGCAGCCTGAAGCAGTGGATGATGCGGATCACCGCGTACGGCGACCGCCTGGTCGAGGACCTGGACGCGCTGGACTGGCCGGAGCCGGTCAAGCTGATGCAGCGCAACTGGATCGGCCGGTCCCGCGGCGCACACGTCGACTTCCCCGTCGGCGAGGAGAACATCCGCGTCTTCACCACCCGCCCCGACACGCTGTTCGGCGCCACCTACATGGTGCTGGCCCCCGAGCACGAGCTGGTCGACAAGATCGCCGCGGCGGAGTGGCCGGCCGGCACGAAGCAGGTGTGGACCGGCGGCCACGACAGCCCGGCTCAGGCGATCGCCGCGTACCGCAAAGCCGCCGCCGCGAAGACCGAGGAGGAGCGGACGTCCGACGGCAAGGTCAAGACGGGTGTCTTCACCGGCGCCTACGCGACCAACCCGGTCAACGGGGCACGCGTCCCGGTCTTCATCGCCGACTACGTGCTGGCCGGCTACGGCACCGGCGCGATCATGGCGGTGCCCGGGCAGGACGAGCGCGACTGGGCGTTCGCCGAGGTCTTCGAACTGCCGATCATCCGTACGGTGAAGGCGCCCGAAGGTTGTGAAGGCGCTTTCACGGGCGACGGCCCGGCGATCAACAGCGACTGGCTGGACGGCAAGGAGGTCGCCGAGGCCAAGGCCGCGATGATCACGTGGCTGGAGGAGAACGGCAAGGGCACCGGCGCGACCACCTACCGCCTGCGGGACTGGCTGTTCAGCCGCCAGCGGTACTGGGGCGAGCCGTTCCCGATCGTCTACGACGAGACCGGCCTGCCGGTCGCGCTGCCCGAGTCGATGCTGCCGGTCGTGCTGCCCGAGACGGACGACTTCTCGCCGCGCACCTTCGACGCCGACGACGCGAACTCCGAGCCGGAGACCCCGCTGTCGCGCAAGAAGGACTGGGTGCAGGTCGAACTGGACCTGGGCGACGGGCTGAAGACCTACACCCGCGAGACCAACACCATGCCCCAGTGGGCCGGTTCCTGCTGGTACGAGCTGCGCTACCTGGACCCGAAGAACGACAAGGCCCTGGTCGACCCGGCCAACGAGGCGTACTGGATGGGCCCGCGGTCCGACGGCGACCCCGGTGGCGTCGACCTGTACGTCGGCGGTGTCGAGCACGCCGTGCTGCACCTGCTGTACGCCCGCTTCTGGCACAAGGTGCTGTTCGACCTGGGCCACGTCTCGTCGTTCGAGCCGTTCAAGAAGCTGTTCAACCAGGGCATGATCCAGGCGTACGCGTTCCGCGACGACCGCGGCGTCATCGTGCCCGCCGAGGAGGTCGTCGAGCGCGACGGCAAGTGGTTCCACGGCGACGCTCCCGTGACGCGGGAGTACGGCAAGATGGGCAAGTCGCTGAAGAACGTCGTCACCCCCGACGAGATGTGCGAGCAGTACGGCGCCGACACGTTCCGGGTGTACGAGATGGCGATGGGCCCGCTGGACGTCTCCCGCCCCTGGGAGACCCGCGCCGTCGTCGGCTCGCAGCGCTTCCTGCAGCGCGCCTGGCGCCTGGTCGTCGACGAGGAGACCGGCCTGCCCCGGGTCACCGACGAGCCGCTGGACCCGAAGACCCGCAAGGCCCTGCACCGGATCATCGCCGGGGTTCGCGAGGACCTGGAGGAGCTGCGGTTCAACACCGCGATCGCCAAGCTGATCGAGCTGACGAACACGCTGACCCCGCTGCCCACGGTGTCGCGTGAGGCGGTCGAGCCGCTGGTGCTGATGATGTCGCCGTTCGCGCCGCACCTGGCCGAGGAACTGTGGGGCAAGCTGGGGCACGCGGGCTCCCTGGCGTACACGGACTTCCCGATCGCCGACCCCGCCCAGCTGGTCGCCGACGCCATCACCTACCCCGTGCAGGTCAACGGCAAGGTGCGTGGCCGGGTCGAGGTCTCCCCGGAGACCGGTGAGGCCGAGGTGCGCGCCGCCGCCCTGGCCGAGGTGGCCGAGGCGCTGGGCGGCAAGGAGCCCAAGAAGGTCATCGTGGTGAAGGGACGCCTGGTCAGCGTCGTCGTCTGACCAGTGTTCGGAACGGCCCGCCTCCGCTTGCCGGGGCGGGCCGTCCGCCTGTTTGGATGAGGCCATGCCTGACGTGCTCGCAGTCGAACCGTTGACCACGCCCGTCGACGCCACCGTCCGGCCGCCCGGCTCCAAGAGCATCACCAACCGGGCCCTGCTCTGCGCCGCCCTCGCGCCCGGCACGTCCACGCTCACCGGGGCGCTCTTCGCCGACGACACCCGCGCCATGATGAGCGCGGTCGCCGCCCTCGGCGCGACCGTCGAGCCCGACGAGCAGCGGAGCACGGTCGTGGTGACCGGCGTCGACCCCCGGGTGGCCGGCGCGCCCGGCTCGGTCGACGCGCGCCAGTCCGGGACCACCTCCCGCTTCCTCCTGCCCGCGGCCGCGCTGTTCGCCGGGCGCACCGTCGTCGACGGCGCCGAACAGCTGCGGGCCCGCCCGTTCGGCCCGGTCCTCGACGCGCTCCGGCAGGTCGGGGCCGACATCGAGGAACTCGGCCGGCCCGGCTGCCTGCCGGCGGCCGTGCATGGTCCGGCGCACGGCGGCTTCGTCGAGGTCAGCGGGCACATCTCCAGCCAGTTCCTGTCCGGTCTACTGATGGCCGGGCCGCTGATGGACCGCGGCCTCGCCGTCTCGCTGACATCGCCGCTGGTGTCGGTGCCCTACGTCGAGATGACCCAGTCGGTGATGGCGTCCTTCGGCGCGGTCGTGAACGGACTCACCGTCGAACCGGGCGGCTACCGGCCCGCGGACTACGCGATCGAGCCGGACGCCAGCGCGGCCTCGTACTTCCTCGGCGCGGCGGCGATCACCGGCGGGCGGGTCACGGTCTCCGGCCTCGGCGCCGGCAGCCTGCAGGGCGATGTGCGGTTCGCGGACCTGCTCGAACGGATGGGCGCGTCGGTGACCCGAACCGCCGACTCACTGACCGTCCGAGGCGGCGGCCGCCTGCAGGGCATCGACGTCGACATGGCCGACATCTCGGACACCGCGCAGACGCTCGCCGCGGTCGCGGTCTTCGCCGACTCGCCCACCCGCGTCACCGGCATCGGCTTCATCCGCAAGAAGGAGACCGACCGGCTCGCCGCCGTCGTCACCGAACTGCGCCGGGCCGGCATCGACGCGGTCGAGGACGCCGACGGGTTCACCATCCACCCGGGTGCGCCGCGGCCCACCAGGTTCGCCACCTACGACGACCACCGGATGGCGATGAGCCTGTCGCTGATCGGGCTGCGCGCGCCGGGCATCGAGATCGCTGACCCCGGGTGCGTCGCGAAGACCTACCCCGCCTACTTCACCGACCTCGCCACCCTCACCTGACTCGCCGGGCGTCCGCGCGGCCACGGCCGCTGCACACCCGCTCCGCTATGGGTGCGGTGGGCGATCAACTCACCCGCTCCGCTGTGGGCGCGGCAGCGATCAACTCACCCTTATTTCAACCCATGTCATACGGCCACCGAACGCGACGTGACATCCCCTCCACCGGGCCGCAACCAGGAGCATCAGCCGCCGGACATCCGAGTCGACGCCACTGTCAGCAGTCGCCGGCGGGGGTGTGCCAGCAGCTATCGATCGTGCCAGGCGCGGCGCGGCCCGGCGCGGTCAGCCGTCGCTGAGGCGTGTCACTGCTGGCTCGTAACGTGGCTGTGCGACGGTTGGCCGCACGTCTCCCGTTCCCCGATCACCGGGCTTGGCGCTGTGCGGGGGTTCTCGGGGCGATGTCCGCCTTCAGGTCACGTTGACTGCGAACGGTGGTTCTGATCGCCGTCCCGTCAGCACCGGCCGAGCGTCCTGATGGCCGGGGCAGGGGCTGGCCGAGCGTCCTGATGTGCCGGGTAGGGGCTGGCTGAGCGCTCTAGTGTCGGCAGGGCTGGGCTACGTGTGACGTGCTATGCGCCGCTGTTTCGTGTGATCGCTGCTCCTGTGATCTCGGAGCGTTGCCCACCGTTTCGGGTGGTTGGCGCATCAAGGTCGCGGGATTGCCGGTGACCGCGGACTCATCCCGGCGGTCGCGCTGCGGCCGCGCGCCGGGGGCGGCCGCGTCGGAGGCCCGTCACCCGTGGTTGCGATTGGGGGAGTGCCTGGCCGTACGAAATCGAATGGTTGTCGATCACCGCATCGCTCGTCATCGCCTCAGCGATCTGTGCGGATCGTTCCGGAGATGCGGAGCCGATCACACGGGACCGAAAATGGCGGGCGACGTGGTGTCTCGCTGGCGCCGTGACGGCGTGAGCTCTGTGAGCCAGCCGGGGCGGCCCATACGCGGTGGCGCGGTGGCGCCGACGGGGCGAGCCCGCGGCCGTGGGGGTCACGCGGTGGCGGGATATGGCCATGTGGGATCCGGCGGGGCGGCGCCGTCTGGGGCGCGACGTGGCCTTCTGGGTGAGGTGGGGCGGGGCCGTCCTGGGGCGCGACGTGGCCTTGTGGGTCAGGTGGGGCGGAGGCCGTTTGGGGGTGCGGCACGGCCTTGTGGGTCAGAGGCCGTCGGGGTGTCAGATGGGGCGCGGCGCGGCCTTGTGGGTCAGGCGGGGGCGGGGGCGGTTGTGGCGTTCGCGGCGGCGGCGCGGCGGGAGGTATGACGCCAGCGCAGGACGATCGCGGTGGAGAGGACGAAGCTGATCACCGCGGGGATCAGGGTGAGGAGGTTCATCTCGCCGGGGGCGACGACCGCCGCGCCGATCACGGCGTAGGTGATCGTCGACGGGATGGCGGCGATCGTGGTGCCGAGCAGGTAGCGCTTGCGGCAGACGCTGGTGGTGCCGTAGGCGTAGCCGATCAGGCCGAACGGGGCCAGCGGGAGGAAGCGGACCAGCAGCACCGCGGCCAGGCCCCGGCGGTTGAGCCAGCCGTCGAGGCGGGCCAGGCGACTGCCGGCGCGGGCCTGGAGAGCGCCGCGGCCGGCCCAGCGGCCCGCGTAGTAGGTGGCGACCGCGGCCATCACCGCGGCGGCCAGCGCGGCGGCGGAACCGTTGACGACGCCGAGCAGCGCGCCGCAGGTCATGGTGATCAGGGTGCGGGGGACCAGCACCGAGAGCAGCATGCCGCCGAGGACGGCGACCGCGAGGGCGGCGCTGGGGCCCATGGTGGAGAGGGTGTCGGCGATGTCACGGAGCGGGAGCATCGCCGCGACCCCGCCGAGCGCGGCGACACCGGCGCCGAGCAGGCCGAACCGGACGAGACGGCGCTTCCAGCCGGGAGCTGCGGGGTCGGCGTGCTCAACTGCCTGAGGGTCCGCGGGATTGGCGCCCCGCGGGGCGATCAGGATGTCGGTCATGCAGGCCTACCGCCCCAACTGTCGTCGGTCAAGGACAAGGTCGTGCTGGTTACGCCGGGGTCGGTGCGGCGAGTCGTTCGCCTCTGAGCCGGTCGGCCCAGGTGTCGTCGAGCGGGGCAAGCCTATCCGCGCCGGTGGCCCAACGCAGTAGCAGATCGGCGAGCGCTGGGTTGCGGGCGAGCGCCGGGCCGTGTGAGTAGGTGCCCAGGATCTTCCCCGCCCAAGCGCCCTCGGTCTGGCCGTCGTTGCCGATCCCGGCGGTCACCCGGGCCAGCGGCGCGGCGCTCGCACCCAGATGGGTACGTCCGCCGTGGTTCTCGAACCCGGTCAGCGGGGGCAGGCCGAGCCGGGGGTCGATGTCGCCGCGCAACTCGCCGACCGCCCGGGTCTCACCTCGGTCCGAGGTGATGTCCAGCAGTCCCAGCCCGGCACACTTCGCTCCCTTGGCATAGAACGAGTGACCGAAGAGCTGGTAACCGGCGCAGATGGCGAGGACCGCGGCGCCCTGTGCGACGGCCTGGTGCAGGCCGCCGTCGGTGATCAGGCGCTGCGCGGCGAGAGCCTGTGGGCCGTCCTCGCCGCCGCCGATCAGATAGATGTCGGCGGTGTGCGGCATCGGCTGGTCGGAGCGGACCTCATAGGTCTCCACCGGGATACCGCGGTCGGCCGCCCGGCGGGCCAGGATCAGCATGTTGCCGCGGTCGCCGTAGGTCGAGAGCAGATCCGGGTAGATCCACACGATCCGCAGGGCCTCAGTTGACACGGTCCAACTCCGCTCGGATGTCCTGGAACGCCGTGTAGTTGGCGATCACTTCGAGGCGGCCGGGTGGGACGGACCGCAATGCCTCGTCGAAAGTCTTTACGTGCCGGAACGGCACCTGGTTCACCTGAAGACGGACGGCCAGGTCGTACGCCCGGTCGCCGGTGATCAGCACCGGCCGGTCGCGCAGCGGCGAGAAGTCGACGTCGTAGAGCCACGACGTGTCCAGGCCGTCGGGGTCGCGGGCGTTGATCGACAGCAGCGTGGGCGCCTGGTCGGCCATGTCGAAGGCCTCCAGCCAGCTGGCCGGGTTCTTCGCGAGCAGCAGCCGGATGTTGCGGCCGTCCCGGTCGACCTGGGCGTACCGGCCGGCGATCGACGCGACCCGGGCGAGCCGGGGCAGCGCCTCGATCGGGCGGACCCCGAACTCGCCGGCGACGGCCAGCGCGGTGGCCGCGTTGCCGATGTTGACCTTGCCGGGAAGCTGGAGTTTCACCAGGTGCCAGTCGCCGCGGGGATCGATCACACCCTCGTCCTCGACGGCCCAGTGCGGGCGGGGCCGGCGCAGCGGGCAGCCGGTGCACCACCAGTCGCCGTCGGCGCGCTCGATCGGGTGGCCGCTCTCCGGGCACACGAAAGAGTCGTCGTGCCAGCGCTGGCCGGCACTGAACCAGGTGGTCTGCGGGCTGTTGCCGGCCGCCCACACCACCATCGGGTCGTCGGCGTTGGCGACCACCTTGATCTCGGGGTGGCCGGCGAGCGCGGTCTTCCACAACTGCGCCATCATCGCCACCTCCTTAGCCCGGTCGAGCTGGTCGCGGGAGAGGTTGAGCAGCGCGACCACGCGGGGCCGGGTGGCGTCGATGACCTGGGCCAGATAGTGCTCGTCGACCTCGAGGACGGCGAACGGGGTGTGCCCCTCCTTCGCCAGGGCCGAGGTGTGCCCGGTCGGCATGTTGGCGCCGAACGAGTTGGTGGCGACCCGGCCGAGGACCCCGACCGCGGCCGCGGTCAGCCGGGTGGTGGTGGTCTTCCCGTTGGTGCCGGAGACCAGAGCGACCGCGCGGCCGGACGCGAGGTGGGCCAGCAGATCGGGGTCGATCTTGAGACCGATCCAGCCGCCGATCACCGAGCCGTCGCCGCGTCCCGCGGCCCTGGAGAGCGCCGCGGCGGTCTTCGAAACCGAGGTCGCGACCTTGGCGATGAGTGGCATCTTCCCGTCCGTCACGCCAGCGAGGGTACCGGAAGCGAACGTTACGTCGAGTTGCCAGACCGTCAAGATCACGGTGCATCCGGCGTTTTCCCCGGTCCGGGCTTTTCGGTCAAGCGACGAGCTGATCACACTACTTTTTGTGTGTTCTGGTTCACCCGTAACCTTCTACGGCGCGTGGTCATCTGATCACTTTCGGTACTGGCATTTGTCCCTTGGAGCTAGCAAACTGGACACAAGTACGTGTGCCAATCACGGAGAGTGATTGCGCCCACGCTGACGATCATGGGGCGATTCGGGTACCAAGGAACCCGTCGGCGGCAACCGCTCGCCGGCCGCACCGGATCGGTTCACGCCGAGCCCTGCCCCGGGCCTGATGGTGCGACACCGCAGTTGAGCCAGACCACGACCAGGCATTCGGGGGCAGGGACGGGGGACCCAGAACCGGTCTCTCCCGCGTCACCGGGCTTCGGCCCACGTGACAGACCCGGGAGGACCTTGGGGTGAAGCCGCCCACCCGCGGCCGGGCATACCTTCCCGCCCGAACCCGACAGCTAACCTCGCAGGCGTGCCGGAGGGATCCCTTCACCGTGCACGAAAACAGTTCGAGCCGTCGCCGCCGTAACTCTGTCGGCACCGGAACCGTCGCACTGTCCCTGGGCCTCTGCCTCTGTGCCGGGCAGCTGGTCGCAGCTTCCCCCGCAGCGGCCGCAGCGCCCATCAACGCCACCCCGGTGGCAGCAGCGACCACGGCCGCCGTCGCGGCCCCGACGATCACGCCACAGCTGGGCGCGTCGACCAGCACGCGAAACCTTCCCTGGGGCTCCACCCTCAAGGTCACCGCGAAAGTGATCGACCCGTCCACCGGTCAGGTCGCCAAGGGCACGGTCCGTCTGCAGGCCTGGGACAAGGGCGCCTGGCGCACCCTCGACACCAAGACGGTCAACGGCAGCGCGGTCACGCTCACCGCGAAGCCCACCTCCACCTCCTGGGTCCGGACCGCCTTCACCGGCGCGGGCTACAGCGAGAAGGTCTCCACCAAGGTCAAGGTCAAGGTCAAGGCCAGCGGCTCGAAGGTCCTCGCCGAGGCGAAGAGGCACAAGGGCGCGCTGTACAAGTACGGCGCCTCCGGGCCCAAGCGTTTCGACTGCTCGGGCTTCACCAAGTACGTCTACAAGAAGACGACCGGCAAGAGCCTGCCCCACAAGGCGAACCTGCAGCAGCGGCACGGCAAGGCCGTCGCGAAGAGCAAGAAGCAGGTCGGTGACCTGATCGTCTTCCGGAGCGGGTCGTATGGCTCGCACGTCGGGATCTACGCCGGCGACGGCTATGTCTACGACTCGCCGCGCACTGGCAAGCGCGTCGGCAAGCACAAGATCTGGAACAACAACTACGTGGTGCGTCGCCTGGTCGCCTGACCGCAGGCGGGTCGCGGCCGGCTCCCGGGGTGGGATGCGCGGCGGTCGCGGTGAGCATCGCGGTGGGTGTCGCAGTCAGCGGTAAGTGCCGCAGTAAGTAAGGAATAGCAGTGACGCCCGTGGGGCCGCGATCCGGTTCGGATCGCGCCCCACGGGCGTTGCCGTTTCCAATGCCGGCCGGACGCCGTCGGCCGCGCGGCCCGCACCGCACCGCACCGCGCTGCGTGGCGTGGCGTGGCGTGGCTCGACCTGCGCTGTTCGCCTGCCTACCCAGGGTGTCCCGCCCGCCCTCAAGCCCGTCTACCTGAACGGGGCAGCGCAGCCCGTCTGTTTGCTCGGCGTGCGCCGCCCGGTTACCGAGGCAAGTCCGCCACGGGCAGGTTTGCCGACTGCGCCGCGGACTCCGTCGAGGCATTCCTGAGCGGCTGGACCAAAGGCAACCCTGAGCAGCTGGACCAAAGGCGACCTCAACAATGTCGGCATGTCTGCCGGTCCGGCATGTCTGCCGCCCTGCCCGGTCCGTCTGCCAGGCTCGCCTTCCTGGTCTGTGTGCAGGCTCGACCCGGCCGCCTAGACCTCCGGCCCGGCCTCCGGCGTGTCCCGTCCCGTCTAGGTCCCGGCCGGCCCGACTCGGCCGGCCCGGCTGCCGCCCGCCCGCCCGCCCGCCGGCCGGCGGGCGGGCGG
>NZ_JASCTH010000029.1:1822-139536 GCF_030009775.1 Actinoplanes sandaracinus | reverse complement strand
CCCCAAGCACGTCGAAGGTGCCCGGGCACGACTCAAACGCATGGTCAGCCGCGGAATCCTGATCGAGAACGAACCCGGAATATTCACTCTCGCCACGAAACGGACCTAATCTTTCCTACCGCCCTCTCACACCCGGCGTCACGTACTCGGTCATTCGCATGCACAGAGCAAACCCCCTGACACCGTGTCAGAATCAAGATCCAGAAGCTCAGGTCTCAGCGCTCACCGACGATCCAATTCCGTCAAGGTAGAACGGCTTCATTGGATTACTCGCCGTGACAGGCGCTGCGGCAGGCACGCGCGGATCGTGGCTAGATCAGTATGCGTGGGGGCTATCTCTCGAAGCTGTCACCGCGACGTGTCTTGCGGTACCGGATGTATCGAGTGGTCCATAGCGGTACGAGCACTACCCATACGAGGGCGCCGAGACGACCTGCACCGTCGTTCAACGTTACGGTGGCGATGAAGCACAGGATCCCGAAGACGGCGGCCAACCAGTAGTAGGGCAAAAGGGCCCATTCCATCCTCGCCATCGCAACGTCCACCCGCATGGTGGCGATTCTGTCACCCGTGGACATCACCGGCACAGCGCGGACGGCGATGCGTCGACCCGCGGCCACCCGACTCGCCCTGGCACCTCGCGTCAGCAACGGGCACGGCGCCATCAAGACTCGACAAGGTCGGCTACCGACCGTGAACAGCCAACGCCCGGCCGAGGTCCGCGCTCAGCGGCTATGAGCGGATGCCTGGCGGTGTTCTAGCTCGAAAGTCTTAGGGCGGTAGCCGGCACCGTCTCGATCAAGTAATCCTCGGTCAAATCCGTCTGCACCTCGACCGTCGGGGCCCTACTGACGTACCGGACGACGAATACCGTTTCGCGAAGGCTGGTCTCGTCGTACTCGGCAAGGCTCTCCGGCAGTTCGCCCACGAGTCGTACTTGATCACCCGGCTTGACCGCGGCATCGACGGGAGCTTCATCGCGCTGGACAGCCGTGATCAGGTGGATGAGAGCCTCCAGCGCTTCGGTATCCGCGCCGTAGTGAACAAGATGGCCCGCCTGACCGAAGATCAACTTGGCCTCTGCTCTACTCAAGTTGGAGAGTGCGTCGATCGCATCAGGCGTCAGTGCCGGCTCTGTGGATGTGCTGAGCTGCGCCGCCAACGCCCAGAGCAATCTATCGATGACACTCTCTGCAACGTCGTCTTCGGTCATCCAGGAAAGGTACCGGCAGTCAGGATGTTCAGTCCGATGGCGGGCACCATGCCGACTCATCGACATCCGCACATCGGCCGTTCAGGACGCCGGGTGATACGGAACTTGGCCACGCAGTGTGACGGCTCGCCGCTGTCCGACGGATCCGCTTGGCGGCAGAACATTGCACGTGGTCCGTCGGCTCGGATTGCCAGGGGCGCCAACCGTTGAACAAGCCGGATAACATGAATGAACATTACCGCCGACTGCTAGAGGTATGGATGCGGAAACAAGGGGTGTCGTTTCGCGCGGAAGTGACGCAGCGCTTTCAATTTTTGGTCGATGAGTACGGCCTCGACGGACCGGACTACAGCGAAGTTCTTCTGCCGAGCGCCACTTACAGCGGCGCGGGTTTGGCGATCTCGATCTTCCTACAGGACGACACTCGCGACGGCGCCGGGAGGCGGATCTCGGTGCGGGTCCAGCTCGACACCGACGAGGGGCCGGTCCAAGCTGATCTCGACGAACTCGTGGAGGCAGCGGTCTTCGCGCCCCGCCACACTGTCGGCTCGAAGGCGCACACCGGTGAGGCCGTGCGCGCGACTCTCGATGACAACGCACAGTGGATTCGCAGATTGTGGCCGATTCTTCGAGGGCCCGAGGCCCTGGACACGCTGCGAACCGCTACCCGTTTCGAGACCGATAAGGGCGGCAACCCGAAACGACGCGCCAAGGGTATTAAATGGAAGTACAAATAATCAGGCGGTACACGGTCGAGGCGCACCCATTACTACGCAGATGCCGAGGCATTCACATCGACAGCTCAGCATGTCTGGCAACCGGGAGATCGGTCACCGAGCGTCACGGCCCCGCGAGTCGCCCGGCGCACGCTCGGCGCCATGAGAGCGCGCTAGATCTTGACGCGAAGATCCACGAATGGCTCCCGCCGAGTCTGCTGGTTCAACAGCGGCAGGAGCGGATGCGCGTGGCCGTCGGTCGACCCATCCGACGGCGGCCCGCCGTCACAGCAGAGCGATCATGGCCGGTGCCAGGTTCATGGCACCGTGGACGGTCAGAAGGGGCCACATCATGCGGTACCGGCTCCACAGGTATCCGAGAAAGAGGCCTTGCACGCCCTGGTTGACGGCGGAGGACGCGAGGTCGACAGACAGGGAGCCGGTGCTCTGAATGCCGATGTGCCAGACAGCCCACAGCAGGGACGCGAGGACGATGCCCGGCCAGGCGCCGAGCAGGGCTTCCCAGCGACTCTGCAGCCAGCGGCGGTAGAAGAATTCCTCCAGCAAGCTGTTGACGGCAGAAACAATGACTACGGTCGCTATCACCGTCACGGCATCGGAGTTTCCGGGGAGGCCGCGGGCAGGGACGGCGACCGGGCCGGCGTACGCCAGGACGAGCCAGGCCACCACCGGAACGGCCGGTCCCCAGCGGCGCCACGGTGTGATGGTGCCATCGCGATCGACGTGCATGTGGACTCCGCTGCGGCGCCGCACCGCCCAGAACAGGACCGCCGGCACTCCGAGAAGTAGCGGCAGCTTCAGTAGCGTGTGGGCTGGTTCGCCGCCACCGGCCAGTCGCAGTCCCGTCGTGAACAGCACGGCCGATACCAGCAGGACCAGCGACTCGATCCACAGGGTGCCGGTCCGACGGCTCACCGCCTCTGGCACGGCGAGGCGGGTCGTCCATGGGGGCATGAGCCGGATAAGAGCGATGCCGACGACTGCCGGCACCCACCGGTGCCAGAAGGGGATGGTGTCAGCGTGGTCGGCGGAGTACCGCACCTGCCCGTCACCGGTCAGCAGAAGCACTACTGCGGAGGTGGCGATCGTTGCCAGTCCGGCGACAAGAACGGCGGTGCCGAGATACCGGGTTTTATTTCGCACACGTGCACGGTAACAATGCCGCACAAGCGTGCTATAACGATGAGATGCCCAAGGTTGTCGACCATGACCAACGCCGTGCGGACCTGGTCCGGGCGGTATGGGCTGTCATAGGCCTGCACGGGATCGAGGGCGCCACGGTACGGCGGGTCGCCGAACAGGCCGGGGTCTCCATGGGCGGGCTCCGGTACTACTTCGACAGCCAACAAGGACTGCTGCGCTTCGCTGCCCTGGCGGTTGCCGGCAACGTCAGCGCCCGCGTCCGCGCACTCCTCCAGTCGGACAGCGACGCCGCGAATCGCGCCCGGCTGCTGCTGGAGGCCATGCTGCCGGTGGATCAGGAACGCCGGGTGGAAGCGGACGTCTGGCTCGCCTTTCTCATACGCTCACGCGTCGACGACGCGCTGGAGGAGCTCCGGAGCAAGGCCTGGACCGGCACACGGCACATCTGCCGCCTCGCGGTCAGCCTGCGCCGAGGCGTCGCGATGCCGGAAACGATTGGAGCCGAACTGCCCGATGCTGATCTCGAGACGTGGGCCCAACACCTGCACATGTTCGTCGACGGGCTGACAGTGCAGGCGGTCACCTATCCGGATCGGCTGTCCACCGATGACCTGCGCGTTGCGGTGCACCGGCAACTGGCCCTCGTCGCGGACCGGTAGGCGCGCCGAGCCGCAACGCCCAAACGAAACAGCTTGGTGTCCCTCATGCAGGCATAATGCGAGCATGCCGAGCGACGTCGAGGGTCTCTGGCGCAGCATTACCGAATGGCTAAGCTGCCACGCGCCGGCGACTGCGGATGTTGTTCGTCCGCCCGCGAGCGATGACGATCTGTCGGCGGTCGAAGTGGCCTTGGGCAGGCCGGTGCCTGCGGAGCTGCGGCATTGGTGGCGGATGGCGGATGGGATGAATCGAGGGGTGCTCGACCCCTTGATCCCACCCCTGTACACACCGTTGCCGATTGCCGACGCGTTGGAAATCCGAGACTTCCTTGTCAACCTGTGGCCTGCGGACGACGACGAGCTGGGTGACGTTGACGAGTTGGCCGAGGTCGCCGGAGCGCCGAGCTACGCCTTTCATCAGTTGTTTCTACCGATCGCTGAGGACCATTGCGGCCAAACCATGTTCGTCGACCTACGCGAGGGGCCATGGCACGGTTGCATCGGCGTGTGGGACCACGAATCGGCCTGGGACAGTGCCGTCTACTGGGAAAGCATCACCGACATGCTCACCGACTTGAGCAAAGCGCTCCTTCACGGTGACCTGGCTCTAGTCGCACACGCTGAACGCTGGTTCCAGCGTTTCCCTGGCCATACGGCAGGCACTGAGGTCTGTCGGGCCGCGGTCGGTTCGACGGGCCACCTGAAATGGACGCCGTGCGAAATCGGCTCAGCCGATTCGCCCCCCCTGATCAGGTGTCGATCCAATACCTGGCGATACGCGTTCGTCGGCATGACAGATGACATGCATCGGCCGTTGCGGTCGGTGAGTTGGTTCGGAGCGCGAGTAGCGGTGCCGATCGGACGCGAGTGGGTCCCGGCGTCTTCCGGCGGATTTCATTGGGCGCGAAGTGGGGACCCGGGGCGCGTGTACCTCGAACTCGCCGACGCTACGCCAGCCTGGGCCGCGACGCCGTAGTGGCGTTAGAGTCGCTGGCCATGGGAATCCTCACCTTCAGCCTCAATCTCACCCTGGACGGTTGCGTCGACCATCAGGAGGGGATCGCTGACGACGAGACGCACGCGTTCTTCACCCGTCTCATGGACGAGTGCGGGGCGATGCTGTGGGGTCGCGTCACCTACGAGATGATGGAGAGCGCCTGGCCGGCCGTCGCCCGCGGCGACGGCGAGGCGCCGCCGGCCCTGCGCGCGTGGGCGGTCAAGCTGGAGGCCAAACCCAAGTACGTGGTGTCGTCGACGCGCAAAGACTTCCCGTGGACCAACAGCCACCATATCGCCGGCGATCTGCGCGAGGGCGTGCAGAAGCTCAAGGACGCGACCCCGGCCGGGGTTCTCCTCGGAAGCGGCAAGCTCGCGACCGAGCTCGACCGGCTGGACCTGATCGACGAGTACAAGCTTCTCGTCCACCCCAGGATCGCCGGCCACGGCCCGACGCTGTACCAGGGCGGGCTTCCCGGCACGCGCCGGCTCGAGCTGCTCTCGGCGAAACCGCTCCGCAACGGCGTGGTGGCCATGCACTACCGCCGCGCGCACTGAATCACACGCGCACTGAATCACCGGAGTCCAACGCCGCCGGCTCACACGAAGACACCTGCGGATTAGGAACTCGGTTCGGCGTACTCCGCTGTCACCTCCTGATGCGCGCATTTCCGACAGAAGGTTGAACCTCGCCCCAGACACCGCATGGAATAGACGCAGAGGCACAGCCCGATCACTAAGCGGAGGCTCCATGGCGAAGTCTGGCCGGATCACGGCGGCGCAGCACAATGCAGCCGATGCGGCGAACCTGGGCGAGGTGGCGCACGCGTTGGGCTGGTTCTACTGCTGCGCCGAGGACTCCGGAGTGGTGGGAGCGGTGAACGTGACCGGAGCCGCTGCGGTAGGGGTACGCGCGTCGACGCGCGATCCCGACGGGTTCGGGGTGTGGGTGGAGAAGCCGAGCGGCGCGGTCGTCGAGTTGATGCTCGGCCCGTACCCGGAGGTGGACGAGGCTCGCCAGGTCATGTTGGCGGTGCTGGATCACGCTTTCAACAACGCGAAGAGGTAGCGGCTCCCAGGGTCAATCGTCGGGGCGGACGCCGCACCGTCGGTCGGGTTGCTTTTCGGGGTGGCCCTCGCGCACGGCCTGGCGACCGTGCTGTTCGACGTCGGTTACACCAGTTGCCTGCCGGCTCTGGCCGGCCGCTGTGGCGGGGCGTAGTCGGCCGCTGTGGCTGGGCGTGGCCGGACTGACTCTGGTCTCCATGGGTGGCGTGATCCCGCTGATCGCGCGGGCGGGCCCGCAACAGACCGCCACGCCGGATCGGCTCCTGGGCCGGATGAGGGCCACCGTCCGTCTCGTCCAGTGGGGCAGCATGCCGCTCGCGGGACTGTTCGGCGGTGCTCTCGGAGCCGCGCTCGGCGCGCCCGCCGTGTTGTGGATCGGCGCGGCCGGCATGACCGCCGCGTTCCTGCCGCTCTGCTGTCGCCGTTGCGCGGTACCCGTGAGATGCCGACGACGGCGGCGGTGTGACAGTGGTTGACGAGGCCGAGGCGGGCAGGCGGCCGGTGGGGGTCATCCGATCCGGCGGGTGATGTCCTGTGAGCACCGAGCGGCGGCCCGGCGGGTCACGCCGCCTCACCGGCGGCGGACGGCGGCTGGTATCCCGCCGCCTGGAGGCTGAACAACTCCTGGTAGCGGCCGCCGGCCTCGATGAGTTCCCGGTGTGTGCCCTCCTCGACCAGACGTCCCTGGTGCATGACGAAGATCCGGTCGGCGTGCACCACGTTGGCCAGCCGGTGCGTGATCAGGATGGTGGTCCGCCGGCCCTGCCGCCCGCGGATCGCCTGGAACAGGGTGTCCTCGGCGCGCGGGTCCAGCGCCGAGGACGGCTCGTCCATGATGAGCAGGTCGGCGTCGCGCAGGAACCCCCGCCCGGCGGTGATGCGCTGCCACTGCCCGCCGGAGAGGTCCTGACCGTCGGCGAAGGTGCGGTCGAGCAGCGTGTCGTAGCCGTACGGCAGCTCCAAGATCATGTCGTGGGCGGCGGCCAGCGTCGCCGCCGCCTCGATCCGGGCCCGGTCCAGCGGCGTGTCGATGTCGCCCATGGCGATGTTGGTGGCGGCCGTGAACGGCCACTTGTGGTGTTCCTGAAGCACCACCGAGATCCGGGCGCCGAGCGCGGCGGCGTCCCAGCCGGCCTGCGGCCGGCCGTTCCAGAGGATCTCGCCGGTGGACGGGTCGCGCAGACCGGCGATCATCGCCGCCAACGTGGACTTGCCGGAGCCGTTCTCCCCCACCAGGGCCACCGTCTCCCCCGCCCGGATCGTCACCGTGACGTCCTCGACCGCGGGGGTCTCACGGTCCGGGTAGTGATAGCCGAGCCCGCGAACGGTCAACTCCCGCAGCGGGCCGGGCCGCGGCGGCGCCTGCTCCGGCCGGCGCGGCAGGTAGGCGCCGGCCCGGTCGAGGAAGGCGACGTATTCGTTGAAATGCTGCCCGTCGGCGAAGACCCGGTCCGTCTGGAACGTCACCTGGGTCAGCGCCCGCTGGGCCGCCTGCACGGCCACCACGCACGTCGCCGCGGCCGCCAGCGGGATCCGGCCGTTCAGCAGCAGCACGCCCAGCAGCACGTACACGCCGGCTGACGCCAGGCCGCTGATGACCGCGCCCAGGCTGGTCGTGGTGGTCATCCGCCGGGCCAGGGCCATCTCGACCGCGGTCTGCGCGCCCATCACCCGGTCGTAGAGTCCCAGCACGAAGCCCCGCAGACCGTAGGACCGCAACTCCGACGCCGACACTCGCTCGGCCATCAGCCTGTGCAGCACCCAGAGCCGGCGCCGTCGCGCCGAGCTCTCCAGATAGGTCCGGAACTTCACATGCCCCGCGCGCAGCGCCGCGTAGCCGTTCGGCGCCGTGGCCACCGCCAGCGCGACCAGCAGCAGTGGATGGATCACGACCACGGCGACCGTGACCGCGCACAGGCTGACCACACCGGCCAGCAGGTTCAGCACGCCCTGGACGAGGTCGATCACCGAATCGGAGCCACGGGAGGCGCGTTCCATGCTGTCGGCGAAGCTGTCCTGGTCGAACGCGTCCAGACGTACCGCCGTGGTGGTCTCGAACAGCCGCCGCTCCGCCCGCTGGTTCACCCGCGGCGTCAGCCCGTTCATCGCGTACCCGGTCGCGATGCCGAGACCACCGCGCACCGCGGTCGCCACCGCCAGCAACGCCAGCGCCGGCAGAGCGGCCCGCACCCGGTCCGGCGTCGGCCCGGCGGCGAACAGGGCGACGAGCACCCGCTGTGTCGCCAGCAGCCCGAACGTGGCCATCACCCCCGCGGCCAGCGTCGCCGCCGCGACGATCGTGGTGCGCAGCCGGTCAGCGGCCCAGCTGATCCGCAACGCCTCCACCACCAGGCGGGGCATGCCCGCGAAGACGCCGAACAGGCCGGCGTCGACCCGCGCTCGCAGGCCTTGCTCCCACCACATCGGCCGTAGCTCCGGCAGTACCGACTCGTGCGCGGGGCCGCCCGGCGGGGAGACGACGGGCTCACCATGACGGGTCTCGTGCGTGGGCGCGCTCACTCGATCAGTCCTCCTCGCCGAAAGGTGGGACATGCTCGCCGATGACGCTGACAGCGGGGAGGCGGCCGGATGGCCACGCCATATCGGTACCCGACCGCACCCGCCGGAGACTGTCGGCCACCCGACTCGGTCCGCCGATCGGCATGCGGCCTCACCCGTGCGGCGACGCCTCCCGCGCGTCGAGGAGCTCCTCCCAGTGCTCCTGCGCCCAGGCGCACGCGGCGGCCATCGGCGCGAGCAGGCTGTGCCCCAGGGGAGTCAGCGCGTACTCGACCCGGCGCCCCGGCCCGGGGTGACTGGCCCGGTGGACCAGGCCGTCACGCTCCAGTGTGCGCAGTGACTTGGTGAGCGCTTTCGCGGTGACGCCACGAAGCGGCACGCGCAGCTCCGAGAAGCGCCTCGGACCGTGCTCCAGGCAGCGGACGATCATGCCGGCCCACTTGTCGCCGATGCGGATCGGCGACAGACCGGAGGGGCAGACCGGGTCGAACATGTCGGGATCCAGCGGCGTCCTCACGGCATCCACGGTAGTCGGTATCCGATCGGTAACCAGACGCCCGGATACGGTCTGCGGCGTCGGCGATCGGGCCGGCTCGAGGAGGGTGGACCGACATGGGCAGGATCGTGATCTTCGGAGCGGGTGGGCGCGCCGGGCGGGCGGCCGTCGCCGAGGCCCGCCGGCGCGGCCATCGGGTGACCGCGGTGGTTCGCGACCCCCGGGCACACGGCGGTCTGGCGACCGACGGCGTGCGCGTGGTGGCCGGCGATGTGACCGACGGCGACAGCGTCGCGCGGGCCGCCGCCGGGCACGACGCCGCGATCAGCGCCGTCTACGACCCCGCGGCCCCGCCCGCCCTGTTCTACACCGGCGCCGCCCGCGCCCTGCTCGCCGGGCTGGGCCGCGCGGAGGTGACGCGGCTGCTGGTGGTCGGCCTGGCATCGGTACTGACGACCGAGGGCGGAACAGCGCTGATGGACGTGCCCGGCTATCCGCAGGAGTACCGCACGTTCTACCTTGCCCACGCCG
Source organism: Actinoplanes sandaracinus (assembly GCF_030009775.1). GTDB lineage: Bacteria > Actinomycetota > Actinomycetes > Mycobacteriales > Micromonosporaceae > Actinoplanes > Actinoplanes sandaracinus. Next base: position 130,173 of record NZ_JASCTH010000029.1, on the reverse strand, counting down.
CCGGTACGGAGGTGCTGCGTACCGCGGCCGGCGGGGTGGACTGGCTGGTCGTCAGCCCGGCCGGGGACTTCGACCACGCCGGCTCACGGACCGGGCGGTACCGTCCGGCGACCGCCGACGCGGCCAGTCTGATCTCCTACGCGGATCTCGCCGTCGCGCTGATCGACGAGATCGACACTCCCAGGCACCACCGGACTCACCTGGGTGTCGAGGCCGCCTGATGGACGAGACGATCTCCGACAGCCCGGTCCCGTGGGTGGCCGACCATATCCGCCGTTTCGTGGAGACCGGCGGGAACCCCCGGCCGGGCTCGAACGACCTTCTGCTCACCACGCGAGGCCGCCGGTCCGGAAAGCTGCGCCGGACCGTGCTGGTCTACGCGGTGGACGGCGATCGTTACGTGGTGGCCGCGTCCGCCGCGGGGGCCGACCGGCACCCCGCGTGGTACCTCAATCTCGTCGCCGATCCCGATGTCACCGTGCAGGTCGGGCCCCGGACCATCCCGGCGGTGGCGCGCACCGCGACCGTCGCGGAGAGACCGCGCCTGTGGCAGATGATGATCGCGATGATGCCGTCCTACCAGGAGTATCGGAGGGCGACCACCAGGGAGATCCCCCTGGTGATCCTCGAACCTCGGCTCCCGGCGTCGCCGTACCGTCAGAAGGTCTGACCGGCGGCCCAGGCGGACGCGGTCGTTGCGCCCACGGTGACCACCGCGGGGTCCGGAGGCGGCGCGGGGCTGGTGTAGGCGGCGGCGACGCCCGCGGCGGCGGCCTCGCCGAGGTACGGGGCGAGCATCCGGGCGTACTCGGCGGGATCGATGGTGTGCCAGCGGACCGGGCGGCTGATCCCCGCCTCGATCGCGGCGGCGAGTTCGGGACCGGTCAGCAGGGCCGGGCCGGCGACGACGCCGGCCGCGGCGGGCGTCGCGGCGAGTGTGCGGGCGGCGATCACCGCGCCCAGGTCGGCGGCGGCGGTCCACCCGATCGCGGCCTCGGCCGGCAGCGGGTAACGCAGTTCGCCGTGGTCGCGGATCAGCGAGCGGGACCACGGCGCGACGAGGTTCTCCAGGTAGGGGCCGACCGGGCCGACCACCGAGGCGTGCGTGACAGCGGTGGGCAGGCCGGCGGCGAGGTGGACGCGGGCGTCGATGAAGGGCACCCCGATCGCGGTGGCCGGCGGCAGGCCGCTGCCGGTGTTGAAGACGGCGCGGGGGACGCCGGCTTTGGCGAGGGCGGCCAGGACGGTGTCGGCCTGGCGCACCGCGTCGGCGGCGAAGTTCAGCGGGAGTTGGACGACGACGGCGTGGGCGCCGGCGTAGGCGGCGGTGAGCGCGTCCAGGTCGAGCAGATCGGCGGTCACGGCCTGGACGGCGGGATCGGTGGCCGCCCGCTGGTGGCGGGCGACGGCGCGGACGTGGTGGCCGGCGGCGAGCAGTTCCCGCAGGATCGCGCGGCCCTGGGTTCCGGTGGCGCCGTGCAGGACGACGGTGGTCGGGGTCATGAGAGCGACCGTAGTTTCCCGTCGATAGCAGTACCCAGGAAGTTATATTGTTTCCCGATGAGAACCATTGGCTCCCAGCTGTGGGAACAGGATTGCGGAGTGGAGCGCACCCTGCAGGTGCTCGACGGCAAGTGGGCGACGCTCGTGGTGCGTGACCTGATGGACGGGCCGAAACGGTTCACCGAGTTGCGGGCGGCGCTCGGTGTGCCGAGCGCCAAGACGCTCACCGACCGGCTGCGGGCCCTGGAACACCACGGCATCCTGACCCGTACGGTGTACGCCGAGGTGCCGCCGCGGGTGGTGTACGAACTGACCGCCCAGGGGCGCAGCCTCAACAGCGTCCTGATGGCGATGCTGACATGGGGCGAGGAGAACCCGCAGCCGCAGGGAACGGCCTCTCCGCGCCGGGCCGATCGATGAGGCGCGCGACGCTTCACGATCATCTCCGGCGGTGATCTCCTCATCGGCACAGACGAGTTCCGAGCGTCCGTTCTATGCGCTCCACCGGATCAGCGGTCCAGCTACGCCTTCACCATGCGGCCGTGGACGGAACCGGAGTTGCGCGCGGTCCTGCACGACAGCGGTCTACGCAACGTGGAGATCAGCGCCGGAGTCGGCCGCCGTACTCCCGACCGCTTCTTCGTCGTCGCGTACTGACGCGTCTCGAAGGCCTTGGTTTCGCCGGTCAGACGGCCATGGCGGGCGGGTACGCCTCCCGGTTCGGGCGCTCGCCGTAGTCGCGCCAGGCCGCGGCGAGACGGCGTACCGCCTCGGTGAGCTGGTCCGGCTCGGCGAGGAAGTGCAGGCGCAGACGGTCGGCGCTGCCACCGCCCGCGTCGAGGCCGGACCCGGGCAGCACGGCGACACCGTGGCGCAGCGTCCGCTGGGCGAACGACTGGCCGTCGCCGTGCGGCAGGCGCACCCACAGGGTCTGGCCGCCGGGCACGGCCGGAACGTGCCAGGCCGGCAGGTGGCGGTCCAGTTCGGCACGCAGGTGGTCGTGGCGCTCGCGTCGCTGCCGCGCCGTGCGGGCCAGCGACCGGTCCAGCCGGGGCAGCAGGTGGGCGGCGGCGAGCTGGGCGGGGATGTCGCCACCGAGGTCCAGCACCGTGCGCATCCGGGCCAGGCGGGCGATGAACGGCGCGGGCGCGCGCAGCCAGCCGACTCGCAGACCACCCCAGATCACCTTGCTCAGCGATCCGATCGTGATCACCTGGTCGTGGTACTGGGCCAGCGGGGGCGGCGCCGGCTCACCGGGGAAGCCCAGTTCGGCGAGCACCTCGTCGTCGATCAGGGGCACGCCGGCGTCGGCGGCCGCCCGCGCGAGCCGCCGGCGCTCCGGTTCGGGCAGCACCGTCCCGGTGGGGTTGTGGAAGGCGCTCATCGCGTACGCCAGGGCGGGCCGGTGGGTGGCCAGCGCGGCGGCGAAGCCGCTCAGGCCGACCGGGAGGGTGCGCAGCACGGCGGCCTCCTCGCGGAACACCTCCAGCGCGCCGAAATAGGTCGGCGCCTGCACCAGGACCCGATCGCCGGGCCGGATCAGGGCTCTGGCCAACAGGGTCAGGGCCTGCTGGCCGCCGGAGGTGACCAGGATCTGATCGGGGCCGGTGGGCAGGCCGCGCGCGGCGTAACGGTCGGCGATCGCGCGGCGCAGCCCGAGGTGGCCCATCGGGTGGTAACCGAGGTCGCCGGACAGACCGGCCAGGCCGGGCAGGATGCCGGTGTACGCCTCGATCAGCTCCGGTGGAGGCGCGTCCGGAGCGGCACAGGCCAGCATGATCACACCGTCGCGTGGTTCGAGCAGGTGCAGGAAGCCGGGCGCCTCCGTGGTCGGGCGCGCCGGCGACGCCGGGCCGGCGACGCGGGTCCCACTCCCCTGCCGTCGCACGATCCGGCCCTCACCGGCCAGCAGGTCGTAGGCCGCCACCACCGTGGTGCGGCCCACCACCAGGGCGGACGCCAGTGCACGGTCCGGTGGCAGCAGCGTGCCGGGTGGCAGTTCCCCCTCGTCGATCAGCGTCCGGATCCGCGCGGCGAGCAGCAGGTACAGCGCGCCGCGCCCGGACGACCAGCGGCCGAGACGCTCCACCAAACCGATTGGCTCCATCAGCGAACCAATATAGCCTTCCTTCGCGCGTCGACTTCGATGGTCAGAGGAGAACGGCTCAGTGAGTGATGTTCCGGATCTCGGTCCGCTGCCGCAGCGCGTCGCCGTCGACGCGGAACAGGTGCGCCGGCTCGTCGCCGGCCAGTTTCCGCAGATGGCCGGACTCCCGGTGACGCCAGTGGCCGACGGTGGCTGGGACAACTGGACCTTCCACCTCGGTCCCGCGAAGCTGGCGCGTCTGCCCAGCGCGCCCGAGTATGCCTTGGCGGTCGACAAGGAACATCGGTGGCTGCCCGCCCTCGCCGCCCGGCTGCCGCTGCCCATCCCCACCCCGCTGGCGAAAGGCGAGCCGGGCGCGGGCTATCCCTTCGCGTGGTCGATCTACCGATGGCTCGACGGCGAGCCCGCGCGCAGGGACCGCATCGCCGACCCGGTGCGATTCGCGCTCGACCTGGCCGGGTTCCTGGCGGCCCTGCACAGCGTCGACGCCACCGGCGGTCCACGGCCGGGTCCGCACAACTGGTTCCGCGGCGGCACGCTGCGCACCTACGACAAGGAGGTCCGGCGCGCGCTCGCGGAGCTGGGCGGCCGGGTCGACGCCGAACTGGTGGGCGAGATCTGGGCGGGCGCGCTCGACGCCCGCTGGGACGGTGTGGACCGCTGGTTCCACGGTGACGTCGCCGAGGGGAACCTTCTGCTCGAGGACGGGCGGCTGGCGGCCGTCATCGACTTCGGGACCTGCGGCGTCGGCGACCCGGCCTGCGATCTGGCGGTCGCGTGGACGCTGCTGACCGCCGACGGCCGGCAGGCGTTCCGCGAACGGCTGTCGGTGGATGACGCGACCTGGGCGCGCGGACGTGGCTGGGCCCTCTGGAAGACGCTCGCCACCTGCTCCTACACCTACGAGGATCCCGAAGACGCGGAGGACTTCGCGAACGCGCTGCGCATCCTCGGCGAGATCTTCTCCGAGTACGCGGCCGGCTCTGTCAGCGGGCCACGCCCAGGAGAGCCGGTCGCCGGCTGACGTACGGGGCGTAGATCCTTCGGGGCCGGGCATCATGTGTCCCACCAGCGTTTCGGCTCGCGCCATCTCGGGCGGCTCGGCAGCGCCTAGGAGTTGTAGTCGTCGAAGATCGGTGCCGCGTCCTTGCCCGGCACCATGTTCAGCACACAACCGAGCAGCGATGCGTTGACCGCGTGCAGGGCCTGGACCGCGGCGGTCACCTGGGCGGCCGTGGTCCGGTGTGCCCGCACCACCAGCAGTGTGCCATCGGCTCGGGCGGCTACCACCTCGCCGTCGGTCACCGACAGCAGCGGCGGGCAATCGAAGATGACGACGTCGTAGCGGCGGCGGACCTCGTCCACCATCTCGGTCATCCGCGTCGAGCTGAGCAATTCGCTGGGGTTGAGGGGCGGATGCCCGCCGGCCAGCAGCCAGAGACCGACACCCCACGGCTGGATCGCCTGGTCCAGCGTCGCCGTGCCGCCGAGGACGGCGCTCAGCCCGCTGGTGTCGTCCAGGCCGAGGAACCGGGCCAGGCGAGGACGGCGCAGTTCCGCGTCGACGACCAGCACCCGCTGCCCGGTCTCGGCGAAGAGCAGCGCGAGGCTGCACACCGTCGCCGAGCGGCCCTCGCGCGGCACCGCGCTGGTCACCGCGAGCGTCTTGAGCGAGGTCGCGGCGGCGGCGGACTGCAACAGGGTACGGACCTGGCGCAGGGCCTCGGTGCGGGCGGCGGTGCCGGCCGAGACGAACGGGCCCGGCGAGGAGGGTGCGTCGTCATCCTCGGGAACCCGGGCCAGCACCGGAGCGCAAGCCAGTGACTGCAAGGCGTCCGCGCTGCGCACGGTGTGATCGGAGGTCTCACGGACCATGGCCGAGGTGGCCCCGACGATCAGGCCGACCATGATGGCGAAGATGAAGTTGTCGAGTGTCCGCGGGGAGACCGGGTCCTTCTCCAGGAACGGCCCGTCGACGACCTCGACCCGGGTCGCCGAGCCGACGCCGGGCTGGTACTCCAGCGCCTCCACGGTGTCCTTGAACTTGACCGAGAGGGCCCGGGCGATCAGCATGGCGCGGTCTCGGGACTGATCCTTGACGGTGACCTCCATCAGGACCGTTTCGGCGATGTGCTCGGTGGTGATCCGCTCGGCGATCTCCACGGGCGTCAGGTTCACGCCCGGCACGGCCGCGAGCGGGCCGGCGATCTCCTCGTTGGTCAGCAGGGCGGCGTACGTGGCGAGCCGTCCCGCGGAGAACATGCTAGCCGGGTAGAGCTCGGCGGCCCCGGTCATCGGTGTGGTGAAGAAGAACGTGACACGGGCGGCGTACACCGGGGTGGTCCGGATGTTCACCACCGCGGCTACGGCCAGCGCGATAAGAACCGAGGTCACCAGCAGCATCCAATGCCTCGTGGCGACCCGGAGATAATCGCGTAGGCCCACGCAGACCTCCCGGTTCCGTGGCTTCTCGTCACGATAGAGGGATATCCGGTGTATGACGTTCGGTATTGATATATACCGCTTTGGGGTGATAGGGCCGGATATTCTGCCGCCGGTCGTCTCAGTGTGCAGGAGTGACGGGCGGTGTTCTCGCGGAAGGTCTACGAGTCGGGACGGTGCCGCACCGTCACCCGCTCGCCCTGACGGTCGACGGCTCCGCTGGGGCCGGGCGTCGCCGCCTCGGCCCGGCTCTGCGCCCTGCCGGCCCGGTCCCGCCCGGGCCGGCGCGCGATGAGCCGGCGTCAGGACCGGGAAGGATCCGGCGCCCGCGCGGCGTTGACGACCGGGGCGGTGGCCGCATGGCCGGGCAGCGGGTGATCGGACCGTGCGCGGCCGGACCGTGCGTGGCCGGACCGTGCGTGGCCGGACCCGTGCTCGGGCAGAGCGTGCTCGGACAGCTTGACCGGGGACCGTCCGGCGGCCAGTTCGAGCGCCGACCGCAGCCGCGCCTCCTCCCCCTCCCGGTCGCGGTACCAGGCGATCGCCCAGATCCGGTGCAGCTTCCAGCCCAGGTTCGTCAGCACCTGCTCACTGAGCCGGTCACGGTCGCGGGCCGCGGAACAGCCCGCGTAGGCGGCGCCGTCACAGCGCACGCCCAGCGCGTACCCGGCGTCCGCCTGGCCGGGGACCTGCACGCCGATGTCGACCCGGCCGCCCGCCGAACCCAGCGACGCGTGCGCGGTGTAGCCCCAGGACCGGATGGTGGCCAGCACCGACTCCTCGAACGGTCCACTCGTCTCCGCGGCCGACCGGTCCGGGCCGAAGGCCTCCAGCGCGGCCGGGCCCCGCTCGGCGTAGTCGAGATAGCCGGCGAGCAGCCGGACCCCCTCGTTCTCGGTCTCCGGCACGTCCCGTGACCCGATCGACGTCACGATCTCCACCCGGTGCCGGGCCCGGGTGATCGCGACGTTGAGCCGCCGCCACCCGTTGGGCCGGTTCAGCGCCCCGAAATTCGCGCTGATCCGGCCGGCTTCGTCGAAGCCGTACCCGATCGAGAAGATCATCACGTCGCGTTCGTCGCCCTGGACCGTCTCCAGGCTCTTCACGAAGAAGCCGTGCAGCCGGTCGTCGTCCAGGATCCGTTCCAGCTGCGGCCGCCCGGCCGCGAGCTTCTCCACCGCCCGGTCGATCGCCTCGGCCTGCGCCACCGAGAACGTCACCACCCCCAGCGACAGGCCCGGCCGGCTGACGAAGTGGTGCAGGATGCGCTCGGCCACCCGCTCGGCCTCGACCGGGTTGTCCCTGCTGGTGCTGCGCCGGTAGACGCCGTCGGCCGGGATCAGGGCCACCCCGCTGTCCGGGCCGGACGCCGCCGCGCTCGGGAAGACACTGAGCCGGCTCTGGTAGAACGCGTGGTTCGAGAACGCGATCAGCGCCTCATGCCGGCTGCGGTAGTGCCAGTTCAAGCCCAGGCTGGGGAAGGCCCCGCAGCCCTTGGCCAGTTCCAGCACCGACTCGAAGTCGAGGACCGGCAGATTGGTGCCGGGTTCCTCGCCCGAGCCGAGCGCCCGGTCGAAGAACGACGTCGGCGGCAGTTGCCGGTCGTCGCCCGCGGTGATCAGCGCGGTTCCCCGGTACACGCAGTTGATCGCGTCGGCCGGAGTGACCTGCGACGCCTCGTCGAAGATCACCACGTCGAAGCGGATGTCCGGGGGCAGCGAATGACTGACCGTCAACGGCGACATCAGGAAACACGGTCGCAGACCGAGAACGAAATCCCACGTCTGCCCCATCAGATCCCGCACCGGCAGGTGCCGGCTCGCCTTCATCGCCTCCCGCCGGATCAGGTCGCCCGCCGGGCCCTCCGGTGAGGGCCTGCGCGCCGCCACCGCCTCGGCGATGTCCGCGGACGCGGCCGACGACAGGCGCATGTCCAGCGTCCGGAACTCGGCGGCCAGCCGGTCGCGGTCCGCGGCCCGCCACGGCCGCAGCCGCTGGTCGGACTGGATCACCGCGTCCGCCCAGGAACGGAAGAGCGCCCGTTCCACCGCGGGGCGTACCTCCTCGGCGGCCACCCGCCGGTCGGCGCAGAACTCGACGACACCGTCCAGTCCGTAGCCGCCGAGCACGGCCCGGGCGTCCTGGGCGGCGAACCACTCCTCCTGCCCGCCGGCGTCGGCACGGATCTCCTGCAGGAACTCCCGGGCCTTGTCGTGGTCGGCCAGCCGGGCCCGCAGATCGGCGTGCCGGGACGGCGCGAACGCCTCCAGCATCGCGTCGCGCGCCAGCGCCCACTGCTCGGCCAGCCGGGCCAGGCCGGCCACCGGCTGCAGGTTACGCAGGGCCGTCGCCTGCGCCGGCGTCAGCGGCGCCTCGGCACCGGTCAGCAGGGTACGGGCGGTGGCCGCCCACCGCAGCGCCGCGGCCAGCGCCGCCTCGTCGGTGTCCGCGCCCCGGTAGCCGTCGCCGAACGCGGCCACATATCCGGGCGCGCGCTCGGCCAGCGAGGCCTCGGCGTCGGCCACGTCCTGCCGCAGCCGTCCCAGCTGGGACACCTCCGCGAAGTCCAGGGTCCGGCCGGTCGCGACATCGTAGGCGTGCACCACCGCGGCGACCGCGGCCAGCGCCACCGCGTGCGCGCGCAGCCAGGCCACCGTGCCGTCGATCGGGCCGGACACCAGTTCCGGGCGATCCGCCGCGTACGGCCCTGGACGGTGCCCGAGCACCGCGTCGCGGGCGGCCGTCGCGAGCCGGATCAGCTCCGGATCGGGTGTGGCGGCGCAGAGGTACGCCGCGACCCCCGGCATCGCCGACGCGGGCACCTGCCGTAGCGCCGCCTCGACCACCTCCAGCGCCTGCTCGACGGCGCCGAAGTCGGTGCCGGGGCCCTGCCAGTACCGGCCCAGCACCGGCCCGTACGCGTGTTCGGCGGCCGCCAGGTCCTGCCGCGCCCGCTGCCACGCGACCACGGTCTCCAGCCGGGCCAGCGCGTCCCGGACCGAGGCCGTCGGCAGCACGAACGCCGCCACGATCCGCCGGTCCCGCCGGTACGCCCCGAGCAGTTTGCGCCAGCCGCGATGCACCCGGGCGAAACGGTCGGCCAGGTCGTCGACCGGCTGGGTGAGGATCGCCTCGGCGAAGAACGGCCGGGCCCGTACCTCGGCCGCCACCAGGTTCTCCAGGGCCCGCCGCAGCACCTGCGCCCCGGTCCGCACGGTCGCCGCCGTGCCCTGGCCGAACCAGAACTGCTCCGGCCGCGACACCCGGGCGCCGAGTTCCGCGATGGACGCCACCCGCCCGATGTCGGTGACCGTGGCGGCCTGCGGCAGTCCCAGTCTCGCGGTCACCCGGTCCACCACGCCGCGATGGCGTTCCAGGGCGTCGGCGGCCTCGGCGCACTCCTTGGCCTGCCGGTCGGCCTCCGCGGCGGTGAGCCGGGTCAGGTCGACCGGCTCGGGGGTGAGCCCGGCCAGGTTCGGCACGGGCGGCAACTCCGCCGGGAGCGGCATCGTCGACCAGGGTGTCGCGGCCTGCCGGGAGGCGGCCTCCCGGGCGGCCCGGACGGCGGTCAGGTCGCGGCTCAGGGCATCGGCGGCCTGCCGCACTGGCTCCAGGCCGGGGGCGGTCACCCAGTCGTCACGCACATGCGGCGGGCGTTTGCCCGCGTGCGCGGCCAGCCGGGCCAGGACACCGGCGTCGTCGGGGCCGTCCAGGCCGAACGGTTTCGTCTGCGCCGGATCCGTTCGCACCTGCCGGGCCAGCCCGGCCAGCGCCCGCTCGGCGCCCGACAGCACCGGATCGAGCGGCTCCCGGCGCAGCACGTCACGCCAGGGCAGGGTGGCCCGGTCGACGGCGGTGCGCCACGCCGCGGCGAGCCGGTCGGCCGCCTCCCGGACCCGGCGCAGCGACTCGGGTGTCACCGACGACGGCGTGATCACCGGCACCGGCGCGGCCGGGGCGTCCACCAGCCGGGCACAGATTCCCAGCACATCGTGCAGGCTGCGGCCCAGCGGCTTGCGGACCTCGTTCATCGCGTACGCGTACGCGCTCAACTGTTCCCGCAGCTCGCGTGGCGACCGCCGGTCGAGGTCGTCGGCGCCGGTCGCCGGGACCGGCTCCTCGTCCAGGGCTGCGGCCAGCGCGGTCGCCACCTCCTTGCGCCCGGCCTTGTGCCCGTGCAGTTCCAGCACGTGCCGGTTGAGCCCGGCCTCGACCAGCCGGTGGTGCACCACGTCGAGCGCGGCCGCCTTCTCCGAGACGAACAGGACGCGCCGGCCGGCGTGCAGCAGGCAGCCGATCATGTTGGCGATGGTCTGGGACTTGCCGGTGCCGGGCGGGCCGTCCATCACGAAGCTGTGCCCGGCGACCGCCGCCGCGACGCAGGCCCGCTGGGAGGCGTCGGCGTCCAGCACCAGCGGGATGTGCTCGGGCGCGGCGAGCCGGTCGATGTCGCCGGCCGGGATCGGGGCGAACCGGAAGTCCCCGGTCTGCCGCCCGTCGGCGGTGGCGAGCGCCTGCACCAGCGGGTGGGCGACGATCCGGTCCTCGTTGACCAGCAGGTCCCGGTAGATCGCCTCCTTGTGGAAGGACAGGCAGCACAGCAGCATGCTGCGTTCCACGTGCCAGCCGCGGCGGCGCGACACCAGGCTCTGCAGGGCCGACCAGAGCGCGCCGACGTCCAGCGCGGCGTCCGGGTGCACGGCCGGCGGCTCGATGCCCAGGCGGCGCAGCCGGATCGCGAGCGCCGGGTTGAAGACGGTGTCGTCGTCGCGCAGCCGCAGCCGCGGCGGGTCGCCGGCGCCGGGCGCCACCAGCTCGACCGGCAGCAGCAGGACCGGGCTGGCGAACGCCTCGTTCTCCTCGTCGCGCCAGCGCAGCAGCCCCAGCACCAGGTGCAGCACCGAGACGCCCCGGTCCAGGTACTCCTGACGGGCCTTCTTCGACATGCGGCGCAGGGTGGCGTCGAGGGAGGCGTCGGGCATCTCGGTGCGCAACACGTCGCCAGCCGCCGCCAGGCGTTCCGGATCGGCGCCGGCGCCGGCCAGGCCGCAGTCGTCGTCGCGGTGCAGCAGCGACACCACCGACTCGGGCTCCGGTCCGACGATCTCCACGAGGTCGGGATGGTCGGTCGGGAAGTTGATCAGCCGGTTGGTGTCGCCCAGGTCGACGAGGCTGTCCCGCCAGGCGTGCAGCGCGGCACGGACTTCCGCACGGTCTCTCATGTCCCGATTGCAACAAGAGCGAGCGGGTCTTCGCTGGCGAATCAGATTCCCCGGGAGATTGGTATTGCCCCGGCGAGGGGTGGCCGGCCGCGATCAGCGCTTAAATGGGGAGCTGAGCGGACCCGGCGCATGCCAGGATGCCGGGCATGTCTGATCGTGCTTGAGTTTCGGATCGGTGGCGCAAGCCTACGAGCGGTTCCGGCCGGGTTATCCCGCCGAGCTCCTGGACACGGTGCTGGCGTACGCGGGCCGGCCGATCCGGACCGCCCTGGAGATCGGCGCCGGGACGGGCAAGGCGACCCGGCTGTTCGCCCGGCCGGGGATCGCCGTCACCGCCACCGACCCCGACGGGGCGATGCTCGCCGAACTGCGCAGGCACGTGCCGGCCGGCGTCCGGACCGTGCGGGCCGCGTTCGAACAGATGCGGCCGGACGACGGTTACGAGCTGGTCTACGCGGCGGCGGCGCTGCACTGGACCGACCCCGAGGGCCGGTGGTCGCGGATGGCCGCGCTGGTGGAGCCGGGCGGGGTGTTCGCCTCGTTCGGCGGCCCGGTGCAGTTGACCGACCCCGCGCTGGCGGAGGCGGTCCGCGCGGCCCGCGCGCCCTTCCTGGACAGCGACGACGTCCGGTCTCCCGACGGGACGCCTCCGGACCACCCCATGCAATGGCCCGGTACGGAACTGCAGCGGTCCGAGTGGTTCACCGACGTCCGGCAGTTCGTGATCGAGCGGCGCCTGACGATGAGCGCCCGCGACTATGTCGGTCATCTCTCGACCGTCTCGGCGTACCTCGAACTGCCGGCCGCCGAGCGGGAGCAGGTCTACCAGCGGATCGAGCGGGTCCTGCCGGAGCAGGTCGGCGTCACCGCCGACATCATCGGCCATCTCGCGCGCCGGCGCCCCGGCCGGTAATCCGCCGGCGACCTCGCCTGTCCCCCTGGTCCTACCGGTGGAGTGCCCGCTACACTAAAACTGCAAACGGCGTTCGCAGTTTATGGGGGGGGTCAGCGTGGAACAGGACTGGACCGTGCGACGGGTGCCGGCGGCCGACGGCGCCGACATCGTGCTCCACTCGATCGGCATCGGCCCGGGCATCGTCGTCGTGCACGGCGGCGGCGTCACCATCGAGACGTACCGGCGCCTGGCCATCCGGCTGGCCGACCGGTTCACCGTGCACCTCTACAACCGTCGCGGACGAGCCGACGCGGCCGCCCGCGCCGAGCCCTACGACGGCGAGCAGGACATCGACGATCTCGCGGCGCTGCTGGCCCACACCGGCGCCCGCGACGTGATCGGCCACAGCGGCGGCGGTTTCATCGCCCTGCGCGCCGCCGCGCGGCGGTTGCCGATCAGCCGGCTCGCCCTCTACGACCCGGCGGTCCAGGTCGACGGCCTGACCCCGACCGCGTGGCTGCCGGGCGCACGGGAAGCGGCGCGCGCCGGCGACATCGCCCGCGCCATGGCGCTCACCAGCGCCGGCATCAACACCCACTCCGCCGCGTCGCGCCTGCCCCTGGGCCTGCAGGTCGCCATCTGCCGGCTGTTCCTGCGCACGCCCATCGGCCGCGCCATGGGTGAGCTGCTGCCGACCACACTCGACGAGAGCGCGCTGATCCACCGCCACGACGGCCCGCCGGAGCAGTGGGCCGGCGTCGACGCCGCGGTGCTGCTGGCCTGCGGCGCCGACGGGCCGCCCTACTACCCGCCGACCAACGAGGCCCTGGCCCGGGTCATGCCGCACGCCCGCACCCTGCTGGTGCCGCGCGCGGGCCACGACGCGCTCAACCGGGCCCCGCGACACCTGGTCGACGCGCTCGCCGCGTTCTTCGCCGCCCCGGTCACCTCAGAGCCGGCCGGTTCGTGAGGCCGCCTCGCCGGCGTAACGGCGGGGTGCGACCCGGTCGTCGTAGGATCCGCGGATGGCAGAGCCGCCGCGCAAGCTGCCCGTCCAGGGACTGGCCAATGTGATCGCCCGCGACAACCGCAACTTCGCCGGCTTCAACGGCATCGGTTTCGACGCCGCCGGCGAGCCGAGACCGGCCGATCTGCACCACGCCTGGACGCGGGGCGCCCGCGCGGTCTACCTTCACCTGCGATGAGGGCAGGATAGGCCGGATGGATCACTACGACCCGTCCCCGAAGGCGCTGCGGACGCTGATGACGATGTACTGGTCGGCGCAGGGCTGGCGGACGCCGCCGGTGACGCCCGCACCGGCCGACCTGGGGCGGGCCGTCGCCGCCGGAGTGATGTTCGACCGGAAACGGTCCGGCGGCCACGACGAGTGGGTGGCGGCGGCCCGGCGCACGGCGGCACAGACCTCCGCCCGGGAGGTCGGCGACGCCTTCCTGGAGAGCCTGGGAAGCCGGCGGCTGGACCTGCGGTCAGCCCTCGGCTCGTACGCCGTGGCCCGCGCCCTCCCGGACCACGGCTGCGAGATCCGCCCGGGTAATCCGTGGTGCGTCGTGTGCGGGCAGTACCCGGAGTCGGCGGAGGACCTCGACATCCTCAACTTCGAACGGTTCAAGTGGGGCGGGGTCCGGCATTACCAGGTGCCGTACGCGGCTTTCGACCTGGAACAGTTCGCGCGTGCGCCCCGGCGTGGCCCGGACCCGGAGGACATGCGGCTGGCCCGGGAACTGGTCGAGGTCCTGCGCGGGTTGCCACCGGGGGTCCCCAAGGGCCGTGCGGCCGCCGCGATCGGCATGCTGCCCGGCAACCGCGACCAGCGCGACGTCCTGCTGGACGTCCTCGCGCTCGCCGGCATCTGGCGGGCCGGCTGGTGCTCCCCGGCCGCCGAGCTCCTCGCCGGCCCGGACCGTCCGGATCCCGCACCGATGTGGGGCGTCGACGAGAGGGCGCTGCGCGAATATCTGCCCGCGCTCTGCCAGCCAGGCGCCGCGGCCGGAACGCCTGAGCCGATCCTCCGGGTGCCGCGCCGGTGACGCCGGGCCGGGCAGTCCCGCGTGCTCTCCCCTCCCCCGCCGCCGCTTCAGTCCCCGTGGGGCGGGGCGTCCTGATGGAGCCGGGCGACGACCTGGCCGGAGATGGTGGCGAGCGCGGCGAGCTGCTCGGCGGTGAGGACGTCGCCGAGATAGCGCTGGACGGCCGCCTCATGGCAGTCGCGGGCGGCGGCGATCTGCGCACGGCCCTTGTCGGTCAGCCGGATCACCGCACCGGGGGCCTTCTCGATCAGGCCGCGCTGCTCCATCCGGCGCAGTTGGTGTGACAGCCGTGACTTCTCCCAGGCCAACCCGCAGCGCAGGGCTACGGATCGGACGCTGGTCTGGGTGGACTGCTCCAGGAAGAACAGAATGTCGTAATCGGCCTCCGACAGTCCGGTCTCACGGCCCAGCTCGCGGTTGATCCGCCCGTTCAGCAGGACGCGCATGCGCTGGTACGCCTGCCAGGCGGTGAGGAGGTCGGGGGTCACGGTCGAATGTTACGTCTGTTTGCGGATCAGCTCGGGGTTGATGTATCAACTAAGTTGACACATCAACCGGGGAAGGCGACCACGATGACACACCGGCTGCGCTTCGGCGCTCTGGTCACCTCGGTGGCCGGGGCACGCCGGGCCGAGGAACTCGGCTATGACCTGGTCGCGGTCCCGGACACCCCGGACACCGACACCTGGACCCTGCTGGCCTGGATCGCCGGCCACACCGAGCGGATCGGCCTCGCCGCCACCGGGCTCGACGTGGCCCAGCGCGAGCCGGCGGTGCTCGCCCGCGCCGCCGCCAGCCTCGACCTGCTCTCCGGCGGCCGGCTCGACCTGGCCCTCACCGGCGACCACCTGGGCGAGGTCACCGCCATCGTCCGAGGCGTCCTCGACGCGGGCGTTCCCGGCCCCCTGCGCCACCTCGGCGCGCACCACCGGGTGCCGAAGGCCCAGCGCGGCCCGCTGCCGGCCCACCGCATCCCGATCTGGCTGACCGGCGCCGACCCGGATTCGCTGCGCCTGGCCGGGAGCACCGCCGACGCCTGGGTCGCGGACCTCGCGCTCATCGACGCGGCGGAGCTCGCCGCCGCGTACAAGATGATCGACGAGGCCGCGGCAGAGGCCGGCCGTGAGCCCGAGGAGATCCGCCGGATTCTGATCATCGGCCCGGGCCTCGGCCCGGACGAGCTTCTCGCGCTCGGCGCGGACACCTTCCTGGTGGACGCCGGCGATCCGCCGCCGCTGACGCCGTGGCAGACGCTGCGGGAGGCCCCCGGTCCGGCCGTCTTCCGGCCCGCGTCGGTCCGGGCGAAGCGCCGCCCCGGCATCGACTACGACGCGATTCCGGCGAGCCTGGCCGGCACCGCGGTCGAGCCCGGTGACCTCGACTACGCGCGGGTCCGCTCGACCTACATGCGGGGCGGCTCCCCCGGCCTCGTGCTGCGGCCCCGCACGACGGCCGAGGTGGTCGACGCGCTCGCCGTCGTCCGCGCCCATCCCGGTGTGCCGTTCGGTCTGCGCAGCGCCGGTCACGGCGTCAGCGGGCGGTCCACCAACGACGGTGGCATCGTGATCAGTCTGGCCGCGATGAACACCGTCGAGATCCTCGACAAATCCCGGCGCCTCATCCGCGTCGGGCCCGGCGCACGCTGGATGGACGTCGCGCGGGCGATCGGCCCGCACGGCTGGGCGCTGAGCTCGGGCGACTACGGCGGCGTCGGTGTCGGCGGCCTCGCCACCGCCGGCGGGGTGGGCTGGCTGGCCCGCAAACACGGCCTCACCATCGACCACCTGCACGCGGTGGAGGTGGTGCTCGCCGACGGCACGGTCGTGCGGGCCTCGGCCGGCGAGAACACCGACCTGTTCTGGGCGGTCCGCGGCGCCGGCGCCAACTTCGGCGTGGTGACGTCGTTCGAATTCGAGGTGTACGAGGTCGGCGACGTCGGGTTCGCGCAGCTCGTGGTCGCCGCCGACGACCCCGCCGACCTGCTGGTCAAGTGGGGCCGGGCGATCGAGGCGGCGCCCCGCGACGTCAGCGGCCAGCTGATCATGGGCCCGCCACGGCCCGGTCAGCCCGCGTTCGCACAGCTGATGGCGGTGGTCGACAACGACGACCCGGAAACCATCATCGACCAGCTCCAGCCGATCGCCGCGGTCGCGCCGCTGTACCAGCAGCAGGTGACCCTCACCCCGTACACCGCGGTCATCTCCAACGCCGCCGACGGCGGCTACCACCAGGGCGCCGGCGAGCCGATCTCCCGCTCCGGCCTGATCGAACACCTCACCCCCGCGTTCGCACGGGCGGTGGCCGAGCTGCTCGACAGCGGCGCGGTGCACTGGTTCCAGATCCGTACGGTCGGCGGAGCGGTCGCCGACGTCCCCGCCGGCGAGACCGCCTACGCCCACCGCGACGCCAACTTCTCGGTCATCGTGATGGGCGCGGACAAGCAGCGGGTCGACGCCGCCTGGGCCGGCCTGCAACCGCACTTCCAGGGCCTCTACCTCAGCTTCGAGACCGGCCTCTCGTCCGTCGAGGACGCGTTCCCGCCGGCCACCCTCGCCCGGTTGCGCGACCTCAAGCACCGCTACGACCCGGACAACCTCTTCCGCGACAACTTCAACATCAAGGCGGCGACCCGATGACCGACTACGGACAGGACCTTCTCTTCGGTACGTTCATCACGCCCACCGCCCAGCCGGCGCACCAGGCGGTCGAACTGGCCGTCGTCGCCGACCGGGCCGGGCTCGACCTGGCCACCTTCCAGGACCATCCCTACCTGCCGAAATTCCACGACACCTGGACGCTGCTGTCGTACGCCGCCGCCCGCACCTCGACGATCCGCCTCAGCGGCAACGTGCTCAGCCTTCCGCTGCGTCAGCCCGCGGTCCTGGCCCGCAGCCACGCGAGCCTGGACCGGCTCACCGGCGGCCGGATCGAGCTGGGCCTGGGCGCCGGCGCGTTCTGGGACGGCATCGAGGCCATGGGCGCCCGCCGCCTGACCGCGGGCCAGTCGGTCGACGCGCTCGGTGAGGCGATCGAGGTGATCCGGGCGGTCTGGGCCGCCGGCGAGCCCGGCCCGGTCCACGTGCCCGGCGAGTACTACCAGGTGGACGGCCTGAAGCGGGGCCCGGCGCCGGCGCACGACATGAGCATCTGGGTCGGCGCCTACAAGCCGAGGATGCTGCGCCTGATCGGCCGCGCCGCCGACGGGGTGCTGCCGTCGCTGTCCTACCTCGCGGGCGGCCCGGGCGACTACGCCGAGATCAACAGGCACATCGACGGCAGCGCCGCCGAGGCCGGCCGCGACCCGGCCCGGATCCGCCGCCTGCTCAACATCAACGGCACGTTCAGCCAGTTCGGCCGCTCCTTCCTCGACGGCCCGGCCGAACAGTGGGCCGAAGACCTCGCCGGCCTCGCCCTGGAACACGGCATCAGCGCGTTCATCCTGGCCACCGACGACCCCGCCGCCATCGAGGAGTTCGCCGCCGACGTCGCCCCCGCCGTCCGCGAACTCGTCGCCGCCGAACGAGCCTGACGACAGCGCGTCGCGAGCCCGGAACCGATGTGCGGTCAGTCGGATCTGCCGGGGACGGCCAGGCCGGTTTCGTAGGCGACGATGACCGCCTGGATCCGGTCGCGCAGCCCGAGTTTGGTGAGTACGTTGCTGACGTGCGTCTTGACGGTGTGTTCGCTGATCACCATGGCTTCGGCGATCTCCACGTTGGCCATCCCGCGGGAGATGAGCTTGAGGGTTTCCTGCTCGCGGCCGGTCAGTGCGGCGAGCCGCTCGGTCGACGGCGCCGGGCGGGGCTGGGCCGTCTCGGTGGTGAACCGGGCGATGAGCTTGCTGGTGATCGAGGGCGCCAGCAGTGACTCACCGGCGGCCACGACGCGTACCGCGTGGACGAGGTCGGCACGGCGGACGTCCTTGAGCAGGAATCCGCTCGCACCGGCCCGAAGCGCCTCGAATACGTATTCGTCCAGGTCGAAGGTGGTCAGGATGATCACCCGGGTGCCGGTCTCGGCGCAGATGACACGGGCCGCCTGGATGCCGTCCATCCCGGGCATGCGGATGTCGAGGAGCACCACGTCGGGCCGGTGGGTGCGGACCGCTTCGACCGCCTCGGTGCCGTTGCCCGCCTCGGCGACCACCTCGAAGTCGGGTTGCGCGTCGAGGATCATGGAGAACCCGGCGCGGACGAGTTCCTGGTCGTCGGCGACCACGATGCGCACGCTCATCCCCACACCTGCCGCACGGCGAGCGGGAGCTGGACGTGGACCTGGAAACCCGGGCCGTCCGGGCGCGGGCCCATCGCCGCTGTGCCGCCGCAGGCGGCGGCACGTTCCCGGATACCGACCAGGCCGTCACCGCCTGAGGGCAGCGACCTGCCCGCGCCGCGGCCGTCGTCGTTGATCTCGATGATCAGTGTCCTCTCCTGCCAGAGCAGCCGGATGTCGGCGCGGCCGGCACCCGCGTGTTTGACGACGTTGGTGACCGCCTCCTGGACGATCCGGTAGGCGGCGACCTCGACGTCGGGCCGCAGGGGCCGCTGTTCGCCCGTCGCGGTGCAGGTCACGGTCAGTGCGGGACCGGACGCCTTGGCGGCCAGCACGGCCAGGTCGTCGATCGTCGGCTGCGGGCTCCGCGGCCCGTCGTCCTCCTTGAGCACGTCGAGGATCCGGCGGAGTTGGACCATCGCATCGCGGCCCGCGGTGGAGATGGCGTCGAAAGCCGCCTCGGCGCGCTCCGGAGCGGTGTGGAGCATGACCGGGCCGGCTTCCGCCTGGACCACCATGACCGCGACGGCGTGGGAGAGAATGTCGTGCATGTCGCGGGCGATCCGGGCACGCTCACGCTCCGCGGCCCGCTGCATCTCGATGCCGCGTTCCCGCTCGATCTGTGCGGCGCGCTGGCGCAGGGCGGCGGTGTAGGCCCGCGACGTGGTGGCGGCCCGGCCGATCGCGTAGGCGGCGATGAACAGGACCCCGCTCCGCAGCGCGGTCTCCGAGGATGTGATCGCGAGGCTGCCACCGACGGTGACGATGAGCATGGCCACCCGGGGCAGGTGGCGTGATCGCTCCGCGACGGTGTAGATCGCCACCAGCCCGCCGTACCAGATCGGCTGGGCCGGCACGTCGCCGAACAGGTCGTAGCAGGCGGTCGCGGTCAGACTCGCCACCAGCACGGCGACCGGCGCGCGCCGGCGCCACAGCAGCGGTACCGCGGAAGCCGCGACGACGGCGTAGCCCCACCAGTGCCACGGCGCGCCCGAGGGGTTGATCCGGGAGCCGAACGGCCAGCCTTGCACGGCCACGACGAGTACGACGAGGGCCGCGTCGACCCAGCCGGGTGGCAACTCCCGCAGGCGCCGGCGGACAGGCTCGAGGATCGGCAACGCTGACACGAGGTCCCATCCTGCCTCTCCCCCACGAACTCGCCGCCGTCGGGCCGCGCTGATCCGGCGGGCACAGGATGCCCCCCGGATCAGCGTTCGGCTATACCAGGACCGTGGTGGCACTGGTGGTCTCGGCGACGCGGGAGGTCCGGGAGATCCGGCGCGCGATCCCGGCGTAGGAGAAGAGCAGGATGACGGCCCCGAGCGGGATGAGGTCCTTGTCGATGAACGGCATCAGGAGGTCGGCCAGGACCAGCACAGGCGTCCACGCTGTGATCCGGCGCATCACGGCGAGCTGGATCACGAGCGCGAGCTGACCCAGGTAGAACAGGTAGGGACCCAGGTCGTAGGCCACCAGCGAGACCACGGGATTCTGCCGGACCTGTTGGGTCAGCACACTCATGGCGAGGTGGTCGTCGGCCATGAATCCGGCGACCACGTCGATCCCGAACTGCACCGTCAGGGCCAGCGCGCCGGCGGAGGCGACCGCGGTCAGCACAGTGGACAGCACGTTGCGGCCGGCCAGCCGCCGCATCCAGAGGAAGACGACGACGAACAACGCCAGGGCGCCGAGAAAGGCCAGGTGACCAGTGGTCCACGCGAGTCCGGGCCCGCGGACGCCGTCGAGCCCGTCGATGATTCGGATCACTCCGTAGGCCAGGGTGAGCAGCGGGGCGCCCAGGAAGGCGATACGCGGGTTCATTTTCGGGCTCCTTGATCGGTGGGAACATCACCGATCCTGGTCCGGCCCGCACGCGAAGTAATCGCCGACGAGAGCGATCTTCGCACTCCCTCTCACGAGGGAGTGCCGCCCCCGATCCGGTCAGACCCCGCACAGCTTGAATCGGGCCGCTCATGCCTTCGCCCCTGCTTGACACCTTCGAGGAGGATGGCCGGAGTTGTCCACGGTCTTGGAGGTCCGATGCGAATGACGAAGTTCGCTGTACTGCCGATGGCGGTCGCGCTGCTGGCCGGTACGGCCGCCACCGCACACGCCGCCGACGTCGCGGAGGAGGCGGTCACGGAGTTCCGGTTCACCGCCGACGCGGGCGCCCACCCGCTCCACAGCGCAAGTGGTGTCTGGGCCACGCCCGACCGCGAGGTGCGGGTGTGGGAGAGCGAGAACGTCGTCAAGATCGACTCTGCCACCTGGCAGAACAGCGAGCCATTCCGGTTGGAGTTGAGCACCCCGGACGGGAGCGCGCTCGGGGTGGGCGCTTACCAGCAGGGGCAGGCGCCGGAGACGCTGCGCACCCTGGTCATCTTCAACGGCCTCGGCTGCGTCGAGGCACGCGCCGCCGTCCTCGTGGACCGCATTGAGCGCAACGCCGAGGGTTCCTTGACCGCGTTCGACGCGACGCTGGAGCACTACTGCGTTGGCTCCGACGACCAGGGCCTGCACGCCCAGGTGCGCTACCGCGCCTGAAGAGCGTGGGGCTGAGCCGAGGGCGGAGTAACCGGCGATAGCTCCCGGTGCGGGTGAACAGCGAAGGGCTCCGTCAGCGCGACGCTGACGGAGCCCTGGTCTCAGGCCGTGACGCGGGCGGTGTTCACGCACTCGGCGACGTCGAGCACCAGCAGCAGCCGACCTTCGGTCTTGTACGCGCCGGTGACCAGCGCCCGTGACGGGCCGGTCAGTGTCGCCGGCGGCTCCTCGAACAACTGCGCCTCCAGGTCGGCGACCTGCCCGATGCGATCCACCAACAGACTCACCGGCTCACCGGCGTACCGCACGATCACGTTCATCACCAGGCCGGACATGTCCCGGCGCGGCAACCCGAACTGCACACGCAGGTCCACCGCGGCGATCACCTGCCCGCGTAGGTTGAACAGCCCGCCGACCGCGTTCGGTGCCAGCGGCACCGGCGTGTACTCGCTGTACGACAACACCTCCTGCACAGCGTCCACGTCCACGCCGAAGAACTGGCCGGCGACCTCGAAGGTGACGAACTGACGACTGGACATCTGCGACTCCCGGGGTGATGACCGCCGGGGAACGTGCTGCGACGGATCACCAGGACTATCGGGAGTCGATTACCCAACTCAAGGAATCAAGCCCTTCGAGCTTTTCGCCGGACTCGTCGAGTCGAATGCTTCCACTGCCGGAATTCGCTCGGACTGGCCCTGCGCCTCGGCTACGACACCGTCGACGCCGGCACACTGGCGCAGAGCTGGCGCATCGAACCGGAGACCACCGCCTACACCCGCTTCTACCTGGCCGACCGCGCCTTCTGAGGGCCATCACGAGTCCCACCCCTTGGCGGCGGTACACCGTTGCAACGAGGCCGTTAAACATATATTCCTGATAGGTTTTGTGGGTTATGTGGGTCATTGCCTAGCGTTTCAGCCATGACCGTCCTGACTCCGCCACGGCGGAAGGAAAACGTCGACGACCCCGTCGTGGTCCCGGCCCGCCACCCCTGGCGCTGGGCCGGCACCGCGCTGGTCCTGGTCCTGGTGGCGCAGTTCGTGCACGGGCTCGTCACCAATCCCGGCTGGGACTGGACGACGTTCTTCGGCTACTTCCTGGAGAAATCGGTCCTCGAGGCGCTGGGCCTGACCCTGCTGCTCACCCTCGCCGGCGCGGTGTTCGGGTTCCTCGGCGGCATACCGCTCGCCGCCATGCGGCTGTCCCCCAACCCGGTGCTGGCCACGGTCAGCTGGGCGTACATCTGGGTGTTCCGGTCGGTCCCACTGCTCGTGCAGCTGCTGTTCTGGGCGAACCTCGGCTACCTCTACGACACCCTGCAGATCGGCATCCCCTTCGGGCCCGGCTACAGCTTCCCGACGGTCGACCTGATCAGCTCGTTCGGCGCCGCGCTGCTGGGCCTGGCCCTGCACGAGGCCGCCTACGCCGGAGAGATCATCCGGGCCGGCCTGCTCTCGGTCGACCACGGCCAGCACGAGGCGGCCGCCGCGCTCGGCATCCCGCAGTGGCGGCAGTTCTCCCGGATCGTGCTGCCACAGGCGATGCGGGCGATCCTGCCCAACGCGGCGAACCTGCTGGTCAGCCTGCTCAAAAGCACGTCCATCGTGTACGTGCTGGCCATCGGCGAGCTGTTCTATCAGGTCCAGGTGATCTACGGCCGCAACGGCCGGGTCGTGCCCCTGCTCATGGTCGCCACCGTCTGGTACGTCATCCTCACCGCCCTGCTGTCGATTCTGCAGTACTACACCGAGCGCCACTTCGCCCGCGGCGCGGTCCGCACCCTGCCGCCCACCCCGTTCCAGCGAATCAAGGCGGCGATCACGCGATGATCGAGATCTCCGGTGTGCACAAGTCGTTCGGCGACGTGGCGGTCCTCAAGGGCATCGACCTGTTCGCCGAGGCCGGTTCGGTCACCGTCATCCTCGGCCCGTCGGGCTCCGGCAAGTCCACCCTGCTGCGCTGCGTGAACCACCTGGAGAAGGTCGATCGTGGCCTGATCCGCATCGACGGCGAGCTGATCGGCTACCGACAGGCCGGCAACCGGCTGCACGAGCTCAGCGAACGGCAGGTCCTCCGGCAACGCGCCAGGATCGGCTTCGTCTTCCAGAACTTCAATCTGTTCCCGCATCGCACGGCCCTGCAGAACGTCGCGGAAGCGCAGATCTGGGCGCTCGGCAAATCCCCCAGCGCAGCGTACGAGAAAGCTCACGAGCTGTTGTACGCCGTGGGGCTGTGGGATCGTGCCGGCGCCTACCCCAGGCAGCTCTCCGGCGGACAGCAGCAACGGGTGGCGATCGCCCGCGCCCTGGCCCTGGAGCCGAAGCTGATCCTCTTCGACGAGCCGACCTCGGCGCTGGACCCGGAGCTGGTCGGCGAGGTGCTCGACGTGCTCCGGGACCTGGCCGCCGGCGGCACCACGATGATCGTGGTGACGCACGAGATCGGCTTCGCTCGGGAGGCCGCCGACACGGTCGTCTTCATGGACGAGGGCCGGATCGTCGAGCAGGGCACCCCCGCCGCCGTCCTGGACGACCCACAACACGAACGCAGCCGGGCCTTCCTGTCCAAGGTCCTGGTCTGACCGCCGCCTCTTTCGTGGAAACTGGAGATCTCGTGCGTACAAAATGGATTGTGGCTCTCGCTGCGGTGACCTTGAGCCTTGCCGCCTGCGCCGCGCCGGAGGAGAAGGCCCCGGTGTCCGCGGCGGTCGATCCGGCGGGCTCCTCCTCCGCTGCCGGCTCGCTGAACCTCACCCCGGAGCAGAACCGGATCGTCCCGGCCAAGGACGAGGCCGCCGCCGCGCTGCTGCCCGCCGACGTCAAGGCGTCCGGCAAGCTGATCATCGGGGTCGGTGCGGCCGGCTCCGGCTTCCCCCCGCTCGCCTTCGCCGCGACCGACAACAAGACGCTGATCGGCAACGAGCCGGACATCGCCGTCGCGATCGCCGGCACGCTGGGCCTGGAACCGATCCTGGAGAACGCCTCCTGGGAGAACCTGTTCATCGGCCTGGACAGCGGGCGGTACCAGATCGGCGCGTCGAACATCACGGTCACCGAGGAACGCAAGCTCAAGTACGACTTCGTCACCTATCGCCTGGACAACCTGGCCTGGCTGGCCAAGAAGGGCTCCGGCCTCTCCGTTTCCCAGGCCGCCGACATCGCCGGAAAGAAGGTGTCGGTCAGCTCCGGCACCAACCAGGAGAAGATTCTGGTCGAGTGGGCCGAAGAGGTGAAGAAGCAGGGCCTGCCCGAGGTCGAGATCAAGTACTACCAGACCAACCAGGCCGTCTATCTGGCACTCGGCTCCGGCCAGATCGACCTGCACCTCGGCCCCAACCCGTCGGCCGCCTACCACGTCGCCACCACCGGCCAGACCGAGATCGTCGGTAGCTACTCCGGCGCCGGCAAGGACCTGCAGGGTCTGATCGCGCTCACCACCAAGAAGGACAACGGCCTGATCAAGGCGTACGCCGCGGCGCTGGACAAGCTGATCTCCTCCGGTGACTACGCCAAGATCCTGGCACGCTGGAACCTGGCCAACGAAGCCGTCACCACGGCGGAGGTCAACCCGCCGGGTCTGCCGATCGAGGGTAAGTGACCCGCGCGCTCGCTCCGGCCTTGGACAACCCGGCCTGGAGCTCGCTGACCGGCGCGCACTCCCGGTTCGCGGTGGTGCACGGCCTGGCCGCCCGGTACGACCACGAGGTCGCCCCGTTCCACGCCCTGGCCGACCCGGCCGACCCGCTGGCCTGGAACGACCTGGCTCATCTGGTCGAGCCGGACGACACGGTGACGATCGCCGGGGCGGGCGGTGTCGCCCACCCCGGCTGGCAGACCGGGCACAGTGTGGGCGGTGTCCAACTCGTCGACGTGTCGCTGCGCTCGTCGGCGGCACCGGACGCGGTCCGGCTCGGGGCGGCCGACGTGCCCGACATCCTCGACCTGGTGGACCGCACCCAGCCCGGCCCCTTCCGCCGCCGGACCGTCGAACTCGGCACCTATCTGGGGCTGCGTTCGGCGGACGGGCGGCTGATCGCGATGGCCGGCGAGCGGCTGCATCCGCACGGCTGGACCGAGATCAGCGCCGTCTGCACCGATCCCGCACACCGCAAAAATGGGCTGGCCACCCGCCTGATCCGGGCGGTGGCGGCGGGCATCCGCGACCGCGGCGAGACCCCGTTCCTGCACACCTCGGCCGGCAATGTCAACGCCATCCGGCTGTACGAGTCGATCGGCTTCGTCCTGCGCGCGCGCACGGACTTCACCGCCTACCACAGGACGCCCCCAGGCGCCTGAGCCGGTCCCACGGTGGAGCCCGGCGGCCGTACGGCCGCCGGGCGCCCCCCGCCGGTCAGGCCGCCCCCACCCTGGCGGGCACCCCCGGCGCCGGCGCGGGCCCCCGGGGGGCGCCGGGGGGCGGTCGGGCCGCCGGGCTCCACCGTCCGGTCAGGCCGACCACTCCTTGGCGAGCAGCTCGTACGAGTGGACGCGGTCGGCGTGGTCGTAGGCGATGGTGGTGACCAGCAGTTCGTCGGCGCGGGTGACCCGTTGCAGGGTGTGCAGCCGTTCGGTGACCGTCTGCGGCGATCCGACGAACCGGGTGGCGACCCGGTCAGCGACCATCGCCCGGTCCTGGTCGGTCCACCGATGCGCCTCGGCTTCCTCGATGCTCGGGAACGGGACGGCACCGAGACCCGTACGGACGCTGCGGACCCAGACGGCGAACGGTGTCGCCAGCCGCCGCGCGGTCGCGTCGTCGTCGGCCACCAGCACGTCGGCCGAGACCATGACATACGGCTCGGCAAGCGTCGCCGACGGCACGAACGACTCCCGATAGGCTTCGACGGCCTCCAACACCTGGGCCGGGGCGACGTGGTAGTTCGCGGCGAACGGCAGCCCCCGCGCACCGGCCGTGCGGGCGCTCTCCCCGCCGGAGCTACCGAGCAGCCACACCGAAAGGTCCGCGCCGGCGCCGGGGGTGGCGATCACCTGGTTGCCCTCGTCGTCGACGACCGGCCCGGCCAGCAGCGCCCCGATCTGGTCGAGGACGTCGCCGAGCCCGAGCGGCTCGGCGCCGGGCTGGGTCAGGAAGCTGCTCGCCAGTGCGGTGCGCTTGGAGGCGAAGATCGGCGCCCAGGAGAAGGGCTTCGGGATGAGCAGCCCGTCGACGATCCGTTCCTCCTGGGGCGTCTCGTGCTTCTTCGCCTCCCGTACCGCCTCCTTCTTGGCCTGCCCGGACCGGCCGAGCCCGAGATCGAAGCGGCCCGGATAGAGGGCGTCGAGCAGCCCGAACTGCTCCACGATCGACAGCCCGGTCTGGAAGCCGGTCTGCACGGCGCCGGAGCCGAGCCGGATGCGGTCGGTGATCGCGGCGATCTGCCCGAGCAGTAGGGCCGGCTGCGAGCTGGCCACCCCCGGTGTGAAGTGGTGCTCGGCCACCCAGAAACGGTGATAGCCGAACTGCTCGGCCCTTCGGGCCAGGTCCAGGGTGCGGCGCAGGGCGTCCGCCACGTCACCGCCGGACACCAACGGGGCGAGATCGAGGATCGAGAGGGGTACGGGCATGGCTACCGCTCCTTCAGTCGGCGTAACACGGGGGCGATCTCGGAGGCGAACAGTTCCAGGCCGGCCCGGTTCTGTTTCTCGGTGAGGCCTTCGGTGTCGGCACTCAGGTGGGTGACCGAGTGCCCGAACCGTTCGTGGTACCGGTGCACCTTGTCGATGATCTGCTGCGGGCTGCCGACCAGGATCGAGCCGCGTTCCACCGCGTCCTCGATGCTGTCGAAGACCGGCGGCACGCCGACCTTGCGGAACGCCTCCTGCCGCGCCTCGAAGATCGGCCGGTAGACGTCGATCGCCTCCTGTGAGGTGCGGGCGGCGTAGAAGCCGGCGCTGCCCGCACCGATCCGGATCGCCGCCGGGTCGTGGCCGTGGTGGGCCCACCGTTCCCGGTAGTGGTCGACCAGTTCGGCGTACGGCTCGATCGGGTGGGTGACGTTGGCCGAGAACAACGGGTCACCATAGGATGCGGCCAGGTCGACCGACGCCTTGCTGGTGGCCGAGCCGTGCCAGACGGTGATCGGGTTCTGCAACGGCCGGGGCCAGGTCTCGGCGTCGGTCAGCGACGGCCGGTACCTGCCCTCCCAGGTGACCTTCTCCTCGCGCCACAGCCGGCGGAACAGGTCGTAGCTCTCCCGCAGCCGGTCCCACTGATCGTCGACGGTCACGTGGAACAGCTGTGCCTGCGCGGCTCCGTTGCCCTTGCCGATGATCAGTTGTAGGCGGCCGTCGGACAGGTTGTCGAGGGTGGCGTAGTCCTCGAACGCGCGGACCGGGTCGAGCAGGCTCAGCGTGGTCACCCCGGTCCACAGTTCGATCCGGCTGGTCCTCGCGGCGATGTGGCTGAGCACGACCGGCGGTGACGACGACAGGAACGGCCGTTCGTGCCGCTCCCCCACGGCGAAGCCGTCGAAGCCGAGCTGCTCGCCGAGGACGGCCACGTCGACGACCTCCCGCAGCCGCTGCCGCGGCGTCTTGGATCGGTCGAGGTAGGTGATCAGGCTGAGCAGCAGGAACTTCACGACAGCCCCAGGTTGCCGCGCAGCGTGCCGGCGGCGTACTCGGTCCGGAAGACGCCACGGTCCTGCAACAGCGGGACCACCTGCTCGACGAAGTCGTCCAGGCCGGCCGGGGTGAGGTGGGAGACGAGGATGAAGCCGTCGCAGGCGTCGGTCTGCACGTACTCGTCGAGTTGCTCGGCGACGCGGGCCGGGGTGCCGATGAAGTTCTGCCGCCCGGTGACCTCGATGATCAGGTCCCGGATCGACAGGCTCTTCGCCTCGGCGCGGGCCCGCCACTCGGCGGCGGTGGCGAGCCGGTCCGGGTACATGCCGGCGCGGCCCTTGATGATCGTGTCGTCCTCGTCGAGGACCGGGTCGATGTCCGGCAGCGGCCCTTCGGCGTCGTAGCCGGACAGGTCGGTGTTCCACAGCTGTTCCAGCAGCAGGATCGCGGTCTGCGGGCTGACCTGCTGGCGCCGGATGTGGTGGGCCTTCTCCTGGGCGTCGGCGTCGCTGTCGCCGAGCACATACGACACGCCCGGGATGATCTTCAGGCTGTCCTCGGCGCGGCCGTACTTGGCGAGCCGGTCCTTGACGTCGCGGTAGAAGCGGCGGGCGTCGTCGATCTGGTGATGCCGGGAGAAGATCGCGTCGGAGTGTTTCGCGGCCAGCTCCCGGCCGCCGTCGGAGTCACCGGCCTGCAGGATGACCGGGCGCCCCTGCGGGCTGCGCGGGACACCGAACCGGCCCCTGATGTCGAACTGGCTGTTCCTGATAGCGAACTCGCCGCCGTCGGTGTCCCACAGCGTCCGGGCGGTCGCGATGAACTCCTCGGCGCGGACGTAGCGGTCCGCGTGGTCGAGGAACCCGCCGCGCCGGAAGTTCTCGCCGAAGAACGCGCCGGGCGAGGTGACCACGTTCCAGGCGGCCCGCCCACCGGACAGGTGATCCAGAGTGGCCAGCTGGCGGGCCAGCTCGTACGGCTCGTGCCAGGTGGCGTTGAGCGTCCCGGCCAGCCCGAGGTGCTCGGTGACGGCGGCCAGTGCGGTCAGCACCGTGATGGTGTCCGGGCGGCCGACCACGTCCAGGTCGTGGATGAGCCCGCGCTGTTCGCGCAGCCGCAGCCCTTCGGCGAGGAAGAAGAAGTCGAACAATCCCCGTTCGGCGGTCTTCGCCAGATACTCGAAGGAGCCGAAATCGATCTGGCTGCCCGCGCGCGGATCGCTCCAGACGGTCGTGTTGTTCACGCCGGGGAAGTGGGCGGCGAGGATGATCTGCTTAGGCAACGGAAGCCTCCTCCGAACGAGCGGCATAGCGGTTCACGGCGACCGGCAGTCCGAGCCGTTCCCGCAGCGTCGTGTGCTCCGACGGCTGGAACAGGCCACGCCGGCGCAGTTCCGGGACGAGGACGTCGGTGACGTCGGCGACGTCGGTGACGCGCAGCCGGAACCCGTCGACGCCGGAAACGGTCCACCAGTTCTGGATCAGGTCGGCGAGCTGGGCCGGCGTACCGTCGAACGTCGCCGCGTCAGCCGGGACGTGACCGCCGACGGTGATGTCGGCGAAGACCTTCTTCTCCGGCGCGATTGCGCGGACCTTGCGGGCCGCGTCGTCGGCGTCGGCGGGTGTCACGAAGAAGACGTCGGCGTCGAGGGAGTCCCACACCCGCGGGCCGTGGGCGAGGGCGGCGACCACCGGCCGGCCCTGCGGCGGTCGCGGCACGATCGACGGCCCCTTGACCGTGAAGTGCGGACCCTCGAAATCGATGTAGTGCAGCTTCGCCCGGTCGATGTACCGGCCGGTGGCGACGTCCTTGATGATCGCGTCGTCCTCCCAGCTGTCCCACAGCCGCCGCACCACCTCGATCACGTCGCCGGCCTCGGCGATCAGCTCGTCGGCTGCCAGCGGCCCCCGACGGCCGAGCAGTGCCGCCTCGGCCGGGTCCGTGGAGACCCGCACCTGCCAGCCGGCCCGGCCACGGCTGACCCAGTCGAGGGTGGCCAGGGCGGTGGACAGGTGGAACGGCTCGGTGTGGGTGGTGGTGGCGACCGGCACCAGGCCGACGTGCCGGGTCAGCGGCGCGACCCGGGCGGCGACCTGCACCGCGTCCGGGCCCCGCCGGCCGAACGTGTCGTCGAACGTCACGAGGTCGAGCCCGGCCTCGTCGGCCCGCCGGACCTGGTCGATCCAGTCGCCGGCCGCGAACGAGTCCCCGGCCAGGGCGACCGCGAGATGCAATGTCATCGGGAAACCTCCAAGGTGGGTACGGCGGCGAGCAGCGCCCGGGTGTACTCGTGACCGGCGTGGTCGAAGACGGCCTGGACCGAGCCCTTTTCGACGACCCGGCCGTCGCGCATGACCAGGACGCGGTCGGCGATGTCGCGGATCACGCCCAGGTCGTGGGAGATGAACAGCAGTGCCGTGCCGTCGTTCTCGCGGATGCCGGCGAGCAGGTCGAGAACCTGCGCCTGCACCGACACGTCGAGGGCGGAGACCGGCTCGTCGCAGATGATCAGACTCGGCCGTGGCGCGATGGCGCGGGCCACGGCGACGCGCTGCCGCTGCCCGCCGGACAGCTGCCGCGGATACCGGTCGAGGACATCGGCGCCGAGCCCGACCCGCTCCAGGTAAGGCCCAGGGTCCTCGCCGCGGGGCAGTGCCTCGCCGACGATGCGGCGCACGGTCCAGCGCGGGTCGAACGCCGACAGCGGGTCCTGGGCGATCAGCTGCAGACGGCGCCGGATCGGACGACGGGCGCGTTCCGGCACCCCGCTGAAGTCGGCGCCCTCGAACCGCACGTGCCCGGACGTCGGATCGGCCAGCCCGAACATCAGCTGCGCCACGGTGGTCTTGCCGGACCCCGACTCGCCGACCAGCCCGACGATCTCCCCGCGGCGGATCGTCAGGCCGAAGTCCCTCACGACGGTGCGGTCGCCGTACACCTTGCGCAGCGCGGTGGCCTCGGCGACGACGTCGCCGGGCGCGGTGGTGGTCCCACGCCGCTTCCCGGTGGCCGCCGAGATCAACTTCTTGGTGTACGGGTGACCGGCGCTCACCAGAATGGTGCGGGTGTCACCGCCCTCGACGACCCGGCCGTCCTTCATCACCAGCACCCGGTCGGCGAGCTTCGACACGACCGCCAGATCGTGGCTGATCAGCAGCAGGGTGTCCCCGCTCGTGCGGCGTTCGGCGAGCAGTTCGAGGATCTGCGCCTGCACGGTCGCGTCCAGCGCCGTGGTCGGTTCGTCGGCGATCAGCAGCCGCGGCCCGCCGGCGATGGCCGAGGCGATCAGTGCCCGCTGCCGCAGCCCGCCGGACAGCTGATGCGGGTACTGCCGGGCACGCCGGTCCGGTTCGGGCACATGCACATCGGTGAGCAGCTGCCGGATG
Organism: Actinoplanes sandaracinus; assembly: GCF_030009775.1. Lineage (GTDB taxonomy): Bacteria > Actinomycetota > Actinomycetes > Mycobacteriales > Micromonosporaceae > Actinoplanes > Actinoplanes sandaracinus. The sequence continues at coordinate 99,187 of NZ_JASCTH010000029.1, read as the reverse complement.
CGCTGCGGCCGGTCGCGGCGCTCGCCGATGCCGTGAGCCTGCAGCACCTCGCCGATCTCCGCGCCGACGGTGCGCAGCGGGTCGAGCGAGACCAAGGCGTCCTGCAGGATCAGCCCGGCGAACCGGCCGCGCAGCCGCCGCCAGTCACGGGCGGCGAACCCGCGCACGTCCCGGCCGTCGACGGTGAACGTGTCCGCCTCGACACGGGCGTTCGGACCGGCCAGTCCGACCAGGCTACGGGCGGTGACGCTCTTGCCGGAGCCGCTCTCGCCGACCAGCGCGACACACTCACCCTCGCTGATCGTGAGGTCGACCCCGCCTACCGCCTCGACCTGCCGTTTCCCGGTGAAGGTGACCCGCAGGTTCTCGACGTGTATCAAGACTGAGCCTCCTTGGCGTGCTCTCGCGGCCCTTGCTTCGCTGCGGTGCCCTCGATCACGCCGGGCGCCCTTCGAACCGGTTCTGCAGGAGCCGACCGATCACGGTGAGAGAGATGACGGTGGCGGTGACGGCTGCCCCCGGCAGCACCGACGCCCACCAGGCGATGTGCAGGTATCCCCGGCCCTCGGAGAGCATCGCGCCCCACTCCGGCGACGGCGGCTGCGGCCCGAGCCCGAGGAAGCTGAGGCCGGCCGCGATCAACACCGCCTCGCCGAGCCCGATCATCGCCAGGACCGGGATCGGACCGAGCACATTGGGCAGCACGTGCCGCAGCACCAGCCGCAGCCGGGACACCCCGAACGCGACGGCATGGGTGACGTACGGCGCCTGCCGCACCACCAGCGTCTGTGCCCGCACCACCCGGGCGTGGTGCGGTGTGGTGGCGATCCCGATCGCCACGATCAAGCTGGTGGTGCCGGTACCCGCGATCGCGATGAACAGCAGCGCCAACAGAACCAGCGGGAACGCCGCGAGCGCGTCGAAACCCCGGCTGAGGGCCTCGTCGGCGACCCCGCGCACGAGCCCGGCGATCAGCCCGAGCACGATGCCCGCGCCGACCGCGATGACGGTGGCCGCCACACCGATGCTCAGCGAGTGCCGGGCGCCGTGCACCACCCGGTCGAAGACGTCACGGCCGAGCTGGTCGGTGCCGAACCAGTGCGCCGCCGACGGCGCCTGTAGCACCCGCAGCGGGTCGGCGGCGAGCGGGTCGCCGGCGAACAGCGACGGCAACGCCACCGCGGCCAGCGCCAGGAACAGAACGAGTCCGGCCGCGGCGAGGCCGGGCCGGGGCCGTCGCCGGGTGAGCCGGCGCGCCACCGACCTGGGCAGAGCTAGGGTCACGGCTGTGCCTCCTTGGTCATGCCCTCCCGGCCCTCGCCCGCGACGTCGCCGTCGGCCGCGGGTGGCTGCCGCTCGGTGCAGTCGGTCATGACGTGGTCCTTCGCAACCGCGGATCGATGAGCAGATAGGCGAGATCGGCCGCCGTGTTGATGACGACGAAGACGGCGGCCGCCAGCACGACGACGGCCAGCACGACGGGCATGTCGCCGTTGCCGACGGCCTGGAGGGTGACCTGGCCCAGCCCCGGACGGCCGAAGACCTGCTCGATGATCACCGCACCGCCGAGCAGCACACCGGTGAGCCAGCCGAGCACGGTGACGGCCGGGATGAGCGCGTGGCGCAGCGCGTGCCGGACGAGGACCGCCCGTTCCGTCAGGCCCCGGGCCCGGGCGGTGACCGCGAACGGCTCGTCCAGCGCCCGGTCCAGGCCGTCACGCAGCACCTGAGCCAGCACCCCGGCGATCGGTAGGCCCAGCGTGACGGCGGGCAGCACCAGCGCCGCCCAGCTCTGGTCACCGGAGACCGGAAAGATCCCGAACCGGAACGAGAACACGCTGAGCAGCACGATCCCGATCAGGAACGGCGGGGTGGACACGATGATCAGCTCGGCGGTGGAGCTGACCCCGCGCACCCACCGGCGCCGGGTGGTGACGGCCAGGACCAGCGCCAGCACCACCCCGAAGGCGGCCGCCGCGACGGCCAGTCTCAGGGTGGGCGGCAACTGGTCGCCGATCACCTCGCCGACCGGCCGCTGCAGCAGATAGGAACGGCCCAGGTCGCCCTGGGCGGCGCGCCACAGGTAGTCCAGGTACTGCACGACGGCGGGCCGGTCCAGGTTCCACTCCGCGATGATCTGGGCGCGGACCTGCGGGGTGTCGGCGCCGTCGCCGATCAGGCTGTCGACGATGTCGCCGGGGGCGGCCAGCAGCGCGAGATACGCAGCCGTGGCGGCCGCCCAGAGCACGACGGCACCGGAGGCGATCCGCCGGGCGATCGCCCTCGTCACTTGCTCACCCAGAGGTGGTAGGCGCTGCCCGGCACACCGGCGGTCGGTTCGAAACCCAGCCCGCCGACGGCCCTACTTGCGGCGATCTGGTCGGCCGGGGCGTACAGCGGCAGGATCAGCGCCTGGTCGGTGATGGCCAGCTTCTGCACCCGCTGGTACACGGCCTGCCGCTGCGCCTGGTCGGTGCCGGCTCGACCCTGCTCGAGCAGCTTGTCCAGCGCCGGGTCCGTGAAGCCGGTCCGGTTGATCGCCCCTCCGGAGTGCAGCAGCAGGTTGAGGGCGGCCCCGGCGTCGGTGTCGGCACGGGAGTTGTCGAACACCTCGTACTGCCCGTCGGCCAGCGCCTGGGTGGCGGTGCCCTGGTCGACGACGGCGATGTTCAGGTCGATGCCGGCGCTCTGCTTGACCTGGGCCTGCACGGCCTGGGCCAGCACGTCGCGGCGGTCGCGGACGAACGGCGCGGACTGCACCAGGCGTACCGTCAGCCGTTTGCCGTCCTTGGTCCGGAAACCGTCGGCGTCCCGCGCCGTCCAGCCCGCCTCGTCGAGCAGCTTGTTGGCCTCGGCGGCATCGCCGCCGTAGGTCTTCTCCAGGGTCTTGTCGTAGAACGGGCTGGTCGGCCCGATCACGCTCCACGCCCGGGTGGCGCTGCCCCGGTAGACGCCGGTGAGCACCGCGTCCACGTCGACGGCCTCGCGGAACGCCCGCCGCACCCGGATGTCGTCGAACGGCGCGTGCGTGGTGTTGAAGTAGTACGAGTAAGCCGACCCGGAGTTCAGTCCGCGCGACAGCGACAGCGACAGCTGCGGGTTCGCGGTGATCAGCGGCTCGTCGGTGGCCGGCACGCCCTCGATGACCTGCACCTGGCCGGAGGTGAGCGCGCCGACCCGCACCGACGACTCCTTCAGGAACCGGTAGGTGATCTCGTCCAGATAGGCGGCTCCGCTGTGCCCGGCGTTGGCCGGCGCCCAGTTGTAGGCCGCGTTCTTCGTGAAGTGGACCTCCTGGCCGGCGGTGTACCGGTCCAGGATGAACGGGCCGGTACCGGCCAGTTCCGGGCCGCCGGCCTTGAGGTTCTTCGCCTCCTTCAGCGACTTGGGCGACACCTGCGCACCCTGCGGCGAGGAGAGGAAGTCCAGCAGCAGCACGTCCGGCTGCCGGAGGTGGAAGGCGACCGTGGCCGGATCGACCACCTCCACCCGGTCCAGGTTGCGCAACTGCACGGCCAGGACGGCCGGGTTGTAGCCCTCGACGAAGAACTGGTCGATGTTCGCCTTGACCGCCGCAGCGTCGAATTTGGTCCCGTCGGTGAAGGTCACGTCCGTACGCAGCGCGAAGGTGTAGGTCATTCCGTCGGCCGACACCTGGTGGCCGGTGGACAGCCACGGAACCAAACCGCCCTGGCTGTCGTGGCCGAGCAGGGCCTCGAACGTGTTCCAGACCAGCAGGCGAGCCTTGGCCTGCGCGTACTGGTGCGGGTTGAAGGTGATCGGCTCAATCTCGACCGCCCAGGTCAGCGATCCGCCACTGACCGGACGGCCGACTGCGGCCGGTTGCTGCCCTCCGGAGGAGCAGGCGGTGAGGAGCAGGGTGAGTGCCAGAACTACGGCTGCGGGTCGGGTATGTCGCATCAGCAGTGCCTCCTGTACCACTTTTCCTATAGCTAAAATAGGAGATTGGCAAGGAGATATGACACTGGTCTCGACGGGGAATCCCGGCACCCATCCACCACAGCCCGTCACGGCCTCGGTGTAGGTGCGGCAGACGGACGGGCCCTACCCGCGGACAGCAGAACCCGGACGGCCAGACCGCCGCACTTCGGCGGCGATCTGCACCGCGGATGCGGACGCCGCAACGACCACGACACATTCCCCGGGCCGACGATCAGGCCGTCGCCACGATCGCCGACGCGGTGACGCGGCTAACCCTGGTTCAGCATCGATGCCGAACCAGGGGCCGGGTAGAAGGGCGCGTCACCCTCTGGGAGCACCAGGTAAGAACAGGTGACAAGCTGTGTTCCGCGAGCGCGCGACAGCTACTACTGCAGGAATCGGAGCATCACCCTCAGCGATCTCATCGAAAGTGCACGATGAACCCGTTCGCGCGGTGGCCGTCGGCTACGGCTTGATATTGATCCAGAAAGGGTCCTTCTCAAGGATGTGGTCGTCTTTGTACCAGGCGCCGAGGCGTCCGCCGGCGCGCCGATTGTCGTACTTGTCGAGCGCCCGGACGGAGAAGGACCTCGGATTGTTCGCCAGGTCGACGGTCGAGGTTCCCTGGTGGGTGCTTTGCATCGGGTACTCGTCGCAGTCCTTCGTGCGCCCTTCGGAATAGCCCGAGCCATAGGCAGCCTTGCATGCCCTGACGGAGGCGTCGTAGTTCTTCTTCTTGAAGGCCGGATCAGTCGCGCGAGTCAGTGCCGCGCCCCGCTGAGCGGAGTCGTTGCTGTTGAAGTTGCCCGGCACATAGGTGCCGGGTACCCCAGGCTTGGTCCGGGCGATATCGGTGAAGGCGTCATGGAGGTGCCTGGCGACCTCATCGACGTCGGGATTGCTCAGGCTCAGGCCTTCCCAGTGGGCCCGGACATTATTGAAGATACAGCCGCCGTTGTCCTCGTAGGTCGCCCAGTCGCAGCGGACGTCGAGGGTCGAAAGAACAACCTCAGGCGCGGTCGGGTACGCCGTCAGGAACAGTTCCGGCGTGATCTCGTAGTAGATCAGCTTGTCGGGCCCGGCGCCAACGGTGTTGTTGTTGAGGTCGACGATGAAGTCGGTCTTGCCGGTCCGGCGAAAGTTCAAGGCGGTGTCACGGCGGCTCTGTTGGTTCACTTCCGGGCAGCGCGCTCCGGTCACGAAGGCGCAGTCGGCGTCGAAGTCCAACATGGCCGACCAGTCCGCTGCCCCCCACTCGTCCCAGTCATCGAACTCGTAGCGGTGGACCAGTTGACGTGTTCCCTTGGACCCTTCGACGACGCCCGTGACACGGAAGAATATCTGGCCGACAGTCACCCACTGGCCGTCGACTTTCCGGAGCGTGTCCACCGACCATTCGTCGATCGCGCAGGCCACGAAGTGGTTCTTGATCCACCAGGAATCCTCGACACCGTCGGTGTGGTCGTAGTACTGGTTGCGGCACTGGTCGAGCCCGAACTCCTCGGCTGCCGCACGCGCTTGCTGGGCACCGCCACTTGCGTAAGATTGCTTGGCGGTGGACGAGAGACGCTGCGCCGCCTCCAGGCCACGCGGAGTTCTGCGTTTCTGGTGAGCCTCCACGTAGGGGTGGGGCTTCGTGAGCCGTTTGTCGGCTGATCCCGGTGAGCCGTCGTGATGGGTCAGAACCACGCGTTTGGTGTCCGGCGGTGCCGCGACGGCCGGCGGACCGGCCGCCATGACGGCCACCAGACAGAGCACGATGGCTCCCGGGGCACGCATTGACATCTTCAAGGGTTCCTCCTTCTCCGTGCGGAAATGCCGCCGATGGCAGCGGCAAAGAGATGTGGGGATCGTCCACATCTCGGCTTCCGCCGGACAACGCCTAACTGTCCGCGACCTCGGCAGATCTGTCCCCCAGAGACAGATGTCGGTCTCCCGGCCCCTCGCCTCGCCGCGACGCCGCCCGCGGGCCGCCATGGTCGTACGGGATGAGGCTGCAGGTGACCGGCTCGTGCCACCGGCCGCACCATGACCATCAGATCGTCGCGGGGGTAAGGCGAGAGGCGCCCGGGGCGGGTTTGGCATTATGATTCTTCGATGTCTCAGACGGTCGGACATCGGAATGGGGAGTCGGTGGAGGAACCTTTGTCGCCGTGGTGGAGCCGCGTCCATGACGCGGCACAACTGCTGGCTTCACGACTCAACGCCGCCGTGGCTCAAGCCGCGCGGGACGGCGTGTACACCGCACCGCCCGGCTTACCGCCGCCCCGCCGCAGCCGACGGCCCGCCTCGCTGCGTCACCTCGCGGAGGTGATCCGGACTAGCCGGCTGGCCCCCGGCATGTCAGTTGACAAGGATGACGTGGCAGCGGTACTCGCCGGGGAGTTACGCCCGATCACTGACCCGGTGCTCGTGGTCGCGACCGCGCGGGCCGCACACCTCATCGCCGGCGTGCCCTTCGATGAGGCCGAGGCGGACCGACTCGCGGTGGCCAGTGCCCATGTTTCGGCGTTGATTGACGCCGCGCGGCAGGCGGACGACCGCGCACCTCGGGCCGTGCCGGTACCCCGCTTCCCCTCGCAGGACCACTCCGCCGACCAACCACCGTCCGCCGAAAGGGCTCGACCGGCTGCGGAGCCGGTGATTCTTGACGCGTATTTCACCACCCGGCGGCCCAGCCGGCGCCGCGCACGCATGGCCGGCATCGTCGGTGGCCTCGGCGCCTTGGTGATCGCCGCCGCAGGAACCACGTTGATCCTGCGCGACCGGGAGCCTCAGCAGGCGGAACAGCCGGCCGCGGACGCCGAGTGCGGTCTCGGCGCCACCGGCATTGACATCATCGAGAACACCCCGCAACTGTTCGACGATGACGAGGCGACCCGGCTCAGCCCCACCCTCGACTTCGACCAGATGAACGGCTCGGCGCGGTACGCGCGGCACCAGGACCGCACCTACTACTGGGGACGGGCCGGTTCCGACGACCACGATCCGCGCTCGGGTGGTGCCCGGGTCCGCTGGAGCACGCCGGAGGGGCCATGGCGCAGCTGCGAGACGGTGCTGGCGCAGAACGAACGGGGCTACGCGCACACGCCGGCGATCGCCACCACCATCGGCGAGAAACCGGTGACGGTGCAGGTATGTCTGTGGCGGGACGACCCACGCCGGGAGAACTGCACCGCGGAGATCTCGAACGGGCGCTGAATCCGCGAGCGGTTCAGGCCAAACCATGCTCGTAGCGAACGCCGTCTTGAGCCGGGCCAGTGGGATTCATTGCCGCCTCTGGCCGGTTTCGGGCGCACTCCGGTCGGCCCCACGACTCCCGCTCCCAAGGACATGCACGGGGCACCCCGCACCGGGAAGGTGCGGGGTGCCCCGTGTCCGGTCACCGGTCAGACGCAGGAACCGCTGGTCCTCGCGCGATAGGGAACGATCTTCCAGTACCTGGATTCAGTGAGGTATTCGAACGACGGTCCTTGGGCGTCCGGTCCGTGCCGTGTCCAGGAGCCGGTCGTACCGCTGCGCTTCCAGATCTGGGCGCAGAACCCATCACCGATGAAGAACCCGCGGGCAGCGTCCCAGTACAGCGGCGCCTGGCTGGTGTTCTTGCCGGGAGCCAGCAGCTGGTCGTGGTAGCCGTCCGCGGCGACGCTGACGCCGATGCTGACCGAGCGCAGGGACGGATCGTTGTAGATCCAGTTGCGCGGCGCAGCCTGGACGGGCCCGGCGACGGCCAGCGCCGCCAGCGCGACAGTTGCCACGAGGGCGAGCCTGCCGACGATTAGGCGGATGCGAGACATGCGGTCTCCTCCTCTTCCATGCGGAGATATGCCGCCGATGGCAGCGGCAAAGGGATACGGGGATCGTGTCCACCCGAGCTTCCGCTGAACAACGTCCAACTGTCCGTGACCTTGGCCGATCTGTCCCTCGCGACAGATAGCGGCCCTCGCCGCCGAAGGAGCCGCCATGGTCGGCGACGCCACGACCAGCATGCCGACCGGCTGCTGGAGGACGTCACGGCACAGCACCATCAGCCCGACAAGAATCGGCGACGTCGTCGCGGCCGCACTCCACCCCCTCTAATATCGCTATCCATCCGAGGGCCGCCGAGACCACCTCTCGGCTCGTTCCACCGCCTCCCACACCTGGCGAGATTTACCATCAGATGTTGCGTATTTCGAATGAAACTCTTGATGGAGATGTGATGCGAAGTCCGGAAAAGGCGCGGGGACGGAAGAGCCGGGCAGTCATCGCATCGGCTTGTGCGGCGCTCCTGGTGCTACCTTCGACCGATCCCGCGAACGCAGAGATCACCGAATCATGCGACAAGGTCTACTTCGTCGGGGCGCACGGCATCAACGAGGGACCCTAATATTCGTCGACGATCGCCGCGACCATGACGGCATACAATCGATGGGCCGCCGAGCACGGCCACTCGCACGAGACGAGCTATCGATGGGTGAATTACCCGAATGTCTCCCTCGAGCAGCTCGTGTCATACTCCGGGAACGAGATCGTGATCGGGGCCGCCACTGATGCCTTCTTCGACGCGGTGGACAGTCTCTCGGGGATCATCGAGACCATCCAAAAAGAATGCGGCTCGGCGAAAGTCGTCTTGGCCGGCTATTCCTTCGGCGCAATGGCGATTGACATCTACCTGGCATCCACGAACAGTTCGGCTACCTCGGCGATTTCGGGAGTCGCACTCTACGGTGACCCGCTCTGGTTCGACCGGTCCCAGGGCGACAAGGGTTTGGCGCGTATGCTGAGAGACATCCTGATCAGGATCGTGGATCGCTTCGATCTGCTTTTCGATGACGAAGAGGCGTACCCCTGGTCTCCGGATCTTGTTCGCAGCGTCTGCTATGCCAAGGATCCGGTATGTGGTGCCGGATTCCATTCCAACGCCCTCGATCAGGTACATCAGGCGCTGCGGCACATGTCTTCCTGCGGAACGAGTGGCGTAGGCCCGCACCTGTGCTACGCCGAACACGCCGCCGGCAGTGGCGGCTCCTTTCTCGCCGAGCGGGCGTTGGGCGGATCTTGAGGGCATCGCTCTGCGGCGACTTCCTGCCAGCTCAGCGGAGGGTCGATGGTGCACGCCTCCCGCTACTACGAACTCGACGAGCCGCTGTCCGACGATGACATCGTGGAGTTGGGCGGCAATGCCGCCAAAGCCACCGAGTGGAACGACCACGCGCAAATACGGCCGGAGAAAGCCGGCGGGCTTGGCGACGGACTCGCCTGTTATCGGGTCGTGGCGGCGCGGCCGAGGAGATGCCGCACGGTGATCGCCGTCGACGGCACAACCCTGCGCGGCGCCCGCCGCCGGTCCTGGTGATCTTTGGACGTGTTGCGCCGGCCTTCACCCGGCACATGCCTTCCGCGACCGTATATCAGACCCTCAGCGAGCCTGCATTCGCCGATCAGAAGGCACTTCTTCGCTGTCGGCCGGTCCGTGGGCGGCCCGTGACGAAGGGCGGATGCCAGAGCCCGCCTCAACCGTGAAGAGCCTGAAGACCAAAGATCGCCGGTCCACACCGAGAAAGGCTCAGCGCGATTCGAAGAATGCCTAAATGTTCATGCGGCCGCGGCTGCCTCGGCATCCGGTTACCGCGTGGGGCGCCCGGCGCGGGTGATGGCGGCAATGTTCCCAGCGTCAAGCTGGCCTCGGAGTGCGGGTTTCCTGGTGATCAGAAATCGGCAAAACGCGCCAATCGAGATCAGAAGCGGCGTCCGGGGCCCGAGAAATCCACAGATCCCGAACCGGTCACCAATTGATCATTCTGCATCGTTACAGTGACTGGTCGTGAGAACCTGGGCGCGCATCGCGGTGATCGTGGGGGCTGCGTCCGTGATGTTCGCGGCAGGCTTCCTGGCCGGCCGCGTGGGCGGACAGGGCTCCGCGGAAGCGGAGGCACAAGCCGTCTACTGCCTGTCGGCAGCGCACCGTGCCGAGTTGGTGGAGGCGGCTGAGAGTCTGGACGTCGGCGTGGCTGTGGCCGGTGACCCGACACGGATCACCATCGACGGCGCCGACGTGACTCTCCGGGCCTGGCGTGCGGATCCCGACGCCGACTTCGCGCGGGTCTGCCGCTCAGTCGCGCCTCGCGCGGGCGCCTCCGCCGCACCGACCACCACCTTCGTCTTCGGTGTGCTCACGGCGCTCATCACCGCGGCAGTCGGTTCCGCGTTGGCCTGGTTCTCCAGTGCCCGCAAGGATGTGATCACCCAGCGCCGACAGCAGGCAGAGCGGCTCAGGGCCGCCGCTCGGGACCTGGACCAGGCCGCCGAGTCCTACCTGCGGGCGAGACGCGCCTCCGGGCCGCCCGACAGGGGCCTGCGCGACGCGGTCCAACAGCGGTGGATCGGGCTGGCTTCGGTCCTGGCCGAAATCATGGCGGCCAGGCCCGGCTGGGAGGCGCCGGAGGTGTTGCGTGCTCGTGCGGTGCAGGCGAGCGGGGCGGATCTGGCCACTAAGGGCGGACAAATCACGGACACCGATGCCACAGCGGCACGCGCCACGGTGATCGATGTCACCAGTGAGGCCGACCGGGTGGCGGCGGTGCACGAGTTCACCCGGCAGAGCCAACCACCACAGGTCGGGGCACAGGTGGCATCGAATCGGAAGAGTGGTCGATGATCCCCAATCCGTTCGCCTTACCCGGCCGGTCCGACCCCTTCGCCGCCCTCGACCCCTTCGCGGGTGACGCCAGTGAAGTCTTGAAGTTGTACGTCGACGTCGACCACACTGAAGAAGCCTTTCAACAATTCGAGCGGGCTTTCCGGGCACCGCGGGAGTTGACGGGGAGAGGCCAGTTGATCGTGGCGATGGGCGAGTCCGGATGTGGCAAGTCGGCGTTGATCAATCGTTGCGCCTGGCATGCCTGCACGCTGCTCAAGAACGCTGGATTAGAGCCCCTCGTGGTGGACGTTCGTGATCAGGGCCGTGACACCGAGAACCATGTGCAGCGCATCGAACAGATCTCCAAGTTCCTCATCCGCTACCTCTACCGCAAGCAATACCTTGACATCACCCAGACTGAATACGAGGAATTGATCAAGGACCCGGCCGCGGTGTTCGCCGATCTCGGTCTGTACCTCAGCGGCGAGGAGACGGTCGTCGTGGTGCGGCTGCCACGGACCGAGTTACCGACCGAGATCACCGCTTGGGCCAACAAGACCCACGCTCGTCTGCTCTTCTTCGCCGAACTGCGCGGGGAGCACGACGCGGCGGCCATCAGCGAGCAGTCCCGTGGCGCCGAGCAGTTACCCACCGTTGCGCTGGAGGTGAAACTGCTCGGCCTCGGTCACACCGCCGCCTTCGTTCGACACCGTATGGAGAGGGCGAATCATCCTGCCGACGGACCGCAGCTTCACGACGACGTCGCGCGGCGGGTGGACACCACTCGCGGATGGACTATTCGGGAGCTGCAGAAACTGCTGTTCTACTTCTTCGAGGAGCGGTGCAGGACGGACCGCGGCGGAGACATCCACTGGCAGGATCTCCTGGAGTACTTCATGCGGGACGCCGACAGACTCATCGGAAGGAATGATGGCTGATGAGCGACATCGGGCACCTGCCGGAGGGCATCGCCGCCGCCAACCCTTTCATGAGTGTGGCTCTCGGGTCGCATTACGACCCGGAGGGCGTGACGATCCCTACCAAGGCGATTCAGGATGCGAGCACCACAGTCGGCGAGTATCTCACGTTGCCCGGGCCGGGACAGGGACATGTCCTGGCGGTGATCGGCGATCACGGCATGGGCAAGACATATCTGGCCCGGCATGTGCTGAGCCTGGTGAAACGCCAACCCGACTTACAGATTCGCACCATGTACCTGGTAGCCCGCGACCAGACTTTCGTCGAGCTCTACCAGGACTTCGCCGAGGAACTGCTCGTGCAGTCGCCGCGCGAGATTCCGAATCTGGTACGCCGCATCTATGCCCGTATCGTGGCCGACTCGCTGCGCGAATCCGAGCTGACCGCGAGGCTGGCGACCGAGCTGGACAGCGGCAATCTGGACCCTGTCGACGTGGTCGAACGGTACGGCCTCAGGGAGAGTCGCTATCACCGAGAGCTGCAGCAGCGGCTTGAAGCGGTCACCGACAATCCGGAGTTCGGGGTCGCCTTCGCACTGCTGTTACGGCCTGCCTTCGAACCGTCCGTCCGGGAATGGCTGCGCGGCCACACCCCCGACCCGCTGCTGCGCGAGCGCGGTATCCAGCAGACCCTCGACACGGAGACGCGTGCTTTGGAGGCCATGGGCGTCTTCACGCTGCTCTACAGCCATGCCGGGTTCAAGTTCCTGCTGGTGGTCGATGAACTCGAGCAGATTCTGCGGCGCCGGGACCGGCCGGACACCGCGGTGCTCAGCGCTTTCCAGCAGTTGCTCGAGGTGTTCGTGCAGGCCGGCGGTTTCCTCATGCTGGCGGGAGTACCCGAGGCGATCTCGTCACTGACGCCGGCGGTCCGCGGGCGCATCGGGCAGCCGATCGTCATGAAGCCGTTCACCGGCGATGACGTGGCCACCTTCTTCAAGACCGCGCGGCCCGGGCTCAGCGAGCCGGACGCGCTCGCGCCGTTCACTCCCGCAACAGCCGCCTACCTGGCTGAGCTGGTCGGCGGCAACCCCCGGGCTGTCGTCATGCTGGGATACAAGCTGGTGCAGGCGGCGCGGGGCGTGGACGTGACTCCCGCCATGGTGCGCGAAGCCGTGCGTGAGCATTTCAACTTCGATGTGCTGCGGTCGGTGAACCGGGAGGTCGCGAGCACGGTCAGCGCGTCGGGGTGGCCGTACGAGGTGGGGCTGCGCGTGGGGCAGCCAAGTGTTCTGGTCGACTACTGGATATCGATCGGAGATGAGGGGGCGCACTGCGCGGTACTCATCGCCGACTCCATTCTCGGAGACGAGGATGCCAGGCGTCTGCGCGACGCGGCGGCGACGATCAGTGCGGAGCCGGGGCCGACGGAAGTGATACTGGTCGTGAGCGGCGTCCTTCCTCCGCGCTGGGTGCCCGAGCTGGCTCAGGCATTCGGCCGTAATCCCTTGGCCTATGACCGGACCTCGTTCGGCGACGACTTCCAGATCGCGTTCAAGGCGGCAGTGGACCGGTTGGGACCGCTGGGACGAATCGGCGCCGAGGATACGGTCTCGCATTCCCGCATCGCCCGGCAGCAGGCGAACATGTACCGCCTGCTGGGGCAGACCGCGAACCGCCTGGAAGGCCTGCGCGCCCAGTCGGACCGTCAATGGGCCACGGTCAGTCAAGTGTTGGCCGATCTCGCGGCGACCGCCCCGGCCCGCCTTCCCGACGTCACCGCGGTGCTGCCGGCGGAGGTGGAGGCCCTCTTCACACGGGCTGACGAAGCATTGCATCTGACCGTCGACACCGAGTCGGTGATCCGTCGCGCCTTCGGCCTCGGCACCGACGCCTCACAGTTTCCCTCCACCGCGAACCAACTCGGGCAGACAGTGATCCAGCGGGCCGCCGGGACCGGGTGGCTGCTGCGAACGATGCTGTCGGCCTTCAGGGAGGCGGTCGGCCAATGGTATGCCGAGGCACTCAATCGCGAGCCGACGTCCGAGCAGTGGGAGTCGCTCGACGGGCACTGCGAGACCTTCGCGCTGCTGTACGAGCAGTTGCCGGTCCTGTCGGTGGAAGCCCTACGCGACTTCACCGGACCGGTGGAGCGTCAGCCTCCGACCGTTTCGGATGCGATGGGGGCGCTCGGCAGCCGGGTTCGCCGGAAGCTAAGAAGCCAGTTCGAGCCGCGCGGGTGAGCCAGGGCCCGGCCGGCGCACGGTGTTCCAGACCGCGTTCGCGATGACATGCAGCAGATTGACCACGACGACCGCGGGTCCGACCACCGCGATGGTGCCGGGGAACTGCGGTTCGAGCAGCAGAGCCAGCAGGATCGCCGTGATGCCGTTCTGCTGGCCGAGTGCCAGCCCGACGCGGTCGTCGCGTGGGAGACGACGAGTGATCACGATACTGACCAGGATCTGCGAGCAGTATGCGGCGAGGCCCAGCACGACGCCCTCGACGATGTGCGCTCCGGCGCCGAGTCCGATCCCGATGGCACATGCCGCGAGCCAGAAGGCGATGGCGGTCGCCTTCTCCAGGAGCCAATCGATGCGGGGCCGTAGAAAAAGCCCGGCCGTAGCCAGGGCCAGCATGAGGAATTGCGACACTGCCGCAACGGCCACCGCGATCGTCAGCAGGCGTTGCGCCGGGATCCTCCATGGCGGCGCCTTGCCCTGGGTGCGCCCGCCGGTCAGCTTCCACAAGCCGTAAGCCAGCCCCGCGAGTCCCAGGTTCAGCGCCAGCTGCGGCAGGGCGGATCCCGTACCGAAGACGCTCGGCCCGGTGCCGAGCCAGGCAGCCAAATAGACGGTCATCAACGCGGTGATCGGATCGTCGAAAGAGGACCAGGCCGCCAGAATGTCCTGAGCGCGTGGGGAGAGCCGAGGTTCGCGGCGCAACGCCGCGACTGACAGTGGATCGATCTGCGCCACGGCGACGCCGAGAACCACGGACTCGGGGCGCCGGAAGACCGCGTACATGACACCGGCGATGATCGCGGTTTTGAGCAGCACACCGACCGTTACGGCGAGCAGCACGATGGGGGCGTCGCGCCGTGCGGCGTCCAGGTTGATCCCTGATGTGCTGGCGAACAACCCGATGGCCAGCAGCACGACGGCGACGCCGTTGTAGAGCGGGGTGCCGAGAACGCCGGTGAGCCCGGTCCACCATGCCAGCAGGGCGACGGCGGTCACCACCGCGACGAAGGCCAGCAGGCGAGTGAAACCGGCTGACGCGGTCGCGCCGATCGTGCGCTGAAGGCGGCGCCGGAACGTCACGTGCGGGAGCATCTCACCTGCCGGGGTCACCGGCCGGCCCATGAGTCAGGCGGACGGCTCAGCCACTCGCTCTTGAGATCCGCCACAATCACCCCCTCCTGGTTGAGAGTCACACCCACCAGATATAGGCAGTCATCAATCTTGCGATAGTAGATCGCACCCCGCTGCACGTCGAGTGTCAACCGGCGCAGACCACGCCCGATCGCCGGGTAGACGATGCGGCCGATCTCCCGCGCATGCGAATCGAGGAGCGGCGCGAGCCATCGGTAGAAGTCGCGTCGCCGGGCCGGTGTGTATCCGGCGCGGAAGAACCGGGCGGCCGCCCGTTCCCCGAACACGTCCGTCTCCAGAACAGCCTCACCGTCCTGGATCAGCGTGACGAACTGAAGGTCGCCCGGATCGAGCACCGCAGCGACGCGGCTGCGCAGATCGCCATCGGCGTCCGCCGGCGGCTCCCAGGCGAGCGGGTCCGTCGGCGCCTTGACGATGTTGAATCCGCCCGGGTTCTGGCCCTGCTGGCCCACGCTGCGGCGCACCTCGGTGACCAATTCCGCGATCGCCATGTCGGCACGCAGCGTGGGCACGTCTCGCAGCGAATGCCGGCTGTCCGGGTCGAGCGCCACACCGACCACATGCTCACCCTGCTGGAAGGTGTTGCAGAAGACCGCTCCCCCATCGGAGTGCGCCACGCAGCGCAGCAGGGCGCCCGTACCGGCCTCCGCGAGAGTGCGGCCGAGGCGGGTGAGCGCCGCGATGAGCGTCGAGGCCATGGTCTGATAGCCGTCATCGGGGACGGTGCCGAGCGTGAAGTCCCAATCGGCTTGGGTGTAGTGGCTGAGGTGGCACAACTCCGGGACCGCCCGCATGGCCTCATCGAAGCGGGTGCGGA
Source organism: Actinoplanes sandaracinus (assembly GCF_030009775.1). GTDB lineage: Bacteria > Actinomycetota > Actinomycetes > Mycobacteriales > Micromonosporaceae > Actinoplanes > Actinoplanes sandaracinus. Next base: position 83,494 of record NZ_JASCTH010000029.1, on the reverse strand, counting down.
CGTCCTCCAGCTCGGGGCCGAAGAACGGGCTCTCGGCCGTGTAAGGCTGTGCGGCGTCTGTCATGTGGGCCACCCCCTCGGCCGATACGCGTCGTGCGCCGGCGCATCCGTCTCCATGCTGGACCGTCGCCGCCACCTCACGGTCACGTCTCCGGGATCGTGATGTCGATATGCCGGGCGGGCACCGCACCGGGTACCCGCAGTGCGGCCGCCGAGGCCCCGCGGCGAAGCTCCTCAGACCACAACGACGCAACGCGGAGAATGGGATGTTCCGGGCTCAAGAACTCACTCGCGAGCGACAGGGCCTCGCCGGCGTGGTCGACGGCGCTCTTCTCCTGCTGGCCGGCCTCGACCAGGACCCGGCCCAGGAGCGCGGTGAGGGTCCACGGGTGTGGTGCGCCGAGCCGGGAAGCGAGGGCGTCGTGCGCCCGCCGGGCGTTGGCGAGCGCTTGGGGGTACGCCTCGGCGTGTTGCTGGTACACCGCGAGGTTGGCCCGGGTAGCGGCGGTGAAGGGATGGGTATCGCCCAGATCGCTCTCGTAATGGGCGAGCACCTCTCCGGCGAGCCGGGTGGCCTGCTCGTGCTTGCCCGCGTGGTGCGCCTCGGCGGCCAGGCTGAGCCGGGTAGCCCACGTCTGTGGATGGTCGGGACCGAACAGCTCCTCGTACATCCGAAGAATCTGCTCCATGACCTCCGGGTCAGCCGCTGGATCGTCAGCGAGGCGCCGGGCGATCGCCAGATGGCGGCGAGCCCGCAGCCGGTGGGTGCCCGCCCGGTCCAGGTGTGCTTCGTGCATGCGCTGCTCAACGGTTTCCAGCATCCCGACAGCGGCGGTGTAGTCGCCCACTTCGCGGGTGTAGATGCCGCACTCCATCTCGGACCAGAGCGTCTGGGTCGCCTGCGGCCCGAGCAGGTGAAGACGGCCCGCGTACACCTTCCGCTCCGTGGCGAGCGCCAGATCCGCGAAGCCGGACAAGAACTGGGAGACGGCGAGGTTGTGCGAAGCGGTCAGAGTGTCGGGGTGGCCAGGGCCGTGGGTGGCCGCGAAGTGCTGTCTGATGCTCTCTTCCTCCGCGATCGCCGCGTCGAACTCCCCCATCGCCCGGTACGCGGCCGTGATCCCGCCGCGCAGCACCAGGATCCGGAAGTGATCACGCCCGAGAACGCTGCCGTACTCGGTCAGCATCCGCCGGTCGAGTTCCATCGCCTCCCGAAATCTGCCCAGGCCGCGATAGACGTTCGTGAGCTCGTTCGCCAGCCGCAGGGTCAGTTCCTCACCGCGGAACTCCTCGAACCAGCGGTGGTACAACGCTTCCATCAGAGGCCGGACATACCTCAGGTCGGACTGGTCCGCGTTGCGCACCAGGAAGCGCAGTTGGCGGACCACCCACTCGCGAATCGCCGGGTCGCCGGCTTCCGCGGCCTCGCAAGTGTCGAAGTGCCTCTGCAACTCCTGGTAGATCGACCTGGTCCACTGCGAGGCAGCCGACCGCATCCGCGTTTCGCCTTCCCAGGGCAGGACGACCGCGACGCCCGCGAGTCCACGGCGGACCTGCTCACGTCTCTGCTCACGCTGTTCGGGCGACAGCCGCTCGAGCAGCAGGGACTCGAACGCGGGAACCGTGCGCAGCAGCGCGTCCTCCGACCAGCGCACGTCGAAGAGCCCGAAGCGCGCGCCGGTCCACATGGTGCGGTCGATGTCGTCAGCGGTGATGCCCTCGCGTACGCCGCCTCGATCCGGGTGCACGAACTGCGTCAGCATCGCGGGAGCCCGCAGCAGACGCAGGTCGATGCCGTCGGGCGAGAGGTAGGCGCACATCTCGGCCAGATGCTGGGCCCGGGCCCCATAGGGGTCGGTGAGCAGCTGCTCAAGGACCAGCTCCAGCAGCGCCGCTTCGGGACAGTCGACGCCCGCGGTCACGGCGTTCACGCGGGAGAGGGCGGCGCCCAGTGTCCGCCGTAGCGGGCTCACGTCACCGACCTCGCCCAGGCCCTTCTCCGCGTTGACGACGTTACGCAGATAGGTCGAGGCCAGCCTCAGCGCGGCTCCGCTCCGGCCGGCGGCGGAGACAACCTGGCGCGCCTCCTCGTCGGTGAGATATGCCAGTTCCCCGTCGTTGCGTTCGAAGAGCGCCGCGAGCCCGATGACGCCTTCCTCAGCGGCGAGCGGACCGAGCACGAACTCGCCGTCGTTGTCGTCGCCCGCACCGTCACCGCCGTGCCTCGTCGTGATCACGACATGAGCGTCGCCGCCTGACGGCAGCAGCGGCGTGAGCCGCGCGGGATCTGTCACCCCATCGTAGACAAGCAGGCACTTGCCCGGATCGACGACGCCTCGCGGCGCACGGCCCGCGGCGATCAGGTCCAACGTGGCATCGGTCAGGTTGCCGCGCGGGCGGACGTTGAGCTGATGACCCAGCTCGGCCAACTTCGCTCGGACGACCCGGATGTCGTGCGCGGCGATCCACCAGACCGTGTCGTACTCCGCCCGGAAGCGTTCCAGATAATCGAGGACAAGCGCGGTCTTGCCGATTCCCCCGGGGCCGCTGACGGTCACCTTGTGGCGCTGCGTCAGCAGCCGGCGGATCTCGCGGATCTCCTTGTCCCGACCGAAGAACATCTCCTCCTTCGCAGGAGCCGGGTTGCGCAGCCGCGGCTCACCGAAGAGCCGCAGCGCCCCCGGCCCGCCTCCGGCGGCTCCCACCGGACGCGCCACGCCGGACAGGCCCAGAGCCGCGAACAATCGAGTCGCGGCCATTTTCGCCGGCTGTGCCCGGTCCAGGTGAACGACGGATGCCGGGATCGCCGAAGGCAGTCGCTCCAGCTCCTCGTCGACCTGGATGACCACCAGCTCACGCTCGCCGGTCCGAACATCGGCGGGCAGGCCGGCAAGGACACCGTTGCGATGCCGCGACACCACCGCGATCACCGATCCGTCCGGTACCTCGATCGGTGCGCCGGGCGGCACCGGGCACGGCCGGGCATCGAGTCCGTGAGCGCCCAGTTGTCCGGCCAGCCATTCGACGATCTGCTGATCGGCGGGGTGGTGCAGAACGGCGACCGGTTCGCGCGGCTCGGCCGTCGCCCGGGAGGCGACGCTGTCGGCGGTCATCCGGCGGTCCATCGTGGCGAGGTACCTGTTGCTCAGCGTCTGCGGACGCTGGATGGTTCTCTCCCGCTCGTGCGGCGCGATCTCGTGCAGCAGCCGGCCGTACGCCTCGGGCAACGCGCCACCGGGTGATTCCTTGAGGATGGCCAGGTAGTCCCAGTAGTGCTGGGTCGGCAGGGTGATCAGCCGTCTGGCGCCGACGAACGGTTCGAACGCCGCCTCGGCCTCCTGCCTGGTCCGCTCGGCCTGTTCCACGGCCTCGCCGAAGTGACTGACCACCAGGCTGACCGCGGGTTGCTCGGCGATGCGGCCACACAGATCGGCGGTGAGCTCGGCGGTCTCGTGCAGGTTGTGACTCTGAGGATTCAGGCAGACGACGAGCCGGTCCGAGATGGCGGCGAGCGACGCGAGCGACTCCCGCACGACCGCGCTCGGCGTGGCGCCGGTACGGTCCGCGGGGGCGTCGATCAGAACGTAGGCATAGTCGGAGTTGTCTGTCACCTGCCGGAGGGCGGCAACGCTGACATGTTCCGGCATGCCGGCCTGGAGGATGTCGAGGCGCCCCGGTCCCACGACGAAGCGCCGCAGCCTGATCGCCGAGCCACCCACCTCGCGCGGTGACGCCGGCAGCACGGCGGCCGCATCCCGGCCGAGGCCACCGGTCGTCTCCTCGGCGAGGAACGGCCCCAGATATTCCTGCGCGGCAGCACCCTCGGCGCTCAGGTCGAGTACCAGCACGTCGCGGCCGATGCGCGCGAGCATCCAGGCGAGATTTGCGATGATGCTCGTCTGACCGGTATTGGCGTAACACGCGACAAAGGTCACGACCGAGGGCCGATAATGCGATTCCGTAGACCGTGATCTCCGGACGATCATATTTTCTCCGCGAATCGGCCGACACAGGTGCTGTCAGGCCTGACGGCGCGGGTCACCCCGATCCGATCAGGCGGGTTCGGCACGCTGTTCTTTGTGATCATCGAAGCCCGCGACATGGTTGTCGAAAGCGGAATACTGCGCGGTCAGATCGCCCGCCTCCCGGAGTATACGACGCAGTGCTGCGACCAGAAAGATGTCCGGCATGGCTTCCGCCGCGCGGGGACCGAGGCCCGAAAGATCAACCAGATCGGAAACGATCTCCGGCTCCTCGACGTCACCCATTCGATCATCCTCCCGCTCATTCTCGGACGACCATCAGAATCGAGACTAACGGTGTGTCGCTAATAATACGGTCGATGTGTAAAGGATCGAACAGCCGTGCCGAGCGGCTATCGTCAACAACGTGCCCCCGCGCATATCCCCGCCGCCCTGTCTGCGCATGCCGTCGGCCCTGCTCACCGCCATCGGCTCCGGCGGTGGCGGCTTGGCGGCCGTCAGCCTGCTGCGGCGCGCCGTCCTCAGCAAGAACCTCGTGACGATCCAGGCGCTGGTCCGATCGGCCACGCTCAGTGGACACCCCGAGGCCGGCCGAGCCGCGGCCGGCTATCGAGAACTCGTCCGGCTCGCGGACCAGAACCCCGCTGCGGCCAACCAGGTGCTCAGTATGCCGATCGTCGGGCTGTGGGCACTGCACACCCTTACCGCCCTACGGTCGGCCGATCCCTCGGCCACTCCAGGAGAACTTCCGGAACTGATCGAGCGGTTCGCCGGCCCGGCCGACAGCGTGCCGCACCTGACAGCCGAATCGGGCTCACTTCGCCTCGATCTTCGACTCGAGCCCGTGGATCGCCGGCACCTGCCGGCAACCGCCGTGCGGTACGAGCTGGCCGGTGACGAATCCGACCTGGAACGGTGGCGGAACCGGCTGGCCGCGGGCTGGGAGTTCCTGGTGCGCGACCACCGTCCACGGGCGGTGGAGGCCGGCGCGGTGCTGAGCCTGCTGGTTCCCCAGCCCGAGAGCGGCAACAGCCATGGCAGCGCCACTCTCCGGCACGGGTTCGGGCTGATCATGATGTCGCGGCCGCCCAGCGCCTCGGCCACCGCGGTCACCATCACCCATGAAGTGCAACACGCCAAACTGGCCGCGCTGATGGACATGTTTCGCATGGTCGAGCCGGACAGGCGGGAAATGCACTACGCGCCGTGGCGGCCCGACCCACGCCCCACGACAGCGCTGCTGCAGGGCGCTTACGCCCATCTCGGCGTGGCCGGCTTCTGGCGCGAACGCATGTACGCCGAGCCCGACCCGGTCGCCGCAGCGCGGGCGCAGGTGGAGTTCGCGAGGTGGCACGAGGCTACCGAGCAGTCGACCGCCACGCTGCTCGACGGCGCGGCGTTGACCCCGATCGGGCGGCGCTTCGCCACCGCGATGCGCGACCAGCTTGCTCGCTGGCACGCGGAACCGGTCCCGGCCGGGCGGCGCGCGGAAGCCCGCAGCCACAACGATCGCCACCGGGCGAAATGGCAGCAGGCGCACGGACGCCCATAGAAGACAGACGGGGCCGCTGGCCCAGGGAGTGACGGCCCAGCGCCTCGATCCGGACGGTCAAGCGTTGCGGCGCGGCGCTCTTCGGCATTGCACGAGGGTGAACGATGGGTTAGCACGAATGCATTGGTCGTCATCTATCAGTTGGTCCATCGTGGAGGACAGTGCCGGGCATTCACACCGCGGCCTCTCCTCACCTCCGCGAATCCCCTCGCCAGACAGCTGAACAGGAGCTCGCACATGCGCGTCATCATCGCCGGCGGGGGCCTACGCGCCGAGGCACACGCGGGGCACCACGCCTGGCGGGCTGTCGTCCCCTCCGGCGACGAACCACCGCCGGCCAGCGTCCTCACCGTGGGTCACCACCGCACCCGGGGCGGGTACACCCGCACCTACAAAGGCAACACCACGTCGACGGTCAACCAGTTCGACCGCCCGCCGTTGACCGGAACAGTCGAGGAACAGGCCCTGCAGCGCGCCGCGAACCTGAACGACAACGGCTGGGGCGGGCCGCTGCGCCGCCTCATCGAACGCACACCGGACGACCGCATCCTGCAGAACCAGATCATGGCGGTGCCCTCGCTGTCCCGCTTCACCGATCCGCGGGTCGCGCTGATCGGTGACGCTGCCCACGGGCCTGTCACCGCACATCTCCGCCGGCGGCACGCTCGGTATCGAGGACGTCGGCGTCCTCTCCCGCATGCTCGCCGGCCGGCCCGACATCAGGTCGGCCCTGGCGAAGTTCGACGCCGACCGGCTCCCCCCGCTACGACACCGTCCACAACCTCTCGGCAGCCGTCGAGCAGTCCCGCACCGCCGAGGAGTACGCGCGCCATTACGCGGCCTTCCGGCCGCGGGCGCCCGGCACCGGCTGGGTCCTGGAGCGCTATATGCGCGCGACCTTCGCGGCGGTCGTCAACCGCCTCGCCCACCGGGCGAGCATGCCGAAAGGTTGAAGCACCTCGAACAGGACGCGGGCGCCGGCCGCGTCGCCGTGGGCCTCGCGGGCCAGGCATTCAGCCGTTCATGGAAGAAGTGAGAGGCGTCGAGTGAGTCAGCCGAGTGTGAAGATCAACGGCCAGCGGATCGCGTACTGGGAGAGTCCTGCCCACCGCGGCGCCGAGGACGCCCGCACGGTCGTTTTCGTGCATGGCAACTCCTCGTCGGCCAAGACCTGGCGTCCGCTGATGGCGGACCGGTTCGGTCGCCGGTTTCGCTGCATCGCCCTTGACCTGCCCGGCCACGGGCAGTCAGAGCCGGCCAGCGATCCGGCCGACTACTCGTTGCCCGGATATGCCGCCGTACTCACCGGTCTCGTGCACGAACTCGGCCTTGCCCACCCGGTCATCGTGGGATGGAGCCTCGGCGGCCAGATCGCGATGGAGGCGGCGCCCCGGCTGCCGGACGCGGCCGGCTTCGTGATTTTCGGCGCGCCGCCGGTCGCCTCGCCCGACCAGATGGCGGAGGCGTTCCGGCCGAACCCCGCGATGGGTGCTCTTTTCAGCGAGCACGTCAGCGAACCCGAGGCGAGGCTGGCGGCCGCGAGCTTCATCGCGCCCGGCTCGTCGCTGGACACCAGCGAGTTCGTCTCCGACATCCTGGCCACCGACGGCGTCGCACGCACCGGACTGAGAGCCAGCGCCGGTGCCGGCCGGTTCACGGACGAGATCGCGGTCGTCTCCGCCCTCCGCCGGCCACTCGCCATCGTGCACGGCGCCGACGAGCAGCTGATCAGCCTCGACTATCTGCGGAAGCTGACCATCCCGACCCTGTGGCGCGGCCAGATCCACGTGCTCGCCGGCGTCGGTCACGCACCGCACCAGGAGGCACCGCGGCAGCTCGCCGCCCTGCTGTCGGAATTCATCGGCGACCTCGGGCCGGCTCCACTCGGTTGAACTCGGCGAGGGGGACGCACTTGCGCAGGCGCACGTCCGCGGCGCTTCCCTCCCGCCGAGTTCAGCCTTCAGGGCTTGTTCGAGCTCACTGATGCGTTCGTCCGGTGCGTGCAGACCGCCAGGGCGGTCTGCACGCGGTTCGGGCGACCGGTCGGCCGTCCCGAACCTCCGACCACGTCACTGAGCGGCCCGCGGCACCGACGGCTCGCGGCGGGCCGCCAGCAGGGCCAGCGCCGCCGGGAGAAGGCCGATCCCCTGGATCAGGCAGAGTGTCCGTGGCTCGAGGACATCGCCGAGGAATCCGAAGAGGATGGACGCGACCGGGAAGGTCACGGTCATCAGGGCCTGCATCGCGGCGAAGAAGACCGGCTTGTCGGCCGCCGGGACGGTCTGCTGGAACAGGGTCACGAACTTGACGCCGAGCACTCCGGCGCACCAGCCGACCAGCAGCAGCGCCACCACGATGACGATCCGGTCGGTGACCAGGCCGGGCACGATCAGGCCGGCGCCGATGCCGGCCAGGCACGCCGGGCCCAGCGTGGCGGGGCGGCCCTTGACGTGCGGGCCGGAGAACGACCCGACGAGCATGCCGATCCCGATCGCCGACTGGAACAGCACCAGCGTGGTGGGGCTGTCGCCGAAGACGCCGCGGACGTACAGCGGGTAGACGACCGCGCCGGCCGTGGCGAACAGGTTCGCCGCGGCGAAGCAGACCAGCACGGCCCGGATGAACGGCAGTTCAGCGAGGACGGCCCGGAGTTTGCGCTGCACCGGCACTGCGGCGGGCCGGGTCCTGGTCCGCAGGTCGCCGTCGGTGGCCGGCTGCGCCGCGGGGACGGCGACCGGCGCCGGGGCGGGCCGGAACGCCGCCAGGTGGATCAGCAGCGCCGACAGCAGGTAGCTGCCGGCACAGGCCCCGATCAGCGCGGCAGGGCCGCCGAGATGGATCAGGTACGGGCCGAAGACCGCGCCGGTCAGGCCGGCGATCGACTGGGTGGACATCTCGAACGACGTCGCGTGCTGGATGTCGTCGCTGTCGACCAGTTCCGGCACCGATTTCGTCAGGCACGGGTCGAAGAAGCACTGCGTGACGGCCAGCAGGAGCACCGCCGGGTAGGGCACCAGCAGCGGCAGCTCCGCCAGCAGCGCCCAGATCAGCAGGACCAGGGTCACCGCAGCCGCGGCCAGCGAGGCCGTGCGCATCACGGTCCGGCTGGCGTACCGCCCGAGGGCGCGGGCCACCACCGGGATGAGCAGCACCGCGGGCAGGCTCGCCAACATCATGAACGGGCCGGTGGCCCGGCCGCGGAGGGCCTCGCTCACCTCGATGACCACCCACCAGACGATGCCGGCCTGGAACATCCGGCCGGCGATCTGGCTGCAGATCTGCGCCGCCCATACCCGGGCGAAGGCCGGGTTGCGCAATACCAGGGGCTGACTCATGAACGCTCCTCGAGCGACAGGGGCGACGACGGCGACACAGGCGACGGCGACAACGGGTGGGAGGGCGGGGCGGGCAGGAAGCCGGTCGCCGCGAAGAACCGCACGTAGCGTTCGAGGATGTCCGGATCGATCACCGGGCACTCGATGCCGGAACCGGCGAGCTCCCGCGGGGCGTTGGCGTCGCCGAACCGTGGCTCCGCACCGGCTTCCCCGGTGGAGCCGCTGTGCAGCAGCGCCGTCCCGGGCAGGGAACTGCCGGGCCCGGCCGTGCGCGCCGCCTCGGTCACCTCGGCGACCCACGCGGCGGCGGACAGGCTCCGCAGCGGGTAGCCGGCCGCGCGGACCGCCGCGTACACCGCCGCCGAACTGGTGTGAACCGGGTTGACCAGGTGATATGCGGTGCCGTCCAGCGGCGCCGTGCGGGACAGCCGGACGAGAGCGGCAGCCACGTAGTCGACCGGGACCAGGTCGACGGTGGCGAGCCGCCCGCCGTCCGGTGCGGCCCCGACCTCGACGCAGGCACGGATCTGGTTCCAGAATGCGTCGCCCTCGCCGGTCGCGCCGGTGGTGACCGCGCCACTGATCCGGCCGGGCCGGTAGACGGCGACCGGCAGGCCACGGCGGCCGGCCTCCCGGACCAGTTCCTCCGCCACCCACTTGGTCTGGATGTATCCGTTGTCCGGCACGTGGTCCAACGGGACGTGCCGGTCCTCGGTCAGCAGCTCGGGAGCATCGGCGGTGGAGTAGAGCACGCTGCATGTGGAGACGTAGTGCAGCGGGACGCCCCGGGGCGCGGCCAGCCGGATGACGTCGACGGTGGCGGCCACGTTGGTGGCCCGCATCCGCTGGTACGGGTCGGCGAGATGCACCCGGGCGCCGTTGTGGTAGATCACGTCCACGGTGGCGGCCAGCTCCTCGTACCGGGCGTCGGTCAGGCCGAGCCGCGGCTTCTCCAGGTCGGCCGGCCACGCGGTGACCCGGTCGCGGATCTGGTCGTCCCAGAGCCGGTAACGGCGCAGGCTGCTCTCGATCCGGGCTGTCGCGGCGGCCTGGCTGCCGGCCCGGACCGGGCAGACGATCCGGGCCGACGGGTGCGCCCGCAGCAGTTCGGTGAGCAGGAACGAGCCGAGGAAACCGGTCGCTCCGGTGAGGAGGATGTTCTCCGGTTCGTGCTCACCCGTACCGATGATGATCGAGGGGTCGAGCTGGAGATCGGCCCGCATGTCGTCGCCCGCCGGCCGGACGGCGCCGGACAGCGCGGCCACGGTGCGGCAGAGGAAGATGTCACGGACCGACACGTCCATCCCGAGATCGGTCCGGATCCGCGCGGCCAGCCGGGTCGCCAGGAGCGAGTACCCGCCGAGGGCGAAGAAGTCGTCGTCGATGCCGACGGCCGGCACCCCGAGTTCCTCGGCGAACAGCCGGCACAGGGCCTGTTCGCGGGCGTCCCGCGGGGCACGGCCCGGGTCGGTGGTGGTGGCCGGCGCCGGCAGGGCGGCCTTGTCGACCTTTCCGTTGCTGGTCAACGGCAGCGCGTCGAGCACGACCACGACCGGGACCATGTGGGTGGGCAGCTCCGCGGCCACGTGCTCCCGCACGGCGACCGGGTCCGGGTCCCGGCCGGGCACCGGGGTCACATAAGCGACCAGGCGTTTGTCGCCCGCCCGGTCCTCCCTGGCCACCGCCACGGCCTGCAATACGTCCGGATGGCCGGCCGTGACCCGGCTGACCTCGCCGAGCTCGATGCGGAAGCCACGGATCTTGACCTGGTCGTCGGTACGGCCGAGGAAGACGAGCTGTCCGTCCCGGTCCCACCGCACCAGGTCGCCGGTGCGGTACATCCGCTCCCCCGCGCCGCCCCACGGGCAGGCCACGAACCGCTCCGCGGTCAGCGCCGGCCGCCGGAGATAGCCGCGGGCCACGCCGTCGCCGGCCACGTACAGCTCGCCCGCCACACCCGGCGGCACCGGCCGCAGCCGGTCGTCCAGGACGTACAGCCTGGTGTTGAGGTTCGGGCCGCCGATCGGCGCCGGGTGGACGCCCGCCGACAGCGGCCGGCTGATGGTCGCGCAGACGGTGATCTCGGTCGGACCGTAGGCGTTGAACAGCTTCCGCCCGGCCGACCACCGGTCGACCACCTCGGCGGCGGGGGCCTCACCGGCCACTGTCAGCGTGGTCACGCCCGCGAGCGCGTCGCCGGACAGGACGGCGAGCGCGGTCGGCGGCAGCATCACCTGGGTCACGCCGTGTTCGGCGATCGTCGCCTCCAGCGGCGGTCCGACGGTGAGCCGGGCGGCGGACGGCACCACGAGGGTGGCGCCGGAGAACAGGGCCGGGCAGATCTCCAGAACGGTCGCGTCGAAGCTGGGCGAGGCGAACTGGAGGATCCGGGTGTCCTGGTCGATGCCGTACCGGCCGGCGGTGGTGGCCGCCAGCGCGGCCAGGCCGGCGTGGCTGACCACGACACCTTTGGGACGCCCGGTGGAGCCGGAGGTGTAGATGACGTAGGCGGTGTTGTCCAGGGTGAGCGGCCGGACCCGGTCGGCGTCGGACACCGGGCCGGTGGCCGGGCCGGACAGGTCGACCGATTCCAGCCGCACCAGCGGCACGTCGAGGTCCGGCAGGCCGTCCGCCGTCGCGTCGACGGTCAGCAGCATCGCCGGCCGGGCGTCACCGATCATGTAGCGGATGCGGCTGTCCGGGTAGGACGGGTCGACCGGCAGGAACGCCGCGCCCGCCTGGGTCACCGCGAGGATCGCCACGATCCAGTCGACCGAGCGGGGGAAGGCGAGCGCCACGATGTCCTCGGGCCCGGCGCCCCGTCCGATCAGCCAGCGGGCCAGGGCGTTCGCCCGCGCATCGAGCTCGGCATAGGTGAGGGTCACGTCGTCGCCGATGACGGCCGTCGCGTCCGGGGTACGGGCCACCTGCGCCGCGAACAGCTCGCCGAACGTGCCGGCCCGCACCGGTGCGCGGGTGTCGTTCCAGGTGACCAGCACCTGTTCTCGCTCGGCCGGGGTGAGGACGTCGACCTGGCCGATCCGGCGTTCCGGCGCGGCCGCCACCGCCTCGACGACCCGCAGCAGCCGGGCGGTCAGAAGCTCGGCGGTGGCCCGGTCGAACAGGTCGGTCGCGTACTCCAGCACGCCGGTCAGGCCCGCCGGCCCGTCCGGATGGCCGGTCTGCTCGACGAAGGTGACGGTCAGGTCGAACTTGGCGACCGGCAGCCCCGCCGGTTCGGTGGTCACGCGCAGCCCGCCGAAGTCGTGGTCGCCGCCGGCGTTGTTCTGGAGCACGCACATCACCTGGAACAGCGGCTGCCGCGACAGCGACCGGTCCGGGGCGAGTTCCTCGACCAGGTGATCGAAGGGGACGTCCTGGTGCGCGTACCCGTCCAGGGCCGTCTCCCGGACCCGGGCCAGCAGCTCGGTGAAGGCTGGATCGCCGGACAGGTCGGCACGCAGCACCAGGGTGTTGACGAAGAAGCCGACCAGGTCGTCGAGTGCCTCGTCGGCGCGGCCCGCGACGGGCGTGCCGATCGGCACGTCGTCGCCGGCGCCGAGCCGGTGCAGCAGCACGGCGAACGCGGCCTGCAACACCACGTGCAGGGTGACGTCCTGCCTCCGGGCCAGGGCGAGCAACGCCCGGTGCGATTCCGGGCCGACGGTGAAGGGCACGTGCCCGCCGGCGTGCGACGGCACCGCCGGGCGGGTCCGGTCGTACGGCAGGTCCAGCTCGGCGGGCACTCCCGACAGAGCCGCCCGCCAGTACGCGGTCTGCGTGCTGATCAGGCTCCCCGGGTCGGCCGCGGAGCCGAGCAGCTCCTCCTGCCAGATGGTGTAGTCGGCGTACTGGACCGGCAGCGGCGCCCGGCGGGCGCCGGACCCGCCGGTCCGGGCCGTGTAGGCCTGCCCGAGGTCGCGCAGCAGCGGCGCCAGCGACCAGCCGTCACCGGCGATGTGGTGCATCACCACGGCCAGGACGTGCTCCTGTGCGCCGAGTTCGAACAGCCAGGCCCGGACCGGGGCCCCGGCGGCGAGGTCGAACCGGTGCGCGGCGGCGCCGGCCAGCGCCTGCTCCAGGTCGGCGGCGCTGACGCGTACCGTCGTGAGCGGCAGTCGCCCGGCGGCGGGATCGAGGATCCGCTGGACGGCGACGCCGTCGACGTCGGCGAATACCGTCCGCAGCGTCTCGTGGCGTGCGGCCAGGTCGTCCAGGGCGGCACGCAGCGCCGCCCGGTCGAGTTCGCCGTGCAGGCGGAGCACCACCGGCATGTTGTAGGTGGCGCTCGGACCCTCCAGCTGGTGCAGGAACCACAGTCGCCGCTGTGCCGGGGACTGCGGGAGCCGTGCGGGCCGGGGCGCCGCGGTCAGCGCCGGGCGGGTGGCCCCGCCGGCGGTCGCGATCAGGGTCGCGAGGCGGGCCGGGGTGGTGGCGGTGAACACGTCGCGCACGGCGATCTCCACGCCGAGCGCGGTCCGGACCCGGGAGGTCAGCCGGACCGCGAGCAGGGAGTGGCCGCCGAGGGCGAAGAAGTCGTCGTCCGGGCCGGCCGTGGCGACGCCGAGCAGGTCGGCGAAGAGGCCGCAGAGGATCTCCTCGGGCCCGCTGCGGGGCGCCCGGCCGGTGCCGTGCGGTGAGGCCGGGTCCGGTGCCGGCAGCGCCGCGCGGTCGACCTTGCCGTTGCTGGTCAGTGGCAGGGTGTCCAGCGGGACGACCACGGACGGGACCATGAACTCGGGCAGGTGGCGGGCGGCGTACGCGCGAACCTCGGCCGCGTCGACCGGCCGTCCGGCCCGGCCGGGGGTGACGTAGCCGATCAGCCGCCGGTCGCCGGGCCGGTCCTCGCGGACCATCACCACGCTCTGGCCGACGTCGTGGTGTGCGGCGAGGGCGGCCTCGACCTCGCCGGGTTCGATCCGGAAGCCGCGAAGTTTCACCTGGCCGTCGGCCCGGCCCACGAAGACGATCTCTCCGGCGGCGTTCCACCGGACCAGGTCGCCGGTACGGTACATCCGCTCACCGGCCCGGACGGGGTCGGCGACGAACCGTTCCGCGGTCAGGTCGGCGCGGCCGATGTAGCCGCGGGCCAGGCCGGCGCCGGCGAGGTAGAGCTCGCCGGTGACGCCCGCCGGCACCGGCTGGAGGTGCCGGTCGAGCACGTAGGCGCGCATGCCGTCCAGCGGGGTGCCGATCGGCGCCTGGTCACCGGTCAGGGCGGCGGCGTCGGTCATCGGGTGGGCGGTGGCGAAGGTGGTCGCCTCGGTCGGCCCGTACACGTGGGTGAGGACGGTGTCCGGGCAGCTCTTCAGGAAGCGGCGCATCGTGGCGGGGCTGCCGGCCTCGCCGCCGGTGAGCACTTCGCGGAGCCCGGCCAGATGTTCCGGGCACTCCTCCACCAGCAGGTTGAACAGCGCGGTGGTGAGGAAGGCCGAGGTGACCCGCCCGTCGGTGATGGTGCGGGCCAGGGTCGCCACGTCGGGCTCCCCGGGCGGGGCGATGACGACGGTCCCGCCCCGCAGCAGCGGCACCCACAGTTCGTAGGTGGAGGCGTCGAAGGCGTGCGGCGAGCGGCACAGCACCCGGTCGTGGGCGCCGCCGGCCCACCGGTGGTCGGCCGCGAGCGCGGCGATGTCGCGATGCCGGACCGCCACGCCCTTGGGCCGGCCCGTGGAGCCGGAGGTGTGCATGACGTAGGCGAGGTTGTCGGCGTGCGGCCGGACTCCGGGGTCGTGATCCGGGCCGGATTCGTCGCGGTGGACGAGCACGGTCGCGTCGTGCGGGAACTCCGGGTCCGCGTCGGCCAGCAGCACGGCCGCCCCGGCCTGGCCGGTGATCCAGGCGAGGCGGTCGGCGGGATGGCTCGGCAGCAGCGGGACATAGGCGCCGCCGGCCTTGAGGACCGCGAGCAGCGCCACCACCAGGTCGGCGGAGCGCTCCATCAGCACGGCGACCGCCACCTCGGGGCCCGTGCCGGCGGCGATCAGCCGGTGGGCGAGACGGTTGGCGCGGGCGTCCAGCTCGGCGTAGGTCACCGAGGTGGCGCCCATCAGGAGGGCGACGGCGTCCGGCGTGCGCGCGGCCTGCGCCGCGAACAGCTCCGGCACGGTTCCGGAAATCGGGCGGGGCAGCGTACGGTCCCCGGCGGCGAGCATCCGTTGCCGCTCCACCGGGGTGAGGTCGCCGATCCCGGCGAGCCGGGTGTGCGGGCCGGTCGCGACGGTGCCGAGGATCCGGACCATCCGGTCGGCGAGGGCCTGTGCGGTGGACCGGTCGAAGACGTCGGCGGCGTATTCGAGGACGCCGGTGAGTCCGGCCGGCTCCTTGCTGGTGCCCTGTTCCTCGAAGGCGGCGAGCAGGTCGAATTTCGCCGCGTTCAGGGTGACCGGCTCGGCTGTCACCGTCAGGCCGGGCAGGTCCAGGCCGGCGTGGGCGGTGTTCTGCAACGTCAGCAGCACCTGGACCAGCGGCTGGCGGGCCGTCGAGCGGGTGGGGGCGAGTTCCTCCACGACCCGGTCGAACGGCACGTCCTGGTGGGCGTAGGCGTTCAGCGCGGTTTCCCGGACCCGGGCCAGCAACTCGGTGAACGTCGGGTTGCCGGACAGATCGGCGCGCAGGACCAGCGTGTTGACGAAGAAGCCGACCACGTCGTCGAGGGCTTCGTCGGTGCGACCGGCGACGGCCACGCCGACAGGCAGGTCGTCGCCGGCGCCGGCCCGGTGCAGGAGCACCGCGAAGGCGGCCTGCAACACCATGTGCAGGGTGGTGTCGCTGCCCCGGGCGACGCCGAGCAGCGCCCGGTGGGTGCCGGCGTCGAGCTGGAACCGGATGTGCCCGCCCTGGTGCGAGGCGACGGCGGGGTGCGGCCGGTCGAACGGCAGCTCCAGCTCCGCCGGAGCGCCGGCCAGGGTCTGCTTCCAGTAGCGAAGCTGCTGGCGCAGCAGGCTGTCCGGGTCGGTGTCGCGGCCCAGCAGGTCCCGCTGCCACAGGGTGTAGTCGGCGTAGCGGACCGGCAGCGGCGTCCAGCCGGGCGCGTGTCCGGCGAGCCGGGCGGTGTACGCGGTGGACAGGTCCCGCAGCAGCGGCGCCGTCGACCAGCCGTCGCCGGCGATGTGGTGGATGACCAGGCCGAGGACGTGGTCGTCCGGGCCGAGGCGCCACAGCCAGGCGCGCAGCGGCAGCTGGTGGGCGAGGTCGAACCGCACGGCTGCCGCGCCGGCCAGCGCACGGCCGAGTTCGGCGGCGGTGAGGTCCCGCTCGGACAGCTCGACGGTGGCCCCGGCGGGGTCGAGGACGACCTGGCGCGGTTCGCCGCCGGGCGCGGGATAGACGGTCCGCAGGCTTTCGTGGCGGGCCACCAGGTCGCCGAGGGCGGCCCGCAGCGCGCCGGCGTCGAGAGCGCCGGTGAGCCGCAACGCGTACGGCATGTTGTAGGTGGCGGTGGGCCCGTCGAGCTGGTTGAGGAACCAGAGCCGCTGCTGGGCCGGCGACAGCGGCAGCGGGTCCGGCAGCTCCGCCGGGCGCAGCGGGGGCCGCGCGGAGCCGGACGCGGCCTCGGCGACCGCGGCCAGCCGTGCGGGTGTCGGCGCGGCGAACACGTCGCGGACCGGCAGTTCGACGCCGAGTGCCGAGCGGGCGCGGGCGGCGAGCCGGGTGGCGAGCAGGGAGTGGCCGCCGAGGTCGAAGAAGTCGTCGTCGGCGCCCACCTCGGGCAGGCCGAGGATCTCGGCGAACAGCCCGCACAGGATCTGCTCGGCCGGGGTGCGCGGCGCGCGGCCGGCCGCGTTGCCGGTGACCGCCGGGTCGGGCAGGGCGGCACGGTCGAGCTTGCCGTTGCCGGTGAGCGGGAAGGCCGGCAGCACGGTCACGGTGGACGGCACCATGTAGTCGGGCAGGCTGCGGGCGGCCTGCTCACGGACCTGACCCGGAGCCACGTCGCCGGTCACGTAACCGGCCAGCCGGTCGTCGCGGACCACGACCGCCGCCCCGGTGACGCCGGGCTGCCGGGCGAGGACCTGCTCGACCTCGCCGAGCTCGATCCGGAAGCCGCGCAGCTGGACCTGGTCGTCGCTGCGGCCCAGGTATTCGAGGTGCCCGCCGGGCAGCCGGCGGGCGACGTCGCCGGTGCGGTACAGGCGGCTGCCGGCCTGCGGACAGCCGGCTCGGGTGAAGGGGTTGGCGACGAACCGGGCCGCGGTCAGGTCCGGCCGGTTCAGGTAGCCGCGGGCCAGGCCCGCCCCGGCGACGTAGATCTCGCCCGGCACACCGGCCGGCACCGGTCGCAGGCGCTCGTCGAGGACGTACATCGCCAGGTCCGGAATGGCCTCGCCGATGACGGAGCCGGGCCGCGCCGCCGCCGTCTCGTCGAGCGCGACGTAGGAGACGTGCACGGTCGTCTCGGTGATGCCGTACATGTTGACCAGCACGGGGGCGGCCGGGTCGTGCCGGCGGTACCAGTCGGTCAGCCGGCCCGGGTCCAGCGCCTCCCCGCCGAAGATCACCGTTCGCAGGGCCAGTCGCGCGCCGAGCTCCGGAGCGTCCCGGTCGGCGCCGATCAGTTGGTAGAACGCGGACGGGGTCTGGTTGAGGACGGTGACCCGCTCGTCGACGAGCAGCCGCAGGAAGTCCTCCGGCGACCGGCTGTCGGCATGGCTGACCACGACGAGACGTCCGCCGTGCAGCAGCGGGCCCCACAATTCCCAGACCGAGAAGTCGAAGGCGTACGAATGGAACAGGGTCCACACGTCGTCCGGCCGGAAACCGAACCAGTGATCGGTCTCGGTCAGCAGCCGGATCGCGTTGGCGTGCGGGACGAGCACGCCCTTGGGACGGCCGGTGGAGCCGGAGGTGTAGATGACGTAGGCCGCGTTCGCGGGTGACAGCGCCACACCGGGGTCGGTGGCGGGCTGCCCGGCGGTGGCCCTCAGCACCTCCGGCGTGACCGTCAGGACGGGGTCGGCGTCGGCGAGCATGTACGCGATCCGGTCGGCCGGATAGCCGGGGTCGACCGGCAGGTACGCGGCACCCGCCTTGAGCACGCCGAGCAGCGCCACCACCGCCTCGTGGCAGCGGGGGAAGCGGATCGCGACCAGCTTCTCCGGGCCGGCGCCGCGCTCGATCAGGTGGTGGGCGAGCCGGTTGGCGGCCGCGTTGAGCTCGCCGTACGACATGGTGACGCCGTCACAGGTCAGGGCGATCGCCCCGGGCCGGGCGGCGGCCTGCACCTCGAACCGCGACACGATGGTGTCGCCGGTGTCCGTACCGGCGCCGCCGGTCAGCGGCGCCGCCGTGAGCGCGCGGCGTTCCTCGTCGCCGAGCAGTTCGACGTCGCGGACCGGGGTGTCCGGGCCGGCGGCGAGCGCGGTGAGGACGATGCCCAGCCGGTCCACGATCGACTGGGCGGTCGCGGCGTCGAACACGTCGGTGGCGTAGTCGACGGCGCAGTCGATGCCGCCGGCCGGCCGTTCGTCGAAGTTGACCACCAGGTCGAACTTGGCGACGTTCGTGACCACCGACTCGACCTCGACCAGCAGGCCGGGCAGGTCCAGCCGGGCGGCGGTGGTGTTCTGGAGCAGCACCATCACCTGGAACAGCGCCGACCGGGCCAGAGACCGGGCCGGGGCCAACTCCTCGACCAGGCGGTCGAAGGGGATGTCCTGGTTGGCGTAAGCGCCCAGGGCGGTCTCGCGGACCCGGCCGAGCAGCTGGCGGAAGGTCGGCCCGCCGGAGACGTCGGCGCGCAGCACCAACGTGTTCACGAAGAAGCCGACCAGGTCGTCCAGGTCCTCCTCGGTGCGGCCGGCGACCGCGGTGCCGAGCGGGATGTCGTCGCCGGCGCCCAGTCGGTGCAGCAAGGCGGTGACCGCGGTCTGCAACACCATGAACAGGGTGCTGTCGGTCTCCGCGGCCAGTCGCAGCAGCCCCCGGTGGACCTCGGCGGGCACGGTGAGGGTGACCTGCTCACCGTGGTGCGACGGCATCGCCGGGTGCCGCCGGTCGTACGGCAGCAGGATCTCGGCGGGCGAGCCGGCCAGGGCCGTACGCCAGTGGTCGAGTTGTTCCTGCAGGACGCCGTGCTCCTCGCCGAGGAGTTCGCGCTGCCACAGG
Source organism: Actinoplanes sandaracinus (assembly GCF_030009775.1). Lineage (GTDB taxonomy): Bacteria > Actinomycetota > Actinomycetes > Mycobacteriales > Micromonosporaceae > Actinoplanes > Actinoplanes sandaracinus. The sequence goes on along the minus strand of NZ_JASCTH010000029.1, from coordinate 64,517 downwards.
CTGTAATCGGTGTACTGGACCGGCAGCTCCTCCCAGCCGGGCCGGTGGCCGTGCAGCCGGGCCTCGTACGCCTGCGAGAGGTCGCGCATCAGCGGGGCGACCGACCAGCCGTCGCCGGCGATGTGGTGCACGACGAGGAGCAGCACGTGCTCCTCCGGCGCCAGGCGGAACACCCGGGCGCGCAGCGGCAGATCGGCGGTGAGGTCGAACGGCCGGCGGCCGCCCTCGGTCAGCGCCTCCGGCAGGTCGGTGGCGGCGAGGTCCTCGACGGTGAGGTCGAGGCCGACGCCGGCCGGGTCCAGGACGTGCTGGACCGGCACACCGTCGTGGGCGGGGAAGACGGTGCGCAGGCTCTCGTGCCGGTCGATGACGTCGAGCAGCGCGGCACGGAGCACGGCGAGGTCGAGCCGGCCGGTCAGCCGCAGCGCGAACGGCATGTTGTAGGTGGCGGTGGCGCCTTCGAGCTGGTTCAGGAACCACAGTCGCTGTTGGGCGTAGGACAGGGCGGTCATGAGGGGGTCTCTTTCTTCGCCATCCGGCGCAGCGTGGGCCGCGCGGGGCGGGCGGTCGTCAGTCGTTCGCTGATCCGGGCCGGCGTGCGTGCCGTGAACAGGTCACGGATCGACAGATCGGCCCGCAGCGCGGTGCGGATCCGGCTGACCAGACGGGTGGCGAGCAGGGAGTGGCCGCCGAGGTCGAAGAAGTCGTCGTCGACACCGACGGCGGGCAGGCCGAGCAGTTCGGCGAAGAGCCGGCAGAGGGTCTCCTCGCGGGCGTCGCGGGGCTCCCGGCCGGGCCCGGCGGTGACCGCCGGTGCGGGCAGGGCGGCCTTGTCGACCTTGCCGTTGCTGGTCAGGGGCAGAGCGTCGAGGACGACCACGGCCGGGACCATGTGACCGGGCAGACTCAGGCCCGCATGCCGGCGTACGGCGGAGGCGTCCACGGCGCGGCCGGGTTCCGCGGTGACGTACGCGACGAGCCGCTGGTCACCGGGCCGGTCCTCGCGGACCACCACGGCGGCCTGACGGACGTCCGGATGAGCGGCGACGGTACGCGTGATCTCGCCGAGCTCGATGCGGAAACCGCGGAGCTTCACCTGGTCGTCGGTGCGGCCCAGGAACAGCAGGTGACCCGCCGTGTTCCAGCGGACCAGGTCACCGGTCCGGTACATCCGCTCCCCCGGCTGGCCCCACGGGCACGCCACGAAGCGTTCACCGGTCAGCGCCGGCCGTCCCAGGTAGCCGCGGGCCAGGCCGGCGCCCGCGACGTACAGCTCGCCCGGCACGCCCGGTGGCACCGGGTTCAGCCGGGCGTCCAGCACGTACAGCCGGGTGCCGGTGATCGGGCCGCCGATCGGGGCCGGTCCGGCGCCGGCGTGGAGCGGGTCGCTGAGGGTCGCGCACACCGTGGTCTCGGTGGGGCCGTACGCGTTGATCATCGTGCGTCCCGCCGACCACCGGTCCACCACCCGCGCGGACGGCGCCTCACCGGCCACCACCAGCACCCGCACGCTGCCGAGCGAGTGCTCCGGGAGCACCGCCAGGGCGGCCGGCGGCAGGGTCACATGGGTCACCCCGTGCGCGGCGACCGTCGCCGCCAGCGGTTCCCCGACGGTCAGCCGCTCGGCGGACGGCACGACGAGGGCCGCACCGGACAGCAGCGCCGGGCAGACGTCGAAGACGACCGCGTCGAAGCTGGGCGAGGCGAACTGGAGGACCCGGCTGTGCTCGCCGATCCCGTAGCGCCCGGCCGTGGCGTGCACCAGGCTCGCGATGCCGGCGTGGCTGACCGCGACGCCTTTCGGGCGGCCGGTGGAGCCGGACGTGTAGATGACGTACGCGGTGTTCGCCGGCGCCACCGGCCGGGCGACCGGTGTGCTCGGCAGCATGGGCAGCCGCGCGGTGATCGCGGCGGAGTCGAGCGCCACCACGGGCACGTCGAGCGGCGGCAGGTCGCGGGCCGTCACCTCGACGGTCAGCAGCAGCGCCGGGCGGGCGTCGCCGGCCATGTAGCGGATCCGGTCGGCCGGGTAGGACGGGTCGATCGGCAGGAACGCCGCACCGGTCCTGGTCACCGCCAGCATCGCGACGACCCAGTGCGTCGAACGCGGGAACGACAGGGCCACGATGTCCTCGCGACCGACGCCCGCCTCGATCAGCCACCCGGCCAGGGTGTTCACCCGGGCGTCGAGTTCGGCGTAGCTCAGGGTGAGGTCGTCGGCGATGAGGGCGGGCGCGGCCGGAGTCCGGGCCACCTGGGCGGCGAACATCGCGCCGAGTGTCCGCGCCGGGACCGCCGCCCCGGTGTCGTTCCAGGTGACCAGCGTCCGGTGCCGTTCGGCGGGGGTGAGCACGTCGATCCGGCCGACGGTCCGGTCCGGTGCGGCGGCGACCGCGGCGAGGATCCGGCCCAGCCGGTCGGCCAGCCCCCGCACGGTGGCCCGGTCGAGGACGTCGGCCGCGTACTCCAGCTGCGCGCCGAGCCCGGCCGGGTCGCCGGCCTCGTCGAACTCCTCGACGAAGTTCGCGGTCAGGTCGAACTTGGCGATGTCGAGCGGGACCGGCCGCACATCGGCGCCCAGGCCGGGCAGTTCCAGGGCGGGGCGTGCGGTGTTCTCCAGCGTCACCATGACCTGCACCAGCGGGTGGCGGGCCGTGGAGCGGTCCGGAGCCAGCTCCTCCACCAGCCGGTCGAACGGCAGGTCCTGATGAGCGAAGGCTTCGAGATCGCGGTCCCGGACCTGCTCCAGGAGCCGGCGGAACGGCGGGTCGCCGGACAGGTCGGTGCGCAGCACCACGGTGTTGACGAAGAACCCCACCAGATCGTCGAGGGATTCGTCGGCGCGGCCCGCGACCGGTGTGCCGATCAGGACATCGTCGCCGGCGCCGGACCGGTGCAGCAGCACGGCGAACGCCGCGTGCAGCACCATGAACAGGGTCACGTCGTGATCGCGGGCCAGGCGCAGCAGGGCACGGTGCAGGGCGGCCGGCACGGTCACCGGCACCTGCCCGCCCCGGTGGGAGGGCTCGGCCGGGTGCGGACGGTCGTAGGGCAGCTCCGCCTGCTGGGGCGCCCCGGCCAGGGCCGTACGCCAGTGTGCGAGTTGCCGGCCGAGCACGCTGTCCGGCTCGCCGGCCGCGCCGAGGAGCCGGCGCTGCCAGAGGGCGTAGTCGGCGTACTGCACCGGCAGAGCGGCCCACGCCGGTGCGGCGCCGCCGAGACGGGCGGTGTACGCCGTGGACAGGTCACGCAGCAGCGGGCCGATCGACCAGCCGTCGGCGGCGATGTGATGCAGCACCAGTAGCAGGACGTCGCCGCCGGCACCGAGGTGAGCCCGGATCGGCAGGTCCCGCGACAGGTCGAACGGACGGTGCGCCGCCGCGGACAGCCAGCCGGCCGGGTCGCCGGCGTGCGGCTCGACCGCCACCGCGGCCCGGTCCCCGGTCAGGATGCGCTGGTGGGCGATGCCGTCGCGGTCGGCGAACACGGTCCGCAGGCTCTCGTGACGCGACACCACGTCGGTCAGCGCCGCCCGCAGGGCCGGCACGTCGAGCGGGCCGGTCAGCCGCAGCAGGTACGGCATGTTGTAGGTGGCGCGCGGGCCCTCCAGCCGGTCGATGAACCACAGGCGCTGCTGGGCCGACGACAGCGGCAACGTCTCGGGGCGGGCCTCGGGGCGCAGCAGCGGGCGTGAGCCGTACCGTGCGGTCGTCGCCGCGGCGGCCAGCCCGGCCGGCGTGCGTGCCGCGAACAGGTCACGCAACGACAACTCGGCGGTGAGCGCGGTGCGGACGCGGCTCACCAGCCTGGTGGCCAGCAGCGAGTGCCCGCCGAGGTCGAAGAAGTCGTCGTCGGCGCCGACCTGCGGCAGGCCCAGCACCTCGGCGAACAGGCGGCAGACGATCTCCTCGCGCGCATCGCGTGGCCGGCGCGGGCCGCCTTCCGGGACGATCCGCTCCGGTACGGGCAGGGCCGCCTTGTCGATCTTCCCGTTGCCGGTCAGCGGCAGCGCGTCCAGTGCCACCACCAGCGGCACCATGAACTCGGGCAGGTGCGAGGAGGCGTACGAGCGCAACTCGGCGGCGCTGACGTCACCGACGACGTACGCCACCAGCCGTTTGCCGCCCGGCTGGTCGTCGCGGGCGACGACCACGGCCTGCCGCACGGCCGGGTGTGCGGTCAGCGCCGTCTCGATCTCGCCGACCTCGATCCGGTAGCCCCGGATCTTGACCTGGCCGTCGGCGCGCCCGGCGAAGACCAGGCGCCCGTCCGGATTCCACCGCGCCAGGTCGCCGGTGCGGTACATCCGCTCGCCGGGCGTGTCCCAGGGGCAGGCCACGAAGCGTTCGGCGGTCAGGTCGGAGCGGCTCGCATAGCCGCGGGCCAGGCCGTGACCGGCGAGGTAGAGCTCGCCGGTCACGCCCGCTGGCACCGGCCGGAGCCGGTCGTCGAGCACATAGGCCCGCGTGTTGTCCAGGGGGCGCCCGATCGGCAGGGTGTCGGTGACATCGGTTACCCGCGCGATCGGGTGCGACGTGGCGAACGTGGTGGTCTCGGTCGGCCCGTAGCCGTCCACCACGACCGTGCCGGGACAGACCTCCAGCATCCGCCGTACGGCTGCGGGCGGCACCACGTCCCCGCCCGTCCAGATCTCCCGCACTCCGGCGAACCGGCCGGCGTACTCCTCGGCCATCGCGCCGAACAGGCCCGCGGTCAGCCAGACGGCGGTCACCCCGCTGTCGGCGATCAGGTCAGCGATGGTGGCCACGTCGGCGGGCCCGGACGGGGCGATGACGAGCTCGCCGCCGCGCAGCAGCGGAACCCACAGTTCGTAGGTGGACGCGTCGAAAGCGTGCGGCGAGTGCACCAGCACGCGGCGGTGCGCCGCACCGTCGAATCGGGTGTCCAGCGCCAGCGTCACGACGTTGCGGTGGGTGACCGCCACACCCTTCGGGGTTCCGGTGGAGCCGGACGTGTACATGACGTAGCAGAGGCCGGCCGGGTCGACCGGGACGGTGCGCCCGCTCGCACGCCCGGCGGAGCGGTCCGCGGCGTCCAGGGTCACGACGGCCGCGGTGTGACGGAAGTCCGGCATCGCCGGCTCCGTCACCAGGACGGTGGCTCCGGCCTGTTCGACGATCCAGCTCAGCCGCTCCGCCGGGTACCCGGGCAGCAGCGGCACGTAGGCGGCGCCCGCCTTGAGGACGCCGATCAGGGTGGCCACCAGATGTGCGGAGCGTTCCATCAGCACCGCCACCCGGGTCTCCGGGCCCACGCCGGCCTCGATCAGCCGGTCGGCGATGACGCCGGCCCGGGCGTCGAGTTCCGCGTAGGTCCAGCGCACCGGCCCGTCCGTCAGGGCTGTCACGTCGGGTGTGCGGGCGGCCTGTTCCGCGAACAGGGTCGCCACGCTCGCGGCCGGCACCGGGACCTCGCTGTCGTTCCAGTGTCGCCGGGCCTGCTCGTCGTCGGCGGTCGGCAGGATGAGGTCGGCCACCAGGGTGTCCGGGTCCGCGTCGACGAGCCGGCTGAGGAAGCTGAGGAACCGCGACCGGTGGCCGGCCAGCTCGCCGGGTGCGTACAGGTCCGGATTGGCGTCGAGGTCCACCCGGTACCCGTTGCCGTCGCGGCGGTCGTGCACCAGCATCGCCAGGTCCTCGTGCAGACCTAGGGTCAGGTTGGACGCGACCGCCGGGCTGTCGCCGAACCGGACGTCGTAGTCGAAGCTCACGATGTTGGCCAGCGGCCCGGCCAGCCGGGTACGGGCCGACAACCGGTCGCGGCGCATGTCCTCGACCCGGTAGCGCTGGTGGCGGAGAACGGTTCTCGCCTCGGTGGCGACCTGACGGATCAGGCCGCCGACACCGGCCGCCCGATCGATCGGCACGCGCAGCGGCAACAGGTTCGACACCATGGCCGGCGTCGCCCGGTCCAGCGGGTCGGGGCGCGCGGCGGCGGCCAGACCCACGACGACCTCGTCGGCGCCGGTCATCCGGTGCAGATAGCCGGCCCAGGCCGCGGTGACGACCAGCGGCCAGCGGGTGCCGTACGCGGCGGCCGCCGCGTCCAGCCGGCGGACGGCCGCCGCGTCGAGCACCCCGCTCCGGCGGATCAGGGCGGCGGGTTCGGTCGGCTGCCGAAGAGCCGGGCTCACCGGTTCCGGACAGTCCCGCAGGTAGTCGGCCCAGAAACGCCGGTCCTGCTCGCGACGTTCCGAGGTGGCGTACTCCCGGTCGCGATCCACCAGGTCGGACAGTCGGCCGAACGTGCTGTCCGGCACCTGTGTGCCCTCGGCGAGCGCGGTGTAGACCTCGGCCACCCGGCGCACGATCATGCTCATGCCGGAGCCGTCGATGACCAGGTGGTGATAGCTGTACGACCACAGCCACCGGTCGGCGGCCAGCCGGATCAGGGCGTACCGGAACAGCGGGCCGGCCGTCAGGTCGAACGGCCGGGCGAGGCCGGCGCGCATCCACTCCACGGCGGAGCCGAGCGGGTCGGCCTCCCCGCTGAAGTCGTGGACCGGGAGATCCCAGTCCCCCGCCTCGCCGATGTGCTGGCGCACCTCGCCGTCGGCGGTTTCCACGAAGCGGGCGGTCAGGCACTCCGCCTCACTGACGGTGCGGCGCAGGGCCTGCTCGAACAGGTCGGCCCGGACCGGGCCGCTGATGTCCAGATACTCGCCGAGGGTGTGCAGCAGGCTGCCCGGAGCGAGGTGGTGGGCGTACCAGATGCCGTGCTGGGCGGCGGTCAGTGGAAGGGTCGTTGTGGCCAGAGAACGAGACGGCACGATGACGGCCCGGTCAGCCCATGGCCTTGATCAGGCTCTGTGGACGCATGTCGGTCCAGTGCTCATTGACGTAGTCGAGGCAGGCCTGGCGGGTGTCCGCGGTTTTCGCGATGGACCAGCCGGCGGGTACGGCGACGAATTCCGGCCACAACGAGTGCTGGCCTTCGTCGTTGACCAGAACCAGATAGGTGCCGTTCTCATCCTCGAATGGGTTCATGGTGTTTCCCTTCCTCGATCTCACGGGTACGCGAGAGTGGGCGGACGACGGCTCGTGACCGTCGGCTGCCCCGGTCCAAAATGGTGCGACGCGCGACCATAACACCTACGAAACAGGCCCTTAATTGACCTAGATGGACCCCACCGGCATCGAGTGATCTTCAGCACGAAGTGACGAGGGTCATGGCTTTGGAATGCATGAATGCATCGGTTATATCGACCGGCCATTTCACGCAGCAGCAATAATATGAACGTCGTGAAAGCTGGCGCGTCTTCGCCGGCTCGGCGCAACCGCACCGATCACTCACGCCGGCAGCGTCCGGGAGGCCGTAGTTGGATGACATCACGGGCAGACTGCGGCAGTTGGACGACATGAGGCCGGCCGTGCGCGCGGCGGCCGCGGGCGGCGACGCCGTGGACGTCGCCCGGCTACTCCACGCACACGGGCCACGCGGCGTAATCGTCCACACGGCCCGGCCGCTCCGCGAGGAGTTGGATCTCACCATCACGCAAGCCCTGGACCTCGCCTCCTGGGCGGAGGTTCCGGAGGACGACGACGAGCAGTCCCGTGCCAGCCTGCGATCCGGCATGCCGACGCCATTGCGAGCCCGGCACGGTGTAGCTGAGGAGGGGTCATAGGTCTGGCCTGACGGGCATGACCACGGGAGGCGGTTCGGGGTCAGCGTGGTCGGATGCCGGCAGCAACATGACGAAGGTGCCGCCTTCGCCGGGCATGGAGAACACGGCGACGTGTCCGCCGTGTGACTCGACGATCTGCCGGACGATCGCCAGCCCCAGCCCGGTGCGTCGCTCCGCGACGAGCCGTTGCCGTCTGCCGGCCGGCCGGAAGCACCTCCGACCAGAGCGTCCCGGTCGCTGTTCGCCGGCGCTCTGTCGGACGGCTCGGTGGCCGTCGCGTTCACCCTTGTGGCGGTGCTGACCCTCCTGGCTTTCCGTTGGGCGACCGCCACCCTGCGAGCCATAGGCCGGACGCGCCCGGACGACGCCACCGGTCAGTCCCGGGCGCGGTGAAGGAGGTCGCCTCGGCTGGAACGCTCCGGATAACGGCAGACCTTTGGGATCCTGCTCATTTCAGCCCAATGACGGACGAAACGATAGACGACATGTCTGCATGGGGACCGGGTGGCGAAGCAGGGAGAGCCCAGAGTGCTGACGAAGTCGCGGAACCGGCCGGGCGGATGGCTGGCCAGCCGTCGGGTTCGCACAAAACTCCTGGTGGTCGTCGCCGCCCTAGCCTCGGTGGCCGTCGCGGTGGGCGGCCTCAGCCTGCACCAGCTCTGGCAGGTGCAGCAGGCCGGTGACGACGTGTACACCTGGGCGATGCGACCCGCGCTGCACGCGGCCGAGATCGAACAGCAGATCCTGGCGAAGCGGACCGCGGCCTTACGGCACGCCTCGGCGCCCGACGCGGCCAGCAAGCAGAAGTACGAGACGATGTTCCGTACGCACGCCGACGCGCTGAACCGGGCCCTCGCGACCTATCCGGTGGCCGAGCCGGTCGACGTCACCCGCATCGCCGAGATCATCAACCTGACCCGCGACTACAACGAAATTCTGCTCGGCCAGTACATGCCGGCCAGCCTGCGCCTCGACTCGGTGGCGGTGCAACTGGCCCGCGACCGGGCCAGCCCGCTCGGCGACCGGTCGCTGGTCGTGCTCGACGAACTGATCGCCGAACAGGACCGGCGGGCCGTCGCCATCCGGCAGACCGTCACCGACGAGTACGCGTCGGCGCGCAACGCCGTGATCGTGGTTCTGGTGCTCGGCCTGGCGGGCGGGCTGCTGCTGGGCATTGTCATCGCCCGGGTGATCGTTCGGCGATTGCACCGGGTGCAGTGGGTGGCCGAAGGGCTGGCCGCCGGCGACCTCTCCCGGTCCAGCGGCGTGACCGGGACCGACGAGATCGCCCGGATGGCGCGCGCCCTCGACGAGGCGGTGCGGACCCGGCGCCGGCTGGAGGAGGAGTTGCTGGAACGCAACGCCGAGTTGCAGCGGCTGAGCACCATCGACGGGCTCACCGGCCTGCCCAACCGCCGCCACCTGGAGCAGCGGCTCACCGAGTCGATCAGCCTGGCCACCCGTCACGGCGGCCCGCTGTCCGTTCTCCTGCTCGACATCGACCGCTTCAAACGGATCAACGACACCCTCGGCCACGCCGCGGGTGACCTGGTCCTCAGCGTGGTCGCCGACCGCATCCGCGGCGCTATGCGCGTCGAGGACCTCGCCGGACGGTGGGGCGGCGAGGAGTTCCTGGCGGTGCTGCCGAACACCGACGTCGACGGCGCCGTCGTGGCCGGCGAACGGATCCGCACCGTGATCTGCGGCGAGCCGATCGTGGTGGACGACCACGAGCCATTGACCGTCACCGTCAGCATCGGGGCCGCCGCCGACCCGGCCGACGGCCTGTCCGGTCTGGTCAACCGGGCCGACGAGGCCATGTACCGGGCGAAGCAAGCCGGTCGTAACCGCGTTGTGCGGGCGGTCGACGCGCCCCAGGCCGGCACAGCCGTCCCCGTCGCCTAGTGCGCGATCGGCGGCATGACAATGCTCCTTCCCAACGGAGGAAGCTTGTCAAGGAACCAGATCCGGCCGGATGAAATCGGCGTTCGGACTGTTCCAGAGCCGCTCATAATAGTGACGAATGTACTCGTCAGCAAGCTTCCTGCTCCGTACGGAAATTCCGAGGGTCTGGTCTCCGTCTCGATGCGTGAAGAAGACGACGTCGTCGTATATCCCGACGTTGAACGCTTCGGTTAGATGGACGGGACCGCTGAGCACCTTGACGAGATACCTAGGGTCGCCCACGTTGACCTTGGCGGCGAATTCCAGCTCCTGCCTGAAGAATTCTTTCAGCCCTTCGCTGTCCCCGCGAAGTATTATCCTGCGGAAGCTGCGGTCATCGGACGTCAGCGCCCATTCGCGACAGGTCCTGAAATGTCGATCTGCGGCTTCCCCTCGCATTGGACCTTCATTGCGCAAGTGGGTGACCCAGACGCGATTCCTTGCCGCGAGAATTGCCGACACGGTGGCGTTGTAGACCTTACTTCTTCCTTCATAGAACGCAACTTCTGCACTCTGCGCGTCGGCGAGCGAGGAGATGCTGTCTTTGATGGCCTTCAGCTCGCTCTCCATACGCTCAAGATCTCTCTGACTTTTTGACAAGCCCGCAGCGTGAGCAAGGGCCGCAAGAAGGAGTATGAAGAGCGTTGAGCCGAGAAATGGCTTCTCAAATCTCACCGCACCCAGCTCGCGAACGAAGTAGGCGAGTATGAAATAGACCGCCAACAGCCCGATGGCAATATAGTAGAAGGATCGCTTCGCCAAAGCGGCACCCTTGATCATGATTCCATGCTTCTGCGACAAATTCCACCACTCCGGACTGTAGATCGTTGTTCGAAAACCTAGCCGGCCCCCATGGCTGGAGCTGCTCCGCGCATCCGCCTGCGGATAAGGCAAGGGAAGTAGATAGATCATTCCTGGGTGATACGCAAGAAGTTGATACGCAAGAAGACGCGGACTCCCGGATTCTCAATAATGCCCGAGGACGATAATCGCCGCACTGTCAGCCATCCGACCCGGCGTGGCTGAACCGAAGGCATCGTTCGTTCAGTCGATTGATGTAGCGGCTGGCCCGCTCGCGAGTCCGTGCGAATCGCCGCGAACAGCTCGGCCTTCGACATCCGCGGCCGGCCCGGACGGCCGGATCGAGGGTGACCACGTCAGCGATGGACACACGCCACCACATCGCCGATCACCGGGAATCGGGAGTGACCGGTGTCGAGCGGGTCGACGACCCACGACGCCGTTCGATACTGTAACCACGGTTACAACAACGAGGTGGGAGTGGGTGGTGGCGATGGCTCAGCAGCGGACGGTGTTGTTCGTCTGCCCGCACGGCGCGGGCAAGAGCCGGATGGCGGCGGCCTGGTTCAACGGACTGGATCTGCCCGGCTGGACGGCGCTGTCGGCCGGGGTCGAGCCTCAGACCGAGGTGAGCCTGCACGCCGCGCGCCTGCTGGACGGCACGCCGGTGCGCACACTGCTGGACGCGGCGGCTCCCCGGCCGGTGTCGGCGGTGCCGGACGTGGAGGTGCTGGTCGCCATCGATTGTGCTGACGGGTTCACCACCGACGTGCGGTGGGCGCTGGAGCAGCAGTCGTTCGACGAGCAGATGTGCGCCGAGATCCGCGGCCGGGTGAACGCCCTGGCCGCAACCCTGTCGGCGCGGCAGCAGTCGTGACCGCGCCTGACCGGCACAGGTTTCCATGACCGGTCGGCGTGCAGCCGGGAGCTCAGAACCGCGCCACCACCCACCAGTCAGCGGCCATGGTCGCGACCACCGTGGCGAGCGTCAGCGCCGACTCCCAGGTGCTGCTCGAGGCGTACCGGGAATCGTTGAACAGGCCGAACCCTCGGACCCGGACCTCCGCGCCCACGCCGGCCCGGGTCCGCGTCGGCGATCACGTGAGGGCGACGAATTTCAGGCCCTTGGCTTGAAGGGCTGGGATGACGGTCTTCAGGGAAGCCAGCGTCTGCGAGCGGTCGCCGCCGCCGTCGTGGCAGAGCAGGATCTGGCCGGGTTGGGCGGCGAGCAGGCGCTCGGTGATGTAGGCGACGCCGGGGCGGGCCCAGTCGCGCGGGTCGGTGGTCCAGTCCATCGGGATCACGCTGCTCTGGGAGACCGATTCTGATAGCCCTGGGGACCAGGCGCCGCCGGGGGCGCGGAACAGGCTCGGGGTGAACCCGGTAGTGCTGTAGATCTTGTCTTGGGCTCGGTGGATCTCCTTCAGCACCGTGTGGGACGGCAGCTTGTCCAGGTTGATCGGGTGGCTCCAGGTGTGGTTGGCGATCAGGTGGCCGTCGGTGGCGACGTCACGGGCGGTCGCCTCGTGGCCGAGGACCTGATTGCCGATCATGCAGAACAGTGCCGGGACGTCGTGCTTCTCCAGCAGCCGCAGGATGGGAGGCGTCCAGACCGGGTGCGGGCCGTCATCGATGGTGAGCGCGATGGCGTCGGTGGGGAACGGGTCGCCCGGGACGATGGTGCGGAAGTCCTGCAGGGTGTGTACCGGAACCTTCATCACCGGGGTCGTGGGCTTCGGCACGGGCGTCGGGGTCTGCGAGGGGGCGGGATCGCTGACGACCAGGTTGGGAGCCTTGGTGGCTTCCGGCTCGCCGCGACCGGCCAGGGCGGCGATCGTGCCACCGATCAAGGCGGTGCCGGCGGCGGCCGGGATCGCCCACAGCAAGCGGCGGCGGGTGAGAGGCTTCCCCCTCGGGGGTACGACGGCAGGGGTCCCCGGCGCGGCGGGCAGGGCGATCGTCGGCTCGGAGGGTGGCGGGGCGACGGTCGGCGCGGACCGAGGGGCAGGCACAGACGGCAGAGCGACCGTCGAGTCCGACATGGGCCGGGGCGCCGGCTCGAGTGGGCTCGGCAGGGCGATCGTCGGTTCCGGGACGGCCGAGGACGGGCGGCTGACCGGCTGCGCCACCCTCGATTCCGGTGAGAGCCGGGGCTTGGGCAGCGCGATCGTCGACTCGGACCGGGCGGAGATCACCGTGGTCGGCTCGGATCTATCCGCCGCGGACGCGGCTGCTCCTGCCGCGGCCACCTCTCCTGCCGAGAGGGCGACCGTCTCCTCGGCAGCGTCCGCCGCTGAGGGCGCGATCGCCGACAAGGTCACTGTCGGCTCGGACTCGTCCCCTTCCGAGCCGGAATCCGCAGCCGGAGAGACCGCCGGCAGATCAGCCGTCGGTTCGGATCCCGCCGAAGCCGACGAGTCGACTGTCGTCTCGGAGATCTCCGCGGCCGGCAAGGTGACCGCCGGCTCACCGTCACCGGAATCGCCGGGTTCGTCCAAGGCGACGGTGGGTTCAGCCGACTCATCGACCTCGGCAGGTTCCGGAGGCGTGCTGTCCTGGGGTGCAGGGGTGAGCCCATCGGTGTTCACCGGTGGGATTGTCGCGCCCACGGTCAAATCGGTCTTCATCTGTGTCTTGCCGAGGAACCGATGACGGTGCACACCCGCATCGATCTGGCTCTGACGATCGTCGACTCGCCGCTCGCTTGAGGCCGGTGCGCTACGGCGTCGGAAGGTCTGCGGCCGGCCGGTCAGAGCCCGGCGTAGGAGTGCGGGCCTTCGGCGAGGATGTTGACGGCGAAGGCCCAGACCCGGTGCTGCTCACCCTCGCCGGTCAGAGGATGCGGGACCGGACGAACGGATCCGTCAGGTGCGAGGTGGCCAGCCACGCGCCACGCGAGCGCGCCTCATCGAGAAGGGCGAGGCGGGCGGCGCGGGCGGCCTCCGGGTCGTCATCGAGTGAATAGGCCACCTGCGGTGCGACCAACTGCAGGGCGTTCAGTACGACATCACCCGAGAACACGACCGCGTCGTCGCCGGATTCCAGCACCGCCGAGGTATGGCCGGGCGTATGACCCGGGGTCGGTACCGTGGTGACTCCCGGGCCGAGCCGTACCTTCCCCTCGATCAGGTCGAGCTGTCCGGTCGCCGCCAATGGCGCCAGAATCTCGTCACGAACCCGCGGGTTCAACTTCTCCACAGCGTCATGGTCGGCCCGGGGAACCACATACCGGGCGTTGGGGAAGAACGGCCGGCCGTCCACCACCGACCAGCCGACATGGTCGGAATGCAGGTGCGTGAGCAGCACCGTGTCCACGTCCGAGGGGGCGACTCCCGACGACGTCAGGTTCTCGGGCATCCGCCCCGGCGCCGGGGCCCAGTCCGCCGCGGGCGCGTTCGCGTCCCCGATCCCGGCGTCGACGAGGATGGCGCCGCCCTCACGCGGACATATGAGAAACGCGTGAAAGTGCAACCGCCAGCCACCGTCCGAGGGAAAGGCGACCGGGTCGAACTCCACGGCTGAGGCGAGATCGGTGACGCCGGCGCCCGGGAAAGCCGACGACAGCGGCTCGAAGAACGTGCCGACGCCGTCGCAAAGAGCGTGAACAGCGAACGTGCCCACGCTCAGAGTCCGCCTCCTGTCCGAGCCGAGGCCTGCTGATGCTGAGCGACGCATGTGCCAACACACCTTTCGTCCTGGTGCCCGCCTCATCGCCCGCGACGAGTGGCCGCCGGAGCGAAGCTGCCTGCGGCGTATCCAGGTCCCGGGGGCCGGGCGAAGAACCTCGATTATGACGGGAGAGCCATATAGGGCTGAGACCGGAACAGAGGAACGGTCGGCCAGGATGGATTCACGGCACGTCATAAACAACATTCCTTGAGTACGCCGGGCGGCGGACGTGCTGAAACCTCGCCGTGGATCACGACGGTGCGATCGGCGAGCTCCGGACGGGTCAGACCTGCCGGCAGAGATCACCTCGGGGCTGTCGATCCGCTGTGGATTGCGTCATCGACGGGTCGTCGCGTAAGTTTCTCCCACGCCGACGAGCTGGAAGGAGGTCAGAACACCATGTCCGATGTTCTGCGCCCCTCCCGCATCCCGGCGTCCTCGCGGGTCTGACGGGGCGCTCGCCGTCCGAAGGATCACTCTGTGACCGATCTGGTCATCCGCCCGCTCGTCGCGGGCGAGGAAAACCTGTTCACCTCCATGCCCGACCCGCTACCCGAAGTGGCCAAGTGCGGCTATGCCGACGGCATCGCCGGCGGCGGCTACCGGCCGGAGCACACCTGGGTCGCCCTCCACGGCGGCCGGGTGGTCAGCCGCGCTGCCTGGGTCCTGCCGCCGGGCGCGGTCGGCCGACCGTGGCTGGAATGGTTCGACCTGAACGCCGAACCTGAAATCGGCGCCGAACTGCTGCGCGCCGCTCACGCAGCGCTCGGCGGCCCTACGCTCTACCACGCCGCGCTGCCGCCGGACTGGCGGCACCACCCGGCAGCCGCGCCGCCGATGGCGGCCGCGCGGCTGGCCGGGCTGGTCGAGCAGGGCGAACGGTTGCGTTTCACCGGGACGGGTACGCCGAAGCCGAGACCAGCCGACCGCCGATACGACTTCCGCCCGGCCGCCGACCGCACGGAGATCACGGCCTTGGTCAACCGGATCGCTGCCCCGCAAATCCTGACCGGGACGGAGACGGCCCGGGCCGTTGCCGGCATCGACCTGGCCACCGACCCGCTGGCCTGGCTTCCCGGCCCACCGCAGACCTGGCGTGTCGCCTTACGCGATGACGAACCGATCGGCCTCGCCGCGGCGGCGGGCGACGTCTGCTATCCGATGATCGCCTATCTCGGTCTGATCGATCCGGACGCGCTGGACGCGCTCCTTGCCGATGCCGTCACGGTACTGCTCGCCGGCGGCGCCCACGAGGTGGTGGCCGACGCGGACACGTACCGCACAGGGGTGGTTGCCGGGTTGAGACGTGCCGGCTTTCGGCCGGTGCGGGCTCGCATCACCTTCACCCCCGCCGGGTAGCCCACCCGCGCCGGGTGACGAGCCCATCGGCGGCCTCACCACCTTCGCGTCCCGGAGGTGGTGAGGCGTCACGCGGTCAAGTCCAGCTCCACGCGCTGGTGACAATCCACGGCACCGAAGGCCTGTCGTCATGCGCTCCGGGGGTAGGCGCAGAACTCGTTCCCTTCCGGGTCGGCGAGCACCCACCAGCCAACGTCGCCCGACGGCTCGCGCAGTACCGTGGCACCCGCGGCGATCAGCGGCGCCGGGTCCGCGCTCAGCAGATCGACGTCCCAGTGCAGGCGATTCTTGACGGTCTTGGGTTCGGGCACCGGGTCGAACAGCCAGTACCGCCAAGGAAACCCCTCGGCGCCGACGAGAGCACTTCCTCCTTGCGAATGGTCGATGTCGCCGCCGGTGATTCCGGACCACCACCGAGCCTGCGCCTCGGGATCGCGCGAGTCGACGATCAGCTTTTCCACGCCGGGCCTTGAACCGTTCGGCGGAAAGGCGCAGAAGGCATTGCCGTCCGGGTCGGCGAGCACCCACCAGCCATTCTCGCCGGGCGTGCTGAGTACGGAGGCGCCGGCGCCGATGAGGGCGGAGGGCTCCGGATCGGCCAGTCGCAGATCGAGATGCACCCGGGTCTTGCCGGTACGAAACTCGCGTACCGGATTGATCCCCAGCGTCGTGGCGCTGCCCCTGGGGCCGAGCGGGAGGCGGACGACACCGTCGTCATGACGCGAAGCCGGCTCCAGTGACAGCGCCGCCGCCCAGAACCGGGCAAGCGTGCTCGGCTCGTCGGAGTCCAGACAGAGATCCTTGAAGCGGGCCATCACCATGGCTTGATCATGCCCTGAACTCGCAGCTCGACGGTAAGTGACGCGGTACGACGCACATTCCCACGGCCGGCGGGAGGCGGTCAACGCGCGATGCGCCGGGCGTACGACGCCGTGGCGATGACGAGGGCCGTGACCCAGACGATGAAATGGTGGCCGCGGCAGCGGCGGTCCAAGCGGCCCGGACGGCGGTTCGGGACGGCGGTGAGATCGTCTCGATGGCGGTGGTTCGCAGCACCTGGCGAATAATTGCGAATTGTGCCCATACCGGCATTGGCGGCGTGGGAAGCGTGAAGGTGAGATGAACACTATTCATGCGCCTGTCGGATGCCTTGAGCCCTACGGGCGCGCCAACCACCCTCCACAGAAACGGCCGACGCGGACTCACCCCGCCAGCGTCGGCCGTTTCGCACTTCCACTCACTGGTGCTCGCCCTTTTCGTCGGGCTCCGGGTACGCGCCGCTGCCGTCCGCCGTGCTTTCGGCGGAACGGCTGAGGATCAGGTCGGCGGCGCGGGCGACGACGCGGGCGTGGGGGTGGCCGGGATGATCCGCGGCCAGGAAGTGCTTGCCGATCGCCAGGCAGAAAGCGAGGAGGCAGCGGGCCTCGACCTCCTCCGGGTCGGTGCAGAAGCTGCTGATCGCGTCACGCGACAGTTGCATGCGCCGGTTGTCTACGCGGCGCAGGCGTTGCGCGACGTCTTCGTTGCGGCGAGCCCAGTCACGGATGGCCAGGTCGATGGGGAGCAGGCGATCGCTGGAGAAGGTGAGCTGGCCGGCTAGCCGGAAACGGTCCAGGGCGTCGCCGCCCTCCTGCTCGATGCGGTCGAAGACGTCGTCGGTGCTCTCGCGTTCCCAGGTGTCCAGCATCTCGGTCAGCAGCGCGTCACGATCGGCGAAGTAGCCGTAGAAGCCGCCCTTGGTCACGCCGAGCGCCTTGGCCAGCGCCTCGACCCGAACTGCGTCCACACCACCCTCGGCCAACGCCCGGAGACCTTCCTCGATCCACTTCCCGCGGGGTGTCTGTAACGAACCCATGGCCGATCTCCCACTTTCCGGCCCCATTGTGCGGAGGCGTACAACAAGTCTACATTGACCTTGTACGCAACCGTATAACCCGAGCCGGGTGGTGTCATCTCGTCCGGGCCGAACCTGCTCCGCAGCTGCCGGAGTGCTCCTCGGAGGCATGCGGACGAGCCGGACCACCATGGCGAGCCGCGTCGGGTGGCTCCGCGACTCGAAGGGAGAGTTCAGATGACCAGATGGGCAGGAAGGCTCATCGTGTTCTTCGGGATGGCGCACACCCTCGGCGCCCTGACAGTGGAGGGCGCCGCACGTCACGCCGGGGCCTGGTTCAGTCAGGACCTGTGGGGGGCGAGTCTCGCCGAGATGAGCCCGGCGATGAGCGCGTACTGGCTGAGTGTGAACAGCTTCGGGCCGCCATTCATCGTGATCGGTCTGATCGTGCTCTGGTTGAACCGCCGCGGCATCACGCCGCCGTCATTCATCGCATGGTCCCTGGGCGGCTGGACCATGGTCGATCTGATTCTTTCCGGTCCAGGGGTGGGACAAGGGCTGATCATCCTGACCGCCTCTGCCCTGCTGCTGATGGATGCCCGCCGCATCAAGCACCGCACCCGTCCCGGGGCCCACGCCGACAAGCGCTACGCGGGTCAGTGACGATATGGGTGAGGCGACCGAGGCGCGGCGACACCCGGAGCTTCCATGGATCAACTCGTGCCCTGAGGCTCCGCGTCTGCCGACACGGCGCTGGCGCCCTGGCCGCAGTGCTGGCATGCGCCGCGTCGGCGCAGGTGATAGGCGATGGTGGCCGCGCCGAGTGCGGCACCCCAGAGCACCCAGGGCACGCTGGGAAGGCGTAGGCCCCATCCGTCGCCGATCGCCGGGTCCCAGAGCATCATCAGCCCGGCCGGGATGAGGACGACGGCGACAAGGGATGCCGGAACGATCGCGAGTGCCGGTGGCACCGGTCTCCCGGCCTTGAACCAGATCCACCGCGGATAGACCTCGCCCCACCGGCTGACCAGGCCGTGGGTGAGCACGCCACCCAGCGCCGAAGCGATGGCGCACCCCAGCCCGATCGCGAGCATGCCGTCGGTGCTCTGCATCATGGTGAGGAAGTTCCGGCTGATGCCGAGAGGGTAGCCGAAGTACCAGGCCACTCTGGTGATCTCGTACGGCAATGGCGCCAGGCAGGCGACCGCGACCGCCCAGCGCCCCCACCTCAGCAGTGCCTGGCGGGACGGGCCCTTGCCGGCCGGTCCGTGACGACGGCCGCAGTGCTGACAGGCCGCACGCCGGCGCCGTTGGTGGGCCAGCGTGGCCGCGGCCCACAGCAGACCGCCGGCGAACAGGAGAATGAGGTGGGTCCGGTGCCAGTACAGGATGTCGCCGATGCAGTCCTGCGGGCCGGGCACACCGGTGAAGGCGAACACCAGCAGCAGTGGGGCGAACGCCAGCACAGCGATCAAGGTGTAGTCGGGAATGATCAAAGTCAGGCCGGCCGCCACGATCCAGCCGAAGGCGATCATCGCCGCTGACCAGCGGCGGGATCCGGCGCCTCGGGCCATCGCCAGCGCGACGACCGTGCCGAGCAGCCCGAGCACCGCCATGAGCGGCGCGCCGGCCTCGACCGGGGTGCCCTCCAGGATCGAACCCGATTTGTGGTCGTCGTCGATCGGCGCGAACGGGAACCCGTCGCCGCCGGCCGTCCAGTACAGCCCGAGCATGGCGTACATCAACGACCAACCGGCCGCGGCATAGCCCGACCAGGCCGGCCATCTGCGCCACCACATGACCCGCACCGATGAGATCCGCTCAGCCACCATGGACGGCGTGCCCCCCCGGCGACCGCGGTGAACAGTGCGACCGTGCCCGTCACCTGTAGACACGTCACGTCGGCCCAGGCCTGCGCCTGGGCGACGGACGGTGCCGTCATGACGCCTATAGCGGCGCGGGCCGCCACCTTGATCCATGGGGACATGTCACTCCTTGTGAAGGCGCGGCGTCCACTCACCGCGTGCTTCACCAGCCTCGGCCTTGCCGGGTGTGCGCCACCATCTGCCGATGTGGCGAGGTGCGGCATGCCGGTCGTGGTGGCCTATGCCGATCGGCATACGGCGACGCCTGCCTACGATCAGGTGATGATGCTTCGGCACCTCGGCTGTATCAGCATGGCGGCCAGCGGTTCCTCGCTGTGTGTGGCGTTCGTGGGTGATCTCGGCAGCCCGCCGTACCTCTTCGTTCTGGTGATGGCCCTCCTTGCGGTGCTGTTGGCCGTCGCGGTGCGGTGGGGGCCACATCGGCACATCGGGCCTGCGACCATCGTCGCCATGGCGGCGATGGCGCTGGTGCTCTGGTCGTTCACCGGCGGCATGCCCACGGCACAGCGGATGGCTGCGGCAGCGGTCTGGACGATGCCCGCCGTTGTCGCGGTCGTCGTGGGCGGCTACCCGCGGCTGATGGTGCACCGGCGGGCCGTGGCTGTCGAGCAGGCCCGGCATGCTCAGCGTCTGCAGGTGGCGCGGGACCTGCACGATTTCGTCGCCCATGACATCAGCGGAATCGTGGCGCAGGCCCAGGCGGCCCGCTTCGTCATCGGCAGCCGGCCGGAGGCGGCCGGTTCGGCGCTGGTGCGTATCGAGGCGGCCGGCCTGACCGCATTGGCCACCATGGACCGCATGGTCGGCATGCTGCACGAACCGGACACCGTCACGGTGCGGCCGCTGCCCACGCTGGATGACTTGCCGGGCCTGGTGGACCGGTTCCGCGCCGCGGGTCACCTCGAGACGGAACTCGTCCAGAACTCCCGCATCGGCGAGGTGCCACGCGACAGCGCCGCGATGGCGTACCGGATCGTGGTGGAGGCCCTGACCAACGTCCGGCGGCACGCGCCCGCAGCGACCCGGGTGGACGTGTCCGTCACCGGCGATTCCTCCGGTGTCGAGGTGCGGGTCCGCAACGACACGGCGGGGCCGCCACCCCAGCAGCGGCGTGCCCGGCCCGGTGGGCGGGGCCTTTCCGGCCTACGGGAGCAGGTCACCGCGGGTGGCGGCACTCTGTCAGCCGGGCCGTCTGGGAGTGGTTGGGAAGTCGTCGCCGTCATCCCCGTAGTCGCGGCATGAACAGCACCCGCGTCCTGCTCGCCGACGACCAACCGGACGTGCGCAGCGGCTTCCGCCTCGTGCTGGACTCCCAACCCGACATCACGGTAGTCGGCGAGGCCACCGACGGCACCACGGCCCTGGCCCTGGCTCGCCGGCTACGGCCGGACGTCGTGCTCACCGACATCCGGATGCCCGGCATCGACGGACTGGAACTGACCCGGCTGCTCACCCAAGAGGGCCTGCGGGTGGTCGTGGTCACCACCTTCGATCTCGACGAGTACGTGGACGCCGCACTGCGCAACGGCGCCTGCGGCTTCCTGCTCAAGCGGTCCGGACCGGCACTTCTGATCGAGGGGGTCCGTGCGGCGATGGCCGGTGACGCGCTGATCAGTCCTCAGGTCACCGTCCGGCTCCTGCGCGCGGTGACCAAGCCCGGCCCGCCTCCGGCGTACAACCCCCTGACACATCGCGAGACCGAGATCGTACGGCTGGTCGCTCAGGGTTTGACCAATGCGCAGATCGGCGCCGAGCTGTTCATCTCCGCCGGGACCGCCAAGACTCACGTCGCGAATATCCAGGCGAAACTGGGCCTGAACAACCGGGTGGGCATGGCCGCCTGGGCATGGCGGGCCGGTCTGGCCGATCCGCAGGACGGATAGGTCGTTCCCGGTCAGCCTCCCGGCCTCAGCCTCGTGCTGCCGGGGGCCGAGTCCTTCGCGTCAGCTCGGCGTGGCCCGGGCCGCCGCAGTCGGCTCGGTGATCGTGGTAGCGGCCGGCGCGCCGTCGGTACAGGATCGACAGCTGTGCGAGAGTTCGTCGGCGATGTTCCGCAAGGATCTTCCGAGCGGCGCGAGGGAGGGTCGTTCGGATGATCGGCCCCCACAGGGGGCAGGAGCCACGCCGCTGGTGGGTGGCGTCCACCGCCGCGGGCGGCGCGGCGTTCGCGCGACACGACTGGGCGGCGACCGCGCTGGGGCCGTTGACCGGGTGGCCGTCCACGCTGCGTACTGCGGCATCTTTGCTGCTGGCCTCTCCGGTCCCGATGGCGTGGTGGTGGGGCCCGGACGCGTACCTCCTCCACAACGATGCGCACGCCCGGATCTTCGGTGACGCGCAAGGCATGCCCGGCGCCCTCGCATGGCCGCAGCGGTGGATGGCGTGGGCGCCGGCGATCGCGCGGAAGCGCTGGCCCGGCTGTCGGCCGTGTTGAGCGGCGCCCCCACCGCCGGCGACACCACCCTGCTCGGCCGCGGCTTCTTCGGCACCGCCATCATCATGATCATCAACCCCGGCACAGACTCATCCAGGTGACCCGGGCCGGGCACCCGCACCCGCTGCTGCTGCCCGCCACCGGGCCCGCGCACATCCTGGACACCCCCGCCAACCCGCCACTCGGCATGGTGCACGGCCCCACCACGATCAGCACCTCGCCCTTCGCGCCGGGCGACACGATCGTCGCCTTCACCGACGGGCTCGTCGAACGCCGCACGCACCCCTACGACCACGGAATCGAAGACCTGCGCACCGTCCTGACCGAGGCCACCGGGCTGCCGCTCGAGACCGTCGCCGACATCATTCTCCAGCGCATACCCGGCACCGACGACGATCGGGCACTAGCGCTGGTACGACGCCGGTAACCCAGGCCCGCCAACGGTAAGGCTCGTCAGCGGGCACCTGCTGGACAGCGGGTCGGGAGGGGTAGCCACCGCCGCGAATGCGCTCGGACCGGCCGAGCGGATGCGGCGCGGAGCGGTGGAAGCACCAGCCGCCGGCCGTTCGGCAGTGGTCACGCTCCGGTCCGTCAGCCAAGCGGGGTCACGTCAGGGCATGCCCGCTGTGCGGATGTGATCAGGCGGACTACGACACCCCGGGCGCCTTCTCAACTTGATCCGGCTCCGCGGGCGGCGACGCATCGCCACGCCGTGACCGGAAGGCCCAGGTCGGAGTCGCCGCGTAGTGCTCCCACCGCACGAGCATGAGCGCCACCATCGCGACCAGCATCAGCACGTGACCGGTCGCCGACAGGGCAGCGCCGCCGATCCACGGCGACAGCAACACGAACGGCGCCACCATCACCGCCGTCATCTCGCCGATCATCCTCAGGCCGTGCCCGCGGACCGCCATCCACACCGCCATGCCGACGGCCATGTCGAGTGCCATGACCAGGGTCGCCACCGTTGGCCGTTGGTGGGTGATCGGATCCCACACCGGGCCCAACAGCATCATCCCGGCGAGCATGGCGACGAGCATCTCGGCCAGGTGCCGCAGCCAGTTCCGCAGGCGCGGCAACCGGGCCAGAGCGGCACGGGCCAAGGCGTACAGGATGCCGCCGGCCATCATCGCCAGCGCCATCAGCAGGACGGGCGACCACGGAACCGCAGGACCGGTCACGTCGTCGGGCCGGTACTCGAGGGTCTTGGCCACCCACCGGGCGGTCGGCGCATCGGTCGTGGCGGCCAGATCGCGCAGGGTGCCGTCGAACGGGAACCCGGCACCGCTGTGGACGTACACCGGCTTCCACACCGCATCCACCGCATGGGTACGGGCGGCGTCGTGGCCGGGAACCAGCAGCCGGTCGTAGCCGGCGGTGACCGTGGTCCGCGGAACGAACGTCAGTCCGTGCCGGGACCGGATCGGTTGCCCGTCAGCGGTGACGGAGGTGAGCCGCGCGACGTACGACAACTGGGTGTAGGTGCGGAACACCGACGCCAGTTCGATCTCGCCGACGCCCGGCGTCAGCAGCACCCCGGCCCGTACCGGGTTACGGAAGCCCACGTTGAGCAGGGCGACCGCGTCTGCCAGGACAGGATGAGCGGCGTCGATCGATGCGGGTCCTCCCGGATGGTAGGCCGGCCACTGCACTGCGGCCGCGGCCTGCCGGGCGACGTCGACGCCGTGGTCGCGTTCGAGGATGCGCAGCGCCCCGTCCACTCCGGACAGCACGGCGGCGGTCGTGATGATGCGGCCGTCGTCCACGTACCGGACGCCGCGCGCCCACCGCACGTTCGGGTACTGCCGCTCGAGACCGTAGAGGGCGAGCCAGTTGCTCGTCGCGGGCCGGTCGGCGAGCAGGCCGGTGCGGGCCAGCAACCCGGTGCCGGCGCAGACACTCAGGATCCGGGCACCGGCGGCGTGGCGTCGCCGCAGCCAGTCCACGGCCGGCTGCAGCTGCGGGGAACCGGCCTCCTGCATCTCCGGCACCACGATCCAGTCGACGTCGCCGACAGTGGCGAACGTATGGTCGGGCACCAGGTCCAGACCGCCGGTCAACGGGACCGGGGCACGGCTCTCGGCGACGGTCACGACCCGGTAGCGGCCGGACACCGCGAGGGTCTCGAATGGGGCGAGCACGTCGGCCGCGTTGGCGCCGGCCGGTCCGAGCAGCACCGCGACGGTCGGTCGCGGATCGGTGACCACGGCGCCCGGCGGGGACAGCGGGAACGGGCGAGCCGCCGGGTAGACGGCGTCGACCGCGTCGATCGCGTGGATCACGCCCACGGCGGCGGCAGCGGCCAGCCCGGCGAACAGGACGGCGAGAGAACGGCGGATGCGCATGCCGCCGATGGTGTCCGCCTGCCGGGTCACGGCGCCCGTGCCGAACGTCATGGTCGAGGTCATGACCTGATTGACTTCGGTGGACGGGCACCTGCACGCTGCAGACGTGGAACGCTTCCTGTGGATGCTGGCGGTCGGTGCGTACGCCGTGCTGGTCCTGGAAGCCGTCGCCGGTGCGAACCCGTGGCCGGCGATCGTGACCGGCGCCGCGTTCACCGCGCTCGTCATCGCCGGTTCGTGGCTGCTGCCGGGGCGGGCATTCCGCTGGTGGGCCGGGTACGTGCCGGCGCAGATCGGGCTCGGGCTCGTCATGTTCGGCGCGGCACACGCCTCGTGGGGCGGCACCCTGCTGCTCATCGTGCTGGTCGTCCAGGCCGCGCAGCTCCTGCCGCTGCAGGTTGCCGTAGTCGTGGCGCTCGTGGTCCCGTTCGGGCACGTCGGCATGGACCTCGGCGAGGGTCTGCGGGAAGGTGCCGGCATGCTGGTGGCCGCGCTCATGGCGCTGGTCGTGACCCGGCTCCTGCGCCGCGAACGGCAGATCCGTCTCGAACTGGTCCTGGCGAACGAACAACTCGCGGAGCTGGCCACCACCCAGGAGCGCAACCGCGTCGCCCGCGACATCCACGACGGACTCGGGCACTACCTGACGACGGTGCAGATGCAGATCCGGGCCGCCCGGGCACTGCTCGGCCGCGACCCGCAGCGCGCCGACGCGGTCCTCGCCCAAGCCGAGGACCAGGCGAAGGAGGCCCTGTCGGAGGTGCGGCGGTCGGTGTCAGCGTTGCGGGCGCCGCGGCTGCCGCTGCGGGACCGGGTGGAGCGCCTGGCCCGGGAGACGTCGCAGTCCGGGTTGCCGACCACCAGCGAGGCGCGGGGCACAGCCCGTGCGCTGCCGCCGGAGGTGGAGGAGACCCTGTACCGGGCCACGCAGGAGGGACTGACGAACGTCCGCCGGCACGCCCAGGCTTCGCAGGCGCATGTGCTGCTGCAGTACGACCCCGCCGAGGTCCGGGTCGTCGTCGGCGACGACGGATGCGGAGACGCGCCCGCGCCGCCCGGCGGGTTCGGGCTGACCGGCCTGCGCGAACGAGTGACCGGGCTGGGCGGCACGGTGGTGCTCGACTCGGTGCCCGGTCAGGGCTCAACGCTCACCGTGACGACTCCCGCATGATCCGGGTGCTGCTCGCCGACGACCAGCGGCTGTTCCGCGAGGCCCTCGCACTGCTGCTGTCGGTCCAGGACGACGTCCAGGTGGTCGGCGAGGCGGCCGACGGCGCGCAGGCCGTCGAACTGGCCGGACGGGCGTCACCGGACGTGGTGCTGATGGACCTGCGGATGCCGTTGATGGACGGGCCGACCGCGACCCGGCATATTCGCGCGAACCACCCGCAGGTCCAGGTGATCGCCCTGACCACGTTCGACGACGACGCCGACGTGTTCTCCGCGATCCGGGCCGGAGCGATCGGATACCTGCTCAAGGACGCCTCCTCGGCACGGCTGATGGAGGCCGTCCGCGCCGCCGCGCGCGGCGAATCAGTCCTTGAACCAGGCGTGGCCGCCAAACTGGTGTTCCGGGTGGCGCAGCTGCCGCCGCCGGTCCCCGATCCGCTCATCGCACCGCTCTCCGGGCGCGAGCTTGACGTCGTACGGTTGCTAGCAGGCGGGCGCAGCAACCGGGAGATCGCCTCGGCGCTGTTCCTGGCCGAGGGGACCGTGAAGAACCACGTGACCAGCGCCCTGGCCAAACTAGGTGCACGCGACCGGACCCAGGCTGCGTTGCGTGCTCGTGAACTGGGACTGCTCTGACCGCCGTCACGCTCTGCTGCGGAACGCCCCAAGGGACAACCGCGACAAACACCACCGGCCGATCCGTCGTCGGCGGCCGGCACGCCACCAGGAAGGCACTCCGACCAGGATCGACCGAGATCGGCCGGCGCAGTGGGCCGGTCGATTCCGCGGCGGGCGGGGCCGCCTGACCTCTTTCGGGGCGGGTGGGGTCGGGCCTACCGTCGAGAGCGGACGCTGACCGCGTTTTGCCGACGGGTCGCGAGTGGTCGCGGCCGATCCGATCGGAGGGCGTCATGCCGATCCGACGAGTTCTGCTTGTTCTTGTCATGGTGCTGGGCGCCGCGGTGGGCTGCGGCGGCGACAGCGACGAACCCACCTCGGCCGGACCGTCCTGGCAGGCGCCGAGCTTCGCCGAGTCAGGCGGGACCGAACGAGCCCCGACCGCGGCGGCAACGACCCGCGAGGGCACCGTGGACCGCGACCCGGATGAAGGCGGCAGCCCCGAGGGCCAGGGGAAGCCGGACCAGGAGGAAGGCACCGGCAACGAACCCGGGCCGGAGGGCGAGGGCCCGGAGAAGCCGGCGCCCGAGATCGACCGTCCCTACGCGAAGCTCGCACCCGCGCCGGTCGGCAGCAACGACAACAGCACCGGCCCGGTGAACAAGCGGTTCTGTGTCGGGGTCAGCCTGCTCCGCACCCCGCCGGATGGTCTCACCGTCAAGGTCACCGGCGTCGGCCTCAACCGCACCGACATGATGCGCCTGCCGGGCGGCACCTGCCAGGGGCGGCCGTCGTGCAAGGGCTACACGTTCGGCTCGGAGAATGCCAAGTGCTCCGTCGTCGTGATCCCGACCCGGGCCGACCCGGAGGGCCTGCTGCCGGAGACCCGGCTGACGGTGTCCGGGCAGGCCTACTGTGCCGCCGGGGCCGAGGATGCCTGCGCCGAGTGGGTCCGCGACGCGGACGGCTTCGACGAGAGGACGATCGCGCTGTTCCTGCCCTCGGAGCCGGAACCGACCACCTCCGGACCCGATTCCGGGGAACCCGCCGATCCCACGACGAACGGGAGCACGGATGGCTGATCGGGCAGGCGAGCCCGAACCGCTTTCCGGCCGGATCGCCGCCTGGGCCGGCGCGAT
Organism: Actinoplanes sandaracinus; assembly: GCF_030009775.1. Taxonomy (GTDB): domain Bacteria; phylum Actinomycetota; class Actinomycetes; order Mycobacteriales; family Micromonosporaceae; genus Actinoplanes; species Actinoplanes sandaracinus. Next base: position 37,673 of record NZ_JASCTH010000029.1, on the reverse strand, counting down.
CGCCCCGATCAGTCTGATCAGCGCGGTGCTCTTCTACTTCGGCTACGTCTCCTCGCGCGCCCAGTACGAGTACTTCGGCGTCGATGTCGATGCGATCGGCCTGGGCACCCAGGACTACATCATGCGCAGTCCGCAACCGCTGCTGGTTCCGATCCTGACGCTCACCCTGCTCGGCGCCGGCGGCCTGCTGCTGCATCTGACGATGTACCGCCGGATCTCGGCCGCGCTGCGGGCCCGCCGGCAGCGGCGGATTCGCCTGGTACTGCGTGCCGGGACGTGCGCCGGGACCCTGGTGCTGGTCACCGCCGTGCTGCTGCTCTTCGCCTACGGCGCGCTCCGCGACTGGGCTCCCTACGGCCTCGTCGTCCCCGTCCTGATGATCTTCGGCACGGGCCTGATCGGGTACACGTGGCGGCTCACCGACCAGCTGCCACCAGCCGATCCGCCCTCTGACGAGAGGAGTTCGGCAAGCCGACAGACGGACGGCCCAGAGCGGCAACCGGCCGAGGAACCAGCCCTGCGGGCGGCCCGGGAACAGCCGGCCGTGGACGGCCCGACGACGGGATCGGCCGACCGCGCACCGGGACTACGCCGAGTCGCTCGATTCCTGATCGCCGCCGTCCTGGTGGCGGCGATCTTCTGGGCGACCGCGACGATCGCGCAGTGGTCCGGCAGCGGCCTGGCCCGTGACATCGCCGCCCGCCCGGACCATCTGCCCCGCGTCATACTCGACACCAAGGAACGGCTCTACCTGCGCAACAACATCGTCGAGGAGACCCGGCTCCCGGCCGCTGAGGATCAGGAGTTCAGGTTCCGCTATCGGCGCCTGCGCCTTCTGGTGATCGGCAAGGACCGGATGTTCCTGGTCCCGGAACTCTGGTCGGCGAGCAACACCACGCTGGTGGTGCCGATCGGCGACACGGTGCGGGTCCAGTTCCAGTTCCAGAACGACCCGCCTTGATGGACGCGACATGCTTCGTACGAGTCACGCGCCCTTCGCTGTGGCCGGTGGGCCTCACGTTGACGAGTCCACGCCCCGGGCACGTTCGTGCCGTCTGACCATGAGCACCGTCTCCGTCACCAGCGTCAGCAATGCCAGCACTGTCGCGACGAAGAACGCCAGCCACGAATTGATCAGAATGAGGCCGTCCAGGCCGGAGTTCGCATCGAAGTCGAAGGCGGAATGGGCTGCGTCCCGCCGACATTCACCGCCGAAGCACGACGCCTGAGGCCTGGAGCTCAGGACCGAGATGAGACCGATCGCCACGCCGGCGACGGCACCGACCGGCGCGAGCAACGCGAACCTCAGACGGGCCCTGCGCGTGCGCCACCAGAGAACAGACCACCGCACCACGAAGATGGCCGACAGGATCCAGAAAGACCAGGGTGACATCGTCCGTTCCTTCCGCCCGCAGCTCAGCCGGAGACCGTGACGGTCGACAGGATCGTGCGTCCTTCGGTTACCGGCCGGTACCCTACAAGACCCGTTCGCTGGTGGCCGTCGCCGGGCACGGGCGCGCCGCGGCAGCCGGCCCGTCAGCTACTGGCCGCCGGTGATGTCCTCGGCCGGGTTGCGGCGCAGCACCGCCCGGGCCGGGAGCACCGTGGCCGCCACGCCCAGGGCGATCGCCGCGGCGCGCGACGATGCGCGGCGTGCCGGAACCCGCCATACCGATACTGAACCCGGTCAGCGTCAGCAGGGCCACCGCGGTGCCCAGCGCCACGGCGATCAGCACGATGACCGCGAGCTCCCAGTGCAGCATGTCGAAGATCTGCCGCCGGGTGGTGCCGACCAGGCGCATCAGTGCCAGCCCCGGGCTCGATCGCTGATCGTCATGGCCAGGGCGGCACCGCCATGGATCCGGAAGTGGTCCACCACCTGTTCGCCCGGACCAGCCGCAACCAGGGCATCGCCGGGCTCACCGCACGCGAGCGTGAGGTCCTCGCCCTGATGGCGCAGGGCCTGTCCAACTCGGCGATCTGCGCGGCCCTCTTCCTGGCTCCGGTGTCCGTCGAGAAACACACCCGCAGCATCTTCACCAAGCTGGGCCTGCCGCCGGACGGCGACGCCAACCGCCGGGTCCGGGCCGTCCTGGCCTACCTCAACCAGTGAGCGACAGGCGCTTCGGGCCACGGCACGGGCAAGCCGATGCGGTCCTGAGCCCGCTGGGGGCCGGGCCGTGGGGTGGCGGACGCCGGAGATACGGCGAGAGTGCACGTTCCGCATCGCCCGCCGTAGTCCGATGGCATGCTGAAACTCATGCTGAGCCGTCTTCGAGTGGGGGGCCGCCTCGGCCTTTGCTTCGGTCTGCTCATCGTCTTGCTGACGATGACCGCGGGCGCCGGCTGGTTCGGGTTGCGGAACCAAGATCGGGCGCAGCGACAGGTCGATGAGCTGACGCATGCCCGCGAAGCGGTCCAGCAGTTCCTCTACAACGTCGCTGACGTGACCGGCTGGCAGGGGCTGGTGATCGCCGACGCCGGCGTCATCGGTGGCGTCGCCGCGACCAAGGACGACGCGTACAACCGTAATGGGGAGATCAAATCCAAGGCCGCGCTCTACGAGTCACTGAGCGCACTCGAGGCTGCCGCGCTGGCGCCGGACGAGCGAACCCTCGCAGCACCGCTGCGACAGACCTGGGACGACTTCTTCACCGCCGATGACGAGATCGTCGAACATCTGCGCAAGGACACGCTGGCCGGGCGCGCCGCCGCAATGCAGATCGTCAATTTGGGCGGTTCGCATGACGCGTACGTCGACACTCTCGAGATCACTGACCGGTTGCAGAAAGCGATGCAGGACAGGAACATCGCTCTGCGCGAAGACATGGAACAGACTCGCACGGTCAGCAACACGATGCTGGGCGGCACCTTGACGGCAGCGGTGCTGCTCGCGGTGCTGGCGGGCATCACGGTGACCCGATCGATCGTGCGGCCGTTACGCACCGTGGTCGGGGTACTCGGCCGGCTCGCCGACGGCGACCTCACCGCACGGGTCCAGCTGGATCGTTCCGATGAGTTGGGTGTTCTCGCCGGGGCCGTGGATCGCAGCACATCCGCCCTTCAGTCGGCGGTACGCCAAGTGCTCGACGGCGCCGATTCGGTGGGCAGCGTCTCCGTGCGGCTGTCCGGCGTGTCCGAGCACATGGCGACGTCGGCCGCCGACGCCCGGACCAAAGCCGGCCAGGTCTCCACTGCCGCGGACAACGTTCTGCACAACCTTCGGTCGGTGGTCTCCGGAAGCGTGGAGATCGGCAGTGCCATGGCCCGGATCTCCACCAGCGCCGACGCGGCGATGCAAGCCGCCGGGGAGGCGGTGAGCACCACCCGCAGCACCGGGGAGACCATCGCCCGTCTCGGCGCGTCGTCCGCCGAGATCAACACCATCGTGAGTCTCATCAACGGCATCGCCGAACAGACCAACCTGCTCGCCTTGAACGCCACCATCGAGTCGGCCCGCGCCGGCGAGCACGGCAAGGGTTTCGCCGTGGTCGCCGGCGAGGTCAAGGACCTGGCGCAGGAGACGGCCAAGGCCACCGGTGACATCACCGCCAAGGTGCAGGCGATCCAGGCCGAGACCGAGTCGGCCGGCACCGCCATCAATGCGGTCAGCGAGGTGATCCGCCGCATCGACGGCTTCCAGGAGACCACGTCGGTGGCCATCGAAGAGCAGAACGTCGCCACCCGGAACATCAACGGCGGCCTGAGTGAGGCGGCGCAGAGCAGTGAGGAGATCGCTCATACGATCGCCGAGCTGGCACAGAGCACCGACGCCGCGGCCCGCGACGTGGACGACGCCCGGACAGCCGCCAGCGAGCTGGCCGATGCCAGCACGGCGTTGCGCGCCGCCATCGCGGAGTTCCGGGTCTGATCCCCGACGCTCACGCGGCCGGCGCGGGAGCCGCCCGACCTGGCCACGCCCCAGCCTCTCGCGGACAACAGAGTCAGAGAATGCCGGGGAGCGGCGGCAGTGCCGGGCGGTCGAGCCACGCGGTGAACAGTTCGTCCAAAGGCCCGGCCGCGAATCGGCCGGCGTGTCGCCGGAACTGCTCGGTTGTCACGGTTCGATGGCGGTGCTCCGCGACCCACGAGCGCAGCAGCGCAAAGAACGCCTCCTCGCCGACCTTCGCACGCAAGGCGTGCAGCGTCAGCGCGCCGCGCTTGTAGACGAGCGGGTCGAACATCCGGTCCACGCCCGGGTCGGCGACGGTGATGGTCGCCGGGCGTGCCGCCACCCAGGCGTGCCACTGGGCCGCGTGGGCGTTCGTGGACGGGCCGCCGGAGGCTCCGGACCACAACCATTCGGCGTACGTGGCGAAGCCCTCGTTGAGCCAGATGTGCCGCCAGTCCGCGACCGTGAGACTGTTGCCGAACCACTGGTGGGCGAGCTCGTGCACGACCAGCCGCTCGTGGGTGCGCCGTCCGTCGAGGTGGTTGCGCCCGAAGACGGCCATGCCCTGCGCCTCGACCGGATCGTCCAGCTCGTCGTCGGCGACCACCACCACGTACTCCCGGAACGGGTACGGCCCGAAGAACCACTCCAGGACTGTCATGATCTCGCCGTGCCGTGCGAAGTCGTGCTGGAAGGCGCCTCGTACACCAGGCGTGATCGCGGCCCGCTGGGTCACGCCACCGGCCGCCAGCTCCACCAGGTCGTAGCGGCCGATCTGGACGCTCATGAGGTAGGGGGCGGTGGGTTCGTCGCGCTCGTACACCCAGGTGGTGGTGCCCGCCCCCCGGCGCCGGGACACGAGGTCGCCGGTGACCAGCACCGTGTACGGCGACGCGGCGGTGAGCGTGACCAGGAAGGTGGCCTTGTCGTCGGGCCGGTCGTTGCACGGGAACCAGGACGGTGACCCGTTCGGCTGGCTCGCGACGAGCACGCCGTCGGTCAACTCGTCCCAGCCGATGTCGCCCCACCGGCCGGATACGGGCACCGGTTTGCCGCCGTACCGCACCTCGATCTTGAAGGTGGCGCCGTAGCCGATCGGCCGCTCCGGTTTGATCCGGAGCTTGCCCGACCGATGGTCGAATTTCGCCGGGCGCCCGTCCACCCGGACGTCCCGGACGCGGAGCCGGGCGAGGTCGAGGCTGAACCGCGACAGCGGCTGGACGGCCCGCGCGGTGACCGTCGCCTTCGCGTCCAGTCGGTTCGACACCACCCGGTAGTCGAGGTCGAGGTCGTAGTGAAGCACCCGATAGCCGCCGTTGCCGTGCTCCGGCAGGTACGGGTCGGTCGAGCGGTCAGCGCCCGGCGAGGCGCCGACCGGCGCGGCCGCTGGGGTCATGCCCGGCGGGAGGCCATCGCCGGCCAGGTCGCGATCGGATTGCCGAGCCACCGGGTGTCCCCGGGCACGACGTCACCGCGGGTGACGAGGGAGCCAGGCCCCACGGTGGTCCGGGCGCCGATGCTCGCGCCGGGCAGCACGATCCCGTGCGGGCCGAGAGTGGCGCCCGCGCCCAGAGTGACCTCATCCATGCTCATGATCCGATCATGGAACAGGTGGGTCTGCACCACGCACCCCCGGTTCACGGTCGCGCCGGGTCCGAGCCGGACCAGATCGTACTCTGGCAGCCAGAGCGTCTCCAGCCACACGCCACGGCCGACCTTCGCACCGAGCGTTCGCAGCCACATGGTCAGCAGCGGTGTTCCGGTGGCGAGACGGAACAGCCAGGGCGCGGCGAGCACCTCGACGAAGGTGTCGGCGAGTTCGTTGCGCCAGACGAACGACGTCCACAATGCGTGCTCGGTCGCCCGGAACCGGCCGACCAGCAGCCATTTCGCGGCCGTCGCGGTCAGCGCGGCGACGATCGCCGCGGCGAACAGCACCGGCCCGGCGGCGAGGGCGGCGGCCGGCCCGCCGGCGGCCTGCCAGAGGGACCCCAGCGTGGCGAGTGCCAGAACCGCCAACGCGCCGGCACAGATCACCGGAATGACGCGGCACAGCTCGATCGCGGCCCGGGCCAGCTTCAGCCGCGGCGGCGGGTCGAAGGTGCGCCCGGCGTCGGCCGCCTCGACGATGCGGCTCAGCGGCATCGGCGGGGCGCCCAGCCACGACGAACCCTTCTTCGCCTTGTACGGTGCCGACGAGAGCACCCCGACGAGGCCCCGTTTGGGAACTGACCGGCCGGACGCCGCCATGCCGGAGTTGCCGAGGAACGCCTGCTTGCCGATCCGGGCCGGGGCGACCCGCAGCCAGCCGTGGCGGAGCTCGTACGTGGCGACCCTCGTGTCGTCGGCCAGGAACGCCCCGTCGTCAACGGTCGTCATCGCCGGGACCGCGAGCACCGTGGAGATCTCCACACCGCGGCCCACCTTGGCGCCGAGCAGTCGCAACCACACCGGCGTGAACAGACTGGAATAGATCGGGAACAGCGCAACCCGTGCCATCCCCATCAGGTGCTCGGTCGTCCACACCTGCCAGGCCACCCGCCCCTGGACGGGGTGGAATCCGGCCCGCAGACCGACACCGAGCATGCGGACGGCCACCAGGACGACGAAGGCGTAACCGACGAGATAGGCGACGGACGCGGCCGGTACGACGATCAGCGCGGCACCCAGCGTGAGTTCGTCGGCGAGCACCCAGCCGAACAGGGCGAGCGCCGGCAGCGCCGCCACGACCGGCACCAGTCCCAGCACCTGCGCGGTCAGACTGTAGGCGGCCACCCAGAACCGCGTACTCAGGCGGGAGCGAGCCGGACGCTGCGCCGGCCAGGTCGTCGCGCCCTTGTCGGCGGCGGGAACGGCCGGTGAGCCGGCCCAGCGTTGATTCGCCGGCACCGCCCCGGTCACGGTGGAGCCGGCGGCGATGTTCGCTCCTTTGCCGACCCGCGCGCCGGGCATGAGGATGCTCCGGGAACCCACCCGGCCGCCGGCGCCCACGCGCACCATGCCGATGCGAACGATGTCACCGTCGACCCAGTAGCCGGAGAGGTCGACCTCCGGCTCGATCGCCGCACCGCGGCCGAGCTTCAGCAGTCCGGTGACCGGCGGCGCGGAGTGGAGATCGACGTCCCGGCCCAGGCGTGCGCCGAGCGCCTTCGCGTACGTGATCATCCAGCCCGCCCCGGCGACGCCGGTCGCGCCGGTCAGCTCGGCGAACCGTTCGGCCGCCCACAGTCGCAGGTGAGTGCCTCCGCCACGCGGGTACTCGCCCGGGCCGACACCGCGCAGCAACAGCCGGGCTCCCGCGGCCGCGCACGCGATCCGTCCCGGCGGGCTGAACAGCGCGACCCAGCCCGCGGCGATCCACCACCAGGAGGTCGTCGGCGCCGGCGACTCCGGCGCGACGAGGGCGAGGACGTTGCCCGACGCGGCGAGGACCGTGAGCCAGCGGAGCCCGACCAGCCCCAGCATCGGCAACATCAGCAGGCCCTGGATGAGCCCGGCCCGCCGGGGCGTGGGCTGTACTTCTCGGCGGACCGTCGTCTCCGTGCCGAGCCCGTCGAGCACCGTCGCCATCTGCGACAGCCGGGGATTCTGATAGATGTCGGCCACCGACACCCGCGGGTGCGCCCGCCGGATCCAGGCCACGAGTTGCGCCGCGTTCAGGCTGCTCCCCCCGCTGCTGAAGAAGTCGGCGCCCGGCTCGGTGGGGCGGATCCCGAGGATCTCCTCCCAGCCACCGGCGAGCCACTCCTGCGCCGCGGTCAGCTCCTGCACCTTCGACGCGTCGGTGACGGCCAGCGGCCAGGGAAGCGCCGCCCGGTCCACCTTTCCCGACGTCCGGGTCGGCAGCCCGTCCACGACGGCCAGCAGCGGGACGAGCGCGGCCGGCAACTGCGCCCGGATTCGCCGCGTGGCGGCCTCGACGTCGAAGCCGCCGCTGTCGCGGGGCACGAGATAGCCCACCAGGAGCTGGTTGCCCGCGGCGGTCTGCTTCACCGCGGCCGCCGCGCCGGCTACGCCGGGCAACGCCTGCAGCGCGGCGTCCACCTCACCCAGCTCGATGCGGCGGCCGCCGAGCTTCACCTGCTCGTCGCCGCGGCCCAGGAACAGCAGCCCTTCGGGCTCCGCGCGCACGATGTCGCCGCTGCGGTACGCCCGCGCCCAGTCCAGGGCGGGCAGCGGCGCGAACTTCTCGCCGTCCTTGTCCGCGTCGAGGTATCGCGCCAAGCCGACTCCCCCGATGACCAGTTCGCCGGTCTCCCCCATGGTGACCGGATCACCGGACTCATCGACGACGGCGAGCTCCCAGCCGTCGAGCGGCAGTCCGATACGCACCGGCGCCTCGCCGGTCAGCCGCGCGGCGCAGGCCACCACGGTCGCCTCGGTCGGGCCGTAAGTGTTCCACAGCTCGCGCCCCTCGACGGCCAGCCGCTCCGCCAGCTCGGGCGGGCACGCCTCCCCGCCGAAGATCAGCAGCCGGACGTCCTCGAGCGCCTCGGCCGGCCACAGAGCGGCGAGCGTCGGCACCGTGGAGACGACCGTGATGCGCTGCTCGGCCAGCCATGGACCCAGGTCGACGCCGCTGCGGACCAGCGATCGGGCGGCGGGCACCAGGCAGGCGCCGTGCCGCCAGGCGAGCCACATCTCCTCGCAGGACGCGTCGAAGGCCACCGACAAGCCCGCCAGGACACGATCCCGCGGGCCGAGCGTCTCGACGTCGTCGTCGACGAGGAACAGGTGCGCCTCAGCGTCCACGAATGCGGCGGCGGCGCCGTGCGAGACCGCCACCCCCTTCGGGGTGCCGGTGGATCCGGAGGTGAAGATGATCCAGGCGTCGTCGGCCGGGCCCGGCCGTCCGGGCAGCCCTTCGGGGGTACGGCGCACCGTCACGGTCAAGCCATCGCCGAGGACGGCACAGACGCCGGCCTCGGCGAAGACGAGCTCGGCGCGCTCCTCCGGATCGTCCGCGTCCACCGGCACATATGCCGCGCCGGCCGCCAGCACACCGAGGATCGCGAGGTAGAGCTCCGCCGAACCGGAGGAGATCCGGATGCCCACCCGATCGCCGACGCCCACCCCGCGCTCGCACAGCCTCGCGCGCAACGCCTCGACCTCGGCGGCCAACTGCTGGTAGGTCAGGGTCGTGGTGCCGGTGTCGATCGCGTGGGATCCCGCATGGGCCCGCACCGTCGCGTCGAGGATGTCGACAAGCGTGCGGCGGATCGGCGCGGATCGGGAGCGGAACACCGCCGGGGCCTCCGGCGCGAAAGCGATCTCGGGAAGCTCGATCAGTCGCAGATCAGTCGTCACGGTCACCGAGCGCACTCCGTCTCCACCTCTGGTTCACCATCGGCCGGGCGCACATCGCTGAACCGTCCGCGGCAGCATCCGAAGCTACGGGCGAAGAACGGGAACTGACGGCTGAATGTCGTAGACGTGTCGACTGACACACCAGCGACCATCCTCATACGCGAAGCCGCCCTCGGCTCTTCCCCGGCCTTACCGGGACGCCATGAACGTGCTCGCGGCACCAGTCCGCAGGGAACGGCACGAGTGGTGTGACGGAGTCGCGCCCCGAGGGCTCGTCCGCCGGCCGGTTCTCAGGACACGTCGATGAAGATCGGGTTCGTGTAGAGCCAGGTGTCCCGCCACGGGTCGCCGTCGCCCGGCGTGTGCGCGACCGGCCCACGGGGGTCGACACGGGCGCCGAGCAGGCCCGCGCCGTGCCGGTTGCCGTCCGAGCCGCGGACGCGGACGTACCCCGCCGTGGTGACCGCGCCGAGGGGGACGCGAACCGTGTAGCGGCCGGTGCCCCGGGCGACGTCCATCGTCTTCACGACGGCGGTGTCCGGCGCCCGCCAGGAGTCGAGGTTCGCCGGGCGGCCGGTGACGGCGCCGCGGATCACGTCCAGCTGGGCCAGGCGCGGCAGGATGCCGTGGAAGTTCGGGCGGGACGCGCTCTGCACGGTGACGGTCAGTGTGACCCGTTCGCCGCGGCGCACCCGGAGCCGGCCGCCCAGGGTCGCCGACCGGCCGCGGGACGACGTCAGCCGCACGTCCAGGCCGTCGACGAGTTGACCGTGGTCGACCCAGACCCGGCCGGCGCGCAGACCGGCCATCACCTCGCGGTAGCCGTACCGCGTCACGCCGACGTGCGTACGGCTGAACTGTCCCGGCCAGAAGTCGCTGCCCGGCTGCGCGGCGCCGGTCTCCACCGGGTCGGGCACCTTGCCGAGGGTGTCGAACCCGGCGCCGGCCGGATAATCGCCGTTGCGCAGCGTGTCGTACACGGTGCGGTGGTTGTCGGAGTTGCTGGTGATCGAGAAGAGCTTCCCCTCGGCGAGCATCGCGTCCCACAGGCCGCCGACGGTGGCGGTCATCCAGTCGAAACCGCCGTAGGTCACGTACGCCTCGGCCGGATAGCCGGGATGCGACTGGGCCGACGGCTTGTTCTCGTATTCGCCACGGATGCCGCCGGCTCCCCGCAGGCCCGGCAGGGCGGCGCCCTGAGCGCCCGGCGCACCCTCCATACCGATCATGATGTCGGGTGCGGCGTCGCGCCACGCGCGCAGCTCGTGCGGGGAGTCGATGCCCAGCCGCGACGGATGGTTGGCCAGGACCAGCGCGTCGTCGATGTAGCCGGCGGCCTTCTGGGTGGCGAGCCAGCGGATGGCGGCGACGGCCAGGGCCTCGTTCGCCGCGACGCCGTCGGTACGGCCGCGCAGCTTGCCGTCGAACGCTCGCTCGAACTGTCGCAGCACCTCGGCCTCGTGCCTGCCGGGCGGGGTGAAGACGGTCGCATGCTCGGCGCCCGGGATGTACCACTCGAGGCCCTGGAAGATCAGCAGGCGCGGGTTCTCGGCGCGGGCCGCGACGATGTCGGCGTGCTCCAGGGCGGCGCCGGTGGTGTCGTGACCGACGTTGCTGTGTTCGGTGCAGACCATCCAGTCGAGCCCGTACTGCGCGCCCCGCCGGGCCGCCTGGGCGAGCGTGTACTTCGCGTCGTGGCTGTACTGGGTGTGCACGTGATGGTCGCCGACCAGGTAGACCAGGTCCGGGCCGTCGCCGGGCGGGGAGCCGGCGGTCGTCGCGGCGGCCGCGGGCGACGCGGCGGGCAGGGCGGCGGTCGCGGCGAACGCCGCGCCGAACAATCCGGCCCGCCGGAGCATGCCGCGCCGGCTGAGACCCTGCGGGTCGAGGTCCGTGTCCGGTACGGCGGGGTCGGCCCAGTGGGGCAGCGTGCTCATGGCGTCCGACCGTAGCCGCGCATCCAGCGGCGCAGAGCGGCCCGCACATGTCGAGTCGATGATCTTCACGTGTCCAGGCGGCGCTCGTCCTTCAACGCCGTAGTCACCTCTGAGGCACGTCGGTCCGGCGACGAGACCGGCGGTCAGAGCCGGAACCGGTCGACGAGCCGGCGCAGGTCGCCGGACATGTCGGCCAGCTGGCTGGCGGCCCGGTCGGCCTCGGCCACGCCGGTCGTGGTCTCCTGGACGGAAGAGGCGACGGCATTTGATCGTGTCGGCCACCCGGGTGCCCGCGGAGGCCGCTTCGCTGACGTTGCGGCTCATCTCGTTGGTGGTGACGGTCTGCTCCTCCACCGCGGAGGCGATGGTGGTCTGGAACTCGTTGATCTGGCCGATGATCTCGCTGATCTCCTCGATCGCGGCGACCGCCCCGGCGGTGTCGGCCTGAATCGCCGCCACTCGCGTACCGATGTCCTCAGTGGCCCGGGCGGTCTCCTGAGCCAGATCCTTGACCTCGCTGGCGACGACCGCGAAGCCCTTGCCCATGTCGCCGGCGCGTGCGGCCTCGATGGTGGCGTTCGGGGCGAGCAGGTTGGTCTGCTCGGCGATCGCCGTGATCGTCTTGATCACGTTTCCGATCTCCGTCGATGACTCACCCAGCTTGGCCATCACCGCGCTGGTGTTCGAGGTCACCTCGACCGCCCGCGACGCCACCTGCACGGCCTGCGTGGCGCTCTCGCTGATCTCGCGGATCGACGCGCCCATCTCCTCGGCGCCGGCCGCGACCGTTTGGATGTTGTGCGACATGGTCGCGGCCGAGTCGGCGACGGTAGCGGCCTGCCGGGCGCCTTGGTCCGCGCTGGACGAGCTCCGCCGGCTGGTCTGGGCCAGCGCCTGGGCCTCGACGCCCAGGGTCTGCGCGTGTGCCGTCAGGTCGGTGACGGTCTGTCGCAGCGTGCCGGTGGCCCGGCGCAGGGAGTCGGCCATGTGCCCGACCTCGTCGCGCTGGTGGACCTGGGGGTCGCCGGAGAGATCTCCTTCGGCGACCTGGTCCAGGACCTGGCCGACGCGGCGCAGGGGCTGGACGAGCAGACGCGCGACGTAGAACGCGGCCACGAGCGCGACCACGAGCACGGTGATCGCCGCGATGATGATCGCCGTCCGGGTCTGCGACACCGTCGCGTCGAATTCCTTGCCCTCCAGCAACGCGGCATTGGCATAGCCGACCTCCTCGCCGAGCAGCGTCTCGTACGCCTTGCGCAGGTCCCGGTTGTCGCCCAGGGCGAGCGTGGTCGCCTCATCGGGCCGCGTCTGATAGAGGGTGAACTCGGCTTCCAGTGCGGCGAACCATTTGTCGGTGGCGGCCTGGATAGCGGTCATTCGCCCCGCTTCCGCCGGATCGGCGACCGCTCGGGCAGCGGCCAGCGCGGCGTCGACCGTCTTCTTACGGCCGAGCGCCTCCTCGCTGAAGTCGGTGTCGCCTTTCAGCAGGAAACCACGCTCGTCGTTCGCCGCCGCCTTCGCCGCCAGCGCGGCAGCGTTCAGATTCGTGCTGTACGGAAGCACCTCGGCGATCTCGGCGTTCCGGCTGTTCTGCAGCTCAGCGATACCGGCGATGCTCAACGCCCCGGTAGCCATGACACCGGCGACCGCGACCACGGCGACCGCGAGCACCTTCGTGGAAACCTTTCGGTCTCTACACCACTGTCCCCATCCACGGTTCCCCGTCACGTCCGTACCTCTCGCCTGACACGGCACCGTCGGCACCGGGGCTCCAGGCCTGAGCGCACACCACATGACTAAGGCCGCCGCCACCAGCAAGTCGAACGGCACTCACGAATCCACTGGTCGACGTCACCCTAAGCCACCATTTCGGGTGTTCAACGCGAAACACCTGCATCGTCACCAAAGGTTCATATCGATCTTTCCACTGATACTGCACCTCGCGCGGTCCGGCCCCGCCCACCGATGACACGGAGCCACCCGTGGGCCGCAAGCCGCCATGGCGGCATGCTCGGCTGTACGCCCGTGCAGGGCTGACCCGGAGCCGGTCGCGACTGGGGCTCGCCTTCGCCCGTGCGCGACCACCGACCGATGGAACCGCGCCTTGCGACGGCGAGGACGCTGCAGTCACCCGTCGCGGCGTGCGCAACGCCCGGCAGGCCGAGGCCGTGCCCGTAGGCGAACTGTGAGGTCTTTCCGTCGCCGGAGTTGGATGGAGTGACAGAAAAAAGAATTCGGAATGTCAAGATTTAACGTATCGGCAAATGCTGTGCGAGCCACGCCCCGTGAATCCAGGCGTTTGACCGCACAGGCTTATGCGACCACTTGGCCTGCGCCGACTGCCCGCACCATGTGACACGCACGAAGTCGGCCCACGAAGACGGGGGTGAAGGAGCATGGGCAATGGCATACGAGTCGCCTATCTCCGGCGTGATCGAGCACGTTATATGTCCTTCGTCACGCGGCACTCATCGAACGACAATCGGGACCGTCGATGCCGACCGCGTCCCGAGTCGACCCGGATTCCCGCGGGCCGCACCCCGCTCCGAATGTCCGGGCATTGCCCCTGAACTGCCCATCACCAACCCCTCGCTGCCGCCCCGCAGCGACCATCGCGATGCGACAGCAGCCGACGACCACGGCGCACCAGGCCCGCTCAATCGGCTCACAGAACCTTAACGAGCCGTTAGTTCTTCACATTGTGTCGATTTGCAGAGAGCGCTCTCACGTATCCTCCGTAGAATGCTGATTACGATGCTGCTCCTGACCGTACCCATTCTGTTGCTTCTATATTTCGGGTTCTTTGCCGTTTACAATTATTCCTACGCCTTCGGTGCGCTGTCCCGCCGGCGCCCGCCCACCGCGGCCGCCCGGTCCGACGCCGCGGTCGCGGTCGTCATCGTGTCGTTCAATGAGCGCGAAGTGATCGCCGACACCGTGGCGGCCTGTGAGCGTCTGTCGTACCAGAATAAGACGATCATCGTCGGTGACGACTCCAAAGACCCCGAGACGATCGCCCTGCTGCGCAGCCTCGCCGCCGAACGCGGCTGCGTACGGGTGGACGACGCCCGGTACGCCGACACCGACATCGAACTATGGGAGTCCGACAGGTTCGTCGTCTTCCACCGTGCGGACAACGACGGGTTCAAGGCCGGCAACCTGTCCACCCTGGAGCGATACCTGCGGCAGCGCGGCTTCTCCCACATGTACCTGCTCGACGCCGACTGGCGCCCGCAGGCCGACGCGATCGAGCGCTGCCTGGAGGTGATCGACGCCGATCCCGCCATCGGGTACGTGCAGACCAAACGCCTCTACCACTACGGGCGCACCGACCACTTCCAACGCTGCCTGGCCCTCAACGAAGAGGCCTGCTACCTGTCCGATCTGCCGGGCCGCCAGCGACTCGGTGACATGATCCTGTTCACCGGCTGCTGCGCCATGTTCGACCTGCGGGCGCTCCACGCCGTGGGCGGTTTCCAGGCCGGGCATCTCACCGAGGACATCGACCTGTCCAACCGGTTCTATCTGGCCGGCTACCGGGGCGTCTATCTGGAGAGCGTGGGGAACGTCGGGGAGGTCCCGCCGAATTACAAGGCCTTCCGCCGGCAGCAGGAACGGTGGGCGATCGGCTCGGCCCGCACCTTCAAGGAGTACTTCCGGCCCGTCCTGCGCTCCCGGCTGAGCCTGCGCACCAAGCTGAGCCTGCTGCGGCAGAACGCCTACTACACCGCCGCCCTCGGCATCGAGGTCTCCGCACTGTGGAGTCTCTTCGTCGTCGCCGTCACCCTCATCGGCGCCGAGGCGGGCTGGGCGACGCCCGCCCCCGGCGCCCTGGCGCGGATCGTCGGGTACGCGCTGGCCCCGGTCGCGCTGCTGACACTGTTCAGCGGCATCGCACCGCTCATCGTGACCACGGTCAAGAAACGGGAGTGGATCAATCTGGTCTACATTCCGGCCGCCTGCTGGATCGCCCTGTCGGTGGTACACACCTACGCCATCGCCAACATCAAAGGCTTCCGCAACACCGCCCAGACCTGGTTCGTCACCCCCAAGACCAACCGCCGCAAAGGCACCGTACGGGTCCGCGCCGCCCGGGGCATGCGCGCGCTCAACCTGGTGACCCTGCTCGCGCTGAGCGCCACCTACCTCGCCGTCTACCGCGACGCACCCGATCCGGCGGCACTCGCCATGGTCGCGGTGTACGCGCTGCTCTGGACCCCGTCCATGGTCATCGCCTCGCTCAAGAGCTGACGCCGAACCGATGTGCCCCAGCAACGGGTTCGATTTCCACGGCCGCGGTGGCCGCAGGACGGCGAGTATGCCCACCGCAGCGCCGCCCGTGAAGGCCCGGGCGGATTCCGTTGATAGTCCCTGTCCTGGCCTCGCCGCCCTCAGACGGCGCGGATCCGGTTGTTTCGGGCGTCGTGGGTCAGCTCCGCCAGACCGAGCTCCTCCAGCAGGGGAGGCAGATACATGCCGAACCGGCCACGGTAGCCCTTGCGCAGCCCGTACCAACCGCCGACCGGATTGTCCCCGGACCGGCCCCACGCTTCCACCGTGCCATCGGCGGCGGGTTTGTTCTCGTCAGCGGCGCCGAGCGGGACCCACTCCCCCTGTTCCCGCAGCCAGGCGTGAAGATCCTCAACGGCCCGCAGTTGGTACGTCAGCCTCGTGGCGCCGACCTGACAGACCAGCGCCGGCGGGTCGGCTTCCTCGTCGCGGTACATCGTGTACTGCGACGATCCAGGCGGTGTCCGCAGCACCCACGGGTCATCCTTCGAGCCCACCATGGCCGTACTGTAGGCCGACAGCGGCCGCGGCAGCACACCGATCAGCCGAAATGCGCCCGTTCAAGCTCGGCCGGCCGAGAACATCTGGTTCGGCCGGTCATGCAGGGTGGCCCACACCATTTTGCCGGTCCGCGTCGGTAACGCTCCCCAGGAGAAAGCGGCGGCGTCGACGACGCGCAGCCCCATACCGCGCTGATCCCAGGAGGGAGGTGGCGTTCGGTCCGGCCGCGGCCGGGCCGGAATCCGGGGATTGGCGTCGTAGACGGCCAGGTGCATCCCGTAGCTGTGTGAGGCGGCACCGAGCCGGGAGAGGCACACCTCGATCGGAGGGTCGGCGTGCTCGACCGCGTTGGCGACCAACTCCGAGACGACCAGCCGGGCCAGATGCGCCAAGCGGGGCAGATGCCAAGAACGGCACACGTCCGCGACAGCCTGCCGCGCGGCCGCGGCGGCGACCTCGCACCGTGGCGGCAGCGACAGCCGCAGCCGGTCCGCCGGCTCCCGGCGCCCGGTCAGAGCGGTATGGGCGTGGCACGTCGTGGCGAAGATCGGGACATGCTCGCGTGTTTCCCGCCGGTCGAGGCGGGCCGCCAGGGGCGCCGACGCCGGGAGGCAGGCCAGAACGGGTACCGGCGGTTGCATTCCGGCGCCCTGCGCGCGGGCGGTCAGCCACAACGGTGCGCTGAACGCACGACGGTCGCCGAGGTGGTGCAGATCGATCACCAGGCCGGTGGGGTGCGCTGCCAGGCACCTGCTCAGCGCCTGAAACGCCTGCCGCCACAATCGGCGGCCCCAGCAGCCTCGCACCGCCACGTCGACGGCCCCGGTGTCGAGGTCGGCGAACGCGTCGACCGACTCCGTCGCGGGATCCCCACACTCTCCGCAGGCACACCATGGACCGCTATCCATGCCCGTACCTACCCGGCTCGTCAGCGACGAAACGTGCCAGGCTCGCCCCACGCCTCCGGCGGCTGCGCCCGGCCCTGACATGACCGAGCAGGTCCGCCCGTACGAGCGATCAAGAGCTCTTGCCCTTGGTCTCCTTCTTCTTCGCCGTGCTCTCTGTCTTCGTCTTCCCCTTGCCCTTGCTCCCGTTCTTCGGCGTGGCGGGGGAACCGGTCGTCGCGGATCCCGCATTTCCCGCATTGGGCCGGACGACCGGCGCGGTGGCCGGCCGGACGACCTCGGGCGCGACCGCCGAGCGAGACGGCGTGACCGGCTCCGGCCCGCACCCGGCCGCGGTCAGCGCGGACGACGGAGACTGTGCGGTGTCGCCCTGGCCAGGTGCCGGTTCAACGGCGCAGGCGCCCTGCGCCGAGCCGGCGGCCGCCGGTGGCGGCACACGAGGATCGCCGCCCGTCCACACCGTGAGACCGGCGGCGGCCACCGCGGCGGCGACACCGGCCGCGGCGAGGGTTCTGCGGCCGCCGGGGACACGGACCGCGCGGGTCGAGGCCCGGGCAACGGCACGACCGCGCCACCGCCGGGGAACTGCGACCGTCTCGGTCGCGGCCGCCGCCGTCAGAAGGGTGGCCGGCGGGAGACCCGCGATGTCGCCGAGCACCTCGGCGATCTCCGCGGCGTCCGGCCGGTCATCCGGATTCTTCGCCAGGCAGCGCGGGACCAGGCGGGCCACCTCGGAAGGCAGCCCGGGCACCGCCGGCATCGGCGCCGGCTCGAGGTAGTAGTGGGCCTTGAGCATCTGGGTGGTGGTGGACGCCTGCCACGGCATCCGCCCGGCCAGACTCAGATAAAGCAGAAGTCCTACGGCGTACACATCGGTCTCCGGACGCACCGGGCCGCCGTCGATGCGCTCCGGCGCCAGGTAGGCCGGAGTGCCCAGCAGTTGACCGTCGGCTCCGTCCTGCTCGCCGGCCGCGGCGGAGATCCCGAAGTCGACCAGCTTCACTCCCGAGGAGGTGACCATCACGTTGCCCGGCTTGACGTCCCGATGCACGACACCCCGGGCATGCGCCGCGGCCAGGGCCGCCGCCACCTGGGCACAGATCAGCACCGCCAGGCGCCACGGGATCCGGTTGCCGCTGAGCAGTTCGGCCATCGTGCGACCGTCGACCAGTTCCATCACCACATACGGCAGAACCCGGCCGCGATACGACGTCTCACCGTAGTCGTAGACCTCGACGACCATGGAATGCCGCAGGCCCGCCGCGGCCCGCGCCTCGGCGAGAATCTGACGCAGCACCGCCGGATCGGCGGCCAGCCGCTCGGACAGAACCTTGACGGCCACCTCACGGCCCAGCACGTCGTCATCGGCACGCCACACCACGGACATGCCTCCATGACCGAGCCGCTCGCGAAGCCGATACCGCCCACCGATCAGAAAACCGCTCTCCATGAGGCCTGCCGATGCCCATGAACCGCATACCCAAACTTCTGCGGCGGTCGGAGACCCGGGCATCGAACGCTGAGAACGCGCCGCTATTGTCCGACGACATGGTTTCTCGTCGATCATTGCTGCGCGGCGCCACCGGTCTCGCCGCTACCGCCCCGCTCGCCCTGGCGGGCACCCGGCCGGCGGCCGCCGCCGGCGCCACCGTGCCGGAGACGCTGTCCGCCGCGCGGGGCGCCGTTCCATCCGGAGTGGCGGTCACTCCCCGGATCCCCCTCACGCACCTGTCCGTGGCCGGCGCCGGGTCGGTGCGGCTGCGCACCGCGAGCGGCTGGCAGCCGTGGCGGGCACTGTCCGGCTGCCCGGGCGGCGCCGACAGGCCCGAGCCGAGCCCGCATACGCTGGTCCCGGCTGCCGGCGCGCTGGACTACGAGGTGAGCAGCGACGCCGTCTCCATCGTCGAGATCAACACGGTGGACGGCCCGGCGCGTACCGTGGCCGCTCCGGAGACCCGGTTGCCGGTGGCGGCTCCACCGGAGCTCTGCCCGCGGTACCTGAGCCGAGCGGCGTGGGGCGCCGACGAGTCCTACCGGTACAACCCGGACGGCACCCTGGACACCCCACCGGCGTACTACCCGGTGCAGACGTTCACCGTGCACCACAGCGGCGAGGACGTGCCGGAGACCGACCCGATCGCGCACATCCGCGGCATCTACTACAAGCAGGCGGTCACCCAGGACTGGGGCGACATCGGTTACCAGCTGCTCATCGACGCCCACGGGCGGGTCTACGAGGGCACCTACTCGGACCCGGACCGGATCCCGATCTTCGGTCCGGCCCGGAACGCGGACGGACTCCCGATGATGGTCAACGGCAGCCATGTGGGTGGCTTCAACGCCGGCAACATCGGTGTCTGCCTGCTCGGCAATTTCATGCAGGCTCCGCCCACCGTGGCCGCACTGCGCTCGTTGAAGCTGGTCCTGACCCTGCTCGCCGCCACCACCAGGATCGATCCAATGGGCCGGACCGACTATGTCAACCCGGTGTCCGGCGTGAAGGCGACCATCGACACCATCGCCGGCCACCAGGACTGGAACCGGGCCAACCCGGCCGCCGACGCCACCCTCTGCCCGGGTGATCAGTTGTACGCCCTGCTGCCGGCCATCCGTCGCGACGTCGGCACCCTGGTCCGCCGCCTGCCGTCGATCTCCGTGCCGGCCGGGCGGTAAGCAGTGCCCGCGGCCCCGGCCGCCGGCGACGCTCCGGCGCCCGCATTCGCGGGCGCCGGAGTCTCATCGACAGGCTTCTCTTGACAGAAATCCCGGGGGAATGACCATGATGGGACTCCACCGATCCCCGGGGAGCTCCCATGATCCAGCCTCGTGCGCGGCTCGGCTTCCGGTGTCTCGCGACGGCCGTCACCGCCGCCCTGGCCCTGTCCGTCGGCCCGCTCACCGCCACGGTCGCGGCCACGGCCATGTCGTCGGCGGCCGTCGTGTCCGGCCCGGTCATCGACGAGAACTTCGCCGACCCGGACATCATGAAGGTCGGTGGCACCTACTACGCCTACGCCACCAACAGCGACGGCCGGAACATCAAGTGGGCCACCTCCACCGACCTGGTCGACTGGACGGTGCGCGAGAGCGACGCGCTGCCGGCACTGGGCGCATGGGCGGACCCGGACTGGTCGTTCCCGCCTGGCGGGCCCGGTGACCACGGTGTCTGGGCGCCGGAGGTGTTCGCCGCCGGGCCACGAAGCTTCGTCATGTGGTACACGGCCCACGACCGCGCCTCCGGCAAGCAGTGCATCGGCGCCGCCACCGCCAACGCGCCGGGCGGACCGTTCGTTCCGCGGGACACCGCCCTGGTGTGCACCCCGGAGACCGGTGGCGCGATCGACGCGTCCTCGTTCACCGAGAACGGGCGCCGGTACATCCTGTGGAAGAACGACGGCAACTGCTGCGCGCAGGACACCTGGCTGCACCTTCAGCAGGTCAGCGCCGACGGGCTGCGCCGGACCGGCGCCGAGACCGCGCTCATCAAACAGAACAAGCCTTTCGAGGGCACGCTCGTCGAGGCGCCGACGTTGTGGAAGCACGGCAACACGTACGTGCTCTTCTACTCCGCCAACTTCTTCGGCAACGGCAGCTACGTGAGCAGCTACGCCACCTCGACGCGCCTGCGCGGGCCGTACACCAAGGCGCCGGCGCCGCTGATGACCACCGACGCGTTCGCCGGCACCGTGCGTGGCCCCGGCGGGCAGGACGTCGTGGTCGGGCCGGACGGTGCGGACCGGATCGTCTTCCACGGCTGGAACGCCGACTTCACCTACCGGGCGATGTATTCGCAACGGCTCGATTGGCGCGGCAGCCGGCCCATCGTCGAGGGCGCCAAGGTCCGCTATGAGGCCGAGGACGCCGACTTCACCCGCGCCAACGCACGGTACGCGGCCGGCGGCGCCAGCAACGGCACGGTCGTCGGTGGCATCGACTTCGACGACAGCCGGGTCACCTTCACCGTATTCGTGCCCCGGGCCGGCACCTACCGCCTCTACACCCGCTACGCCAACGGCTCCGACGCCGGAGCGGCCGGCCACACCCTGGCCGTCAACGGCGCCACCGCCGGAACCGTGGACTACCCCGTCACCGGCTGGGACAACTGGCAGGTCACCGAGCGCACCGTGACCCTCAGAGCCGGAGACAACACCATCTCGTACGGCAAGGGAGCCAACTTCGCCGAGATCGACGCCATCGACATCGCCTGACCCGGCCGGGGCGTCTGGCCGTGGCGAGGTGGTCAGCCGCGGGATCGCGGCAGGCAGCACTTCTTGTACTTGAACCCGGAACCGCACCAGCAGGCCGCGTTCCGCTCCGGTGGCCACGAGATCCGTGCGGCGCCGGTGGACAGCGTGAGCGCGTACCCGGCCCGGTTCTCCGCCGACACCGGATCGCCACCGGCTCCAGCCTGCGCGATCAGGCCGCCGGCTGAGCCCGGCAGCAGCGCCAGGTCGGTGCGGCCGGCGCCTGCCCGCCGCACCAGCTCGTTCTCCAGCCGCGCCCGGTGTTCGTCCCACGTCGAGCCGTACGCGTCGGTCTGTGTCACCAGCCGGTCGAACTCCGGCCGCTGCCAGAACACCAGGTCCTCCGCCGGCGCGGCCGCGGACCGGGCGCCGGCGTTGGTGAGTCTGGTCTCCAGCCGCTCGGCGAGATTGTCGTGCGTGTCGTGCGGCAGGCCGAGCGCGTGCCGCAGCCGGTGCCGCTGCTGCAGCAGGAAGAACAGCACCCCGGCGTCGTCGGCGTCGTCGGTGTCGGCCGGTTCCACGGCGCCGCGATCGGCCAGCACCTGCTGCACCGCCTCGGTCAGCCACTTCTCGGCGTCGCGGGCGCGATCGCCGGCTGCCAGGGCCGCGGTGACGTAGGCCGCCGCGTCCGGGTACCGGGTGAGCAGCGGGCGCAGCGGCTCGACCGAGGCGTTCGCCTCGTCACCGCGACCGGCTCGGAACAGGATCCGCGCCCGCAACGCCCGCGCCGCAGCGGCCGGGCTGTCGTCGCGTTCGCCGTACGCGTCGAGAGCCCCATCCACATATCGCAGCGCGGCGTCGAGTTTGGTGCGGCTCTCGGCGATCTCCGCGGCGAGCACCAGCGCGAGGCCCGCGTCTCGCGGGTCGGCGAGACGCCCGGACCCGGCGGCATTCGCCAGATCGGCGGCGACACCGAGCGGGTCGGCCGCGCCGAGTGCGGACCGCCGGATCTCGTTGAGGTCAGCGCTGGTCAGATCTGCTGTCAAGGACACGCCGCCACGCTACTGCGAGCCGGCTCGGGCCGCTGTTGATCGGGATCACGCAACTCCCCCGTCACTACCTTCTGCCTGCCGCCGTGGCGTCGGCGTCGGCGGCTGGGCCCCGCTCGCGGGCTCGGCGGCGCCGGACAGGCTCACTCCCCGCAGTTGCAGCAGAACGGCCAGGCCGGCACCGACCACAAGGGAGATGTCCGCGACGTTGCCGACGAAGAAGCCGAAGTAGTCGATGAAGTCGACGACATGGCCTCGTGCCGGCCCAGGCTCACGGAACATGCGGTCGAGCAGATGTGTGGCCGCTCCGCCGAGGATCAAGCCCAACGACACCATCCAGGCGCGCGACCTGGCTCGCGCAGCGACGATGCTGATCGTGACCACCGCGGCGGCGGTGATGAGGGTGAGAACCCAGGTGAACCGCTCGGCGAACGAGAACGCGGCGCCGGCGTTGTAGGTGAGACGTAGCTGGATCAGCTCACCGACGACCGCGACGGACGCCCGCCCGGCGAGCGCCGACACAGCCCAGAGCTTGGTCAACTGGTCGACGACGACCACAGCCCCGGCCAACGCCATTACCAGCCAGAACCCCGCATGGGCAGAACGCCTCTCACGACCATTCACCGCCGCAGTCTAGGGGGCGGGTCGGCGATCAGACATCGCGGTGCTTGCCGTTGTTTCGGCTGGGACTACGGGCTCACCGGCCGCGGGGCCACGGTCAGACCCGGAACTGGCCGACCAGTGACTGCAACTCGGTGGCGAGGTTCGCCAGCTCTCGGGCTGCCTGGCCGGTGGCGTTGCTGCCGGCATTCGTGTCCTGGACCGATTGGGCGACCGCGCCGATCGTTTCCGCGATCGCCGATGAGCCGTTGGCCGCCTCGGCGACGTTGCGGCTCATCTCCTGGGTGGTCGCGGTCTGTTCCTCCACCGCGCTGGCGATCGTGGTCTGCAGCTCGTTGATCCGTTCCACGACCTGGGTGATCTCCTGGATCGCCGCGACGGCGACCGCGGTGTCGGCTTGGATGGTCTCGACCCGGGCGGCGATGTCTTCCGTGGCCCGGCCGGTGTCCTGCGCCAGCTGTTTCACCTCGCCCGCCACGACCGCGAAGCCCTTGCCCAGTTCCCCGGCGCGGGCCGCCTCGATGGTGGCGTTGAGGGCGAGCAGGTTGGTCTGCTCAGCGATCGAGGTGATCAGCTTTACCACCGCGCCGATCTCCGTCGAGGATTCGCCGAGTTTGGAGACGCCGGCCGTGGTGGCCTCAGCCGCTTCGGCGGCGCGGCGGCTCACCTGTGCGGCTTCGGTGGTGCCGTTGGAGATTTCGTTGATCGCTGCGTTCATCTCGTCGGCGCCGGCCGCGATGGTGTTGATGTTGTCGGAGACCTTGTCGGCCGCGTCGGAGACCCGCTGCGCGCGGCCGGCGCTGCTTTCGGCGGTGCCCCGTAGTTGCTCACTGATCGTGGTGAGGGTGACCGCGGCGCCGGTCAGCCGCTCGGCCCGGTCGCCGATCTGGCGCACCACGGTGGCGATCTTGTCGGTGAACGTGTTGAAGGCCGCGCCCAACTGGCCGATCTCGTCCTTGCGGCCCTCCTCCACGCGCTGCGTCAGGTCGCTTTCGCCCGCGGCGATCTCGACCAGCCGGTTACGCAGTCGCTGGATCGGCCGAGTCAGACTCGTGCCCAGCAACCACACCACCGCACCCCCGCCCAGAAATGCCAGCCCCGCGGCGATCAGCAGATTTCTGCGCATGTCGTCGGCGGTCGCGGTGATCGTGTCCTCCGGTACGGCGACCAGCAAAGCCCATGAGTCGCCGGTGGCCAGCGGCACGGCCGTCAGAACCGAGGTGGCAGTGTCCCCCAGGTGCGAGTCGCCGCCCGCCCAGCGCACCGGCCGCTCACCGGCGACGGCGGTGGCCACCCTGTCCCCCGCGTCGGGTAGCGGCTTGCCGAGCAAGTCCTCCTGGGGGTGGGCGACGACCGCTGCTCCCGCCGTCACCAGGGCCTGATACCCGGTGCCGTACGGCTTCTCCACGGTGACGGCAGCGCGCAGGTCCGCCAGCGCCAAATCTACCGTCACCACCCCATGGAATCGGCCGTCGACCATGATCGGGGCGGTGGCGGTGGTCATCAGCACGTCTTCGCCGGCGACCTGATAGACGTACGGATCGACGACCATGCTCTTGCCGGTCTCGCGCGGTTTGAGATACCAGTCGCCGGCACCGGGCTTGTCGTAGTCGACCAGCGGATCGCTCTTCAGCTCGTCGCCGTCCCGGTACCAGTAGGGGATGAACCGGCCTGTGGCGTCGCTGGGCGCGACGTTGCGGAAGTGGCGATCACGTCCGTCGAAGGCGTTGGGCTCCCAGCCGGTCGCCATGCCGAAGAACTCGGGATGCCCGCGGAGGGTCGCCTCGACCAGCGCGCTGATCGCCGCACGGTCGGTTATGCCGGACTTCTTCAGTTGCGCCATCGAACGGGCCAGCTCCTGCGCCGCGTGCACGGCCACGTCGATCTGGCCGCTCACCACGCCGGCCTGCCGCAACGCCAGCTGTTCGGTGTAGTCACCGGCCTGCCGTAACGCCATGTCACGGGTCATCACCGAGGCGATCGCCATCAGAGCGCCGAAGGCGACCAGCACAATCGCCAGCACGCTCGCCACCAACCGAGTACGGATGCTGTGCAAGACGTCCATCGGGACGATACCGGCCACCGGACCCCCGGCTCATCTAGAGATAACCGACGACAGATTCTCAGCCAACCAATCTTTGAATCTTAGGGTCGGCCCCGGCAGCTCGGACTCAGATTGGCGGTTTCGCCTGGGTTCCCGGGATTGTGAAGCCGGAGTCTTCACCGTCGCCAGATGACGAGGCTCCTGATCTCCGGCCGCGACGGGAGCAAGGTGGGATCCTGCGCCCGTCTGCGTCACTCACAGTGAATGGCATGTGTTGAGGCCTCGCGCGGAACCTTGGGTCACCCGCTTTGCAGGCGGGGCGCTCCCCCCGGGAACGCCACGAGGCCACCGGCCGGATCGACGGTGTTGCGGCCCGGTGCGGTGCGTGCCCTCGGCTGGATTCGAACCGGCGACCTTCAGGTTCATTCCGCTGAGCTACAAAGGCATGGCGCCCGTCCCTGATGCTCAGGGACGGGCGTGCCGGACGGTGAACGCCTCGACGGCGTCCAGGTCGGCCGGCTGTAGCCCCCGCGACGATGACGGGGCGATCAGAAGTGCTTGCCCGTGGGCGGTCAGCTCCGCGAAGACGGGGCCGTCGGTGGGCACGGCTTCGTCGTCGGTCCAGATCAGCGGCCGGCCGGCGGCGAGGACTTGCCGAGCGGCGTCGAGCTTGAGTGGGTGAGCGTGCGTGCCCTTGGGCACCGGGTCGCAGGTGAGCGCCCGGGCCAGGGGTGGAAGTCGCCAGAGCCGCTCGAGCAGGTGCGCTTCGGGGCACCAGGTGGTGCACCAGCGCAGCTCCACGGCGGAGCTGGCGTGCAGCCGGCGGAGCCGGTGGATCAGGGTCGGCGCCCACCGCAGCCGGTACTCACAGCGGTCCTGCGCGGAGTAGACCATCGAGCGCCGCGGTGCGGCGTGCCAGCCGGGGCGGTTGGCGTTGATGACGCCGTCGACATCGAGCAGCCACACCGGCGGCCCAGGATGATCGGTGTTCATGCTGTGCCTCCTTCCCGGGCTCGTCGCAGCAGCTAGTCGTGGTCGTAGACGGTCACCGGGATGTTCCTGGCGCACAGGGCGTCGGCGATCAGCGGTTCGATGCGTTCCCAGCGTCCGCCGGCGAGCCCGCACCCGATGCGGGGCATGTGCACCGAGGCCCCGAGTTCCGTCGCCCGATCGGCGAGGGTGGTCAGGCAGCGCTGCACGGCGTCGTAGCGGATCGGTGGTCCGCTGCTGCCGCGCTTGATGCCCCGTTGGCCGATCATGTTCGCGACCCACGTGTCGGGCAGCACCTGCACGAGCCGGACAGCGCCGAGCCCGAAGTCGTTGCCGGCGCGGCCGCGGTGCCAGGCCCGATAGTCGCGCTCGGGCTTGGGCCAGCGGCGCGAAACCGCGAGAACGAAGCCCTTACCCCAGCCGCCGATGTCGTTGCACACGTGGGCGATGACCTTCACACCCTTGGACTGCGGGCTGGTGGCATCGCCTCTGATGATCGTCAAGGGCGTCATGGCGGGCAGTATGCCCGGCGGGTACGACATCATGGCGCCGGGCGGCGAGCGGAGTGCGGGCGGAGGGATTCGAACCCCCTCAGCCATAGCGCCTGGTTTACAGCCAGGCCCGATTCTCCAACTTCGGTGCGCCCGCGGGAGGGTGACTGGCCGGACTCGAACCGTGCCGCCTCCAGGTCCACAGCCTGGCGCTCTGACCTGATGAGCTACAGCCACCATGCGCGCCGGCCTGCCGGCAAGGCAGGTCTCACCTACAGGTGAGCTGCGGCGCGAGCGGAGGAGGTGGGATTCGAACCCACGACACCCCGAGGGTGTACGCCGTTTCCAGCGGCGTTTCCGTGGCCAGCCGGCTCCTCCAGATATTTGCTCCGGCGGATGGATTCGAACCATCACCGAACGGCTTAACAGGCCGCTGCCCTGCCTATTGGGCGACGCCGGATCGACATGCGTTACGTACCCTGGGTGGGATTCGAACCCACGTCCCCATAGTCGACGGTGAGGTAACGCGCTTCCCTGCCGGGGGCTGAGGTTCCCTACCCGTAGTCTTCGACACCACAGGCCCGGTCCCGGTGCATCCGCAACTCTGCCGCCGTGCCACCGCTAACGTTTTTCGGCCGCTCTATCCACTGAGCTACCAGGGCATTGCGCAGCGCGGACGGGACTCGAACCCGCAACTTCCCGGGTGAAAGCCGGGTGACTCTACCTATTCGTCCACCGCGCCAAGGTACTGCTGCTTGCGTGTTCCGTCCTGGACTCGAACCAGGGGCCCCCGTCTTGTCGAGGCGGTGCTCTACCAGCTGAGCTAACGGAACGGGAGCGGGGGCCGGATTCGAACCGGCGACCTCGGGCTTATGAGGCCCGCGAGCACTCCGAACTGCTCTACCCCGCAGTACGCCGTGCAGGACTCGAACCTGCGGCCCTCCGCTTAAAAGGCGGCAGCTCTACCCACTGAGCTAACGGCGCGTGCTGTCTCCCGGGAAGGACTCGAACCCGCGACCCGCGCGTTACGACCGCGCTGCTCTGATCCGTTGAGCTACCAGGGGAAGACGTGCGCCGTCACAGATTCGAACTGTGGACCCGAGGCTTAAGAGGCCCCTGCTCTGACCAGGCTGAGCTAACGGCGCGAAGCGGAGGAGGACGGGGTCGAACCGCCACGGGCATGAGCCCCAACCGTTTTCGAGACGGCGGCCGGCGCCTACTGTCGGCTGGCTCCTCCACGAAACTACTGCGGTATTTCGGTTACATGGTCCGGGGTGCGGACTGCGGGTGGCGGTGTCCACCTTGTCGAGCCATCGACAGGCGGTTGCTCTACCACTGAGCTACGTCGACATGTGGACCCGGTCGGATTCGAACCGACAAACCTTCGCTGTGCAAAAGCGCTGCTCTACCAGTTGGAGCTACAGGCCCAAGAACGTGCTGCGTACCCGGAACAGGATTCGAACCTGCACTGTCCGCGTCTTGAGCGCGGCGCCTCCTGCCGGTTGGGCTACCCGGGCATGGTCTGGGTCCGGCGGGACTCGAACCCGCATCACCACTCGCCGCCGGATGACGAGCCGGCGCGTACGTCGCCGGCACGCGAGGGACACAGACCACCGCGGCTACGTCCTCTCCCGTGTCGAGTCACGGACCCACCGAGCCAGCGGCCGGGCTCGAACCGGCTGCCTCCGCTGTACGAAAGCGGCGCACCACCCGTCGTGCTGCGCTGGCGAAGAGCCGACGGCCGGACTCGAACCGGCTGCCTGCCGCTTACAAGGCGGCTGCTCTACCTGTTGAGCTTCGTCGGCATGGACGTGTCCTCGACGCGATTCGAACGCGCACGGGACGGTCCCTCAGACCGTTGCCTCTCCCCGTTGGGCTACGAGGGCCGACGCTGGGAGCCCAGGATTCGAACCTGGACGAGCTGCTTCAGAGGCGACCATGTTGCCGGGTTACATCAGCGCCCATCGTCCGGGCCAGCCGGACGACCTTCGGCATCGGGTAGACACCGATGAGCCGGTCCGGTTCGGCGTCGTGGATCTCGGCGACCCGGCGGCACAACATCCGGACCGTGTGTTTGAGGGTGACCCGGCGCGGCGGGCCGAGGTCAGCGTTCAAGACGAGGACCGCGGTCACCGGGTCCACCTCCTTCCTCTCTCTTCGTCGTCGGTGTTGCTGGACATGAGCGGCTACGGGGAGTCGAACCCCGGTCTCCGCCATGGCAAGGCGGCGCACTGACCGTTGTGCTACAGCCGCGAGACGCACCGCGTGGTGCGCTCGGAAGAGCCTTCGGCGGGGCTCGAACCCGCGTTGCCCGCCTGTACCAGCGCGGGACCCGACCCGTCGAGCGAAGGCAGGACACGTGCCGCGAGCGGGAGTCGAACCCGCACTGAGCCGAACTTGAACCGGCTACCTCTGCCGTTGGGTTACCGCGGCATACGGGCGCTGGGGGTGCGGGACTCGAACCCACACGACCGAGGTCAAAGCTCGGCGGCCTGCCGTTAGCCGAACCCCCAAGAAGGTGCCGGGAAGAGGGGCGGTGGCCTTCCGCTCGACGCCGGCGGCTCCCAGGCCGCACGGTGGCCACCGTGCCAGCCGGTTGACTGCGGCGTCCGCCGCCTCTTCCCTGCACCAGAGCGGCCGGCGGGCATCGAACCCGCTTCTCCGGTGTGGAAGACCGGCGTGTCCGCCGAGTTCACCACGACCGCATGCTGGTGTTGCGTCGCCCGTCCGGGGGTTGAACCCGGTCTTCCGGATCGAGAGTCCGGTGGTCTACCTACCTCAGCCTCACGGGCGTTCTCCCGGCCGGAGGGGCTGTGCCTCGGCCGGGTGGTGCCTTCCCCCGAGTCGAACGGAGACCCCACGGGCTTCAACCGTGTGCGCTGCCGCTTACGCCAGGAAGGCAAGAGTCAAGCCCCCCCACACAACCAGGGGCGGCGCCTGCTGCGTGGACCTGGACGGATTCGAACCGCCGCCTCCGGTATGCCGCACCGGTGCGCTACCTGCTGCGCCACAAGCCCATCTGCGTCCGGACCACCCGAGTCGAACGGGGTGTCTCCGACTCGGAGAAGTAGGCGGGTTGCCGTCTCCTCGGTCCGGATCATCCCGGCGCGGCACCACGACATCGGTGCCGCGCCGGGTCATCACCAGCAGACCCACCGAAATGGGTTGCTGAATACATGCCATCCACTGTTGAGTTAACAGAAAACAATTCCACTGAACGCATTCAGGGCACGCACGGGCGGCAGGATTCGAACCTGCAACCTTCGGTTTTGGAGACCGGTGCTCTATACCGTTGAGCTACACCCGTAATAAATGTCCGGGAACGAAAAACCGCCCATTCCTCGGCTACTGAGGTGGGCGGCGTAGACACAGACACTGCTGCGCTACCCGCTCCACCGCTCCAGGTCACGGCTGGATTCATGACCTCGCAGGTGCAATCTCGCCGTCACGGCGGGCATGGCGAACCCATACCACGACGCCCGGGATTGGGCGATCGCGCAGCTCGGCTTCCCTGACATGACGGTTCAACTCCCCTCGAAACTATTGGCGCGGTGTCGCCATCCACGATGCCCGATCACAGTTCATTCGTCAACGCTTTTCTGAGCGGTATTTCTCGTCCCCCTCGGCGGCGCTGGGATCAGTCTGCCTGACGACCCCCAATGCGCACTAGCTATTTACATCCCAGGGCTAGGATCGCGACATCACTGAATCCGGCCGCTTAGCCGCGTTCCGTGGCACAGACCGGGACGGCCGGGTCCGGGCGACCGTGTTGAGCGTCCTGCGCGACTACGCCTTCAACCGTCCCGGTCAGCGGGCAGCTGCTCGTCGCGGGCCGTGACGACCCCGGCCCTGGTGACCGGGTGGAGGCGCTGGCCGGGCTGACCCGGGGCGGCGACACCGTCGCCTGCCGCGACTGCGGCGACTCGCGGCCGAGGTCGGCGAGGACGGCCCGCTCTCCATGGCGGCCCACGCCGCCGAGGCCTGGCCGCGCCAGCCGCCGCCAGCATGATCACCCAGCTGGCCGCTGAGCCCGGCTGAACTGCTAGATGTCGCCGGATACGCGAGCAGACGATCGTCATGGACAGCAAACCGCCCGACATGTTCGAGGCCCTGACTCAGACCGCTGACGCCATCGCCGAAACGGCCGAGCCGGCGCGAAGGTCCACAAGCGCGCTGTCGGCACCCTGCCGCAAGCGGCGGAGCATGCTCGACCACGATCGGCGCCTCGCCGAGGCCGAACGGTTCCCAGCACACGCTTTCCGCAACCGCCAGATTCCACCGGCTGAAGTCCGTGAAGCTATTCGTGAGGCCGGCCCTCAACGCAGCCGAGCGCGGTCACGTCGAGTGCACCGCCCGGGTCAACGCCGTGCTGGACCAGCTCCAGTCCGGTGCTGGGCGGGTCAGCGTCGCCGCGATCGCCGCGGCAGCAGGCGTCTCGCGGACATTTCTGTATGAAGCGGCCCAGCACGAGCTGCTGGCCCGATTGCGCGACATCGCCGCGAGACGCGGTCCCAGCCAGCGGATACCGGCGCCGGCCGCGCAGCAGATCACCACCGCCTCTCACGAGCAGGTGGTGCGGGCACTAAGTGCCCGCAACCAACGCCTCGATAAGGAGAACAAGTGGCCACGCGACGAGCTGGCCGTCGCGTTAGGTCAGCTGCGCGAGCTGCGACGTCGCACGGCTGGGACACCGGCCCCTGAGGTGGCTCCTCCTACACCGTGACCATCGTCTACGGCGGTTGCTCGTCGTAGCTGCAGGGCTCTCGTCGCCAAGAGCCCTGCACCGTCGACCACCCGCAGACGCCCAGCCGGCGTTCCTCGCAGCACAGCAAACCGGCGGAGTCATCGCGGCCAAACACCCCGGATCATCGCTGCGGATTCTCTGATCCGGTCAGGAGGCGGTCGCCCAGATCGGAGCGGCGGTAGAGGACCGAACGGCCGTGGCGGGCGCTGACCAGGAGGCCGCCTGCGCGCAGAGCGCGTAGGTGCTGGTTCACCGCGGTGGTGGTGACGCCGAGGCGGGTCGCGAGTTCGGTGGAGGACGCGGGGGTGTCCATGCGGGCGAGCAGGCCGGCCCGGTGGGCGCCGAGCAGGGCGGCCAGGGCTCCCGGGGCGGGTAGGGGCTCGGGCTGCCACAGGGTGCCGGAACCCCGGGCCAGGTAGATGATCATCGGGGGCTTATCGGGGGAGATGGGGGCCGCCACCGCAGGGGTCCACATGGTCGGGACCAGGGTGAGGCCGCCCAGGGTCGGGCGGGTGTAGTGGACGTTGGAGTGCAGGCGTACCTCCACGGTGTCGCCTGTCATGGTGACCCGGTCGGACAGGCCGGCGAACATCGTGGCCAGGCCGTGCTGGGCGATCTCGCGCCCGCGGTGCGTGACGTCGCCCTCCAGCAGGGCGCGCATCCGGGGCCAGTGGGCGGCGAAGCACCGGTCCCAGTAGCCGGCCAGGGCGGTGACCACGCGGGAGAGCGCGCCCGGCTCGCGAAGTGGCGGTGGGATGCGCTCGTCGGAGCGGTAGATCAGGCGCAGGTCCCGGTGGACCACGTCGAGCGGGGTGGCCGCGATCGTGGTGAGTTCGTCCTCGATGCGGGTCAGCGGTGAGCGTGGCGGCGGGCTCAGGAAGTCGGGGGTCCACGTTCGCTCGTCGATGAGGGCCAGCAGCATCTCGGTGTCGAGAGCGTCGCGGGCTTGCTGCATGCGGCGAATCCACGGCAGGTGGATCGGGTAGCGGCCGGGATCGCGCCAGCTACGCAGCGACAGAATCAGCTCGTTGAGAGGCGAGACGGCGAACCGGACGCTCGCCAGGTCGGGGCCGACGAGCTTGTATCGCACCGACATGAAGCATAACGCTACATCAATCGTGTCCTGCGGCCGCGGCGGGTGAACTGTGCCCGTGCCTGTGAAACAAGTCCTGACCTGGGCCACCGTGGCCACCTCGACAGCCAAGGGAGTGATGTTCAGCGTCAGCGCGCTGTTCTTCACCACGGTGGCCGGGATCAGCCCAGCGACCGTCGGGCTGGGCCTCACCATCGCCGGGGCCGGGGCAGTGGTGACGGCGTTCGCATCCGGGCGGCTCTGCGATCGATTCGGGCCGCGGCGGGTGTTGATCGTCGCGGCCACGGCGCAGGGCGGGGCACTCGCGGCGTACTGCCTGACCCGCGACGCTGGCACGTTCGTGCTGGTCGCCTGCGTGGCGGTGGGCGCCGAGAGTGTGCAGCGGACCGCTCACGTCGCGCTGCTGGCTCGAGCGTTCACCGGCCCGGACCGGGTCGGGGTGCGGGCCTGGCTGCGGGTCGTGGACAACGTGTCCATTGCGGCCGGATCCGGCCTTGCCGCCGTGGCGCTGGCGGTGGGCAGCCGGTCCGCTTATCTGGCGGCGGTGCTGGCGGCGGCCGTACTCACTCTGGTCGCTCTTGTGCCTTTGCGGGCTCTGCCCACTCTCGTAGGGGGCGGCGGTGACCGGCCGGCACGGGGCGGCCGGTCACCGCTGAAAGACCGCCGGTATCTCACCGCGACCGCGCTGCACGCCGTGGTGAGTGTGCAGTCCCTGCTGCTCACCGTCGGGATGCCGCTGTGGGTGACCGGCCACACCGCCGCGCCGGACGTCACTGTCGCGTTGCTGTTGTTGCTGAACACCGGCCTGGTCTCGCTCCTCCAGGTCTGGTCAACCCGGTTAGTCGGCAACGTGCCGTCGGCCGGGCGGGCGGTCTTTCACGGTACGGTCCTGCTGCTGGCGGCTTGTCTCTGCTACGCGGCCGCCGGATACCCGAGCGATGCCGGGTTCGCCGTCGCGTTGCTGGTGGCGGCGGTCGTGGCGCACAGCCTCGGCGAGATCCTCTCCGAGACCGGCGGCTGGGAACTGGCCTTCGAATGGGCCGATCCGGCCAACTCCGGCGCCTACCAGGGCGTCAGCCAGGCCGGTGAGGCCATGGGCCAGGCTGCGGCCCCGCTCGTCATCACGTCGACAGCCATCGGACTCGGCCTACCCGGGTGGCTACTACTCGGCGGCGTGTTCCTCGCCGCCGGCGCCGGCACCCGGGCACTGAGCGCTCGGCGGCGGATGCCGCAACTCGCGCATAGCCCGGAGGAGACGGTCAGCTCGCGCCGATGGTGAGGACGGTCTTGCGGCAAAAGCGGATACTGTGCGAGCGCACCCTATGCCGTGGTTGGCTGTAGCGCTCCGTCACGTACCACCCGGGTGGGTAGTGACACTTCGGCGTGGGCGTTGCTGCTCGAAGGCCTCGTATCACCGCGTAGCGGCACCACCGCTCAGGGCAGGGCAGAGGTTCAGGAACCCCGGCGGGACGAGGGCTTGGCCAGCACGTGTACGTAAACCTCCGCCGTCCCGACCTCCGACACTCCACTGGGCTCTCAGACCGGCGGCGCGCTACCCGCCACGGCTAGGTTCATCCTGGTCACCGGCCAGGCGTAACAGCGGACCGCCCGGCGGCAGGCAGAGCACCGAGTCGCGCCACAGGTTAAATCACAAGGTAAGTGCCTGTCTCTCTACTTCAAGTTAGAGCCGGTTCTACGCTCGCGAAATGAGCGGTGCGAAGCGCGGTGCCCGGGGCTGGCTGTTGCTGGTCCCGCAGCCGTCCGGCGCGGCTCGGAGTCCGGCAGAGAGGCCGCCGCGCCCCTGCACGCGAACAGCGACAAGGTCTCAGCGGGGCCAGCACCGGGTTCCGGCCCTCCTGAAACTCGCGCCAAAGCCGTCGCCTCGTGTCAGCCATGAACTTCTATTCCTCAAGGTTTGACCTCCACGCTAACGTGGGACGGTCACTCGATATCGGCCCCTCGGATCGCTGTGGCCGGTTAGTGTCGCCTCGAATACTGCACTGCGAGGCCTCGGGGGATGAAATCATGAGCCTGCTGGATGTATCACCGTCTCGGCGGCACCGAATTCTATGGTCGGCGATCACAGCCGTGACCGCATTCTCTGTCGGGTTCGGCGAGCCGGCTTCGGCGGTAAATTCCGGCGCTTCAGCGGAGGTTGAAGTGTATTGCCGCTCTTGCGAGGTACAGGGCGCCGGACCGATGACCGATACAGGAACTGTCGGGGTTATGCTGGAAGATCCAAGTGGAAAGGTCGAGCGCGGCTGGTATGACAGCAAGAACGGTTCGGATCAGGTTCTCGCAGTTGCGCTGGCAGCTATGACCTTCCGCAAGCCGGTCGACGTTCTTCTGAGCGGCGACAGAGCACGGAGCCAGATCATTCGAATTGTTCTCATGAAGCCAAACCCATGAGAGGGCGAGCACTGGCCGGGGTCACGCTGGCGGCGATGATGACGGCCGGTCCTTTTCCTGCAGCAGCAGCACCCGCCGGCCAGAGTTCTTGCTGCGAAAACCTTAAGATGCTGATGATTCAGTGGAATGCGGTCGTTCAGGGAAAGGCCACAGCTACGGACGGTGACATCTCAGCGGTCGCCGCCGAGATCACTCCGGAGTTTCGTGAAGCGATTCTACGGTGCGACCACAGCGCTTGGCGCGACACCGGCAGCGGACTGGTCGCCGACATCCAGAACTGCCGGAAATCTGCGGAGCCGTTCGCAGCGCGCTTGATGGGCGAAACCCTGGATGAAAAAATCGGGTTGATCGATTGTGTGCGGTTTCCCGAGGCAGCCGGCGACATTCGGTGCGTTTGGTAGAGCGAATGAAAAGGAAAATGCCATGCCTTTGCGCCCTGTACTGACTAATTCTCTGGCCGCCTGTGTCGCGGTAACCGTCATTCTACAAGGGGCTCCGGCTCGGGCGGACGACCCGATCGCTCAGATCACCAGCGACAGAATTGCCCGATATCTCACAGGGCGGGCGTTCGACAGACACGAGGACGACGTCAGTCGCAAAACGATCAAGGATCCTTTCAACACTGTCAAAGTGGAGATCTGCCGGGGCCATGAGCGGTGGGTGGACGGCGCCATCGACGCCGCGACAGTCAAAGGGAAGATGGAAGGCTTCGCGTACCAGGGCACAATCGAACTCAACTACCACGCCAAATATCACATGAAAAACTTCACCGGGGCGTTCTGCGAGCACGTGGACGAGAGGAAGTCTCCCACCGGCCGGATCCGAGTCGGAATCCGTCTGGGTATCGGAACAGCGGCGATCACGGAGTACACCGTCCTGTCGTCCGACCCGTCGACCGCTCACGACTCCACTCGGATGAGCGTTAAAGCGATCGAAGACCAAGTGAGCGCGATGAGCGGCAACCTTTGACCGGTGCGTTCCGACGCCGGCACCGGGCCACAGTCGTCCGGAAATGAGCCAGCCTCATCGAGATCCTTAAGCTGATCTTGCAATTGATCAGGTGGTCAGCTTAAAAATGCGGTCCCCACGGCCTCGCGCGTTCGGACTGCGTGCGATGGAGGTGATCAGCTGGCGGAGGCCCCGATGGACGTCGCCAGTGGTCATGCGTCTCTGCGGAGTACGGCCCATACCTCCAGTGAAAGCCAGCTTTCACGCCGATGACACCCCCGTCGTCCGGCGTTTGAGTGACTCCCAAGGCCAGCAGCTGCCGGGGCGTCGCCTTCCGGCCGGCTTTCGGCCCGAAGGACGGCCGTCTCGGCCCCAATAGCCGTTCGGTTCGGCGGCACCCGGACGCCCAACCCCCCGCGCTGTCCGTGGAGGTTCGGGGTGGG
>NZ_JASCTH010000029.1:0-1812 GCF_030009775.1 Actinoplanes sandaracinus | reverse complement strand
CCCCGAGGGCGGGCCGCCCCGCCCCAATGCGCCGTTGGGTGGGGCTACCCCGTGACGCCGAACCGAACGCTCTGTCCGATCAATATCGGTATAGAAGTGCCACTACCTGCGGAAATAGGTTCGAAGACAGTCACTAACCTTGTCGTTTAACCTCCCGCCACACCTCAACGTCGCTGCGGACAGGATCTCTGCGCCATCAAGGGCGACTACGGTGCGTGCCGGCGAGCGCGCTGGGCGCGGGCAGCGACGGGACCCAGCGCGCGTTCTCTGCGGCATGTGAGGGCGTTCGCGGAGTTCTATAGGAAGACGCTCGTAGCTATGTTGCGAATTGAGGCCGGATCAACGGTGGTCGGGGTTCCGTATGATGCCCCTGGAGGTGCGCATTGGTAAAAGCTGAACTGATCCACAGACTGATCGAGGAAACGGCACACGCGCCTGACTGGCGTAGTGGGTACGCCCGCACAGGGCACCTCCCTCTGTACAGCAAACTTGGGCCCGCGATGTACCTGACTCCGGCCGGGGACGTCGTCATGAATGACGAAGAGGATGGCCCCCTGAGGCCAGCCGGTCCAGCGGAGCGCGACTTCGCGCTGGTCCGAGCTGCTGAGCTTTATCCGGAACTCGCCGATCTAAGGCCCTTACGGCCGCAGAGTGCAAACAACTGCGACGCCTGCGGCGGGTGGGGTAAGTTCACGGTTTCACAGGGAGCGCTGTCGCGCTGGCACGACGGATGCAAATCCAGGACGCGGATCTACTGCCCGAGGTGCAACAGCATGGGATGGACCGTCAACGGTTGAACCCCGCGCCTATTCGCGTGGCGGAGAGGCAGCCTGATAAAGGCGCGATTCTACTCTCCGGCAGGCGGCAATCCAGCAGCCCTTGAAATGTGCCGAGATCGGACACTGGGCTGGTAGCAGCTCGGCGTACTGTCATCGGCAGTTCAGGACGCCGGGTGACCCGGAACGTCGGCCACGCAGTGTGACGGCTCGCCGCTGGCTGACGTGCCCGCTCGGCGACAGATCAGTGCGTTCGGCAAGGGTCTTTGAGGTTGTCGCCCCAGTCGGGCACGTGAAACACTCGGCGGCATGACGATCGCCTTCAGGAGCAATGACGCGTAAGCTGCCCGGGCAGGTCCGCACGGCCCTGCCTCGCCGGCGGGAGCTTGGAGTTCGGATCGCCCTTATCGAGGGTGTTTCCGCCAGAGGCCTTAGCCGGATCGCGAATCTCGAACGAACTGATCTCCGTCCCGGGGCCGCTGCCGCGGCGCTGAAAGCCTGGCAGACTTTCGCTCGCGCCTCAGACGAAGACCGTGCGGACATGCTCTATTACGGCCATGCCGGATGCTGCCCGGATCCACGGGATGACCGAGAAGTGTTGAAGCGCGTGTTGCGCATGCTACCGCCCAAGGATGCGCGAGCTCTGCGACGGCGCATTGAGGTGCTGGACGACCGGATCGGCCCGTACGAGGACTAGCTAGCGTCTCACCAAGCCGTCGGCTTTTTTCTGATACGTGGCGTGCTGGTACCGACGCACACCTCGCGGCAGGAGAGGACGGCCGACCTAGCCGGGAAGCAGTGACCGGATCAAAAGTTTCGGCGACATAGCCGATCAGCACGGCGTCGGCGACTGCACTATTCGGTGGAGGACACGCCTCGAGACGTGCATACTTCGCGGAATGGTTACCGCGGATGTGGCCTTGGCCTTGCAGTGGCTGGCTGAGGCGGCGATTACACCGCTCGGTCCCGGTCGGTGGCTGGATAGTGAGCCGCCTGTGGTGGAGATGACGAACGACGAGGTGGCTTTCTCCTGCTC
>NZ_JASCTH010000028.1 GCF_030009775.1 Actinoplanes sandaracinus | reverse complement strand
GGCCCCGCAGACCGGCACGGTGCCGGCGGTCCAGCCCGGCAGCGGTGCACCTGCTCAGCCCACGGTCGGCGCCGGGGCGCCGACCGCCACCGGCCAGGCCGCGCAGCCCGGCGCTCCGGCCGCCACCGGCGCTGCGGCCCAGCTCACCACCCCGGGCCAGCCCACCGCGGGCCAGCCCACCGCGGGCCCCACCGCCACAGCTCCGCAGGCCGCAGCCGCCGCTACGCCCGCAGCGGCGCCGCCCACCGGCCCGGAGGCCGCCGCCGTCCTCCGGCCGGAGAGCCTGCGCGCCGCGGAGGCCACCGGGCAGCCCGCCGCACCGGTGGCTCAGGAAGCGACCGCGGCGTCCACCACGACCGCCGTGGACCCCACCGCCGGCGCTGCCCCGGCGGCTGACGTGGCCCCGCCCACCACACCGGACCAGGGGTCCACCGGACAGGGCTCGGCGGGCCAGGGCTCCGCGGGTCAGGGCGGCCAGGCCGGGCAGGGTGACGGCGCCGGTCAGGCCGCACCGGAGACCGCGGCCGGTTTCCCCACGGGTCTGCCCCCGGCCGCGGGAGCCGAGACGGCCGGCGCACCGGCGCCCGCCGCCGGGCTCCCGGGCATGACCGGGCCACAGGCCGCCGCGCCCGCCGCGCCGATCGCCGAGGCGCCGGCGGCCGCCCCACCGGCTCCGTCCACCCCGGCTCCGCCGGCGGCACAGCTCGCCACCCGGATCGTCCCGCTCAAGCTGGACGCGGACGGGGTGCACCGGCTGACCGTGCATCTGCATCCGGTCGACCTCGGCCCGGTGCAGGTGGTGGCGGAGATCCGCAACGGCGACATCACGGTGCAGCTCTCCGGCGCGACCGAGGCCGGCGCCGAGGCGCTGCGGTCGTCACTCGACGAGTTGCGCCAGGAACTGGAGAACGCCGGCTTCAACAACTGCTCGCTCGACCTGCGGCAGGGCAACGCCCAGCAGCAGGCCCGGCAGCAGCAGTTCGCCGACGCGCTGGGCCGCCGATCCGACGGCGGCTCCCGGAACGGCCCGGACGTCGGTGACGAGCCGGCCCCGGTCACCACCCGCCGGGTCGATCCCGGCGCCGGCCGGATCGACGTTCAGGCCTGACGGAACGACCGTCGCCGGCCCTCTCTTTGCGCGGCCCCGCGACGGTGACAGGGCTGGCATCGGCCGGTCAGGACGACCGTCCCGATCCCGACGAGTTGTCGTACGGCTCAGGCGTCACCAGGGTCGCCGGCTCCTCGCCCGCCTTCTGGTATCCGGCGAGGACGAACCGGAGCCCGGCCAGGAGCAGGGCGGCGATCGGCACGGCGATGAGGAACCGGATCAGCACCTGGATCAGCTCGACCTCGTCGAGGAGCAGGCGGTACCACGCCGGCGCGCTGATCAGCAGCGCGAACAGCAGAACCGACGGCTTGATCATCGGCTGGGCACCGGTCAGCGGCGGCCGGAACGGGTGACCCGGCGTGGCATGACCGCCAGCGGCATCACCTCGGCCGCGATCCGCGCGCAGAGCATCGCGGCCCACGCGTGCGGGGTGGCCGGCTTGCCGTCCAGCGAGAAGATCGGCACGTCCAGGCCGAGCACCGACGCCGGGTCCGCGGTCAGTTCCACGCTGTGCACCACGAGCGCCTCGACGTCGCCGAGATTGCGCAGGTGCCGGGCGGTGTCCGCGGTCTTGCGGGTGGCGTCGACGACGGCCCACAGGGCGGTGGC
The DNA here is from genome assembly GCF_030009775.1 of Actinoplanes sandaracinus. Classification (GTDB taxonomy): domain Bacteria; phylum Actinomycetota; class Actinomycetes; order Mycobacteriales; family Micromonosporaceae; genus Actinoplanes; species Actinoplanes sandaracinus. The sequence continues at coordinate 153,815 of NZ_JASCTH010000028.1, read as the reverse complement.
GCCGAGCGCGTCGCACATGTCGTTGACCCAGAACGGATCGGTCCCGCCGACCGGGGCGTCGATCACCACCACCCACGGGTGCTCGGAGCTCTGCAGCTTCTCCGCCCGTGACTCGGCCGAGCCGCGGCTGGAGATGAGCCGGGACGAGTGCAGCCCGGTGCCCGCGGTGGAGGGCGCGGCCAGCAGCAGGTGGGTCTGGTCGACGTGCAACTGTTCCAGGATCTGCTTGGCGACCGGGACGGCGGTGTGCACCTCGCCGGCCAGCACCAGGATCTCCCCGGCGCTGTCCGGGATGCCGGGGGCGGCCGGGCGGGCGGCGAGCACGCTGAGCACCCCCGCGTACGTGTCCCCACCGGTGATCTTGCGGGCCATCTCCTCGGGCATCCCGACCAGCATCAGGTTCCGCTGCACCGGATCCAGTTCGCCGGGGGCCGGTGGAGCCGCGGCGGGAGCCGGAGCCGCGACGGCGGACTCGTCGAGCCCGAACACCTCGGCCGCGGACCGTATCGGCGCCGGGGAGGGGGCCGGGGCGAACGCGGCGCGCGGCGGCGCGGGCGTGGGTTCGCCGGTCCGGAACGGCGCCGGGGAGACCGGCCGGGACGCGGTGGTGGCCGCCCGGATCGGCGTCATGGTCTCCCGGGGTTCCGTCGACTCCCGTTCCCGTGCGGCGGCCGGCCGGTCGGGGAAGCTCGGCACGGTGGGCAGTGCCGCGGGCAGCGGCCGCTGGCCGGCGTTGACCGCCGAGCCGGTGGCGGCCGCCGGGCGGAACGGGCGCACCGTGGGTGGCTCGTCCCGGTCGTCGGGTGGCCGGTTCTCCGGTGGCCTGTTCTCCGGTGGCCGGGAGCGGGCCGGCCGGCCGTGGCTCCCTTCGCCCAGGTGGCCGGCGACGTCCAGTCCCGCCATCAGTTCGGCGAAGGCGGCTCCGGTGTCGCCGATGCCCGCGCTCCGGCTGTCCTGCCGCGCGTGCCGCTCGATGGCCGGCGGCCGGTCGGCGGTCACCCGGTCCTGGGCTTCGGCCTGTTCGAGCAGGCGGTCGAAGTTCTGTGCGCTGTTACCGGCAACGGTCTGTTGCGCCATGTCATCACTGTCCTCGGTAGAATCCGGTACCTCGACGGAGACCTCGTAGTGCTGCTTCGCGAAGAAGCCCCCGATGCCACCACTTCGTACCTTGTCGGCGGAAATGATCCGGACGCTCGAGCCGTACTCGTCACGAACCTGATCCAGCAACGGCTCGATGGCCGGCCCCTCAAGCAGCACCCGCGTAGGCACCGTTCACCACCCCTATCGTCTCGATCTGTGCGGTGGAACCAGAGATTTCGCTGTACGACAGCACCTGAACCCGGCGAGAGCCGGCTCGCAGCAGTCGCATCAGTGGCAGCCGCAGCTGTGGTGAGCAGGCCAGGACCGGGTTCAGGCCCTGCTGCTCGCCGGCTTCGGCAATCCGGCTGGTCTCGCTGACGATCGCCTCGGCACGCATGCCGTCGATCGCCATGAAGGCGCCGGTGTCGCTCGGCCGCAGTGATTCGAGCAGTCCCTGCTCGAGCATCGGGTCAAGCGTGATCACGGTGAGCCGGCCGGCGGTCGCGTACTGGGCGGCGATGGCCGGGCCGAGGGCACTGCGCGCCGCCTCGACCAGGCTGTCGTTGTCGACCGAGACCTTGGCCCGCAGCGATAGCGACTCGAAGATCCGGACCAGGTCGCGGATCGGCACGCCCTCGTCGAGCAGAGCCTGCAGCACCTTCTGGATCTGGCCGAGGCTCAGCAGCGCCGGCGTCAGTTCCTCCACCACCACCGGGTGGGTGCGCTTGACCATCTCGCTGAGGGCGCGGACGTCCTCGCGGCCGAGGAGGCGGCTCGCGTTGGTCCGGACGATCTCGGCCAGGTGCGTGATGATCACCGAGGCCCGGTCGACGACCGTGGCGCCGGAGATCTCGGCCTGGTAGTGCAACTCGGCGGGGACCCACTTGCCGGCCAGCCCGAAGACCGGCTCGACCCCGGCCCGGCCGGGAAGCGCCTGTAGACCCTCGCCGATGGCGAGCACGGTGCCCGGCGGCGCCTGGCCGGCGCCGGCATCGACCCCGGAGATCCGGATCGCGTACGACGAGAGCGGCAGGTCGAGGTCGTCCCGGGTGCGGACCGGCGGCATGATCACACCGAGTTCCATGGCCATCTTGCGGCGCAGAGCGCGGACCCGGTCGAGCAGATCGCCGCTGCCCGGGTCGACGAGGTCGACCAGGTCGGGCGCGAGCGCCAGCTCCAGCGGGTCGATCCGCATCTCGCCGAGCAGTTGTTCCGGCGAGTCCGGCGCCGGCATGTCGACCGCTTCGGCCGCGGCGGCCGCGCCCTTGTCGACGACCTCGGGCACCGGTTCCTTCACCCGTTGCGCGATGAAGAGGACCGCGCCGCCGACGATCAGGAAGGGCAGCTTGGGCAGGCCGGGGATGATGCAGAGGGCGATGGCGGCGCCGCCGCCGATGCGCAGCGCGAGCTTGTTCTGGCTCAACTGGGTGGTGACGGTCTGCCCCATGTCACCGGAGGTGGCCGAGCGGGTGACGATCAGACCGGTGGCGACCGACAGCAGCAGCGCGGGGATCTGCGAGACGAGGCCGTCGCCGATGCTCAGCATGCTGTAGTGGTTCATCGCGTCGGCCGGGGCCATGCCGGCCTGCGCGACGCCGATCGCGAAGCCGCCGACCAGGTTGATGATGGTGATGATGATGGCGGCGATCGCGTCGCCCTTGACGAACTTGGAGCCACCGTCCATGGCGCCGTAGAAGTCGGCCTCGGCGGCCACCTCGGCGCGACGGACCTTCGCCTGGGCGTCGTCGATGAGGCCGGCGTTGAGGTCGGCGTCGATCGCCATCTGCTTGCCGGGCATGGCGTCGAGGGTGAACCGGGCGCCCACTTCGGCGACCCGCTCGGCGCCCTTGGTGACCACGATCATCTGGACGATCACCAGGATCGAGAAGATCACCAGACCGATGACCAGGTTGCCACCGACGACGAAGCTGCCGAACGCGTGGATCACCTTGCCGGCGTCACCGTCACGCAGCACCAGACGGGTCGCGCTGATGTTCAGGGCGAGCCGGAACAGGGTCATCACCAGCAGCAGAGCCGGAAAGACCGCGAAGTCGAGCGGCTTCTGCACGAACATGGAGATCAACAGAACGAGCAGAGCGGCGGTGATGTTGATGGCGATGAACAGGTCGAGGAGGAAGGTCGGCAAGGGGACGACCATCATGAGGATGATGCCGACGACCCCGATGGGTACGGCGAATTTGCCGATGCTCTGCTTCTTCACGGCACCTTCCGAGCGTGGGCAGTCCGATGGCCATCCGAGCCCCGCCGTCGCCTTCCTGGCGTTGTTCTGTTCGGCGATCCTTCGCCGTCACTGAGGCCGCTGTGGCACCGCCACGCACCGATCTTCCCTGCTCTTGCACCGCGATGTGAGGAAATCTCCGGATTTGGTGGTTACGTCATGGCTGGGGTCGGGTTCGGGTTGCGGTGCAAACCGGCCGCCGCACCGCGTGCCTTCAGGCTCATCACGAACGCCAGCACCTTCGCCACCGCGGCGAAGAAGTTCGCCGGGATCTCCTGTCCCACCTCGCAGTCCTTGTTCAGCGCCCGAGCCAGCGGCACGTCCTGAACCATCGGGATCCGGTTCTCGGTGGCGAGATCACGGATCTTCGCGGCCATCGCGCCCTGGCCCTTCGCCACCACCCGCGGCGCGCCCTTCTCCGGCTCGTACCGCAGCGCGACAGCGATGTGCACCGGGTTGACCACCACCACGTCCGCGGTCGGCACGTCGGCCATCTGCCGGTTCCGGGCCATGGCCATCTGCTTGGCCCGGATGTGGGCCTTGACGTGCGGGTCGCCCTCGGTGTTCTTGTACTCCTGCTTGACCTCCTCCTTGCTCATCCGCAGCTGCTTCTGGGTGCGGCGGCGAACCACGAAGTAGTCGGCCGCGGCCATCACGATGCCGGCCGCCGCGGCGGCCCGGATCAGCTGGATCGCGGCGTCGCTGATGGTCCCGAGCAGGGTGACGAGCGGCAGCTGACCGGCGGTCATCAGAACCGGGACGATGTCCTGCATGGTCAGGTAGAGGACCGCGCCCAGCACGGTCGTCTTGATCAGGGCCTTGGCGCCCTCCCAGAGCGCCTGCCCGCCGAACATGCGCTTGAGGCCGGAGAACGGGTTGAGCCGCTTGAACTTGGGGATGAAGAGCTTGGTGGCCACCCGGATGCCACCCTGCGCCCCGGCCGCGACGATGCCGACGGCCATCATGGTCAGCGCGAGCGGCAGCACCGCCCAGGCCGCGCTGAACAGCGCCTCCCGGAAGATGGCCAGCGCCTTGCCAGGGTCCGGATCGACGATCGTCTCGGGGATCTTCTCCATCAGAGTCTGCGCGTGCTCCATGGCCTGCTGCAGGGTCCGTGGCAGCATGACGCTCGCGGCGAGCATGCCGACCCAGGCGCCGATGTCCTGGCTCCGCCCGATCTGGCCCTCTTCCTTGGCCTTCTTGAGCTTTTGTTGAGTCGGTTCCTCAGTCTTCTCGCCGGACATGCCTCACCTCCTCGCGGTCGGCTCCTACCAGGCCCGTTCGGCCCGGGTCAGCCGCCGCTGAGCCGGACCACCACGGTGACCGCCTTGTCGACCAGCGTGTCCAGCACCGACGGCAGCAGCGCGATCGCGGTCCCGGAGAGAGCCACCAGCAGGAAGATCTTGATAGGGAAACCCAGCTGGAACGCGTTCAGCGCGGGCGCCACCCGGTTCAGCAGGCCCAGCGCCACGTCGGCGAGGAACAGCACACCGATCAGCGGCCCGGCGATCTGGACCGCCGACATGAACATCTCGCCGACACCCCTGAGCAGAAGGCGGCTGAACGTCTCCGCCGAGAACGTGGCGTCCAGCGGCAGGGTCCGGAAGCTCTGCAGGAAGCCGCGCAGGATCAACTGATGCCCGTCACTGGCGAAGAGCAGGGTGAGCGCCACCAGGTTGTAGAACCGGCCGAAGATCGAGCTGCTGCTCTGCGAGAACGGGTCGTACGTCGACGCCAGGGTGAAGCCGCTGAACAGGTCGAGCAGGTCGCCCGCCGCCTGCAGGGCGGCGAAGAGCAGCGCGGTGAGGAAGCCGAGCCCGGCGCCGACGAACACCTGGAGAGCGACGCTGAAGATCAGGTCCTTGGTCTCCAGGGACGGGACGGTCTTGGTCAGGTACGGCGCCATCGGCAGCGTCAGGCCGACCGAGAGCAGCGCCTTCACCTGCGCCGGGATGAACCGGGAGTTGAACGGAGGGCAGAGCATCATCCACGCGCCGGTGCGCACCGCTCCCAGCATGATTGCCAGGAACTCCGCGATGGCGATGTCGTGATTCATCGTCTCAGTACGAGCCGACCAGCGCCGTGATGATCAGGCCCCACCCGTTGACCAGCACGAACAGCAGCAGTTTGAACGGCAGGGCGATGGTCACCGGCGGCAGCATCATCATGCCCAGCGACATCAGCGACGCCGACACCACGAGGTCGATGATCAGGAACGGGATGAAGATGACGAACCCGATGATGAACGCGGCCCGCAGCTCGGAGAGGACGAACGCCGGGATCAGCGTGGTCAGCGGGACCTCGTCGATGTTGGCCGGCTTCTCCTGACCCGCCACCTTGGTCAGCAGGGCGACCTCGTCGGGACGGGTCACGCCGGACATGAACTCCCGCAGCGGCTGGACGCCGTCCTTGAACGCCTGCGTCTGGTTCTTGTCGCCCTTCAGATAGGGCTGTACGCCCTGGTCGTTGATGGACGAGAGGGTCGGGCCCATGATGAACATGCTCAGGAACAGCGCCAGGCCGGCGAGCACCTGGTTGGGTGGCATGCTGGTCAGTCCCAGCGCGTTGCGGGTGATGCCGAGGACCATGAAGACCTTGGTGAAACACGTGCAGAGCAGCAGCAGCGCCGGCGCCACCGACAGCATCGTCAGGCCCAGGAGGATCACGAGTGAGGAGGCCGGGCGGCTGCCGTCGGGGTTCGTACCGTTGATCTGGATGTCGATGCTCGGCGGTGAGGGCGGCGCCGGCGCCGCCGCGGCGACCGTCGGCAGCAGCACCAAAGCCAGCCCGGTCACCGCGGGCGCGAGCAGCAACAACAGCGGCAGGTTGCGCCACAGCGCCGTCCCGGCCATCCCCCTGCGGCCCGCACCGGCGAGATCGCTCGTCGGTCGAACTCCGTGCTGTTCGGTGCGGTGGGTCATGGCACTACCGCCTCGTCGTTCGCTCTCGCAGGAAGTCGATCGTCGAGACCCAGGTACGCGGCGAGAGCAACGACCCGTCCAGACGGCCTCCGAGGCTCAGCGGATGCCGGTCCGGAAGCTTCGCGTGCAGTCCGGAGGCGTCCGCCTCGACCTCGAGGTGGTCGCGGTGCTCCTCCGGCTCCGTCTCGAAGGCGTCGATGTCGGCCTCCCCGAGGAGGCTGACCTGCTGTTCGGTGATCCCGAGCACCAGCGCCCGATCCGCCACCCGGACGACGGCCACCGCTGAGCCGCGGCTCAACTGCTGGCGGGTGAGAACCGCCAGCGGCCCGACCCGGCGGGCGGCGTAGGGCCGGCGCACCATCCTGGCGAGCCCCCACATCAACAGCAGGACGATCAGGAGGGCCAAGAAGACGCGGAAGGTGAGCGGGATCAAGACCGTTACTCCACGCCCGGGGAGACGATCTCGGTGATCCGGATACCGAAGTTCTCGTCCACCACGACGACCTCGCCGCGAGCGATCAGCCGGCCGTTGACCAGCAGGTCGGCGGGGCTGCCCGCGGCCCGGTCCAGCTCGACGATGGCGCCGGGGGTGAGCGATAGCAACTCGCGCACGCTCATCCTGGTCCGTCCGAGCTCGGCGGAGACCTCCATCTCGACGTCGTGCAGCATGTCCAGGCCGCCCCGGCCACCGCCGGCCGCGCGGGCCGGCGTCGACCGCTGGGAGACGTTCAGCGCGCCCTGGTCATCGCCCGGCCACTGGCTCAGGGCGAGGCCGACCACGGCCCGCACCGCCACCTCGTCGCGCAGCGGAACCGCGACGGCGCCCTCCTTCGTGGCGAGCGCGCTGAGCGCGACCTCGGGTTCCATCAGCTGGCCGGGGTCGAGCACCACGGGGCCGAAGACCCGGGCGGCGGCCTCCAGCGCCGGACGGACCGCGGCGGTGAGATCCAGCTCGCCGAGCGGGCTCTCCCGGAGGGCGTCCGCCAGATCCTGGCCGACCACCACGACGACCTCACCGGAGGCGGCACCGGTGAACCTCGCCGTGATCGCCTGACCCTCGATCACCGTCCCGGCGTCCGGTACGACCGGGTCGGCTGCCACCAGGGCACGGCTGGTGGGCAGGACGGCCAGCGCGGCCTCGGCGGCGTTCCGGGCGAGCGCGAGCTGAGGCGCGGTCATGGTGGGCGCTGTCATGGGCGGCCAGACTCCTTGGACGAGCTCTCGTTGGGCGACGGCACGACGAGACATGCGAGCCGGGCGCCCTGATTACCGGGCACTGCATGAGCGAAAACGATGTCGTTGACGGTCACCTCGAGCGGCCGGCTGGTCTGATGTCCCAGCGGGACGACGTCACCGGGGCGCAGATCCACGATGTCATCGGTACGCATCCGAATGGGCTGGAATCGCACTGCTACGTCGATCGGAGCGGCGGAAAGTCCGGCGGTCAGGTTCCGCAGGGAGGTGTCCCGCGCCTGCCTCTCGGCCGCGCTCAGCACGATCGCCTCGGTCCGTGACAGCACCGGCAGGATGGTGTTGAACGGCAGGCAGATGGTGGAGACGCACTCCTCGGCGCCGATCTTGGTTTCGAGCGAGGCCACCACCACCGCGTCACCGGGCGCGTGGGCGCGCAGGAACTGGGCGTTGTACTCGATCTCCTTGAGCTTCGGCGTGAGGTCCACCATGCTCTCGAAGCCGTAGCGCAGCTCGCCCAGCATCCGCTCGATCAGGCCGCGCAGCAGCGGCATCTCCACCTCGGTCAGCGGCCGTTCCGGCTGGGTGCCGCCGGGGCCACCGAGCATGTGGTCGATCGCGGTCATCACCGCGGACTGCGCGATCTCCAGCAGGACCGAGCCGGGCAGCGGGTCGAGGGTGACCACCGCGATGATCGTCGGGTTGGCCAGCGCCGCCACGTACTCGTCGTAGTTGAGCTGCTCGATGGAGATCAGTGAGACGTTGCTGACCACCCGGAGCCGGGTGGTCAGCAGGGTCCCGCAGCTGCGCGCGTAGGTCTCGAAGGCGATCTGCAGCGTGCGGACGTGTTCGCGGGAGAGTTTGATGGGGCGACGGAAGTCGTACGGCGCCGGGCCCCCGCCTTGGCCTCGACGTGACATCCTGCCGGGGGATCGCTGAGCGGTGGTCACGTCGTCCTCATCGGCTCGGTTACCGAACCGCTGAGCCCTGGAGCCGTTTTCATCCAGTTCTCGTGCCGATGGGCGGGTCTCCCGTGAGGAGACCCGCCCGGCGCCGTGCCTTACTGGGTGACGAACGAGGTGTAGTAGATGTCCATGACCATCTTCTTGTCGTCCTTGGTGTAAGCCTCGATCAGCTTGGCCACCAGCTGTTCCTTGATCTTCGTGCGGCCCTCCTCGGTGGAGAGTTCGGCGATCGAGCGGCCGGTGTACTCGTCGATCGCCAGCTCGTACGCCTCGCTCAGGTCGACCGCTTCCTCACCGGAGTCCTCGGTCTGCTGGAGGGCGAAGCCGAGCTTCAGGTAGTGGCCTTCGGCCAGGTTCACCGTGAGGGCGTTCTCGGCCGCGGTGATGATGCCCTTGACCGGCGCCTCCTCGGCCGCCGAGGCCGTGTCGCCGCGGAGCATGAAGAACGCTCCGGCCCCGCCGCCGCCCAGCACCACCAGCGAGAGGGCGATGATGATCATCAGCATCTTGTTCGACTTCTTCGGCGCCTCGGCAGCCGTGTCCTTCTCATCAGCCATCAGAAAATCCCCCTCAGTATCAGTTGTGTGTGGTGGTGGTGGTGGTGGGTGTCGCGGTCGCGGCCTTGATCTCGGCCTCGTGCTGGGCCGTGGTCTGGCCGGTGTGCAGCTTGCTGTCCGCGCCGGCCGCCGAAGGCAGCAGCGCCGCCTGCTCAGCGGTGAGCTGGGTCAGGACGACCACGTCCACCCGGCGGTTCTGGGTGATCGAGCGCGGGTCCTTCGGGTCGATCAGCGGCTTGGTGTCGGAGAACCCGACCGCACTGAGCCGCTTCTTCGGGATGCCCTGGTCGGTGAAGTACCGGACCGTGGTCGAGGCCCGGGCCGCGGACAGTTCCCAGCCGCTCGGGTAGTACGTCGTCTTCGCCTTGAGCTGGTTGGTGTGACCGTCGACCTCGATGCTGTTCGGCAGTGCCGCCAGCGTCGGGGAGATCGCGCTCAGGATCTTCTCGCCGCCCTGCTGCAGCTCCGCCCGGTTGCCGGCGAAGACCACCTCGTTGGTCACGATGGTGACCACCAGGCCGCGCTGGTCGATCGTGAACCGGGCGCTGTCGAGCAGCTTCTGCGCCGCCAGCGCGTCGGCGATCTTCCGCTCGATGGCCTTCAGGTCCTCGGCCTCCTTGGCCGCCTTCTCCGCGTTGGCCGAAGCCTTCTTGCGGTCCTCGGCCTGGATCGCCCGCTCGACCGCTTCCTTCTGCTTCTGGTTGAGGCCCTCGGTGCCCGAGCTGCCGTCGCCGGGGTTGGAGCCCGGGTCGATCTGCACCACCTGAGCGTTGTTGGACGCACCGTCCAGTGGCGCCGTCTGCCCCTGGAAGACGGCGGTCGGAGCGCCGAACCCGGCCGAGAGACCGGCGGCCAACTGGGCGAACTTCTTCTGGTTCACGTCACTCATCGAGAAGAGCACGACGAAGAGAACGAACAGCAGGGTCAGCATGTCGGCGTACGACACGAGCCAGCGCTCGTGATTGACGTGCTCCTCGTGCTCCTCGTGCTTCTGTTTACGCTTGCCGCCCCCGCCAGAACTCATCTAGATCAAGCCGCCTTCTTGTTCGTCGCGGCCGATTCGGCCTTCTTCAACTCGTCCGGCGGAAGCAGGCTGCGGAGCTTCTGGGCGACCAGACGCGGGTTCGAGCCCGCCTGGATGGCCAGGACACCGTCGATGACCAGCTCCATCTCCTCGGCCTCGATGGCGCTGAGCCGGCCGAGCCGGGCCGCCATCGGCAGGAAGATGATGTTCGCGCTGAGCACGCCCCAGAGGGTCGCGACGAACGCGGCGGCGATCGAGTGGCCGAGCGTCTCGGGCTGGTCCAGGTTCTCGAGGACGTGAACCAGGCCCATGACCGTGCCGATGATGCCGATCGTCGGGGCGTAGCCACCCATGTTCTCGAAGAACTTCATGCCGGCCTTGTCGGCCTTCTTCTTGGCGGCGACCTCGGCGTGCAGGATGTCGTGCAGCTCGTCCGGGTCGGTGCCGTCGATGGCGAGCTGCAGGCCCCGCTTGAGGAAGGGGTGCTCGACCGTCTTGACCGCGTCCTCAAGAGCCAGCAGACCCTCGCGGCGGGCCCGCTCGGCCAGCTTCACCACGCTGTCGAGGAGCTGGGCCGGCGGGGTGACCTTGCTGGTGAAGGCCTTCTTGAGCTGGGTGACGAAGCCGCCGGAGTCCTTCATGACACCGCCGGCCATCGCGGCGCAGAAGGCGCCGCCGAACACCAGGAGCATCGAGGGAAGCAGGATGATGGAGGCGGGTGAGCCGCCCTCCAGGATCTGGACGGTGAAGACGATTACCAGGCCGGCGAGAACACCGATGATGCTAGCGAGGTCCATCAGTGTTCCTTCCGGTGCAGCGGGAGCACCTTGGCGTCGAGTTCGTCATCGGAAGAGGACGAGGAGTGGGCTGCGGGCTCCGACTCCAGGCGGCTGGCCTGAGCGATCAGAGAGGCGCGGTAGTGGCGCACCGAGTCGATGAACTCGGGCACGGACTCGGCGATGATGTATTTGGTGCCGTCCACCAGGGTGACGACCGTGTCGGGCGTGCAGTCGACGCGCTCGACCAGGTCCGGGTTCAGAGCGAACACGGCGCCATTGATGCGGGTTACGAGGATCACGACATCCGTCCTTGGTACGTCTTTTGGCTGGTGAAGGCCCTCCCTGGCCCGTCACTTGATACTTCGGCCGACTGCCGGTTGCCGATGAGATCCAGACGGTCGCTATCCGGGTGCGAAGCGAACTTTGTCAGGCGCTCACAGAAACGGCCGGGACGGGCACAAGGCCCATCCCGGCCGTTCACGCTCGGGAACTGGATCAGCGCTTCAGGTTGACGAGTTCCTGGAGGATCTCGTCTGAGGTGGTGATGATCTTTGAGTTCGCCTGGAACCCGCGCTGAGCCACGACGAGGTTCGTGAACTCCTGCGCCAGGTCGACGTTCGACATCTCCAGCGCGCCGGAGATGACCTGACCCATGCCGGCACTGCCGGGTTCGCCGACCTGCGCGTACCCGGAGTTGACCGTGGTGCGGTACTGCGAGTTTCCGACCTTCTCCAAGCCGGCGACGTTCTTGAAGGTGGCCATCGCGACCTGGCCCAGCGTTTCCTTCAAGCCGTTGCTGTAGACGCCGATGATCTCACCGCTGTCGGACACGGTGTAGGAGAGCGAGGTCAGCGCGCCGGCCGTCTGACCGTTGGTGTCGAACACCCTGGCATCGGTGTTGCCCGAGTACGACGTCATGTCCCCGACGTCGACGGTGTAGTCGCCGAGAGTGATCGCCTGCTTCGGCGTGACGCCGTCGGCCTCGTACATCTTACCGTTGGTGAAGGTGACCCCGGCTTGCGTAGCGATCGGTGTGGCCGTGTTGATGTCGGCGCCCTCGGCGAACAACTCCATCTTCCACGTGGAGGTCGGCTTGGCGGGCGCGACCGGAGCATTGTCGTTCGCGGTCCGCGTGAACTTCGCCGTGACCGTGTGCGTGCCGCCCTGCGCGTCGTACACCTTGACCGGAATCGTGGTTATGTAACCCTTGTTGCCGACCGGCGTGCCTTCGACCCCGTAGTTCTTCGCGTTGTTCATGTCCGGGATGTCATCGCTGCTCAGGTTGCCCTTGAGAGTGATCTTCGTGGTGGCTTCCGGTGGGATGGTGCCGCCCAGCGGCATCCTGATGTCACCCGGCTTCGCCGCCGAGTTGACGACGCCGTCCTTCGCGGTCCAGCCCTGCACCGGCTCACCGGTGGAGGTGGCCAGCACCCCGTTCGCGTCGAAGAAGAACGAGCCGGCCCGGGTGTAGAGCTGCTCGCCTCCGCTGCGGGTGATGAAGAAGCCGTCACCCTGGATCATCATGTCGCCCGACTTACCCGTGGTCTGCGCCGAACCCTGGCTGAAGTTGGCGGTGATGCCGCCGACCCGCACACCGAGGCCGACCTGAGCCGGGTTGGTGCCGGCCATGCCCTCCTGGGGTGAGCCCGCCGCGCCCATCATCTGGCTCATGGTGTCGTTGAACTGGACCTGCGACGCCTTGTAGCCGGTGGTGTTGACGTTCGCGATGTTGTTACCGGTGACGTCGATCATCTTCTGATGAGCGTTGAGGCCGCTGATGCCGGAGTAGAGAGAACGCAGCATGTAGACAATCCTTCGCGTTGAGAGGGAGACGGATCACGCGGTCTTGGAGTCGGTGGTTATCTCCATGACCTTGGACAGCTGCACATCCGTGTTCCCGACCTTGAGCGTCGGTTCGCTGTCTCCATTGAGCTTCGCTGAGGTGATCACGCCGGACTGCGGTGTACCGAGTTCGTCCATGTACGTGACCGTCTTGCCGACCAGCGAGCTGGCACCGATCATCCGCTGCGACTGCAGCATGCCGATCATGTCTTCGAGCTTCTCGACCTGCGTGAACTGGGCGGTCTGCGCCAGGAACGCGGTCGAGTCGGCCGGTTTCGTGGGGTCCTGGTATTTCAACTGCGCGACCAGGAGCTTCATGAACGTGTCCTTGTCGCCGAGCGATTTGCTCTTGGCTTCAGCGGCCTTCGCGGCGGCCACCGATTTGGCGGCGTCAGCGCCGGTCGGTCCGGACATCGGTGAGGTCATCGACTTCTCCTGTCCCGTAGCAGGCTCTAATTAAGCTTCGGCGCGCTTGAGGTTTTGCTTAGGAACAAATTTGCGGGCCCGCCGGATGGCGGGCCCGCAATGTCGGGATCTTCAATGTGGTGCGCCTTGGGTCATCGGGAAGGGTCAGGGTGCGAGCGACAGGCTGAGCTTCCCCTTGCCGTACCGGTTGACCTCGACCGCGAGGTCCAGCCGGCGGCCGAGGGCGAGCAGGACCGCGCGGGCGTCGCCCGGCAGTTCCTGGTTCGGGTAGATCACCTGGTAGAGCTTCACGTGCGGGGCACCCTCCTTGTTGAGGAGACTGGTGAACACGTTGCACAGCTCGAAGACGTTCTCCGCCAGGTTGGGGAAGAGTTGCTTCTCGTCGATGCTGTCCTCGGCCGCGCCGGCCGGCAGCAGGCCGAGCGCGGCCCCCGCGTTGGCCGCGAGGCTGAGGTTCATGCCCATCACCGCGTAGATCTTCTGACCGGAGTCGGTGAAGATCGCGACCGTCGAGAGGGGCACCTCGGGAGCGCCGAGCGGCTCCCCGGGACTGACGGTCACCTCTCGACCGAGAAGGTCCTCGAACAGGTTGCGTACGGCTAGAGAGCCGGGAAGAACCGAGACGTCTGACATGTCTTAATCATCCCAAGATAGGAGCGAAAACCTCATCGAATCGCTCAGCGGTGAAGGGTTTGACGATGAAGAACGCCGCTCCGGCGCCTTCGGCGGCCGACTTCATCTCCGGAGTGCACTCCGAGGTGACGAAGCCGAACTTGACGTTGTTGCCGGCGGCACGGAGATTGCGCAGCACCTCGATGCCGGTCAGGTGCGGCATGTTCCAGTCGGAGATGACCAGATCGGGGTTCTCCGCGACGGCCTTGTCGAGGGCTTCCTGGCCGTCCGCCGCCTCGATCAGGTCGTGGTCTCCGAACCCGGCCTGCCGCAAAGTCCGGACGACGATCTGCCGCATCACCCGGCTGTCATCGGCGATGAGGATCTTCATGCACCCTCCTCCTTGTTGTCGGTGCTGACCTGCCACATCGAAATGGACACCGGTTCCCCTTCCCACATCCCGTACACGCCACTGATGCGCTGGGCATTCGGGTAACGCGCCGAGGACTCCGACGCGAGCACTACCTGCGGGAGCGACAACTGCGCCCCGGGCGGCAACATGGCTTTGACGTTGCCACCGACGATGTTGGCCAATTCTCCGAGCGTGTCGGACATGTCCTCCTCGCTGACCTCCTCGAGCTCCATGGCGAGGAAGGCGGCCGCGGCACGCTTGGCGGCGGCACGGGAGGACGCGTAGACGACGTGCCCGGTCCAGGACCCGGTGATGGAGACCGAGGAGTGCACCTCGGACGGCTGATTCTCGTCGTACGTCGGGATCAGAGGGCTGACGCCCTCGGGATCCAGGTACGACTCCCATACCTGTTCCACCATCTCGGCGAGGTCGCTCTCATCGACCTCGACTTCGACGCTCATGAGTTCGCTCCGGTCGGGACGAGGCCCAGCAGGGCCAGTTTTTCGATCATGGCACCCTCCGTGAAGGGCTTGATCACGTATTCGTGGGCGCCCGCGGCGAGCGCTCGCACGATCTGGCTCTGTTCGCTCTCGGTGGTGACCATGACGAGAGTCATCTCCCGCAGCCGTGGATCGGCCCGGACCTTGGTGACGAACTCGAGCCCGTTCATGTTGGGCATGTTCCAGTCGATGAGGGCCAGTTCCGGCACCTCGGTCATATCAGCCAGAAGGTCCATCGCCTCCTTACCGTCCCCCGCCTCCACCGCCTCGAAGTTGAGCTTGGTGACAATGCGCTTGAGGATCATGCGCATCGCGCGCGAGTCGTCGATCACCATGGCGCGCATCGGCGTCATCCCCTTCTCGCGGCACCGGCGGGCGCCGCAGTACGAGTCCGGTAGGCAGAGGTGCGGCCGGCGGCCACCCGCTCGTAGTTGTCGTCGATCCCGATCGTGGTCTCGGCGGCCCCGAGGAACAGCAGACCGTCCGGGCGCAGGATCTTGGCGGCGTTCTGCAACACCTGACGCTTCGTGGCCACGTCGAAGTAGATGAGAACGTTGCGCAGAAAGATCACGTCGAAGGGCTGCATCGGCGGGAACGGCGCGGTGAGGCTCATGTGCTTGAACGAGACGTTCTTGCGCAGGGCCGGGATGATCCGCCAGTGCGCGCCCGCCCGCTCGAAGTACTGCACGAGCTGGGTGGCCGCCAGACCGCGGTTCACCTCGACCTGGCTGTACTCGGCCTTCTGCGCACGCTCGACCATCGCGGTGGAGATGTCGGTGCCGACGATCTCGAACGACCATCCCGCCGGCAGCGTCTCCTGCAGCGTGATGGCCAGGCTGTAGGCCTCCTGGCCGCTGGAGCTTGCCGCCGACCAGAAGCGCAGCTTGCGTACGCTCGCCCGGGATTTGATCAGCTCGGGCAGCACCACGTCGGTGAGCGCGGCGAACGGCTCGCGGTCCCGGAAGAAGGACGTCTCGTTGGTGGTGAGCGCGTCGATGATCTTTCGCTGATACGCCGGGTTGGGGCGCTTCTGCAGATCGCCGATGAAGTCGTTGACATTGGCCGCGCCGACGGCCCTGGCGACCGGGATGAGCCGGGCCTCGACCAGGTACTCCTTACCGGCCGCGAGCACGATCGACGCCTCGCGGCGCACCAGGTTGGCGACGAAGGTGAACTCCGCTTGCGACAGGGTCATCGGGCCACCGCCGGCGACCGACCCACCCGGACACGGTTGAGCAGGGCTCCCGCGATCCGGTCCAGTGGCAGGACTTCGTCGGCCAGTCCGGCGCCGACCACGGCGCCGGGCATTCCCCAGACCACCGAACTCGCCTCGTCCTGTGCCAGTACCTCGGCGCCCGCGTCTCGCAGCACTTTAGCACCACTCCGTCCGTCTTGTCCCATTCCGGTGAGGATGGCCGCGAAACACGACCCGCCGTACAGAGCCGCCACCGACCGGAACATCACGTCCACGGCCGGGCGGCACGAGTTCTCCTGCGGTGCGCCGCTGAGCTGGGTCACCGTCGCCGTACCCCGGCGCTGGAAGATGAGGTGGCGATCCCCGGGGGCGATGTAGACCGTGCCGGCCGTGAGTTCCATGCCCTCACCGGCCTCCACGACCTTCAGAGACGTGCTCCGGTCCAGCCGCTCGGCGAACATCTTGGTGAAGACCGGTGGCATGTGCTGCGTGATCACGATCGGGACGGGCAGATCGGTCGGCAGCCCGAGAAGCACCTTGGTGAGCGCGTCCGGTCCACCCGTGGAGGAGCCGATCGCCAGAATGTCGATCTTTCCGCCCGGGCCGCGCCGAACGGCGGTCGCGGCGGGCCGGACCGGGGCGGGGCCGGACAGGGGCGGGCGTCCCGGCGCGGCCGGCGGAGCGCCGGGGCGCAGCGGCGCGGCCCCGGGACGCAGCCCGGCCGGCGCCGGCGGGCGGCTGGGCGGTCCGGCCGGCGGGCGGCGGCGTCCACCGAGCGCCTGGATCCTCGGTACGAGCTGCTCGCGCACCGCCGCGATCGACTCCTGCACCGAGCCGACGTTGCTCGGCTTGGTGACGTAGTCGGTGGCGCCGGCGGCGAGCGCCTCCAGCGTCGCGGTGGCGCCCGCGGCCGAGAGCGTGCTGAACATGATCACCGGCGTGCTGTGCCGTTTGCGCAGCTCGCGGACTGCCTCGATACCGTCCATCTGCGGCATCTCGATGTCCATGGTGATCACGTCAGGTTTGAGCTGATCGATCTTCGCCTGTGCGAGCAGGCCGTTCGCGGCGGTGCCGACGACCTGGATGCCCGGCGCCTCGCCGAGAGCATCGACGATCAGCCGACGGACCACCACGGAATCATCGACGACGAGAACCGAGATCATTCGACCACTCCCTTCAACCGAGCCAGGCCGGGCCGAGCGCCGCGACCACCGGTGCGAGCAGGCGGTGGGCCGTGGCCGTGTCCAGCAAGTCGCGCACCACCAGCGCCTGAACGGCGCCGCTGAGCATGTTCCAGACCCCTCCGGCACGGTCTGCCAGCGGAATCCCGGCCGTATCCACCGCCTGCACCAGCAACATCTGTGCGGCGGCCGCGGTACGGACCCGATCCGAGAGGTACGCCGCCCACGACGCCGAATGCACGGCGGGCGACCAGCCGGCGGTGTTCCGCCGAGCATCGTCGGCTGCGGAGGAGACCCGTTGCCGGTCTTCCGGCCGGAGTGTGCGCAGCCGGTCGAGCAGGGTCGACACCGTGTAGTGGTGCGGTCCCAGGTCGATCGGGGCGCCGGCCGGCAGTTTGCGTACCGCCGCCACCCATCCCGCGCCGAGCCGGCGGCGGGTGTCCTCGTCCAGCACCTCACGGAGATAGCTGGCGACCGCGGCGTCACAGAGCAGCGCGGTCGCGGAGGCCGCGTCCTCGCTCTGCCGGGCGTCGCGGCCCTTGCCCTCCCAGGTCCACGACATCACGTCGTAGCGCAGGCAGGTGAGCAGCGCGTCGACCGACCCGATCGGCGCGCGTTCGACCAGAGCGAGGTTTCCGGCGGGATCGTCCTTGGACATCCCCTTGAGGGTGGGCATCCGCCGGGCGGCGCTCTCCACCTCCACCCACAGCGGCCCCCGGACGTTCTCGTCGGGCAGCCGCTCGGCGAGGACCGGCAGGTCCCCGCTCTGCAGACGCAGCGCACGCAGCAACACCTCGGCTGCGGCCGGCCCGCCCTCCAGGCGGGTCAGGTCGAAGCCCAGCACGGGGGCGCTGACCAGGCTGTACATCAGTTGGTGGCGCGGTATGTGTCGACGGCCTGGTTGACGTCGAGAGCCAGCATCAGCCGCCCGTCCAGCTTGAACGTGCCCACCACCAGCTCCCGGGTGGGCCCGCTCAGCGTGTCCGGTGGCGGCTCGAACGTCTCGTCGTCGAGATCGACCACCTCGCCGATCTTGTCCACCAGGAGGGACACCGGCTCCCCGTCACCCCGAAGGATGACGTTCATGACCGGGCCGGTGAGCGCCTGCCGTGCCAGCCCGAGCTGTACCCGGAGATCCACCGCGGCGATCACCTGACCACGCAGGTTGAAGAGGCCGCCAACCGCGGGCGGCGCCAGCGGCACCGGGGTGTACTCGTTGTACGAGAGCACCTCCTGCACCGTATCCACCTCCACCCCGAAGAGCTGGCCGGCCACCTCGAAGGTGGCGAACTGACGACTCGCCATGTCAGGCCTCCACCAACATGTCGTCCATCGCATCGCTGTAGAAGTTCGGGTCCGCGGCGAGGATCGCCCGGCGCACGTCGAGCAGCTCGGTCACCCGCTGCTGGATCACGGCGGTGCCGACCAGGCCGTCCTCCTCCGCGTCGCGGCGTGCGGTGGTCGAGTTCTCGGCGATGTCCACGATCCGGTCCACCACCAGTGCCACGCTCTTTCCGCCCTCGCTGTAGACGACTACCGAAACGGTGTCGCCCTCGGGTTCCTCGCCGTACGCCCCGAGCAGGTGGGACAGGCGCACCAGCGGCAGGATCTGGCCCCGGTACTGGACGACCTCCCGCGAACCGGCGTGTTCGATCCGGTCCTTGGGGAACTCCTCGAGCCGGGTGACCGTGTCCAGCGGGATCGCCACTCGGCGTTCCCCGACCGCGGTGACCAGCAGACGCTGCATCTTGCCCTCGCCGGAGGCCTTCGAGTTGGAGACGACGTTCTCGCGCTCCGAGTCGACGGCCAGGTGCGAGCGACGGGCCAGGGACGACACGTCCAGGATCAGACCGACTTTGCCATCGCCGAGGATCGTCGCCCCGGCGTACAGGCCGATGTCCTTGAACCGGGTGTTCAGGGCCTTGACCACGACTTCCTCGGTATTCAGCACCCGGTCCACGACCATCCCGAACCGGCGCCCGTCGGCCTGCAACACCATGATGTAGACGCCCTGGTCGCCACCGACGTCCAGGCCGAGCGCGCGGTCCAGCCGGATCAGCGGCAGCAGCTTGCCACGCAGGCGATAGACCGGCGCACCCGAGGCGTACTCGATCTTGGTGGACTGACCGTCGATGAAGACCAGCTCCAGCACCGCGACCTGGGGCACGACATAGCGATGCTCACCGCAGTCGACGGTGAGCGCCTGGATGATGGCGAGGGTCAGCGGGATGGTGAGCCGCCAGACCGTGCCTTCGCCGGGCGTGGAGTCGACGCTGACCGCACCACCGATGTTCTCGATGTTGGTCTTCACCACGTCCATGCCGACGCCTCGACCGGAGACGTTGGTGACCTTCGCGGCGGTGGAGAAGCCGGGCTGGAAGACCATCGCCATGATGTCTCGCCGGTCCATGTTCGCAACCTGATCCGGGCGGAGCAGCCCCTTCTCCACGGCCTTCGCCGCGATCCGGTCGACGTCCAGGCCGGCGCCGTCGTCCGCGACCTCGACCGCAACGTGGCCACCCTCGTGGTACGCGCGGAGCGTCAGGGTGCCCTCGGCCCCTTTGCCCGCGGCGGTCCGGCGGTCCGGGTCCTCGATGCCGTGGTCGACCGCGTTGCGCACGAGGTGGGTCAGCGGGTCCTTGACCGCCTCCAGCAGGCTCCGGTCGAGTTCGGTGTCCTTGCCCTGCATCACCAGCTGGACCTGTTTGCCGAGCGAGTTGCTCAGGTCCCGGACGACTCGGGGCAGCTTCGACCAGATGTGCTCGATGGGCTGCATCCGGGTCTTCATGATGCCCGCCTGCAGCTCACTGGTGATCATGCCGAGCCGCTGGGCGCTGCGGACCAGGGTGGTGTCGCCGATCTCCATGACTCCGCGGACCAGCTGGTTACGGGCCAGCACCAGCTCGCCCACCATGTTGAGCAGGGTGTCGAGCAGGTCGACGTCCACCCGGATCGCGCTGTCCGCGATGCTCCGCTTCGGGGCGGCCTGGGACTGCAGCGCCTCGTTGACCGCGGCCGGCTGCGTCTTGCCCTCCTCCAGCAGGATCGTGCCGAGCTTGCGTTCGTCGCCCTCGATCTGCTGCTGGAGCGCGGAGGAGACGTCGGAGGGCTGGGCCGCCCCGGCGTCGACCAGGATCTGCCCGAGCGGCTGGCGCTGGTCGGCGACCGGATCCGGCGCCGGGCGCGCCGGAGTCTCCTCCAGCGGAACCGGAGCCTCCGTCTCGGCGGCCGGGGCGGCTTCGGCAGCCGGGGCCGTCTCGGCGGCCGGCGCTCCGGCCGCGGCCGGGGCGTTCATCTGCGCGTTGACCTTGACGATGATGCTGTCGATGTCGACCTCGGCCTCGGACCCGTTCTCCTCGATGGAGGCGAGGATGGACCGGACGCCGTCGATGGTCACGAGCAGCACCGTGATGGTTTCGGGTGTGACCGGCTGTACGCCGTCCCGCAGGCGGGACAGCAGCGACTCGCCGGCGTGCGCCAGCTTCTCCAACCGCGAGAATGCGAGGAACCCGCTGGTGCCCTTGATGGTGTGGATCGCCCGGAAGATGCGGGAGATCAGGTCACGCGAGTCCGGTTCCTGCTCGAGGCTGACGAGATCCCGGTCGATCTGGTCCAGGTTCTCATGGCTCTCCATGAGGAATTCGCCGACGATCTCGCCAAGGTCTTCCACGTCTTGCTACCTCCTGCTCGGCTTCACTGCCCTCATCGGCCCCGCGGGACGCCAACTGAGAAGACTCGCCCGGTACGACGGTTTGTTCTAGGACTCTCCGCCCGGGCGGCGGTAGCGATAGCCGAAGCCGCGAACCGACTCGATGGGCGATTCATCCGGATCGGACCATCCGAGCTTGCGCCGCAACCGCAGCACCGCGAACTTGACCCGCTCCTGGCCGATACCGGTCGGGTCATCCCACGCCTGGGTCAGCAGCTGGTTCGGGCTGAGCACCGCGCCGGCATGCCGGACCAGGGCGTTGAGCAGGCGGAACTCGGTCGGGGTGAGACGCTTCTCGTCACCCTTGACGTAGACCCGGCGCTTGGTCGGATCAAGGTGCACCAACCCGTCGTCATAGACCTGACTGGCCCAGTTGTTCTGTCCCGCAGACGATCGCCGCAACAGCGCCTCCACCCGGGCCAGCAGTTCGTTGTTGGCGAACGGCTTGGTCAGGTAGTCGTCGGCGCCACCGCGCAGTCCGCGCACCTTCTCCGCCTCCTGGCCATGGGCGGTGAGGACCAGCACCGGCACGTCCGAGACGTCCCGCAGCCGTTCCAGCACCTGCCAGCCGTCCATCTCCGGCAGACCGACGTCCAGCACCACCAGATCGGGATGCTCGGCGTAGGCCTCCTTCAAGCCGGACCGGCCGTCCGCGGCATGCGCCACCTCATACCCTGCCCGGCTGAACAGCAGCCGGAGAGCGAGTGCGATGTCCGGGTCGTCCTCAACCACGAGAAGGCGACTCATCGTTTGCTCACCCTGCCCTTAACCCGCGCTCGCGCCCGCTCGGGCACGGCCGTTCTCCTCCGCACGCGGGCGCACACAGGGAATCGGCTTCTTGCTGGCACCGCTCGCGCGACCGCGAACGGGAGATAGTCCTTCGACGCGAAACCACCAAATAGCGTGATGTCACCGTCTATTTACGGACAGTGACAGTCTAGCGCCGGGTGCCGGAGTCGGAGCCCGTCCGCGAGGATCCGCCTGACCGGCCCTGCCGCGGCGCCCGGTCGGGTAGCCCGGGCAATCCCTACAGCCTGACATTTCTCGTACGGCTTATCGCCCGTTCCGCGAAAGATGTGACACGCCGCGTACAACGGGGTGCGATAGCCGAGACGGGCGATCCGCGCCCGTTTCTGCGATCCGGGAGGCACCCGTGTTCGACCTGGTGGTAAGACGTGTCGCCGCGCTCGCGGCGGCGCCTGCGCTGTTCGTCCTCTCCGCCCCGGCGATGGCCACCGGGCCGATCGTCCCCGCGCGCCCGCAGGTCTCACCACCGCCGATCGCCACTCACGCACCGACCGCCTCGAGGCCGGCCACCCCGGCCCCCACCGCACCGGCGCCCGCGCCCGTCACGTCGGCACCGCGACCGCCGGCGCCCGCGGCGAGCGCCCCGCCCGCACCCCGCACCACGGCCGACCCGGCGGAGGTCCGGGCCCGCAGCGCGATGGTCCAGGTGCTCCGGCTGACCAACACGGAACGCCGCACCGCCGGCTGCCCGGACCTGACGGTCGACGGCCAGTTGGTCACCGCCTCCCTGCGGCAGAGCAACTACATGGCCCGGACCAGGCTGTTCAGTCACGTGTGGCGGGACGGGTCGACGTTCATCGACCGCAGTGAGGCCGCCGGTTACGAGCAGCCCGCGGGAGAGAACATCGCCTGGGGCTACCGCAGCGCGCCCGAGGCGATGAACGCGTGGATGGCCAGCCCGGGACACCGGAAGAACATCCTCAACTGCAAGGCCCGGTCGATGGGCGCGGGCGTGGCCTACGCCGCCGACGGCACTCCGTATTACACCCAGGTCTTCGGCTGGAAGTAACCGCTCAGATCGCGCAATCGATCAGAACCGGTTCGGGGTGCAGTTCGACCCCGAACCGCGCATGAACCCCGTCACGGATGGTGCGGGCCAGGTCCAGCAGCGCGGACGTGGTGCCCGCGCCACGGTTGGTCAGCGCCAGCGTGTGCTTACCGGAGATGGCGACCCCGTCTCCGGCGAAGCCCTTCGGGAAGCCGGCGTGCTCGATCAGCCAGGCCGCCGGGATCTTCACCGAGCCGTCGGCGCCCGGCCAGTGCGGCATCTCGCCGAGGGTGGCGAAGAACGCGGCCGGGACGACCGGGTTGGTGAAGAACGAGCCGACCGACCAGGTGTCCCGGTCCTCCGGATCGAGCACCATGCCCTTGCCCGCGCGCAGCTTCAGGACAGTGTCCCGGGCGTGTCCCAGCGGCACCCGGTCGCCGGCCGAGCCGCCCAGTTCACGAGCCAGTTCGGCGTACCGGATGGGTGCCGACTCGTGCGCGCGGGCCAGCCGGAAGTCGACCGCGGTGACCAGATAGCGATCGTCGTGCTTGAAGACGCTGGTGCGGTACCCGAACCGGCACTCGGCGGGAGTCATCACCCGGATCTCGTCGGCCCGCCGGTCGTAGGCGTGCACCGCCTCGATGGTGTGCGCGACCTCCTGGCCGTACGCCCCGACGTTCTGGATCGGGGTGGAACCGGCCGCGCCGGGGATGCCGGACAGGCACTCCACCCCGGAGAGGCCGTTCGTCACCGCGTAGGAGACGAAATCGTCCCAGGGTTCGCCGGCCGCGACCCGGACCAGGACGCCGGAGTCGTCCTCACCGGCCACCTCGATCCCCCGGGTGCGCAGCAGCAGCACCTCACCGTCGAAGCCGTCGTCACCGATCACCACGTTGCTGCCCCCGGCCAGCACCAGCAACCGGCGCCCCGCCGCGGTGGCCGCCCGCACCGCCGCGACCGCCTCGTCCGTATGCACCGCCGTGGTCAGTGTGCCGGCGGGCCCACCAAGGCGTAGCGTCGTGTACGCCGCCAGTGATATCTCCGGAGCCGGTGGGGTATGAGTCACGTCGCTCACCCTAAGCTCACCATGCGGAGGGTTTCACCGGCGGTCCAGCCGAGCGGGAGACGACTGCGATGAACAGGTTGCACGCGACGAAGGATTTCTGGCTTGCGGCGTTACGTGCCGACGGGCCGGCACTGCGCGACGCCGTCGCCGAGAGCGGGCCGGATGCCGCGGTGCCCGCGTGCCCCGGCTGGACGGTCACCGATCTCGCGCATCACGTCACGGGCCTGCTGCACTGGGTCCGGTCCACGGTCGCCCGCGGGATCACCGACCGCCCGGAGGCCGGGGCCGAGCCGGAGCGCAGCGCCGACTGGACCGAGACGCTCGACCATCTGCGCCGTGAGCTGACCGGCACGATCGAGACCCTGGAGGCGCTCGACCCGGACTTCCCGGCATGGAACTGGGCGCCCCAGCCGAAACGGGCGAGCTTCTGGCAGCGGCGGATGGCACACGAGATCTCGATGCGCCGGTGGGACGCCGAGTCGGCCGCCGGGCGGGCCACCCCGATCGAGACGAAACTCGCCACCGACGGGGTCAGCGAGATCCTCGACACCTGGCTGCCGGCCGGCCGGCGGAGCGGCCCGACGGACCTGCACGGAGTGGTCCACCTGGTCGGCACGGACGCCGGGCAGGAGTGGTTCGTCCGGTTGCGCGGCACCGGGATCGCGCTGCTCGACACCGGCACGATCCTGGACAGCGACGATCACCACGCCCGGGCGAAGGCGATCGGCAGCGTGAGCGACCTGCAACTGGCGCTGACGGGCCGCAAACGGGCCGATCAACTCGCGCTGACAGGCGACCCTCGGCTCGTCCAAGCTCTGCGTACGGGCTGAAGTCCACCCAGAGTGACGTTGTCAGGCAGTCGTCAAGCCGTAAGATGAACCGGTTAAGTTCAGCGGATCATCAGGAAGCGGAGAAGACATGACGGCAACCGTCACGTCCACGTCGGCGCAGCCGGCCCCCGCGGGGATCACCTTCCCCGAGGGCTTCGTCTGGGGTGTGGCCACGGCCTCGTACCAGATCGAGGGCGCCGCGAGGGAGGACGGCCGCGGCCCGTCCATCTGGGACACCTTCAGCCGAACGCCGGGCAAGGTCCACGCCGGGCACACCGGCGACATCGCGTGCGACCACTACCACCGGTACGCCGAGGACGTCGCGCTCATGGCCGACCTCGGTCTGGCGTCGTACCGCTTCTCGATCGCCTGGCCGCGCATCCGCCCGGACGGCACCGGCCCGGTGAACACCCGCGGCCTGGACTTCTACGACCGGCTCACCGACGAACTGCTCGGCAAGGGCATCGACCCGGTGGTCACGCTCTACCACTGGGACCTTCCCCAGACGCTGGAGGACCGGGGCGGCTGGACCGTCCGGGAGACCGCCGAGGCCTTCGCCGAGTACGCCCAGGTCGTCTTCGGCCGCCTCGGTGACCGGGTCGGCACCTGGACCACGCTGAACGAGCCGTGGTGCGCCGCCTACCTCGGGTACGGCAACGGCATCCACGCCCCGGGCCGGCAGGACCCGGCCGGCTCGCTCGCCGCCGTGCACCACCTCAACCTCGCCCACGGCCTGGCCGCCCGGGCACTGCGCTCGGCCGGCGCCCGCAACATCAGCATCACGCTGAACCCGTGCGAGGTCTCCCCGCTCGACCCGCTGAACCCGGCCGACGTCGACGCCGCCCGGGTGATCGACGGCGTCGCCAACCGGATCTTCCTGGACCCACTGCTGCGCGGCGCGTACCCGGCTGACGTGCTGGAGCACATCTCCCGGATCGCCGACCTGTCCTTCATCAAGGACGGCGACGAGGCGATCATCAACGCGCCGATCGACGTGCTGGGCATCAACTTCTACACCCCGTCGTATGTCTCGGCGAAGCCCGGCCACCCCGGCGCCCTGGACTACCCGGGCAGCGACGGCATCGCCTTCCGCAAGCCGGTCGGCCCGGTCACCGACATGGGCTGGCAGATCGAGCCGGCCTCGCTGACCCGTCTGCTCACCCGCATCCACCGGGACTACCCCGGCACCCCGCTGATGATCACCGAGAACGGGGCGGCCTACCCGGAGGGCGTCCACGACCCGCTCCGCATCGAGTACGTCGACGCTCACCTGCGCGCCTGCCACGACGCTCTGGCGGCCGGAGTGGATCTGCGGGGATACTTCGCGTGGTCATTGATGGACAACTTCGAATGGGCCGAGGGGTACGCGAAGCGCTTCGGTATCGTGCACGTCGACTACACCACGCAGCAGCGAGTGCTCAAGGACAGCGCGAAGTGGTACCGCGAGGTGATCCGGCGCAACGGCCTGGACTAGGAGCTTTTTTGTGACGACGCGGGAACGGCCGACGCTGGAAGCGGTTGCCCGGCGGGCCGGAGTCTCCCGCGCCACCGTGTCCCGCGTCGTCAACGGCTCGACCACGGTCGCCGTCACCATCCGTGAGGCCGTCAACCGGGCCGTCGAGGAACTCGGCTATGTGCCGAACCAGGCAGCCCGCAGCCTCGTCACCCGGCAGACCGACTCGATCGCGCTGATCCTGCCGGAAACCGCGAACCGGGTCTTCTCCGACGACCTCTTCTTCCCGGCCATCATCCGCGGCGTGGGCTCCGAACTGGAGGCCGCCGACAAGCAGCTCGTACTGATGATGGCCGGTTCGGCCGCCGGTTACCACCGGGTCGAGCGCTACGCCGTCGCCGGCCACGTCGACGGCGTCATGTTCGCCTCGATCCACGGCGCCGACCCGCTGCCCGGCCTGCTGGCCCGGCGCGGCATCCCGGTCATCTGCAGCGGCCGCCCGATGCTCGCCGAACCGCCGGTCCCCTACGTCGACGTCGACCACGCCGGCGGGGTCGCCGCGGCTCTCCACCACCTGATCACTTCCGGACGACGGCGGATCGCCACCATCACCGGCCCGCAAGACATGGTCGCCGGCCTGGAGCGCCTCACCGGCTACCGCGACACCCTCCGCACCGCCGGCCTGCCCGCGCTGGTGGCCGGCGGAGACTTCACCCGCGACTCCGGCGTCGCCGCGATGCGCGAGCTTCTGGACCGCGACCCCACGCTCGACGCCGTCTTCGCCGCCTCCGACCTGATGGCCCACGGCGCCCTCCAGGCCTTGCGGGACGCGGGACGCCGCGTCCCCGAGGACGTCGCGGTGATCGGCTTCGACGACTTCGACATCAGCCGGTACAGCGATCCGCCGCTCACCACCGTCCGGCAGCCGATCGGCGAGGCCGGGCGGACGATGGCGCGCCAGATGCTCCGGCTCATCGGCGGAGATCCCGACGTCGAGCCCTCGCTCATTCTGCCCACCGAACTGATCGTCCGCTCCTCCGCCTGACCCTCCCAGCACCCGCCCCGCCGTCACCCCTCTCCCGGCCCCGCCGTCACCCCTCTCTCAGGCCCCGCCGTCGCCCTCTCCCCGGCCTGCCCGTCACCGCCCCGGGCAGCGGCGCCGCCTCACTTTCTTTGGCCACGCCGCGCCGCAGCTCACCCCTTCCCGACGCCCGGGCCGTGCCCTCACGAGATCATTTCCGGACGCCACGGTCAGCTTGCTGCAACCGGTCCGCTTCTCCGGACGCATCCAAGACCTTCGTGATACGGCTACCGAAGCACCGTGACAGTCCCAGCGACGTCCGCTTCGATCCCGCTCCCAGCGCCTCTTTCGGGCAGATCCGTGGCCACCCGTCTGGAGTCGGGCGCGCTTCGCGCCCCACTCCACACCACCCGCCGCCCACCACACGCCACCCGCCGCCTGCGCCTCGCCCCGCGACCCGCCCCGCCGGACCCCAGAAGCCCTACGCCGCCCCGGAAACACGCCCGAGCTACGGCTCACCCGCCCAGCCGGAGCTGTGAGCGCCTCGGCAACGGTGTACACGCGACAGCACCGCCCGCCGCCGGGCGCCTTTCGGGTGAGTTACCTCCGCGGCGCGACCTCAGGTGGTGGCTACGGCGCGGGCGATGGCGGCGGTCTCGGCGCCGTAGAGGACCAGAGTCGCTGTCCGGAGGGTGGCCGGGGTGGCCGCGCGGAGCACGGTGAGCGCCTGCCGGACGGCGTCCTCGACCGGCCAGCGGTAGATGCCCGCCGAGATCAGGGGGAACGCGACCGATGCGGCGCCGAGTTCGTCGGCGACTCGCAGCGAGTTGATGTAGCAGGCGCGCAGCAACTCCGACCGGTCCTCGGTGGCGCTGAAGACCGGGCCCACGGTGTGCACCACCCAGTGGGCCGGCAACCGCCCCGCCGTGGTCGCGACGGCTTGGCCGACGGGTAGGCCCCGGCCGTACTTGGCGGCCCGCAGTTTCCGGGTCTCGGCCAGGATGTCCGGACCGCCCTTGCGGTGGATCGCACCGTCCACACCGCCGCCGCCGAGCAGTGACGAGTTGGCCGCGTTGACGATCGCATCGACGCTCTGGGCGGTGATGTCTCCCTCGATAAGCTCAATTTCCACCACACGACCGTAGTCGCGATCCGGCGCTCCGCTCGCCTCGAGGAACCGGGACGAGCCGGCAGGCAGTGAACGGCTCGACCCGACAAGCGAGCCGGACCGTAAGCGGCTCACCGCGAGAAGCGGACCCCGGCTCACCTGTCGTGGGACCGGGGTGTGGGCTACAGGGACGGCGTACTGGTGATGGCGATGGGTTTGCCGAGGGAACGGCGGGCGAGCAGCGTCCCGCCGGCGACGGCGGCGGGCATCATGAAGATCGCGCCGAGCGGGATCAGGAACGTCACGAAGACGGCGGCGCCGAAGCCCAGGGTCAGCGGCTTGTGCTCGGCCAGGATCACCCGGCGGTGGCGTAGCCGCCGGCCGCGCCGCTGGAACGGGACCCCGGTCAGTTCGAGAGCGAGCAGCCAGCCGCCGGCCGCGCCGGCGAGGACCGGGATCACCGTCTGGCCGACGAACGGCAGGAATCCGAGCAGGAACAGCGGGATGCCGACCAGGATGGAGACGCCGACCAGTTTCAGCGAGTCGGTCAGGCTGCGGCGCAGGGCGCGCCAGAAGCCGATGTCCACAGCGTCCGGGACGCCGCCGAAACGGTCCTCCACCAGCTCGGAGATCTTCTCGTAGAACGGATCGCCGATCAGGAGCGTGACCGCGGTGAAGGTGAGGACCGAGAGCAGCAGCCCCACTCCGAGCACGGCTATCCCGCCGAGAACCCGGGTGGTGCCGCGGATCCCGCCGGACCAGTCGTCGGCGAACCAGGTGACCCGCGCGGCGAGGTCGGGCAGGAAGCGGACCAGCAGGACCAGCGCGACGATGTAGACGATGCCGGCGAGCAATGCGGGCACGAGACCGAGCAGCAACAGCCGTGGACTGCGCAGGACCAGGCCGAGTCCGCGACCGAGCAGCCCGGCTCCGGTCGCGAACTCACGGAAGGCCGTCACCGGCCGGCTCTGGTCGCCGCTCTGAATTCGATCACCGCTCACGTTCGGGGAGCTTAGGGCCCGGACGCCGGACCGGATCGCGCGAGGGTCACCGGACGACAACGGATCGCCCCCGAGCGAGGCGCCGAACGGCCCCGATCGCCCAGAAGCGGGCAGAGGGACAGAGCCGGCGTCATCCCCGCGCGGGCCGGGGTCAACCCCAGAGCCAGCGACGGGATTCGCCGACCGGGCCGAAGCCGGGTGGGAACGACGAGGCCGGGCTGCCGGTGGCGCTCGGCGCGGGCGGCGTCTCGGTCGGGCCGGGCGGCTCGGTGACGAAGGTGGGCGTGGGCACCGGGGGCAGCGTGAGCAGTGGCGGGTCGGTGGTTCGGGTGGGTGAGGGGGCCGTCGCGGACGCCACCACCGTCACGGTCGATGTGACCGTGCTGGGCCCGGTGGCGGGGACGGGCTGGGACGAGGCCGGGTCGGCGGTGGCCCGGGGCGGCCGCGCCGTGTAACCCGCGGTGTCCCGGGGCCGAGCGGCTTCCTGTGGGGCCGAGCCGAGGCCGCCGTCGCCGAGGACACCGTCGAGGCTGTCGGTGGCGCCGAGCGTGGCCGGATGTGCGGCTGGAGCGCCCAACGCCCAGCCGGCCACTACCGCGAACGGCAATCCGACAACCACTAGAGCGAAAAAAACGGATTTAGGGGACAAGCGCACGTAGAACTCACCGGTCTGCGGCCGGAAAAGTTACGGCTTTCGGGCATAAGCGCCTGAAGTTACCGGTTCAGGAACTCCGAGATCCGGTCCCGCAGCGCCGCCCGGCTGTTCCAGAGGATGGCCGGGCGGTCGAAGATCTCGAGCTCGGCGCCGGGCAGCAGACCGGCGATCCGCTCCGCCCAGCCCACCGGGTGCACCTCGTCGGAGAGGCAGCCGATCACCAAGGACCGGCCACGGAACTCTTTGAGCAGCCACTCGTCGGCCAGTGCCGGCTCCGGCCACAGCGAATCGACCTCCGGTGCGAGCCCGTCGCGTTGCAGTTGCTCCACCCGCTGCCGCAGGAAACTCCAGCCGGCCGGGGTGTTACGCACCGACGGGGGCATCTCCTGCTCGACCGCGTCAGCGATCATCGCGGCCTCGCCCGACTCGACCGAGGCCAGCAACCGTTGCAGGCGCTGCGCCGAGGCGGCCGCACGGGTGCCGTCGAGGGGCGCGGGAAGGTAGAGGACGACCCGTTCGAACCTGTCCGGAGTGGCGGCGACGAGCCGGCAGAGCGCGGCCGCGCCCATGCTGACGCCCACCGCCCGGGTCGCTCCGGCCAGGTCGGCGACCGCGCGCACCTCGTCGGCCAGGTCGCCGAACGACCAGGGGCCGGGCGGTGCGCCGGACCGGCCGTGTCCGCGGAAGTGGAAGAACACCCGGCGGCCGGCGACGGCGCTGCCGAGCGGGCGGGTGCCGGCGATGTCCCCGGCGAGGCCGTGCGCGAAGACCGTGACCGGGTCACCGACTCCGGAGACGAGTTGCTCCAGGCGTACGCCGGAAGGAAGGGTGACCAGCTCGGTCGCTGGACCCGGCAGCGTGGGGCGGCCCGTGCGCGGCCCTGTCCGGTCGACGCGCTGCAGGCGCGGGCCGCCGTCCGGAGGAGGCGGCCCGAAACGGCCCCTCAACCCCGCACCCGGAGCCGGCGCGCCCGGGTCACCAGAAGCCCTTGCCGTCCGAGAGATCTTTCAGGCCTGGGCGAACGTCGAGCATGTAGATCAGGGCCGCGGCGATACCGATCATGCTGATGATGATGAGGCTGCCCCTGGTGAGCAGGGTGAGTGCCAGGCAGACGCCGATGATGCCGGCCCACGCGCCTTTCGGCAGAGTGCCGATGGCCTGGAACCCGGGGCCGCGCTGGGTCAGGCAGTGGATCAGCGCGACCGCCTGCACCGCCAGAGCGAAGAGCAGGACCGCGAAGTTGAGGTAACTGACGACGAGGTCGAAGAAGATCGGCGCCGCTGCTATTGCCATGAGGGAGAGTCTATGCCGAGGGCCCCAGCAGCGCCGGGGCCCTCGGATCGTGTCGGTTTATCGAGTGGTCACTCGGCCGGCTTGTCGGTGGACGCGGCCGGCTTCACCCGCTTGCGCGGCTTCGGAGCGGCCTCGACGGCCTTGGCCTCCGCGACCGCGGACTCGACGGCCTTCGGCTGCTCGGTGGTCTCGATGTCGGAGTTGACCACGTCGGCGGCCTCGATCACACCGGTGCCGACCACGCGCTCGCCGCGGGCGACCAGCTCGTTGTAGACGGCGAGGGCGCGCTCCTGGGCGACCTGGGCGAAGGTCGAGGCGGCGCTGGTCGCGTTCTCGCGCAGGGCGACGAAGTCCGCTTCCTGCGCCTTGCCGCGCAGCTCGGCGGCCTTGGTGCCGGCCTGCTCGTTGTAAGCCTTCAGCGAGGCGGTGGCGCGGTCGCTCAGCTCGGTCAGCACGGCCGGCAGCTTGCGGAGCTGCTCGTAGGCGATGTCACCAGCGCCTGCGGCGGCGTACAGCGGGGCGGGGATCTTGGTCTTGGTCTGCTCGGTCATGACTTCTCCTCGGCGATCGGGGTGGTCCGGGGCGCGCCGTTCTCGGGGTCGGAAGGCTGCGCGTTGTTGCGCGCGTTCTCGTTGCGGAACGTTTCGTAGATCTGCGACAGGGACTGCTTCTGCGCGATCGTGAGCTCCGGGTCGACCGCGATGGCGGCCAGCACGCCTTGCTGGCCCTCACCATCGAGTAGTCCGGCCCGCAGGTACATCGCGGGGGTCGACACTCGTAGGGCGCTGGCTATCTGCTGCAGCACCTCGGCGCTCGGCTTACGGAGGCCACGCTCGATCTGACTCAGGTAGGGGTTGCTCACCCCCGCCTTGTCGGCGAGTTGCCGGAGCGAGATCTTCGCGGTCTGCCTGAGGTCTCGGATGAAGGTTCCGATGTCCTCGGGCAGATCCTTGGGTGTGGCCATGGCTCAAAGCTAGCCAGGAGTGCTAGCTATTGCAAGCGAAACGCTTGCAATAGCTAGCGTGAACCGAGTCACCCCGCTATCTGGAATACCGCACGAACCTCACCGACCGGGCGGCCGCCACCGAGAACGGGCTCGGGCAGATCGGGAACCTCCAGGCCGAGACCGCGCAAGGCCGCGATGAGCACGGGTACGCGAGCCCGAGCCGAGCCGTCCGATATCTTGAGCGCCACCGCACCGGCCCCGGCCATGGCAGCCGCGGCCACCCCGTCGGCGCCCTTCTTCACGAGCAGGCCCGGCACCGCGTCCATCAACACGGTGTCCTCGGCGCCGGTGCCCGCCACCAGCGCGGGATGCGCCCGCATCGCGTCGGCCACCCGGCGCTCCGGGGTGCCCGGCTCCGCCTCGACCAGTCGCTGGAAGGCCCGCGCCAGGCCGATCGGCGAGATCGCGAAGATCGGCGCGCCGCACCCGTCCACCCCGAGCGCCGCGATCGGCTCACCGGACAGGCGGCTCACCGCATCGGCGAGAGCCTTCTGGAGCGGATGATCGACCGCGAGGTACGAGTCCAGCGGCCAGCCGTTGATCACGCAGGTGGCGAGCATGCCGGCGTGCTTGCCGGAGCAGTTCATCAGGATCGGCTCGGCCTCGCCTCCACCGCGCAGCCAGGCCCGCCGCGGGGTCTCGCCCAGCGGCAGGTCGGCCGGACAGCGCAGAGACTCCGGCCCCAGCCCGGCCGCGACGAGCATGGCCCCGACACGTTCCACGTGGAACGGTTCGCCGTCGTGACTGCCGCTGATCAGGGCGAGGTCGGCCTCCTCCCGTGGGACCAGGCCGGACTCCAGCAGGGCGACGGTCTGCAGTGGCTTGTTGGACGACCGCGGGAAGAACGGGCTCGCGACGTCCCCGAAGCTCTCCCCGCCGACGACGGCGACCACACCGTGGTGGACGCTCTCCACGAAACCCGAACGGACGACTTCAGCGACGATCATCGGGCGGGGATTCCGAGCAGCTCACGGGCTTGCGCCGGAGTCAGCGGCGGGCGCTGGGCGAGCTGGGCGAAACCGACGGCACGGGCTACGAGCTGCATGTTCGACTCGACGGGGCGGCCCTTCGCGTACGTCAGGGTGTCCTCCATGCCGACGCGCAGGTGACCGCCGGCCGCCAGCGACGTCAGCATCACCGGCAGGGCGCCGCGGCCGATGCCGGTCGCCGAGAACGTGGTGCCCGCCGGCAGGTCACGGATCACCCGCTCGCACGCGACCAGTGCGGCCGCCGTCCCGGGCATCCCGCCCGGAACGCCCATCACCAGGTCGAGGTGGACGTGCCCGCCGGCCGGCAGGCCGTGCCGGTCGAGCAGCCGCTGCAGGGTGGTGAGCTGCCCCAGGTCGAAGATCTCGTACTCCGGCACGATCCCGCGCTCCTGCATGCGGGTGTGCAGGCCGACGATGAACTCCCAACGGTTCAGGAACACGTCGTCGCCGAAGTTGACCGTGCCCATCGTGCAGGAGGCCATCTCGGGGGCGGCGTCGAGCACCGCCAGCCGGTCCGCCTCCGGATCGTGCACCGATCCGCCCGACGAGAGCTGCACGATCAGGCCGGTGGCCTCCCGCAGTGCGGCGACGGTGGCCCGCAGGCGGCCCTGGTCCAGGGTCGGGCGGGCGTCATCGTCGCGGATATGGACGTGGATGATCGAGGCGCCGAGCGCCTCACACTCCTTGGCGGTGACGACCAGCTCGTCCAGGGTCACTGGCAGAGCCGGCACGTCCGCCTTGCTGCTCTCCGCGCCGGTCGGGGCGACGGTGATCAAAGTCCCGGTCATGCCGGTCATCCTGCCACGCGCAACGACTCACTCAGGGTCGATGGCGGCGGCCGACTCCCCCACGCTCAACCGGGCGTCGTCAGCGACGTTGCGCTTGACCACGGCCAGGGCGATCATGCCGAGTTCGTGGTGGCGCACGGCGGTGCCGACGAAGCCGACGGCTCGGCCGTCCAGCTCGACCGCGGAGCCCTGAGCCGGCGGATGGTCGGTGGCCACCCCGTCCAGGTGCAGCAGGACCAGCCGGCGCGGCGGACGGCCCAGGTGATGCACTCGGGCGACCGTCTCCTGTCCCCGGTAACAGCCCTTGTCCAGGTGCACGCCGGCGGCCAGGAAACCGGCCTCGGCCGGCAGGGTCCGGTGGTCGGTCTCCCAGCCCAGCCGTGGCAGCCGGCGGGCCACCCGGATCGCCTCGTAAGCCCAGAGCCCGGCCCGTGCCACGCCGAGCCGCTCGGTCACGGCCGGCGCATCGGACCGTGGCACCAGCAGGTCCACCCCGAGCGGAACCCGCCTGGCCAGGCCGCCTTCGAAGGCCCGTACGGCATAGCGGCTCGTCGCCTGGGCAGGGACCGACCCGGCGGCGAACTTGGCGCCCGGCACCGCGCCCACCCGGGGTTCCGCGAGGTCGGGGAAGAGCTCGGCCGCGCCCGGGCCGACCAGCGAGAGGACCGCCATCTCGGCACTCGCGTCCCGGGGCTCGACCTGGGTGAAGAACCGCATCATCTCCAGGTACCGCAGCAGGCCCGCGCCCGCGCCCGGCTCGGTGTCGAGCCACGCGGTCGTCCCGTCCTCGGCGATGAGGGCGTGCTGCTCGATGTGCCCGTTGGGTGAGAGGACGAGCAGCTCACTGCCCTCACCGGCGCTCAGGCCGGACAGGTGCTGGGTGGTCAGCGTGTGCAGCCAGCTCGCCCGTTCCACGCCGGGAACCGCGATCACCGCACGGTTCGACCGGTCGACCAGGCCGACGCCGGTCTCCAGCAGGCGCTGCTCACGCATCGGGTCGCCGAAGTGGGCGGGCACCCCGGCGTCGGGCGAACCCGGCTCCAGGTCCTCAATCGTGACGACGGTCACTGGACGCCTCCTGATAGTCGCCAGTGCCCACGAGGGCTCCTGGCAGTAGCCGGTCGCCGATGCCCGCGAGGGCTCCCGGCGACAGCCGGTCGCCGGGGCGCACAGGGGCTCCCGGAAGTAGCCGGTCGCCGGGGCTCACGGGGTGTCCTTGCAATCGCCGCAGAGGCCGAACAGCGAGACGTGACCCACGTCGACCCGGAAGTCCCGCTCGCGCAGGAGCAGGCCGGTGACCGGGTCCATCACCGCGGGGTCCACCTCGGCGATCGAACCGCACGACCGGCACACCAGATGGACGTGCTGGTCGTCACCCGCCGGGTGATAGGTCGGCGAGCCATGCGATAGATGGGTGTGGTTGACCAGGCCGAGTTCCTCAAGCAGCTCCAGGGTCCGGTAGACCGTGGTGATGTTGACGCCGGCGGCCCGCTCACGGACCGCGGTGTGCACCGACTCGGGGGTCGCATGACCGAGTTCGTGCACCGCCTCGAGGATCAGCTGACGCTGGGGAGTGAGTCGCAGGCCCCGCTCGCGGAGCATGGCGGCTAGCGATGTGGCGGACACGTGACGAAGCATAGTTCGCTAGATTCGCAACGGTGACGGAGCGCATCCTGGTGACACCGGCCGACCTTCTCGGCGACGGCGTCTTCGAGACCGTGGATCTCCGGCCGTCCGGCCCGTGGCTGCTCGAACAGCACCTTTCCCGGCTCGTCCGGTCCGCCGCGATCCTCGGCCTTCCCGAGCCGGATCTCTCTCCCGTGCGGAACCGCGTTTTCGAGAGCACGGGGGCCCTGCGGATCATCTATACCCGCGGCCTGCTGAACATGTCCGTCTCCCCGATCCCCGACGGGCTGCTCCGCGAGCGGCGGGAGGGGGTGCGGACGATCAGCGCCGACCTCGGCGTCTCGATCCGGCGGCGTCCGCCGTGGTCGATCTCGGCGGCCAAGTCGCTGTCCTACGCGAGCAATTTCGCCGCGCGCCGCTGGGCGGCGCGGCAGGGCGCCGACGACATGATCTGGCTTTCCACCGAGGGGTACGTGCTGGAGGCGCCCACCGCATCCGTGGTCTGGCTGGCGGGCGGCGAGCTGTGCACGGTCTCGCCCGCCGAGGCCGGCATCCTGCCCGGGATCACCGCGCTGCACCTGCTGTCGCTCGCCGGGCCGGCGGGCCTGCGCGCCTCGGAGCGGATGGTCACACTGGACGAATTGGCCGCGGCCGAGGCGATCTGGCTGGCCTCGTCACTGCGCGGGCTCGCCGAGGTGACGAGTCTGGACGGGGTGCCCCGGGCACGTTCGCCCTGGACACCCCGGTTGCTGGAATTACTGGGTTTCCCGGTCGACTGATCGACCGCGGTCAGCCGCCGATGCGCAACAGACGCGCGGACATGTGCGGCTTGAGACCGCTCTGGTCGACCGCGATCTCGTGGGCGTAGAGCAGCGCGCCCTCGACGATCCCGAAGAGCCGGTGCCCACCGGTCACCGGCAGGCCCGACGGCGTGTAGGCGACCGCGTCCGCCGCCATCTCCAGCCGGGTCGTGGCCGCCTTGCCCAGATAGAGCTCGGCCACCCCGTCCGGCCGGATCATCGTCGCCTCCATCTCGTCGCCCGGACGGCCGTCGACCAGCACCGGCCGCCAGAACCCGGACTCGACCAGCGCCTTCCCGATCGGCGTCGACTCGTCGTCGAGCAGCCAGGCCCGCGACTCGTAGCGCAGGAAGGACCGGCCGTCGTGGCTGATCCGCACCTCCTGCGCGAAGTTGTAGTCGTCCTCGTTCGGGAACCCACCCTGGCCGCGGCCCCGCCACAGCCCGACGAACGGCAGCAGGCCGAGCAGCGACGGGTGCAGGTCCGGGCCGGACCGCAGGTCGTGGGTGTCCTCATAGGGGTAGGGGCCGACCGGAGGCGCGTTGAGCCACGGCGGCGGTCCCAATGGGTTTTCCGTCTCGTTGCTCACCAGCGTCCCCTCGAAATGCGCAATGCCAGATAGCCGAACCCGCCGGCCAGCCCGCCCAGGGCGGCCACCAGCAGGCTCACGAACCCGATCTCCGTAACCATGACCGGCCCATCTTATGCTGGCCGGTATGGCACGTTTGCTGGTCGTCAAGGCCACCGCCGGAGCGGACGCTCCGGAGCGCTGTTCCCAGGCGTTCACCGTGGCGGCCACCGCCGTCACCGCCGGAGCCGAGGTGTCGTTCTGGCTCACCGGGGAATCCGCCTGGTTCGCCCTGCCGGGCCGGGCCTCCGAGTTCGGGCTGCCACACGCCGCGCCCCTGCCTGACCTGCTCACGGTGCTGTTGGAGGCCGGCCGGGTCACCCTCTGCACCCAGTGCGCGGGCCGCCGCGGCATCGGCCCCGACGACGTCATCCCGGGCATCCGCATCGCCGGCGCCGCGGTCTTCGTGGAGGAGATCATGTCCGACGGAGCCCAGGCCCTCGTCTACTGACGCGTCTCACGGCGGGCTCTCAGCCCGCGCGGCAGCCTGTGGTCACGCTCACCCGCAACCGCTCACCCACACTGGTGACGACGACCGATTCGGACCCGGCCCGGTACGCCCAGCCGCCCGCTTCCACCCACACCGGTTCTGTCCCATCCGGGACACCGCGGGGTCCACTCTCCGGCCCGGCCGGTCCCGCGTCGGCCTCGAAGGTCGACAGCGTCCCGCCGCCCGGGCAGACGACCGCCCGGCTCGCCGGCACACCCGTGCCGCCGCCCGCCCCGATTCCGGCGACAGTGGCATCGAGAAGCGCCGGCACCGCTCCGACCGCCGGATCCGCCCGGTCCAGCTCGCTCCCGGACGGCCGGCACCCGGTGAAGATCTGCACGGTCAGCACCTGGTCGGCGGCGTGCGCCTCCGCCTCGACCCCGACGTGCTCTCCCGCGTCCGCGAAGAGTGACAGCAGGGTGGCCCCACGGCTGGCGAGCACCCCGGCCCGGTAGTCAGCCGGCAGCCCGTCGGCGATCGCGTCGAGCGCGGCCCGGGCGTCGCCTTCCGGCACGTAGAGCGTCACATCACGGGTGGCTTCCTGCCCGTCGCGCACCGGGGTGATCGCACAGTCGTCGACTCGCAGCTCACCGAGACGCAGCACCCACCGCTCCGCCTGAGCGGCCGCGACCACCGCACCGGACGCCGCACGCAGCCCGGACAGCGCCTGCCCGATGTCACGCTGCTCAGGAACGGTCGGCGGATCGTGACGCACCGACCAGAACACGCCGGCCATCAGCACGACGACCCAGCCGGCAACCGCGACCCACGTCCACCGACGCCGCCGCCCATCCCGAACCGGCGGCGGATACCCATACCCCGGCCCCGTCACGGCAGCCATGGTGACACGCACCGCTCAAAGATCGAGCGCCGCCCGGAGCGCGATATCGACGTCTTCCTGACTCGCGGGAGCAAGAACCGCGGTGCGCGACGTGAGGTAAGCCTTGTCGACCTGGCCGACATGATGCGCGAGAAACGTCCCCAGCGGCTTTCCCCCGCTGTCGGCTACAGCCGGCATGGTCAGGTCAGGCTCGTGAACGTCCGACAGCGGGACGACGAGCACTCCTGCGTGACGGTGGTTGATCGCATCGTTTCCGACGATGACGACGCTGCGCTCATGACCGAGGCGAACCGCGGTCCAGACGTCGCCGCGCCTCACGCCGCATCCAGGCCGAAGATGCGATCCATGGTCGCCTCCGCCCAGCCTGGCGGCTCGTCGGGATGAAGGTCGTATTGCTCCGCGCTTGTCTCCGCAGCCTCTTCGATGGCCTTGTCCCAGGCCACTCGGGACAACCACTCGGAGAGGGAGACGCCTTTGGCTTCGGCCGCCGCGCGTGCGACGAACAGCGCCTTACGCTGGAGGTCCACAGTCACCGGCTCGAATTCCCGAGCGTGGCGTGATGCCTCGCTCTCAGCACTGGGCATGTGACCAGCGTATGCCGGAACGTCTGCGAAAGCACTGGTCACGCCTGGGCAATTGCTATCTCCACCTGTCATGGAGCTAGCTTACAAGCGACTAGGGATAGGGGCGAGGGCCACGAGTCTCACCATTCGAAGAACGGACAAGGGACGCATATTCCGGGGAGACGAGAAACCGCTCGATCATCTCGGCGCTTCCGGGAGTGAAAGGCCGGCCCAGGACCTCCGCTGCCGGCACGAAGATCATCGCGGCGCCCTCGCCGAGAACCACGTCCTCCTGCCTTGCCGAGGTCGACCCGTAGAAATAGTTCTTGACCCGCCGCTGCTCGGGCAGCTCCTGCCGGGCGAAAAGCCGCAAGGCGCCGTCAGGCCGCAGCCGGGTCTCCTCCCATAGCTCCCGGCTGGCGCCCTCCTCGGGAGTCTCGCCGTCTTCCACAGCACCGCCCGGAAGACCCCACACGTTCGGAAAGAACGGCGCCTTGTCGTCCCGCAACTGCAACAGCAACGCTCCGTCCCGATCCACCAGGAACGTGCACGCGATCAAGAGCACAGCGAACCCCTCAGCTCTCAGCTCTGGGCCAGGCGGCGCAGGGCGCCCTCGGCGACGTCGGGACGGGTCGTGTACCAGAAGGGGGGCAGCGACTTACGCAGGAAGGCGCCGTAACCGCGGGCCGTCTCCAGGCGGGAGTCGAGGACGGCGACCACGCCCTTGTCGCCGGTCGAGCGGATCAGCCGGCCGACGCCCTGTGCCAGGCGGACCGCCGCGATCGGAACGCTGACCGCGGAGAACCCCGAGCCGCCGGACGCGTCGACCGAGGCCGCGCGGGCGGCGGCGAGCGGCTCGTCGGGGCGGGGGAACGGCAGGCGGTCGATGACGACCAGCTGGCAGGCGTCGCCGGGCACGTCCACGCCCTGCCAGAGCGACATCACCCCGAACAGGCAGCTCGCCTTGTCCTCCTTGAACTTGCGGACCAGGATCGGCAGCGTCTCCTCGCCCTGCAGAAGGATCGGCAGATCGGTCTTGGCCCGCAGCAACTCGGCGGCCTGTGTCGCGGCCTTGCGGGAGGAGAAGAGCCCGAGGGTCCGCCCGCCGAGCGCCTCGACCAGCCGGAGCAGTTCGGCTCCGGCCGCGTCCGGCAGGCCGGAGGCGGCGGGGCGGGGCAGGTGGGCCGCGACGTAGAGGATGCCCTGTTTCGGATAGTCGAACGGCGACCCGACGTCGAGCGAGGTCCAGCCGTCTTTCTCGGGGGCGCTCCCGTCCGCCCCGGGGGCTGACGCGGGCAGCCCGAGCGACCGGGCGACC
Source organism: Actinoplanes sandaracinus (assembly GCF_030009775.1). GTDB lineage: Bacteria > Actinomycetota > Actinomycetes > Mycobacteriales > Micromonosporaceae > Actinoplanes > Actinoplanes sandaracinus. The sequence goes on along the minus strand of NZ_JASCTH010000028.1, from coordinate 113,911 downwards.
GTGTCGAACCGCCCGCCCAGGGTCAGGGTGGCCGAGGTGACCACGACGGTGCGGTCCGCGTACAGGTTCTGGCCGAGGGTGCCGGCGACCGAGAGCGGCGCGACCACCAGGGCCCGCCGGCCGCTGCCGAGGTCGGATTTCTCCACCCAGGCGACGTCGTGGTCGTCCTCTTCCAGCAGGCGCTGGGCGGTGTCGGACAGCTCGTCGAGGACCGCCTTGGCCTGCTGCTTGCCGACCGGGTCGGAGTCGTCGGACTTGATCTCGCCGATGGCGCTGAGACCGGCCCGGGTGGCCGACTCCAGCATGGTGACGGCCAGGCGCAGCCGCTCGGGCAGGCCGTCGGTGAGCCGCCCGGCGGGCAGGTCGGCGAGGCCGACGGTGAGCGCGTCGGCGGCCTCGGCCAGCGCCTCGGCGGCGGCCGGGGTGATGACGGTGCGGGAGCGGCGGCCGGCCCGCTCGACGGCCTCGGGGGTGATCTCGGCCTGCGCGGCGGAGGAGACCCGGTCGGCGAGCTCGTGCGCCTCGTCGACGATCAGCAGCTTGTGCGGCGGGACGATCTGCCGGTCGGCCAGCATGTCGACGGCGAGCAGGCTGTGGTTGGTGACGACGATGTCGGCCTCACGGGCGCGAACCCGGGACGCCTCGGCGAAGCAGTCGGCGCCGTAGGGGCAGCGGGCCACCCCGACGCAGTCGCGCGCCGGCATGGACACCTGTTTCCAGGCGAGGTCCTCGACGCCGGGGTCGAGCTCGTCGCGGTCGCCGGTCTGCGTTTTCGCCGCCCAGGCCTGGACCCGCTGGATCTGCTTGCCGAGCCGGCCGGCCTCGCCCAGCCACTGCCCGGCCTTGGGCGCGACGGGCCCGGCGTCGAAGAGAGTGTCGGTCTGCCCGTCCTCGTCGGCGTGTTCGAGTTTCGCCACGCAGAGGTAGTGGTGCCGGCCCTTGAGCACGGCGAAGGTGGGTTTACGCCCGAGGACCGGCTGGACCGCCTCGGCGAGCCGGGGCAGGTCGTGCGCCACGAGCTGGTTCTGCAGCGCCAGGGTGGCGGTGGAGACCACCACGGGGCCGTCGACGAGCAGGGCGGGGGCGAGGTATCCGAGGCTCTTCCCGGTGCCCGTGCCGGCCTGGACGAGCAGGTGCTCACGGTCCCTGATCGCCTTGTCGATGGCCTCCACCATGGCCTGCTGGCCTGGGCGGGCGGACCCACCGGGAACCGCACCGACGGCGGCGGCGAGCAACTGCTCTGCGGTGGCTTTCTTCCTGGAAGCTGCGGGCACGGAGGAACCGTACCCGCCACCACCGACAGAACCGGGTCACCGCTAGGGTGCAAGCCATGCCGAGCGAGATGGTCCGGGTCATCTACACGAAGTACGACGGTTCGGCGCATCGCGATTACCCGGCACGTCGTCTGGCCGAGGACGACCTCGGCATCTGGGTCGGTGTGACCCGTGGCACCGCGTCTGTCTACCACGGCCGCCCGTCTGTCGAACAGATCCCGTTCGTCCTGCTGATTCCGCATCACGCGTGGTGGACCGGCATGTTCAACCCGCCCCCGCGGACCAGCGAGGTGTATTGCGACATCACCACCCCGGCCCGCTGGGAAGGTGACACGGTCCACATCATCGACCTCGACCTGGACGCGGTCCGCCGCCGCGAGACAGCCGTGGTGGAGCTGCGTGACGAGGACGAGTTCGCCGTGCACCGGGTGGCGTTCGGTTACCCGGACGATCTGGTGGAGCACGCCTTCGCGGCGTCCCGGCAGCTGATGGCGGCGCTCGGCGACGGCTCCGAGCCGTTCGCCTCGCATTACCGCAAGTACCTCCTCCAAGTGACCCAGCAGTAGTGCGGGTTCCCTCGGCGAAGACCGCTCTTACGGCATGTCGCGGGCGAAAATCAGCTTCTCCGGGTTCTGCTGGTTGAAGACGCCGGTGATCCGGCCCTCGTGGACCGCGACCGTGACGACCACGAACAGACTGTCGCCGTCCCGGTGGGTGGCGCGGAGCATCATCGCGGCGGAGCCGTTGACCAGGACCGGGTCCACCTTGATGTCGGTGAGGTCGGCCAGCCGGTGAGTGAGCAGGCCGGCGAAGAACCGGGCCACCTTGTCGGCCCCGAGGACCGGGCGCAGCGCGGTGCGGACCACTCCGCCGCCGTCACCGATGGCGACCACGTCGGGGGCGAGTACGGCGGCGAGGGTCCGCATGTCGCCGCCCTGTGCCGCCGCGAGGAACGCGGTGAGCACCCGCCGCTGCTCGGCGAGCCCCGCGGTGTGCCGGACCCCACCGTCGGCGACCGCCCGCCGGGCCCGTGACGCGTGCTGGCGGGCCGCCGTGGGTGTGCTGTCGAGGACCGCGGCCACCTCGTCGAACGGCACGCCGAACGCGTCGTGCAGGACGAACGCCACCCGCTGTTCGGGGGTGAGTCTCTCCAGGACCACGAGCAGGGCGATGCTGACCTGGTCGGCGAGTTCGGCCTGGCCGGCGGGGTCGCTGTCGGGTTCGATCACGAAGGCGGGGAGCCACTCGCCGGGGTACGAGGTACGCCGTACCCGCGCCGAATTGAGCTGGTCCAGGCAGATGCGTGCGGTGACGGTGGTGAGCCACCCGCGCGCGTCTCGTATCTCTTGGGTCTGCTGCGCGTAGCGCAGCCAGGCCTCCTGGACCGCGTCCTCGGCTTCGGCACGGCTGCCGAGCATCCGGTAGGCGACGGCCATCAGGTAGGAGCGCTGGTCCTCGAACTCGACCGCGGAGGGTGACGGCATGAAGGGAATTGTGCTCGACATTTGCCAGCCTGCGAGTATCAGCTGTGCCACAGTATGAAACACCCATAACGTACGAATCGGATGGTGCGTGGTGCAGGACATGGCGACTATCGCCGGCGGACTGGCCGGTCTCGCCGGCGCGGGAGGCGCGGTCTCGGTCGCGGTGCTCCGCCGCGCCCGCCCCTGTCTCGCCGCCGGTCACGCGCTGACCGGCCCGGACGCGACCGACCCGCTGCCCGGGGTGCTCAAACTCCGGCTGGCCGGCCTGACGGTACGGGTGGCGCCCGGCCCGCACGGCGAGCTCTTCCTCGGCCCCGGTCAGCCCCAGCCGGGCCGTACCCTGCGCCGTCTCGTCCTGGCGCCGCTCTTCGCCCGGGCCGCGGCCGCCGGCGGCCGGATCTGGCCCGACCAGCGGGCGCCGTTCCGGCTGGTGATCGAGTTCGGCGGGACGAACCGTGATCCGGCCGCGCTGCTGCGCGCCTACCGAATGCTGGACCGGCAGCTCCAGGACCACGCCGGCCTGCTGAGTCGCTGCCGTGACGGCGTGCTGACCCCGGGCGCGGTGACCGTGACGGTGACCGGCGCCGTCGACGTGCGTGACCTGCTCGCCGCACAGGCCGAGCGGTACGCGTTCGCCGACGGCACGTTCGACGACCTGGGCTCCCGCTCCACCCCGCCGTCGCTGGCGCCGATGGTCAGTGAGTCGTGGACCCGCCGGTTCGGCTGGGACGGCCAGGAGCCGATCACCGCCGAGGAACGGCACCAGCTGCACGCTCTGGTCCGGGCCGCGCACGACGACGGCCGTACGGTCCGGATCGCCGGCCTGCCGGACGGCACCAGGAAGGCTCGCGCGGCGATCTGGACCGAGCTCGGCGCGGCCGGGGTGGACGTGATCGCCGACACCGACCTGACCGGACTGGCCCGCCACCTACGCCGGCACCCGGTGGCCAGCCCTCCCCGCCCCCATCTTCCGACCAGGGCGGCCCGCCGTTCCGCACCCCGTCCCCACGCTCTCCGAACGCCGGGAAGTCATGAACCGGTTTAAGACCCGTCGCGAAGGGTGATCTCGCGAGGACCGATAGCATGCGTCCGGAGATCCATTCAAAAGCCGTCGATCGAGGTCCGCGTTGTGAAGTTCTCATTCCGCCCCGTCGAGGGGGCTTTCTACGAACTCTTCACCAGGGCCGCGGCCAACCTGGTCAAGGGCACCGAGCTGTTGAACGAGCTGGCGCTGCCCGGAGTGGACGTCCAGTCGGTCGCCGACCGGCTGAGCGATGTGGAACACGACAGCGACTCCATCACGCACGAGCTCTACAAGAAGATCAACTCCACCTTCATCACCCCGTTCGACCGGGAGGACATCTACTCGCTCGGCTCTCAGCTGGACGACGTGATGGACCACCTGGAGGCGGCCGGCAACCTGCTGTACCTCTACGGCCTGACCGCGCTGCCGTCACTGCCGCGGGAGATGCACGAGCTGGTCACCGTGCTGGACCAGCAGGCCAAGATCACCGCGGAGGCGATGCCGCGGCTCAAGGCGATGAAGAACCTCGAAGAGTACTGGATCGAGATCAACCGCCTGGAGAACGACGGCGACCGCGCCTACCGGATGCTGCTGGTCCGGCTCTTCTCCGGCGAGTACGACGCTCTCACCGTCCTGAAGATGAAAGAGGTCGTCGACGAGCTGGAAGCCGCCTGCGACGCGTTCGAGCACGTGGCGAACACGGTCGAGACCATCGCGGTCAAGGAGTCCTAGAGCGTGGATCCCGAATTCGTCGCCGTCGCGGCGGTGATCCTCGCCGCGATGGCGTTCGACTACACGAACGGCTTCCACGACGCGGCCAACGCCATCGCGACGAGCGTCAGCACCCGCGCGCTCACCCCGCGGATCGCGCTCGCCATGGCCGCGGTCGGCAACTTCATCGGCGCGCATCTCGGCACCGAGGTGGCCAAGACCGTCGGTGACGGCCTGGTCGACCTGCCACTCGGCATCCCCAGCCTGGGCATCGTCTTCGCCGGCGTGCTCGGCGCGATCACCTGGAACCTGATCACCTGGTACTTCGGGCTGCCGTCGAGTTCGTCGCACGCGCTCTTCGGCGGCCTGGTCGGCGCCACCCTCTTCGCGACCGCGGGCACCGTGCAGTGGGACAACATCATCAACAAGGTGCTGATCCCCATGGTGGTGTCGCCGTTCGTCGGGCTGGCGCTGGGCTTCGTCATGATGGTCGCGATCATGTGGATCTTCCGGCGTGGCCACCCCGGCCGGCTCAACCGCGGCTTCCGGCTGGCGCAGACCGCCTCGGCCGCGGCGATGTCCATCGGCCACGGCATGCAGGACGCGGCGAAGACCATGGGCATCGTGGTGCTGGCCCTCTACACCGGCGGCTTCCAGTCCGACTCCGAGCACATCCCGGAGTGGGTCTACTGGACGTCGGCGACGGTGCTGGCGGCCGGCACCTACGCCGGTGGCTGGCGGATCATCCGCACCCTGGGCCGCAAGATCATCGACCTGGGCCCGGCGGAGGGGTTCGCGGCCGAGACCGTGGCCAGCTCGGTGCTGTACTTCAACGCCCTGGTCCTGCACGCGCCGATCTCCACCACCCACACCATCACCTCGGCGATCATGGGCGTGGGCGCGACGAAACGGCTCAACGCGGTCCGCTGGAACGTGGCGGGCAACATCGTCATCGCGTGGATCACGACATTCCCCGCCGCCGCCTTCTTCGCCTGCGTCTTCTACTTCATAGTCCGCCCGCTGTTCGCCTAAAACTCCTCCACCCACCCGCGATCTTGTCGCTTTGCTGCGCACCGTCTTCGTGGAACTCCACAAGATCGGAATGGGATGGGGGGTGAGAGGTCGACTGCGGAATTCGTCTAGCTGCGGTAGACGACGCCTACCTGTTCGCGCAGCGCGTCCAACAGGGCCATCACCTCGAGTGTGGTGGTGTGCGGGACCAGCGGGCTCTCCAGCTCACCGGCGAGCAGGGCCCGCTGCACCTCGGCCGCCTCGAACTGGTAACCGCTGCCGGAGAACGGGAACTCGAACGTCTCGGGAGCGCGGCCCGGGCGGTTCAGCACGAACGACCGCGGCACGAAGAAGCCGGACGGCAGGTCGATCCGCCCGGCCGTACCGGTGATCGAGGCCGCGTTCCGGCTCTCGCCGTTGATGCTGCACGTCAGCGCCGCCACCGCCCCGGCCTCGTAGCCCAGCAGCACACCGGTGTTCTCGTCGACCCGCTCCGGGGTGAGGTGCGCCCAGGCCTGCGCGAACGCCGGCACGCCCAGGATCAGGTGCGCCAGGTGGATCGGGTAGACGCCGACGTCCAGCAGCGCGCCACCGCCGAGGGCCGGGTCACGCAGCCGGTGCGACGACTCGAACGGGCCCTGCAGCCCGAAGTCGGCGTGAAGGGCGCTGACGTCACCGATCGCGCCCTCGGCGACCAGCTCGGCGATCTTGCGGATGGCCGGGTTGCAGCGCATCCACATGGCCTCCATCAGGAACACCCCGCGGGCCCGCGCCGCCTCCACCAGTTGCGCGGCGGCGGACAGGTCCAGGGTGATCGGCTTCTCCACGAGGACGGCCTTCCCGGCCGCGACGCAGAGCATCGCCGCTTCCAGGTGGAAGGCATGCGGAGTCGCCACGTAGACCACGTCCACGCCGTCGTCGGCGGCCAGGTCCGCGTAGGAGCCGTGCGCACGGGCGAACCCGTACCGCTCCGCGAACGCCTGCGCGCTCGCGGCGTTGCGCGAACCCACCGCGGCGAGTTCCGCGCCCTCCACCAGTGGCAGGTCCGCTGCGAATGTGCTGGCGATCCCGCCGGGGCCGAGAATGCCCCAACGCACCTTCTGTCCAGTCATGATCGATACCGTATCGCCCGGAACCGCACCGGCGGCTCGATACCGGACCGCACAGGCCACGCCGGGCGGTGTGATGACCCGTGACCGGCGCGGCGCCGGATGGAAGGATCGACGGGTGACCGACCCGATGACGCTTCCGCCCGCAATGTCGCAGCGCGCACGCGAATTCACCGGACCACCCGCCCCGGCCCGTCCGGCGGCCACCGTGGTCCTGCTCCGCCCGCACGGCGACACCTACCAGGTCTACGTCCTCCGACGCGCCACCACGATGGTGTTCGGGGGCGTCTACGCCTTCCCCGGCGGCGTCGTCGACCCCACCGACCAGCCGACCACCGTCCGCACCGACTGGTCCGCCCGCCTCGGCGTCCCCGACGAGCAGGCCCGGGCCGTCGTCGGCGCCGCCGCCCGCGAGCTCTTCGAGGAGGCCGGCATCCTGCTGGCCGGCCCGCTCAGCGAGCCGGACCGCACCGTCACCGCGACCGGCGCCCCCGACTGGGAGGCCGACCGGGCCGCCGTCCAGCGCCGCGAGATCACCATGACCGAACTGCTGGCCCGCCGCTCCCTGCGCCTCCGCGACGACCTGCTGCTCCCCTGGGCCCGCTGGGTGACCCCCGACTTCGAACCCCGCCGCTACGACACCTGGTTCTTCGCCGCTCTGCTCCCCGAGGCTCAGACCGCCCGCGACGTCTCCGGCGAGGCCGACGGCACCGCCTGGATCGACCCGCACGCCGGTGATCTGCCGATGCTGCCGCCGACCCGCCGCACCCTGGACCAGATCGCCGCCTGCCGCTCCATCCCCGACGTGGTCGCCGCCTCCGCGCACCGGGACGCCGCGACACCCATGAACCCGCGCATCGAGATCACCGCCGACGGCCAGGTCACCGTCCATCTGCCGGACCAGAACTGAGAACACCCCATCGGGTACGAGCCACCCCGCCCACTGAACCGGGGCCGTCCCGCACTACGACGCGAGGTCCGCGTCACTCCCGGCCGCAGCGCGCGCACCGGGCTGCTGCGCGGTCACCGGCCACGGGATCAGCGGCGAAAGTCGCGGCAGGGCCGGCAGTGGCGCGGACCTCGCGGTGTGGTGCGGGACGGGCCGATCTCGGTGGGGGCGGTGCAGCCGTACCGAAGGATGAACGCCGGCCCGGGCGGACCCGGACCGGCGTTCATCGCGAGGAACCGACGCGGCTCAGCCGAAGCGGCCGGTGATGTAGTCCTCGGTCTTCTTCTGCGTCGGGTTGCTGAAGATCTTCTGGGTGTCGTCGTACTCGATCAGGCGGCCCGGGTCGCCGGTCTTCTCGATCGAGAAGAAGCCGGTCTTGTCGCTGACGCGGGCGGCCTGCTGCATGTTGTGCGTGACGATGATGATCGTGAAGCGGTCCTTCAGCTTGAACATCAGGTCCTCGATCGCCAGCGTCGAGATCGGGTCGAGCGCGGAGCACGGCTCGTCCATCAGCACGACCTGCGGCTCGACCGCGATGGTGCGGGCGATGCAGAGCCGCTGCTGCTGACCGCCGGAGAGGCCGGCGCCCGGCCGGTCGAGGCGGTCCTTGACCTCGTCCCACAGGTTCGCCGAGCGCAGCGACTTCTCGGCCGCGTCGTCCAGGAGCGACTTCTTCTTGACGCCGTTCAGCTTGAGGCCGGCGACCGCGTTCTCGTAGATCGACATCGTCGGGAACGGGTTGGGCCGCTGGAAGACCATGCCGATCATGCGGCGCACGGCGGTGACGTCCACGTCCGGGTCGTAGATGTTCTGGTCGTCGATGGTGAGCCTGCCCTCGATGCGGGCGCCCGGCAGTACCTCGTGCATCCGGTTGATGGACCGCAGGAAGGTCGACTTGCCGCAACCGGACGGGCCGATCAGAGCCGTGATCGTCTTCGGCTCGACGGTCATCGAAACGCTGTCGATGGCCTTGAAGGAGCCGTAGTAGGAGGAGACGTTGCTCGCCTCGATGCGCTTGGCCATTGATGACACCTCTTAACGGGACAGCTTGTTGCGGCGGGCGAGCAGCTTGGCGGAAACGGTCAGGACGAGCACCAACGCGACCAGGGTGAGCGCGGCGGTCCAGGCGCGGTCCGGCGCGAACTTCGAGCCGTCTCCGGCCTGCTGGTAGACGAAGAGCGACAGCGACTGCTGGTTGCCGGCGAACGGGTCCATGTTGATCGCCGCGGCGCCGCCGGCGACCAGCAGGACCGGGGCGGTCTCACCGGCCGCACGGGCGATGGACAGCATCACGCCGGTCACGATGCCGGGCAGGGCCGTCGGCAACACGACCCTGAGGATCGTCTTCCACTGCGGCACGCCGAGCGCGTACGAACCCTCCCGCAGCGGGCCGGGCACCAGGCGCAGCATCTCCTCGGTGGAACGGACGATCGTCGGCAGCATCAGGACCGCCAGGGCCAGCGAGGCGGCGAAGCCGGAGAAGCGCGGCTGTCCGTCGTTGAACCACGGACTGACGATCAGCACCCAGAAGGAGAGGATGAAGAGGCCGGCCACGATCGACGGGATACCGGTCATCACGTCGACGAAGAAGCGGACCGTGGCGGCGAACTTGCCGCGGCCGTACTCGACGAGGTAGATGGCGCCGAGCACGCCGAGGGGCACGGCCATCAGGGTGGCGAGGCCCACCTGCTCCAGGGTGCCGACGATGGCGTGGTAGGCGCCGCCGTTGGCGTCCCGGGCACCGATGTTGTTCATCGAGGTGCCGAAGAAGTCACCGTCGAGGCGCGCGGCGCCCTTCGAGATGAGCGTCCAGACCACCGAGGCGAGCGGCAGGATCGCCAGCAGGCACGCGGCGTAGATCAGCGACTTCATGGTCCGGTTGCGCGCGGCCCGGCGGCCTTCGATGCGACCCGCCACGACGGAGAGGCCGACCAGGTAGAGGGCGGCGCCGAGGACGACGACCAGGACCCAATTGCCGATGCCGAGGCCGAGCACGACCGCGGCGGCGACCACGAACGCGGCCACCGCGACCAGCACGTTGGTGACGACCGGGAGCTTCTTGCTCCGGATGTTGTCCGGCGTCATCACGACACCGGGGATTTCGCGCTCAATGAGGCTCATCGGTGCTCACCTGGCATGCCCTTCTGGCCCTCGCCTGCGAGGTTGTAGTGCGGGGCGGCCGGGTGCCGCTCGGTGCCGGCGGTCATGCCGCGTTGTCCCGGAACTCGCGACGGCGGTAGATGATCGCCCGCGCCGTCATGTTGACCACGAGTGTGATGGTGAAGAGCACCAGACCGGAGGCGATCAGAGCGCCACGGCCGGTGTCGGTGGCCTCGCCGAACGAGTTCGCGATGTTGGCGGCGATCGAGTTGCCGCCGTTCTCGATCAAGTTGAACGAGATGTCGAAGGCGACGCTGAGGGTCAGCGCCAGGGCGATGGTCTCGCCCAGGGCGCGGCCGAGTCCGAGCATCACCGCGGCGATGACGCCGGGCTTGCCGTACGGCAGGACCGCGGTCCGGATCATCTCCCAGCGGGTGGCGCCGAGAGCCAGGGCCGCCTCCTCGTTCATACCCGGGGTCTGCTGGAAGACCTCCCGGGAGAGGGAGGTGACGATCGGCAGCACCATGATCGCCAGCACCAGGCCGCCGAGCATGACCGACTGGCCGAACGGGCCGTCGCCGCCGAAGAGCGGGATCCAGCCGAAGTACTCGTTGAGCCAGAGCGAGAAGTCGCGGACCGGCACCTGAAGGACGTCGCGGCCCCAGAGTCCGAAGACGACACTGGGCACGGCCGCGAGCAGGTCGATCACGAAACCCAACGGGGTGGCCAGCCGCTTGGGCGCGTAGTGCGACAGGAACAGCGCGATGGCCATGGCGATCGGCACCGCGACGATCAGCGCGATGATCGAGCTGAGCACGGTGCCGAAGGCGAGCGCCGCGATCCCGAAGGTGGGTCGCGCGTCGTTCGGGGCCCACTCGAACTGGGTCAGGAAGTCCCCGTTGTTGGCCTGGAGAGCCGGAATCGCCTTGGAGATCAGGAAGACGGCGATGGCGACGATGATGACCAGCACCATCGCGCCGGAGGCTGTGGACAGGCCGCGGAAGCCCGTCTCGATCGAGAAACGGGACTTCTTGGCCAGAACGCCACCGCCACCGAGCGGGGGCTCGTTGAAATTGCTCGGGGAAGAGCCGTAGCCGGCGCCCCGGGCATGACGCGGAGTCATGCCCAGGTCGCCGGCGGTGGCGTTCGCCGAGCGGGAGGGGTTGTCACCCATCTGCGCGCTCGCTGTCGTCTCGGAGGGATTGACGAGGGGTCAGGTCAGGCGATTGCGGCGACCGACTCGGCGACCTTGGCGCGCAGGGTCTCCGGCAGCGGGGCGTAGCCGACCTTCGCCAGAGCCTTCTGGCCCTCGGCGCTCGAGGTGTACTTCAGGAACGCCTGGACCTCCTTGGCCTTGCCGCTGCCCTTGCTGCAGGCGATCTCGTAGGTCACCAGGACGATCGGGTACGCGCCCGGCGTGGTGGTGGCGTAGTCGATCGACAGCGCGAGGTCGCCGTCCTTGCCCTTGATCTCGGCGTTCTCGAAGGTCTTGCCGGCGCTCTCACCGGACAGCTCGGCGTACTCACCGGCGCCGTTCTTGATCTTCGCGGTCTGGAGGCCGAGGTTCTCCGCGAACGACATCTCGACGTAGGAGATGGTGTTCGGGGTGGTCTTGACCTTGGTCGCGATACCGTCCGACTTCGCGATGGCGGTGCCGCCCGGGGCCTTCCACGCCTTCGCGTTGCCGTAGGTCCAGTCCGCCCCGGCGGCCTTGCTCAGGTACTTGGTGAAGTTGTCGCTGGTGCCCGACTCGTCAGCGCGGTGGACCGACTCGATCTTCGCGTCCGGCAGGGTCTTGCCGGCGTTCTCGGCGGCGATCGCGGGGTCATTCCACTTGACGATCGCGCCGGAGAAGATCTTGGCGAGAAGGGAGGGCGAGAGCTGCAGACCGTCGACACCCTGGACGTTGTAGACGACGCCGATCGGGCCGATCACCATCGGGAGGTTGAGGGCCTTGCCGCCGACGCACTTGGCGTCGGCCTTCGTCTGCTCCTCCTCCTTCAGGGCGGAGTCGGAACCGGCGAAGTCGGCGGTGCCGTCGGTGAAGGCCGCGATCCCCGCGCCCGAGGCGGTGCCCTGGTAGTCGACCTTGGAGTTGGCGCACTTGGTCTGGTACGCCTTGATCCACTCGTCCATGGCGTTCTTCTGGGCGCTGGAGCCCTGAGCCGTCAGGCTGCCACTGACGCAGCTACCCGCAGCAGCGGACGTGCCACCGGCCGCCGGCTCGACGTTGTCCGAGCCGCACGCGGTGAGCGCGAAAGACGCAGTCAAAGCAATGCCGGCCACGAAACCGGACCGCTGGAGCTTCACGGTAGTCCCTTCAGATCATCTGCAGCCGGTCGCTCACCGGCTCACATGGGGAAAGCTAAGAGCGCCAAGTGACCGGATCCCCGGTCGCAAATGAACTGGGGGTGAACACGTCGGCCCCGGAAGGTAGCTATCCTCTGAGGGCTAGTTGTCCGTTAAGTGAACCACGCGCTTGCTAGGCGATATGCCGGAAATTTCCGGCGTACCGTTACCGGCTCGACACAGTGGCTTGTCCGTGGCGTTATCCGCGGCAGAGCAGAGCCGTCGTGGGCACACCTGACAACCGCGGATCTCTGGCGGAGAGCAGGCGCACGACGAGTCACCGATCGTCGCCCCGCGGCCCCGGGTCAACGGCGGTAGTTCACGTCCGTCTTGTAGACCTCGAAGCCGAGCCGCCGGTACAGCTTCACGGCAGCGGTGTTCGACTCGTCGACATAGAGGCTGGCGACGGTCAGGCCGGCCCCGGCCAGGTGACGCAGACCGGCCACGCTCAGCGCCGCGCCCAGCCCACGACGGTGCCCCGCCGGGTCGACACCGAGCACATAGATCTCGCCGATCGCCGGCTCGTCAGCGGTGGCCGGGTGCACCTTGGTCCAGTGGAAGCCGGCCAGGGCGTCCGTGATGTCCACGGCGAGCAGGAAGCCGGCCGGATCGAACCACGGCTCGGCCTGCCGGGTGCGCAGATCGTCCAGAGTCCAGCGGCCCTGCTCCGGGTGGTGCGCGAAAGCCCGCGCGTTGACGTCGAGCCAGGCCTGCTCGTCGGAGCCGGGGCGGAACCCGCGGACCGTGACGCCGTCGGGCAACGGAATGTCCGGCAGAGGATCGAGTAGGGAGCGGCGCATCTGCCAGAGCACCCGGGCGCGATCGAAACCGTTGCGCCCGGCGAAGGCCGCCGCGCCCAGATCGTCGCCGTGCGCCCAGAACCGCATCGGACCCGGCCCGGCGGCCGCCAGCAGAGCGGTGCCGAACCCGGCGCGGCGGTGATCGGGGTGGACGATCAACTCGCCGGAGGGTTCGGCGGAACTGTCCAGGAAGGCGTAACCGGCCAGCCGGTCGGCGGCATACGCGAGCAGATGCCGGCCCTCGTAGGGCACATCGCCGCGAACCCGCAGCACGACGTCCTCGGAGAGCGGATAGACGCCGTCCAGGTGGCCCGCGGCCGCGGCCAGGGCGAGAACGTCGTCCACCTCGGACGGCGACAGCCGGCCCGTGACACGGACCGGCTGTCGAATCGTCATGAGGGGACTCCGGGGTCAGACCGGCAGCGAGACGTGCTCGTTGTCGGGGAGCTGACGGCCCGAGGGGGGAACCACGAACTTGTAGCCGACCTGGCGAACCGTGCCGATCATCGACTCGTACTCCGAGCCGAGCTTGGCGCGCAGACGCCGGACGTGCACATCGACCGTGCGGGTGCCACCGAAGTAGTCGTAGCCCCAGACCTCGCGCAGCAGCTGGTCGCGGGTGAAGACCCGGCCGGGGTGCTGGGCTAGGAACTTGAGCAGCTCGAACTCCTTGTAGGTGAGGTCGAGCGGGCGGCCCTTGAGTTTCGCGGCGTAGGTGTCCGGGTCGATGTTGAGCTCGCCGGCCCGGACGGAGCCACCGGCTCCGGCGGTCGCGTTGTTGAGGCGGCCGACCGCCAGGCGCAGCCGGGCCTCGACCTCGGCCGGTCCCGCGCTCGCGAGGATGACGTCGTCGACACCCCAGTCAGCGTTCAGCGCGATCAGGCCGGCTTCGGTGACCACCGCGATCAGCGGGACACCGATGCCGGTGGCGTGCAGCATGCGGCAGGTGGCTCGTGCCTCCGACAGCTCGGAACGAGCGTCGACCATGACGGCGTCAGGGCTGGGGCCGGAAACCAGGGTGCGAACGTCACGGGGGGCGGTGCGAACCGAGTGGGGCAGAAGGTCCAGGGCGGGCAGTACGGCGGAAGGCTCACCAGCACGTGCCGTGACCAGCAGAAGGATCTCCACACTCACCTCCGTCCTTGCGGCTCGAAGCCGCTCGGGTGACCCGGTCTGCGCAGCTGGAGGCTTCGCCACCGGAGAATGGGGCCCGGCGTCACCGACGGGTGGGTTGCGCTTACCTTAACCGATACATCAGCCCCGGATACCGGCTCGCACTCGCAAGTGATGTAGAGAACGCCGGGAAGGTGGCCGAACGGCCGATTCTTAACCGGCCTTTTACCCGACCGGCGCAGCGATTGGGCCGACGGGTGTGGGGTCTGGCACGATCGCAGTCGTGTTCCCCTCGATGCCGAACGACGACCCCTGGGACGCCGAAGCCTCCCAGCAGGTCGCACGCTTGAACCCGGGCCGGCCCAAGGCCGGGTTCTACGGCGCCGTCCCGGAGGAGGACGAGGGCGTTCAGCCGCCCGGGTCCGAGGACGAGGACGAGGAGTTCGAGGAGATCGAGGTCCTCCCGGTCCGGCCGAAACTGTCCGCCGCCATCGGGGGCTTCGCCGCGCTGCTGGCCCTCGCCCTGATCGTCGGCGCACACGCGACCGGGCCCGGCTCGCGGGTGTCGTACGCCGTCGTGCTCTTCGGGGTGCAGTTGCTGGGCCTGCTCGCCTGGATCATGGCCCTGCGCCCGCCGGCGGCCGGTGTCACCGCGTCGGTCGTCGCGCTGACCGCGCTGGGCGCCGACTACCTCGCGGTCACCGGGGAACCGGGCGAGCTGCTCCCGATGTTCCTGACGGCTCTCGGCGGTTTCACGGTGGCGATGGTCGCCCAGGTGGTGCGGGCCGGGGACCGGCAGCGCGCCAAGGACTCGTGGCGCAGCACTCTTCTCATCGTCGGCGGCGCCACGGCGTACGCCACCCTGATCACTCTCACCCGGGAACCACTCGGCGCGCAGGCGATCCTGGTCTGCTGCACCGGCGCCGGCATGGCGCTGCTGGTCGCCCGGCTCACCGACGCGGTCTTCCCGAAACCGCGGATCGCCGCGCAGGTGGCGCGCGGCGCGACCGGCATCGTGGTCGGCGCCATGCTGGGCACGCTGACCTCGGCCATGCTGGGCAGTTACCTGGTGCTGCCGTTCACCCCGGGGAAGGGCGCGGTGCTCGGCCTGGTCGCGGCGGTCGCCGCGCACCTGGTCGACCTCGCGGTCAACTTCGGCGAGGCGGGGCGCCGGCTGGCCGGCGAGGCCCCGACCTTCTGGGTGGCCCGGCACATGCAGGGTCCGCTCGGCGGTCTCGCCCTCACCGCCGTCGCCGCGTACGCGTCGGTGCACTGGTACCTCTCCTGACCCTTCGGTTTCGCTGAACCCTGGAGCCGGGCATGTACGTTTCCCAGGGCAGCCGGTGATTCGGGAGGAACAGTGGCCGAGGTGTACGGATCGGAACGTCCCCGCCGCCGCCGGGGGCGCGCACCCTTCTTCGTGGTCCTGTCGTTGCTGCTGATCCTGCTGGTGGGACTGGTCGTGGTGGACCGGGTCGGCGCGTCGTTCGCCGAGAACGTGCTGGCCGAGAAGGTGTCCCAGGAGGTGGCGAACCAGAAGGCCACCAGCGGCCCGCCCCAGGTGACCATCGCCGGTGTCCCGTTCCTCACCCAGGTCCTGGCCGGTGAGTACAAGGAGATCCGGATCGAGCTGCCGGACTTCTCCGCGCCGGCCGGCACCGGCCAGGACGTCCGGATGGACCTGCTGGACATCCGTGCCCGCGACGTCAGCGCCCCGCTGAGCGCGCTGCGCTCCGGTCAGGGCGCGGTGGTGGCGGGGTCGGTCACCGGCACCGGCACGATCGGCTACGACCTGCTCGCGAGCGCGACCGGCCAGGAGGGTGTGACGCTGGCCGAGAAGGACGGCAAGGTGGTCGGGTCGGCGAAGTTCAAGATCACGCAGACCCAGTCCGTCGACCTGTCCGGCACGGCCGAGGTGAAGGCCGCCGACGGCAAGGTGCAGGTGCGTTTCACCGATGTGACGGCCCGCGACCTGCCGAACATCCCCGGCGCCCAGAGCCAGATCAACGCTTTCGCGCAGCAGATGGCCTTCGAGTTCAAGGTGCCGAAGCTGCCGATGAACCTGGTGGTGCAGGAGCTGAAGCCGCTCCCGGAGGGGCTGCGGGTCACCTTCGGGGCCAGCGATGTCACCCTCGCCGCGGGCGGGGTGTGACGACCGTCCGATCCCGGATGGTGGTCGGTCCTGTTCCGAGGGTTGAGCCCGCTGGTAGGGTCGTTTCCCATGAGCCTGTTGCTCACGAAAAGGCGCGCGATTGATCTGTGTCGCGTGGCCGCGTGCCTGTGTCGCCCTGTCAACTGACGGGGCCATTCAGTGCTGAGCACCTTCTCCCGCTCTAGCTAGCCCAGGGCAACTTCTAGCCCGGCAGTGGCGCCGTCGCACAGCAGCCCGTGATCCCACCTACCCATGGGTCCGCGCGGAGTGCGACACCAAGCTCTCTCCGTGCGCTGACTCTCCTCCACCCACCTTCCATAGGGAGTGAACCGATGAGTCGCGACACCGCACTCGTCTCGGCCGAGTGGGCCGAGCAGAACCTGGAAACCCCTGGCCTGGTCTTCGTCGAGGTCGATGAGGACACCACCGCCTACGACGGCGGCCACATCCCCGGCGCGATCAAGCTGGACTGGAAGAAGGACCTGCAGGACCCGGTCCGGCGTGACTTCGTCAACCAGGAGCAGTTCGCCGCTCTACTCTCCGAGCGCGGCATCTCCAACGACGACACCGTGATCCTGTACGGCGGCAACAACAACTGGTTCGCGGCGTACGCGTACTGGTACTTCAAGCTGTACGGCCACGAGGCGGTCAAGCTGATCGACGGCGGCCGCAAGAAGTGGGAACTGGACGCCCGCGTCTACACCAAGGACGTCCCGGTCCGGGCGGCGACCACCTACGTGGCGAAGGCGCCCGACCTGTCGATCCGCGCCTTCCGTGACGAGGTCGTCCAGGCCATCGGCGTGAAGAACCTGGTCGACGTGCGCAGCCCCGACGAGTTCGCGGGCCGCCTGCTCGCGCCGGCGCACCTGCCGCAGGAGCAGTCGCAGCGGGCCGGCCACATCCCGACCGCGATCAGCGTGCCGTGGAGCAAGGCCGCCAACGAGGACGGCACCTTCAAGTCCGACGAGGAACTCGCCAAGATCTACGGCGAGGCCGGCCTGGACGGCAGCAAGGACACCATCGCCTACTGCCGCATCGGCGAGCGCTCCTCGCACACCTGGTTCGTGCTCAAGGAGCTGCTCGGCCAGGAGAACGTGAAGAACTACGACGGTTCCTGGACCGAGTACGGCTCCCTCATCGGTGTGCCGATCGCCCTCGGCGACGAGCCTGGAAAGGCCTGATCATGACTTCTCCCGCTACCAACATCGCCACCACCGCGGCCGGCTGCGCCGCCCCTGACCAGTCCGCGCCCCTCCCCAGCAGCGTGGACCTGGCCAAGGAGACCGTCATCACCGGCATCGTTCGCAACGCCGAGGGCGAGGCCGTCGGCGGCGCCTACGTGCGCCTGCTGGACGGCTCCGGCGAGTTCACCGCCGAGGTGGTCTCCTCGCCCGAGGGCGTCTTCCGTTTCTTCGCGGCTCCCGGCTCGTGGACCGTGCGGGCGCTCAGCCGGCACGGCAACGGCGAGCTGGCCGTCGACGCCGCCCGTGGCGTCAACGACATCGCGCTGAACGTCGCCACCGCCTGACCCACGCTCTGTCGCACCGAAAAGGGGGACCCTCCGGGGTCCCCCTTTTCACGCCCGGCCCCGGCGTGCGGATCATGCGCCGCCGGTGGTGACCACCTCGGCGTGCGGCGGGATCTCCGGGCGCCGCCGGGACAGCCGGCGCACGCCGGTGTTGAGCACCGCGATCAGCGGCACCGCCACCAGCGCCCCGATGATGCCGGCCAGCACCACGCCGCAGGCGATCCCGACGATCACGGCGAGAGGGTGTACGGCCACCGCCCGGCCCATGATCAGCGGCTGGAGCACGTGCCCCTCGATCTGCTGCACCAGGATGACCGCGCCCAGGGTGATCAGGGCGACCACCCAGCCCTCGTCGACCAGCGCGACCAGAACCGCGACCACACCGGACACGCTGGCGCCGACGATCGGGATGAACGCCCCCAGGAAGACCAGCGCGGCCAGCGGGAACGCGAACTCCACCTCCAGCACCACCAGCGCCATGCCGATGCCGACCGCGTCGATGAAGGCGACCAGCACGGTGGCGCGGACGTAGGCGCCGAGGGTGGTCCAGGAGGCGTCCCCGGCGTCGGCCAGCGACCAGCGCGCGTTCACCGGGAACAGCCGGACGATGAACCGCCAGATCATCCGCCCGTCCCGCAGGAAGAAGAACGTCGCGAAGATGACCAGCAGCAGACCGGTGACCAACTCCGCGATGGTGGCGACGGTGGCGATGCCGGT
Source organism: Actinoplanes sandaracinus (assembly GCF_030009775.1). Taxonomy (GTDB): domain Bacteria; phylum Actinomycetota; class Actinomycetes; order Mycobacteriales; family Micromonosporaceae; genus Actinoplanes; species Actinoplanes sandaracinus. The sequence goes on along the minus strand of NZ_JASCTH010000028.1, from coordinate 95,590 downwards.
CGACGTCAGGGACGCCGTGTTCGAGTTGATCCACGCCTGGGCGGAGTCGATCGACTGGTCCACCTGGGCGTCGGAGAGATGCAGCGGCCCGGTCCGGGCCCACGTCTGAATCTGCCGGACGCCGGCGCTGGCGTTCTCGGTCAGTTTCGGCACGCCGGCGATGAACTCGTTCACCACCAGGGTCAGGGTGCCCGCGACCGCGGCGATGCCGGTGACCATCACCAGGAAGGTGGCCAGCGACCGGGGCAGGCGCAGCCGCAGCAGCCAGCCCACGGCCGGGCCGAACAGCGCGGAGAGCAGCAGGGCGATGGCGAGCGGGACGACCACGATGCTGACCATGCTGATCAACTGGAGCAGCGCCCAGCCGATCACACCGACCACGATCAGCCGCCAGCTCCAGGCCGCCGCGATGCGCAGCGGCTGGGGCACGTCCGCGTCGTCCCGGCTGGAGGTCGAGTTGTGCACGAGTTCCGGGTCTGGCGAGGGCAGGACGAAATCGTCGTACCGCTCGGGGTCGGGGGCCGGACGGAGGGAACGGGCCACCCGCACCGAATCCCGGCCGGCGTCATAGGCCCTCTTCAGGTTGTCCCGGACCCGCTGAATGCGGTTCAACCGCAGTACCCCCTCGACCTGTCGAATGCGCGGTAATCACGCTAATACCCAGGTGCCCGGATCGCCTTCCCCGCCGCCGTGGCAAAACGGCGGCGGCGTACCGTCTGCAATCGTGAGTACCGACCCTGGACTGCCCATCCGGATGCTGCACGATCGCGTTCTCGTCCGCCAGGACGGCAGTGAGGGCGAGCGCCGGTCCACCGCCGGCATCGTGATCCCGGCCACCGCCTCGATGGGCCGCCGCCTGTCGTGGGCCACCGCCGTCGGAGTGGGCCCCAACGTCCGTTCGATCGTGGTGGGCGACCGGGTGCTGTTCGACCCCGACGACCGCTCCGAGGTGGAACTGCACGGCAAGGGCTACGTCCTGCTCCGCGAGCGGGACGTGCACGCGGTCGCTGCCACCCGGGTCGAACCCGACGGGACCGGCCTCTACCTCTGAGCCGCTACCTCTCCAGCCGCTACCGCTACATCTGAGCCGGCGGCATCGGCGCGAAGGGCGGCGGGCCTCCGTAGTGCGCCGGGGCCGGCGGCGGCAGGCGCACCGGCACCGGCATCACCGGCTCCGACGGGGGCGCCACGGTCCGCACCACCCCGTCCGGGAAGGCGATCCGGTAGTGCTTCCCGTCCCACCAGGCCGGCGGGGTCTGCGGGTCGCGCCCGGTGAACGTCGACCGGTAGGCGGAGATCGCGAGCAGCAGATCCCGTTCCTCGTTGAGGGCCCTCTGCAACTCGAGCGGGTTACGCAACAGGCCGCGCTGCATGCCGTCACGGACCAGGGCGAGCCTGGTCGCGGCGAACTGGAACTCACCCATCGCCCGGTGCCCGACCGGCCCGGCCACCCGGCGCGCCCACTCCCGTGCCGAGTGCCGGCGCCCCCGCGTGCCGAGCGCGGCGACCTCGGGCGGGGCGAACCAGCCGGTATCGGCGTACTGGTACAGCACCCGCTCGGCCAGCCGGCCCTCCCAGCTGCGCAACGCGACGGCGAGTCCGACGACGGCGAAGAAGAACGGCACCATGAAGCCGAGGTAGCCGTACAACATGATGAGGGTCTCGCCGGTGGCGCCGGCCAGCGTCGGCAGCAGGTTGAAGATGCCGTGCAGGATCATCGCCAGGATCACGCCCGCGATCGGCGCCAGGCGCCGGATCGTCCGGTCACTGGAGCGCGCCGCGATGCCGAGGCCGATCCCCGCCATCGAGGTGAAGAGGGGGTGCGCGAAGCCGGTGAACAGGATCCGCAGGATGAAGACCAGGAAGAGGTTCTGCAGGCCGGTCGCCGGGCCGTACTCGTCGGCGCCCTCGGCGTAGCCTTTCCCGCCCAGGTAGAGCACGTTCTCCACCATGGCGAAGCCGAGCGCGGAGAGACCGCAGTAGACGATGCCGGCAGTGATCCCCGACCAGTCGCCGCGCCGCCACCAGAAGAGCGCGAGCGGGCCGAGAACCTTCATCGTCTCCTCGATGAAGGGCGCGACGAGCACCGCGACCAGCGCGTCCGGCAGGCCGACTGCCTGGAACACGGCGGCGAAGCCGATGTTGACCCGGAGCGCGGTCAGGGTCGCCACGGCGGCGCCCCAGGTGAAGCAGAAGATCAGGTAGCGGCTCGGCTGCGGATCGTAGCGGTCCAGCCAGATGAAGCTGGCGACCAGCAGCGGGACCGGCAGGATCGCCGCGGCCAGACCGATGGGCAGGCCGGGAAAGCCGAGCTCGGAGCCGAGGATGTAAAACATGACCATTGCTGCGGCCGGGATCAACACGATGACCAGGGTGATCGGCAGCCAGCGCCGCCACCCGGTGCGACGCTCCGGCACAGGCGCGCCGGCCATCACGGGGTACGGCGGGACCGGCGGCTCGGGCGGCTCGGGCGCAGCCGGTGAAACCGCCTGCGGAGGGGCGGCGGGATCGGGTGAACCGCTCGGCGAGACGTCGGCCATGCCCGCCAGCGTAGTCACCACATCCCCGGCCGACCGGCCCGAGGAGCCCGAAACCGATCAAGGCGGCGCCGGCCCCTCAGCACCCGGGCCTCCGGCATGCCCGTGCGCCGGAAGCAATGCCCTCCGGCGAAGACCGGGATCAACTGCTCGACGTCGATTTCGGACTGGAGTCTGCCGGCACCCCAATAGCCGGAATTCACCTTAATAATGACACCGTACGACCCGCGTGACCGGTTGCGGTCACTACGCCGATAAATCGTCGCGGCCCGCCAGCCCATTCCCACTATCAGGGCGGCGCCGACAAAGCAACCACCGCCGGAAAAGTTCGTCATTCATGGCTTACGCGGATCAGGGCTGATAACTTTTCGTCGCCTGGCCGGGAACGAAACATTTTTGGAGCGATCCCGGCAGCACGGTTCCGCCGTCGCGGGCATTTATCAGCAATCCTTCGGAAGGACACAAAATGGCGTGGCTTTCGCTTGCCGCTAAGCTCATCAAGATGGGCGCCAAGTACGGATCCCGTTTCGCCAACTGGGTCTGGAACAACAAGAGCCGGATCATGAACTGGGTCGGCGCCGGCTGGACCGTCGTGGAGATCTTCAACTACATCGTTCGGATCCTCGGTTACTGAACAAAACATCTGTTCATTGATCGAAAATTGCGACGCACTTTTCTTTTGATGATCCAAAGTAGGTCGGCTCATTCACATGAGCCGACCTACTTTGTTTTATGCGCTCGCAGGCCTCGGACCGGCCGGGGACGCCGGCCCGGGTCGGGCACCCCGCGCACGGGCAAACAGCAGCCCCCGCCTCGGCGGGCTCGCACCGCACGCTCTCCGGTCACGGCACAGAGCCGCGGGTCCGGGCGGGGCCGCATGATCGGGTCCGACAGGCGACGACAGCAAGCCGGGCATGACCAGTTCGAATAGACCATCGTGGCGTAGAGGCCTCGATAATCTTCGGAACTGGTCATGCCCGGCTTGTCGTCACCAACAGCGGCGTCCGTACTAGACGTCACGACGATTCATGGACACTGCGGCGCCGCTGATGAACGCGGCCGACCACGCGACGAGCGCCGCCGCCGCGCCGGCCCATTTGCCGACGTCGTCCCCGGGGCTCAGCAGGGTGGTGACCGCTCCTCCGAAGCTGTGGTCGGAGATAGCGGCCGGGAGAACGCTGGCCGGAATCAGGGCCAGAACGATCGTCACCACGATGAGCAGGCCCAGGATGGCGAATACCGCACCGGCCGAGCTGCGCAGCAGACACCCGAGGCTGACGGCTGACACGCTGATGGCAGCGGTGGCGACAATCGCGCCGACGATGCCCAGAAGACTGGTCAGATTGGTGAGCGGGGTGAACAGCGGGCCCGGTGTGAGCGCGAGCCAGTTGACCGCTGCCACCAACAGGACCGTGACACTGACCAGAGCGGTGGAGACGCCGCCGACAGCGACGAGTTTGGCGGCCAGAACAGGTGTACGCCGAGGAGCCGCGCCGAACGCGAGCCGGATCATGCCGTTCCCGAAGTCACTGGCTCCCGCCACCGCACCGGCCGCGGCCACCAGGAATATCGACAGCTGCAGGCCCACGAGCGTCGTACTGATGTGGGTCTGGAGGATGTCGGCGGTGGTCTGCTGGGCGTCGATGTCGGTGAACAGAGCGACGGGAATGCCGATCGCGGTGCAGAGCGCCGTCACGGCCAGCAGGGTGACGAGCGATCGCACCGTCAGGAGTTTGATCAGTTCGCTCCGGACGAGGCCGGCGAAGGTCAGCTGGCGGGTCGGCGGAACATACTCCCCCTGAGGCGCATCCACAGGTCCTGCTGTGAGCGTCGTCTGGCTCATCTCATCCCATCTCGATCGTGCAAGGCTTCGGCCGGATTGGCGGCGGGGTGTCAGGGACCGGTGACCTAACGTCCGGAGAAGGTGACCGAGTCTGCCGTGAGCTCCATGAACGCTTCCTCGAGCGAGGCACGCACGGGAATGAGCTCGTGCAACGGGATCCGATGGACGGCGGCGAGATCGCCCAGCTCCGCCGCGGTCATTCCGTCGACCCGGAGTGACTCGTCCGGTCCGCTCGACATCTGCCCGCCGGCCGAGCGCACCAGCTGGCCCAGTTCGTCCCCGCGGGGCGTGCGGAGCAGGACTCCCCGGGACTTGCCACGGTGGATCAGTGAGCTGATCGCTTCATCGGCGATCAGCCGTCCGCGGCCGATGACCACGACGTGGTCCGCGGTCACCGCCATCTCGCTCATCAGGTGCGAGCTGAGCAGCACGCCCCGGCCTTCGGCTGCCAGCTTCTTGACCAGGTTGCGCATCCACAGGATGCCGTCCGGGTCCAGCCCGTTGATCGGTTCGTCGAACATCACGTTCGCCGGGTCGGCCAGCAGCGCGGTGGCGACTCCCAGTCGCTGCGACATTCCCAGCGAGAAACCGCCGATGCGACGGTCGGCCACGTCGCTGAGGCCCACCATGTCCAGCACGGTGCGGATCCGGGCGGTCCCGATTCCGATCGTGGTGGCGATGGCCTGCAGATGACGGAACGCAGTGCGTCCGGGGTGTCCGGACTTGGCGTCTATCGATGCGCCCAGCGCACCCAGGGGATTGCTGTGCTGGCTGAAGGGCACACCGTTCACGAGGATCGTTCCGCTGTCGGGCCGGGTGAGCCCCAGAATCATCCGCATCGTGGTGGATTTGCCGGATCCGTTAGGCCCCAGGAAGCCGGTGACGATACCGGGGCGCACGGTGAAGGACAGGTTGTCGACTGCCGGCTTCCCACCGTACTTCTTCGTGAGCCCGATGGCCTCGATCATGGATCTCTCTTTCGGTGGTCAGCGCGCGCTGGTCATCTCGATGAATCTGTCGGGCAGGGTGGTTCTTCTGGTCGGCACCCACAGGCGAATGGCTCGCGAGTCATAGACACCCAGACACAGAGCCGCGACTGACAGCCGACTGGAGAGGGCAAGCCGGTAGGAATGTATGAAGTACACGGAATCGCAGGGAACGACGTAGTGGGTGACCCAGAGGAAACCGCGCCGGAAGACGATCACCGAATTGTCCGCGTCGAGATCAGCGGTCGCCCACCCGTAATTGCCCGCGGCCAGCAGCAGGAATGCCACAGCAGCCATGATGACGACTGCTCTCACCGAGGGCATGCCGTGCACAGCGACGCCGGCCAGAATCAGTATCACCGCGCCGGCGCTGACGAGGCACCACCTGAGGGGGCGGCTGATTGTGCACGATCGGTCCATGGCAGGGGCGTACTCGGGGAAGTGTCTCCTGATTTCGTCGCGGAGGAACGCCAGTCGTGCGGCCGGGAAGATGACGTTCGCGCCGATCCGTTCACCGGACTGCCGGGAGACGAAACTGAGCCGGGCATATCCCGTTACCCGCATCAGGGGGTTCTGCTGGATCCTGATTCCCGCGACCTGAATTCGGGAGACCTGCCGCGATTCGGCGTAGGCGAGGCCGCCGGACATGGCGAACATCCCGCCACCGCCACGGACCTCGAACCCGCGGTACCGCAGCCACGCGACGGCCGTCCCGAATCCCAGCGCCACCGGCACGGCTACGACCAGAACCGCGATCATCAGCAGTGCCTGCGCCGCCGTGTCGCCGGGAAGCGCGGGAACCGTCAAGGACAGCGAGAACAGGCCGGTGATGTTCTCGTAGAACCCCATCAGAAACGGAATCACCAGAAGGAACTGCCCATAGGTGATGGAGAGCATCAGGTAGTCCCGTGCCCGAATCCGGTAGATCAGATCGTCGTCCTCCGGCCTGACGGCGTCGTCGACGCTCACCACGCCCGGCCCGCTATCGGTTTCCTCCGCGCTCCGGCTGGCTTTGAAGTAACCCTCGATCTCGGCGGCAACGGCTTTCGGGACGGCTTCGATGACCAGGTTGCCTTTTGACTCCGCGCCGATGCCGATCAGGACTCGCGAGCACCCGAGGAGGCGGCCGGCCGCCGATTGGGACACCTGCACGGAAACTACTTCCGACCAGCCGAGCGAGGTGGAACGCCGGACAGCGAGTCCCTCCTCGAAGCTGACCCCGCCGGCGCCGATCGTGAAGCGCGTCGTCCACCAGTCCGCGATCAGGCTCACCATGACGAGTCCGCCCACCAGGGCGAAGATCGCATCGACCGGGATACCGAACCAGACCGGCCACTTGGCCCGGATGGAGAGCCACATGATGAGCGACGGCACGAGGGTCGTCGCTGCCTCGGCGGCTCGAATCGCGAACATGGCCGGACTGTTTCGGCGCCTGTGGAGTGCCTCGGTCATTCGGCGTACTCACGGATGTGCTTTTCGAACCGGTCGGCTTCCGCCTTGGAGAGCGGCCCGATCGACCGCGAGTCGACAATCGTCGCCGCCCTGACGGTGAACAGATTGAACCAGCTCAAGATCGGGCCCTGACGAGTCTCGCAGTACAGGATTCGAGAGAGTGGATAGACTTGACGCCGTTTCCACCAGTGGCCCTGCTCGACGACGATGCAGGACGAAGTCAGGGTGTACCTGTAGTACCGGTAACGCCGCGGGATCAGAACCAGAGCATCCAAGAGGGCGAAGACCAGAGCGGCGATCGTAAGGATGTGGACCCACCGTTGCCAGTCCGGCGGGATGAACGACGTCAGCGACAGGACGGCGCAGAGGACGAGCACGACAGCGGCGCCGACGGCGTTCTCCACCTGCCAGAAGAGAACAGCGCGCTTGTCCAGTCGCCGCACGGCGGCCGGTGGGTTCGAGCCGACTGTGGCCGGCCGGCCAGGTCCGTCCGATCGAGGGCTCATGACCTACGGGGGATTGCGCCCGAGGACGCCTTCGCCTCGGTCTTCCTTTTGGCATCCCGGCCGTTCGCCCACATCAGGAGCAACATCACGAGGGCGGCGGCCGCTACGAGATAGGGCCGGCCGGGCTCCAGCCGCCCCTGAACGATGAGCATGACGACGGCGGCCACCAGGAGGACGGGCACGATGGCGCCCATCCAGACCGGGCCTTTACGGGCCATGAGCATGTGCAGGCCCAGTGTCGATAGCACCGCTGCGGCTACCCCGATGAGGACAGCGTTCTGGGACATCATGAATTCTTTCGGTAAATGTGAGCAGGGAGGACGGCGAACCTGATTTCTGCGCCCGATCGGACAGCGGGCGGCTTAACCGAAGTGCGAGTTCCTCCGGATGAGGAGGTCGCCACCGGCGCCATGGAGGCGGTCCCTGTTGAACCCGCCCGCAGGAGTCGTCGAAGGCAACGATTTCAGCTCGGCCGTCATCTGCAACAACTGCTCTGAGATCTTCAGCGCCCGCTGACCCTTGCTGGTGAGGCTGAGGCCCCGCACTTCCCGCTCGAACAGCTCGACCTGACACACCTTCTCGACTTCGCGAATGTGATAGGCAACGGTCGACTTGCCGTACTTGAGCTTCTTCGCGGTCTCCGCGATGCTGCCCGTCGAAGCGGCGACCACGAAAGTCTTGAGCATGTCTATATTCACGCAGCCTCCAGTTGTCCGGCACATTCAGCATCCCCTGCCGATGCGGCGCCAGTGTGGTTCGCCAAGCCGTCCGTACGGAAAATTATGACCAGCGAAATGAGGCCACCCGTGCGGTTGCAGTGAAAGGGCTCCAAGGGGGAGCCGCACCGCCGGATTTCCGTTCGGCGAAGGGCTGTCCGCCCTCGCAAGCGAACCCACAGGCTACGAGGTCGGCGGACGAGAAGGCACGGCCGGAAGCGCAGGGATCTTCGAACGCTCGGACGAGCACGTGTCCGACTATTCGATCCAGGGAATCGGCGGAGATCCAGCGAATCGGCTGATTCGGGTGCCCCACCCTCTCGCCCGCGTAGCCGGCCGCTCCGTCCGGCCACTACCGGTTCGGACCGATCATGGCAGCGACGCACGTGCCAGGATGCGGAGGTGATATCTCTGCCCGATGCTTTCCGGTCCGCCGCCCGCGGCGCCGGCGCCACCGCGAGCGACGCGGATCTCGACGCCGCCGCCCAGTACCTGATCGGCCGATGGACCGAGCCGCAACGCCACTATCACGACGTGACCCACCTCGAGGCGGTGCTCGAGGTGATCGATCGCTTCGCTCACCTCACCCCCAGCCCCGACCGGGTACGGCTGGCAGCCTGGCTGCACGACGCGGTCTACGACCCGCGTGCCCTGGGTGACGCGAACGAGCGGGACAGCGCCGAGTTCGCCGCCGGCCTGCTGCAGAGCCTGGGCGCCCCGGATGAGGTGGCCGCCGAGGTGGCCCGCCTGGTCGGCCTGACCGCGGGGCACGCGACCGAGGACGACGACCCGGACGGCGAGTTGCTCTGCGACGCCGACCTGTCGATCCTCGCCGCCGACGCGGAACGTTACGCCCGGTACACCGCCGCGATCCGCCGTGAGTACGCGCACGTGCCGGACGACGCGTTCCGGGCCGGCCGGTCCCGGGTCCTCACCGAGCTGCTGAAACTACCGTCGATCTACCGTCTGGAGCCGATCCGCGAGGCCTGGGAGGAACGGGCCCAGGCCAACCTCAAGGCCGAGCTCGAGGAGCTTGCCTAGGCACCAGGTGCTTGGGGCGGCGCAGCCCGGCTGTCCGGAGCCGGGCTGCCACGTCTCGAGAGGACACCAGGTTGGCGCCGAGCCAGAGCGCGCTGCGGAACCGGAACTCCGGGATGTCGTAGTGGTCCCGGTCGAAGGCCCGCCGCGGCGCGCCCAGCATCTCGGCGAAGGCGTGCAGTTCCTCGAACGACACGTCGCTGACCAGGTGCGACCAGAAGCAGCCGCGACCCGGCCAGCGAGGTTCGTCGACGAGGATCAAAGGTCGATCTCGAGCAGCTCGACCCGGCGGTCGGCGGCCAGCCCGCGCACGTCGGGAGCGCCGATCCGGGCCGCGTCGGCGGTCGCGTCGTCGGGCATGGTCTGCGACTGCCGCTCGGCGGTGACGCCGGCCAGGTAGTGCTCGACCTCCTTCTGCCGGATGGTGGCGTCCCAGCCGAGCGCTTCGCCCATGATCTGGGCGGTGTGCTCGGCCGAGTCGGCGCCCCGGTGTGTGGTCTCGAACGAGATCCGGGTGCGGCGGGTCAGCACGTCGTCCAGGTGCAGGGCGCCTTCGGCGAGGGCCGCGTACGCCACCTCGGCCGCGAGGTACTCCGGCGCCCCGGCGAGCGGGACGGCCAGTTCCGGCTGGGCGGCCATCATCGCGAGGAGGTGGACGGTGAGAGTCCCGTACCGCTCCAGAAGGTGTTCGACGACGCCCGCGGTGACGCCGTGCCGCCGTGCCATGTCCTGCCGGTCGCGCCATGCGGCGGCATAGCCGTCCGCGCCGAGGAGCGGAAGCTCGTCGGTGCGCGAGGGCCGGCCCGGCCCGCCCAGGCGGCGCACCGCGCGGTCGATGACGTCGGCCGCCATCACCCGGTACGTCGTGTACTTGCCCCCGGCCACCAGCAGCAGCCCGAGCATCGGCTCGACCACCGCGTGCTCGCGCGACAGTTTCGAGGTGGAGTCGGCCTCGCCGGAGAGCAGCGGGCGCAGCCCGGCGTAGACGCCCTCGATGTCGTCGGTGGTGAGCGGCCGGTCCAGCACCGCGTTGACCTGGTCGAGCAGGTATCTGATGTCGCGGGCGGAGGCCGCCGGATGGGACCGGTCGAGCTGCCAGTCGGTGTCGGTGGTGCCGATGATCCAGTGACCGCCCCAGGGCAGCACGAAGAGGACCGACGTGGCGGTCCGCAGGATCAGGCCGGCCTCGCCGGTGATCGCCGAGCGGGGCACCACCAGGTGCACGCCCTTGGAGGCGCGGACGCGGAAGCCGGGGCGGACGCCGACGTCGCTGAGCATCTGCGACATGTCGTCGCTCCACACGCCGGTGGCGGCGACCACGGTCCGGGCCCGGACCTCGAAGGGCTCCTCGCCGGGGGCCTCCAGGTCGCGGACCTTGACGCCGACCACCTGCCGGGCCTCGCGCACGAAGCCGGTGACGCGCGCGCTGGTGGCCACGGCCGCGCCCATGCTCGCCGCCGTCCGGGCCAGGTTGACGACCAGGCGAGCGTCGTCGACCTGGCCGTCGAAGTAGCGGATCGCGCCGGCCACCTGGTCGGCCCGGAGGCTGGGGAAGAGGTGCCGGGCGCCGTCACGGGTCAGGTGCCGGTGCAGGGGCATGCCCCGCCCGGCGCCGAAGACACCGGCGAACACGTCGTAGGCGGCCACCCCGAGCCCGTAGTAGCCGCGCTGCCAGGCCCGTGCGGGCAGGCTCGCGGCGGGCAGCGGCACCAGGATGGGCACCGGGCGCACCAGGTGCGGGGCGAGCCGAGTGGCCAGCAGGCCACGCTCGGTCAGCGCCTCGTGCACCAGGTGCAGTTCGAGCTGTTCCAGATAGCGCAGGCCACCGTGGATCAGTTTGCTGGACCGGCTGGAGGTGCCGGAGGCGAGGTCACGAGCCTCGACCAGGGCCACCTTGAGGCCCCGGGAGGCGGCGTCCACCGCCGCGCCGGCACCGGTGACCCCACCACCGATCACCAGGACGTCGAACTGTTCGTCACGCATCCGCCGCAGGTCGGCTGTCCGCCGGAGCGGAGAGAGCCGGCCGGCCGCGTTACGGGAGACCGAGGGATCACGCACCCGTCCTAGGTTAGCCCTTCGTTCCGCAACCCTGGCGGAGGAAAGTGGGCCACCGGTTTCCGTACTGTTATGCGGGGAATAGCGAGCATTCCCCCGTTGGTGGCGGTTAGCGTCGAACCTACGCCGGGCCACCCGGGTCCGCGTCGCACCCCCGAGGACGAGAATGCACCGGACCGGTGCCGCCGTTCTGTTGGTCTACACCGTCATGCTGGCTGCCACGGCCCTGGTCGTGCAGCGGGCCGAGGCGGCGATCACCTCACCGTTCGCGCTGCGTTACTCCGCCAACACCAACGGCTCGATCCTGCTGCGCGGCAACAGCAACCTGGTGTGCCCTCCGGCCGGCGACTGCCTCAACGCCCGCCAGGGACTCCAGCCGTCGGGCGAGTCCCTGGACAACAACGCCTACACGATGATGAACGCGGACGCCGACGGCGACCTCGGAGTCGGCACCGTCAACGACAGCACCGCGACGGTGACCCTCCCGCCCGGGAGCGTCGTCCTGTTCGCGGCGCTGTACTGGGCCGCGGACACCACCCCGGGATCCTCCGGCTCGGCCGCGCCGTTCCCCGGGCGCAAGAACAAGGTCCGCTTCCGCACGCCGGCGAACCCGGTCTGGCAGCCGATCACCGCGTCGACCACGCACGGCAACAACACGTACCAGGGGTTCGCCGACGTCACGGCGCTGGTGGCGGGGTCGGGTAACGGCGTGTACGGGGTGGCGGACATCCAGGCGGGCACCGGCGGGGGCCGGTTCGCCGGCTGGACGCTCGCCGTGGCGTACCGCAACCCCGCCGAGGACCTCCGGGCCCTGCGGATCTACGACGGCTTCGGCTCGGTGAGCACCTCTTCCGGCGAGGTCGACATCAAGGTGGGCGGCTTCGAGACCCCGCACAGCGGCACCGTACGGGCCGAGATCGGCACCGTGGTCTACGAGGGTGACCGGGGCATTACCGGCGACGTGCTGAAGCTCAACGGCACATCGGTGAGCGATGCCGCCAATCCGGCGAACAACTTCTTCAACGGCACGATCAGCGACGGAGGCGTATCCGTCCCCGGCCGGAATCCGGGCTGGCCCAACGTCTTCGGCGCCGACATCGACCAGTTCGACGCCACCGGCCGGCTCGGGCACGCCGCCACCTCGGCCACGCTGACCCTGGACAGCTCGGGCGACACCTTCTACCCCGGAGTCGTCACTTTCGCCATCGACCTCTACGCGCCCAAGCTGACGACCACGGTCACCAGTGTCGATGTGGACGGCGGCGCTCTGCTGCCCGGCGACGTCGTCGAGTACCGGATCGAGGTCCGCAATGAGGGCAACGACAGCGCCGACGCCGCGATGATCTCCAACGCCATCCCGACGTGGACGTCCTACGTGCCCGGTTCACTGCGTGTGCAGGGTGCGACGGTCACCGACGCGGCCGGGGACGACGCCGGCACGTACGCGGCCGGCCGGGCCGACCTGGCGCTGGGCAGCATCCCGTATCAGGGGGTGGTCCGCGCGACCCTGCGGGTCCGGGTGGAGGCCGGCGCCCCGCTCGGCTACGCGATCACCAACCTGGTCAACCTCACCTACACCGGCCGCTCCGCGCAGGTGACCGTCTCCGGGCCGGTCGCCGCTCTGGCCACCCCCATCGCCCCGGCCCAGACCGATCTGGTCGCCGCCCTGACCGTCCAGCCCGCCGTCGTCCAGCGTGCCGACGTGCCGGTCGCGGTCACCTACACCGGCACGGTGGCCAACGACGGCACCGCCCTGGAGAACGCCGCGACGGCGGAACTGACCCTGCCGGCCGGGCTGTCCGCCGGCGCCCTGCCCACCGGCTGCACCGTCTTCGCCCAGATCGTCACGTGCGCGCTCGGCCCGCTGGCACCCGGCACCCGGGCAACAGTGGTGATCCCCGCCACCGCCGGCGGCACGGCGGGCGCGCAACCCGGGGCGACCCTGCAGGCGTCCGGTTCCGGGACGGACGGGAACGTCGCCAACGACACCGCCACGGCCTCGTTCCGGATGAACCTGGCCCCGAACGCCGTCGACGACACCGCGGCGACGACGACCGGCGCCCGGGTGACCGTGGCGGTTCTCGGCAACGACGACGACCCGGACGGGCCCGCGGCCGCGCTGCACGCGACGATCCGGACACCACCCGGGCACGGCGCCGCGGTCGTGGAGGCGGACGGGACGATCTCCTACACGCCGGCCGCCACCTGGGCCGGCGACGACACGTTCCGGTACGAACTGACCGACGCGGACGGGGGCAGCGACACCGCGACGGTGTCCGTGCGGACCGCGAACGCTCGCCCGGTCGCCCGCGACGACGCGGACGCCACCGCCTCGGGCGCCGAGGTCTCCGTGGGCGTCCTCGGCAACGACGACGACCCGAACGGTGACACCCTCACCGTGGTCGCGGTCAGCGGCCCGCAGGCCGGAGCCGGCAGCGTACGGATCGACGGCGGCGCGATCGTCTACAACCCCGTCGCCACCTTCGTCGGCCAGGCCGTCCTCGGCTACACCGTCAGCGACGGGCAGGACACCGCCGTCGCGCAGGTCCTCGTCGACGTGGAGAACGCGCTGCCGACCGCCGCCGACGACCTGGCAGGCGTCTCGTACCGGGGCAGCGTGACGATTCCGGTACTGGCCAACGACGCCGACAGCAACGCGGACCCGATCAGCGTCCACACCGTCGGCGCCCCGTCCTCCGGCAGCGCCACGATCACCCCGGGCGGCATCCTCTACCAGGCGGCGCCCGGCTTCTCCGGCGTCGCGACGTTCGCGTACACCATCATCGACACCCACCTCGGCCAATCGACCGGGCAGGTCACCGTGACCGTCGCGAATGCGCCGCCGACCGCCTCGGACAAGACCGAGACGACCGCCTACCTCACGCCGGTGTCGGTGGCTCCGCTCGCCGGGGCGGCCGACGAGAACGGCGACACGCTGCGGGTCAGCGGCACGACCAGGACCGTGCACGGGCTCCTCGCCCACCACCCCGACGGGACGCTCACCTACACCCCGGACGATCGCTGGTCCGGGACCGAGAGCTTCACCGTCACGATCGCCGACACCCGCGGCGGGACTGTCACCACGACCGTCACCATCACCGTTCTGAACGCGCCGCCGGTCGCCCGTCCCGAGGCGACGACCCTTCCCTCCGGGCTGCCTTCGGTGATCGACGTGCTGGCCAACGACGAGGATCCGAACGGTGACACGCTCGGCGTCACCATCGACCTCCCCGCGGCACACGGCACCGCGACCGTCTCCGCCGGCCGGGTCGACTACCAGCCGGCGGCCGGGTACGCCGGACCCGACTCGTTCCACTACACCGTCAGCGACGGCCGCGGCGGCACCTCCGGCGCGACCGTGACCATCGAGTTGGTGAACGCGTACCCGCTGGCCCGGGCGGACGCGGCCGGCACCGACACCGGCGTCGGTGTGACCGTCGACGTCGCCGCCAACGACAGCGACCCGAACGGCGACACACTGACCGTCTCCGGGTGGACCGCGGCAGCGCACGGCACGGTCGCCGCCGGACCGGGCGGCACCCTGCGATACACGCCGGAACCGGGCTTCACCGGCCTGGACAGCTTCGGCTACACGATCGAGGATCCGCACCGGGCCAGTGCCGCGGCGGGCGTGACGATCACTGTGCGCAACGCCGCGCCCGTGGCGGTCGACGACGCGTACACCGTCCACCAACAGGGCAGCACCATCCTCAGCGTGCTGGGCAACGACAGCGACCCGAACACCGGCCAGACCCTCGGCATCGCCGGCGTCGGCGCCGGCAGCATCGGGACGGTCACCGTGACGGGGCCGGAAACGATCCAGTACACCCCTCGGCCGGGCTCTGCCGGGCTGGACACCTTCGACTATCTGCTCACCGACGACCTGGGCGGCACCGACACCGGCACGGTGCGGGTCACCGTCGACGCCGCGCCCACCGCGGTCGACGACACCGCCGACACTCCCGCGGCCACCTTCGTGGAGATCGCGGCCGCCGGGAACGACATCGACCCGGAGCAGCAACCCCTCACGGTGAGCTCGGCCGGGATGCCCGCCAACGGCATCGCGATGATCCAGGCGGCGGGCACCGTCGGGTACGCCCCGAACCGCGGCTTCACCGGAACGGACGCCTTCCCGTACGTGATCCGCGACGCGGCCGGCAACACCGCCTCCGGCCGGATCGAGGTACGGGTGGCCAACGCCGCCCCGGTGGCCCGCCCGGACGCCGCCGCCACACGGTCCGACGAGGTCGTCGACGTGGATGTGCTCGCCAACGACAGCGACGACAACCCCGGTCAGACACTCAGCCTCAGCGCGGTCGGCCCGCCGGACCACGGCACCGCGACCCGGGTGGGGAACCGGATCAGTTACACGCCGCCGGCCGAATGGACCGGTGAGGACCGGTTCCGGTACGTGGTGAGCGACGACCTGAACGGCCTCGCCGAGACGACCGTCACGGTCACTGTCACACACCAGATCCCGTTGGCCGT
Organism: Actinoplanes sandaracinus; assembly: GCF_030009775.1. Lineage (GTDB taxonomy): Bacteria > Actinomycetota > Actinomycetes > Mycobacteriales > Micromonosporaceae > Actinoplanes > Actinoplanes sandaracinus. Next base: position 79,969 of record NZ_JASCTH010000028.1, on the reverse strand, counting down.
CGCGGACCTGCGCGCCACCCCGTACGGGAGGGCGGTGACCGTGCCGGTGCTCGACAACGACCTCGACCCCGCCGGATCTCTCCGGGTCACCGCGGTGACCACGCCCGACCACGGCACGGCCCAGATCAACGACGGGGCCACCGTCACCTACACCCCGCCGAGCGAGTTCTCCGGTACCGCGAGCTTCGACTACACCGCGAGAGGCCACGCCGGGGCGCCGACCACCGCGAGGGTCACCATCACCGTCGAGCCGCCACCGGTCGCCCCCGACCGGGAGGCCGGCACGCCGCCCGGCAGTCCCGTCGCCATCGCGCTGCCCACCAACGACGGCATGGGGCAGCCGGTCACCCTGGGCCGGGTCGCCCGGCCCGCGCACGGCACGGTGACCGTGAACGCCGACGGCACGATCACCTACACCCCGGATCCGGGGTTCATCGGGACGGACCGGTTCACCTACGAGATCATCGACGCGGCGGGCAACGTCGCGTACGGCACGATCGTCGTCACCGTGGCCGCCGACGATCCTTCACCCGATCCGTCCGGGTCCCCGAGCGCCACGCCGCCCGCGCCGTCCCCGTCGGCCATACCGTCCCCGTCGGCCACCGTGTCGACCCCGGTGACGTCACCGCCCGGCACATCGCCGCCCCTCCGGCCCACGGCCGCTCCCCCGACGAGTCCGGCGGGCCCGAGACCACCGGCTCGCACGCCGTCGTCAGCCCCGACGTCCGCGGCCCCGACTCCCGGCGCCGCCCCGGCCCCGCCCGACCTCCCGACGACCGGCCGGAACCTGACCGTCGCCACGGCCGCGGGCGCTCTGGCCACCGTGCTGGGCGCCGCCCTGTACCGGCTGGGGAGTTGCCGCGTACCCCCGGAGGTCCGGCCGGCGGAGCGGAACCGCCGCCGCTGAGTGACGGCGGCCCGGGAACGACAGAAGGCGGCCCGCCGGAGCGGACCGCCTTCCACGTGTGTTGCGACTGGACTTAGAAGTCCATGTCTCCGCCACCCGGGGCGCCGGCCGGAGCCGGGTTCTTCTCGGGCTTGTCAGCCACGACGGCCTCGGTGGTGAGGAACAGCGCGGCGATCGACGCGGCGTTCTGCAGCGCCGAGCGGGTGACCTTGGCCGGGTCGATGATGCCTGCGGCCAGGAGGTCGACGTACTCGCCGTTCGCGGCGTTCAGGCCCCAACCCGCTTCGAGGTTGCGCACCTTCTCCACCACGACGCCACCCTCGAGGCCGGCGTTGACGGCGATCTGACGCAGCGGGGCGTCCAGCGCGACCTTGACGATGTTGGCACCGGTGGCCTCGTCGCCCGACAGGTCCAGCTTGTCGAACGCGAACTTGCCGGCCTGCACCAGCGCGACGCCACCACCCGGGACGATGCCCTCCTCGACGGCCGCCTTCGCGTTGCGAACGGCGTCCTCGATGCGGTGCTTGCGCTCCTTGAGCTCGACCTCGGTGGCCGCGCCGACCTTGATCACCGCAACGCCGCCGGCCAGCTTGGCCAGGCGCTCCTGCAGCTTCTCACGGTCGTAGTCGGAGTCCGAACGCTCGATCTCGGCGCGGATCTGGTTGACCCGGCCCTGGAGCTGCTCGGCGTTGCCGGCACCGTCGACGATGGTGGTCTCGTCCTTGGTGATGACGACCTTGCGGGCCTGGCCCAGCAGGGTCAGGTCAGCGGCGTCCAGCTTGAGGCCGACCTCTTCGCTGATGACGGCGCCACCGGTCAGGATGGCGATGTCCTCCAGCATGGCCTTGCGGCGGTCACCGAAGCCCGGAGCCTTGACGGCGACGGACTTGAAGGTGCCACGGACCTTGTTGACGACCAGGGTGGCCAGGGCCTCGCCCTCGACGTCCTCGGCGATGATCACGAGGGGCTTGCCGCCCTGCATGACCTTCTCCAGGATCGGGAGCAGGTCCTTGACCGCGGAGATCTTGCTGTTCGCGATGAGGATGTAGGGGTCGTCGAAGACGGCCTCCATACGCTCGGCGTCGGTCATGAAGTACGCCGAGATGAAGCCCTTGTCGAAGCGCATGCCCTCGGTGAGCTCGAGCTCGAGCCCGAAGGTGTTGCTCTCCTCGACGGTGATGACGCCTTCCTTGCCGACCTTGTCCATGGCCTTGGCGATGATCTCGCCAACCGTGGAGTCACCGGCGGAGATGGAGGCGGTGGAGGCGATCTGCTCCTTGGTCTCCACGTCCTTCGCGAGCTTGCTCAGCTCCTCGGAGACGCTGGCGACGGCGGCCTCGATGCCCCGCTTGAGGGCCATCGGGTTCGCGCCGGCCGCGACGTTGCGCAGACCCTCACGAACCAGCGCCTGGGCCAGGACGGTCGCCGTCGTCGTGCCGTCACCGGCAACGTCGTCGGTCTTCTTGGCGACCTCCTTGACCAGCTCGGCGCCGATCTTCTCGTACGGGTCCTCGAGCTCGATCTCCTTGGCGATGGATACACCATCGTTGGTGATCGTGGGGGCGCCCCACTTCTTCTCCAGGACCACGTTGCGGCCCTTGGGACCGAGCGTCACCTTGACCGCGTCGGCGAGCTGGTTCATGCCCCGCTCGAGGCCCCGACGAGCCTCCTCGTCAAATGCGATGATCTTGGCCATACGGCGTTGTCCTCCCGGACATCCGCGGTGCCGGGCCTCTTCGGCCCCGCTCTCCGCACATTGAGGAACGTCTGTGGACGTCACCACCTGGCGATGTGACGTCCTCAGGCCGAGCCGGATAGCCCGCGACGACCGGCTCCGTGCCCCGATGCCGATGGCAGCACCGTGACCGGAACCCCACCGTCCCGACCTGCTGGCACTCATGATGCGCGAGTGCCAATCACTTGTTTAGCACTCTCCGATGGCGAGTGCAAGAAAGCCCATCTTCTCGCGAAACCTCGAAAGGGGCCGCCGTTTCAGCTAAGGATCTTGACGGCCCAGCTCAGCGGGGTCGTGAGCCCAGGCGAGGGCCGCCGGGGGCGACGTGACGAGCGCCCCAATCGACCAGCAGACCGCGAGGACGGCCTGCGCCAGCGACCACGTCACCGACACCGGCTCCGCGCCGGGCACCCGCAACCACGACTGCCCGACCGACAGCGCCGTCACGGCGACCGAGGTCAGCACCAGCGCCCCGAGGTCCTTGCGGCCCGCCACCGGCGGAAACAGCGTGGCGCCGAGCGAGCCGATCACGATCAGCGTCAGCAGCTCGATCACGGGCCAGAGCAGGAACGGAAGCCACTCGACGCCACCGCCGAAGATCGTGGGCGGAAGGCTCGAGATCAGCATGCTCGGCGCGATGGTCAGGACCATTGCCACCACCAGCAGACCCAGCGCCCGGGCCAGGGTCACCCGCCGCCTCGCCAGCACGGCGACCACGGTCAGCGGCACGACCATCGGAAGGGCGGTGAAGATCGGGTACAGCAGGTAGGGGGCCACCTCCCACTCGTACCGTCCCGAGCGCATCAGGCTTAACACCAGCAGGGGGTAGGCGACCACGAGAAGGAAGGTGAGCAGCACTGTCGCGGCCAGAGCCCACGGCCGCGCTCGCAACAGCCGCAGGCCGGACAACGACCCGGGGGCAGGGGGCTCTTCGGCGTAGGGCCGCGGGAACTCATCGCTCATCGCCGCATCATGTCCTGCCGGGGCCACTCGTCTTCACGGCAACCAGTTCACGACAACCAGCTTGCCGACCCGGTGCGGCGGCGGTAGGGATGACGCATGGAGAACTGGGACGTACGCCGCGTCACCCCGGAGGACGCCGGGCGCATGCGGGCGCTCCGGCTGGAGATGCTGGCGGACAGCCCACTCGCGTTCCTGGAGACTCTGGCCCAGGCAGCGGCCCGGCCGCACGAGAGCTACCGGCAGCGGATCAGGCAGAGCTCCGAGGGGCCCGACACGGCCCAGTTCATCGCCGATCCGGGTGGGCCCCTGATCGGTCACGCCGGCGGCACCACGGTGCCCGGTGAGCCCGGCTGCACGGTGATCTTCGCGGTCTATCTGACCCCGGCCCACCGTGGCGGCAAGGTGCTCGCCCAGCTCGTCGAGGCGGTCGCCGACTGGTCCGCGGCGGCCGGGCGCGACGAGCTGATGCTGGAGGTGGTCTGCGGCAACGAGCGGGCCGTCCGGGCGTACGAGAAGCTCGGTTTCACCGACACCGGCGTGCGGCTGCCGCACCCGACGGTCCGCGTCCTCACCGAGTTGCAGATGCGCCGGCGAGTCTGAGCGATGGCCGGGCGCGGGTGGCACGTGACCAGGACGGCGCTGACCGCCGCCAACGGGACGACCGCTCTCGGGCTGCTGCTGGCCGTGGCCACCGGCGCACGGATCCGGCGGGGCCGGCACGGGGTGCTGATCGCCGAGAACTACCGCTTCAAGCGGCCGGGAGCGACCTGCTTCACGGTCGGCTCGGTGATCATCACCAAGCGGACCGCCGAGTGGCTGCTGGCCGACGAGCGGGCCCGCCTCTTCACCCACGAGTGCCGGCACGCCGGCCAGTACGCGTTCCTCGGCCCGCTCTTCTGGCCGGCGTACTGGGTCGCGTGTGGCTGGTCGATCACGCTGACCAAGTCCTATGGGGTGCGCAACTGGTTCGAGAAGAACGCGGGCCTGGCCGACGGGAACTATCCGGAGGATCTTCCACTGAGGCCGTGGGTTCTACGTTTCCTGCGGCGGTAGGAGTTTGGTCGGGAGGACGGACGCACAGCGCCTCCGGGCACGTAGCCAGATGGGTCAGCGCTGGATCGTTGGGACCCTCGGAGATTGTCGCCAATGTCCAGGTGAGGGGCCTCGTACGGCGTCGCGTCCTCCCGCAGAGAGCATCCTGCCCATCCGGAGATCCGGATGCAAGTCCTCGGAGGAGGGAAATCCTCGACAACCGGCTGACGACCGGTTACCGACAGTGAGGTTTGCGCCCGGCAGCGGAGGCCGACCAGCGCAAACCCACATCACCCGCGAGACGGGAGAGCCGGCAACAAACCCGGGTCATCCCAGCAGGCCCGCCTCACGCGCGCCGCGCAGCGACGGCTTGATCGTGTGGGTCGGTCCAACCTGGCCGGCGACCGCGTCGAGAGTCTTCAAGCCCTCGCCGGTGTTGTAGACGACGGTCTCCTTGGCGGGGTCCAGCCTGCCGCTCGCCACCAGCTTCTTGAGCACCGCGACGGTGGTGCCGCCAGCGGTCTCGGCGAAGACGCCGGTGGTCTCGGCGAGCAGCCGGATGCCGTCGCGGATCTCGTCGTCGTTCGCGTAGTCCATCCAGCCGCCGGTGCGGCGGACGGCCTCGATCGCGTACGGCCCGGCGGACGGGTCACCGATGTTCAGCGACTTGGCGATACCGGTCGGCTTCACCGGGGTGATCACGTCGGTGTCGGCGTGCAGGGCCACCGCGATCGGGTTGCAGCCCTCCGATTGGGCGCCGAACACGGTCCAGCCGCCCTCGGGCGCCTCGGCCAGTCCGATCTCGACCAGCTCGGAGAACGCCTTGTCCACCTTGGTGAGCAGCTCACCGGAGGCCATCGGGATGACCACCTGGGCCGGGATGCGCCAGCCCAGCTGCTCGGCCACCTCGTAACCCAGGGTCTTGGAGCCCTCGGCGTAGAACGGCCGCACGTTCACGTTGACGAACGCGGTGTCCTCGAACTCGTCGGTCTCCACCAGTTCGCTGCAGAGCCGGTTCACGTCGTCGTAGGAACCCTCGATGGCGACCAGCTCGCCGCCGTACACCGCGGTCTGGATGATCTTGCCCGGTTCCAGATCGGCGGGGATGAAGACGATGCTCGGCACACCGGCTCGGGCAGCGTGCGCGGCCACCGAGTTGGCCAGGTTGCCGGTGGAGGCGCAGGAGAACCGCTTGAAGCCCATCTCCTTGGCCGCGGTCAGCGCCACCGAGACGACCCGGTCCTTGAACGAGTGGGTCGGGTTCTGCGAGTCGTCCTTCACCCAGAGCGGCGCCGTCAGGCCGATCGCGGCGGCCAGGGCCGGGGCGCTGATCAGCGGGGTCAGGCCCGGGTCGAGGCTCACCCGGGTCGCCGGGTCCTGGCCGGCGGGCAGCAGGGCCGCGTAACGCCAGATGTTCTGCGGGCCCGCCTCGATCTGGGCCCGGGTCACCCGCGCGAGCGCCGCCTCGTCGTAGGCCACCTCGAGCGGGCCGAAACACTCGTAACAGGCGTGCTGCGCGGCCAGCGGGTACTCAGCGCCGCAGGCGCGACAGATCAGGCCACGAGCGGGCGAGGTGGAGGTGGCAGCGGGCGCGTTGGCGACAGACGTCATGAGACGTTTCCTCTCATCTTTCCCCGCGGCGACCTGCCGGAACGGGGACGGAATTAGCACCTGCCACGCGCGGTCTCGCCATCGAGAATTGCTGCGCGGTGGTTGCCGGGGCTTCGTCGGGCCGTATCCCTCTGCCCCTCTGGATGAGGTATTCAGTTGTTCCCACACCTTACGACGAGATCCCGCCAACACCACAGGTAGTTCCCGAGGTGTGAGCGACCTCCTTCCCGGAGCGCGGGTCTAGAGCTCGGCCACGCAGGAGAGCTGGGTGGCGACCGGGCGGTAACCGAGACGGGCGTTCACCGCCAGCATCGGGGCGTTGGACTCGTCGTTGCTGGTGTAGGCGGTGCGCACCCCACCGGCCGCGGCCCGGACCAGCGCCGCGGTCTTCACCAGGCGGGCGAGGCCACGGCCGCGATACGCCGGCGCCGTGGCGGTCATGTCCGACCAGACCCGGTCGCCGTCCCGCAGCACCAGCGAGAACGCCACGACCGCCGAGCCGTCGAGCGCGACGGTGCTGGCGTCCCGGTCCAGGCCGGGCTCGTCCCAGATCTCGTAGCGCCAGGTCGGATACGGCGTCGGCTGCGACGGGACGTCACCCGGCTCGTCGGTCGCGGCGGCCACGTCGGCGTCGTAGAGCGCCCGCTCGTCGACCTCCCGGATTCCGGCGAGCCGGATCCCGGGCCCGGGATCCGGGACGCCGGTGAACCCGGTCAGGTCGAGCGCCGAGTAACGCAGCTCGCGGGACGGCTCGAACCCGTGACCACGGGCGAACCCGACCGCCTCCGGGACGGCCCAGGCGCCGGCCCGGCGGACTCCGACGGCTCGCAGATGCGCGGTGGCCTCGGCGAGCAGGGCGACGCCGACGCCTCGGCCGCGGTGGTCCGGGTGCACGTGGAGCGAGACCTGCCCGAACCCGGGATCCGCCGAGCGGGGCTGCCGGAACGCCGAGGCGGAGCCGACCACCTCACCGCCCCTCTCGGCCGCCAGGAAGATCCGGTCCTCACCCGGTGGTGGTGAGGCCAGCATGCGGCGGGTGGACGCCTCTCCACGGACCAGGTAGGGGTAGACCGCGGCGCGGAGCGCGACCACGGCCGCCGCGTCGGTGGGCCGGGCCGGGCGGATCGAGAAGTCAGCAGTCACGCCCGACATGTCACCCGGCCGGTGGCCCCGGAGTCAACCGATATCGGCGTCGGCCGGGGCCCGGCGCGGGGTCAGGAGGTGACGTCCTTGCGGGTGAAACGGTAGAACGCGAACCCCCAGAAGAGGGTGGCGTAGACGACGGCGGAGATCGCGCCCTTGGCCAGCTCGTCCGCCTGGATCGGGGTGGACAGCATCGCGCGCCAGGCCTCGGTGTAGTGCGTCGGCAGGATCTTCCGCAGGTCACCGAGGGCCTCGATCTGGTTCAGGATGCTGGAGAGGATCCAGAGCATCACCGCGCCGCCCACCGCGCCCAGCGCCGCGTCGGTCAGGACCGAGAGCAGGAACGCCAGGCCGGCCACCACCAGCAGGGTCACCGCCAGGTAGGCCACGATGCCGAGCAGGCGGAGAAGACCCTCGGCGGGGGAGATCTCGGCCGCGATGGTGCTGCCCAGCGGCCCCCACCCATAGCGCACGGTGCCGATCAGCAGGCCGGTTCCGACCAGCAGCAGCAGCGCCAGCAGTGAGTAACCGGCGGCGACGGTCAGCTTGACGCCGAGCAGCCGCGCACGTGGCACCGGGACCGCCAGCAGATATCGCAGGCTGCCCCAGCTCGCCTCACTCGCCACGGTGTCGCCGAAGAACAGCGCCACCACCACGACCAGCAGGAACCCGGCCGACACCGCCAGGCAGAAGAGAGCGAAATTGAGGCCGCTGGAGGTGGCCAGGTCGGCGATGCTGCTGAACGAGCCGCCGCCGTCGCCCTCGTCGTCCCCCGGGTTGCTGTTGCCGAACTCGAAGGCCGCCCAGACGATGATCGGCAGCACGACCATGAACCCGAGGGCCAGCTGGGTGCGCCGGCGGGACGCCTGGCGGCGCACCTCGGCCCAGATCGGCAGGGTGCGGGAGGCCTTGTAACCGGCCGCCGCCTCCAGCGTGCTGACAGCGCTCATCGGTCTCCACTCCCTCGCGAGTTGTCGCCGACCAGGGTCAGGAAGGCGTCCTCCAGCCGGCGGCGCGGCACCAGCCGGTCCACCCCGATGCCGGCCCCGACCAGCGAGGCGACCACCTCGGCCCGCGGCGTGCCGTTCATGTCGACGATCAGTCCGTTGGCGCCCTCGGCCGTCACCGAGCGCACGCCCAGCTCCTCCAGGATCCGGGTGGCGGCCGGCACGTCGGAGACGTCCAGCTGCACCGACGGGGACTCGCCGACGATGTCGTCCACCAGGCCGGACGCGACGATCCGGCCCTTGTTGACCACGACGGCGTGGGTGCAGGTCTGCTCCACCTCGGCGAGCAGGTGGCTGGAGACCAGCACGGCCCGGCCGTCGGTGGCGTAACGCTGCAGGACACGGCGCATCTCGGCGATCTGCGGCGGGTCCAGCCCGTCCGTCGGCTCGTCGAGGACCAGCAACTCGGGCAGGCCCAGCATGGCCTGGGCGATCGCGAGCCGCTGGCGCATGCCGTGGCTGTACTTACGGGTCTTGCGGTGGATCGAGTCGCCCAGGCCTGCGATCTCCAGCGCCTCGTCGAAGCGGGCGTCCGCCCACGGGCGGCCGGTGGCATGCCAGTACGCCTTGAGGTTCTGGTAGCCGGTCAGGTGCGGCAGGAAGCCCGGCCCCTCGACCAGCGAGCCGACCCGCGACAGGATGGGCGCGCCGGGAACCAGCCGGTGCCCGAAGACGAAGATCTCGCCGGCGGTCGGCTGCGTCAAGCCCATCAGCACCCGCAGCGTGGTGGTCTTGCCGGCGCCGTTCGGGCCGAGCAGACCGACGACCTGGCCGCGCTGGACCGTGAAGCTGATCTCCTGGACCGCCACGAACCCGTCGCCGTACGCCTTACGCAGGCCGTTCACCACGAGGGGTGTGTCCGCGTATTCCTCGGTGACGGTGACGTCCCGGCGGCGATGCAGGACCCGGCGCACCAGCAGCAGCGCCAGCAGGCCGAGCACGATCACGCCGACGACGCCGGCCAGCGCCCACCACCAGAGCCCACTCGGGTCGGCGATCGGCTTGCCGGTCAGGATCGGCAGAGTGAGCGCCGGCTCCACCGCGACGGTGTAGACGGCCGGGGCCGCCGGGGTGAGGAACGCCTGGTCGGAGGTGGCGACGGTGACGCGTACGGTATGGCCCGCCTCGATCTGCCGGACGACTGCCGGCAGCGTCACGGTGACCGGCTGGGCCTGGTCGAGGACGGCCGGCAGGCCGGTGAGCCGGACCGGCGCGACGAGGCCGGCGCTGAGCGTCGCCGTGCCGTTCGGGTCGACGTCGTAGAGCTTGACGAAGACGACCGCCTCGCCGGTCGGCGACGCCACCCGCAGTCGCAGCGTGGGTGAGCCGGAGACCTCGGCCGCCGTGGTCAGCGGCGCGGACTCGAAGACCGCGTGCTGGCCGGGGACGTCCAGGGCGATGCCGCCGCTGAGCACCGAGCTGAGCCGGCCGGTGAGGCCGGGCATCGAGGAGATGGCGCCGGGGTTGCCGTTCGGCGGGTTGGCGACCTGCTGCGCCGCCCCCTGCAGGGTGATCTCGGTGCTGCCGGTGCCGGACAGGCCGGGGTACGCGTCCGTGGAGTAGCCGTTGGTGACCAAACCCCGGTCGAGCGCGCTGAAGCCGGCCACCCGGGAGAAGGTGAAGTCGTCGCCCGGCGCCTCGCCCTCACCCTTGAGGTAGTGGTCGAGCCACTGGACCGTCAGGAACTTGACCCGGTCGGAGTCGGAGGTGGGACCCGCGCCGCCGTCGTGGCCGCCGGTGAACCAGGCGACCTTCACGGGAGTGCCGGCCGCCGCGATGCCCTTGGCGTTCGCGTCCGCCTCGGAGAGCGGGAAGAGGGTGTCGACGGCGCCCTGGATCAGCAGGGTCGGCGCCTTGATCTTGTCGAGCACCGAGGCCGGACTGGACCTGCGCAGCAGCGCGAGGGTGCTCTCGTCGGGCACGCCACCGGTCGCCATCTGCAGGTAGGCCTTGCAGACGTCCTCGGCGAAGCGGCCGCAGGCGGGATCGGTGGCCGGCATCGCGCCGCCACGGCCCGCGTCTGTCCCGCCGGTGAGCGCGGCGGCCGCGCCGCCGAGGGGGGCGGCTCCGCCGTTGCCGAAGAAGTAGCCGGCCCAGCTCTTCTTGAACACGCCGGTCGCGCTGGTGCCGGCGGCCTGCGGGACGAGGGCCTGGCCCAGGTCGTTCCAGGTGATCGACGGGACGATCGCGTCGACCCGCTGGTCCTGGCCGGCCAGCATGAGGGCGAGGGCGCCGCCGTAGGAGCCACCGACCGCCGCGACCTTCGGGTCGCCGGTGGCGTCGGTGCTGATCTCGGGACGGGTGGCCAGCCAGTCGAGCAGCCGCTGAGCGTCCTTGACCTCGTGGTCGGGGCTGTCCAGGTGGATTTGCCCGGTGCTGCGGCCGAAACCGCGGGCGGTGTAGGCGAGGACCGCGTAGCCGCGCTCGGCCAGCGACTCGGCATCGCTGCGGACCGACTCCTTGGTGCCGCCGAACCCGTGCGCGAGCAGGACCGCGGGGACCTTGCCGGCACGGTCACGGGGCAGATAGAAGCGGGCGTCCAACTCGACGGAGTCGCCGGACAGGCGGAGATCCTCGGTGGTCCAGGGGTCGGTCGTCGGGCGCGCGGCCCAGACGGCCGCGGCGGCGAGCACCACGAGAGTGGCCGCCACGGGGACGGCCCGGCGCCGGTTGAGCCGGGGTATCGCACGGCGCAAACCGGCGGTCAGGGCTGACATGGCGCAAACGCTAGCCCGATCTGGCTGAGGGGCGGCTGTGAAACCTCTCAGTGGTCCGGCCCGGTGCTGAGCCACTGCTCAGGGACGCCGACAGCGCCCGGGTGACCGGAGTCACCCGCACGGCGGCCAGGATCGGGAACGAGGCGTCACTACCGCTCGACGGATAGCGTGGACAGAACTCGACCCCAGATCATCAATCGGAGGCACGCCCGGTGGCAGACGATCTCACGCTGACCGTGACCCTGCGGCCGGCCGCACTGGATGCGAGGCGCGGCATCGTGCGGCTGCATCCGGAGGTGATGGCGGCGCTGGATCTGCGTCCCGGCGACCCGGTGCGGCTGACCGGAAACCGGGTCACGGCCGGCATCGTGGCGCGAGCGGAGACGACCGCCGGGCGCGGGCTGCTCTACGCCGACGACCTGATCCTGGGCAACCTCGGCATGCGCGACGGCGGCCAGGTCACCGTCACGCCGGTCCCGGTGGTGGCGGCGCGCGGGGTGACGCTCGCCGGGCCGCCCGAGGTGGTCGCCGTGGTCTCGCCCGAGATGCTGCGCCTGGCGCTGCTCGGCAAGGTGGTCAGCACCGGCGACGACGTCTCGCTGCTGCCGCAGGACGTCCTCCCGGACGCCGGGCACCGCCCGCTGGTCGAGGCCGCCCGGCGCAGCCTGGCCAACCGGGTCGGCTACGCCTGGACCAGCACGCTGCTGACCGTTGTCGAGGTGACCGACGGCGACGCCGCCCTGGTCACCATGGACACCGTCGTCGGCTGGCAGCACGGCCCGACCGCGGCCGCCGCCGGTTCCCACGGCACGGTCGCCACCCGCCAGGTCTCCCCGGCCGCTCCGGCCTCGACCGATCCCGAAGTGCCGCCACCCAGCCTGGACGACCTGCCCGGCCTGCGTGCCCAGGCCAAGGAGCTGGAGGAACTGCTCGACCTCGGCTTCCACCACCGGGAGGTGCTGGCCCGGCTGGGCACCCGGGTCACGCTCGGCATCCTCGTCTCCGGACCGTCCGGCTCCGGCAAGTCCGCGCTGGTCCGCGCGGTCGGCGCCGCGGTGGGCGCGGAGGTCCGGACGGTCTGGGCGCCCGAGCTGGCCGCCCTCACCAACAGCGCGGCGGCCACCCGGCTGCGGGAACTCTCCCAGGAGGTCCGCGGCAAAGGCCCCGCCGTGCTGCTCATCTCGGACGTCGAGGCGCTGGCCCCACGCGAGGAGCCGGGCCCGATCTCCACGGTGTTCCGGCAGGTGCTGGCCCAGACGGTGGCCGAGGGGACGGCCGTCGTCTGCACCACCAGCCGGCCGGAGTCGGTGGATCCGGCACTGCGGGCGCCCGATCTGCTCGCCGTCCAGCTGACCGTGCCGCTGCCGGACCAGGCTATGCGCCGGGAACAGCTCGGCGCGCTGACCCGGGGGATGCCACTGGCCGAGGACGTGCGGCTGGACGACGTCGCCGGGCGTACCCCCGGATTCGTCGCCGCCGACCTCGGCGCGCTCGCGCGGGAGGCGGGGGTCCGGGCGGCGTTGCGGCTCGTCGGCGCCGACGCCGGCCAGGAGGCGTCGCCGATCGTCACCATGGCCGACTTCGAGGCCGCCCTGGAGGTGGTCCGTCCCACGTCGATGGCCGAGTCCACCCTTGAGGTGGCGGAGGTGACGCTGGACGACGTCGGCGACATGGCCGAGGTGAAGCAGGTGCTCACCGAGTCGGTGCTGTGGCCGCTGACCTATCCGGACACGTTCGCCCGGCTCGGTGTCTCACCGCCGCGCGGAGTGCTGCTCTACGGCCCTCCCGGCTGCGGGAAGACCTACCTGGTCAAGGCGATCGCCGGGACAGGCAAGGCCAACGTGCTCTCGGTGAAGGGCGCCGAGTTGCTCAGCAAGTGGGTCGGCGACAGCGAGCGCGCGGTACGGGAGCTGTTCCGCCGCGCCCGGGAGGCCGCGCCGACCCTGGTCTTCCTGGACGAGGTCGACGCCCTGGCGCCGGCCCGCGGGCAGGGCACCGACGGCGGCGTCACCGACCGGGTGGTGGCGGCGCTGCTGACCGAGCTGGACGGCGTCGAGGACCTGCGCAACGTGGTGGTGATCGGCGCGACCAACCGGCCGGACCTGATCGACCCGGCCCTGCTGCGCCCCGGCCGGCTGGAACGGCTGGTGTTCGTGCCGCCGCCGGACGGTCAGGCCCGCACCGCGATCCTGCGGGCGTCGTCGAAGGCGGTCCCCCTGGACCCGGCGGTCGACCTGGACGAGCTCGGGGCCTCGCTCGACGGTTTCTCGGCGGCCGACTGCGCGGCCCTGATCCGGGAGTCGGCGCTGGCCGCGATGCGCGACTCCCTGGAGGCGTCGACGGTCACCGCGGCGAACGTGGCGACGGCCCGCTCCCGCATCCGGCCGTCCCTCGACCCGGCCCAGGTCGCGTGGCTCCAGGCCTACGCCGAAACGCACCAGCCCTGACGGGCCGCCGGCCGGGGCTCAGCGGCGGCGGGTGCGGGCGCGGGCCGAGCGGAGGCGGCGCAGGCGGCCGATCAGGACCGGTTCCCGTTCGAGGGCGGCCGGGTTGTCGAGCAGGGCGTTGAGGAGCTGGTAATAGCGGGTCGAGGACAGGCCGAAGGTGTCCCGGATGGCCTGTTCCTTGGCGCCGGCGTGTTTCCACCACTTGCCCTCGAAGGCGAGGATCTCCAGCTCACGATCGGTGAGCGGCGACGCGGGCAGCGCCTCGGCGGGCTCGGCCACACGCGGAGCGGGAATGAGCTGCTGCTCCTCGACGGGTTGCTCTCCGGTCGGGTCGGCGGCGGGCTGCATGACACTCCCAGACGGCATCGGTGACCACGGACTTCACGAAGGATCCTCAGCATAGGCGCCGCTGACGAACCCCGCAGACGCTACCCCAGGCGATCGGGTCGCTACTGAACGTCCATATTGCCGACACCCGCAAGTGGTCCCCTCGACCCCCCGACCACGGCCGGCCTAGGGACTCAGGCGGTGATCACGTCCACCCCGGCCTCCCGGAAGGCGGCGATCGTCGAGGCGGGCGCGCCGGAGTCGGTGACCAGGGTCTCGACCTTGCCGATCGGGCAGATCCGGGCGAACGCGTGGCCGCCGAGCTTGGACGAGTCGGCGATGACGACCACCCGCTTGGCCCGGGCGACCATCAGGCTGTTCATCGAGGCCTCGCCCTCGTGGTGCGAGGCGGCGCCGAGTTCGACGTCCAGGGCGTCCACGCCGAGCAGCACGATGTCGAGGGTGACCTCCTTGAGGAGGGCGCCGCCGAGCGGGCCGACCACCTCGAAGGACTGCGGGCGGACCACGCCACCGGCGACCACGATCTTCATGCGCGACCGGAGCAACAGCTCGTTCGCGATGTTCAGGGCGTTGGTCACCACCGTGAGTTGAGAGCCCTCACCACCGGCGTTGAGGTCGGGGCGGACCGCCAGGGCCCGGGCCACCTCGGTGATCGTGGTGCCGCCGTTGAGGCCGACGACGGTGCCGGGCGTGACCAGGCGGGCCGCGGCCTCGCCGATGCGCTGCTTCTCAGCGGAGTGCTTGGCACTCTTGTAGCGCAGCGGCAGGTCGTAGGAGACTCCGTTGGCGACCGCACCACCACGGGTCCGGGTGATCATCTGCTGTTGGGCGAGCTGATCGAAGTCGCGGCGAATGGTGGCCTGGGACACGTCGAGACGCTCGGAAGCCTCCTCGACGGTCACCCGCCCGCTCTCCGTGAGTAGCTCTAGCAGGGCATTCCACCGCGCGTACCGGTCCACCCACCACTCCCCGATGCACGTTCCATGATAAGTGTGTGCACATTAGTGCGCGAAAGGCCCGGAAGCAAAGCGACCTGATGCGCGAAGGACCTTGAGAACTTGCCCCAGGGGCAGCACCGTGAGCACAATAACGCGCGAAAGACCCGGGAACCGAGCGCGAATGCGCAGCATCTACCGGTGAGGAAACAGACATGAGCCATGTCAAAGCGGAGATCGCCACACAACCCGAGTGCTGGCGACAGGCGGCGAAATTAGCCGAGACACCGGGACTTCCGGCCCGTGGCGAGCGCGTCGCCGTCGTCGGCTGCGGCACCTCCTGGTTCATGGCCAAGTCGTACGCGGTCCTCCGGGAACAACTGGAGCACGGCGAGACCGACGCCTTCCAGGCCTCCGACTTCCCGTCCGCCCGGCGGTACGACCGGCTGATCGCGATCACCCGGTCCGGCGCCACCACCGAGACGCTCGACGTGATGCGGACCGTCCGGGAGCACACCCCGGTCACCGTGTTCACCGCCGACAGCGCCGAGCCGGCCGCCGAGATCGCCACCGACGCCGTGGTGCTCGACTTCGCCGACGAGAAATCCGTCGTGCAGACCCGTTTCGCCACCAGCGTGCTCGCCACCCTCCGCGCCCACCTCGGCCACGACATCGAGGCCGCCGCAGCCGACGCCGAGGTCGCCATCCGGCTGCCGCTGCCGGTGCACCCGGCGCTGGTCGACCAGATCACCTTCCTCGGCCGCGGCTGGACCGTCGGGCTCGCCGAGGAGGCCGCACTGAAATGCCGGGAGACCGCCGGGTTCTGGACCGAGTCGTACCCGGCCATGGACTACCGGCACGGCCCCATCTCGATCGCCGGGCCGCGCCGCGTGGTCTGGGCGTTCGGTGACGTCCCGGCCGGGCTGGCCGAGGAGGTCGAACGGACCGGCGCCGCGTTCGTGCACAGCAGGCACCACGGCGGTTACGGCTCGATCGGGCGCTGGCTCAGCGGGCGTGCCCCGCTCGACCCGATGGCCGACCTGATCCTGGCCCAGCGTGTCGCTCTGGCCTTGGCCACCACACAGGGCCTCGACCCGGACAATCCGCGCAACCTCACGCGTTCCGTAGTCCTCACGTGAACCCTTCGCACCAGGCGGTGGTAGCCCTCGACGTGGGCGGCACCGGGATGAAGTGCGCCCTGGTGCGACCGGACGGCACGGTTCACCACGAGGAACGGCACCCCACCCGGGCCGACCGTGGCCCCGAGGCGGTCACCGAGACGATCCTGTCGGTCGCCGAGTCACTGGCCGCCAGAGCCCGCGCCGACGGGCTCACCCCCGTCGCCGCAGGCATCGCGGTGCCGGGGGTCGTGGACGAGGCCAACGGTGTCGCGGTCTGGTCGGCGAACGTGGGCTTCCGTGACGTACCGCTGAGGGATCTCGCCGTGCGACGGCTGGGGATCCCCGCCGCGCTCGGCCACGACGTCCGCGTCGGCGCCCTCGCCGAAGCCCGCCTCGGCGCCGGGCGCGGACGGCGACATGTGCTGTTCGTGGCGATCGGCACCGGCATCGCCGGCGGCCTGATCATCGACGGCCGGGGATATCCGGGCGCGCACGGCGCCGCCGGCGAGCTCGGGCACGTCGTGGTCCGGCCGGGCGGCACACCGTGCGGTTGCGGGCTGCGCGGCTGCCTGGAGGCGGAAGCGTCGGCCAAGGCGGTCGGGCGGCGGTACGCGCACCTGTCCGGCGAACCCGGAGCCACCGCGTTCGACGTGGCCACCCGCGCCGCGAAGGGTGACGAACTGGCCGGGCGGGTCTGGCAGGACGCCGTCGAAGCCCTCGCCGACGGACTGGTCACCGCGCAGGCGCTCTACGACGTCGGTGTGGTGGTGCTCGGCGGCGGTCTCGCCGAAGCCGGGGACGCCCTGGTCGACCCGGTCCGGGACGCGGTCGCCCAGCGGGTCACCTTCCACCGCTCCCCCGAGATCGTCCGGGTCGAGCTGGGCGACACCGCCGGCTGCCTCGGCTCGGCGCTTCTGGCCCTGGACAGTTTGAAAGGCGCCCCGTGACCCGAATCTCCGGCCGGATCGTCACCCCCGGCGCGGTCGTCCCCGGACACCTCGACCTCGACGGCGGCCGGATCGCCGCGATCGTGCCGGACGATACCGTGGGCGACGACGTGATCGTGCCCGGCTTCGTCGACCTGCACTGCCACGGCGGCGGCGGCCACACCTTCACCACCGGCTCGGTGGCGGCCGCCCACGGCGCCGCCGCCTTCCACCTCGGCCACGGCACCACCACGATGCTGGCCAGCCTGGTCAGCTCGCCGTTCGAGCTGATGCGGTCGGCCACTGCCTCCTTCCGGCCGCTGGTCGACGAAGGCGTGCTGGCAGGTGTCCATTTCGAGGGGCCGTACCTGTCCGCGGTGCGGTGTGGCGCACAGAATCCCGCCTACCTGCGCGACCCGGTGCCGGCCGAGATCGTCGAACTGATCAAGATCGGTGAGGGCGCGGTACGGATGATGACCGTCGCCCCCGAACTGCCCGGCGCCCTGGAGGCCATCGCTCTTCTGCGCGACCACGGGGTGCTCGCCGCGATCGGGCACACCGATGCGACGTACGACCAGACCCACGCCGGAGTGGCCGCGGGCGCTACCGTCGCCACCCACCTCTTCAACGGCATGCGCCCACCGCACCACCGCGAGCCGGGCCCGGTCGTCGGCCTGCTCTCCTCGTCGGTCGCGTGTGAGCTGATCGCCGACGGCATCCATCTGCACCCCGGCATGCTGGCCTTCGCCGCCGGCAGCGTCGGGCCGGACCGGGCCGTGCTGATCACCGACGCGATGGACGCCACCGGCATGCCCGACGGCCGTTACGAACTCGGCGGCCAGGAGGTCGTGGTCGCCGACCGGGTGGCCCGCCTGGCCGAGGGCGGTTCGATCGCCGGGAGCACGCTCACCATGGACGTGGCGGTGCGCAACGCGGTCGCCGCGGGCGTGTCCCTGACCGACGCGGCCCGGATGGCCTCGACCACCCCGGCCCGCCTGCTCGGACTGGCGGACCGCGGCGCCCTGGCCCCGGGCCTCCGCGCCGACCTGGTCGTCCTCGACGACGGCCTGCGCCTCAAGCACGTCATGCGCGCCGGAGAGCGGATCTAGAGACCGACCGGCCGGCCCCAGCGCTGCGAGACGGCCGGGAGCGGGACGCGGTCCCACGGGATTCGTTCCAGCAGGCGGGCCAGGACCAGTCCGAGGAAGAGCGCGGCGATCGAGTCGGTGAGCCAGTGGAACCCGGTGTACACCGTCGTGATGAAAACGATCACCACCGGCAGCACCCGGACCAGCAGTGTCTCTTGGCGGGACAGGGCGCGGCCCAGGAGCGCGGCGAGGAGCAGTGCGATCACCGCATACCAGACGAACGCGTTAGCGACGTGGCCGGACGGATAGCTCTGTGCTGCCTTGCCGAAGGCGCTCGGGTTGAACAGGATGGTCTTGTCCGGGCCGGGGAATCGCGGCGCGGCCCGGTCGAAGAAGACCTTCGCCGGGCCGATGGTGAACATCGTCAGAAGAAAGGCCGCGGCGAAGGGCATCGCCGCCCGGATCGACCGGGTCCTCCGGAACAGCAGGAAGGTCAGGATCGCCGCCACCGGCATCAGCACCTGCCCGCCCTGGCCCAGGTAGTTGACGACCCGGGCGGTCCAGTACACCTGACGCTGGCCGTGCTGGTCGAAGGCCCACTCGGCCACCCGCTGGTCCAGGTCCAGCAGGTGGCCTCGGGCCAGGGCGACGGTCAGGGCCGCGAACGCGGCCAGCGCCAGCACGTCGGGCCACCAGCTTCGGGCGATCTTGTCGGTCACCCTCTAAAACTAGAGGTACGTACGCAACCGCCCGGCCAGCAGATCGCCCCGGACCCCGGAGTTCGGGCATCCGCCGAAGTGATGCAGCGCCACCACCTTGTTGGTGCGGCGTGAGATGACCGGCGAACCGGACGAACCACCGGCGGTGTCGCAGAAGTACGAGACGTCGGAATGCGGGGCGTACCCGGTGTAGTCGGGGTTGTCGACGGCGCAAGTGCCGGCCGCCTCGCCCTGGCTGCCCGCGATCCGGGCCGGCTCACCGGCCGGGTGCTGCGGCACGTAGAGCTCCTCGCCCTTGCGCGGCCGGACGGTGTCGAGCGTGAGGAAGCCGAACTTCTGGATAGACTCGAAGCCGTCCACGGTGAAGAGGGTGTAGTCGTAGGTCTTGTCGGTGGCGAGCACCTGGTCGCCCCAGACCTTCGTCGGCTTGAAGACGTCGAAACCACCGCACTTGGCGCACTGGTAGTTGAACCACACTTCGGTGTCGTACGCCTCGTCCGAGCTGGTCAGGCAGTGGTTGTTGGTGATCATGCGGTTCTTCGCGCCGACTCGCCAGCCGGTGCACAGCTCGGTGCCGTTGATCAGGAGCCGGGCGATCGCCTTCGATTTGGTGTAGGCGGCCGGGTCCTTGGACTCGTAACAGACCGCGTCGGTCGAGGTGTCCGTGCCGCAGACCGACTCCTCCCGCCCGGGGCCGGCCGGCGAGCGGTCCAGCCTCTCCGGCGAGCGGTTCGACCGGTTCTCCCGAGGCGGCCTGCGCTGATCGCCACGGGCCACCTTGTCGATCCCGATGCCGAGGCCGCCGAGGGCGTTGCCGAGGCCGAGCGGATTGACCTTGCGGTGCACCTCGACGATCGCGGTGTCGCCGGTGACCGACATCGCCCAGCGGCCGTCGGCGTCGGCCTCGTAGCGGTACGACTCGGTGCCCTTCGGGTTCGACACCGTCACGTAGTCGCCCGGCAGCATGGCGAGCCGGTCGAAGTGCACCTTGACGTAGGAGGCGCCGGGGTAGGCGAACTCCTGCCGCTGCGGCCCGGACAGGTAGCCGAGCACGCTGTCGACCGGGAGGAGCCGGCCGATCCGCTGGCGGCCGGCCTCCTTGACCGTCGCCGATTCCAGCCGGTGGTCGGCCGGGTGCGACGCCGAGGCGGCGGGCGACGGCTCCGCCGACACCGTGCCCGGCCGGGGAGCCGACGCGTCCGGCGTGTTCGGCGTGTCCGATGTGGTTGGTGGGACTGATGTGACTCGTGGGTCGCCCACCCGGCCGGCCGGCGCCGACCCGTGGTGGGCCACCGGAGTGGGCGCGGCGGCGGCGACCGCGGGCGCTTCGTGCCAGGTGCCGACCGGGCGATCGCTGTTCCGCGCCGACACCACCGCGCCGGCCGATCCGGCCAGCGCCAGGGCGGCGCACGCTCCGATGACGATGCCTGTCTTGCGTCGCATGCCACTCCCGTACGTCGTGGGCGTTTTCGCACCTGTGTAACGAGCCACGTGCGGGCACGACTCGCCGCACGAACCGGCACACTTGGTCCGTGCGCATCACCTCCGCCCTCATCGACCCCGCGCTGCTGGATCTGCCGTGGCACATCCCGCTGGAGGATTGGCCGGCCGATCATCTGGTCGCACTGCCACAGGGCATCTCGCGGCACATCGTCCGGTTCGTGAAGCTGAACGGCGTGGTCTACGCCATGAAGGAGACCCGCGAGCGGATCGCCGAGAAGGAGTACGACCTGCTCCGCGCCCTGGAGCGGATCGACTTCCCGGCCGTCGAGGCGATCGCCATCGCCACCGACCGGCAGACCCCGGAAGGTGAGCCGCTGGAGACCGTCCTGGTCACCCGGCATCTACAGTTCTCCCTGCCGTACCGCGCGCTGTTCTCCCACGTGCTGCGGCCCGACACCATGAACAGGCTGCTCGACGCGCTCGCCGCACTGGTGGTGCGGATGCACCTGACCGGTTTCTCGTGGGGCGACTGTTCGCTGTCGAACACCCTGTTCCGGCGGGACGCGGGCGCGTTCGCCGCCTATCTGGTGGACGCCGAGACCGGCAATCTCTACCCGAAACTGTCCGAGGGGCAGCGCAGCGAGGACATCGAGATCCTGCGGCTGAACATCTTCGGCGAGTGCCTGGACCTGCAGGCCGCCGAACTGCTGCACGAGTCGATCGACCCGGAGACGGTGGTCGACGACATCGTGGCGCGCTACGAGCGGCTGTGGCATGAGGTCACCTACGAGCAGGAGGTGGAGCGCGGCTGCCGGCATCAGGTCGAGCGGCGCATCCGGCGGCTCAACGAGCTGGGCTTCGACGTCGCCGAGGTGTTGATGTCCACGTCGGACGACGGCACGTTCCTGGTGCGCCCAAAAGTCGTCGACGCCGGTTACCACACCCGGCGGCTGATGCGGCTGACCGGCCTGGACGCCGAGGAGAACCAGGCCCGCCAGTTGCTCAACGACCTGGACGCCTATCGCGCCGAGAGCCACCTGAAAGACGAGCAGCAGGCCGCGCACCGCTGGCTGACCGAGGTGTTCGAGCCGGTGGTGCGGGCGGTGCCGGCGCACCTGCGCCGCAAGCTGGAGCCGCAGGAGATCTACTCGCAGATCATCCAGCACAAGTGGCTGCTCTCCGAGAAGGCCGGGCGGGATGTCGGGATGGGCCCGGCGGTGCAGAGTTACCTCACCGACGTGCTGGTCAACAAGCCGGACGAGCAGGCCGTGCTGGGCGTCGAGGCGGACTCACTGAGCGGGTCGCTCTAGCGGTGGGGACTCAGCGGCGGACTGGCCAGTTCGGCGAGTACCCGCAGGCCTCTACGGCGGGCCACCACCAGGATCTCGTCGCCCTCGGCCAGCACCCGGCGTGGGTCCGGCACCCAGTCGACCCAGCCTTCCCCGGCCGCTGACATGCCGATCACCCGCGCCTCGCCCGGGTGGTCGGCGTGGTCCAGCGGCGCTCCGTCCAGTGGGGACATCGCGGCGACGGTGACCGTCGCGACCAGCACCGAGTGCCGGTCGACCGGAATGGTGGCGTGCACGTCGCGTTCCAGCAGGGCCGCCGCGAAGACGGGCGCGCAGATCCGGGAGACGCTGCGCGAGGTGTTGATCTGGAAAGCCGACTCGACCCGCTGCGCGAAGTCGTCGTCGAAGAGACGGAGCACCACCCGCAGGTCCGGGCGGGCGACCCGGGACTGCAGCGCCGCCTGCAGATTCACCGTGTCGTCGGTGGAGAGCACGACCAGCGCCCGGCAGGTGTCGATCGAGGCGGCCCGCAGTGTGGCCTCGGCGGAGGCGTCACCCACGATCACCGGAACGCCCCGGCGCTGCGCGGTCTTGATTCCTCGCGCGTCCGCGGCCCGGTCGATCGCGACGACCCGCAACCCGAGGTCGGTGAGCTGGCGCAGCACCTGGGTGCCGACGTTGCCGAGCCCGACCAGCACGATGTGGTCGCTCAACTCGCCGACGATCCGGCCCTGGGTGAGCGCGAGCCGCGCGTTCACCATGCCGTCCACCACCGCGGCGGTGATCAGCGGGATCAGCGCGAGCCCGGCGATCGTCAGCACCAGCTGGGCGGCCTGCGCCACCGGATTGCGGTCGATCTCCACATCGGACGAGCCGACGGCGGTCAGCAGCGTCATGTAGACCGATTTCCAGAGGCCCTTGCCCTCGCCGTCGTATGTCGTCAGCACCAGCCCGGCGATCAGCGTGGTGGCCAGCGTGATCATCACCGCGATGCCGAGTTTGCGGCTGAGCGCCGCGCGCAGCGCCCGCCCGACCGTGCGCAGCGGCCGCCTGCGGCGCCCGGCTCTGGTCAGCAGTTTCCGGGTCACGTCCTCCCCGGCGGGCCGGCCGACGGCCTCGGCCAGCACCAGGTCGGACGGCTTCGCCTCCGCCTTCTTCGGCTCGGCGGGCAGGACGCTCACCTCACCGTCGCCGGCCGCGCTGGTCAGGGTCAACACCGCCAGACGCTCGGGTACGTCTCCGCGATGCGCGACATAGAGGGTGCGGCCGGCGCGCCGGAAGTGGGTCGGCGCGACCTCGCCGAGTGCCGCCGCGACGAAGGCCGGCGCGGCCATCTCGGCGTCGGAGAGCACCGCGCAGTCCGGGAAGAGCCGGACCACGCTCTGCCCGAGCCCGGTGTTGAACATCCGCACCACCACGCGCAGGTTCGCCTCGACCTCGCGGGCGCAGAGCGCGGCGTGCAGATTGACCATGTCGTCCGGCATGACGAGGGCGAGCGCCGAGGCCGCGGTCAGGCCGGCCTCGCGGAAGGCCCGCTCGTCCAGCCGGTCGGCTTTGAGCCACTCCACACCGAGGTCGCCGAGCTGGGCGAGGTCGGGCACGTCCGGGCGGATCCGGTGCGGGGTGATCACCGTGATGCGGATCCGGTGCCGTGAGTTGGTGAGTTCTTCGGCGAGGGTGTAGACCAGCGCGTCGGCGCCACAGAGCACCAGGTGAGGCCGGGTGTCCTCATCGGACTCTGCATGCTTGTGGATCTTTTCGATCGGCTCGGCGCTCACGTTCACGAATCGTAGTCAGCCGGAACCCGCCCGTGGGGACGCTCGTTGCCCCATCCGACACCTTATGTCCGACTTGGTGGGTATCGACCGAACCCATCGTCCGATGTGGCCAGGAGAAGATCAGTGCGCAAGTTGTGGTGTGCCGGAGCGATCGCGAGCGGATTCCTGCTTCTCGGGGCGGCGCCCGCCCTGGCGGACGAGACCGTGGCTCCCGGAGCCGGCTCCGTCGCCGGATCCGCCCGGGGAGCCCTGAGCAGCGCTCTCGGATACGCGTTGGAACCGACCAACGGCTGGAAGCTGGGCAGCCCTCTCGCCTCGGACCCCCTCAGCGGTCAGCCGATGGTCCAGCTCGAACCCGGTCCCGGCCGGCACCTGGCGCAACTGGCGCCGGGCACACCCCAGACCGAGGACGCCAAACCCGCCAAGAACCGCAAGTCCAAGGCCGCCGGCCAGGGGATCGTGCCCGCCGCCGACGTGCTCCGCACCGTGCCCGGCGCCGCACCGGGATCCGGTGGACCGACCGACGGCGGCTCCGACGGCCCGCTCGGCGGCCTGCCCGTCCAGGGCGTTCCGATGCCGCTCGCCGGCCAGGATCTGCGCGTCGCCAACGTGCCGGTGGACGGGCTCGTCGGCCGCACCCTGTCCGGCTTCGGCGGACTGACCCCGGCCGGGGTGCCGTCCACTCCGGGGACCCGTACGCCCGCTCCCGACGAGCGGCCCATCGCCACCCCGCGGCTGGAACGCGACCAGGCCGACTTCCCGCTGCTCGGCGGTCTCGGCGGGGCACTCCCGGTGAGCACCCTGCAACGGGAGATCACCGACTTCCAGTCCGAGTTCACCGGGATGCCGTTCGGCGGCAGCCCACTCCGGACCGCCCGCTCCGCGAACACCGTGCCCGACGACGGCGCCGGCCCGGCCGCCACCCCGGCTCCTGTGGCATCCCCGGCTCCGGCCACCGCCGCGCCGTCCGCTTCCGCCACCGACGCCGGCGGCGCTCCGGCCACGCCGGCGCAGTCGTCCGCACCGGGATTCTCCGCAGGCGAGAACCCGCAGCCGGCGGGCGAGCAGGTCATCGACGACCCGCGCCTGCACGAGGAGCCGATCGACGGCTTCGTGGCCCCCGACAAGAAGTAGCCGTCACTCCCGCGAAGAGCGCGCCCGCGACGTCCACGCGGCGCGCTCTTCGCACGCGCTTTCCGGCGTGGGCCACCCACCGAGGTGAACGGCCGTCCGCCGGGCCGGAGGGTGTGGAGAATCGGAGGATGCAGACGTTCCTGCCGTTCCCGGACTTCCTGGCGAGCGCCCGCGCCCTGGACCCGAAACGCCTCGGCAAGCAGCGCGTCGAAACCATCCAGGTGCTGCGTGGCCTGACCGTGCCCGGTTACGGCTGGCGGCACCACCCCGCGGTCAAGATGTGGCACGGATACGAAGAGGGCCTGGTCCGTTACGGCCTGGACATGTGCGAGGTCTGGACCGCCACCGGCAACGCCGACACCTGCGCCGCCACCCTGCTCACCGACTTGCGGGCCACCGTCGGCGCCGCGTCGGTCCGGTCCCGGGACGCCCTGGCCGCCGCCGGCGACCTCCCACCCTGGCTCGGCGACGCGGCCCTGCATCTGAGCCACCGGTCGGCGCTGATCCGCAAGGACCCGGAGTTCTACCGGCCGATCTTCGGCGCCGACGTGCCGGCGGATCTGCCTTACGTGTGGCCGGCCTCGGACCGTCCACCGACCTTGGTCAACACCTGAGGCCCGGTGACGGCTCGCCTCAGCCCGAGAGGCGCGGCAGGGCCGGGACGGCGCGGCGGCGTCGCGGGGTAGCGCGGTACGCGCCGGTGCGGTCGGGGGCCGCCCGGCTCGTACCGGAAAATCATTTCGTCAGGTCCCAGCTGAGCAGGGTGAAGGTCATCTCCTCGTCGGCGCCGGCGCGGCGGTAGGTGGCCAGAGCAGCCTTGTTGTCGCTCTCGGCGGCCACCCACATGCCGTAGCAACCGTTTTTGCGGGCCAGCTCGGCGAGGGCCTCGACCAGGGCGGTGCCGACACCCTGGAGGCGGGCGACCGGGGCCACGCCGAGCTCGTAGATCAGCATTTCGGTGCCCTTGTCGGGATGGGTCGTCTCGACTCCGGTGATCATGCCGACCGGGCGGTCCGCGTCGTCATAGGCCAGCAGCAGGTGGTGGGTGGGGTCGGTGAGGAAGCGGCGAGTCACCGACGCGATCGGCGGCGCGTCGAACAGGTCTGCCGCGCTGTGGACGTCTTGCTCGGCGGTAACTCGTTCGATGCGCATGACGCCACGATAGCCACGGGTAAATCACGACTCGGCAATCGTTTCCCGACCGGGGTTCGGTCACTCGCCAGACTGATCATCTATGCCCGGCTCGGTACCATGACGGGCCGATGGCGGTGATGAGGGGCGGAGACATGGCGGGTCCGGGCGATGACGAGACGCAGCCGGCGGAGCCTTCCGAGGAAACTCAGCAGGTGACCCCGGCGCTCACGGATTCGATGCGCCACGCGCCGGGGGTGTCCGAGGCGGCGGCGCCCACGCCAGCCACCGCACCGCGGAGTTCGCCGGTCGACGTCCAGTACGCCGACCCGGTCGACCCCTGGGCCACCGCCGAGGCCGCCGCCATCGCCGCGGGCGGACATCCCGGCGGGTACACCCCGCACCCGGACGGCACCTGGACCGTGCCGGAACCGGGTAGGAAGCGGATCCGCACCTATCTGCTGGCCGGCGGCGCGGCCGCGGTGGTCGTCGCGATCGTCGCCGCCGCCGCGGTGATCTTCTGGCCGGGCCATCCGGCGCTGGACTACCACCCGCTCAAGCAGGTCGAGCGGATCACACCGCTCGTGCCGATCAGCTCGACGTTCGCCGACACCGAGGTGCTCGGCGAACGGGCCTACTTCGCCAGCGTGAACGACACCGGCAGGCTGCATGTGGTGGCCGCCGACACCGGCGACGGCCGGGTCTTCTGGGAGAGCGACCAGGCCGGGCAGGCCACCTCCTGGAAATCGATGTACGCGTTGCCGTCGGCCCTGGTCCTCATCTCGGGCACCGACTCCGCCACCAGCACGAGCCGGGTGGTGGTGCTCGACGCCATCTACGACGGCAAGGTGCTCTGGGAGAAGCGGCTCGGCGCCAACGACGACATCTACCTGAGCTCGAAGATCATGGTGTGGGTGAACCGGGAGGCCGACAAGCTGATCGGGCTCGGCACGGCTGACGGGCTGGAGAAGTGGTCGCTGGACGACCCCGACGCCTCCACGATCCACCTGATCACCACACCCGACGACCTGAACGGCCCGGCCGGCGACAACGGGCGGATCTTCGCGCCCGACACGGACGACGACCAACGGTTCGTGCAGATCGACAGCGACCGGACCGCGACGGTACGGGACCTGAACACCGGCAACGCCCTGCGGAAACGGCCCGGCGTGGCCGGCACGAGCGACAAGGTGGTCGCCCACGACGGCCGCCTCTACGTCCTGGAACCCGGCACCACCAAGCGGATCTTCTCGTACGACCTGGGCAGCCTGGAGAGTTCCCAGCCGGTCACCCTCCACACCGCATCGTCCACCGAGGACATCAAGTCGCTCACCCCCTGCGGAAAGCTGCTCTGCTTCGTCCTGACCAAGGGGTACGACCGGAAGACCGACGTCATCATGGCGGTCGGTGAGGAACCCTGGCAGAAACCCCAGCCCGAGGTCGAGGCCCTGGTGCCGGTCGGCGACAACGGGCTGCTGGCCGTCGGCGACGAGGGCACCGCGCTGCTCGTGGACGGCAAGGAGGCCTGGTACAACCTCGGCGTCGCCGTGCGCCTGGACGCCGGGAACGTGCTGCGCTTCTCCCGGGGGCTGAGCAGCTCGGTCGACGACCGGGGACTGTCCGGCGCCCACGTCGGTGAGAAGCCGGTGGATCTGGGCGTGCTCGAGGACGTCCGCTCGGAGACCTGCTCGTGGAGCACCTCGGCGGTGACGTGCGCGACCGAGACCGAGTACGTCATCTACTCGTTCGCCGGTTGACCCGTCCGTTCGTTCGCCGGTTGAGCTGAAAGGGCGGCCTCCCTGCCGGGAGACCGCCCTTTCTCAGTCGTTCAGCGTCAGATCCGGACGCCGGAGCCGGCGTTGAAGAGGTGCAGCGCGTTGGTCAGCGGACGGATGTAGACCGTCTCGCCCATCTGCGGCATGCTGCGACGCTCGGTCCGGACGACGAACCGCTCCTGGCCGCCACCGACCTCGGAGTGACCGTAGACGTTGGCGTCCGAGCCGAGGTCCTCGACCAGGTCCACCACGATCGGCAGCGCGTCGGGCGACTCGCCGACGACGTCGGCGGCCTCGGGGCGGAAGCCGACAGTGACCTTGCCGTCGCCACCCTGCGCGGCGGCGATCTGCTCACGGGTGAGCGGGATGTGCAGCGAGCCGAAGGTGGCGCCACCCTCGGTCAGCGACACGGTCTTGATGTTCATGGCGGGCGAGCCCATGAAGCCGGCGACGAAGACGTTGCCGGGGGTGTCGTAGAGCGCCCGCGGGGTGTCCACCTGCTGGAGCACGCCGTCCAGCATGACCGCCACCCGGTGACCCATGGTCATGGCCTCGACCTGGTCGTGGGTCACGTAGACGGTGGTGACGCCGAGCTTCGCCTGCAGCGAGGCGATCTGCGAACGGGTCTGGACGCGGAGCTTGGCGTCGAGGTTCGACAGCGGCTCGTCCATGAGGAACACCTGCGGCTGACGCACGATCGCGCGGCCCATGGCGACACGCTGACGCTGGCCACCGGAGAGCGCCTTCGGCTTACGCGACAGGTACTCCTCGAGCTGGAGCAGCGCGGCGGCCTCCTTGACGGCCCGGTCGATCTCCGCCTTCGGGGTCTTGCGCAGCTTCAGGGCGAACGCCATGTTCTCGTACACCGTCATGTGCGGGTAGAGAGCGTAGTTCTGGAACACCATCGCGATGTCACGAGACTTCGGCGGGAGGTGCGTGACGTCCCTGTCGTTGATGAGGATGCGGCCGCGGTCCACGTCCTCCAGGCCGGCGAGCATGCGCAGGCTGGTGGACTTGCCACAACCGGACGGGCCGACCAGGACGAGGAACTCGCCGTCGCTGATCTCGAGGTTCAGCTCGTTGACGGCGGGACGCTCAGTGCCCGGGTAGATCCGGGAGGCCTTCTCGTACGTGACGGTAGCCATGGTGAAACGACTTCCTTTCCACCGGCAGGAACGTGCCGGACGATCCGAGTAGAAGGAACAGCTCCGCCACCGTATTTGTTTTCTTCCGACCTGCCAAGAGTGCGGCCGCATCGCAGGACGTTATGCTGATGCCCGCTGCCCCTGTAGCTCAGATGGCCAGAGCACCCGTCTTGTAAACGGGAGGTCGTCGGTTCGATCCCGACCGGGGGCTCCAACCATCCTTCACCCGCGAAAACTCTCACCCAGAGGCTCAGGCGGGCGAAGCACGATGCGCGCATAGCGCCCGTCTACAGCCCCGCTGCCCACGTCACACGATCCGGATATCACCAGGTCAAGGCATCGGGAGCCCGATGCGCACGACCTCACGCCCGGAAACGGGAGACCGTCGGTTCCGTCCCGCCCTGCAGCCACTGCTTTCCTGAGGTTTCCGCTGCTCAGCCGCACGGACATCCAGCAGATCGATCGATCCCCAAAGATCTATGCTCCTGCGATGCTACGGATCTTGAAACGGAACCACCCCGTACCCGGCACCGACTCCTCAGCTGAGATACGTCACCCACAGGCGGTCCTGGAGTCCGACACCACATCATTGACCGCCGCGCCCCGCAGCTGAACCGCACGCCGGATCTCCGCAGCGTTGGCCACGTCCGGGACCAAGCACATGACTGACCGCTCGTTATCAGCGTCAGATCCGGATGTTCCTAGCTGGCTGGCCTGTGTTGTGGCCGCGCGGTGTCTGTTCCCGCGGATAGGCGTTCCAGCGAGCAGTGTCAGGTAGCTGATGGGTTCCGCGGCCAGGCGTCGACGAACCGTTCCAAGAGTTCGGCGAGTGTGCGTGATTCCTCTGCGGTGAACCCGGCGAGGGCCTCGGCCACGCCTCGTCGACGGTGCTCATGGATGTCGGCGACGAATTCTTTGCCCAGCGCGGTGAGGCGGATCAGGGTGTACCGCGAGTCGCCAGGCGCCGGCTCCCGCTCGATGTACCCCTTGCCGATCAATTCCGTGGTCAGCCGGCTGGCGCGCGGCCGGTCCACCGCGATCGCATCGGCGATTTCGGAGATCGACATGGCCGTGCGGGAGTCGTCGAGGGCATCGAGGTAGCGATAGCGGGCGGCGTTGTTGGCGGATGCAGCGCCCGGATCGCCCGGTGCGGCACGACGCTGAAGGCGGCGTGCTTGTTGGTCACGTCGGATCCGGACGAGAGCCATGGCAATGAGCTCATCTGGTCCTCGCTCGCCTGCCGTCACGTGGACTACGTTACAACAGTTGTAACTATACAACTGGAATTCTGCTACAACTGTTGTATGAATACAACTAAAGGCAGGCGTCGTCAACCCCCGATCGGCTACGCCCTGCGCAAGCTCGACCGCCTGATCGAGGAGCGGTTCGACAGCACCCTCGGCGAGCGCGGCATCAGCCGCCGGCAATGGCAGATGTTGAACACTCTCGCCGACGGCGGCCGCTCCTCGGCGACACTCACTGACGCCTTGGCGCCATTCCTCGACCAGGTGGTCGGTGAGACTGTCCAGCAACACATCGATCCGCTCACGCAGCAGAGACTCGTTCACCACGATGACGGCACTTTCACCCTCACCGACGCCGGCCGCAACCTTCTCAAGAGCCTGGCGACCGAGGTCCAGAACATCCGCGAGCTCACCACAGCCGGCCTCGACGAGCGACAGTACGAACAAACGATCGCCAACCTCCACACCATGATCCGCAACCTGGAGGATGCGCAAATAAGTGAGACGGATCCACGCTGAAGCCATCCGCTCATCGGCATGAGTCGGACGTCGGTGACAGTGACGCTCCAGGTGCAACGCGTAATCGACCGGTGCGGCGCACTGCATCGTCACAACGTGCACCAGCGAACTCGTCTCCCAGTCGGTGCACGACGGCTGTACGCCGAGCGACAGCTGGTCCAGTTCCCTGGCGCTGGAGCGCGCGGCACAGGACCCCAGGAAGTGTCCCGCCACCATTGTTGCCTTCCAGGAAAGATTCTGCGATAGTTGCCTCACGGGCAACACTTTCCCCTCAGGAAGGAATGGTTCGCATGGACGCCACCGAGGCCGCACAGGCCCTCACCGAGATCAACAAGCGCCAGCAGCAGACCCTGCGCCAAGGCAGCCCTCACCGGGTTCCGGCCTGGTTCAACTTCGGTTCGGCGGCCGGGCTGGTACTGATCTCCGCCAGTCACGACGTGGCGGGATGGATGGGCACCGCGATGGCGCTAACCGCCGTCGTTGTCATGATCAGCCTCGCCTTCGCGCTGGAACGCCTCACCGGCGTGCGGCTACGGCTCCGCGCCCAGCGCTGGACGCCAATGGTCCTGTTCGGCACGGCCGTGCTCACCACACTCATCGGCGTCGGCACACTGCTGCGCCTGTATGACGTCCCCGCCGACGGCACCATCGCAGGACTCGCCGCCGCCCTCGTGTGGGTCGTCGCCATGGCACCCGCCCAGGCCGCCGCAAGCACCTTCCGGAACCCGGCATGACCAGCACCCGGCCGGCCGGCTTCAACGAACTACTGCACTTCCCGGTCCGGCTCTCCATCGTGTCCCTCCTCGCTCCCGCCGCACACGCCGACTTCAGCTACCTGCGCGAAGCCACCGGACTCAGCGACTCCGCCCTCAGCAAACAACTGACCACCCTGCAAGACGCCGGCTACGTCGAAGTGCGCCGCACCGGCCGCCGCGCCACCGCACGCCTCACCGACACCGGCCGCAACGCCCTCAACCAACACGCCCACGCCCTACGAGCCCTACTCGGCAACGCCCTCGACTCCACCCCCGCCGGCGAAACAACCGCGGTGAACACCGGAAACCCCAGCTGACGCGATGCCGGACGGCCGGCTGCCCCCAGCCCCGGAATGATCACCCTTGGCGCCAGGGGTGAACGGCACGCCCGACCGGTTGCGGCCTACCCGGCCCGAACCACCACACACCCTGACCACACGCCACAACCCCACCGACTCACGGCGCGCAGCGGAGAGACCCGGACACGGCCGCAGCGGACACCGACCGTGCATTGCCTGCGGCATGTGAGTGTTCAACTTCAGCGGTGGCCATGGCTCAGGAAACGCTGATTCTGGAATACGCCCTGCCTGCCTAAAGCGTTCATAATCTGCAGGTCAGCCCGCGGTCCTGGAAGGAACTCGTCGCGGCCGTCGACTCTGCCCCGGATGTGGATGCCCTCGACGTCGAGGGTCGCGCCGAGCCGGATCGTCCACCACGCGCCGACAAGGCTCGCGGGCACGAAGACCAGGCCGATGCCGACGCTGAACCAGTCCCGCCTGGCTAACGATCCGTCGGTCAGGTACACCACGCCGTACATCCCAGACATTCCGAAAATCGGGAGCAGGAGAACGATCTGGGCGTACGGCCGGACGACCACCCGAGTCACGATGATCATGATCTAGGCCGAGTGCCTGATCAGAGGCGGTTGACCCATTCGAGGAGCTTGTCGTTGATCCACGCGGCCGGACGGTCGCCGGCCACCGCGTCGACGGCGGGAACCTTCAGCTCCGGCTCGAACGGCACGTCAGGCATCCGGATGACTCCGAGCGCGTCACCGCCGCTTGTGCCGGGCCGATCACCTTCGTCCCGGGGGCGCCCGGCGGGACGCCCCGTCCTCGCCGGGCGCCCCGGGTCGGTCAGGCGATTCGGCTGGCGGTGATCGATGCCGTGTAGATGTGCAGGACCGCCGGCGGCGGCTCGGAGGCCCACGACCGGGCGGTCACGGCGTAGAGCCGGGCACCGCTCGGCGCCCAGGCGATGCCCCGGTCGATCACGCTCTGCGATCCGGTGAGCGACAGCTTGGTCGGCTGTGCGCTGGTGGGCCGGAACACGTACAAACCGTTGCCGTCGGCCGCGGCCGCCACTTGGGTGCCGTCGTGGGAGACCTCGACGGCGTTCGGATAGGGGCCTGTCACGAACCGGCGGCGGGCCACCGAAAGCTGGTCGGACTTGAACTGCACGATCTCGTACGGCGCACCGGACGCCGTGTAGAAGGTGTCCGCGTCCGGAGCGATGGCGATGTCCCGGAGGTTGCTGCCCACCGCCGTATGCTCGGTCTGCCCGATCCTCTCGAGGGTGCCGCCGGCGGCGATGCTGAACACCGTCACCGATGACGGGCTCAACACCGGTTGCGCCGCGAACAGTCGAGCGGAGTCGTCGCGACCCGCGCTGAGCAGCGGATGGGCGTAGAAGCCCACCGGAGACAGACCGGTCGCCACGGCCGGCGACTGGGCCCCGAGGTCGATCCGCCCGATGTTGCCGCCCCACTGATCACAGCCGTAACCGAACCACAACGTCTGCTCGGCCACGGCCAGTGAGGACGGGCACTCACCGAGGCCGGTTTCCCATCGAGCGGTCTCCTGCAGTGTCGCCGTGTTGATCGCCGCGATCTCATTGGCGTTGGGCAACGCGACGTAGAGGACGCCGCCGTCCGGGCTGAGTTCCAGGTCAGTCGGCCCGGGCAGGTTGTCGATCAACCGCTGGTTCGCCCCGGACGGGCTGGTCACCACGATGGTGGAGCTGGTTCGGCCGCCGCTGACGAAGACCTTGGAACTGCTTGCCACCACGTCCGACACGCTGGTGAAGGGAAGCTCGACGGTCGTCTCGGTGACGGCCGCCTGCGCCGCGGTCGGGGCCAGGCCCAGCATGACCACGCTGGCAACGGTCGCCGCCCCGGTCGCTGTCAGCCATCGCCGGCGTACGAGTCCGCTGCTGATGGTGGATGGTCGGAGTGCACGGGTCGTCATCGAGATTCCTCTCCTCGGCTCATCGCCTCACTGGTGTCGGCCGCACACGGGGACGAAGGTCCGCCGGACCCGAGTCCGCCGGAACTGAGGAAGTCATGAAGTGCCGCGCGACCAGCCGCAAACCGACTGCGGATCACCTGGTACGGCCCAAGAAATCGCCACCTGCCGCCTCCCCCGTGTTCGGCACGTTGCTCGCCCGGCAGCTTAACGCATAGACGCGACCGAATTAATATATAGACCGCAGTAAGTTCACTGTCGCTGATCACGCCGATGTTGACGATGCCGAAGGCCGCGCCGTGATCCCGGAAGTCGCCCACGCCGGTAGGCGCCTGAACACCGCAGGACCCGGGCGCAGCAGCGCTTGGTCACAAGCCACCGCCTCGGCTCACCACCCGAAACGTCGGACGAACCCCGGTTCACACGCTGTGAGGACGCGCCGGCACTCCATCACTTACTCGACCCAGAAGACCGTGCAGTCCTGCTTTTCGGCCGCTACACAGAAGAACCTGACCAGATCGCTGTAGCTACCGGCGAGAGTGATCCGAACGGCTTGCTCTCGCTCGGCCTTCAAACGATTGACATCCAACCTTGGATCGAATGGCCATCCAAGCATCTGAGACTCAAAACTCTGCGGGCTAATGGGTTCCGTTTCGAGCAGGGGCCGCAGATTGGCTTGCAGCACGTCGAACGGAACCTGTGACAGGCGCTCCGCAGCCGCTGCGACTTCCTCGATGGTGAGCGCCCGTGAACCACCGGCCCGCCCGAACGCATGGTGCTCGTCCGGGAACGGAGTGCCGGCGGTGATGGGGTTCAGGGGAAATCCTGTTCTGTCGATCAGCTTCGCCAGTCGCTCCCATGACCTGTCAAGATCCAGCATGTCGTCAAGATCAGCAAGCCGGTCGTAGGCGTCGCGCGGGGTGGCCCGGATTTCCTCCAGCAAATCTGCAGGAAGCCTGCGAAACTCTCCCAACAGACTCATTGCGCTCTCCCCTCTCTAACATCTTGACTTCGCCCTCACGTCCCGTCTTGTGCGGCACTCATGGACGAGCAGGCGACCGGGTCTAATGCGAAATCGCACAGGAGCGGTTCCCTTGCCCGCGGGTGGCCCGAGGCAAGTGCCCTGTGTCCTCAGATCGATATCAGTGGTACGTGAGATGGACGCCGAATCCGGCAGCCGTACCGATCGTGCTCACTGACGACTAGCGTGAGCGACTACTCGCCTGGTCGCGGCTGTCATCAGCGCAGGCCTCGCCGCCCGGTCCCGGATCGTACCGGCCAGCGCCGAGACACCGGACCTGCCCGACGGTCAGATCGCCGAGACACTCGGGGCCCCCCTCCCATGGTCACCAAGTGGCGTAACCACTTCCCCGCCAACCGCAGCGAAGGACGCCACCCACTAGTCGCCTCTTCGACAAGGTCCGCGCCGCCGGCCTCCACTGCGGCCCGCATCGACCTCCGGACATCTCTCCGCCTTTGCGAGCGCCCTGGGGCAGTGAAGGTCGCCACAATGCGGAAGCAGCCCGAACCAAATAGTCCGGAATCCTGGTCGGAAACGTAGGGAATCATGCGAGCGGACCGATCTGGGATTTCGTTTCGCGTCCAGCCACTTAGGAATACCGTCGAGCGATCGGCTCCCCGCCGGCAGCCTCGCGGCATTAGCCATCGGTGATCTTGACAGCCACTGGTGATGCCCCGAAGATCTTGAAGCCCGAAGCGCCACAGAAAGGAGGTAGGCGCCTTAAGCCGCACGGAAGGATCGCCATGGTGACGGCGGCCAGTGCCGTCGCGTTGCTCGTCGACCTCTTGCATGCCGCTAATACTGGCGAAGAAATTGCGGGGCGTCCCAGAACGGCCCCGACGTCGTCCATTACTGACCACGTCGTGCGGGACATTGCTGCTGTGAAGACATCCGGCAGGGATAGCCACCGAAATCGCGAACGACGGCAGCACTGAAGTGAACAGCGACCAGGTGTCGGTCGATATCGAACACGGCAGCCGCGTCGCTTCGCAGAAACATGCACTGTTTTATGTTGGCAATCGGCTCTCCAGGCCGAGGGCCACATGGGAAACGCAGGGGAACTTGTGTCAATTCATGCAAAGCATCTGACGCGGCATATCGCCGCCATCTTGCTGTCGTCGGTCGTGGCGCTCGCTGCCATGCCGGAAATGGCGCACGCCGAGACGCTCGGCGCGCGCGCCGACGTAGCGTCGGAGAGTGCCGCCACGACCATGACCGGCACGCTCAGGAACGCCGAAGGGAACCCGGTCTCCGGCGCCAACCTAACGATTTCCGTCAAATCCGCCGGCAACACCGACGTCGAGGTGGGCTGGGGATACTCGTGGCCAGATGGGTCGTTCGACTCCTGGATCGGCCTGCCGGACGTCGTCGCCGCCGCTCGTGACGCGAAGGGGCACATTCCGCTGACTGTGACGATGCCGGCCAGCGGCGCTAAGCCGGCCGTCGTCTACGCCGGCCCGGCAGTGCTTGGCACTGACGGCGTGCTGCGTGCGTTCGATGAAGAGATCGGCGCCAGCACCACCTTCGATCTTGTCCTGTTCGACTCCGCCTTCGACCCTGCCACCGCATACCAACCGACCTATGATCGGCTCAACACCACGGTATCGATCTCCGGTGCGGAGGAGGGCGAGGTTCTCGTCGACCTCCCCGGCGCTGACAGCAATGAGGCGCCGTCGCCCATCGTGGCTCAGAAGGCGGCAGAGCTGGAAGCCGGCACGCTGCTGGGCGTGGCCAAGCAACCCACGTCCAGCGTGGCGACGTACGGCAGCCCCTCCAGCTTCCAGTCGCTTGTCCTCGTCGAGAACAGCGCAGCGCCCACCCGTTACGAGTTCCCGCTCAGCCTGCCGGCCGACGCCGCGCTGAAGGTGGAAGCGGATGGATCGGCCAGTATCCGGAACGCGGCAGGAGACGATCTCGGCGGCATCGCCGAACCGTGGGCTTTCGACGCCAACGGACGCCCCGTGCCCACCCGCTTCGTCGTGGACGACCGGAAGCTGATCCAGGTGATCGACCACGGTCCGGGAACGGCCTATCCGGTCGTCGCGGATCCGGAGGGTTTCTGGGGCTGGTCGAAATGCGTCGGCGTCGTGACTACGACGATCGCGAGCAACACTCTGCTTGTTCTGAAGGTGGCCCGGGTCGTCAAGAGGTTCGGGTCCCTGAAGAAGACGATGCAGATTGCCTACAAGGCGTACAAGCAGGCACCCAAGGGCAAGAAGGAAGAGGCGATCACCAAGGCCATCGGCGCCGTGGGTGCCGAACTCTTCGGGATCGGTTCGATCCGAACTGCGTGCTTCACGTAGCATTCGAAAGGAGCGGCATTGGCAATGAAGGGCGTGCCGGGCCCCTACTGGCTAATCACGTTGGGTGCCCTTGGCGCACTGATATTCCCTGACCGAAGCGTTGTGGCGACGATCTTACTTCTGGTGATGATCGGAAGCGGGACAGCCATCTACGTCATGCGTGACATGCAGATTGTGCGAGAGCGCCGGGAACATGCCCGGTTGCGCCGGGGATAGATCGATGTAAGTCGTCGCATGCGGCGTCAGCGGCGGGAGGACCGCCCCGGCTGGCGCCGCACCGGTCACTGAGGGCGACACCGACCGTCAGATCGGCGGCGTGGCCGATGTTAGGGTTGCCTAACCTAACAATGCCGGCTCTCGGCGTGGCTCGCCGCCACGACCGGAGATGTCCGGCGGTCGCGGGATCAGCCTCCCCGCCGATAGAAACGAGTGATGTCGATGCCTTCCCTTCGCCGCATCATGCCCCTGGCGATCGGCCCGCTGCTGGCTCTCGGGCTGCCCGTTCCGGCGGCGGCCGCCGAGCCGGGCGGCGCTCCCGGCTCGGTGATCGCGTCGACGCCGCTCCCGGGCAAGGAAGCACCCGGAAGCACCGCGATGTCGATCAAGTACTGGACTCGCGACTCGCTCGACCAGCCACGCCACGCGCTCGCCACCATCTACGTGCCCACCGGCACGGCGCCGGCGGGCGGCTGGCCGATCCTGGCCAACGCCCACGTCACGGCCGGGCTCGGCGACGACTGCGCCTACACCGACGACTACGGGGCGGCCCCGGCGGACGTCAATGTCGTGACCCCGTGGATCGAGGCGGGTTTCGCCTTCGTCGCCACCGAGTACATCGGTATCGGGTCCGACGGATCACACGCCTATCTGGACGCCGACGCGGAAGCCAACGCGGTGATCGACTCCGTGCGCGCCGCGCGGTCGGTGGCGCCGGCCCTGTCCATCAGCTATGTGGTGAACGGCATGTCGCAGGGCGGCCACGCCACCCTCGCCACCGCGGCGAAAGCGGCGGAACGGGCGCCGGAGCTCCGGCTGGCCGCCGCCATGGCCGACGCGCCGGCCACCAAGGTCGAGGGCTACATCCCGATCGCCGGGCCGTACGTTCCCCCGCTGCCCGCGCCGGACTACACGACCTACGTCTCCTACATCCTCGCCGGACTCGAAACGGCCCGGCCGGACTTCGACCTCGATGCCTATCTGACACCGATCGGCCGCGCGATCGTCGACGACGCGCATCGGCTGTGCTATTTCGACATGAACACCCGGGCGCGGGGCACGTCGATCGGGCAGATGCTGGCGAAGCCGCTGAACACCGGCCGGTTCCCGGCGGTGCTGCGCGACGTCACGAGGCTGCCGGTGTCCGGTTTCGACGCGCCAGTGCTGGTGAACCAGGGCCGATTCGACCTGACGGCCTTCCCGTTCCTGACCGACCTGCAGGTCACCGAGATGCGGATGCACCGGGCGGACGTCACCTACCGGCACTACGCCACCGGCCACAACGTGTGGCGGCAGGCACTGCCCCACAACATCGCCTTCGCCCGGAAGCACCTCGCCGGGTAGGAGACGGCACGCCGGCCGGGAACTCGCGGCGTTCGCGGCCTCGATGCCGGGTCCGAAGTGGCCACTCTGAGCGACATATACGGCTAATACCGAGACACTACTTTTAAACGTTTTCGAGGGTCAGATCCGTCCGGGTGGACGGATCTGACCCTCGCTTTCATTCGGGTCGAACAGCGGGCCCGGGATGGCCGGTCGGCGAGCTGCCATCCGGCCACTCGGCGGCCGCTCATCCCCGCCATTCGGCGGGGGTAAGCCATTTTTGGCACCGAAATCAGCTGCGAAAACAACAGACTCGAGAACAATACGAACGCGCGGACATGACCTTCGGCCCCACCATTGCCGAACGGCATGGCTCATGTATGTTCGGTAATGCCGCGCGGGGAGACACGATCCTTACCGCACGGTTGTCCACTTTGTCTCGGGAGACCCCCGGACTTTACGGAAAGGACACCGAAATAATGCGTTCCATCACACGTGGTGCCATTCTGGCCGGCACCATCGCGGCCGTGCTCGCCCCGGCTGCGGCCCAGGCCGCGCCGGCCCGGGTCACCACCGGTCTGCTGGGCACCTACGACTTCGGCCGCGCGGCGGTCATCGGCCAGTCCGGCCAGCAGGCCGGCGTCTGGAAGTCGTTCTCCGTGCGCTCCGGCTTCGCTGGTGACGACCTGATTGTCAGCCACCGGGCGCGCACCGCGCCGCGCGAGACCGAAACAGTGGTCTACACGGCCGCCTTCAACGAGGTGGCCGATGCTCAGGCCGAGTGCAACAAGGTCGGCGCCGACGGCGTCGCGCGGAAGGCCTGGGTGTCATTCCGCTGCCAGACCGGATTCGTGCCGAGTTACACGCTGATCGTCCGCTGACCTTCAGCACCATTCCACCGGGGCATCCCCGGGCTATTCGGGTGCCCGTTCATCTGCATTGCCATGAGTTCATTTTGTGCTGCCCGGATTACCTCCCGGGCAGCACTGCCACGCGCCCTTGACACAATTGAGGAGCACTTTATGAAGTCGTTCGTCAGCCGCACCCTCGGCGTACTCGCCGGCGCCGGTGTCGCCGTGGCTCTGGCCGCCACTCCGGCCCTCGCCGCGGACAACACGTTCGAGCTCGCCGAAGGCAAGGCCACCGCCTACGGCACCTACGACCGGATGATGAGCATCCCGGAGCGGCCGGTTCCGCCGATCGCGGTCAACGGCACCCTGGCCATGAACGGCCGTAACCAGTGCGCCGTCGTGCAGATCGCGTACAACGGCCCGGCCGACGGCATCGAGTGGCGCACTCTCAACAGCCTGTGCCGTCCCGGGAAGACCAACTTCGCGGTCAAGTCCGAGTTCCTGTGGGGCGGCTTCCAGCCCGAGGTGCGCCTGTGCACCGGCACCACGGTGAAGCGCGCCGAGCAGGGCCGCAAATGCGACGTCTTCACTCCCGCGGCGAACAGCTGAGCTGACACCGGTGCCCCGCGGCCGTTCGTGCCGCGGGGCACTCCGCCCGAGTCGATCCACCCCGATCAGAAGAGGAACACAGCACACATGTCCACCGTGAGCCGTCGTGACGCCCTCCGTTACGGAGCCGCCGCCGCTGCCGTGGTCGCCGGCGTCGCCGGCGCCCAGGTCCTGGCCACTCCCGCCGCCGCGCGGGACCCGCGCGACTTCGAGATGGAGTACCGCGGCAAGAAGATCAAGGGCACGCACCCCGTGACCGGCGTCGCCGCCCTGAGCGCCCGGGGGCAGCGGCCGAACAGGTCGCACGAGGTCTACATCAACGGCCGGAAACTGTCCGTCATGGAGATCGAGCTGCCGGCCGCCGGTGGCGGCGTGACCATCGGCTACATCAGCGCCATCAACCACTACGAGCCCGTTCTGATCGACGCGGACCGGAACTCCAACGGCCTGCTCAAGCTCACCAAACGGGCGGTCGACGTCCTCGGCGACACGGAGCTCACCGCTCTGGCCGGCGCCGGACACGACCACGTCCGCTGACCCAGCTCCTTCGAAAGGCACACCCATGGGCGTACGTAAGAGCGCACGTAACCTGACCAGCGGCGAGAAGGCGGCCTTCGTCGCCGCCGTCAAGCGGTTGAAGGCGCAGACCACCGGTCGCAACTACGACTGGTTCGTCACCACACACATGACCTACTTCGCGAGCGTCGGCGGCATCCAGTACGCCCACCGGTCGCCGTCTTTCCTGCCGTGGCACCGGCAGTACCTGATCGAGTTCGAGCGGGCTCTGCAGGCCTTCGACGCCACGGTCTCGATTCCGTACTGGGACTGGACCGTGGACCGCAGCATCACCGGTGCGCCGTTCACCGCCGACCTCATGGGCGGCAACGGCTCCGGCGGGAACGGCCCGGTCACCACCGGCCCGTTCGCCGGCTCCGCCAACTGGCGCATCACCGCCAGCGCGTCGTCGTCGACGTCGCTGCGCCGGGCCATGGGCAGCAACACTCTGCCGACCGCCGCCCAGGTCACCTCGGTGCTGGGCATCTCGGCGTACGACGCCGCGCCGTGGAACAGCTCCGCCACCAGCGGCATGCGCAACCGGATGGAGGGCTGGCAGACCCCCAACCTGCACAACTCGGCGCATGTCTGGGTGGGCGGTCACATGGGTCAGCAGGACTCGCCGAACGATCCGGTCTTCTGGCTGCACCACTGCAACATCGACCGGCTGTGGTCGCAGTGGCAGACCCGCTGGGGCTTCGACAGCAGCCGTTACCTGCCGGCCGCCGGCACGCCCGGTGTGGTGGACCTGAACGAGACGATGCAGCCGTGGACGGGCGTCACGCCGGCCACCGTACTCGACCACAGGAACACCTACACGTACGCCTGATTCACCGTTTTTCCGCCACCCGGATCGTCCCCGGGTGGCGGGAGCGCGCTTCGCATCATCGATCTCGCCTCCAATCGTTGATCTTGCGTGAACTCCTTCCTGATAGCCGCTCTCACCGCGGCACTCGGTCTGCCCACCCCGCCCGCGCCGGCTCCGGCTCCCGCTTCGGAGTGGGCACAGACCGGGTACGGCCCGGGTCTGACCTTCTACAATCCGGTGGAGAGCCGGCTGACCGGCGCGACGGTCGACGCGGTGGCCCTCCGCTGGGAGATCCCCACCCACGGATCCCCGGAGTGCGAGGTCGGCCGGGAACCCCTCGCCGGGTACGGCCACGTGTTCACCAGTGACCCCGGCGGCATTGGAGCGTACGACCCGGCGACCGGCGACCGGCGCTGGCACGTGGATCTGAAGCGCCGTGGTGTCACCCGGATGGCCCTCGCCGACGGCCTGCTGGCGACCCTCACCTACGCGTGCGACAACCAGCACAGCTTCCTGACCGCGTTCCGTGCCGCCACCGGCGCCCGGCTCTGGGAGATCCCGCTCGGCGCGCCCACTCAGGACATGATCGTCGACCGGGGTGTGATCGTGGTGGACACCCGGCCCGACTTCGAGACGTCGACGGTCGCGCACCGGCTGGCCACGGGCGCCCGGCTGTGGAAGCTGTTCGGCACCCGGGGGGACGGCCTGCTGTCGGCCAACGGGCGGCTGCTGCTGCGCACCGAGGGCGAGGGGTCGCGGGCGGTCGACGTCAAGACCGGCACGACCATCTGGCGCACGCCGCAGGACTGGTACGCCGTCGGCAGCAACCCGAGCGGCTCCCGCTTCTACATCCGTGGCCTGGGCGGCGGGCTGGCCGCGATCGACTCGGCGAACGGCAACCGGGCCTGGGAGTCCACCTGGCCGGCGCCCTCGGTCACCGCCGACGACAGGTTCGTCTACTTTCCGCGTTACCGCAGTGTCATCACCCTGGACGCGCGAACCGGGAAGAAGCTCTGGTCAGTGCACCTGCCGGACGCGGCCGGCCAGCCGGTGCGGGCCGGCCAGTTGCTGTACAGCCCGTCCGGCCTGGGTTCAGCGCTGTCGATCGTCGACGCCACCACCGGCCAGGCGAAGAAGGGCGGCATGCCGAGCGACCAGAATTATCCGCCGGCGGTGGCAGGCGGCCGCCTCTTCCTCACGGATGGCAACCGCCTGCGCGCCTACTTCTGAAAAGGCCTAGCCGTGGAGGCGGCGGCGGCTCACCTCGGCGAGGGTGACCGCTGCCGCCACGCTGGCGTTCAGCGACTCCACGTCGGAGGCCATCGGGATGCTGACCCGCAGGTCGCAGGTCTCGCCGACCAGGCGGGACAGCCCGCGCCCCTCGGAGCCGACCACCACGAGCAGCGGGCCGACCGCCGCTTCCAGCTGGTAGAGGTCGGTCTCGCCGTCGGCGTCGAGGCCGATCGCGGTGAAGCCGGCTTTCTGCGCCGCCTTGACCGCCCGGGTCAGGTTGACCACCTGCGAGACCGGGACGCGCGCGGCCGCACCGGCGCTGGTGCGCCAGGCGGTCGCGGTGATGCCGGCGGCCCGCCGCTCGGTCATGAAGACGCCGTGCCCGCCGAACGCCGCCACCGACCGGATCACCGCGCCGAGGTTGCGCGGGTCGGTGATGCCGTCGAGCGCGACCAGCAGCGGGGCGGTCTGCTCCAGAGCCGCGCTGACCAGGTCGTCGAAGTCCTCGTACGCGAAGGGCGGCACCTGAAGGCCGACGCCCTGGTGCAGCACCCCGCCGGTCATCCGGTCCAGCTCGTTGCGGCTGATCTCGAGGATCGGGATGCCACGGTCACCGGCGGTGCGGACGATCTCGTTGATCCGATCGTCGATGTCGATGCCCTGCGCCACGTAGAGCGCGGTGGAC
This sequence comes from Actinoplanes sandaracinus, assembly GCF_030009775.1. GTDB lineage: Bacteria > Actinomycetota > Actinomycetes > Mycobacteriales > Micromonosporaceae > Actinoplanes > Actinoplanes sandaracinus. The sequence continues at coordinate 37,210 of NZ_JASCTH010000028.1, read as the reverse complement.
GGCACCAGCGCGCGCAGCGCCTCCACCACCGGGTTACGGCCGAGCAGCAGCTCGGGACCTTCCTTGGTCGGGTTGGACTTGCGGCCCGGCGCGATGCGCGGACCGCGCGGGCCGGTGCCCCGGACGCCGCCGCGGGACGTCTGGGTGCGGGTCATGCCGGGGGCACGACCGCCGCCACGGCCCCAGGTGGTGTCCTTGGAGCCGGGGATGCCGACCTTGGGCGCGCGGCCCTCGGCGGCCGCGGCCCGGCGCTCCTTGTCCTGCTTACGGGCGGTCTTCTCGGGCAGCTTCTCCGAGCCCGAGTAACCCTTGTGCCACGGCCGCTCGTCGGCGGGCAGGGTCTTGCCTCGACCCTTGAGCCCGGAGCGATTCTTACCGCCCGAACCCGCCGTGGCGCCCTTCTTCGAGGTGGAACGCCGGCTCGCGTTGAAGGAATTTCCTGGCATCAGTGCTGTTCTCCTACCGTCCATCGCGGCCCGGCCGGAGTGTCCTCCACCTGAATACCCGCGTTCTTGAGCTGGTCGCGCACCGAGTCGGCGGCCACCCAGTCCTTACGTGTGCGGGCCTGCGCCCGCTGTTCCAGTGCCAGCGCGACCAGCGAGTCGACGACCGGCTTCAGGTCGTTGCCACCCTCGCCGCCGCTCCACTTCTCGTCGAACGGGTCGAGGCCGAGCACACCGAGCATGGCCCGGACCGCGGTGAGCGCGCCCCGGATGGCCGGCTCGTCCCCGGCGGCCAGGGCGGTGTTGCCCTCCCGCACGGTGTCGTGCACGATCGCCAGCGCCGCTGACGTGTTCAGATCGTCGTTCATCGCGTCGGCGAAGGCCGGCGGCACCTGCTTGGGCCGGCCCGGGCCGACCACCTCGGCCGCGCGGTGCACGAAGCCCTCGATCCGCCGGTAGGCGACCGCGGCCTCTTTCAGCGCCTCGTCGGAATAGTCGATCCGGGAGCGATAGTGCGGGCTGCCCAGGTAGTAACGCAACTCGACCTGCCGGACCCCGCCCTCGACGACCGAGTCCAGATCGATGACGTTGCCCAGCGACTTGCTCATCTTGGAGTCGCCCAGGTTGAGCAGCGCGTGGTGCACCCAGAACCGGGCGAAGCCCAGACCGGCCGCCTTGGACTGGGCCAGCTCGTTCTCGTGGTGCGGGAAGGTCAGGTCCAGACCGCCGCCGTGGATGTCGAACTCGTCGCCGAGGTAGCGCCGGGCCATCGCCGAGCACTCGATGTGCCAGCCCGGACGGCCCCGGCCCCACGGGGACGACCAGTACGCGTCGCGTGGCTCCTCCGGCTTCACGCCTTTCCACAGGGCGAAGTCGCGGTGGTCGCGCTTGTCCCGGACCGGGGCGTCAGCGGCGCTCTGCATGTCGTCCGGCTTCTGGCCGGAGAGCGCGCCGTACTCGGCGAAGGAGCGCACGTCGAAGTAGACGTCGGCGCAGTCGCCGGCGCCCGGATAGGCGTGCCCGCGCTCGATCAGCGTCTCGATCAGCTCGTGCATCTCGGTGATGTGCCCGGTGGCCAGCGGCTCGTAGGTGGGCTCCAGCACGTTGAGCGCCGTGTAGTCCCGGCTCAACCGGAGCCGGTTCTCGTAGGCGATCGCCCAGTACGGCTTACCGTGCTCCACCGACTTCTGCAGGATCTTGTCGTCCACGTCGGTGACGTTGCGGATGAACGTCACCTCCAGCCCGGTGTGCATGAGCCAGCGGCGCAGCACGTCGTAGTTGACGGCGGAACGGAGATGGCCGATGTGCGGGGAAGACTGCACGGTGACGCCACACAGGTAGATCCCCACCTGACCGGGCGTCATCGGGACGAAGTCCCGGACCGATCGGGTCGCGGTGTCGTACAAGCGCAGAGTCACCGTACAAGGGTACCGGCCTGCACTCAGGGACGCGTCATCCGGAGGACGTCGAGTGCTTCGTCCAACTGGGCCTCGGTGAGCGTGCCGTTCGCGACGTGGCCACGCTCGATCACCACTTCGCGGATGGTCCGGCCCGACGCGAGCGCCTGCTTCGCGATCGCGGCAGCCTCGTCGTACCCGAGGTGGCGGTTGAGCGGGGTGACGATCGACGGTGACCCCTCGGCGTAACCCCGGGTGATCTCCTCGTCGGCCTCCAGGCCGTCGATGCAGCGGTCGGCGAACAGCCTGGACACCGCGGCCAGCAGGCGGATCGACTCCAGCACGTTACGGGCCATCACCGGGAGCATCACGTTGAGTTCGAAATCGCCCTGGGTGCCGGCGAAGGCGACCGTGGCGTCGTTGCCGATGACCTGCGCGGCGACCTGGCGCACTGCCTCGGGCACCACCGGGTTCACCTTGCCCGGCATGATCGACGAACCGGGCTGCAGGTCGGGCAGGCGCAGCTCCCGCAGGCCGGCGCGGGGCCCGGAGCCCATCCACCGGATGTCGTTGGCGATCTTGTAGAGGCCGGCGGCCACCACCCGCAGCTGGCCGGACACCTCGACCAGCGCGTCCCGGGCGCCCTGCGCCTCGAAGTGATCGCGGGCCTCGGTCAGCGGCAGGCCGGTCTCGTCGGCGAGCAGCCTGATCACCGCCGCGGCGAACCCGGGCGGCGTGTTCACCCCGGTGCCGACCGCGGTGCCGCCGAGCGGGAGCTCACCCAGCCGGGGCAGGGTGGCGGTGAGACGCTCGACACCGTTGGTGACCTGCCGGGCGTACCCGGAGAATTCCTGCCCCAGGGTGACCGGGGTGGCGTCCATGAGGTGCGTGCGGCCGCTCTTGACCACCTCGCTCCAGGCGACGGCCTTCCCGTGCAGTGCCGCGGCGAGGTGCTCCAGCGCCGGGATGAGATCGCGGCCGACCGCCTCGGTGGCGGCGACGTGGATCGAGGAGGGGAAGACGTCGTTGGACGACTGCGACGCGTTGACGTGGTCGTTCGGGTGCACCGGGCGGCCCAGGTCACGGCTGGCCAGAGTGGCGATCACCTCGTTGGCGTTCATGTTGGACGAGGTGCCGGAGCCGGTCTGGAAGACGTCGACCGGGAACTGGTCGTCGTAACCGCCGGCGGCGACATGGGCCGCGGCGGTCGCGATCGACTCGGCCAGGTCCTTCTCCAGGACTCCGAGGCTCGCGTTGACCCGGGCGGCAGCGCCCTTGATGCGGGCGAGCGCCCGGATGTGGGACGGTTCCAGGCCGCGGCCGGAGATCGGGAAGTTCTCCACGGCGCGCTGGGTCTGGGCGCGCCACAGGGCGGCGGCGGGCACCCGCACCTCGCCCATCGTGTCGCGTTCGATGCGGAAGCCACTCTCGTCAGTCGTCACCGGACCATCCTCTCTCGACTCATCGAGGGTCGCAGTCGTTACTCTCGATCCCCATGCGGTGGTAGAGCTCACGCGCCTGCCGGCGGAGCCGGACCGCCTCCGGATCGCCCGGGTCCAGGCAGGCGGCGAGCCCGGCTCCGGCACAGGCGATGGAGTACTGCAACTGCGTGGCCCGGGCCATCCGGAGTGAGCGCACGTACATCGCACGGGCGCCGGCGAGATCCCCGGACAGCCGCAGCGTGGTAGCCCAGGAGTGGCGGTACTCGACCTCGTACTGCAGGTCCCGAAGGCGAGCCATGAGGGCCACCGCCTGTTCGTGCTCGGCGATCGCCTCGGCGTACCGGCCGGCGTCGCGGAGCAGCACAGCCCGATCGTGGTGGACCTCCGCCTGGACCGATCGATACCCTGAGCGGCTGGCCAGCCGGTTCACCACGTCGAGCCAGCGGTGTGCGGTGGCCGCGCCGATCACGCCTTTCTCGTACTTGAGCTGCTGCACCTTGCGCAGGGCGCCGGCGATCTGGCCGTCTGCCCGGTGCTCGATGACCGAGAACAGCCAGAGCCGGGCGTAGTAGAGCGCCTCATCGTGACGGCCCAGCCGGTTGAACACCTCGGTGAGGGTAGCCAGGGTGCTGTTGGACGCGTTCGCATAGCGGTTGCGGGTGCGGATCCGGCGGGAGGTGAGCAGTGCCTCGATGCATTCGGCGAACCGGCCCTCGGAGTAGTAGATCGTCCCCAGGTTGCCGTAGCCGGTCGCGACCGCGCCGTGCTCGCCGAGCTCCTCACGCAGCCGGATCGAGAGCAGAAGGTACTGCTCGGCCTCCCGGTTCTCGACGGTCCGGCAATAGACGGAGGCCAGGTAGTTGGCGATGGTGGCGATGGCCGACCGGTCCCCAGACGTCTTGATCTTCGCCATCGCCCGCATGTTCAGGTCGCGGACGTCGTCGGTGTAGCCCTGGTAGTAGAGCGGCTGCCAGGCGGCACGTGCGATCTTCCAGGACAGGTCGGCTCGCCCCACCCCCGCGGCCGCCTCGACATACATGACCAGGCCGGGCCGCTCTCGTTCCAGCCGTGCGTGCGGGTCTTCCAGGGCCACGACCAGGTCGGGACGCTCTGGCTGCGGCCATTTGATGTCACGGGTCAGGACCGGCCGGTGATTGGGCGCGGTAGCCGCGATCAGGGCGTGCAGCTGAAGGTCGAGCACACCTTCGAGCGCTCCCCGGCGTTCCTCGGCGGGCAGATCGGCGGCGAGCATCCTGGCGTACTCACGGAGCAGGTCGTGCAGCCGGAACACGTCGGGCTCCGGTTCCTCCAGCAGGTGCACGTCGACGAGCTCATCGAGCACGTCCCGGGCCTCGTCGAGGGGCAGGCCGGCGAGCGCGGCCACCGCGAGGTCGTCGACGCATGTGCCGGGATGAACGCCGAGCAGTCGGAACACCCGCTGGGTCGGCGCGGGAAGCTGACGGTAGGTGAGGGTCAGCGCCCCGGCCAGGGTCCGGTCCTCGGCTGCCAGCTCGGGCAGCGCCGACTCGCCCAGCCGGCGCAGCAGGTCGGCCACCCGCCAGCGCGGCCGGTGCGCGAGCCGGGCCCCGGCCAGCCGCACCGCCAGCGGCAGGCCGCCGCAGCGCCGGACCACCTCGGCCGCCGCCTCCGGCTCGGCTCGCACCCGCTCGCCGACGATCCGCTCCAGCAGGGTCACCGCCTCGTCGTGCGCGAGCACCGGCAGGGACTCCAGCTGGATGCCGTCCAGTCCGGCGAGCCGGCGCCGCCCGGTGACCAGGGCCAGGCTGCCGGGCGTGCTGGGCAGCAGGTCGGCGATCTGAGTGCTGGTGGCCACGTTGTCCAGGATGATCAGGCTCCGCCGCCCGGCCATCTGGTTACGCCAGAACCCGACCCGCTCCACCGAGCCGGCCGGGATCTCCTCGGGCGTCACCCCGAGCTGCCGGAGCAGGATGAGCAGCGCCGCGGCCGGCTCCACCGGATCCTGCTCGCTGTGGCCCTGGAGATCCACGAAGAGGTGCGCGTCCGGGTACCGATCGCCGAGCAGGCCGGCGAGATGCAGGGCGAGGGTGGTCTTGCCGCTGCCGGCCATCCCGTCGAGGACGGCCACCACCGGACCGGCCGCCCCGGCCTCGGCGATTCCCGCGATCAGGCGGTCGACCTGGTCCTGGCGGCCGGTGAAGTCGCGGACCGTACGCGGAAGGCACCGGATCGGCCCGGCCGGGCCACCGGTGGCCGCAACGTCCCCCGGCACCGCCCCGGCCAGTATGTCGCGGTGCAGTTGCTGCAGCTCGTGGCCGGGCTCGATGCCCAGCTCGCCGCGCAGCACGTCACGGGCCCGGCGGAACTCCGCCAGCGCGTCCCCCTGCCGCCCGGCCCGCAACAGCGCGAGCATCAGTTGTCCGCGCAGCCGCTCCCGCAGCGGGAACCGATCGACCAGCGCGGCCAGCTCGCCCAGCAGTTCCCGTGCCCGGCCGGCCTCCAGTTCCAGGTCCATGGCGTCCTCGAGCGCCACCGCGCGGCGCTCGTCGAGCATCGCCGCCGCCTGGCGCACCGCCGGGGCGTCGATCTCGGCGCAGGCAGGGCCACGCCACAGATCGAGGGCCTCCCGGTACGCCGCACGTGCCGCCCCGGGATCGGCCGCCGACCGCGCCGCCTCGAGCAGGCGGAGGAAGACGTTGGCGTCCAGCTCGTCGGGGCCCAGGGTGAGCCCGTAACCGGCCGGGTCGGTCCGGATCGCCCCGTCCGGCAGCATCCGGCGCAGCCGCGACACGCACGTCTGCAGCTGCCCACGGGCCGTGGCCGGGGGTTCCTCGTCCCAGACCGCGCGGGCCAGCTCGCCGAACCCGACGATCCGGCCGGAGTTGAGCAGCAGTGCCGCGAGGACGACCCGGTCCCGGCCCGCGGTGACGGCCACCGGTTCGCCGTCCACCGTGACCTCGAGAGGGCCGAGGATGCGGAAGCGTCGTTCACTCATCGGCCACCGTCACCGGCAGCTCGCTAGATGTAACTGACAGTAGTGCTATTGCTTGGTAGCGCAAAGTAGTTCCCCGTCCCGTGCGCCGCCATCAAAGCCTACTCGTGGCACCGAGAGCGGATCGACAGAGAATCGATAGATGCCTACGGCAACCTTCTCTCCGACGCCGCTTCGCCACCGTAATTCCATGATCGCCCCCAGCGAGGTGGTGAGGCGGTGCGGCTCTCAACGGGGGAGGCGCAGCCCGCTCACGGAGGCCCGTGAGCGGGCTGTTCGTATTCTCAGTGATCACAGACAGTTGGACGCCGGTCGCTTCGTTACGTACCGTCGGCGGGGTTCGGATGTCCCCCCAACTCGAAGAGGACCCCTCCCGATGCGACGCGCCATCCTCGCCGTGCTCGCCGGCGGCCTGCTCCTGAGCAGCACCGCCTGCAGCGACGATCCGAAGAGCAGCGGGGTCGCCGCCCCGGCCGCCGCCACCCCCTCCGCCTCGGCGGAACCCGTCGTCTCCGCGTCCGCCACGCCCGACTACACGGCCGCCAACAAGGTGGTGTGCGACCGCCTGGACAAGACCTTCGACACCGAGTTCGGCGACTTCGGCGGGGCGCTCGGCAAGTTGATGGCTGTCCAGGAGGAGAAGGACACCGCGAACGCCGACAAGGCGAAGAAACAGGCCGCCACCGAGCTGAAGGCGATCGGCACGCAGATCCGCAAGGAGACCGCGGACGCCGTCGACCCCGAGCTCAAGGCGGTGGCCGCGACCTCGGCCCAGCGGATCGAGGACAGCGCGAAGGATCTCGAATTCATCGAGACGATCAAGAGCATGAAGGATCTGGACAGCTCGCTCAAGGACCAGATCACCGAGTGGATCAGCCCGCTCGCGGGTTACTGCGGCGTCAACCGGGCCGCACCGGAGTCCTCGTCGGCCACACCGGCGGAATCGCCTTCGACGGCCCCCTCGGCCCAGTAACCTGCGACCTCCGCTCCGGCTTCCCCGCGCGGCACGAGAAACTTGAAAACCACTTGCCGCTTCTCAAGCGCAAGCTCAAACAAGGACACGGATTTCAAGTTTCCGGCCCGCAACGTTGAATCACATGCGGAGAATTCAACTGCTGGCCGTGACGACCGCCAGGCGGTGGTCACGGCGCAGCAGTCGTCAGCGGCGGCCGATGCCCAGGACCGGCTTCGTCACCTCGGCGAAGAAGTCCTCGCCCTTGTCGTCGACGACGATGAAGGCCGGGAAGTCCTCGACTTCGATCTTCCACACCGCCTCCATGCCGAGCTCGGGGAACTCGAGCACCTCGACGTGGCGGATGCAGTCCTGGGCGAGCCGCGCGGCCGGGCCGCCGATCGAACCCAGGTAGAACCCGCCGTGGGTCTTGCAGGCGTCGGTCACCTGCTTCGACCGGTTGCCCTTGGCGAGCATGACCAGGGAGCCGCCGGCCGCCTGGAACTTCTCGACGTACGAGTCCATCCGGCCGGCCGTGGTCGGGCCGAAGGAGCCGGAGGCGTACCCCTCGGGGGTCTTGGCCGGGCCGGCGTAGTAGACCGCGTGGTCGCGCAGGTACTGCGGCATCGGCTGGCCGGCGTCGAGCCGCTCGGCGATCTTGGCGTGGGCGATGTCCCGAGCCACCACCAGCGGGCCGCTCAGCGACAGGCGGGTCTTCACCGGGTACTTGCTGAGCTCGGCGCGGATCTCGGCCATCGGCCGGTTGAGGTCGATCCGGACGACCTGCTCGGATTCCAGGTTCTCGTCGGTGACATCGGGCAGGTAGCGGGCCGGGTCGGTCTCCAGCCGCTCCAGCCACACCCCGGACGGAGTGATCTTGGCGACCGCCTGGCGGTCCGCCGAGCAGGAGACCGCGATCGCCACCGGGCAGGAGGCGCCGTGCCGGGGCAGCCGGATGACACGCACGTCGTGGCAGAAGTAACGGCCGCCGAACTGGGCGCCGATGCCGAAGTCGCGGGTCAGTTCCAGGACCGCGGCCTCCAGCTCCAGGTCGCGGAAGCCGTGCGCCAGCATGGTGCCCGAGGTGGGCAGGTTGTCCAGGTACTTCGCGCTGGCCAGCTTGGCCGTCTTCAGCGCGTGCTCGGCGCTGGTGCCGCCGACGACCACCGCCAGGTGGTACGGCGGGCACGCCGACGTGCCGATCAGGCGCAGCTTCTCGTCCAGGAACTGCATCATCCGCTGCGGGTTCAGCAGCGCCTTCGTCTCCTGGTAGAGGTACGACTTGTTGGCCGAGCCGCCGCCCTTGGCCATGAAGAGGAACTTGTACGCGTCCGGGTGACCGCCCGGGTCCTCCGCGTAGAGCTCGATCTGCGCCGGCAGGTTCGTGCCGGTGTTCTTCTCGTCCCACATCGTGATCGGCGCGAGTTGCGAGTAACGCAGGTTGAGCTGGGTGTACGCCTGGTAGACGCCGAGCGCGATGGCCGCCTCGTCGGCGCCGTCGGTCAGCACGTGCCGCCCGCGCTTGCCCATCACGATCGCGGTGCCGGTGTCCTGGCACATCGGCAGCACCCCACCGGCCGCGATGTTCGCGTTGCGCAGCAGGTCGAGAGCGACGAACCGATCGTTCGGCGACGCTTTCGGATCGTCGATGATCGCGCGCAGCTGGGCCAGGTGCGCGGGCCGCAGGAAGTGCGCGATGTCATGCATCGCCTCCGCGCTGAGCTGGGTGAGCGCCGCCTTCTCGACGGTCAGGAACCGGCGCCCGCCCGGGCCCTCGACGACATCCACGCCCTCGTCCGTGATCAGGCGGTACTCGGTCGAGTCCTCGCCCGTCGGGAGGAGCGGCGAGTAGCTGAAATCGGCGCCTTTGCTCATGAGCGCCCAGCCTAGGCCAGCGGGCCGGGCGGGTGCGAACCGATCCCCGGCCTGATCCCCTAGGAGAAGGGCAGGTAGGCCATGTCGCGGCCGGAGACGAGGACCAGACCGCCCGCGCCGACGGCGAAGACCTTCGCATCGGTACGCACATCGGCACGAACCGCCCCGGTGGCCGGAGCGACCGCCGTCACCCGGCCCTTCGAGGACACGATCGCGGCGTACGGGGTGAGCGCCGCCCCCGCCCCGTCCCGCCCGTCCTGCCGCCACACGTCCTTGTCCTTGGCGAACGAGTAGCCCCGGATCGTCCCGCCCTTGCTGATCACGGCATAGCCGTCGTCGACGGCGAGGACCCTGGACTCCTTGTCGCCGTACCAGAGATTGCGCCCGTCATAGCCGTTGATCAGCACCTCCCGCCCGTAGGGGTCGACGCCAAGCACCACGTTGTAGCCGCCGGCCGGATCGCGGTCCTGCGCGCAGGCCGACCCGTTCCCGGCGGTGCGCAGGTTGAGTCCGTCACGCCGCCACACGACCCGGCCGCCGGGCGGGCCGCCGGCCACCACGTCGTAATAGCAGGTGCCGTCGCGGGCCGTGCCGGTGACCGTGAGGACCCGCCCGCCGACGACCGCGATCCGCTGGTCCTTCTCCGGCCGGATCGTCTGCACCAGCCGTCCGGTGGCCGTGTCGATCACCCGGACCTCCCCGTCGTGCGGAAGCCCGAGCAGCCCCGGCAGCAATGGTGGCCCGGCCACGTCGTCGTCCACCTCGCCGGAGATCAGCCGGCGGGTGTCCGGCAGGTCGGGGTTCCCGGCGTCCAGGACGAAGCCGATGCTGCCGGTGCCGACGGACCAGAGCTGGGTGCCGGCCCGCGGATCCCAGGCGGTGAGCCGGCAGTCGTCTCCGCCGGAGCAGCTCAGGTCCACGATCGCGTTCTGGTACGTCCAGACCGCGGACGCGCCGGTGTCGGCCCTGCGGACCGCGCCGGTGGCCGGGTCGAGGACCTGGTAGCCCTTGGTCAGCAGCCGGCCGGTCACCACGACGGCGTTCGCGCCCTTGCCGGCGACCGACGCCCAGTCGGCGTCGGAGGACCAGAGTTTCACGGCGGCCGTGAGGCCGTAGGCCTCGACCGAGGTCCGGTACTCGACGATCACCGCCTCACCGGCGACGGCCACGCTCTGCGGTGTGCCGCCCAGCGACTGCTGCCAGCGGGTGCCGGGCGCGACCGGCCCGCTCGCGGTGACCCAGGACCAGAGTTGCGGCCACGGGTTCCACACCCGGGTCGTGGCCAGCACGGTGAGGGCCACCGCGGCGACGGTGACCACCCAGAGTCCCTTCCAGGAACCGCCACCCGAGGCCATGCGGGCAGGGTAATGACCTTCGATCCGCCAGGGCCTGAGCGTGGAAAGTCCGTGTCGTCAGGTTATGCGTGGCTTGCCGCCCGGACCAGGGGCACGGTCCGGTAACCGATCAACTCGGCCAGCGCGATGATCGTGTGTGCCCGGACGATGCCCTCGTAGCCCACGATCTGGTCGATCACCCGCTGCAGGTCGGCGTTGGACCGTGCCACGATCCGGCACAGGATGTCACCGCTGCCGGTGATCGTGTGCGCCTCCAGGACCTCGGGAATCTCCGCGAGGTGCTCGGCGACGGCGTCGTGGCCGTACCGCTGGGAGATCTCCAGGGTCACGAAGCTCATCACGCCGAACCCGATCGCGGCGGGCACGACCTCGGGCCCGAAGCCCTTGATCGCGCCCCGCGCGATCAGCTTGTCGAGCCGGGCCTGGACCGTCCCGCGCGCGACCGCGAGTCGGCGGGAGAGTTCGAGCACACCGATCCGCGGCTCGGCCGCGAGCATGGCGATCAGGCGCGCATCGAGCGCATCGAGCTGGACAGTCTGCTCACCCACCTGGCGAACCTACCGCACCGATTGCACACGTTGACCATCGATCCTGTGGCCGGTTGCTCATGGGCATGGGCTGCGCCACTGTCAGGCGACCTGGGACACTGTGATCAGGCCCTCGCGGCGGACGACCGGCGCGCAGGGAAGTGTCAGGCTGTCGTGGTAAAGGTTTGCGCATGAGTTCCGTTTCCGCGGGTTGGTACAAGGACCCGGCCGACACCAGTACCCAGCGCTATTGGGACGGTGAGGGCTGGGTGGGCAAGGCCATCCCGGCGGACGCCGTCCCCCCGGACGGCCCGCCCGCGGCCGAACCGGAATCACCGGCCTCCCCTCCCGCCGCACACCCGGCACACCCGGCACACCCGGTGACTCCGGCCGCCCCCCTGGCCGGCCCGCCCCCGGGCTGGACCCCGCAGCCCCCGCCCGGCATGCAGCCGCCGCCCGGCTGGCAGCCGCCGCCGCCCGGCATGCAGCCCCCGCCCGGCTGGCAGCCGCCGCCCCCACAGGGCCAGCAACCTCCGCCGCAGGGCTGGCAGCAACCCCCGCCGGGCTGGCAGCAGCCTCCCCCGGGGTGGCAGGCGCCTCAGCCCGGCTGGCAACAGCCCCCGCCGGGCTGGCAGCCGCATCCGGGCGCACAGCCCATGCAGGGCTACCCCTATCCCTTCGCGATGCCCGAGGTCCGGCCGCACGGCATGGCCCTGGCCGGGCTCGGGCGGCGGCTCACCGCCCGGCTCATCGACATCGTCGCCGTGCTGCTGCTCAACGTCGTCGTCAACGGCTACTTCGCGTGGCTCTACATGCAGGACTTCCTGCCGATCTTCCGCGCCTACTGGGCCCAGGCCCAGGCCGGGAACCCCCCGCCCGTCATGCAGGCGACCGACCGGATGTCGACGCTGTCCGTGGCGATCGTCATGATCGGCACGCTGCTCTGGCTGCTCTACGAGGCGCCGTCGATCGCCAACAGCGGCCAGACCCTGGGCAAGCGGATCGTGGGCATCAAGGTCGTCGGGGTGGAGAAGACCGAGCCGATCGGCTTCGCCCGGGCGTTCACCCGCTGGGCCCGGCTCGGCATCTGGACCCTCTTCTGGTGGGTGTGCGGCCTGGGCCTGGTCATCCAGTTCGTGGCCGCCCTGTCACCCGTGTTCGACCCCCGCCTGCGGCAGGCGTGGCACGACAAGGCGGCGGCCACCGTGGTGGTCGCCGTGCCGGCCGGGACAGCCCCGACCGTCGAGGCCGCGACCAGCGGCGACAGCTCCGGAGGACTCACATGAACCGGTTGACCCGCGCCGACCTGGACGCGCTGCCCAACTACGTGCCCGGCCGCAGCGTCGCCGACCTGACCCGCGAGCTGGGCATCGCCGAAGCGGTCAAACTCGCCAGCAACGAGGTGCCGTACGGCCCCCTGCCCGGCGTGGTCGAGGCGGTCACCGAGGCGGTCCGGACCGTGCACCGCTACCCCGACATGGGCGTCGTCGAGCTGCGGGACCGGATCGGCGCGTGGCTCGGCGTGGACCCGTCCCGGGTGGTGACCGGCTGCGGGTCGGTGGCGCTGGCCGAGATCCTGGTCAAGGCGACCTGCCTGCCGGGCGACGAGATCGTCTACTCGTGGCGGTCGTTCGAGGCGTACCCGATCATCGCCGCCGGCGCGGGCGCCACCAGCATCCGGGTGCCGAACACCGCGGCGCACGGGCACGACCTCGCCGCCATCGCCGAGGCGGTCACCGACCAGACCCGGCTGATCTTCGTCTGCAACCCGAACAACCCGACCGGCACCTTCCTGCGCAAGGACGAACTCGACCGGTTCCTCGCCGACGTGCCCTCCGACGTGCTGGTGGTCCTCGACGAGGCGTACCGGGAGTTCGTCACCGACCCGGCCGTACCGGACGGCCTGGCGACCTACGGCGACCGGCCGAACGTGGTGGTGCTGCGCACGATGAGCAAGGCCTGGGGCCTGGCCGGCCTGCGGATGGGCTATCTGGTCGCCCAGCCTGAGGTCGCCGCCGCCGTCCGCAAGGTGGTCACCCCGTTCTCCACCAGCCTGGTCGCGCAGGCGGCGGCCCTCGCCGCCCTCGACGCCGAGGACGAGGTGCGCCGTCGCTGCGCCCTGGTCGTCACCGAGCGGGCCCGGGTCACCGAGGCGCTGCGGAAGATCTCCCTCGACGTGCCGGACAGCCAGGCCAACTTCGTCTGGCTGCCGCTCGGGGACCGCACCGCCGGATTCGCCGCCGCCTGCGAGAACCGGGGCGTCATCGTCCGCGGCTTCCACCCCGAAGGCGTCCGCGTGACGATCGGCACGCCCGAGGAGAACGACCAGTTCCTGGCCGCCGCCGAGGCCGCCCTCGGCTGATCGCCCACCGGCCGCCGCCCGCTCACCGGGCGGCGGCTTCGGCCTCCGCGCGGTGATGGTCCTCGGCGCTGAGCCGGGCCGGGAAGAGCGCCGGGGACAGCGCCGCCAGCGCCGTCGCCGCCAGTGTGAACACCGACGCCAGCAGCGGCAGCGCGCCCAGATGCCCGGCGCTCACCATCCGCTCCCCGATCAGCGCCCCGCCGCCGATGCCGATCTGGAAGGCCACCACGTACACCGCCGACGCGGCATCCCGGGCGGTGGGCGCCACCCGCAGCGAGGCCGCCGACAGCAGGACCGGGATCGCGGTGAACGCCCCACCCCAGAGCAGCGTCATCACCACCGTCGGCCCCGGCCCGAGCACCGGGGTCAGCAGTGCCACCGCGACGGTGACCGTCGCCGACAGGCCGATCACGAGAGGGCCGGGCCGCCGGTCGACGAACCGCCCGACCACGAAGTTGGTCAGCAGGCCGACCGCGCCGTACCCGAGCAGCAGCGCGCTCAGCCCGGCCCCGTCCAGCCCGGCGTCCCGGCGGACCAGCGGGGCGATGTACGTGTACGCCGCGAAGTGCCCCACCACCAGCACGGTCGTGATCGCGCAGAGCCGGGCCACCCGCCCGTTGCGCAGGATCCCGATCGCGTCCCGCAGCCGCTGCCCGGTGCGTGCCCGCAGGTCCCGTGGGAGCGCCGGAAGCCGGGGCAGCACCAGCGTCAGCAGGACCACGCAGATCGTGCCCGCCACCGCGAACAGCCCGACCGCCACCCGCCAGCCGAGCCACTGCCCGAGCGCGGTGCCGGCCGGCACTCCGAGCACGATGGCGAGCGAGTTGCCGAGGAAGACCATGGCGGTGGCGCGCCCGGCCTGGCCGGGTGGGGCCAGCCGCACGATGATCGGCCCGATCACCGACCAGAAGACTCCGTGCGCGAGGGCGCAGATGAGCCGGGACAGCAGCAGGATGAGGAAGGTCGGCGCGATCGCGGCAGCCGCCTGGGAGACGGCGAACACCGCTACCGTGACGGCGATCAGCAGGTGCCGGGGCACGCGCATGGTGAGGGCGGTGAGCGGGATGGTGCTGAGCGCCGCCACCACGGCATAGCTGGTGAGGAGCAGACCGACCTGCGCCTCGGTGACATCGAGGTCGGCGGCGATCTGCGGGAGGAGGCCGACCGGAAGCGTCTCGGCGGCCACGTAACAGAATGTCGAGGCGCCGAGGACGACGAGCGCCGGTCGGTTCAGTCTCACCCTCGCACAATAAACTCTTAACAAGAGCATAAAAAGGGGAGTACGGATGTGACGACGCGCTCGACCGCACTGCTCCGGGTGGTGCACCGGCACTCCGGCGTGACCCGCGCCGACGCGGCCCGCCTGCTCGGGATCGGCACCGGCGCGGCCACCGAGCTCGTCACCAAGCTGAGCCGGGCAGCCCTGCTCGCCCAGGCCCCCGCCGCGCCCAGCGGCACCCGCGGCCGCCCCACCACGGTGCTGCTGCCGCACCCCGACGGGCCGCTGGTCCTGGCGTGCGCGATCACCCACGAGGCCTGGCGGCTCGACGTCGTCGCGCTCGGCGGCGCCACCGCCGCCTCACTGTCGGCCCGGCACGGCGGCGCACGCTGGGCCGATGTCCGCACGGCGGTCGCCGCCGCGATCGAAGATCTCCTTTCCCGGTACGGGGACAGACTGCGCGCGATCGGCATCTCCGTCCCCGGCCCGGTCTCGCGCACGCTGCGCCTGGAAGCCTTCACCTCCGACTGGCACGGCATCGACCTCAACGAGCTCTGGCCCGGCGCGGGGCTCCTGGTCGCCGGCAACGACGCCACTCTCGCCGCCACCGCCGAGCACCTCCGTGGATCCGCGGCCGGCGCCGCCGTGGCCCTGCACCTGCGCATCGAGGCCGGGCTGGGCGGCGCGGTGATCGACGACGGCCGCCCGGTGCTCGGCGCCCACGGCGCGGCCGGCGAGTTCGGCCACATGCCGTTCGGTGATCCCGCGGTCCGCTGCGGGTGCGGCGCCCACGGCTGCTGGGGGACCGCCGTCGACGGCACCGCCCTGGCCCGTCTCCTCGGCGCCCCCGAGCCGCGTGACCCGGTCACCTACGCCCGCCGGGTGATCGCCACCGCCGCCCGGGAGCTCGGCTCCCAGCGCGCCCGCCAGGACGTCGCCGGCCTGCCCCCGCTCTCGTCCGGCACACCGTCGGGGGGTGCGGCGGCATATCCCTGCGGTTCGGGCGAGGCCGAGCCGGAGATCGATCCGGCCGCGTCCGTCGAGGCCGTCCGGGTCGTCGGCGGCGCGCTCGGCCGGGGTCTGGCGGGCCTGGTCAACGCCCTGGACCCGAACCTGGTCACACTGGGCGGAATCGGCGTCGACCTGCTCGCCGCCGTCCCGAACACGATCACGGCGGCCTACCGGGACGGCCTCATGCTGATCCACCGGGAGTCGCCGCCCCCGGTCCTTCCCGCCGCCCTTCCCGACGACGAGGGGCCCATCGCCGGCGCCGCCGAGGAGGCGTGGTCGGCCCTGCTCCCCCGCCTCACCTGAGCCGCGGCCGGCCTCACGCCGCACTCATCGGGGCGGCTGGATGGCCTCGTCGGGGAGTGCGGCGATCACCACGGCGTCGAGACTGAGGTAGTAGTTCGGCGACTCCGGATCGTCCGAGGCCTTCTTGTTCAGACGCTCCATCGCCAGGAAGCCCTCGGTCACGTGGTACAGACCCGGCTTCCAGTTGATGTTCTCGGTCTTGTCGCCCCGGTAGACCAGGCGGAACCAGAACCGGGGCTTCCCGGTCCTGACGTCCACCCCGTTCAGATAGTTCTTCGGCGACAGCAACAGCACCGTGTTCCGGTTCCCGCCGAGCACGCGCGCCTTGCCGGGCAACGTCCACAGCAGCGTTCCGTCCAGCGCCCGCCCGGACACCCCGGCTTCCGCGGGAGCGTCCTCGGGCGGGGAGGCGGACGGAGACGCGGAGGACGGCACGGGTGACCCGGCGGGAGACGGCGCCACCGAGTCCGTCGAGGGAGCCGGGATCGGGGCGGGCGGCGAGGGCGCGGTCGCGGCCGAGGACCAGGGCGTGACGATGATGCCGGCGGCGATCGTGGCCGCCGGATCGTCGAGGGCCGGCACCCGGCGAGGCGTCGCCGCGGTGGCCAGCCATCCCTGCCCGGAACCGTCCCGGAACGCCTCACACTCCGAATTCCAGCAGCCGACGGGCTGGTAGGGGCCGGGCGGCCAGCCGGCGAGCGGGACACCGGTCATGGCGTCGTAGGCGCCGGTGGCGCAGACGTAGGCGTTCCCGGCCGTGGTGAACCCCTCCGCGCATCCGGCCGGGACGGACGTCTTCCAGGTCGACTGGCCGGTGGTCGCCGCGTACCCCGCGAGGTCCTGGCCCTGGGTGACCACGACGGTGCCGGCGGCGACGCGCAGACCCGGCGGGTTCCAGACCGCCTCGGCGCCGGTCCGGTGCGCGGCGAAGCCGGGCCCGGACGGGCCGTCAGCCCGCCACATCACCTTTCCGCTGTACGAGTCGATGCCGACGAGTTTCCCGTCGGACCACCGGGTGACGACAGTCGTGCCGACCGCCACGACCGCGCTGAGCTGCGCCGGCCAGCGCCGGAACGACCATCGCGGGGTGTAGACGGCTCGCCTGTCGGCCGGACCGTCGGCCCGCACCTGGTGTTTCGCGGCGTAGACACGCAGACGCCCGTCGACGACCAGCGGGGCGAGGCTGAGTCGCCCGGCCACACCCTGCCGGACCGACGGGGAGGGGATCTTCGATGACTTGGCGACCGCCGACAGTTCCGCGGGAGCAAGCACGCGCCAGCCGATGAGGCCGCTCACCACCAGCAGGAGGCCGGCGACCATGATTCGCAGCAGCACCCGGTTCACGGCGAAAGTATCCCAGGTGCGTGCACGTCTTCTCCGAACCGGGCGGCGAGTTACTCGTAGCCGCCGTTGACCAAGCCGAGCCGGACCAGTTCGGTGAGCGGCTCGACCACGTTGGCGGCGCCGAAACCGACGAAGAGCGGGCGTGGCGCATCCCGGTGGGTGCGGGCCGGCTCGACCAGCGGAACCGGGTGGGTGGCGGCGAGAACCTCGGCGACCTCGGCGACCTCACCACCGTCGGCGGCGATCACGGTGGCGACGAGCACGTTGAGGAAGCCGTGGTGGGTGAACCCGGTCTCCGGGTCGGTGTGCCGGGTGGCGTGGCGCAGCCCGGCGGCGAGTTTGAACGGCAGGTTCCGGTCACGACAGGCGCAGATCACGGCGGCGAGTTCGACGGGGGTGGGGAAGAGTTCCGCGGCGAGGCCGCCGACCCGGAACTTGGGTGCGATCGGCAGACCTCCGGCCCGGGCCTCGGCGACCGTGTCGAGGGCCGCGAGCAGACCCCAGCTGAGCGGGATCTCGGCGAACAGCGGCAGGCCGGACTGGGCGGCGGCGAACCTGCACAGGGTGGCGAGACCGGGTTGCGGATCTTCGCCGCGGCGGGCGACGGCCGCTTCGAGGTGCTCGACGACCACGCCGGAGGCACGCAGTTTCTCGACGGTGGCGGGCAGGACGGCGGCCGGTATGTCGCCGATCAGCCCGGCGGTGAGGCCCGGCATCGACTCCGTGCTGACGATGGACGCGGGCACCAGCAGAGATCCGACGAGATCCCGGTACCACGAGGCGTTGTGCTCGCGGTGTTTGGCGACCGCGTCGGCCAGCCCGATCGGGCTGGGTGGGAGCAGGGAGGCGTCATCGACCAGCCCGGCGTAGAGCGGAGGCACCATCGTTGACACGAACCGAACCTAATCGACGCCGCGAGAAGCGGACAACCAAGTCCAAGAAGTCCTTTCCCGCCGGAGGCGGGCGATCACGCCTTTCACCGGTGGCGGCCGAACCCCACCAGGACCTCGGCGACCATCGCGGTGAGCATTCCGGCCACCAGGGGCACGGGGCCTCCGAGCACGGCGTACGCCAGCAGGAACAGTGGCGCGGCGAAGGTGAGGTAGACCGCGACGGCGAGTCGCCGGTCACCGGCCCGCAGCCGGGGCAGCACGACCCGGACGGGTTCCGGCAGGCGGCTGCCGAACCAGAACACCACGGCGCCGAAGACGAGGACGCCGATCAGGCCGGCCCACACCCGCGAGATGCCGGGGTTGACCAGGGTCATCGCGGCGGACAGCACGGCCGCGACCAGGGTGCTTCCCGCGCCGTACCGGGCGGTCTCCCGCACCGCCTCGGCCGTCTCCCCGGACGTGTCGAGGACGGGCCGGGTGGGCACGCTGACCGGCGCCGGAGCCGGCGGGACCGGGGTGCGGGCCTCCTCAGCCTCGGGCGCCGGAACGACCTGTGGCTGCGGGGCCAGGGAGGCCGCGTCGGCCAGGTCCTCGATGGCGCGAGCCCAGCGGCGCCGCTCGAACCGGACGATGCCGGTGTCCTGACCGGCGTCACCGATCGCCGGATCGAGGTCGAGGGCTTCGCCGTACGCCCGCTGGGCCAGGTCGAACAGCCGCAGCCGGGCGGCGACGACGGCCAGGACCAGGTGCGCCTCGGCGTCGGCGGGCGCGACGCTGACGCCGTTCCAGGCGGCGTTCAGCGCCTCCTGGCCGTTGCGGGACTCGCTGAGCAGGGCGGCGCCGGTGCGTTGCGCGTACGCGTCGTCGGGCCAGCCGCGGAGGATCTCGGCGGCGACCCGGGCGGCGTCGCCGTAACGCTGACTGTCGGTGAGAGCCATGGCCTGGACCACGAGGGCCGGCAGGGCCAGCGGGTCGGCGGTGGCGGCCCGCTCCGCCGCGGCGAGAGCCTCGGCGGGCTGCTCGGCGGCGAGGTGGATGCGGGCCAGGGTGGCGAGAAGGTTGACCTCACGCGGCTCGGCGGCGAGGCCGGCCGCGATCTCGTCGGCGGCCTCGTCATAACGGCCGAGGTCGGCGAGGAGGAGGGCGCGCTGCCGGTGTTCCTCCGGCGTGGTATCGGGCTCCAAGGGGGCGGGCACGTGCCGAGCGTAGGCGGTCTACCTGGAAATCACGTGAGTCGGGGTGACTCGGCAGACGACCCGGACGGTACCGGGGGCGTCCTCGGTCCACGGCTCGTTGGCGTACTTGTAGCTCAGCTCACCGATCAGGTCACCGTCGTCGTCACACAGAGCAACAATCCCTTGGACCGTGATGTACGAGTACGGCTGCGCCGGGTCGTAGGCACAGACCGACACGCGCGGGTCACGTTCCATGTTCCGGGTCTTGACCCGTCCCCGGGTAGTGGAGAAGAGCAGGTCGTCGCCGTCCCGCTTGACCCAGATGACGGTCGACTGCGGAGCCCCGCCCTCGTTGATCGTCGTCAGCACCGCATAGGTGGGATTGTCGATCAGCTTCTTGGCGAGGTCCGGCAGCGCGACGGTCATGGCAGTGATCATGCCCGATGCGCCGCGTCACCCTCCCCGTGATGATCGCCACCACGGGACGGCTGTCACCGCCCCGCGGAGCCGTCCTCATCGGCGGCGGCCGGGAACACCAGAGCCACCGCCATCCCGGCCAGGCCTTCACCTCGGCCGGTGAGCCCGAGCCCGTCGGTGGTGGTGCCGGCGACCGTGACCGGCGCCCCGACCGCTTCGGAGAGCACCTGCTCGGCCTCGGCGCGACGCTTTCCGATCTTCGGGCGAGCGCCGATGACCTGCACGGAGACGTTGCCGATCCCGAAGCCGGCGGCCCGGACCCGGCGGGCCGTCTCCGCGAGCAGGGTGACCCCGGACGCCCCCGCCCACTCCGGCCGGCTGGTGCCGTAGTTGCTGCCGAGGTCACCGAGCCCGGCGGCGGAGAGCAGCGCGTCACAGGCGGCGTGTGCCGCCACGTCGGCGTCGGAGTGCCCGGCGAGCCCTGGTTCGCCGGGCCAGTGCAGGCCGGCCACCCAGCAGGGTCGTTCCGGATCGAAGGCGTGGACGTCGGTGCCGATGCCGACCCGAGGAATGATCACGCGGAGAAGCTTAGGCCGGGTCTCGCCGAGCAGGCTGAGACCCCGCGTGTCCGCCGGACACGCCCGGAGGCTCCAGGGTGAGCAGGTGGGTGGCGAGGGCCAGATCGATCGGGCGGGTGATCTTCAAAGCGAAGTCGGAGCCGGGCACGCAGAGCACCGGGCGGCCGAGTTTCTCCACCGCTCCGGCGTCGTCGGTGTGCAGGCCGGCGGCCGCGGCGTGGGCGGCCCGCAGCACCGGGGCGCTGAATCCCTGCGGGGTCTGCACGGCTCGCAGCACCGAACGGTCGACGGTGCCGAGGACCGTGCCGTCGGCGGCGACCTCTTTGACCGTGTCGACCACGGGAAGTGACGGGATCACCGCGTCCGCCCCGTCACGCACCGCTGTCGCGACCCGCTCGAAAAGCTCGGCGGGGGCCAGGCAACGGGCGGCGTCGTGGACGAGGACGATGCCCACGTCGTCTGGAACGACGGCGAGGGCGGCGGCCACGGAGTCCTGCCGCTCGGCGCCGCCCGCCACCACGGTGACCGGGGCGATCGGCGCGAGCAGAGCGTGCACGGCCTCGACGTCGGACGGCGGGGCGGCGACCACGATCATGCGCACCGACGGCGCGGCGGCCGTCCGGCGGATCGCGTGGACCAGCAGCGGCTCGCCGTCGAGCAGGCGCAATGCCTTGGGAGCGCCGGGACCGAGGCGCACGCCGGCGCCGGCGGCCGGAACGACGACAGCGACGTCACCGCGAGCATTGAGCTGCGCGGTCACGTCGCTGTCGTCGTTCAAGATGTGAGGATGCGTCGACGGATCAGGCCTCGGTGAGGACCTTGTCGAGCAGGACCTCGGCCTCGTCCTTGGTGCTCTTCTCAGCGAGGGCGACCTCGCCGACCAGAATGTCACGAGCCTTGGCGAGCATTCGCTTCTCACCCGCCGACAGGCCACGCTCACGCTCACGACGCCAAAGGTCACGAACAACTTCCGCGACCTTGAGCGGGTTACCGGAAGCCAGCTTCTCCAGGTTGGCCTTGTAGCGCCGCGACCAGTTGGTCGGCTCCTCGGTGTGCGGAGCGCGGAGGACGTCGAAGACCTTACCCAGGCCTTCCTCGCCAACCACTTCGCGCACGCCGACTTCTTCGGCGTTCTCAGCGGGCACTCGAACAGTCAGATCGCCCTGGGCGACACGCAGAACGAGATACTGCCTTTCAACGCCCTTGATGACCCTAGTCTCGATTGCCTCGATGAGTGCGGCCCCGTGGTGGGGGTAAACAACGGTCTCGCCGACACTGAAAACCATAGGTTCGAAACCCCTTTCGCTGTGTCTAGGGTAACACGCTCAGGCGCCCGTGTCTCGCCCTGACGGTCACTGTTAGTGCAGCTCAGAGGCCCTGTGATGGGGCTTTCTACCGCTTGACAGGGGAGCCGGAAGCTGCCTAAGTAACGCAAAGTGACATCACTGTCACGACTCCCGCTCACGACTCCTGCTATCGAGTCGGAAATTCCGGACCTGATGGCTTTGTGAGGTCAAGCTTATCGCTAAGGTCCGGATCGGCGCACCACTGGCGATGCGGCTCCGTGTGCGGGAGGCTGGACGGGAGTTCCCCGACCGAAGCAAGATCTGGTCGGCCAGGGGGGAGGTTGAGTCATGGCTGGCGCGAGCGACAACGATGGCAGGCCGCCCGGGGGCGGGTCCCCCGACGACCTTCCCGACCTCCCTGACGAGTGGGGCGTCATCGTCATTCCCGACGACCTCTCCGAGCTGGCCGACGAGGTCGAGGCGGTGCGTGCCGAGCTGCACACCGGCCCACCGCTCACCCGTTGGCAGCGCGTGACCCGCCGGCCCTGGTCTCGCCGCCTGCGCCGGTTCGGCACCCTGCTGGTGCGCACTCCCGCCCTGATCATCACGATGGCCGTCCTGGTCACCGTCGCCAGCCTGTTCGCCTCCGCCTGGCCCGGCCCGGTCCGGCAGCCGGCCACCCAGCGGACCGCCGGCACCACCGAGGACCGCATCGACAAGCTGCCGGCACTCGACCTCATCGGCGCCGACGGTCAGGCCGTCCCGATCAGGGGCCGCCTCCCCGCCGTCGTGATGCTCACCGAGGGTTGCGACTGCGCGGCGCTGATCACCGACACGGTGACCGCCGCGCGTCCCGGCATCACGATCCTGGCGGTCTCCTCCGTCCGCCCGTCGGCGTGGTCCGCGACGGCCGGCGCGCTGTCCACCTCACGGACCCCCGGGGCCGACGGCAAAGCGGTCGTCCTCCTGCACGACCCCACCGACACGCTGCGTCATCAGCTCGGCGTCGGCGCCCCCGACGGCACCGCGGCGATCGTCCTGGTCGACCACCTCGGCAAGATCGTGCGAACTCATCCGCGTGTCGCGTCGATCGAGATCGTGCGCCCCGACCTGGCCCGCCTATAACGACAAAACCCCTCTTCGGGTACGCCGCAGATAGTTAAGGCCAAAACGGACCGTCCCGTGGCTCCCACGCGATGCCCGCGGTGGTCCGGATCGCAGCGCGCCCACCGGGCGTGGCGGCGGGTCGACGTCCGAGCCACGCGCCATGTTCGGCGGCTCCGGGCCGACATGAAACCCCACGCCACTCGCCCGGCGGTTCCCGGCCAACATGCGATCCACCAGCCCAGGCCATCGACGACACTTGGTCACCGCGGGCAAGCTCCGGGACGGCGGGGATGTGCGGGTGGGGTGGGATCACCCGTTCGAGCGCTGGAGGGCGTAGCGGAAGACGACCGGGCCGGCGGTTTCGACAGCGATCCGCAGGCGCAGTTCGCCGACCAGGCCGACGCTGAACACCTCCGGAGTGCGGGGCCCGGAACACGGCAGCCCACGCCCAGAGTCGTCCCGGCTGCCGAAGCTGACCCGGACCCGGCTGCCGTCGTCGCCGGCGCACACCACCGAGATCAGGAAGCCGCCCTGCCCCACGTCGACGATCTCCTCGTGGCCGGTGCCGGCCCCCAGGGCCAGGGTGTTGGCCATCTCCTGATCGCCGACGTCGGGCAGCAGTTGCTCGGCGCTGTGCCGCCAGCCGGCCAGGCGGTCATCGACGGACTGACGGGGCGCGGCACGCCACCACCACCAGATGCCACTGATGAATACCAATGCGGCGAGTGCGTGAAGCACGGCGCCGCGTCCCCGTTCGCCGGTCACGCTCCGAGCGTAGAGCCCTCCAGAAGAGTGACGTAGAGGGTGAGGCCGGGGCCGAAGGCGAGCATCACGATCCGCTTCGGTGGGGCCGGGCGGCGGCGCAGCTCATCGAGGACCAGCAACACCGTCGGTGAGGAACAGTTCCCGTGCGCGGCGAGGACGCCACGGGACTCGGCCAGGGCGGCGCCGTCCAGGCCGAGACGTTCCTGCACCACGTCGAGGATCTTCGGGCCGCCGGGGTGCACCGCCCAGCCGTCGACGTCGGCGATGGTCACGCCGTGGCGGCCGAGGACCTCGTCGACGAGGCCGCGGACGTGCTTGGCGAGCACCGCCGGCACTTGCGGCGACAGGCCCATCCGGAAACCCAGGTCGGTGACGTCCCAGGTCATGTGATCGGCCGTGGAGGTGTCGGTGATCGCGGCGACCTCGCGTACGGCGTACCCGGCAGGGCTTCGATCCCTGGGAGTGACCACGACGGCGGCCGCGGCGTCGGAGAACAGCGCGTGGGAGACGATCTGGTGGATGTCGGTCCGGGAACCGGCCGGCTGCACGTGCAGGCTGGTGAGTTCGGCGCAGAGCAGCAGGGCCGGGCGCCCCCGGGCCGTGACGAAGTCACTCACCGCGCCGAGGCCTGGCAACGCGGCGTAACAGCCCATGTGGCCGACGAAGAGCCGCTGCACGCTCGGTGACATGCCCATGTCGCGCGCGAGCAGGATGTCCAGGCCGGGAGTGGCATACCCGGTGCAGGAGCAGACCGCGAACAGGCCGAGGTCGCCGGCGGCGACGCCCGCGTCGTCGAGCGCCCGGCCCACCGCCGCCTTGCCGAGCGGCATCGCCTCGGCCTGATAGCGGCGCATCCGGCGCTCGGTGGACCAGCCGGAGACGTCCTCCAGCAGCGGGCTGACCACGGCCTGCCGGGTGCGGACGCCGGAGTTGGTGAAGATGCGCCGGGCCAGGGCGTTGCGCGTGCCCGCGTAGTGGTGGTCGAAGAAGCCGTCCCAGAGGTCGTCCTGGGTCGCCGAGGGTGGCAGCGCGACACCCAGGCCGCCGATCACCGCGTCCATCCGGAGGCCGGTCACCAGCGCGGCGCCGAACCGTCGGCGTCCGGGTCGCCGCCGAGCGCGTCCACACCGAGCCAGTCGGCGCACACGTCACTGGTGGCCGGCTGGAGCGAACCGGCCCGGGCGTCGCGGTAGAGCCGCTCCAGCGGGTGCCCGCGGCGCATCGCCGACGTGCCGGCCGCTTCCAGCATCGACGCCGTGACTTCGGCGGCGGTGGTGCCGGCGAGCAGCTTGGCGCGCCACACCCAGCGGTTCGTCTCGGCGTCGCCGGGGGCCTCGTCGACCCGCCGGGCCGCCTCACGCACGGTGAGATGGGCGGCGGCCACCGCGGCGTCGGCCCGGCCCACCCTGGCCCGCACCGCCGGAAGTCCGGCCAGACCGCGGGCCTTGACGTGCTCGACCGCGGCGTCGACGGCGGCCCGGGCCACACCCACGTAGACCGCGGCGTAACTGGCCACCATCCAGTGCGGGGCCAGTTGGGCCACCACCAGGGCCAGGCCCTCCACTCCACCGAGCAGCGCCGAAGCCGGGACGGTGACATCGACGTGCAGGTCGTGCGAGGAGGTGGCACGCATGCCGAGCGCGTCCCACGTCGGTTCGACTCGCAGCCCGTCACCGGCCGGAACCAGGAACTGCGAGACCTGGGTCGGGTCGGCGGCGCTGCGGGCGGCGATCAGATAGGCGTCGGCGTGCCCGGCGCCGGAACAGAACGTCTTGGCTCCGGTGATGCGGTATCCGCCGTCCACCGGCTCATAGCTGGTGGTGAGGCGGGAGAGCCGGGAGCCGGCACCCCGTTCGCTCATCGCCACCGCGAACCAACTGCCACCGGCGGCTGCCTTCAGGTGGCTGTCGCGAGCCTCCAGGGCTTCCGGCGGCAGGCCGAGCGCTTCGGCGAGTTCGTCGGTGACGCCGCTGAGCGCGCCGGTCACCGAGGCGTGCATGTTGAAGATCAGGGCGGTGGCGCCGTTGCCACGCGCCAGTTCATAGGCGACCTCGGCATATTCGGCGAAGCCGGCCCCGGCGCCACCCAGCCGGGCCGGGACCATCAGGCCGAAGAAGCCGGCCGCCCGCAGATCAGCGAAATCGTCGACGGGGAACGTGCCGTCCCGGTCGGTGGCGGCCGCGCGGGCCGCGAACCGTGCGGCCAGCCGCCGCGCCTCATTCCGCATGCCGGTGTCCCGCCCCCTGGTGTTCGTCACGAATGCCGATGTCCTGTTCCCCGATGTTCGTCATACATGCCGATGTCTCACTGCCCGATCCACGATGTTCGTCACACATGCGGGCATCCCGTTCCCGGGCGTTCCTCACGCATGGCGGCATCCCGTTCCCGGACGTTCGTCACGCATGGCGGCGGCGTCCTGTCCCCTGGTAGAGGACCGCGGTGGAGAAGGTGGGGACGATCCGGCCGGTCACCGCCTGGCGCAGCACCAGCCAGCGGAACAGGTCGGCCAGGCTCGGGCGCACCCCGCGCACGGTCAACGCCACCCCGTGCCGGGCGAACTCGGCCACCAGCCGCCTCGGCGGCACGAACAGCGCCGGGTCGTGCAGGCCGGCCGGCACCACCCCGAAACGCTCGCCGAGAGTCACCGTGATCAGCCGGCTCAGCGCGGTGTCGTTGACCGTGTCGATCACGACGAGGCCTCCCGGCCGCAGCACCCGGCACAGCTCGGCCACCGTCGCCGGCAGGTCGGTGACATGCTCCAGGATCTCGCCGGCCACCACCACGTCGGCGCTGCCGCCGGCCAGCGGCAGGGCCGTCACATCGCCGTTGACCGGGGTCATGCCGCGTGGCGTGGCCTGCCGCAGACCGGGACGGCCGAGGTCGACACCGACGTGCCGGTAGCCCTTCCCCCGCACGTGCGGGGCGAGCAGCCCACCGCCGCAGCCGGCGTCGAGCAGCACACCGCCGGAGGCGCCGGCCGGTGGGATCAGAGCCGCCCGGGCGGCGGCGAGCCAATGCAGCATGGCGAAGGGCCCGTCGGGGCGCCACCACTCGGCGGCCAGATCGTCGTACTGACGTGGATCGTTGCGCCGCATCGACAGCATGTGATCGAGACTGGCACGGATACGTCCCCGCGACCACACTGCGAGGCATGTCCCGTGCGCTCGCCCTGCTCAGATCGGCACATCCGGAACCGGGTGGCGCGGTCACGCTCGCCATCACACTGCTGGCCGCCGGAGCGGGGCACCGCGGGTGGCGGCTCGCGGTGGCCGCAGTGACGGTGGCCGCCACCCAGCTCGCGGTGGGCTGGGTCAACGACTGGCTGGACGCGGAACGGGACCGGCGGTCGGGGCGGCGGGACAAACCGGTGGCGGCGGGGGCGGTCTCCCGGCGTGCCGTCGGAATCGCCGGGCTGCTGGCCGCGCTGGCGGTGCCGTTGCTGGCGTGGCCGCTGGGGGCCCCGGCCACCGCGGCGATCTCGGTGGCGACCGGGTCCGCCCTGCTCTACGACTGGCCGCTGAAGAACACGGCGTTCTCGGTGCTGCCGTACCTCATCTCCTTCGGTCTGCTTCCGGCGTTCGTGGTGTTCGCCCTGCCCGGGCACCCGTTCCCACCGCCGTGGCTGGTCGCGGCGGGCGCGCTGCTCGGCGGCGGCGCCCACTTCGCCAACGTGCTGCCGGACCTGGCCGACGACGCCGCCACCGGGGTCCGGGGCCTGCCGCACCGCATCGGCGCCGAGGGTTCGCAACTGGCCGCCGCCGCACTCCTGCTCGGCGCGACACTCACGCTGGTCCTCGGCCCACCGGGGCCACCGTCGTGGCCGGGGCTGGCGGCGGGCGCGGCCGCCGTCGTGGTCCTTCCACTCGGGTGGTACGCCGCGCGCCGCGCCGAAGGACGGCCGGTCGCGCTGTTCCGTGCGGTCATCGTGGTGGCCCTGATCGACGTCCTGCTACTGGTCCTCAGCGGGCGGGTGACGTGATCGCCCGTACCCGATGGATGGGTCCCCGCACGCGCCCGATCGCGGCCCACTACGCTGATCTCACACCTTGGTGTCTCTATTTGGAGGATCGTGATGCGCTCCCTGGGAACCCGTCGCGCCGCTCTGGTCGCGGGTGCCGCCACGGTCGCCGCCCTGGCTCTGGGCGGATGCTCGGCCGGCCAGGTCGCCGAGACCGCCATCCTGGACACGCCGATCGCCGGCGTCAACGCCCAGGGCGGTATGAAGGACACGGTGCTCGTCCGCAACCTTCAGGTGGAGTACAACGGCGTCGAGGGCTACCACGCCAAGGAAAGCGCGCCGCTGGAGCTCAGTCTCTTCAACGAGGGCAACGAGCCGGTCACCGTCACGATCAGCAGCAAGCCCGCCGAGCGGCCGCAGGTCGTCTCCGGCGGCCAGGTCGGCTTCGTCAGCACCGCGACCGTGACCACGCCGGGTCAGGTGGCGAGCGCTTCCGCCTCCGGTGCTGCTTCCGCCTCCGCTTCCGCGGCGCCGACCACGGGCTCGGGTGCGGCGACCTCGGTGCGTCCGGCCCAGATCAAGCTCGACCCGCAGGGTTCGGCCCTGTTCCGCCCGACCGACACCGCCCCGCTCCAGATCATCGGCCTGACCGACGACCTCAAGCCGGGCATGGCGGTCAACCTGGTCTTCGAGTTCAGCAACGACGCCGAGCCGTTGGTGGTCCAGGCGCCGGTCGCCTCCCCGCTGACCCCGGCTCCGCGCGGCTCGGCCGAGATTCACGAAGAGGGCGAGAGCACCGGCGGCGGTCACTGACGGAGGAGATGTCGTACCCCCGAGCTAGCGTGTCGGGGTGACGACCTCCCGTTCGGCTGCCAAGGCGCCCAAGGCCGCCTACGTCTGTGACGCCTGTGGCCACCAGCCACCGAAATGGCTGGGCCGCTGCCCGGAGTGCAGCGAGTGGGGCTCGATCATCGAGTCCACGATCGTCGTGGCCGCTTCCGGCCGGGTGGTCAGTTCCCGCATGCCGGCCGAGCCGGCCCGGCCGATCGCGCAGATCAGCGCCGCTCCGGCCCGGGCTGTGGCCACCGGTGTCGGTGAGCTCGACCGGGTTCTCGGTGGCGGGCTGGTGCCCGGCGCGGTGGTGCTGCTGGCCGGTGAGCCGGGTGTGGGCAAGTCCACCCTGCTGCTCGACGTCGCCCAGCAGTGGGCCGTCAATGCCGGCACCCCGTCGCTGGTGGTCAGCGGTGAGGAGTCGGTGAGCCAGGTCCGGCTGCGCGCCGAGCGGCTCGGCGCCCTGCACGACAAGCTCTACCTCGCCTCGGAGAACGATCTCGGCACGGTGATCGGTCACCTCGACGCGGTCCGCCCGGGCCTGCTGGTGCTCGACTCGGTGCAGACCTTCTCAGCCCCGGGCACCGAGGGCGTGCCCGGCGGGGTCACCCAGGTGCGGGCGGTGACCGCCGCGCTGGTGTCGATCGCCAAGGAGCGGGGCATCGCCACCGTCCTGGTCGGCCACGTCACCAAGGACGGGCAGGTCGCCGGCCCGCGCGTGCTGGAGCATCTGGTCGACGTGGTGCTCCACTTCGAGGGTGACAAGCACTCGTCGCTGCGGCTGGTCCGCGGGGTGAAGAACCGGTTCGGCGCCGCCGACGAGGTGGGCTGCTTCGAGATGCACGAGGGCGGCATCACCAGCCTGCCCGACCCGTCGGGGCTGTTCCTCACCCGTTATCTGGAGCCGGTGCCCGGCACGTGCGTCACCGTGGCGATGGAGGGGCGGCGCGCTCTCGTCACCGAGGTGCAGGCGTTGATCGGCGCCGAGGTGCAGGGTTCTCCGCGCCGCACGGTGTCCGGTCTCGACCACGCCCGCCTCGCCATGGTGCTGGCCGTGCTCGAGCGCCGCACCAAACAGCTCAAGCTCTACAACCGTGAGGTGTTCGCGGCGACGGTGGGCGGCATCCGGCTGATCGAGCCGTCGGCCGATCTGGCGATGGCGCTCGCCGTGGCCTCCGGCGGCCTCGACCTGGCGATGGCGCCGCACCTGGTGGCGATCGGTGAGGTCGGCCTGACCGGGGAGATCCGCCGGGTCGGCGCGGTCGGCCGGCGCCTCGCCGAGGCGGCCCGGCTCGGGTTCAAGGTCGCGTTGGTGCCGCCCGGCTGCGGCCCCGACGGCATGGCCGGCGTGCCGAAGAGCATGGAGGTCATCGAGGTGGGCAATCTGCAGTCTGCGTTGCAGAGCGCAGCGCGAGCCTCCGCAGAGCACGGTTCCCGATGACGGAGAGTCACGTTTCATCACGCTACGGAACATTCATCAATCCACGACTCGTTGGTCCGGATGACAGTCCGTAGAATGTCCGGGTGCCGCTCGACCGCGATGGTTCCAAGCCCTCCGCCAGTTCAACGCCGCGTCCCGGCGTCAACGGCGCGGGCCATCGCGCGATGACACCGACGGCAAACGCCGGCCTCACCGGCGGCGCGAGCGATCCGCTCCGGGCCAACCTCGCCCTGATGGCCCCGGGCACCGCGCTGCGTGACGGTCTGGAGCGCATCCTCCGGGGCCGCACCGGCGCCCTCATCGTGCTCGGCTATGACACCGTCGTCGAGACCATCTGCACCGGCGGTTTCCCGCTCGATGTGGAGTTCTCCGCCACCCGGCTCCGTGAGCTGTGCAAGATGGACGGCGCGGTGGTCCTGTCCAGCGACGGCACCCGCATAGTCCGCGCCGCCGTGCACCTGATGCCCGACCCGTCCATCCCGTCGGAGGAGTCCGGCACCCGGCACCGCACCGCCGAGCGGGTGGCGAAACAGTCCGGTTACCCGGTGATCTCCGTGAGCCAGTCGATGCACATCATCGGCCTCTATGTGAACGGTCAGCGGCACGTCCTGGACGACTCGGCCGCCATCCTGTCCCGCGCCAACCAGGCCCTGGCCACGCTGGAGCGCTACAAGCTGCGGCTCGACGAGGTGTCCGGCACCCTGTCGGCGCTGGAGATCGAAGACCTCGTGACGGTCCGCGACGCCGTCGCGGTGGTGCAGCGGCTCGAGATGGTTCGCCGGATCGCCGACGAGATCTCCGGTTACGTGGTGGAACTGGGCACCGACGGGCGCCTGCTGGCTCTCCAGCTCGACGAGTTGATGGCCGGCGTCGACTCCGACCGCACCCTGGTCATCCGCGACTACCTGCCGTCCGGCCGTAAGGCCCGCACCCTTGACGAGGCGCTGGTCGAACTCGACCTGCTGACCGCCACCGAGATGATCGACCTGGTGGCGGTCGCCAAGGCGATCGGCTATCCCAGCGCCTCCGACTCCCTCGACTCGGCCGTCTCGCCGCGCGGTTTCCGGCTGCTCGCCAAGGTGCCGCGCCTGCCCGCGCAGATCGTCGACCGGCTGGTCGACCACTTCGGCAGCCTTCAGCGTCTGCTCGGCGCCACCGTCGAAGACCTGCAGGCCGTCGAGGGTGTGGGTGACGCGCGGGCGCGGGGCGTGCGGGAGGGTCTGTCCCGGCTCGCCGAGGCCTCCATTCTCGAACGCTACGTCTGATTCCCCGGCCTTCCAGGCGTCCGCGGTGGTCTCCACGGAGCTGCGGGCGGTGAGGGCCGGCCTGGCAGACCAGCCGCCCGAACCGTTCGGGGGACAACCTGTCTCGACCTCGATCGACACAGGGAGTCACATGGTGAATCCTGGAGTGATTCGCGTCACTCAGCAATCGGTCGGCTGTGACATCGCGCCACTGCATTAGGCCGCACAGGAACTATCCGACGATGGTCGACATCACCCACCGTAATGGCCACTGTTGTGACTCACAGGTGATGCCTAGCCTTCTCACCGCCGGGACAAAACGTCGCGAGCACCCGTAACTGGGGAGATTATGATCCGGGCCGAGCTTCGATCGGTCACCGCATTGCGGCCCGGGGAGTCAGTGGTGAGACCGCCCCCGACCCGATCCTGTGGGGGCCGGAATCTTGCGTCGCTTCATGCTCGTCCTCGGTGGCACCGTCGTCGCCACCAGCGCCTTCGCCGGCATCGCACCGGCCGCCAACGCCACCACCGGGGGCTCCTGCGTGCGCGCGGCCGAGGCCACCTTCCAGCACACCTTCGACGGGCCGGCCGGGACCGCCACGATCACCGCCGTCCGGCCGCTCTGCAACGGCGAGCAGCAGGACTTCTCGCTCGTGTCCTACACCGCGCCGGCCCGGAACTATGCGGTGCCGCAGTTCGCCTACGACACCGACCGGGCCCGGATCGACTCCGGGCACCGCAGCGTCCGCCTCGAGGTCGGCGTGCCCGGCTGCCACACCCAGGTCGACACGATCTTCGGCACCTCGATCCGGAACGAGATCACCACCGGCACCACGCCGTACGGCGACGCCAAACTCGGATCGACCAGCGGCCTCGGCAGCCGGTCCAGCGGGGTCCGGGCCTGGTACAACGGTGGTTCCGGGACCTGCTCGCCGAAGCCGTCGGTGTCGTTCCGCAGCGACTGCGCCGGCAACCTGCACACCCGCCTCGCCAACGCGGCCGGCGCCAACGTGGACGCCACGTTCACCGTGGACGGCCGGCTCGTGCGGGTCCGTGCCGGCGCGTTCCACGAGTTCGTCAGCCGGAAGCCGGCGGTCGTCGAGGTCCGTGACAACAGCTTCACCACCAGCCGGGGAGCATGGAGCAAGCCGTCGGACTGCGCCGAGGCTCCCACTCCGGGCCCGACCACGGTCACACCGACCGCCCGCCCCACGACCGCACCGCCGGCCGCGCCGTCCACCGCGCCCACGACCACGCCCACCACTGCGCCCGCTGCCTCGCCTACGTCGGCCGTGCCGACGGCTTCGGAGAGTCCTGCCGCCGCCCCGACCGCCTCAGCGGCTCCGACCGTCCCGGCGACCACCCCGGTCCCGGATGCCACCCCTGACGACCGGCTGCCGGCCACCGGGGCCGACTCGGTGAGTCTCGCGCTCTACGCGGGTGGCGCCCTCCTCATCGGCACCGGCCTGCTGTTCGCCGGGCGCCAGGTCCGCCGCGGACGCCACTCCGCCTGACGGGCCTCAACCCTCCAGAACAGCCCGGGCGAACGGCCAGCAACGCTCCGGCTGATCGTCGGGGCTGTCTGAGTTGCCCGAGCAACACCCCCAGAGCCGTGGAAGGCACCGCAACAACACCGGCAAGCGGGATCAAGGCTGCCTCAGCAGGGCGGAGACAGCCGTAGCCCAAGCAGGTCATCCGACGCCGATTTCACGCCTGAACTACGGCTGGGCCGGTCAACGGAACAACTGAAGCCCTCGAGCCGTAGCTCCGGTAGGTAATGCGGCGGGTATTTCACGGCTGGGCTACGGCTGGCTGTCGCCTGCAACCGCCGGCCACGGTCGGTTGATCTGCCTGGCCGGGTGGACGCCGGGATGCCGGCTGCCGCTGTTTCGGCGTGGTACGGCGGCGACTGCCAGCCGGTGACCACCGGATATGCCCGGCGGTCGCGCTTCGGCCGGGAGCCGCGCGGACCTTGCGGGGTAGCCACAGGCGTGTTGCTGGATCGTACGAAAAATGCTGGGAGAGCCGGAAGCCGCCGCGAGACCTGAAGCCCGGCGCGGGGTTCGGGGCTCAGAGCGGATGGCTGATGTCGTTGGCGTGGTCGGCGAGGGCCGCGCCGACGACCGTGGCCCGCAGCGGGAGGTATTCCAGGCAGCGGCGGACCGCCGGGGCCATCATCGGGTTGGGCACGCGCAGCGAGATCGTGCAGTGCGGCACCCATCGCCCCGGCCGGTAGTGTTCCCACACCTCTACGCCGCCGGCGGTGAGGCGTTCGTGCACGGCGCGGTGGTGGGCGAGCAGTTCCTCGGTGACGGTGATGCCGAGCCACAGGACGCGGCCGACGAACTGGCCGACGAAGTCGATGTCGAGGCTCAGGCCCCGGCCGACCGGGAAGTCACCGAGGGCGTCGGCCACCGCGTGCGGATCGAGGCGGTGGGCGGCGGCGAGGGACACGTGCGGGCGGTGTTTCTGGTGCAGGGAGCCGAGGGACGGGATGCCGTCGGCTTCCAGAGCGCGCCAGAGGGTACGGATCCGGCGTGTCGTGTCGACGTCCGGGTAGAGCTCGAGTGCGGCGACCAAATCAGGCGACGACGGTGAGCACGACCGGGGTGCTGATCATCTGATCGAGGCGCCCGAACAATTGGTAGGCGCCGGCCGGCGGGACGGGGCCGGACGCCGCGGTGCCGGTGCACTGGTTGGACTGCTTGCCGTTCCAGGTGACCTCGAAGAGCTGCTCGGCGCCGGGAGCGAGCGTCACGACGTTGTTGCCCTTGAGCCCGGCGCACTGGTCGGAGGACCAGATGCGCTGTGCGGCGGCGACGATGTAGAGCTCCTGCGCGCTGGCGCCGAGATCACGGGTGCAGGTGCGGTTGCCGACGTTCTTGATCTTCAGCTTGATGTCGGTCGGGACGCCCCGCCGCGGCGACGTGTCCGTGGGGACCGGCGTCAGGTTGAGTTCCGCGTCGGTGCAGCCCTGCCCGGCGGCCGGCACATTGGCGGGTGCGGAGGTCGCCGGTGGGGGGAGCGCCTCGCCGTCGCCGGGCGGCCGGGAGAGCAGATCGGCCGGGTCGGGGTAGGGGTCGCCGCCTTTCGGCGGCGCACTGTCCTCAAGCGACGGACTCGGCGACGCGCTCGGGTTCTTCGGGGCCGGTGCCGGGTTCTGCGAGGCCTGGGAGGACGTCTTCTTCGGGTCTGGTTCGTCCCCACCGGAGCAGGTGTTGAACAGCACGATGACGCCGAGCAGCACCGCGCTCAGCACGACCACACGCCGCCGCCAGTAGACCGCGGGTGGGAGGGGACCAACCGTCGCACGCATGATGCCGCCAACGGTAAACCCGCACACCCGTCGCTATGTGCACGACGCGCCGGTTATGCGACACCAACTCACGACACCGCTCGTTAGAGATAGACCTTGCGCTGGTAGACGGCGTGCGCCCCGGCCACCCGATCGAGGAAGAGCTTTCCGGCGCAGTGATCGATCTCGTGCTGCAGGGCGCGTGCCTCGAACGCGTCGGTGGTGATGGTGACCGGTTCGCCGGTGCCCGGCCGGACCGCCTCGACCACGATCCGGGCGGCCCGTCTCACATCGCCGGTGAGGTCGGGCACCGACATGCAGCCCTCCCGGCCGGGACGCCACCGGCTCGCCTCGATGATCTTCGCGTTGCAGAGGACGAACTCGCCGTGCGTGGTCGCCGCCTTCGGATGGCCGGTCACGTCGACGCAGAAGACCTGCGCGCTCACGCCGATCTGCGGCGCGGCCAGACCGACACAACCGGGTGACGCCCGCATGATGGCGACCAGTTCCCCGGCCAGCTCGACGATCCCCGGGTCGCACGCGTCGACTTCCGCGCCGGGAGTGCTGAGCACGGCCGCGGGCGCGGTGACCACCTTCCTCACAGGATCTCCGAGTCGGAGCGGCGCAGCGACACGTCGACGTCCAGCTCGGCGGCGACCACGGCGAGCCGCTCACCCAGGTCGTCGGCGGTGCCGGGCGGCACGTCCACCTCGGCGACCAGCAGGTAGAGCGGGCCGGTGAGGCGGGTGGTGAGGTCGGTGATGTTGCCGCCCGCGGCGGCGACCACCCGGGTCACCGCGGCGACGATGCCGAGCCGGTCCGCCCCGTGCACGCTGACCAGGTAGGGCTCCCCGGCCGGCGCCTCGTCCACCTCCGGCTCGACGGGGCGGACGGTGGCGATCAGGCCACCGGTGGCCAGCGGCCCGAGTGCCCGCTCCGCGTCCTGGGAAGAGAGGCCGTTGCAGATCAGGGTCATCGCGAAGTGGCCGCGCAGGCGGGTCATCGTCGAGTCGGTCAGGTTCGCCCCGACCTCGGCCAGGGCCTCGGAGACGTCGGCCACGATGCCGGACCGGTCCGGTCCGATGACGGTGATGGCAAGCTCGTGCACCCGCTTACAGTAAACGGGATATGACTCTCGCCGACGAAGCCATCACCTGGTATGCCGCAAATGCCCGCGCTCTTCCGTGGCGTCAGCCGGACACCACCCCCTGGGGAGTACTGGTCAGCGAAGTGATGCTGCAGCAGACCCCGGTCGTCCGGGTCGAGCCCGCCTGGCGCTCCTGGATGACCCGCTGGCCCACCCCGGCCGCGCTCGCCGACGACCCGCCGTCCGAAGCGATCCGGATGTGGGGGCGGCTCGGCTACCCGCGCCGGGCGATGCGTCTGCACGCGTGCGCGGTCGCCATCGTCGAACGGCACGGCGGCCACGTCCCCTCCTCGCTGGAACACCTGCTCGCACTGCCCGGCGTCGGCACGTACACCGGGCGGGCGGTGGCGACGTTCGCCTACGGCCAGCGGCATCCGGTCGTCGACACCAACGTGCGCCGGGTCGTCTGCCGCGCGGTCGAGGGCAAACCGGATGCGGGGCAGGCCACGACCGCCGCCGACCTGACCGCGATGGAGGCGCTGCTGCCGCCCGACTCGGCGGCCGCGGCCCGCGCCAGCATCGCGTTCATGGAACTCGGCGCGATCGTCTGCACCGCCCGCGCCCCTCGCTGTGCCGTCTGCCCGTTCCACGACGTGTGCGCCTGGCGGCTCACCGGCCAGCCATTGCCGGACGGCCCGAGCCGCAAACCGCAGCGCTACGCCGGCACCGACCGGCAGGTCCGCGGCCTGCTCCTGGAGGTCCTGAGGCACGCCACCGGGCCCGTTCCGCGCCAGCGCCTCGACGTGGTCTGGCAGGACGAGGTGCAGCGTGCCCGGGCCCTCGCCGGTCTCGTCGAGGACGGCCTCGTCGAGCGCCTCGGCGTCGAGGACTTCGTTCTCGCCGGCGACACCCCCAAGGGCGGAGTGCAAGACCTCTAGCGGGGTACGGCGCAGAGCGCCCTCAACCGCACCAGGACCGTCCCGCGGCTCCCCCGCGGCGTCCTACGGCGGCCCGGGGCCGCAGCGCGGCCACCGGGCTGATCCGGCGGCGCCAGGAGGGCTTCAGTGCCCGGGCGGGTCGGCGTGCAGGTGGGCGGCGACACCGGCGGGCAGGGGATAGACCCGCTCCACCGGCAGCAGTCTGTTCGCGCCCGGTTCGTCGCCGGAGTCGAGCAACGCGCGGATCTCACCCACCAGCGGCGTCACGTCGGTGATGCCGGTGGTCCACTCGTCGACGTAGAGCACCGCCGCCGCCCCGCCCAGCCCGACCTGCAGCGACCGGTAGGGCAGCTCCCGCAGGCGCAGGTCGCGTTCCGGGTCCCACTGGACCCGGGTGGGCGCCCGTTTCAGGTCCCGCTGCCAGGTGGCCCGGTCCGGGTGGACACTGCGCTCGTAGTGGCTGAGCGACGCGTTCGCCAGCGCCCACTCGAAACCGGCCCGGGTGATCGACACGGCCAGCACCCGCTCCTGGCCGGGCTTCGACGCCCAGCCGCAGCGGTACATCATCCACAGGAAGGACGGTTTGATCCAGGTCATCCGGTCCCGTTTGAACGGTGGCACGAACCGTCCGGCACGGACCGCCGGATCAGCGATGTCCGGTGAGTACGCCTGGTAGACGGTCACGGTGCTGTCGTCGTACACCGCTCTGATCTGACGTTGCATGGGGCACATGATCGGCCGCGCCCCGGACCGGCCGCGACCGAGATATGCGAACGGCCCGGCTGCGTCGCAGCCGGGCCGAACACGTCACGCCTTAGCGGGTCACTCCTCGGTGGTCGGCACCGCGAGGTCGGCGGGCACCGCGTCGGGCACCGTCACGCCCTTCTCGGCGCCCTGGAAGACCAGCTTCGCCTTCTCGAACTTGGCCGGGTCGCCCTCGCAGTCGACGACGACGATCTGGCCGGGGCGCAGCTCGTTGAAGAGGATCTGCTCG